>NZ_CP012159.1:8292500-9492500 GCF_001189295.1 Chondromyces crocatus
CGAGTTCCTCTGACGAGGAGCAGCGTTCCGACTCTGCGTTGCGCCTCGCTACACCCCGGAGATCACGCTCCGCTGTGCCGTTGGCGAATCCCTCTCGGCACTTTCGCGCCGCCAGGGAGGGCGGAATCTATTCAGGACTCCCCGTATGTCAACCCCTCTCCCTGTCGATTGTTGAAACACTCGGTTTCTCGGGGGAATTCGGCGCTCACACGGCCCGTGAGAGCGCCCTCCCCCGCCGCAGGAACTTGCTGACCCTGATTTCGCGCGACTGCTGACTCTGGTTGGACGTGGCGAACTGCTGACTCTGGTTGGGCGCGGCGGGAGGAGGCGTGTCGCGTCAACTGGTGGAGGGGTGTCCTGCATGAAGGCGTCTCCTCGGTTGTAGAATCGTGGCCCTCGCCCGGCGGTTGCTCGGCGCAGCTTTCCAAACAGGGGTCTCTGTGCAACTCGGCCAGCTTCTGGGGAACGGCGTGCGTGCATGCGTCGATCGGGCGAGGAGCACTTCGAGCCAGGCTCTGGGATCGGTTTCATGGTGACCGTCGTGGCGTGCCGTCGCTCGCTGGCGCGGGGAGAACTCATCTTCGGACGGTGAACGGGCTGGTTGGTTGGCCCGCGACGACGGTCGGAGCGCCGACGGACCCATCCGAGTCGACGATGGCGGTGCCTTTTCTCGCGGGTGCGGAGGAGTAACGTGTCGCGGCGTACGTGGCGGGGTGAGCGAGCTGCTGGAAGCTGGGCGAGCTGCTGGAAGTCGAGCTCTGGCTGGGAATCGAGCGCTGAGAGAAGGGCGCTGGGTGGGGAGTGCGTGATGGAGCGCGAGGGGGTGGGCAGGCGAGGCGCGGCTGCAGGCGGGTGGTGGGTGGCTGCGAGACGCGCTCGAGGTGGGATGAGGCCTGGTGGGTGGAGCTCAGCCGTCGACGCGCTCGTCGGCGAACCAGTGTCCCAGCCGCTCACGCACGAGGAGCATCTCGGCGCCGTTGTGGAGGCGGATGCGGAATCCTTGTTCGCGTGGTCGCAGGCCCAGCATGAATCCCATCACTTCGACGGGTTGCCAGTCGCCTTCGCCGCGCGTCCCGCGCAGGCGAGCAGGTCGGCCGCGATCCATCTCGACGTCGACGCCGTACCAGCGGGAGGAGGTGCGGGGTTGCTGCCAGCCGGCTTCCAGGCAGATGCGTGCGTCGGCATCGAGCAGGGCGCGATCGGATACGGAGAAGGCCGCCCGGGGATGGAGCAGCAGCACGATGGCGTAGCCTGGCTGGAGCTGACGGATGATGTAGCTGTGGGACCGGGCGCGGACGATGAACTGGCGCAGCGGCCCGAGGGGAGAGTCCGAGATCTCCGTGAGGACGATCAGCCAGTGCGCGGCTGCGACCTTCAGCTCGTAGGGATCCACGCCTCCGGCGTAGTCGACGGTCTCCCCTTCGAAGTCGACGAGCGCGGCGCCTCGGGCGCCAGGTGTCGAGGCGACCAGCTGCTCCAGGATGGCGGTGAAGGGAGAGCGCGCTTGGTCTCTGGGCGGCGAGGCATCTCGCCTGTGCGTCCGGGGAGGGCTCATGGCTCGATCTTGACGAGGGCAACGCTCGCATCGGCGTCATCGACGATGCGAACGAGGTTTCCGTGCTGCCGACGTAGCCCTTCCATGAGGGCGAGGTGTGCCGTGCGGGCGCGGGCGGTCATGACCTCCTCGTGCACCATGCGGCGACGCTCTTCACGGGGGAACACGGAAGCGGGGACTCTCTCGAGCAGCATGGCCACGTGCAGGCCGTGCGCAGAGGGGAAGACGCCGGTGATGTCGCCCCGGGCCTCCAGCTTGGCGACCGCACCGGAGAAGGCGATGTCGAACTGCTGGGGCTCGGGCCGGAGGACGCGACCGCTGGCCGTGACGGGGCTCAGGGCTTCCGCGGTCACCTTGAGGTCCTCGGTGGCGACGCTGGCCGCTGCGTCGAGGAAGGCTTTCTGAGCGGTGTCGGGGTTCTGGGCCCCGCGCTGTGTCTCGGGGGGCGGGTCCTGACGGGCGATGTCACCGCTCGGGACGACGGCAGCGCGGATCGCCTCTGCGATGCGCGTCGCCTTGGCGCGCGTCGCAGGGTCGGCATCCTCGGGGATCTGAACGACGGCGTGGACGGTGCGAAAGGCTTCGGGGCGATCGAGTTCGAGCCAGCGCCGGGAGGAGACTTCATCAAGCTCTGTGTCGGTGACTGGGCCAGCGCGCTCCGCCTCATCGAGGAGTGCTCTCAGCAGTCTCCGGCTCAGCAAGATGTTGCGCCGGTTCTGGAGTGCTCCAGCGGAAACCAGCCCGCGCTCGTGGGCCTCTCTCGCGAAGAGTTCGTCGTCGATCTGCTTCTCCAAGGCGAGCTGGGGCGAGACCCCCTGGGCCACCGCGACCCGAGCGACGGCGGCGGCGGTGATGGTGGCGTCGCCGACCCGGGCGACCACGCCTTCGAGCCGCTGTGTCGACGGCGGCGGGTCACCCGGTGGGCTCCCCTCATCGCGACAGCCGAGACCACACGCTGCGATACCGAGGCATCCAGCCAGCAAGAGTTCGTGGCTCACTGACCCCCTCCGCGGGGCCGCAGCATGTCGGTCGACGCACGGAGCGCCAGGGCTCCCACGATGAGCAGGTACAGCGCCTTGAAATCCTGTCGACTTCCCAGCGCATAAACGCCGAAGGCAAACGAGGCAGCTGCCGCGACGAGGAGGAAGCTGGCGAAGACGTCGATCACCCTGGACACCGCGCGCAGTGTACCTCGGTTCGGCTCGCCGAGGGGATAGCGCCAGCGATCTGGCGACGCTCATCCCCGTCTTCTTCCGCATGGGCCGTCAGCGGATCGCGAGGAGGACCGCTCCTCCGACCGCAAATACCAGCAGGCCGAGCAGCAGCTTCATGCCGTGGGGGGTCAAGCGGCGGGGTGGTTGCGTGCGGCGTCCCAGCGCGACCGCCACGTCCGCGGCCGCGGTCATGAGCGCGATCGCGCAGGCGATGGCGACGGCTTGCGCCATGAGGCCGCGGTCGACCTCGCGGACGCGCCAGGCGAGGAAGAGCAAGCCGAGCGCGGACAGCACGCCGATCGACGCGATGAGGCGCGCGGTGGGAGGGAGCCGCGAGCGGGCTTGCAGCACGGGCGCGTCGGTCTCGGGCGTCTGGGATGGACCACTCGACCAGCGATCACGCCAGGAGAGGGCGAAGACGCCCCACGCGATCGCGCCGATTGCGGCGCGGATGGGATCGAGGCGGAGGGGCTGGAGGGCGGTGGACGACAGGAGCCAGGTCAGCGAGGCCAGGGCGACGAACACGGAGATGCCGAGATGGCGCCCGAGCCTTCTCCGCACCAACGCGAGCGGCGGTGCGGCGAGTCCGCACGCGAGCGCCAGGACCGCCACGAAGCGCGCTTGCCCGAGAGAGCCCCGCGCGAACGCAGCGGGCGCGATGGTGATGGACCAGGCGACGAGCGCAGCGAGCATCGCCTGGATGGTCCTCACGTCGCGGAATCCGGCGAAGGCGCGCGTGAGCGGGACCTTCGCTTCCTCCGTCCGTGAGCCCTGGTCGCCAGGTTCTTCGGCGCCGAGAGGACTCCCCTGTCCTCCCGAGGCACGGACGGGCGATGCGTCTTCCACCTGGCTCCCCTCCAGGAGATCCGACGCAGGGGGTTCGTCCGTCGAGCTGACCATGGGCCTGTTGCTCAAGCGTTATGCGGTGTCCCGCAACAGACGCGTCGTCGGGACCATGTCGCCCAGGTCGCGTCCTTCTTTGTCGGCGCGTTCGTCCTGTGCGACCTCCAGGCCGAGCTGCTTCCAGAGGCGCTTGTCGAACAGGTGGCTCGGGCGGACGTTGCCCAGCGCGGCCAGCATGTTCTGGCGCACGCCGGGGTGGCGCGCTTCGAGATCTGCGAGGAGGCGGCTCACCGCTTTGCGCTGGAGGTTGTCCTGGGAGCCGCAGAGATCGCAGGGGATGATCGGGAATGCTTGCTCTGCCGAGAAGGCGGCGAGGTCGTCTTCTGCGCAGTAGATGAGCGGGCGGATGACCACGTTGTCGCCGTCGTCGGAGATCAGCTTGGGGGGCATGGCCTTGAGCTGTCCGGCGAACACCAGGTTGAGCAGCAGGGTGTTGATGGCATCGTCGCGGTGGTGTCCGAGGGCGATCTTGGTACACCCCAGCTCCTTGGCGAGGCGATAGAGGATGCCGCGCCGGAGCCGGGAGCAGAGAGAACAGTAGGTTTTGTTCTCCGGGATCTTCTCGGTGACGATCGAATAGGTGTCCTCCGAGACCATCATGAATTCATGCTGGCCTGCGGTCATGTAATCGCGGAGGAGGTGGCCGGGATAGCCCGGGTGCCCTTGATCGATGTTGACCGCGATGATGCTGAACCGCACGGGGGCGCGACGCGCGAGCTCGACCAGCAATGTGTGCATTGCATAGCTGTCCTTGCCGCCCGAGACCGCGCACATGATCCGATCTCCTTCGGAGATCATCTCGAAATCAGTCACGGCGCGGCTGAACGCCCGCTCGAGCTTTCGACGGATCTGCACAGCGTTACCGCGCGTAGCTCTCGACGAGCCTCAGGAAGGTGAGCACGCCGTGGCCCGTCCCGCCTTTGGTGTAGATGCCGTAAGGCTTGCTGGCCATGGAGGGGCCGGCGACGTCGACGTGGATCCAGGGGATGTCGCCCACGAACTCGCGCAGGAAGAGCGCGGCCGTGATGGCACCTCCCCAGCGGTCGGCGGTGTGCTTGAGGTCGGCCCACTCGCTCTTGAGGCCGTCGCGCAGCTCTTCCACGAGGGGCATCTGCCACATGGACTCTCCCGCGGTGCGGGCTGCAGCGCGCATCCGGTCGGCCAGCTCGTCGCGGTTGGCGAAGAAGGCGGACACGGTGGTGCCGAGGGCGACGACGCAGGCGCCGGTCAGGGTGGCGTTGTCGAGGATGAGGTCGGGCTTGAGCGTCCGGGCGTAGGCGAGGCAATCGGCCAGCACGAGGCGGCCTTCGGCGTCGGTGTTGATGATCTCGACGGTCTTGCCGTCCAGGGAGCCGAAGATGTCGCCGGGGCGGTAGGCGTCGCCGTCGGGCATGTTCTCGGCGGCGCCGATGATTCCGTGGACCTCGACGGCGGGCTTGAGCGCTGCAATCGCTGCCATGAGGGCGACGACGTTGGCCGCGCCGCCCATGTCGCCTTTCATCTCTTCCATACCGGGGGCCGGCTTGATGCACAGGCCACCGCTATCGAAGGTGAGGCCTTTGCCCACGAAGACGAGCTTGGCCTTGGGCTTCCCCTTGGGGACGTAGGCCATGTGGATGAGGCGAGGGTCGCGGGCGCTGCCCTGGCCGACGGCAAGCATCAGCTTCATGCCGCGCTTGGTGAGGGCGGCCTTGTCGAAGACGGTGACCTTGAGGCCGCGCTGCTTGCCGACGGTGGTGGCAAAGCGAGCGAATGCCTCGGGGTAGAGTTCATTGGGGGGCTCATTGATGAGGTCGCGGGCAATGCAGACCGATTCGCCAATCTGCTGGCCGAGGGCGACGGCGTCGCGACCCGCTTTGGTGACCTTGCCCTGGACGAGGACGCTGCCGCGCTCGAGGGTGGTCTTGGGGAGGCGATCGCCGGTGAAGTAACGGGTGAATCTGTAGGAGCCGAGCACGAGGCCTTCGGCTGCGGCCCGCTCCGCGCCGGCGATGCCCTCCGGCACCGAGAGGGTGATGGACTGGGCGCGGGCGCCGGTCGCGAAGCGGGCGCCTCGGGCCGCGAGCAACCTGACGTCGGCGTCGGAGAAGGGGCCCTTCCCCATCCCGAGGACGAGGACGCGGGCAGGCTTGATCCGCTCGTAGGTGGTGAACTCGACGCTCTGGTCTTTCTTGCCGGTGAAATCGTCGCGCTTGAGCTGTCTGGAGACAGCCTCACCGAGGGACTCTTGCAGCCGTGAGAAGACGCTTTCACTCAGTGCTGCCCCCTCGGGCACGCCCACGACGAGGACGTCGGCGGGGGTGCTCAGCGGGTCGGAGGAGGCGATTTGGATCTTGATGGGCATGCGCTGTCCGAATCTCAGTTCGTGAGGAATTTCATGTCACGAAGGGGGGGAGAGGGGCGGGAGTTAACCACGACAAGTCCCCTCTCCGGAATGCGGTTTTTGAGAGAAGCGGCGGCTTCTCCGCACCCATCGGGAGCGGACGGGAAAGCCGGAGCGCGCAAGCGTCCGGCTTTCGAGGCCCGGATCCGCACGGATCAGGGAGTGTCCTTGTAGATTTTCATGACGCCGGCGAGAAGCTTCAAGGCCTCGTCGCGGGGGCGCTGGAAGGCATTGCGGCCCATGATGGAGCCGAAGGAGCCGCCCTTGGCCAGCTCGCTGACGTCGGCCAGGACGTCGTCGATGCTCTTGGACTCGCCGCCCGAGAAGATGACGATGCGCTTGCCGCCGAAGGTGGCTTGCACGACGTGGCGAATGCGCTCGGACAGAGTGGCAATGGGGATGTTTTGCTGCTCGTAGAGCTTCTTCGCGGCGTCTTGCTCGATGTGCGCCGTCGGCGGCTTGACCTTGATGATGTGGGCGCCGAGCTGGGCCGAAATGGTGGCGGCGTAGGCGCACACGTCGATTCCGGTCTCGCCGGCCTTGGAGAGGCCGGTGCCGCGGGGGTAGGCCCAGACGACGACGACGAGGCCCTTGCGCTTGGCTTCGAGGGTGATCTCGCGGAGGTCTTCGTACATGCGGTTCCGGCCGCTGGAGCCCGGGTAGATGGTGTAACCGATACCGACGCAGCCCAGGCGGAGCGCGTCCTCGACGGTGGCGGTGATGGCGGAGTGGGGCTCGACCTTGGCGAGGGTGTCGCTGTTGTTCAGCTTGAGAATGAGCGGGATCTGGCCGGCGAACTTGACGGCGGAGGCCTCGAGCGAGCCCAGGGGGGCTGCGTAGGCATTGCATCCCGAGTCGATCGCGAGCTGATAGTGATAGTCCGGGTCGTAGGCTTCCGGGTTGGGCGCGAAGGAGCGCACGGGGCCGTGTTCGAATCCCTGATCCACGGGCAAGATCACCATCTTGCCGGTGCCCGTGAGGGCGCCGTGATTGAGGAGGCGGACGAGGTTCGTCTGGGTGCCGGGATTCTCGGAAGCGTACCAGGACAGGATCTGCTTAACGCGATCGGTGAGCGCCATGAATTGCTCCGTCAGGTTCGTACTGGGGACAGCTCTTGGGACGCAGGCATACTCCGGCTTGGCCGCCGACCCAACCTCCAAACGCACCAGGCCAGGGGGCCCGTCGACCTGGCCAGCGCGATCGGGCAGGCGAGCATCGTTCATCGTCCAGGCGAGCGTCGTTCGTCGTCGCGCTGCGATGGGTGCGGCGGTCGGGTGGGTCGGTGCGTCCGGATGCAGGCGGTGGACGTGGGTGGCGTGGCCGTCCTTACGTGAAGGGTTGCGACGTGAGGGGCGGCGACGCGAGACGTGAGGGGATGCTGCATTGTGTCCGTCGCGGATGGGTCGCATGCGTTCGGCGGGGGATGGATGTCGTCGAGCATGAGGGGGGCTCGCGAGGGGAGCGCCCTCGTCCGACGTGGCGAGTACGAAACTCCTGCGCGTTCTCGCGGCTCGCGTATGGTTTCCCCGAGTTCTCGATGCAGATCACGTACGCAGCTCTCGCCGTCATCGGTACGCTCCTTCCGCTGAGCCAGTTCGCGCCCTGGTTGGGGGTGCATGGTCTGGATCTGCCGCTGCTGGTGCAGCTCGCGACGGCGGATCGGATTGCGGCGTTCGCATGGGCAGACGTGCTCGTCTCGGGGGTGACGGTGCTTTGTTTCGTGCTCGTGGAGGGGCGCCGGCTCGGGATGCGCCAGCTGTGGTTGCCGCTCGTGGCGCTCTCGGTGGGGCCGTCGCTCGCGCTGCCGCTCTTTCTCTTCCTTCGCGAGCGGCATCGGGACGCCGTAAACAGGTGAGGTGAGCGAGTCGATGCGGCCCGATGTCTCGTGAGGGCGGCGAGGCTGGCAAATGTGAGGAGATGAGGGGTCGATATGTCCCGGGTGTTGCGGACGCTCGTGGGACATTTGCGGCGAGCCTCCCGGAGTTTGCTGCGAGCCTCCCGGAGTTTGCTGCGAGCCTCCCGGAGTTTGCTGCGAGCCTCCCGGAGTTTGCTGCGAGCCTCCCGGAGTTTGCTGTGAGCCTCCCGGAGTTTGCGGCGAGCCTCCGGGAGTTTGCGGCGAGCCTCCCGGAGTTTGCTGCGAGCCTCCCGGAGTTTGCGGCGAGCCTCCCGGAGTTTGCGGCGAGCCTCCCGGAGTTTGCTGCGAGCCTCCGGGAGTTTGCTGCGAGCCTCCCGGAGGTTTCGACAGGGGGGTCCCTTCAGTAAGTCATTGAAAACTGAGGAGGATTTCTCGTTCGGTGTGCGTTGAGGGAGGAGGACGCGAAGCTGCGTTTGCACCTTGGGCGGAGGTGCGTAAAAAAATCGACCGAGCCTGCGAATAACTTCACGCAGCCGAGCGTCTAGTGGGTCGCCCCGGGGACAGGAACGTCGCCGGCGGCAGTCGTCCCACATTGATGAAAGCTCAGGAGACAACTCATGTCGTTCGATCCGTCGACGCTCTCTGCTCAGGCCAAGGCGAGTTACATCGCGGTAGGGAAGCACTACAGCTCACACGATACGGTGGCACAGGCCAATGCCACGCTGGCAGCGCTGGGGAAGCATGGGGCGGCGCTCGTCGACCATGGTTTCAGCGCTGCGGATGGTGACTTGCTCGCAGTGGCGCGGGATGCGTTGATCTCGGGAGAGGTGACGCGCACGGGGCAAATGGGGGTCATGCGTCAGGACCGGCTGGCGTATGGGGATGCGCTCCAGGAGGCGAAGGCGCAGCGGGAGTCGGCGCGGGCGGTGTTGCTCGCAGTGATGACGGTGCTCCGCGCAGCAGGGGCGGCGGAGGAGGTTCAGCGTCGGGTGACGACGACGCTGGGGCAGACGTCGCGGGTCCCGAAGGGGCGGGGGGAGGCGATGCTGCTGCACGCGCACCTCGGGTTGCTGCTGGCGACGTTCGAGGTGCCCGATGTGGCGGCGGCAGCGGCGTCACGCGGGGGGCCCGGGGTGGCGCTCGGGCTGGGGGCGGCGATGACGAAGCTCTCGGCAGGGCTGGAGCAGCGGCCGGCACGGCGAGGGCCGATCGAGGAGACGGAGTATCTGAACCTGCTCGATGGGATCGTGGTGACGCTGGCGCGGCAGGCGCGGCGCGCGGCACGGAATGCAGGGCGGGCGCTGGGGACGCCGGTGGTGAGGCAGGCGTTCGCGCTGCGGTTCCTGGATGGTCCGCCGAAGAGGAAGGGCGGGGTGAAGCCGCCGCGTGGGGCGATGGAGGCGATGAGCGGGGCGCTCGCGCAGGAGAAGGTCGAGGACGGGAGGAAGAGCGGTGAGATGGCGGCGTCGACGCGGAGGGAGGCCGAGGCGGCGGGGGTCAGTGCGCCGGTCTCGAGGCGGGAGACGGTGAGCATGGAGACGTCGAGCGAGCCTGCTTGAGACGATGCGTCGAGGCGCGATGAGGGCGGCGCGATGAGCGCTCGATCGCGCTGAGATGAGATGAAGGGAGAGGTGGCGCCGGCGGGGTCCGAGGGTGGGGCCGTCGAGGGAGGCTGTACAGGCCTGGTCCTGAGCAGCTGATCCGTCAGTTCCCGCTGTCGCCAGCGTCTGCGCCACCGCCTCTCACTGTCATCGGCGTCTGCGCAACCGCCACCCTCACGTGATTCACGGTCCGTTGCGCGGACGCTACCCGCTCCACGCGCGCCACGCGCCTGCCCGCTGCGCAACTCCTCCCCTCAGCGGCCCTCGCGCTGCGTGCGCAACTCGACTCCCCTGCGCAACTCGACTCCCCTGCGCAACTCGACTCCCCTCCCCTGCGCAACTCGTCTCCCCTCCCCTGCGCAACTCGTCTCCCCTCCCCTGCGCAACTCGACTCCCCTCCCCTGCGCAACTCGTCTCCCCTGCGTCAGCTCTGCCGCCATGAAGTTGAAGGGCTGAAGCTCTTCTCCGTCACAGGGAGAAGGTTTGCCATCCCAGGAAGGACGTCTTCGCCATCATCAGGGTGAAGGACTGCCATCACCCTGTGACGTCTCTGCCGTCACAGGGTGATGGGATGGAGGCGCCGCTGTCGGGGAGCGCGGGGCTGATGTCTGTGCGTTCGTGGGGCGAGGAGCGGGCGTCCGTTCTCGGTGCCATGCGCGTCCGGGAGGAGGGCGCATCCGTCTGCGGTCTGGGGGAGGTGGGAGCGGGGGTCAGGGGCTTCTGGTGTCGCTCCAGTTGAGAAGAGGCTCTGGATGGGCAATCCTCGGGGCAGAGTCATGGGATGGAAGCTGGTGGGGCGTGATGCATGCCTCTTCGAGGTTTCCTGAGGGACGACATGGGGACTGAACCGGAGGGTCGATTGACGCAGAGCTGGACTCAACCGCCCGCGGCTTCGCGCGTGGGGATCACGCTGGAGACCTACATTCTCGATGGGATGATGGGGTTCCCGGAGGCGACGGGGGCGTTCACGTCGCTGCTCAACCAGATCGGGCTGGCGGCGAAGCTGATCACGTCGAAGGTGCGGCGGGCCGGGCTGGCCAACATCCTGGGGTACACGGGGGAGACGAACGTCCAGGGGGAGCAGGTCCAGAAGCTGGATGAGGTGGCGAACGAGACGCTGCTCAGCTCTCTGGGGCGGCGAGGGCACTGCGCGGCGGTGGCGAGCGAGGAGCTGGAAGAGCCGCGGGTGCTGTCGACCGATCCGAGGGCGCGGTACGTGGTGGTGACGGATCCGCTGGATGGGTCGTCGAACATCGATGTGAACATCTCGATCGGGACGATCTTCGGGATTCTGCGGAAGAAGGAGGACCGGGCGGGGGCTGAGGCGGCGGACTTTCTGAGGCCAGGGCGGGAGCTGCTGGCGGCGGGGTACGTGCTCTACGGGTCGTCGACGATGCTGGTGATCACGACGGGCGTGGGGGGGGTGCACGGGTTCACGTACGATCCGACGGTGGGGGAGTTCTTTCTGTCGCACGAGAACATCCGGATTCCTTCGGGGGGTGGGCTGTACTCGATCAACGAGGGGAACTCGGGGCGGTGGACGGAGGAGGTGCGGCGCTGGAATGCGTGGGTGAAGGAGGAGGACAAGGGGACGGGGCGGCCGTATGCATGCCGTTACGTGGGGTCGCTGGTGGCGGATGCGCATAGGACGCTGCTGAAGGGGGGGCTCTTCGCGTATCCGGCGGACAGGAAGAATCAGCGGGGAAAGCTGCGGTTGCTGTACGAGGCGAATCCGTTCGCGTTCGTGTTCGAGGCGGCCGGTGGGCGAGCGACGACGGGGAGTGAGCGGATTCTCGACATCGAGCCGACGGAGCTTCATCAGCGGGTGCCGGTGGTGCTCGGGGGGACGGAGGAGGTGACGCTGTTCGAGGAGTTCATGCGCGGGAAGCGCTGAACTCGATGGGGGGGACGCGCGAGGGCACGAGGCGCTGAGGTGGCCGAGGCGAGGTGGCCGAGGCGGTGGGGGCGCTGAGGCGCTGAGGCGCTGAGAAGGAAACGTCAGGAAGAGGGGTCGAGGCGTCCGTCGTAACGTACGCTGACCTCTCCGGCGGCGATCGCGCGGACCTCGCCGGTGTCGCGTCGGATGAGGAGGTGGCCCTCTGTGTCGATGCCGCAGGCGGTGCCGGAGAGGTCGCCGATCGCGACGTTGCGGCCGCGGAGCCAGTCGCGCTGGGCGAGTTCGTCGGCGAAGGCGCGGAGGCCTTCGCGTGCGAAGCGGTCGACGCTGTGGCCGAGGAGGGCGAGAAGCTCGGCGGCGAGTTCTTCGCGGGAGCGCTGGGCGCCGAGGAGGGCGAGGGAGGTGGCGCGGGCGGCGAGTTCGTCGGGGAAGCGCTGGGCGCTGACGTTGAGGCCGATGCCGACGACGAGGCTCTGGAGGGTGTCGCCTCGAATCTGGCCTTCGACGAGGATGCCGGCGATCTTTCGGCCGTTCACGAGGACGTCGTTGGGCCATTTGACGGCAACGTGGGCTGCGGTGTCTTCGCGCGGGGCAAGGGCGCGTTCGACGAGGGTGGCGACGGCGAGGCCGCAGACGAGGGAGATGGGGGCGGCTGCGGTGGGGGGGACGCGAGGTCGGAGGACGACGGAGAGGTAGAGGTTCTCTCCAGGGGGGGAGTGCCAGCGGTGGCCGCCTCGGCCTCGGCCAGAGGTCTGTTCGTCGGCGAGGAAGGTGGCGCCCTGGGGGGCTCCGCGCGCGGCGGCCTGGCGGGCGTCGTCGCTGGTGGATCCGGTCTGGGCGAGGAGGGTGAGCGGGGTGCCGAGGGTGGCGCCGTGGCGGGCGAGGGCGTGGCGGAGGGCCGCTTCGTCCAGGAGGGTCATGGGAGGTTGCGCGGGAGGGTCAGGAGAGGTCGAGGTCGTGAAGGAGGGTCAGGAGAGGTCGAGGTCGAGGGCGATGTCGGCGGCCTTGGCGGAGTGGGTGAGTGCGCCGACGCTGATGAGGTCGATGCCGGCTTCGGCGAGCTCGCGGATGCGTTCGAGGGTGATGCCGCCCGAGGCTTCGAGGAGGGGGCGGCGGTGCGGGATCTGGTGGACGCGGGCGACGGCGGTGCGGATGTCGTCGGTCTGGAAGTTGTCGAGGAGGATGATGTCGGCGCCGGCAGCGAGGGCTTCTTCGAGCTGGGGGAGGGAGTCGACTTCGACCTCGATGCGGGAGGTGTGGGGGGCGCGCTGGCGGGCGCGTTCGATGGCAACGGTGATGCCGCCGGCGGCGATGATGTGGTTGTCCTTGATGAGGACGGCGCTGCCGAGGCTGTCACGGTGGTTGTGGGCGCCGCCGATGCGGACGGCGTAGCGTTCGAGCGCGCGGAGGCCCGGGGTGGTCTTGCGGGTGTCGGTGATGCGGACGGGGGAGCCAGGGGGGAGGGCGGCAACGTAGCGGTGGGCCTGGGTGGCGACGCCGCTCATGCGCTGGGTGAGGTTGAGGGCGACGCGCTCGGCGGTGAGGAGGGAGCGCGCGGGGCCGCGTACGGTCCACAGCTGGGCGCCTGTGTCGACGGGGGTGCCTTCGGGGATGTGGAGTTCGCCTTCGACGGCGGGGTCGACACGCTGGAAGACGCGCAAGAAGACGGCGCCTCCGCAGACGACGAGGGGCTTGCGCGCAACGGCGTGGGCGACGGCGCGGGCGCCTTCGTCGACGCAGGCTTCGGTGGTGAGATCACCGCCGGCGAGGTCTTCGTCGAGGACGCGGTCGATGAGGGAGTCCAGCAGCCACGGAGCGAGCATCCCCGATCCGTATGTCATCGGGGAGCAGCGGTCGACGGGGATTCAGAAGCGGACGACGGCCGCTCCCCAGGTGTAGCCGCTGCCAAATGCGGCGAGGAGGGTGGTGGCGCCTTCGTGGAGGCGGCCTTCGGCCCAGGCTTCGCTGAGGCCGATGGGGATGGTGGCAGCGGTGGTGTTGCCGTAGCGCTCGATGTTGTGGACGACCTTGTCTTCAGGGAGGCCGAGCTTGCTGGCAACGAGCTGGTTGATGCGCATGTTCGCTTGATGAGGGACGAAGAGGTCGACGGCGCTCACGCCGAGGCCAGCCTTTTCGAGGACTTCGAGGGAGACTTCGGGCATTTTTTCGGTGGCCCAGCGGAAGACCTGTTTGCCGTTCATCCTCGGGAAGTGGTCGCCACGCTCCATCATCTCGGGGGTGAGTCGGGGGATGTGGCTGGAGGCAGGGGCCTGGAGCCAGAGGTCCTGTGCGCCAGCGCCGTCGGCGTGCAGGGCGATGGAGAGCAGGCCGCGTTCGTCGCCAGGGCTCTGGCCGATCAAGGCGGCGCCAGCGCCGTCGCCGAAGAGGACGGCGACGTCACGGCCGCGCTCGGAGAAGTCGAGGCCGGTGGAGTGGACCTCGGCGCCAACGACGAGGATGTTGCGGTAGGCGCCGGCGCGGACCCAGGCGTCGGCGATGCTGAGGCCGTAGAGGAAGCCCGAGCACTGGTTGCGGATGTCGAGCGCAGGGACGCCAGGGAGGCCGAGTTTGTGGCCGAGGAAGCAGCCGGAGCCCGGGAAGTTCACGTCGGGGCTGAGGGTGGCGAAGATGATCATGTCGACGTCTTCGACCTTGCGGCCGGCTCGTTCGACGGCCATGCGCGCCGCAGGGACGGCGAGGTCGCTGGCGCCGGTGCCGCTCTCGGCGATGAAGCGGCGTTCACGGATGCCCGTGCGCTGCTGGATCCAGGCGTCACTCGTCGGCATCAGCCGAGCCAGATCGTCGTTGGTGACCACCTTGTCAGGGACGTGATGCCCTACCCCGAGGATTGCTGATCGCGGCATGGGCGACCGGGTAGTCCGATGTTTGCGTCCAGGGAAGGTCGGATCGACCGACACAATGCGTCAGAGGCGTGCCAGACTGCAGGCGTTACGAGCCGGCGGTGGAGCTGCGCGGCTGCAGGGATGTCAGAATTTCCTGTTGCACCCTCGGGCTCCTCCGACGTACCGCGACTTCACAAGACAAGCAGGCTGGACGTCCAGGAGGCCAACCGTGCCTTCCGGTCACACGAAATCGACTGACGTCCGTCTACAAGCTTGTGAGACTCTCCCAGGACCTTCCCCACTCCCGACGGAATCCCATGCGCCCGCAGGTCGGTCAGGTCATCAACAACAAGTACCGTCTCGTCCGCCTCATCGGTGATGGGGGTATGGGGAGCGTCTACGAGGCGCGTCACGAGATGCTCGGGACGACGGTGGCGTTGAAGTTCCTCCACCCGGAGCTGTCGCGCCGTCAGGGGCTGGTGCAGCGCTTCCTGCAGGAGGCGCGGGTGTCGGCGCAGATCCAGAGCCCGCACGTGGTGCGGGTGAGCGACGTCGATCAGAACAGCAGCGGGCAGGCGTTCATCGTGATGGAGTACTTGCAGGGGCGAACCCTGCAGACGCTCTACGAGGATCTGTACCGGGCTGGGCAGCAGCTGTCGTACGCGGACGCGCTCGAGCACTCGATGCAGATGCTCGAGGGGGTGGAGGCTGCGCATCGGGCCGGGGTGGTGCATCGGGATCTGAAGCCCGACAACGTGATGATCACGACGACGCCGCGGGGTGAGCCGCTGTTGAAGTTGCTCGATTTCGGCATCGCGAAGCTGAGGGTGACCGGTGAGCTGGAGCGTGGTCTGACCCGTCCCGGGGTGGTGATGGGGACGCCGGAGTACATGGCGCCAGAACAGGCTTACTCGGCGGACAAGGTCGATGGGCGGGCGGACATCTTCTCGATCGGGGTGATGGTCTTCGAGATGCTGGCGGGGCGGCGGCCGGTCGGTGGAGACGAGCCGCTGCAGATCGCGATGGCCTACCACTCGGGGCAGGTGTCGCAGTTGACGGACCTGGCGCCGCAGATTCCGCGCGAGCTGGCGGCGGCGGTGCATCGGGCGATCTCGCCTCGGCCAGAGGATCGGTTCCCGACGGTGGCGGCGCTGCGCGAGGCGATCGAGCCGTTCGCGAAGGCGGCGCGGGTGCCGTCGGCGCTGACGCCTCCGCCGCAGCAGGTGAGCCAGGCGCCGACGCCAGCGCCCGTGGTCGCCGCAGCCAAGGCGGCGGAGTCGCCAGCGCAGGGGGATGGTTCGGGTGACGCCAGCGCAGGGGCGGCGGCGAACCGGGCGGAGTCCGGTGACGGGGGGAGCGGGTATCCGTCGGTTCCGAAGACGGTTCCGCCGGAGGAAGGCGGGGATTTCACGCCTCTCGGGAGCATGCTGCCCGCGACGACCGAGGCCACGCCGCTGGCGATGCTGGGGAATCCGACGCCGCTGGGAGGGTTCTCGGCCAACGCGAGGGGGTCGGGGACGTCGGCGCTGTCGCCCGTGCCAGGGATGTCGGAGCCGCTGGTTCCCGTGGCGGCGCTGTCCGCGGTGCGGGAGAGTCCGGTGCTGCCTTCGACGGTGAGCGCGCCGCCTTATGCGCCGATGAACGGTGGGGCCGGCGGTACGATGTCGGCGTTCCCGATGGAGCCTCCGCAACGGCCGGGTGGGACGGCGGTCGGAGGGTCGCCGGCGTTCGCGCCAGGGAACCAGGGGCATGGTGGCGCTCCGGCGTACGGGGGCGGGTATGGTCAGGGGCATCCGGCGGTGCATGCGCTGCCGGGGACGGCGTCGATGGCGCCGATGCCCTCGGCTGGGATGGCGGGGCAGCGCCACGGGAAGCGCTCGTCGGGTCCGCCGCTGATGCTGATCTTGCTCTCCGCGGCGGGGATCGCTGGTGCGGTGGTCGGCGGGGTCTACCTGGCCAATGAGCTCGGGAACGATCGGAGCAGCGGCCATCAGGAAGACCTGACGCCACCGACGCTGGGGCAGAGCCAGCAGGTGGAGGCGGAGACGCCGCAGGTGTCCACGCAGCCGACGATGACGTCGCCCACGCCGACGATCACGTCGCCTTCGGTGCCAGCGACGACGGCGCCGCCAGTCAGGACGACGACCACCACGACCACCACGACCAGGCCACCGGCGACGACACCGACGACGCCGCCGACGGTCACGACGTCGACGACGACGACCACGACGACCACGACGACGACCACGACGCCGCCGATCATCGTGATCCCGTCGACGCTTCCCACGACGCTGCCGACGTTCCCCGGCAACTGGCCGCTGCCGACGCCGACGCTTCACATCCCGACGTCGCCGAAGCCGCCGAACACGGCGCCGACGGCCACGTCGACGAGCACGTCGACGGGCACGTCGACGAGCACGGGTGGCGGAAGAAAGCCGATCAACTGGGGAATTCCGAAGAGCAACTGACCGTAGCCGTCAACGGGGCTACGATGGACGACCCATGAGCAACAACCCCAACGGCAGTCCCCCCGGATGGCCGGCTCCTCCGGCAGGTGCCCCCGGGAAGGGTCAAACCATCGTCGGAGAGCCGCTCTTCGTGGACAATGCGCCTCCGGGCACCTTCCCTGTTCCCGGTGTGGGGCCGCTCCCAGGGGCGGTCGGTGGGGCGGGAAACACGGTGGTGGATGGGGGGCCGCTCCAGGCTCCGCCTCCGGGTGCGGGTGCGGGGCCCTATGGGGGGCCGCCTTCTCCAGCCGGGAGGACCGAGGTGGGGGGGGCGCCGTATGGTGGCGCTCCGCCGCACGCGGGTGGGTTTCCTGGTGCGGCGCCGATGGGAGCGCCAGCGCCGTTTGCTCCGCCCGGGGGAGCAGCGCCCTATGGGGGGCCGCCGCCTCATGGTGGTCCGGGGCCCTATGGGGGGCCGCCGCCTTACGGGGGACCAGCGCCTTATGGCGGGCCGCCGCCCGGTGTCGGCGCGGCTCCGCCAGGGTATCTGGGGGGTCCGGCTCCTTATGGGGCGCCTCCGCCTGCACGGGGGGGAGCACCGCTGATGCTCATCGGGGCCGGCGCCTTCGTGGTCATCGGGGGGCTGGTGACAGGGTTCTTCCTGCTCAGCAGCGGGGGCAGCAGCTCGTCGGAGGAGATCGCGCCGATGCCCACGATGACGGCGCCAGAGGCGACGGTGGCCAGCGATGAGCCCGCGGGCGAGGCGCCGCCTGCGGTCGCGGAGGTGCCACCGGTCGCGGAGGTGCCGCCGGTGGTCACGCCGCCGAAGACGACGGTGCCAACGACGACGGCGACCACGACGACGACGGCGACCACGACGACGACCACGACCACCACGGCGCCGACCAGCACGACTACCGTCACGGTGCCGACGACGACGACCACGACGCCGAAGCCCGCGCCCACGACGACGGGGACGACGACCACCACGACCACGCCGACCTCGACGGGGACGACGACGACCACGACCACGCCGACCAGCAAGCGCGGCAAGATCGTGATCCCCAACCGCCCCAGGTGAAGGGCAGCGCGCGATGGGCCGGGCTCTCAGCGCGGCGGCGCTCGGGGTCCTTGAGCCCGGGGGGGCTCAGTAACCCCAGACGTACTCGGCGCGCGCGTAGAGCGTGAGGTAGCTCGTCGGGAACTCGGTCGAGGGGAGCAAGATCGAGTACTTGCCGGCGACGCCAAGGGAAAATTCGCGGGAGATGGCGTAGTCGAGGCCGAAGGGGACGCCGATGCCGAAGCGGCCATCGTGGCAGGCGGGGTCGCCAGGGCCGCCACACTGGCTGGCGCGGACGAGGTCGTAGCCGCCCACGGTCAGCCCGACGTAGGGGACCCACTGGAGGATGTCGATGACGTAGGTGGCACCGGCCGAGCCGCCGAAGGCGAAGAACTGGCCTCCAGGATGGGTCGCGAGATCGACCTCGACGAGGGCGTTGAACGCGTCGGTGAGACCGTAGGCGACGTGGAGGCGGCCGCCGAAGCCAGGGTACGTCCCGGGGTCGGCGAGCATGGCGTAGCCGAAGGCGGCGCCGGCGTGCCACTGGCGCTCGAATGCTTCCGCAGGGGACGCGGCGCCAAACGTCGCTCCCAGGGCGAGGGCAGAGAGCAAGATGTTCCGGATGCGCATGGGATGAGAGCGCCCGGAGGTGCAAGGAAGCCGGGGCACGGGCCGGAGGCTAGCACGCGGCAGGATCAGCGGGTCCGTTCCTTCCTCCATCGGGCCTGGTCGGCTTCCTCCGCTGCCTGGGCTTCGATCTCGGCCTGTTGCCAGTCGCTGCCGTCGGTCGCTGCCACGCGCGCAGGACCTGTTTCCGGTGGGACGAAGCGGCCTGCCTTGCCCGGGGGAGAGCCCCCAGGTCCCGCTGGGCGGCGCTGAAACCCGGGGAAGGTGTAGAGGATTTCTCCCTGGTCGCTCACCTCGACGCCCACTTCGTCCGGGCGTGATTTCGCCAGCTCGGTGAGCAAGGCGTCGGCTTGCTCCAGCGGGATGGCGAGGGCGTTCGAGGCGTCGCGGGCGGTGACGATGCCGCCTCGGTTCTGGGCGAGGGAGAAGAGGGCCTGGTTGCGTGCGCCTTGCTCGGCAGCCGCGCCGCTCTCGCGCAGTTTGCGGCCGCCGAAGAGGAGCAGCATGGCCGTGGCGAGAGAGGCGAAGCCGATGGGGAGCGACACGACCCATGGCGCGAGGGTGCCCGGGAAGATGGCCGCGAGCAGGAGGCCGAACAGCAGGGCCAGGGAGAGGCCGCCGATGAGGACCACCCAGCCGAACACCCGGGCGACGGTGCCACCTACCTGAGATGGCTTGCCAGCCAGATCCATGGGGCGGCCCGACATGGGCAGGCGTGCTTTGCCGCAGGCGGTGCAGGTCGCGGTGAGACCGCGGTGGACGATGGGAGCATTTTTGCCGCAGTGCGGGCACATTCGGGATCACCTCGCGGAGCGATGAGCGACAACGTACGAACGGTGTCGCTTCTCCGCCAGTCCGGAGCGCTCAGAACCCGAGGAACCGGGCGATCTCCGCCCGCTCGGGATCCGCGATCAGGGCGCGGAGTGTCTCGTAGCGGCGTTGCCAGGTCGCGGCGTGCTCGGTGTCACCTCGCCATCGGGCAGCGCCGGCGCGGGACAGGGCGAGCTCTCGGAAGGTGAAGCGGCGCGCATCCAGCGCCATGAGTGCATCGAGCCAGGTCTCGACGTCGCCTTCGCCTTCGGCAAGGAGTTCGCCGCCGAGGATCAGGTAGGCCCAGAGCGCAGGGGGGGCGTCGCCTCGGCGGCGGAGGGCCGCGAACCGGAGGGCGCGGCGTTCGGGAGGGGGGGCGCTCCGCGTGGCTGCCCACCGTTCGAGGGCGGTGCGGAGTGCAGGCTGCTCCGGGCGGGTCCAGGGGGCGTCAGGATCCGCAAAGCCGACCCAGGGCCACGGGAAGAGATGGGCGCCGTCGGAAGGGTGCGGGAGGACGGGTGCCATGCCTGGGGGCAGCGGTGCGGTGTTCGCGCGCCGCGAGAGGGCGAGGCGGGTCCAGCGGGCGCGCGCTTCGAGGCCAGGTGCCAGGCCGCCTGCGATGATCTCGTCGGCCTCCACGGCAGCGCGTCCGGCTTCGTCACGTCGTCCGAGGAGGGCGAGCAGCTCGGCACGCTGGAGGGTCACCGCGGCATGAGCGATGCGATGGGTGCCCGAGAGGTCCGGGGGGCGCGCGATCGACGCGAGTGCTTCGAGGGCACGCTGAGGGTCTCCGGCCAGGTACCAGACGCTCGATCGCGCAAGGGCGAGGGCCGTCGTGTCGATGGTGCGCTCATGCCGGTCGAGGACGTCCAGGGCCGCGGTGGGGTTGCCTGCAAGGGCGAACTCGCGCGCGGCCTCGAAGGCGAGGGCGCCGGCGGCGTCGAGGAGGAGCTGCCGGTCGTCGTTCCCGAGCTCAGGGCTCATCGCGAGGGTCGCCATGCGGGCGGCGGCAGCGACGAGGTGCTGCCCTGGCACCACGGGACGCCGCAGGCCCGGTGCGCGGAAGGACGGCAGCGCGAGCTGGAGTCCAGGTGCGAGGCGGGTGTCGTGGATCTCTGTGCGGGGCTGTACGAGGGCCACGAGAGTCGCGGGGTCGAGGTCGTTGGCCTCGGTGAGGACGGTGACGAGCAGCCCCGCGCGGCTCTCGGGAGGGCGATCGGACGAGAGGAGGAGCTCCTGGGCCCACGCTGCGACGCGGTGTAGGCCCGCTCGATCGTTGCGCGCGAACGCCAGCCGCCATGACTGGACGGCGCGCACGTCGACCAGGTCTTCGTCGCCTGCGTCGATGCGGGTGGGTCTGGGAGGAGGTTCGAGCCCTGCGCGGGCAGCGCACGCGATCAGCAGCACGCGGACGTCTCCCCAGCTGCGAGACATGCCCGCATAGCGCCTCGAGGCGCGGTCGTCCTGGGTGAGCGTGAGCATCTCCATGCCTCGCCGTGCGTCGTCGCCGAGACACAGGGTGGCGGCGACGGTCACCCGGAGATCTTCGTCGCGAGGATCGAACTCTGCGTAGCGCGCGGCGAGGGTCTGCGCGCGGGGCAGGTCGGCTTCCATGAGCGCAGCGCGCAGCGCGTGGAGGCGCACGTACCAGTCTCCCCAGGCGTCGGAGAGCTGGAGCAAGGTGCGGCGATCACCGAGCAGGCTGGCCTCTCTTCCGAGTCGGGGGAGAGGGGCAGGTGGGCCGAAGTCCTCGAAACGGAGCCGCTGCGACCCTTCGAGCACCAGCCGCTCCGCATTTTGCAAGGCGCCGCTTGCATGGTCGAGTGAAGCCCGATCGGGGTGCCCGACCGCCGCATCGGTGTACGAGGCGAGCGCTTGCCGTACCTGGAGTTCCTCAGAGGCATAGGTGGCGGCCTGGCGGGTCCACGGCACATGGGAGGGCACGGAGAACCAACGCTGTTGCTGGTTGCAGTCAGGCAGGGAGGGTCCGCGGGGCGCCTCGACCTCGGCGAGGCATGCCGCAGCGCGCCGCGATCCCACGGAGAGCAGCCACGAGGGCGCGAGCAGGGAGCCCACCGCGAGGGTGGTCAGGAGGGCTGCTGCGAGCGTCCGCCCAGCACCGAGCGGGATCGAGGAGAGACGGCGCAGGGCGAGGCGGACCACCGGGCGGTGGTTGTACTCGACGAGCCCGCGGGATCGAAAGCGTGACCCGCTCAGGCCCCTGGCCCGAGGGTGGACCACGCGACGGCCAGGCCGGCCGCAATCGAGGCGGTCGCGGCGAGGCCTTGCAATACCCGCACGCGCTCCGGGGCCCGACGCGCGACCGAGCGGAGTGGCAGTGCCAGGAGGCCCGCGACCGCAGCCATCACCAGCAGCGAGACGATGCCGAACACGGCGACGAATACGAGGGCTTCCGTGCGCTCGGGGATCGTGGTGGCGACCAGGAGCGGGATCGCTGCGGTCCCCGAGGCACCGTGGACCAGTCCGACGGCCAGGGGGCGACGCGCGGGAGGCTGGCGGTTCATGGCGTCGGTCGCGGGGGTTCGAGCCTTCGCCCGGAGGCGCCGCAACGAGAGCAGGGCAGCGACGCCCAGGCCGACGAGCATGCCTGCAACGGCCAGATCCAGGACGAAGGCCAGGGACTCTGGCACCTGGGCGCCGGTGGCGACCAGCGCGCCTCCGGCCACGACGATCACGAGGGAATGGCCGAGACCCCAGAGCGCGCCGGTCTTGGCCGCTCCGAGCACGCCGCCCCCCTGCGAGACGAAGTTGCAGACTGCGGCCAGATGATCCGCCTCGAGGGCGTGCCGCGCCCCGATGCCGAGGCCGAGGAGCGATGCTGCCACCAGGCTCATAGGTCGTGGACTCGTAGCACAGCGTGTTGAAATGGTGCTACTGACACCCGGTTCAAGAGGAGGAGTCGTCGCTCCAGGGCGGCCGACTGTCCCTGACCTGGCGCTCGAAGTCGAGGCCGCAGTCCTCGCACACCAGTGGCTGCGAGGAGGGTCCCCAGAGGAATGGGTTCGCGCGCAGCCGACGAGGTGCGCCCCCTGCGCCTCCACAGCGCGGGCAGCGACCGTCGGGCAGCGCCTGCGCGAGCTGGAGGGCAGGCGGCATGCTGGAGTGGCCCACCTCTCAAGGGTGCCATGATCAGGCGGCCTCGTGAATGGTCGGGGGCGCGAATCTCCCCGAAAACGCGTCTTCGGCAACCCTCCCCTGGGGGCCTGGGGTCCGGGCGTGCTCGACTCACCCCAGCAATGCCGTCGTCGGATCGTCCAGCTCGGAGAGATCTTCCACGGCGGTGACACGCACGTCGAGCGCACGGGAGAGCTGGGGAGCGCTTGCCAGGGCGAGGTCACGCACGGAAGGAGCCTTCCCCGTCAAGGCGAGGAGCGAGGACACGCCATGATCTCGGATCCCGCAGGGGACGATCAGCCGGAAAGCGTCCAGATCGACGTCGGCGTTGAGGGCGAAGCCGTGCATGGTCACCCAGCGAGAGATTCTCACGCCGATGGCTCCAATCTTGGCGAGCTCGCGTGACCAGGGCGCACCAGCCCACTCTCCGGGGGAGGCCCGGTCGACCCATACCCCGATCATGCCGTCCACGACGCCGGCTTCCACATGGTGTTCGCGGGCGAGAAGGATCATCACCTCGGCAAGCGAGCGCACGTAGCGACGGACGTCACAGCGATCGGGCTTCAGATCGAGGATGGGGTAGCCGACGAGCTGTCCGGGGCCGTGGTAGGTCACGTCTCCGCCGCGGCCCGTGACGACGAGGTCCACTCCCTTCGCAGCGAGCGCTTCCTCGGAGAAGAGCACGTTCCCTGGCTCGGCACCGCGCCCGAGGGTGATCACGGGAGCGTGCTCCAGCAGCAGGATGACGTCCCCGATCCGGTCCTCCACCCTCGCCTCGACGAGCTGCCGCTGGAGGTCGTGGATGGGTGCGTAGCGTCGGCGCCCGAGCCAAACGGCGCGCGCGTGGCGCTCGCTCACTCCGGCACCTTCTTCCCCAGCGCTCTCTGCTCTTCGCGCCAGTCCTCGATGAAGCCAGTGAACGAACCCGCGACATCGGGGTCGAACTGGCTCCCGGCGCAGCGCTCGATCTCCGCGATGGCCACCTCGTGGGGAAGCGCGCGGCGGTACGAGCGATCGCTGGTCATCGCGTCATACGTGTCGGCCACGGCGATGATCCTGGCGATGACCGGGATCTCGTTGCCGCGCATCTTGAGGGGGTAGCCTCGACCGTCCCAACGCTCGTGGTGCAGGTGCACGCCCGGGATGAGGGGGTGGAGGAACTTGATCGGGTCGAGGATGTCGCGCCCGTAGATCGGGTGCCGCTTGAACACCTCGTACTCGTCGTTGGTCAGCTTGCCGGGCTTGTTCAGGTTGAGCACGCAGCCGATCTTGCCGATGTCGTGCATGAGCGCGCTCTGCCGGACGATCTCGACGTCGTGAGCCGACATGCCGAGCTGCTTGGCAAGCATGACGGCGTAGATCGCGACCCGGTCGGAGTGGCCGGCGGTGTAGCGATCCATCTTGTCGATCGCCTTCGCCAGTCCCTCGATGGTCTGCTGAAAGGTGGCCTGTAGATCCTCGTAGAGTCGGGCGTTCTCGATCGCCGCTGCAGCGCGGGAGCCGATGATGCTGAGCAGCTTGCGCTGCCCCTCGTCGAAGCGTCTGGAGCGTGTGAAGGATGCCGCCGCCACGAAGCCGATCATCCTGCTCTTCACGCGGAGGGGGACCGCCGTGAGCGACGACAGGGGGAGATCCGGCGCTTCCTCGAAGAAGCGCAGCCCGCGCTGACCTTGCTCCAGCAGCGAGGCCTCGGAGCGGAGGTGCTCCAGGACGCTGCTGCACGAGAGCCGCCCCAGCGATGCGCCCTCGGGCAGCGTGCTCGATTGCAGGTTCTGCCGCTCGAAGTGGCCACCTTCACCGCTCTCGAGCCACGTCGAGACGAGGTCGGCGTCCATCTCGCTGAGGCAGCTGTCGGCCACCGTCTCCAGGACCTGATCGAGCGACAAACTCGCGGCGATCGCCTCGCTGACCTTGTAGAGCGAGAGCGCCTCGCGCAAGCGCAGGTTCTCCGCCTGCATGCGCCGCTTCTCGATGCCTCGCTGCACGACGTGGATGACCTCGTCGAGCTTGAAGGGCTTGAGCACGTAGTCGTATGCCCCCCTCTTCATCGCGTCGATCGCTGTCTCGACCGTCCCGAAGCCGGTCATGATCACGGTGAGCGCGCTCGGGGCCGTCTTGCCGATCTCATCGAGCAGCGCGATGCCGCCCATCCGCGGCATCTTGAGATCGCTGATGACGAGGTCATAGTGGCCCTTGGCCAGCTCGTTCACCGCAGCAGCACCGTCCTCGGCCGTGCGGACGTCGTACCCCTCCATCCCGAGGAAATCCGCCAGCATGTCGCGGATCACCTTCTCGTCGTCGACGACGAGGATGCGAGGTCGGTCTTCCGAGGGCAGTGACACGGGGTGGAGCGTACCAGATCGATCGTGCAGCGACGGCCTACTCGTCGTCACCGGTCGGGACGATCGGGTGCCGCAGGGTTCGCGGCGAATCATCGAGATCGGGCACCCGGATGGAGATGGGCATCGGCACCCGTATCGACGGCGGGACCGGCTCCCCTTCCTCGGGGATGTAGTAACGGCTGCTCGGCGCGGGCTCGTCCTGGACTGGCGAGACGGCGCTCACGCGGTTCTCACCGAGTGCGTGCTTCTGCTCGAGGAAGCGGATCACCGAGGGCCCCGTGGAGCGCTGCAGCGCAGAGCGCAGGTCGCCAGGGAGCGTGGACTCGATGATCAGCTTCACGCCGGTACGCGGGTGCGTGATCTCGATGCGCACGAGGTGCACGAACGAACGATCGAGGCCGTGTTTCTCCTCGAAGTATCGGTTCGTGGGGACGTGTCCGTAGCGCTCGTCGCCCAGCACCGGGTGCCCGATGGCCGCGAGATGGCGCCGAATCTGGTGTGTCCTTCCGCCATCCGGGATCACGCGGAGGATGGAGTGACCCGAGGCCACGGCCAGCCTGCGGTAGCGCGTACGCGCCGAGTAGACCCGGTTGCCCTCCCGCAGGTCACGCGTGATGGCTCCCTTGCCCGGCGTCACGCCCTTGGCGGCCGCCACGTAGATCAGCCGGCCCGTCGTGGCGAGCGCCTCACCCCAGCGGGCGAGCGCCTCCTCGTCTCGGGCCAGCATGCACAGGCCGCTCGTCCCAGGATCCAGTGCGTGGACCACATGGAGCAGATCGTTCACGCCCGGGATGCGCGCGCAGCGTGCCAGCAACGACCCCAGGTACTCCTGCTGCGGCCCCACGGGCTCGTGGGGACCCTTCTCCACGACGAGCACCCCGTCGTCGTCGTAGATCACCCGCGGTGGAGGCGCAGGGGTCCGCCGCAGCGCGACGATCGTCTCGACCTCCTCGGTGAGGGGGATCATGTCGAGGGGCGTCAGCTCGGTGGAGCTGTAGCCGAGCCGGCTCATATGATCGAGGTCGCGCGCGAGCGTGTCCGGATCGCACGAGACATAGACCAGCAGTGGCGCTGCGAGACGCGCCACGGCTTCCCGCGCGGTCGGTGAGATCCCGCGCCGCGGTGGGTTGATCACCACCGCGTGGAACCGCTCCCCGGCAGCAGCGAGCTGTGCCACGACGTCGGCAACGTCGCCGGTCCGCACCTCCATGAGCGACGACAGGTTTTGCGACTCGGCGGCTGCACGCGCATTCGCGGCCGCAGGCGCAAAGGACTCGACGCTGAGCACCCGGTTGCCACCGTGCGCGAGCGCCAGCGCGATCGCCCCCGATCCACCGTACAGGTCCAGCAACCGGAGCGGCTTGCGCTCGGTGATGGAGACGGGTGCGGGCTCGGTGTCGGTGGTCTCGGCGGTCGGGCTCTCGCGCTCCAGTGACGTGATCTCGCGCAGCAACATCGCGTGGACACGGGCTGCTTGCGTGCGGTGCGCCTGCACGAACGAGCCGAAGGCCGCGATGTGGTACGTCGGCCCGATCTGATCGGGGACGTGCGACACGCCGTCGAGCAAGATCGTTTCCGGTCCCAGGATCTGGGGCGCCTCCGCGTCATGGAAGTTCGCCGCCACCCCGACCACGCGCGGGAGCAGAGGCCGGATCGCCTTCCCAGCTTCGCGCAGCTCCTCCCGCGTCACGGCGCGCTCGCGCTGCAACACGAAGGTGATCAGCACGAACGACGGATCATCCTCCCTCGCGCCCAGCTCCTTGAACAGCGGAGAGCTCGCCGGCAAGTGGACCTCCCGGAGATCGATGGCGCGCAGCACGCCGCCCCGCGTCGGGTCGTAGGGAAGGAGAAGCGCGCGCGCCTCCGGAGGCGGCGCAGCGATGAGCTCGCGCAAGCGCGAGGTCACGGCCGAGAGCGCGGGGGCGAGGACCCGACAGCTCGGGATGTCGATCACCTCGTGGTGACCCGTGCGACCGTAGAGACCGATCGCGCCTGTCGGCGACACGATGAGCTTGGCGCGCCCCCGGTAGCCGACGATCGGATCGGCCGGGATGACGGGCTGTGTGTACAGCAGCTCGAGTGACGGGTAGTGCGCCACAGCGCTGCGCACACGAGCGCGCTTCGCCTCGAGCTGCTGCGCGTAGTCGTTCGCGATGTGGGGGCACCCCGCGCACTCGACCGCGTGCTGGCACTCGATCAGTGTGCTCGGGATCTCTCCTGCCTTGAGCGTGCGTCGCACGGCCGCGGACAAGATGCCGCCAGAGCCCTGAGTCCTCGGGCCATCACCGAGGCCGTGCGGTCCTTCGATACCTGCGCCGGAAGCCATTCTGGTGGAGCTTACAAGGGGTACTGCCCAGCGTCGAAGGTGGAAAATGGACGTGGTGAGAGCTTTTCCGCTCGACGCGACCCGGAGGATGACGGCTCGACCCCGCGACATCGACCTCCTCCCGCGCCTCCGACCGCACCCTGGGGCCTGAATTTCGGGCCCGCTCCGGGCGTCCTCATCCCGTCGGCTCCCCTACGGGACCGCTGCCTTCTCCGTGGCACTCTGCCCCGGACCGTGCGCTAGGATGGGCCACCCTGCGCGCCTTCCTCGCCGTTCTCGCTGCTTTGTCTTGCATCATGCTCCTCGGCCGACCTGCACTGGCGGGCCCAGGAGACGCAGAGGCCAATCGGGGCATCGCCCTGGCGAGGCGGGGAGATTGTGTCCAGGCGGTGCCTCTTCTGGAGGAGGGGGAGTCCAAGCGCCACCGACCCAACTCCGCCCTCGCCCTCGCAGAGTGCTACGCGAAGCTGGGGGACCTCCTTCGAGCCAGTGAGCTGTTTCACGCCATCGCAGCCGAGAAGCCCGGGCGAAAGTACGGATGGTGGGACAACGCTGCCATCAAGCGTGCCGCCGCAAAGGCCAAAGCGGTCGACGAGCGCATCCCGACCCTCACCCTCGAGATCGAGGAGCTCTACGGAGCGCTGGAAATCGAGATTGACGGGCGACCGGTCGAGGATACCACCCAGCCCATCAAGATCCCCCCGGATCGACCTGTCGCCCTCGTCGCGCGCGCCACAGGACGACAGGATCTGAAGGAAGAGGTGACGCTCCACGAGGGAGAGCGGCGCGTCATGAAGCTCAGGCTGCTGGCGCTTCCACCACCTCCTCCGAGAAAACCACCTGGGGACCCGGAAGAAAGCGATGTGTCCCCACATCCCGAGCCCCGTCTATGGATCGGCGGCGGCTACCAGGGGTTCATCGTCCCTTGGTTCATGTTCGGCTTCTTCGGAGACGGAGGCCGCACGATGCTGGTTCCCGGTGGGACCGTGTCGCTCGGCTTCAAGACCTCCGCCATCGACATAACCGTGGCGGCATCTTACGCGAGCTTCCGCCTCGGTGAGACCCCGTTCAAGCCGGCAGGATCACCAGACACCGACTACGAGATCATCGAGAGTGATCTGCAAGCGCTCCTCGCCAGCGTCCACGTGGCGTGGGATCTGCCTCTCGACGCTCGGGGGCGCTTTCATCTCCGCATCGGAGGCGGCCTCGGTCTCGGATGGGCGTTCACCGGCGATCTGTATCGATCCCAGGCCTATCCCCTCCCCGGAGCGGCAAACGATCTCGCACGATGGAAGCGTTGCCGTGGTCCGAACAACCCCGAAGGCACCTTCCTCTACTGCAATCAGCTCGATCACGACGCCGATCGCTACCCTGGCTACACCGAACCGAGCTGGTTTGCCGGCGGCTACCGGCCGACGTTCTTCCCTTACCTCGCGCTGCCAGAGATCGGCCTCGCCATCCACCCTTCCCCCAAGATCGCCATCGATTTCACCGTGGGAGCGTCCCTCACGGGGCTGCTCACCCGGGCGGGGGTCCGCTTCGGCCTTTGATCTCGCCGCGCCTCACCCACGTACGGCGCCGACGCCGCACCGCAGCAACCATCACGGACATCCCGAACAGCGCGATCGCGCCGCCTCCTGCCGTCGACGCGCTCGCTGGTGACATGCCGCAGCGCCCTGGCGCCTGATCGTCTCCACACTCGCGCGCAAAGCCATGACGCGGAATCGGGTTGCAGTGCCCGCTGCCCTCCTCGCGGGGCGGATACGTGGCGCAGATCCCTGCCGCATCATCCGGAGAGAGCACCCTGAAGTCCGTCGAGTACACGTCGTACACGGGGCGCATGGTCGCATCATCGGTCAGCGCGTGGCCCATGCCCAGGAAGTGACCGGCCTCGTGGGTCAGGACCGATCGGAGATCGTACATGTCCCCATCCACGAACTCGTAGTTGGCGGTGTTGACCTCGATGTCGGCGTTGTACAGCTCGCCGTTCCTGGGATCGTAGCTGACGGTGGTGAGCGCGATGTTGTGCTGCCCGTCGACGTGGGGCCACACCTCGTCGCGGAAGACGAGGATGTTCGCGTTGCCCGCCTTCTTGTTGTACTCGGTCTGATCGCAGGTCACCGTCCCCATGTTCTCGACGCTGATGCCCGGCGTCGCTCCTCCACAGTCCGCGGTCTGCCAGGCGTCGAAGGCAGCGTCGAGCGCCTCGTTTGCACGCTCCAGCGTCACATCGCTCGATGCATCTTCCTGGAGGGCGAAGCCGATGCACGAGCGCTTCCACTGCAGGGGCAAGCATCCCTCGATGATCTCCCCGTCACACGCATCCACCCCTCTGCAGGTGGTGGAGCGACAGTATGCCGCCGCCTCGCTCGTCGCGAGCAACGCAAAGGCCGAGGCGACGACCACCGCCGACGCACGCGAGCCAGAAGCCATCGTCAAAGAAGAGCGCCCGGGAACGCGGCATGCAAGCCCCTGCGCTTCCTCAGCACCATCCCCTGCGTTCAATGCGTTGCGCCAGGAGCCGCGCCCTTCGTTCACCTGGCCAGATGGATGGGCCTGCCGAGCTTCCGGGACAGCACCGCGTCCACAGCGTTCCAGAGCTCATCCCCGCTCTTCGATGCCACCCAGCGCCCTTCGTTGTGCCGGTAATCGAAGTGCCAGGCCGAACGCTCCGCGGCCATCCAGATCTGCCGCGCCGCACGGTGGCTGTTGATCACGAACTTCACCCCATCCTCGAACTCGATCGTCAGGATGCCGCTCGACAGATCCGACTCCGGTCCGTCGGTCAGATCCATGATCCGATCCTGCAGCTCCCGGAGCGTCCGATCTGCGGCCGCCTCATACACCTGCTCCGGAACCGACGCGTCGCTCATGGCAGGCGGTTATACCCGCACGCACGCCAGACGTCGCCCTGTAGATTTGGCCGTGCTCGCTCGCCGAGCCCCCTCTCCTGCCGACAGAACGCCCGCGTCCCTCTTCGAAGACAACGTCTGGACAGCCAGCAGGCCAGGCCGGAATGGCCTCCTGTAGCAGGAGGGATGAGCATCGGCGACAGCGACACACGCGCGTCGAAGGTTTGCCTCCGGTCCTGGGGCGTGCAACGCCCGACCCATCGATGCTCCGTTATCAGACCGTACTTTTCGATCTCGACGGCACCCTGGTCGACTCGATCCGTCTCATCCTCGACAGCTTCCACCACACCTTCGCCGCGTTCGGCCTCCCCCCACGCGACGAGGCCGAGCTGCTCCGCGGCATCGGCGTCCCCCTCGCCAAGCTGCTCTCCGGATGGAGCCCCGATCCCGCGACGGCCGACGCGATGCTGGCCACGTTCCGCGCATACAATCAGGAGCGCCACGACGCCACCATCCGCCCTTACCCCGGCATCCTCAGCGCCGTCGACACCCTCGGGGCGCTCGGCGTTCGCCTCGGCATCGTCACCAGCAAGACCCGGCGCTTCGCCGAGATGGGCCTCCGGGTGACCGGCCTGGAGGCGGCGTTCCCCGTCCTGGTCTGCGGGGACGAGGTCACCCACCCCAAGCCCCACCGGGAGCCGGTGGACCGCGCGCTCGCACTCCTGTACGCCGCGCCCGAGGAGGCACTCTTCGTGGGCGACAGCCTGCACGACCTTCACGCTGGCAACGCGGCCCACGTGGCCACCGGCGCCGCCCTGTGGGGCGCCTTCACACGCGAAGACCTGGTCAGCGGGAACCCCACACACTGGCTCAGCACGCCCCACGAACTGCTCGAGGTGGTGCAGGGGGAACGCCTGTCCACCACCAGTGGATCCGGGTAAGATGCCCCCAACCGTGCCCTTCAAGTCGACCATTTCCGTTCCAGCGTCGAGCGCCTCGCGCTCGCTCCGACGCCTTGCTCCCCTCTTCGCAGCCTTCGCCCTGCCTCTCGGGGCAGGAGGATGTTCGCTGATCGTCGAGCAGAGCACCACGCAGTGCGAGACGAACGACGACTGCGTGAGCTTCCCTGGAGCGATCTGCTCCGCGGAGAAGGTCTGCGTCTCGAGCGCCAACGCCGCCTGCTCCACGAACCAGGAGTGCGTGTCGCGACTCGGCAACAACTACGTCTGCGTCCCCTCCGCAGGTACATGCAAGAGCCTCGTCTCCGAGCAGTGCCAGACCATCGTCGGCACGCCAGCTCCGGATGACGCCATCATCCTCGGCTCGATCGCCCCGACCACCGGCGTCGATGAAGGCATCGGCGTCCCCATCGAGAACGCGGCTCGGGTCGCCGTCCACGACTTCCGCGATACTGCCGCCCAGATCGCCGACCGCCCCCGCCAGCTCGTCATGGTGGGCTGCACCGACGACAGCAGCTCGGAGACGGCACGGACTGCGACCCGCCACCTGCTCTCGCTCGACTCGCCCGCCATCATCGGGGCAGCGTTCAGCGGCATCACCATGGACATCAAGGACGAGACCATCGCCGCCGGGACGCTCCTCATGTCTCCCTCGGCGACCGCCGTCGGGCTCGGCGATCTCGTCGACAAGAGCCTGGTGTGGCGCACCGCGCCTCCCGACACGTACCAGGCCCAGGCGATCGCGCTCTACATCAGCCAGTACCTCGAAGGTCAAGTGGCCGAGTCGCCCCTCAAGGTGGCCGTCCTACACCGCGGCGACGATTACGGCCGGCAGCTCCGGCAGGCGCTGGAGAACGAGCTGATCCTCAACGGCCAGCGCCCCACCCACCCGACCAACAGTGCGAACTACCTGCGCTTCGACTACGGCGACCCCGACAACCCCGATACCAACCCGCCGAAGCTCCAGGAGGCCGTCAACGCGGCGCTGACGAGCCAGCCGCACATCGTCGTGCTGGTCGGGTACTCCGAAGCGGTCAACGACATCTTCGTGCCGCTGGAGAAGGCGCTGGCCGAGCGGCCCCCGGCCACGACCACATTGCCTTACTACGTGATGACGGACGGCGTGGTCAGCTCGGATCTCTGGGATACCATCGGGACCAACAACACACTTCGTAAGCGGGTCAGTGGGACGACCCCAGGGAGAGCGCGCTCGAACCCTGTGTTCCAGGCCTTCGCCAAGACCTACAAGGCGCGCTTCGACGACGGCGGCTCCGAGGTCTTCGGCGCCGCAGAGGCCTACGACGCCGTGTACGTTCTCGGCTACGCCGCAGCCACGCTTGGCACGAATCCGGTCACGGGCCCTGGGCTCGCAGAGGGGATCGGCAAGCTCATCCCGCCGGGCACCCCCATCGACGCCGGCGCCGCCGCCATCCCCGACGCGATCACACGGCTTCGCGCAGGCGAGAAGATCGACTTCACCGGCGCCTCCGGTCCCCTCGACTTCGATCTGGGCAAGGGCGAGGCAGCCGGCGACATCCAGATCTGGTGCATTCCCTCCGGCCTCGATGGCCGCGCCAGGAGCAACATCCTGGCTGGCCTCTTCCTCGACGCGGCGGATCCTGGAACCCTCAAGGGCTCCCTGAGCAGCGCCTGCGACTGACCAGCAGAGAACGCCTCGCTCTCACCAGGCCAGGATCGACAACGACACCATGTCGATGCTCCCTGAGTCGTTCGTGTCCCCATCCGCCACGCAGACCCGCCAGCTCCCGGTCGCGGGTTTCCCATGAAAGTCCGAGAAAGCGGTCCCAGGTCCCCTTTCCGGTGCGGGCGCGTAGTCGCAGCGGTTGTCGTCCTTGCAGACCACGCTGCCGCCACCGATCGAACTCCCCATCGTCTGCGCGGAGCGCGCCTCACCATCCGCGAAGCGGATGGGATGGGCTGCCTCGAGGTTCGAGGAGTCTCCGTTCGATCCGAAGGAAGAGTCTTCGGGATCGTTCACGCCAGGACGGCTCATGACCGTGAGCACCGTCTCGTCAGGACTGGCCACCTTGATGACCAGATCACCCAGGTAGGGATGCTGGATCCCAACGCTGAGTTCCACCTGCCGCACGAGAGCGTCACTGGCCGTCGTCACCGCGATGGGCACGCACACCATCGAAGCCAGACTGCCGTCATAACGCGCATCATCCGGGATCGAGATCCCCAGACGGGGCCCCTCGGTGAACGGCGTGAGCGTGGCTTCCTCACAGACGCTCGGCGCGCCGCTGCACGTGTACCCGTCGTCGACACCGCACGCCGAGCAGCCGTCTCCCGAGACCCCGTTGCCATCGTCGCAACGCTCACCGGCATCGATCGCGCCGTCACCACATCGCGGCACGGGCTCCCCCGAGCCTCCCTCTCCACCGGTTCCAGGTCCGCCACCGCCGGCATCGCCTCCCCCCTCGCCCGCACTGCCAGCGCTTCCCGCACCTGTGCCGCCGTTTCCATCCGGATCCGCCGCATCGGGTCCCGTTCCCATCACATCGAGGGTGCAGGAGAGCGCACTCATCGCCGCAGCGACGAGGAGCGCGACGCCAACACCTGTGCCGAGCTGTCGATCCGGGGTCCTCACAAGGACGAGCCTAACACGTGCTGACTCATCGTTTTTGCTCAGCTTTTACCTTCGAGTCCCGGCGCGGCGGGATCCGATCCAGCGAGCGTCGACGGCTTCACCCGGAGAAGAAAAGATCGGTGATGCGTACGCACACTGTCGCCCTCGACCTTCTTCGGCTCGTCATGATCCGGCCGCGCAGTGTTCGCCACCTCGCGCCGAACTGCAGCGCGCACCACCGTTCCACGCCTTCATCAGCATGAGGCTCCACGAGAACGCCCCGCCCCGCAGCGGCGCAGGCCGCGCACCGACTGCATGACGTCGATCCGGTCGGTGTTCTTCATCGAACGCGCCGGGAACAGGCCCGACGCAGCGCTCACATCGCTCTACCACGCATCATGTCCTCAGCGTGCTCTGTCCACGGACGCGTCGCTCACGCACATGCGTCGCGGCTCGTTCCGGCGCTGCATGCCGCGTCACCCTTGCCTCCACGGCAACCTTCGTGACCCTACCGCACGCGCTTCATGGCTCGCTGCATCGCCACATGCCGCGTCACCATGCCCGTGCAGCGACCTCCTTCACCCCTTCGCCATCACGGCCTCTCTCGCCGTCGGCATTCCGACTCGACGCGACACTCTCCCCCCTTACGGGGACGCGCCCCCGGCTGCCTCGATGCCGCACCTGCCAGCGCCCTCCCGCTCCTCCCACGAGGCCCTCGCGCGCCCTGCAGAACCCGCCTTCCCGAATGAGCGCCCCTCTCGCCCGCATTTCTTGCGCATCCCCCTCACCTCGTCCTCTTCGGCGCGGCTGTCTGGCACCTACCCGGGGGAATAAGGCACGCCACTCGCGCGTCCAGTCTGAACGTGTGGTGCCTGCGGCCGGCCCACCTTGAGCGAGTTCTCTCCCACGAGCGGTGGCAAAGCGACGGATCCGTCGATATAAGGACCGCCCAGAAAGGAGCCTCTGAATGTTCACCTCTCGAGAAGGTCAGCGCGTCCCTGACGTGACCCTCCGTGTTCGCCAGGACGGCGAATGGAAGGACATCACCACCAAGCAGCTTTTCGGAGGCAAGACGGTCATCGTCTTCGCCCTGCCCGGAGCTTTCACGCCCACGTGCTCCACGGCGCACGTGCCCCGCTACAACGAACTCTTTCCCGCGTTCCAGGCGCGCGGCGTCGACGAGATCGTCTGTGTCTCCGTCAACGACTCCTTCGTGATGGACGCCTGGAAGCAGGACCAGAAGGCCGACAAGGTCTCGTTCGTTCCCGATGGGAACGGCGTGTTCTCCGAGGCCATGGGCATGCTCGTCGACAAGGCGGACCTCGGCTTCGGCAAGCGCTCGTGGCGCTACTCGATGCTCGTCCGTGATGGCGTGATCGAGAAGCAGTTCATCGAGCCCGAGAAGCCCGGCGATCCCTACGAGGTCTCGGATGCAGACACCATGCTGCGCCACCTCGGCGGCACCGCGCACCACGACGTCCTGCTCTTCACCAAGCCCGGCTGCGGTCACTGCGCCCGCGCCAAGCGGCTCCTGGAGGAGAACAAGCTGCCGTATGCCGAGCTGCCCAGCTCCCCCCGCGTGCTCCGCGCCCTCCCGGGCGGCGGCACGACGCCCCAGGTGTTCGTCGATGGCAAGCACATCGGCGGCGCCGACGAGCTGGAGAAGTGGCTCCAGACGGCTGGCAAGTAAAGCCGACCGAGTCCTGTCGGTCGCGACGCAGGGTGCATCGCGCATCCTGCGTCCGCGCTCGAGCTTCCCCCCCTTCATCCCTCACGGCCATCACGCCGAGAACGACGCTCGAGCTGCCACGCAGCACTCGACGCGCCCTGCGCTCGACCTCACGCGTCATGAGCGACGGAGGTGCGTCCACGGGGCGCCCCAGAGCGCCCGCGCCCAGCGTTCAACCTTGCCTGAATCGAGCGATGGTGAGACCAGCCCCCCCGGCAGGGAGCTCCCGCGCCGCCACGTTGATCCCGGCCAGGTAGCGCCACCCCGTCCCATCGTGACGAAAGTCCGACAGCTCCACGAACGAGCGATCCCGCCCCCGCTCGAAGATCTTCGCGAGAAACAGCACCCGCGCGACGCCCACCTCGTCGACGTCCTCCGCGTCGAGCAGCGTGAGCCCCATGTAACGGAGCTGGCCATCCTTGATGGCGCGCGTGTACAGCGTCGCGTCGAGCGCGCGATCTGGATGTGCGGCGTCCAGCGTGCGCACGAGGTACGCGGCCTCCTTGAGCGCGAACGCCGCATACCGTGAACGAACGAGGGTCCGGGGATCCGGCGGCTCTCCCCCTGCGTGGAAGGGCGCGCAGCACGCGCGGTAGGACAGGCCGGAAGTGCAGGGACAGAGCTGAGGTTTCGGCATGGCTCGCGGCGCTGGGGTCAGTTGGCGCGGCCCCTCGCCGTCATCATCCTGCCGGCTGCCGGGAGAGAGGCCATCCTCTCGAAATCACTGGCACGCCCGGCAGGATTCGAACCTGCGACCCGCGGCTTAGAAGGCCGCTGCTCTATCCAGCTGAGCTACGGGCGCGTGCGACGCGGGCCCCTCGTAGCGCATCACGGGCTCAGAATCGAGCTTTCGCGAAAGCTCCCGACATTTCGCACGAGCCCCTGCTCCTCAAGGCACCGCGACGCGGCCGGCTTGCTCGCCCGTGCGGCCGTAACGCCGCTGGCGACGGCCATACGCAGCGAGGGCTTGGTCGAGCACGGACTCGTCGAAGTCGGGCCAGAGCACGTCGGAGAAGAACAGCTCCGCGTACGCGGACTCGTAGAGCAAGAAGTCGCTGAGCCGCTTCTCTCCACCCGTGCGCACGATGAGATCCGGGTCGGGCAACTCGCTCGTGGTGAGGAAGCTGCGCAGCGACGCCTCGTTGATCTCCTCGGGGATCACCAGCCCGGCCTGGGCGCGCGCGGCGAGGGTCCGCATCGCGTTCACCATGTCGCGCCTCCCGCCGTAGCTCAGCGCCAGCGCGAGGGTCATCGCCGTACCACCACGGGTCGCTTCGACCATGTGCTCCACCGCACGGCGGGTGAGCGTGGGAAGCTCGTCCAGATCGCCGATGACCTGCACGGCCACGCCCCTGCGGATGCACTCCTCGCGTTCACTCTCGGCGAACTCGAGGCAAACCCGCATCAGACCATCAATCTCGTCCTTGGGTCGCGCCCAGTTGGCGACGCTGAAGGCATAGAGGGTGAGGTTGGGGATCCCACGCTCCCTGCACGAACGCACGGCGAGGCGCACGGCCTTCAGCCCTTCTTCGTGTCCCTTCGGGCGCGGGAGGCCGCGCGTCGACGCCCAGCGACCGTTTCCATCGAGGATGATCGCGATGTGCCTGGGAAGGTTGGGATGCGCCATGAGCAGGTCCTTCTGGAAGTATGTTTTCACTCTGCACCAGAAACGCGCCTGACAGGCGCGGGTCCGATGGTGCCCTCATGGAGGTTTCGTGGAGGCGGAGCAGGCTGGCCCACGAGGGTGAAAACACACTGTCTTTGTGGAGGGTGCCATCGTCGCCGGGAAGGGCCCAGCAAATCCGCCTGGATCGGCGCACGGGCAGCCCCGAGCATGCTTCCGGAGGTGTCCCAGGCAGCGCGCGGGCGGCGCGCAGGCTGGAATCCTCACGCTGCAGGCAAAGAAAGCTGGACCTCCACGTCGGGAGGCCCACGCTCGATGCACTCGGCCGACCCACTGTGGGCTTCGGCGATTGCCCTCACGATCGCCAGGCCGAGCCCGGTGCCACCTTTGTCGGCCCGCGTGGTCACGAAGCGTCGGAACATCCGCCCCGCGATGTGACGCGCGATCTGACCTCGGCTCTTCACCGACAGGAGCACCTTGCTGTCCGCGCGCGTGAGCGCGACCCGCACCGGCGCCTCTGGATCGCCGTGCATCCGCGCGTTGTCGAGCAGGTTGTCCAGCGCGCGACCCAGCCACAGGGCGTCACCCCGCACGATCGCGCCCGCACCGGTCACCACCACGGCGCTCCCCCGCTCGCGCGCGCGGTCCGCTGCCGCCTCGGCCACGCTCATCAGATCCACCACCTCCATCTGCTCCACACCGCGCGCCTCCATCCGCGCGAGCGACAGCAGATCCCCGAGCATCGCCTCGATGCGCGCCGTCGCCTCCTGGATGCGGCCCACGAAGCGCGTCGCCTCCTCTCGATCATCGAGCGCGCCGCCCTCCAGCACCTCCGCGCTCGCCCGGATCGCGGCCACCGGGTTCTTCAGCTCGTGCGAGAGATCGGCGGCGAACGTCTCGACGAACGGCCTGCCCTCCAGATCGCGGCGCATGGTATCGATCGCGCGCGCGAGCCGCTGCACCTCGCGCCCATGCGCAGGTGGCGGCGGCGCCCTCCGCTCCCCCTCGCTCACGCGCACGGCGAAGTCGGTGAGCGACTCGATGGGCGCGGCGATCGCGCGCCCGATGATCAGCGACGACACCGCGGCGGCGGCGACCAGCACCGTGCTGAGCACCAGGATGGGCGGCGCGAAGTCGGCGACCATCCGCTCCACCACGATCGTCGGCTTGACCACGCGCACCGCCCCCACCCGCTCGCCGCGCACCAGCACCGGCGCGGTGACGAAGACGTTCCCTGGCTCCCCCGGGGAGGGGCCGCTCGACCTCACCGTCCTCCCCTCTGGATCGAGCAGCGCCAGGTTCAGCACCACGTCGAGCCCCCCCGCGTCGACGCTGCGCACATCCTCGAGGCGCACACCCCGCGTCTCGATCTCCATCGCCACCACGGCCGCGAACACCGCCGCCTCGTCACGCGCCGACCCCTCCGCGAGGAAACGCGCGCGCGCCTCGATACGATCGATGACCAGCACCCCCAGGCCCAGGGCGAAGGCGCCGATCACCGCGCCGAGCGCGATGAAGATCTGCATCCGGACGCTCATCCCGGCGGTGCGCGTCCGCACCAGGCGCGAGACGAAGATGGCGACGAGGAGGATGAGACAGATCGCGGCGGCCGCCGTGATGACCAGCCGGATCATGCTTCTCCCTTGCTCCCCTCCCCGTCCTGCGCGGGCCGATCCGTCACCCGGTAGCCCACCCCGCGCACGGTCTCGATGAGCGCCGCGTCTCCCCCCGCCTCCACCACCTTCTTCCGCAGCGCCTTCACGTGCGAGTCGATGGTCCGATCCGTGATCGCGAACCCGTCTCCCCACACGCGATCGATGAGCTGCGGCCGGGTGAACACCCGCCCTGGCGCGGCCAGCATGCAGGCGAGCAGATCGAACTCCACCCGGGTGAGATCGACCTCCTGACCACGCACGTGAGCCCGCCGCGTCGACTCGTCGACCTGGAGCGCGAGGGGCGCCGCCACGGGCGCCGGGGGCAGATCCGACGGCGCCGTCGCCACGGCGTGCCCCGCGGCGCGCCGCAGCACCGCCCGGACCCTGGCCACCACCTCGCGGGGGGAGAACGGCTTCGTCACGTAGTCATCGGCGCCGGTCTCCAGCGCAGCGACCCGATCCGCCTCGCTGTCACGGCTGGAGAGCACGATGATCGCCGGCCCGGCTGCGCTCCGCCGCGCCAGGCTCAGCAGCTCGAAGCCGCTCCCGTCGGGCAGCGTCAGATCCAGGATCACCAGATCGGCCCGAGGCAGCTCGCGCTCCGCGTCCGCAAGCGTGTTGACCACGGTGGTGCCGAAGCCGTCGCGCCGCAGAAAAAAGGCAATCGACTCCGCGATCGCCGGCTCGTCCTCGACCACCAGGACCTTCGCCATCGGCGCGAGCCTAGCGGAAACCAGAGGCCGTGCGCACCGCTCGACGCACGCCTACCTGGCGACGGCCGCGTCCACGATCTCCCGGACCGCCGTGAGCAGCAGCTCGTAACCACCGGGATGAGGATGCGCCCCGGCGAGGTGGACCACGACACCACCACGCGCCCGCAGCTCCAGGTGCCCTTGAAACCCTCGTTGCGCGAGCAGCCGTCGGAGCCGCGGGTGGAACGCCGCCGCCGCCACCTCGGGCGACGACGCGAACGTCGCCGCGTGCTCGTCCCACGCCGGATCACCGATCTTCACCGGGATGGGCGGCGGCCCTTCGAGAAAGATCGCCCGCGTGGTGAAGTGTTCACCGAAGCGCACCGCGGCCCGCCGCTGGACGCCGTTGTGCACGGCGAACCCGAGCAACGTGCGCTCCAGCGGCACCTCACCTTCGGCGGCGTACCACGGCTCCACGATGCAGATGTGGCCTCCATACGCCGTCCACGTGCAGGCGTTGTAGTACGTACCCGGCGGCGTGAGGGTGACGTACGGCTCCCACTGTCGAAACCACCCCTCGTCGGGGTGCGCGACGTAGGACAGGTGGCGCGAAGCAGCCCAGTGCGCGATGGCTTCGGATCCGAACGGCAACGGCATGACGACCTCGATCTAACCTCATCCGGGTCGTGCGTGACGCACATCGCGCCGAAGACCCTTGCCACGACGCCGACGCATCTGGTCCCCTCGGGGATCATGCAGCAGCCCCCTGGGTATCCGCCACCGCCCGGAGGCGCTTACGGTCCGCCGGGTCCACCCCCTGGCGGAGGTCATGGTCCTCCAGGCGGAGGGTTCGGCCCTCCGGGCTACGGCCACCCAGGCGGCCCCCACGGACCGGGAGGCTTCGGCCATGGCCCCCCGGGTGGCGGCAATGTTCCCCCGGGTGGCCCGTTTGGACCCCCGGGCTATTTCCCTCCCGGCGCAGGTCACCCCGGTGGCCATCAAGGCCCCCCGGGCGGCGGGTATGGCCCGCCCCCTCCACGGAAAGAGGGCACCTCGATCGCGGTCATCGCCCTCATCGCGTTGATCGGCTTCGGTGTCTTCGGCCTGGGAGGCTGCCTCGTCTGCTTCTACCTGGGAGCGTCCACATCGCCGACGTCGACGCCGACGGCCTCTTCCACCACCCCCACCGTCGCGCCGACTGCCACCGAGACCTCGACCTGGATCACGAGCGAGCGGCCGTTCGTGAAGTTCCTCGCCCCGCCCCGCTGGGACAAAGCGCTCAAGGACGACTGGGGGGTCTTCACCTCGCCGGACGGCCAGGCCGTCTTCGCCTTCACCACCTTCAGCCGCCCGGGCGAGTCCACCGCGCGCCTGAGCAGGGCCGCGTGGGCCCTCGGCGTGACGGACATCCAGTGGGGCTCGCCCTCCACCGGGACCATCGGCGAAGAGAAGTTCAGCGCGCGCACGGGCGAGGGCACGTGCAACTTCAACGGCCCGGGTGGCTACATCTGGTACGCCACGGTCAACCCCGGATCCGTCGAGCAGATCCTCCTCATCTACACGGTCAGCGCGAAGGGCGACCGCTCGCACAAGGACGCGGCGCTCACCTCGGTCCGCTCCCTCAGGCGACGCCCCTGATGACCGCTCGCCGCGACGAGGCCGACCTCGTCGCTTCGAAAAGCGAGCGACGTCCCCGGCCGCATGCATGAGCCCACGTCATTGTGGTCTCCGTGAGCGCCGCCCTGGCGGCGCTCGGGTCCGCCATCGTCAGAACGAGCCGGAGATCGACAGGCCGCCGAAGCCGTACCCCACCGAAGGCGCAATGTCGATCGAGGGGCCAGGAGGCGGCGCAGCCTCGCTGCCCTGCGACCCACCGCCTCCGTTCGCCGACGACGCCGTACCCGAGGCCCCCTGTGTCGGGTAGACCGGCACCGGCTTGTTGAAGATGAAGTGCCAGGCGAGGCCACCACCGACCGCCAGCGCGCCCGCGCCCATCACCACCCCGCCGATGGCCACTTGACTGCGACCTCGGTTGCCCTTGTCGGCGACCACGGGATCGCAGTTCGTCCGGCCACCACCGCAGTCCTTCTCGGCAGCCGAGATCGTGGAGAGCCCGATCGGGAGCAAGATCGCTCCCACGGCGACGGCCGCACCACCCGCGCCCGCGAGCACCAGCGGCGCATAGCCATAGGGGCGCACCATCTCCGGCTGGGGAGGCGGCGGTTTCACCACGACCGGCGGCGGTGTGGTCGTGACCGGCGGCGGCGTCCGACGCTCCTGCTCCGCCTTCAGGACAGCCTGCAGGTTCTGCACGCGCTCCTGGATGGTCAGCGCGTCCGGCGCGTCCGGCGCCCGCGTCAAGTACGTCTCGAGGGTCGCGACCGCCGCGGCCCGGTCCCCCTTCCGCTCGTACGCGCTGGCGATGTTGATCAGCACGCCGTGGGCGGTGCAGTCGAACTCATAAGCGTCGTTCCAGTAGCGGATCGCGCGGTCGTAGTCCGCCCGCTCATAGAACTGGATGGCCGCCTTGTGCGCCCCTTTCGCTCCCTCCAGGTCCGCCTCGGTGGGCGTCCGGGTACAGATGGGATCGTCAGCGGCCGGCATGGTGGGCTCTTGCGCAAGGGCCCAGCCGGTCGCGAGGAGCACTCCAGCGCCGAGACCGACCCGACAAGCGCGCATCACCCGCATGCGTTCCACCTCCAAAGGAGCGGCGGCAGCATACTTACGAGGCACGGTAGCCGCGAGAAAAACGTATAGCTTTCGGAACAAAGCGGACCTGCCTCGGCAAAGGAGCCACGGGAGAGAGGAAGGAGCCCGGCCGCCTTCGGCGTCATCCATGCGTCGAGCGGGCCTCGAACCCCTCGGGTTCTGGTACGCTGCCGGCCGTGATGCTCCCCGAGAAGAAGCAGATTCTCGTCGTCGATGATGAGGCGAACCTCCGCAGGGTGCTCGCCGCCCAGCTCAGCCGAGATGGCTACGAGGTCCACACCGCCGAGGACGGCGAGGAGGGCATCGCCTTCCTCAAAGAGCACCACATCGACCTGGTGCTCACCGACCTCCGGATGCCCAAGGTCGACGGGATGGACCTGCTCCGCGCCTCCCTGCGCGACGATCCCAGCCGCCCCGTCGTGATGATCACCGCTTACGGTACGGTCGACAACGCCGTGGAGGCCCTGAAAACAGGCGCCTTCGACTACATCACCAAGCCCGCGGACCAGGCCGAGGTGCGGATGGTGGTCAAGAAGGCCCTCCGCACCCGGGATCTGGAGCGCGCCGACGCCACCCGGGACCTGCCCCAGGCGCCCCACATCCGGTCCGAGTCCACCCGCTTCGGCATCATCGGCGAGAGCCAGGCCATCCAGGACCTCTACTCCATCCTGGAGCGGGTCGCGGACACCCCCACCACGGTGCTCATCGCGGGCGAGAGCGGCACAGGCAAGGAACTCGTCGCCCGGGCCCTGCACGACAACTCCAGCCGCCGCGAGCGCCCCTTCATCAAGGTCAACTGCGCCGCCATCCCCAAAGATCTCATGGAGTCCGAGCTGTTCGGCTACGAGCGCGGCGCGTTCACCGGCGCCGTCGGCTCCAAGCCCGGCCGCTTCGAGCTCGCCTCGGGCGGCACCCTCTTCCTCGACGAGATCGGCGAGATCCCGAACGAGATGCAGGTGAAGCTCCTGCGCGTCCTCCAGGAGAGCGAGTTCGAGCGGGTGGGCGGCATCAAGACGATCCGGGTGGACGTGCGCCTCGTCGCCGCGACCAACCGCGACCTGAAGCGCGAGATCGCGGCCGGCACTTTCCGCGAAGACCTCTTCTACCGGCTCAACGTCGTCCCCATCACCCTCCCCGCCCTGCGCGAGCGGAAGAGCGACGTCCCGCACCTCGCCGCGCACTTCGTCGCCAAGTTCAACGCGCGCCTCAAGAAGAACGTGGAGGGCGTCGAGCCCGATGCCCTCGAGCGGCTCACCTCGTACGAGTGGCCCGGCAACATCCGCGAGCTGGAGAACGTGATCGAACGCGCCGTGCTCTTCGCCGACGGCCAGCGCATCCGGGTGGAAGATCTCCCGGAGGACGTGCGCCTCGGTCGCTCCCAGACCGCGGCGACGGGCGTCTCCTTGACCGCAGCCCATCCGGTACACGAGGGCAACAACGGGCCCGACAGCAGCGCCGGTCAGGCCCCCGCAGGCGCCGAGCGCCGCGGGACGGAGGGGCTCAAGGAGCAGGTGAAGGCCGCCATGAGCAAGCTCGAACGCGACCTCATCGAGCGCGCCCTCAAGCAGACCAACGGCAACGTGACCCACGCCGCTCGCCTCTTGAAGATCTCGCGCAAGGGCCTCCAGCTCAAGATGAAGGAGCTGAACCTGCGCGAGCGCGATCCGGACTGACGATGCGCCGCTTGCTCGCCGCCCCACGACACACCTCTCGCGGGCGCGCGCTCCTCGGGACGGTGTCCCGCTGGTCGATGGCCCTCACCGTAGCCTTCACCTCCCTCGCCGGTTGTAACCGCGGCGGCGGCAACGCCGCTTCCGATCCTGACGCCGCACCCCCGTGGGCCGTCCCGGAGCCTCCCCCCGAGCCCCGTCCTGGCATGGCCTGGATCCCCCCTGGCGTGCTCCTCGCTGGCACCCCGCCCGACCGCATCCCGCGCATCGCCGACGAGGAGATGGCCGGAGAGCAGGTGGTGATGCGCGGCTTCTACATCGACCTCTACCCCTGGCCCAACGAGGTTGGTGCCATCCCCACCACCGCCATCACCCAGGACCAGGCACGCGCCCTCTGCGAGGAGAACGGCAAGCGCCTCTGCTCCGAGCTCGAGCTGGAGCGCGCGTGCAAGGGCCCGAACAACGCCACCTACGAGTACGGCGACGTCTACAAGGCGGCGACCTGTGGCACCGGACAGACCAGGAACCTCATCCCGAACGGCTTCAACGGCGCCTGCGAGAGCGCGTTCGGCGTACACGATCTCCACGGCGGCGTGTGGACCTGGACGTCGAGCCAGTGGCAGCGCGGCAGCGCGAAGCCGGGCCTCGTCGCCCTGCGTGGAGGCAACGGCCCGAACGGCGATCTCGTCGGACGCTGTGCCCACGGACGCGGCATCCGCCCCGACATGCGCCGCCCCGACATCGGCGTGCGCTGCTGTGCGGGCGAGCAGAACACCTTCGAGGTGGTGCTCGAAGTGACCCGCGGCCAGCCGCTCCGCCTTCTCAACCCCATGGATGAGCAGCTCGCCGCCCAGCTCGCCCAGATCTCGACCGTGGACCAGTTCACCGTGGAGCGCATCTGGATGTGGCATCCCCTCGGGAACGAGGAGCTGCTCCTCGGCGGCGGCTGCGCGCACACGCCCGGCCAGCGCAACCAGTGCGGCATCGTCGCGGCCCGCATGCGCTTCGACCAACCCGTGCTCCTCTCGTTCGTGCCCTCCGACTGGTGGACGCCGACCCTCGGTGAGTTCGAATCCGCCCGTGAGCTGATGCTCTATGGTGGCGACAACGAGGGCGCCTTCCGCAGACGCATGAGCTACGAGTGGGGCCGCATCGGCCTCGGCGACAAGGAGCGAAAGCTCAAGCGCAAGGGGAAGCGCGAGCCGACCTTCGACTGAAGGAAGAGGCGACCTCCAGCAGCACCCGGCGCCTCGTTCTCGCAACGGCCCACCGTGGCAACGAGCCCGGAAAGACGCGCGTTTCGGCCTCCAGCAGCGCAGAGCGCGTCGGACCAGCCCCCCTCCCCCCTGTCGCCTGAGCAGGACCCGACGAGAGGCCCGAGGGAAACTGCGAGCATCCAGCGCCGACGCCCTGACTTTCGCGGCGAAACTCCCCCGGTTCACGCGCCCGATCAGCAGGAGTCGAAGCCCTCTTCCTCATGCCGTGAGCCGCCGATGCCCCCGGTCTCGCAGCAGCACCCGTGGCCATGGCCCAGCGGGTAGCCGTCCCTCGGGAAACGCCCCCCTGCAGCGCCGACCCCGGGATTCGCACCAGCGAAAGCGCGACCATCACCCGCCGACGTACACAGTTTCGCAACGACAGCGCCCCCGTCAGGAACCGGCGGCGCACTCGGTTTCGCCAACCTCATCGCCACCGGACCGCCGACGTACCCAGTTTCACCGGCGACTCTCCCTGCGGGGCGCCGACGCACCCAGTTTCGCCAGCGGAACCGCGAGCATCAGCCGGCGACGCATGCACTTCACGGCGCCGCCTCGTCCCCCGGCCACCTCGACGCCGCTCCCCTGGGCTCGGGAAAAGCCCCTGAACGCCCCGAAAGCCCGCCACGACCGCGACGCGCTCGTCGCTCACGGGCCACGACCGCGGCATCCAGAGCGCTGGCGTCACCTGGGACGCTTCACCTGCGCCAGGATACTGCGCTCACAGCGACGCTTCACCCGACTCCGGCCCGAGCTGATCGACCTCGGACCACAGCGCGTCCAGATCGAGCGTCATCCCCTCGGCGCCAGGAACGAGCGTCACCACGCCATCCACCGCGGCGAGCGCGTGGACGTAGCGACCGTCGGCGCCCAGCTCCAGGATGTCGAGCGTCTGGTTCTGCGGATCGATGAGCCAGTACCAGCGCACGCCGAAGGCCGCATACTCGTTCAGCTTCTCGACCCGATCGCGGCGCGCGTCCCGTGGCGTCGGGGACACGACCTCCACCATGAGATGCGGTGGCGTACCGATCACGCCACGCCGCGGAGGCATCTTGCTCCCCGGCAGGTACGCCGACGCGTCGGGCTTTCGCCCTCGGGGGCCGCTCACGGCAAACTTCGCTTCGGAGCCCAGCACCAGCCCCCGCTGAGGAACGAGCCAGCCTCGCAACGCGCCGATCACCCAGGCGACGACGACCTCGTGAATGGCGTCCGGCACCTCTTCCTCCACGAGCCAGCCATCGACGAGCTCACCCGATTCGTCCTCGGGCAGACCGACCCACTCGGCGAGGCTCAACCTTCGCGCGCTCGAGAACTCTGCGAAAACGACGCGACCCATCACCGTACCTTCAACGTAGCACGCTTCGGGGAAGCCTTGCGCCCCTGTCAAGGCGCTGGCCGGCCGTTCGCCGTGCAGTGGGACCGGACCGCAGGGGCGATGGCGAGCCGTGGCGCTGCGGTCATCGCGACAGCGCGCCGCGGGCGACATGGCTGAAGACCGAAATCACTGCGGGCTGGGAGGCACGATGAACGCGATCTCCCGCGGTGCGCCCAGGTAGATCTCGTTCTGCGCCGAGCCGACGCGCGCACGCACGCGGAGGTTCGCCTTGAACACCTGCGGCATGGCCTGCTGCGGGAACGCCACGTTCGGCTTCGGCACGACCTGGAAACAGATCTTCTGACCGGGGACGACCTTGCGGGCCGTCTCGTTCACGCCATCGGGCTGGTTCACCGTGCCCTCGGGGCCGGTCCACTGATCCGCGAGCTGCTCGATCGCGTTCAGCGCGATGCAAGGGACACCGGGCTCTCCTTCGTCGTTGCCGCCGGGCGCGTTCACCGCGATCCGCTCGATGAAGGTGCTGATGGTGTTGGGCTGGCCCTGCACGGGCGCGGCCAGCACACGGACGTCGAGCTGGATGCCGCGGAGCAGCGCTTGCACGCCGGACACCACGCTGTTGGTGATGCCCACGCCGCCGGAGGTCACGTCGAAGATGAGCCGGCAGGTCCCGCCGGGGGACTGCTGGGTGGCCGGGCCGTCGGGCAAGATGAAGGCGCCGCTGAGGCCCGTCGCGCACAGGGTGCCGCCGAAGACCGAGGTGGGGACGTACGAGCCGAGCTGGTCGGCGAGGTAGGCCATGTCCTGGTACGGGTCGGCGCTGCCACGCACGCCGTCGGCGGTCGAGATGCCGAGGAACCTCGCGCCTCGCGCCTGCATCTCCGGGATGAGGGTGTCGATGGTCGGCGTGGGATACGGGGGCTGACCGTTGAACGAGTAGGGATCGTGGAGGAGGGAAGCGTTCTGAGCGCGCCTTCCGTTGTGGAACGGCGCGTCGGTGATCAGCACGAGGATGGGCAGCGCGCCCGAGCGGAAGTGGAGCGAGCCGTAGCGGCCCAAGGGGGCGCCCGTCGGCGCGAGCTGGCCCGAGTCCCAGATGAGGAACTGATCGGTGAGCGCGCGGTGCATCGCGGCGACCTGCGACTCCGGGGCGTCTTCCCCGTCGTGTACGTTCAGCGCCTGCACGGCGGCGAGGTTGTTCGCGAGCGAGGTGCTCACGTGACCCGTCGCGCCGGAGACGTAGAAGGGCAGGTCGAGCCCTGGCGTGCCGTAGTTGCCGGTCGGGAAGTCGTCGAAGCCGGCCACACCCACCGCCAGATCGGGGATGTGCTGGTAGAGCTGCTGGATGATGGTGCTCATCCCCGCCTTCAGGTTCGCGATCGCGCCCCCCATGGTCGCCGTGGTGTCGACGATGAACGCGACGTCGCCCTGGCTCAGGAAGGTGCGGAGCGGGATGATCCGGGTGAGCGGCTGGACGGGCTGCTGGTAGGGCAGGACGAAGTAGGACTTGCCCAGGGTGGCCGGGGTCTCCTGCGGGTTCCTGGGGTTCGAGGCGAGGGTCACCTCGATGAAGTCGCTGATGCCGTCGCCGTCGGTGTCGACGATCGTGGGGCTGGTCTCGTTCGGATCGAGGATGCAGTTGTGGTTCGCGTCCTCCACGGTGTCGAGGAGGCCATCGCCGTCGGCGTCGAGATCGAGGTGGTCGAACTTGCCGTCGTTGTCGGTGTCGGGCGGCATCGTCGCGAGCGTGTGGCCAGGGAGCACCTCGCACGCATCCGGGATGCCGTCGCCGTCGCTGTCCAGGTCGCGGAACGCGGGAATGCCGTCGCCGTCCGGATCCGTCAAGCCCTCGAAGATGTCGGCGATGCCGTCGCCGTCGCTGTCGAGGTCGTCCAGATCAGGGATGCCGTCGCCATCGGTGTCGACCCACGCGCCCGCGTTGAGCTCCACGGTGTCGAGCAGCGAGTCGCCGTCGTTGTCGGGATCGGCGTAGTTGGGGAGGCCGTCGCCGTCCGTGTCCGCCGGGTTCGGGCCGGAGCGAGCCGGGTCGTAGGGCTGGCCGTCGGGGTAGACCTCTTGCCGGTCGAGGAGGCCGTTGTTGTCGCTGTCGGTGTCCTGGAAGTCCGGGATGCCGTCGCCGTCCGAGTCCTGCGGGAAGTCGCACCCGAGCGTCGCGGTCTGGCCTTCGATCGCGTCGGGGATCGAATCGCCGTCGCTGTCGAGATCGAACATGTCGGGGATGCCGTCCCCATCGGTGTCGCCAGATCCTTCGATGTGATCGGGGATGCCGTCGCCATCGGCGTCGGGCGGGCAAGGCGAGATCGGTGTCTGGCCCCCCTCTCCACCGACACCACCGGCTCCGCCCGAGCCGGGTGACCCCTGTCCTCCCTGGCCCCCGCCACCCTCACCGTGGCTCGACGAGGAGGTCGAGGTCGTGAAAGATCCCTGCGCGCCGTCACCTCCAGGCGTGCAGCTTGCCGTCAGCGCTCCGGCCACGCTCAGCGCGATGACCCACTTTCTTTGATGTATGGCCATCGGAAACCGCACAATAACCTTGCACCCGAGGGCGGGGAAGAGCAGCGCATGGTCCAGCGCATGAAGGGCGACAGCCTGAACGAGGGAGGCTCCAGGAACCTGGAGGGAAGCGGAAGCCCGGACACAGGCCGAGCCCGCGCCGCCGCGGCCATGCACCGGCGGATGCGCGCCGCCGTGGCGCTCGGCCGGGAGCGGCTGGGGCGGACCCGGGGAGGTCGGTTCGGCCTGTTCGCTGCGATGGGGGTCGCACTGGGACAGGGCGCCTTGCTGGCGCTACTGCAGGACGGAACGAGCGCCGCCCCCGCACTCGACGGGACGCTGCGCTCGGCAGCGCAGTGGCTCGCCTGGATGGGCGCAGGGCCGCTGGCGCTCGCGGCGGCGAACGATCGGCCGGGCGCGGACCGGAGCGAGGGCATCGAGGTGCTCGCCGCCAGCCGTGGGACATACCCGGCGACATTTCATGCCGCACAGACGCTGGCCGCGATGCAGATGGTGGCGCTCGTCATCGCGGCCCCGGTGCTCCTCCTCGCGCTGCTCGGCGCTGGCCTCTCCAGCACACCAGCGGGGGCCATGCGCGCCCTCGGGCTCGGTGGTGGGGTGCTGGCCTTCGCCGTCACGACGGGGATCCTGCTGGGAGGGCTGGCGTCCATCAGCGGGCGCATCGCCGGGCCGCGGGGGCGCAGCCTGCTCGCGGCCATCGTCCTCGTTCCCTGGATCCTCGCCGACCTCGCTGGCAACGCGCGGTGGTCCATCCCCGGCGCGCTGGATGCCTTCCTCTCCCTGGCCACCGGAGGTGCGTCGTGACCGAGCCCAGATCCCCGGTCGACGACGCGCAGCCCCCCGCAATGCCGCCCGAGCATCCCGTCGACGACACGCTGTCGACCGCGGCGCCCCCCGAGCTGCCCGTCGACGACGCGCAGCCGCCCGCGGCGCCCCCCGAGCAGCTCGTCGACGACGCGCAGCTGCCCGCAACGCTTCCCGAGCATCCCGGCGACGACGCGCTGTCGACCGAGGCGCCTCCCTGGGGTCACGCCGTCGACGCGCAGCCGCCCGTCGTCTCTCCGGAAGCGCCTGTCGCGCCACCTCCGATCGTCTCGCTCGAACGGGTCGTCGCCCACGACGAGGCTGGCCCACGGGGTCGACCTCGGGGACGCCTTCATCACACGCAGATGGCCCTCGGGCCGGGGCGACACGCGATCCTCGGGAGCCCCGAAGACGGCACCCTGGCGCTCGCCCAGCTGATCACGGGTCACCGGCGACCCGTCAGCGGGCGGGTGCGCGTCGAAGGCCACGATCCCGCACGTCATGCGCCGACGCGCGCTCGGCTCGGCGCCCTGTTGCCCGAGCCCGACACCTGGGCCACCCGCTCGGTCGAGGCGTTCGTGGAGATGGCGCGGCGCGCCCGAGGTGAGGCATCCGGATCGGCAGCAACGATCCTGGAGCCGTTCGGCCTGGGTCGCCTCCTCCCCCGTCGCCCCGGGTCGCTCTCGTTCGCCGAGGCACGCGCCGTGGAGCTGGCGCTGGCGCTGAGCACGCCCTCTCCGCGTCTCCTCGTCCTGTTCGAGCCCTTCGCCGACATCGCGCTCCCGGCCGACGTCACGCGCGCTCACCTGCGGGCACTCGGGAGCGAGGGCGTCTGCGTCGCGCTGATCACGTCGTCGCGTGCCGACGCGCTGGCCGAGGCCGAGCAGATCCACGTGCTCCATCGGGGTGTGATGCTGCCCCCGGTGCCGACAGGTCGCGGGGGTGAGCTGGTCGTGCAGGTGGAGGAGCCTCCCCACGGGGAAGCTGGCCCCCCGGGCATCCGGACCCTGGCCGCTGCGCTGCTCGATGCGCCCAGCATCCAGGCGCTCGCCTGGGAGCGAGCCGAAACGTCGGCCCCCTCGGGCGCACCGGCTTCCCCCCAGCCGGGACCAGCCGTCCGTCCTCCTCACGCCACCCTGCGCGTCCGCTCGCCGGATCTCGAAGCGGCCTCGCTCGCCATCCTGGAGGCCGCGTCGCGCACCGGCGTCACCCTCGCCTCGATCCACGCGGCGCCGCTGAAGCTCGGGGAGTCACGTCGGAGGCACCCGCCACAGCACGGAGGTGGTCGATGAGTGTCATGGAAGCAGCGCGCACCGGCTTTGCCCTGAGCGGGCGGCGCTTGCTCGGGTCACGGCCCCTCGTGGTCCTGGGGCTCGGCCTCGTGCTCACCGGGACGAGCGCGGCCATCGAGATCTCCGCGTCCCCTCTCGGCGCGGTCGATCGAACCCTCGCAGCGACCTTCAGGCTGCTGATCCCCTTGGTCGCCTTCGCGCTCGCCACCGACGCCGCGGGGCGCGAGCACTTGCGCGAAGCGGCCTGGCCTGCAGCCCGCTTCGGGCTCGGGCGGGGCGCCGTCGTGCTGGGGATGGTGGCGGCGACCGTGGTGGGAACCGCTATCGCGGGCGCTCTCCTCGCCGTCCTCGCGGCGATCGCAGCGCACACGGCGCAAGCACCGCCGCTCGCCGGGGACGCGGTGACGAGTGGCGTCGTCGGAGCGCTGGCGGGCGCGGCATACGCTGGGTGGTTCTCTCTCGGGGGGACCCTGTTCAAGCGCGGCCGAGGTCGGGTCGCGCCGCTCCTCGCGGACCTGCTCCTGGGTGGCTCCACCGGCGTGCTCGGTGTCGTGCTCCCGCGCGGACACACGACGAACTTGATCGGCGGCGCGCCACCGCTGGGCCTCAGCCAGCCCGCGAGCGCCGGGCTCCTCGTGGCGGCCGCGCTGCTCCTGGGGCTCGCGGCAGCGCTACGGACGCGGGATTAGGTCGGCGCGGCCCGCGCCTCGATCGTCCGCTCTTCCCTGCACGCGCTCTCTACGTCACGATGGGGCGGTGGCCGAGCTGAACCTCGATCCTGCCGCTTCCCGCCTGACCCTCCGCACCCGCGCAGCCGGCATGCTCGCTCGGCTGGCACACGATCTCGAACTCGAGGCCAAACACCTCCGCGGTCACGCGCGCGTGGAGGGCGACACGTGGACCGCCGAGCTGCAGATCCCTGTCGAGAGCCTGTCGGTCGCGGGCACGCTCCGCGGAGAGCGCCTCGATCCGAGCGCCCTGTCGGCCAGCGATCGCGGCGAGATCGAGCGGCGTGTGCGGGACGAAGTGCTGCGAGGCACGCAAGAAGTGAAGATCCAGGCCTCCGGGCGGACCCGCACCCGCGCCGAGGTCCGGATCGTACTCCAGGGCGCGGAGACGCGGCTCTCCGCGGCGCTGGATACGCGAGAGGGGCCAGGTGGTGCGCTCACCGTCTCGGGGTCCTGTCGCCTCTCGCTGCGTGACCTGAAGATCGCCGAGATCAAAGGACCGCTCGGCGCCTTCAAGATCCGCGATGACGTCGAGGTGCGCTTCGACATCACGCTCCGCCCGACGTCCACCTGATCGAGCTCGCCGCCGCGTCTCACTCGCCCCCAGGCCTCACTCGCCGCCAGGCGGTTGGGCAGAGGAGGTCCCCGAGCCGAGCGACGGCGGCGCGATGGCGGCCGTGGTCACGCCCTGAGGCGCGGCGTCGCCCCGGCCGCAAGGACCATGCACCTGGTAGGCCTGCCCCTTGAGGCGCTTCGCGGCCGTGACTCCGCGGGTCATCAGGTAGGCCTTGTTGAACTGCATCATCTGCTCGGGGGCGAGGTAGGGGTTCCGCAGTCCGCTGAGCCCCACCAGGGCGAGCACCTGCTCGGCGACGCTCACCGGGCAGCCTTCGAGCCGCACGGTGGGCTCGTTGCGCGAGAGCGCCAGCTTTCCGGTCACCTTCACCATCTTGGCGAAGATGTCGTCATGGCGCGCTCGGTACGGGTCGAGCAAGCTCCGGTCGCGGTACAGGCTCTCCACCTGGACCAGCTTCCCGTTCAGCTTTCCCTTCCAGTTCGTACAGTCACCGATGAAGACCACCTTCTCGCCTGGCTTCGCGTCGATCCCGCCCGCATACGAGCCAAAGACCACGTGCATCCGGGGGATCTTCGCGTCGCACTGCGCGTCGTACTGCCGGAGGATCTCGATGGCCTCCTCGATGGCGCCCGGGCAGCCGCCCCAGCAGTAGTCGGTGTACTCCGTCTCCGGGGGCGGCCCGGCATAGGCGGTGATGTTGGTTCCCTCGAAGTACTTCTCCACGCGCACGAGGCCGACCTTGAAGCCGCGGGCCTTGAGCTGCGCCTCTTCGAGCGAGACGTCGCCGGTCACGTCGATCTGATCGAGATCGACGGGGCCGAAGCCGGCTTCGTGCGAGAGCCGGATGTGATCGACGGTCATGGGATCGATGCCGAGGATCCAGCAGCACACGGTGTCGAACGCCACCTGGTTGTTGCCGAGGATCACCAGGCCCAGATCCACGGGCGTGGGGGTGAGCATCCGCCCCTCACCGGCCGTGATCGCGTCGATGGCGATCAGCTCGGGCTGGAGGATGAACTGGAGGTCTCTGATCTTCTCGTTGAGCCGGTGGTCGTGATCGATGAGGCGGTGGCGGTCGTCCTGGATGCCGATGTAGGCCTTGATCGAGAAGGTGACGGTGGTCCAGGGGTGTGACTTGAACTTGGGGCAGTTGACGAAGAAGTCCGCCTTGGCGACCGGCTCGGGCGTGAAGAGGTAGTCGCGGAGCCGCCCCTCGTGGGTGAGGGGGATCTCGAGCTGGGGCTCTTCCTCGAAGTGGTAGTGCTTGAGCGCGAGGCGCTTGAACATCGGGTAGTAACCCGCGCCCTCGAAGGCCATGCGCGTCGGGATGGTGATGCCGCAGCGCTCGCCGACGGCAAGCTCGGCGACCTGTCCGTCGTCGCGATCCCGCAAGGCCTGGACGACGCCTTCGAGGAACTCGGGCCGTGTGTAGGCGTGCGGGAAGAACTCCCCCGAGGCGACGGTGTTCGGCTTGATCAGCGTCCGGCCGCGGGGGCGCAGGTCCAGCTCCTCCATGCCTTCGCGGACGATCCTGCGGATGCGCTCCACATCGTACGTCGGACAGCGGCGGATGATGACCCGAGGTCGGCGCACGATCTGCATGAGAGCGAGCGTAAAAGGCGCCCGGGGGTCGGGCAACGGTGGACGGGACGCGCCGGGATGAGCGCGCAGTGAACCACGCGCTCGGCGTCGTGAGGGGCGTCGCGGCGCAGCGCGGCATTCCACGTAAGGCGTCCGGGATCCGTCTCGGCTGGCCTCGGCTGGGTGCGCAGCAGGCGCTGTCGGGTGCGCAGCGGGCGCTGTCGGGCGCGCAGGGCCGCTGCTGAAGCGCAGGGCCGCTGCTGGCGAGGCTGTTACGTGGGGGGCACGGGCCGAGCGAGTCCGGCCAGCTCCGTTCGCATCTCGCGGTTGGCGTCGATCAGCCTTCCCTCGATGACGAAGGTGCTGCCGCTCTCCTCGCGCTTGCAGCGCGCCACCTTCAGCCGGATCGGCTTCTGGGATCCGACGGTCAGCGCGCCGTCGAGCGGGGTTCCAGGGGCAGCGGCGCGCGTGGAGCGCACGCTCACCAGGTCGTCGTCGACCTTGATCAGATCGGCCTCACCACCCCGCGTCCAGTTCACCTGTGCCATGGTCATCCTCGCCGCGCGCGCGCGACTGCCGCACGCGCCTCTCGGTCGGCCTCTTTCTCTTTGAGGCTCTCGCGCTTGTCGACGGCCTTCTTCCCCTTCGCGAGCGCAAGCTCCACCTTGGCGCGGCCCTCCTTGAAGTACATCCGCGTGGCGACCACCGTCATGCCATCGCGATCGACGGCACGCTGGATGTCCTCGATCTCTTCCTTGTGGAGCAGCAGCTTGCGCGGCCGCTTGGCGACGTGACCGAAGGCGGCGCCCGGCAGCTCGGGGATGTTGGCGCCGTTGAGGAACGCCTCTCCCTGGTGGATGGCGCACCACGCATCGGACAGGTCGGCCCCGCCGGCGCGCAGCATCTTCACCTCGCTGCCGATCAGCGACATGCCCGCTTCGTAGCGCTCTCCCAGCTGGTACTCGAAGGTCGCCCGCTTGTTGCGGACGATCAGCTTTTCGCCGGGGGCTTCCTTTTCTTTCTTCGTTCCGCGGCCCACTGCGACGCCGTAGCGCGCGGTCTTCCCGGCGTCCACTGCGCCGGGCGCACCCGACCAGGCCACTGCGAGCAAACCGACCCTTCCGGATGACCCGCAAAACTTTCGGGAGCGATCTTTCACCCGAACGGCGCTAAGCAACCCCGCCCGCCATCACCGGCTTTCGGCTCCGGCTCAGGCCTCCGGCGTGGCGCTCCAGTCGCTCCCTCTATGCACCCCATCCGACTTCGCGGCGCGCGCACCCACAACCTCCAGAGCATCGACCTCGACTTCCACCCCGGCGAGCTGGTGGCCATCACCGGCGTCTCGGGGGCCGGGAAGTCGTCGTTGGCCCTCGACACGCTCTACGCCGAGGGACAGCGGCGCTTCGTCGAGAGCTTCAGCCCCTACGCGCGGCAGTTCCTCGAGCGTCTGGAGCGGCCGCCGATCGAGTCGCTCGATCCGGTCGCGGCCGGTGTCGCCGTGGATCGCCGCGCGCCGGTGAAGAGTTCGCGCTCCACCGTGGCGACCATGGCCGATCTGGAGCCCTACCTGTCCGCGGTGTTTTCCCGCGAGGCCATCCCGGTGTGCCCGGATTGCCATGTCCCCGCCCAGCGCACGGATCCCGTCGCGGCAGCGGAGCGCGTCGCGACGGCACACGCGGGGGCGAAGGCGCTCGTCACGTACCGGGTCCCGGTGCTGGGTCCCGAGGCGTACCTCGATGTCCGCGAGTCACTCGCAGGGGCGGGGTATCGCCGGTTGCTGGTCCGCGGCGAGGCACGAGATCTCGACGAGATCGCGCCCTCGGAGGCTCTTTCGGGAGGGACGGCGATCGACGTGATCGTCGATCGGCTCCGGCTCACGGAGCAGGATCGGCGGCGGCTCGGCGCGGCGATCGAGGAGGCCTGGCGGCAAGGAGGTGGCGCGGCTGCGCTTCACGTCGTGCGGCCGGAGGCGAGCCCGTCCACGAACGGGTCGGTCGGGGGTGTCGCAGAAACAGAGGCAGAGGCGGCGCCGCTGGAGCCGCAGGAGAAGAAGCGAGGGAGGAGGGCCAAGACGCCACTCCACGATGCCTCCGTGGCGATGACCACGGCGGGCCGCGGCAAGGGTCGAGGCGCGACGAGCCGTGGAAAAAAGAAGGCCGCAGCCTCCGCCCAGGGGTCGGAGGCGCTCGATGCGAACGGGGCGAGCGTCAACACGCCCAGCGCAGTGAGTAGTGACGGGACGAGCGGGCAGGGTCTCTCCCGGGTTCCGCTCGTGCGGGGCCTTTCCTGTCCGTCGTGTGCGCGCTCGTTCGATCCGCCTCGCCCCGGGCTGTTCTCTTACCAGAGCCCAGCCGGCGCGTGCCCTGCGTGCCGCGGCTTCGGGCGCACCATCGGCATCGACTGGAACAAGGTCTTCCCCGAGCCGCATCGCGCCCTCGACGACGGCGCCATCCGTCCCTGGTCCGGCAAGTCGACGACCTGGGAGCGCCGGGTGCTGAAGCGCTTCTGCGAGCGAGAAGGGATCCCGTTCGATCGTCCCTGGTCGGAGCTGAGCGAGGCGCAGCAGAACCGTGTCCTCGATGGCGAGGGGTCGTGGAGCGGGGGGAAGTTCCCCGGTGTCCGGGCCTGGTTCAAGTGGCTGGAGACGCGGACCTACAAGATGCACGTGCGCGTCCTGCTCGCGCGCTACCGCGCGTACGATCCGTGCGATAGCTGCGGGGGGAAGCGGCTCTCCCCGGAGTCGTTGCTCTACCAGGTCGGCGGGCTGGATCTCGCGGCCTGGCACGGGCTGGAGCTGCGGGACGCGCGGACGCGCCTCGACGCGCTCCGGGCCACCACGACACAAGGGGAGCTCTCCCGGCGTGAGCTGTCGGCACGGCTGACGTACCTGGAGCGGGTCGGGCTGGGCTACCTGACCCTCGATCGGCAGGCCCGCACGCTGTCGGGCGGCGAGGCGCAGCGGGTCTCGCTCACGGCCGCGCTGGGGACGTCGCTCACCGGGGCGCTGTTCGTGCTCGACGAGCCGACGGTCGGGCTGCACCCCAGCGACATCCCGCCGCTGCTCGGCTGCATGCGCGAGCTGGCGGACAGCGGGAATGCGGTGCTGGTCATCGAGCACGAGCCGCTGGTCATCGAGGTCAGCGATCGGGTCGTGGAGCTGGGGCCGGAGGCCGGTCGCAAGGGCGGGAAGGTCGTCCACGATGGGTCGCCGGCAGCTCGCCCGCGCTTGCCACCCCCTGCCGCCAGCGTGCCCGCGCGCCGGTCTTTCAACGAGACGATCACCATCGTCGGCGCCCGCGCCAACAACCTGCGCAGCGTCACGGCGCGCATCCCGCTCGGGTGCGTCGTCGCCGTGACCGGTCCCAGCGGCTCGGGGAAGAGCACGCTCGTGGAGGAGATCCTCTACCGGCACATCGCGCGGGCGCGGGGCTACAAGGACGTCGACCCCCCGGGCATCTACACGCGTGTCGAGAACACGGCGGGCATCCGGGCCGTCACTCTCGTCGACCAATCGCCACTCGGCCGCACGTCACGCGGGAACCCTGCGACGTACAGCGGCGCGTGGAACCGGATCCGGGCGCTGTTCGCGCAGCAGCCTGGCGCGGTCGAACGCAAGCTCACGCCGAGTCACTTCTCGTTCAACGTGGCGCTCGGGCGCTGCGAGGCGTGCGCCGGCGAGGGCAGCGAGACGATCGAGATGCAGTTCCTCGCGGACGTCTCGGTCACCTGCCCGAGCTGCAAGGGGCGCCGCTTCCAGGACATCGTGCTCGAGGTGAAGCTCGACGGCCGCTCCGTGGCCGACGTGCTCGCGTTGACCATCGACGAGGCGCTGGAGGTCTTCTCCAGCGAGGGCGCCATCCAGCGCACGCTCCGGCCGCTCCAGCAGCTCGGCCTGGGGTATCTCGGGCTCGGGCAGCCGCTGTCCACGCTCTCGGGCGGCGAGGCGCAGCGGCTGAAGGTCGCGCGCGCGCTGGCCGACGCCTGTGTGGGGGCGCTGTTCCTGCTCGACGAGCCCAGCGCGGGCCTCCACCCGAGCGAGGTCGCACGGCTGAATGCAGCGCTGAGCGCCCTGGTCACTGCGGGGGCGAGCGTCATCGTGGTCGACCACGATCTCGACGTCATCGGAGCAGCGGACTGGATCCTCGACATCGGGCCAGGCGCCGGGATCGAGGGCGGGACGCTCGTCGCCGAGGGTACGCCGGAGGACGTGGCGCGCACGGACACGCGCACCGGCAAGGCGCTGGCGGCGTGGTTCGCGCAGGGAGTGCGTGCGGAGGGTGCGGCGGATCGAGAGGCTGGCGTGGCCTCGGCATCGCGCCCACGCCGACGGGCCGACGCGAAGAAGCAGGCTCCAGATGGCGCGGTGGCCTCGGCGGACGCTCCCGGAGCGGAGCGCAGGGAGGGGCTCCGCAGGCCTGCACACGCCGAGCTACCGCACGCGATCGAGGTCACCGGCGCGCGCGAGCACAACCTCCACGAGGTGTCGGTCTCCATCCCCCATGGGAAGCTCGTGGTCGTCACCGGGCCAAGCGGCTCGGGCAAGAGCACCCTCTCCTTCGACGTCGTCTTCGCCGAGGGCCAGCGCCGCTTCCTCGAGACGCTGACGCCCTATGCGCGGCAGTTCTTGCCCACGCTCCCGCGCCCCGACGTCGACCGGGTGACGGGCGTCCCGCCGTCGATCGCCCTGGAGCAGCGCACCACGCGCTCCGGCGCGAACTCCACCGTCGCCACGGTGACCGAGATCGCGCACTACCTGCGGCTCCTCTACGCCAAGGTGGGGGATGCGCACTGTCCCAAGTGCGACATCCCCATCCAGGGACGCGCGGCAGAGGCTCTTTACGACGACCTCCGCGCCACGCGGGGCAAGCGCACGCTGCTCGCGCCGGCGGTGGTCGCGCGCAAAGGTACCTACCTCGACGTCTTCACGGCGGCTGCGCGCGCCGGCATTCAGCAGGCCATCGCCGATGGGGTCCCTTGCTCGACCGACGTCCCGCCCAAGCTCGACAAGCGCAAGGAGCACTCGATCGACCTGGTGATCTACGAGGGTCGCCTCGCGGATCTCGATCGGGCGCTTTTCGACCGGGCCCTCACCTTCGGCAAGGGCTCGCTCAAGATCGTCGACGCCAAGGGGGACACGCAGCTCCACTCGACCACGCGGACCTGTCCCCGGTGCGGGCAGGGCGTCCCCGAGCTGGATCCTCGCTGGTTCTCGTTCAACACCAAGCAAGGTCGCTGCGAGTCGTGCGAGGGCACCGGGGTCTCCGGGCACGCGGACGACGCGCTCCAGACCCCCGAGCCGTGCGAGGCGTGCGAAGGTTCCCGGCTCGCGCCAATCCCACGCGCGGTGCGGCTCGCGGGAGAGCGCTACCACGAGGCCGCAGGGCGCGCCGTCGGGGATGCGGCGAGCTGGGCACGGACCCTTGCGTTCACGGGGGACCGTGCGCGCATCGCCGAAGCGCCGCACCGGGAGCTGTGCCGTCGCCTGGACTTCGTGACGGAGGTGGGGCTCGACTACCTCGCTCTGGATCGCCCGGCAGGGACGCTCTCGGGCGGCGAGATGCAGCGCCTCCGGCTCGCGGCGCAGCTCGGCAGCGGGCTCACGGGCGCGCTGTACGTGCTCGACGAGCCGACCATCGGCCTCCACCCGCGGGACACGCAGCGCCTGCTCGGCAACCTGCGGAAGCTCGCCGACACGGGGAGCACGATCCTGATGGTCGAGCACGACGCGGACACGATCCGCGCCGCCGATCACCTCGTGGATCTTGGCCCGTCGGGGGGTCGGAGCGGAGGCCGTATCCTCGCGGCCGGTACGCCGGCCGAGGTCCTCTCGTCGCCAGCTTCGCCCACGGGTCGCGCACTCGCCGCCGAAGCGTCGCTCGCCTCGCCAGCGCGACCCCCCAGGCCGCCGGCCGAGGCGCACGTCGAGCTGATCGGCGCCCGCGCGCACAACCTCCGCGTCGACCGGCTGCACATCCCGGTGGGTCGGATGACGGTGGTCGCGGGCGTCAGCGGATCCGGCAAGAGCACGCTGGTGCAGAAGGTCCTCTACCCGGCCATCCGGCGCGGGCTCGGCCTGGAAGCGCCCGAGCCAGGGCCGCACGAGGCGCTGCGGCTCCCGCGCGGGCTCACCCGGGCGCTGGCCGTCGATCAGTCCCCCATCGGGCGCACCTCTCGCTCGGTGCCAGCGACCTTCCTCGGCATCTGGGACGAGATCCGGCGGCTCTACGCGGCGACGCCGGACGCGCAGATCCGGGGCTACGACGCGGGCCGGTTCTCGTTCAACACGGCGAAGGGGGGGCGCTGCCCGACCTGCGAGGGGCAAGGCGTGATCAGCCACGAGATGGCGTTCCTGCCGGATGCCGTCACCGTGTGCGAGGCCTGCGGGGGCGGTCGGTTCGAGCCGGCGACGCTCGACGTGCAGTACAACGGGCGCAGCATCGGCGACGTGCTCGGGATGACCGCGGAGGAGGCGGTGGAGCTGTTCGCGAACCACCTCAAGATCCGGGCACCGCTGGCGACGATGTGCGACCTCGGGGTGGGCTACCTGCACCTCGGACAGGGGTCCCACACGCTGTCGGGTGGAGAGGCGCAGCGCTTGAAGCTCGCGAGCGAGCTGACCGCGGGCCTGCGCCCGAAGCCCACGCTGTACGTGCTCGACGAGCCGACCACGGGCCTGCACCTGGCCGACGTGGCGCGGCTGCTCGACGTGCTCGATCGGCTCGTGGAGCGTGGGGACACACTGGTGATCGTGGAGCACCACCCGGCGGTGATCGCGCGGGCGGATCACATCGTCGAGCTGGGTCCGGAGGGCGGCTCGGGCGGCGGTCAGCTCGTCGCCGAGGGGACGCCGCGGGAGATCGCGAAGAAGAAGACGGCGACAGGGAAAGTGCTGAAGGAGCTGTTCGGTCGGGTGGGGTGAGCGTGGAGCGCCCCCTGTCCGGCCCCTCACCGTGGTAGGTCGATCTCGATGAGACGCGCCTGGCTCTTCGCGCCGCTCGCCCTCGCGTGGGGCTGCGCCCCCGCCATGCCTCCCACGGCTCCGGCCCAGGGCTCACCGACGGGAGCCGCCTCCGGGGCGCCAGCGCCCTCGGCGACGCCTTCCGGCGATGCCCTCTCCACCCCCTCGTCCCTCCCCGCTCCCCACGTGGACTTGCCCCCCACACCCCCCACCGTCACTGGCACCATCGGCGGCAAGCCCTTCTCGCCCAAGGCAGCGCTCAACCTGGGGGGCAGCGACAAAGGGCGCGTGCTCATCGGCCTCACGGACTACGCGACGTCGTGCGACGACCTGGTCACGCCGGTGGCGGGCAACCAGATGCTCACCTTGCAGATCGAGTGGAAGGCCGGGCAGGTGGCGTTCGGAGCCGACCCGGGCAACCCGGCAATCATGAACCCGACCCACATCCTGACGACGTCGGATCCGGGACGACCGAAGCGCACGGTGCTGCCAGCGCAGGGCTCGGTCCAGCTCGTCTCGGCGCCCGAGAAGTCGGGCAGCCGCACGCGGATCAAGCTCGACCTCGCGACGGACAAGGACAGCGTGAAGGGAGAGATCGACCTGCAACTCTGCTGGGATGTGACCAGCGTCGACCTGTCCGCGAACTGACCGGCTGGCCGGAGCCAGCGGGGTCACCGCCCGGGTCGAGGGGGCTCGATCGCTCGAGCTTGCCCCTGATCGCTCAAGCTTGCCCGAGAGGCTGCGTGGCCGCGGCGGAGGCGATGCTCAGGATGCGCTGCTCGGTGGCGTCGAGATCCTTGCGGATGGCCTCCAGGCGCTCCGGAAGGACATCGAGCGGAGGTGGCAGCTCGGCCCCCGGCCCGAGCTGCGCGAGGCGACCCTCCAGCTCTTTCACGTAGGCCCGGGCCTCCCCCTGGGCGCCCCTCGCGGCGGCGAGTGCTTGCAAGCGCCACGCGGAGGCGCTCGTGGCTTCCGCGCTGGTGAGCCAGCCACGGGCGTTGTCGAGCTTTTGCCCTGCGCCGCGCAGCGCGGCGAAGATCGCGTCCAGGTAGCTCGTCTCCTGCACATCGGACGGCATGTTGGTACTCACGCCATAGTCTACCCCGTGAAGCACCGCGCGTCGTGGCCCGTGCGAGGGTCGAGCCCCCCCCTCCCCTCCAGCGCCGTCCCGAGCGCGTCGTCCTCCCCGCCCCGGTGTGGGACCAGAGGTACACTCGATGGCGCCGCCGCCCATGCGCTCGCCCAGGCACATCCCTCTGCGTCACCCGCCCCGGCCCCGCTCCCTGGGGCGTCTGCTCGGCGCGCTCTGCCCGTTCTTCCTGCAGATCACCACGGGCTGTGTCGGTCCCGCGGTGGTCGGTTCGCCCAGCCCGGGAACGACCCCACCCCCCGTCACCTCGAAGGCCGACCCCTCGACCCAGGGGCAGGTCGCCTCTTCATCCACCCCTTGCCAGACCCCGGTCGATGCCAGGACGTTCGGCGCCGGCCAGGGCGCTCCCGAGGGGGATGGTCCTGCCATCCAGCGCGCCATCCGCGCAGCCAGCGCGCAGCAGGCCCCCTGCGTGCAGTTGCCCTCGGGCGACTACGTCATTCGCCAGGCGCCAGGCCAGGCGCTGCGCGAGGTGCCCATCCGTCCCGAGGTCGATGGGCTCACCCTCGAAGGCGCGCCCGATGGCACCACCCGCATTCTCCTGGAAGCCGACAGCTTCGCGATCCTGGTCAACAAGGGGGATACGCGGCCCTTGCTGCCCGTGCGTGGGCTCAGGCTCCGCCACCTCACCATCGAGGTGCCCGGGGGGCATGGGGTCAGCGACGCGGGTGCGATCCAGCTCAACCGCTGCCCTGACGTCCACGTGGCCGACGTGCGCATCCGCATGAACGCCCGCGCCCAGGTGGCGCGCGGGCTGAAGATGTCCGGGCTCGCCACATCGCAAGGGACGAGCGGCCTGCTCGAACGGATCCACGTCGATGGCATCAGCAAGGCGGGGATGTACCTCGCCAGCGGCACGCACCACCTCACCGTGCGGGGCTGCGAGACCCTCCACGCCTGGAACGAGCCACCCATCAACGCGCCGCCGCCAGGGCTCTCCATCTCGGACGCCCACGAGATCACCGTCGTCGACCATCACGCCCACCACAACCGCGGCGCTGGGCTGTTGATCGGCACCAACGGCGGGCCGCCGATCCGGGTGCCGGAGCTCCCGTCGGACGCCTATGGCGCGTATTACCCGGGCGCGCTGGCCCACGGTCCGGCCACGCGCATCCGGGTGGTTGGTGGCTCCTTCTCGGACAACGGAGAGGTCGGTGGCGCAGGGATCCTCATCGGGAGCGGCTACCCCGAGGTCCCCCGCGAGATCACGCTCACCGATGTGCTCGCGCGCGGCAACCGCGGGCCCGGGATCGTCATCGAGGCCGGGGCGGACATCGCCATCGATGGCGCCGTGGTGAGCGGCAATGGGGCGCAGGGGATCCTGGTGCGCGACGTCGTGTTGCCTGGAGCTGCCGGCGCAGGACCGAGGACCACCGGGGTGCGCATCTCGAACGCGCTGATCCACGACAACGGGCGCGCGGTCCGCGTCGACGTGGGGGGACTGGAGGTCCGGGGGGGCGCGGAGGGGGTGGGGCTCATCGGCGGAATCATCGCCGTGGGGGACGAGGGCTCGCGCCAGCGCCTCGGTGTCCGCCTGGTGCCGGAGGGGGAGCGTCGGAGTCGGGGCTTCTTCACGGTAGGCGCGCCCAGGATCGCGGCGCCCATCCTGTTCGACGGCGTGGACGCTCGGTAGTCCACGCCATCCATCGTCGCGGGGAGGTCGCGCTCGCTACCGGGCGGACCAGCGTGTGCCCTGCGGCGAGTCTTCCACTTCCACACCGGCCTCGATGAGGAGCTTCCGGATCATGTCGCCCTTGGCGAAGTCCTTGTCCTTCCGCGCCTGGGTCCGCAGGGCGAGCAGCCGGTCCACGACCTCGTCGCCACCTCGACCCGCGGCCGCTCCCGAGCTGGGAGGGACGGCGTAGTCGACGCAGACCTCGGCGTGCAGCTCCGGTCGCGCGATCTCGACGCCGAAGATGGCGAGGTGCGCGGTGAGGCAGCGGTAGACGGGGAGGAGCTCGGCCACCTCCGGGTGGGCCTCGATCCCTGCGGCGTAGAGCCCGCTCACGTACTCGAAGAGCGCGGCCATCGCGGTGGGGGCGTCGAGATCGTCGTTCATGGCGGCGGTGAACTTCTCGATGAACTGCTCGCTCGCCGCGCCGAACTTGCCCGTCGTGTAGGTGTGGCGCATGCGGGGCACGCGCAGCTCCGGGGGGCGCTGGCTCGGGTAGCTCCCGCGAGGCAGCTCGAAGACCGAGGCGGGGGCGCCGCTCAGCCGCTCGGCGAGCACGTCGACCAGGCGCTTGATCCGCTGGTAGCCCGCCGCGGCCTGCTCCAGGAGATCCCAGTCGAAGGGCAGCTTCGTGCGGTAGTGGTGCGTCGAGAAGAACCACCGCACGACGTCGACGCCGTGGCGCTCGACCAGATCGGACACGCCGACCACGTTGCCCAGGCTCTTGCTCATCTTCGTGCCGCGCAGATCCAGGTGCTCCGGGTGCAGCCAGTAGCGCACCCAGGGGTGGCCGCAGAGGGGCTCGCTCTGCGCGACCTCGTTCTCGTGGTGCGGGAAGAGGTTGTCGATCCCGCCGCCGTGCACGTCGAAATGATCTCCCAGCAGCGCGGTGCTCATCGCCGAGCACTCGATGTGCCACCCGGGTCGCCCTTGAGGCCAGCCCTCCTGGCCCGTCGTCCACGCCGGCTGCCCCTCATCCGAGGGCTTCCAGAGCGTGAAGTCGTTGGGGTGCCGCTTGCGCGCGATGTCCTCTTCGAGCCGGCCGCAGGCGCCCACCTCCTGCTCGGCCAGCACCCGGTGCGACAGCGCGCCGTAGCGCGGGAAGGACGCCACCTCGTAGAAGACCTCACCGTCCTTCACGTAAGCGTGCCCCTTCTCGATGAGCTGCGCGACCATGCTCACCTGCTCGTCGACGAAGTCGGTCGCGCGCGTGTACGCCGCGTAGTCCTTGATGTGCAGCGCGCGGCAGTCGCGGCGGAAACCAGCGATCATCTGCTCGGCGAGATCGACGCAGCCCCGGCTCTCCTCGCCCCCTGCGATGATCCGGTCGTCGATGTCGGTGTAGTTGATGACGCCGATGACGTGATAGCCGCTGTGCTCCAGCCAGCGCCGGAACGTGTCCCAGAAGCAGTACGTGCGGGCGTGTCCGATGTGCATCGGCGCGTACACCGTCAAGCCGCACACGTACATGCGCACGACCTTGGGGTTGGCAGGAACGAAGGGTTCCAGCGCTCGCGAGGCGGTGTTGAACACGTGCAAGGGCATCGGCGCAGCTCTCCGGGGGTGAGGGCAGTGAAAGAGGTGGGTAGATACCACGGGGAAGGCCTGTGTGAAAAATCAGGGAATGGGCAGGAAAGCGATGGGTTGTCAGGCGCACGCGCGGCCACGAGCGCTGGTCGGGCTGTCCGTGCGGCGGTCCATCGCGCAGAATTCCTGAGGAGTCCCTTCCAGGGGGAGGGGACGTGAAGGTGGGGACCGATGAAAACGCTGCTGCGATGGGTCTCGGCACTGTTCGTCCTCCAGGCCTCGCTGCTCGGGGGATGTGTCTTCGAGGAGGCCAAGGAGGGGACCACACGCGCTCCAGGCGAGGCCTTTCCCGAGGGGGTCGATCTCGCTGCCACGACCGAAGTGAGCAGCGCCTCCGCCGACCTCGCCCCTCCGGACTGCGATCCGAACCACGACTGTGAGGTCGCCGGCCCCCAGGTGCAGTGTGCCAGTGGGCCTGCCATGAACGCCTGGCAGACCTCCGACGGGCGCTGGTGCATCAACCGGGATGCCTGCGGCTGGAACAACCCGATCTGCCCCTTCTGAGCAGGGGACCGCCCGCATGCGTACGACGCCTCGTTTCCTCCGCGCCTCGTTCGTCCGGATCCAGGGCCAGCGCGGCCGCATCTACGTGCATCGCAGCGACGGCAGCGAGGTGTCGTGGGTCTTCCCGAGCGCAGGCGCGTTCTTGCCGCACGACCTGTTCCACCTCGTGGCGGAGGGGGCCTTCGGTCTGCGCGCAGGGTTCTGGGGGCGCGTCGACGGGGGAGCCGACCCCGCGCGCATCAACGATGAGGCGAACCGCATGAGCGGGCCCGAACGTTACCGAGGGTTCGGTGACGATCGGCGGGAGCTGCTCCAGGCCGAGGCGCTGGTGGGCGCGCTCTGGTCAGGGAACGAGCGCACCCCGGCCGAGCGTGTGGAAGCCATCGTCGTAGCCTGTGCGGGCTTCGGAGTCGCTCCCCCAGCCTCCCTCGGGGAAGCGCGCGTGGTGGCGGCGCTGCGCGGCCTCCAGCACCTGGATCCCGCGTGGAAGATGCTGCTGCCGAAAGGGACGATCGTCCTTCCGTTCGACGTCGACGACCCGCAGCGCGGGTTCGATGCCTGGCTCGCCAACACGGTGGGTGGGAGTCCGTAGGACAGATCTCCGCCTCCTGCCCATCTTCGGGACCTATCGTGTGTCTCATGCGGCCAGGGCGCGGGCGCTCCATCCTGGAGGCCGGTCCCCGGCAAGAGGCGTCGATGAATCCCGAGACACATCCTTCACCCCCTGGTGGCGCATGGCGGCAGCTCGTCCGCGCCGGTGCCCTCTGTAGTTCCCTCGGAACGGCGGGCTTTCTCGTCGTCCAGGCCGGCGTGGGAGGGTGCACCCGCACCACCCCCGATGCGCAGCCCCCCTCCGAGTCAGGCTCCTCGCAGGCCTCGTCCCCAACCAAAGACCCCGCGGTCCCCCCGACCACGCCGACCGCGGGTCATGCAAAGGGAGCCAGTGACGCCATCCTCCCGCGTCCAGGGGGGTCACAGCCTGCGCAGGACGAGGTCCCCCTGCCAGGTGGATCCCGGACGCCGTCGCCCACCCAGACCGCATCCCCAACCTTCTTCCCAGGCACGAAGTCGGGCTTCGTCTCCACGCCAGAGCGGATGCCGGGTGCGAACCCTGTCCCCCTGCCAAGCCAGCCATGACGCCTCTCGCCTGGCTTGCCACGAGCACCGCGGCCACCGCCTCCAGTCTCCTGATGATCGCGCTCGTCTTCGCCCCGCTGGAGCGAGCCTTCCCGGCACGCCCCGATCAGCGGGTCTTCCGCCGAGCGATCGGCGTCGATCTCTGCTTTTTCCTCGGGCAGCACCTGGTCTTCGCCGGGCTGGTGACCGTGGCACTGGGCGCCGTGGCCCGTGGTCTCGACGTGACGGCCCTCGAAGCCATTCGCACGACCGCCGCCGCGTGGCCCCTCTGGATCCAGGGAGGCATCGCGCTCGTCCTGGGCGACGTGCTGGTCTACTGGTTTCACCGTGCGTGTCACCACTACGACTTCCTGTGGCGGTTCCACGCCGTGCACCACAGCGTCGAGCAGCTCGACTGGCTCGCCGCGCACCGCGAGCATCCGCTCGACGGACTCTTCACCCAGCTCTGGCTGAACCTGCCGGGCATCCTCCTGGGTCTACCCTTCGAAGCGATGGGCGCGCTGGTGGTGGTGAGGAGCCTGTGGGCGGTGTTCATCCACGCGAACGTACGGCTCCCGCTCGGGCCGTTGCGCTGGATCCTGGGAGCGCCGGAGCTGCATCACTGGCACCACGCGCGCGTGGAGCGCACGTCCCACAACTTCGCCAACCTGGCGCCATACCTCGACCGACTCTTCGGGACCTACCACTGTCCCGAAGGACCGGAGACGTACCCGCTCGGCCTCACGGAGCCCTGGCCACGCGGCTACTTCGCGCAGCTCGGCCATCCCTTCACCCGACCCCGCACGGAGGAGAGGTCGCTCCAGCCATCCTCCGGATCCATCCCTCACCAGACGCTTCGCACTCCGCCCCTGCCACGATGAAGGCGGAGGAGGTGCTCCTGACCTCTCTCTGCAGTGCGGAAGACCCTGCCCTGAATGTCGGCGGGGTGGCGCGCACCTCAGCATGCGCCGCCCAGCCTCGTCTCTGACCCCGCTTCGACGCCGAGCGAAGCGACAGGGCTCGTCACGCTCGTGTGCGCGCTCGTGGGTCTCCACCAGGTGTGCAGCACGGTCCGACCCGCTCGTGGAGGTGTCGATGATGCGCAGTGGACAGTGGCGAGAGCATTCCCGGGGTGGCGTGAAGCTGCCCGAGACGAGTCGCAGCGCCTTACAGCGCGCAGGGTCCCTGGCGATCGCCTTCGGCCTCGCGTCACCGCTCACGGCGTGCAAGGACCGCGAGGTTCCCCGCGCGGTGGAGACGGTCCACGAGGCCACCAGCCCACTCGTCGGCACCTGGATCATCTCCACGCCTCTCCCCGGGCCCCGTGGAAACTACACGGCGACGATGCTCGCCGACGAGAGGGTGCTCCTGGTCGGTGGCGAAGGTCCTGAGGGAATCCTCTCGAGCGCCCTGCTCCGCAACCCGGATAGCGGCCAATGGACCCTGACTGCGCCGATGGCCGCCTCCCGCATCCACCACACCGCCGTGACGCTTCTGGACGGGCGCGTGATGATCAGCGGGGGCACCGATCCCCTGAATCGAGCGCACCGTTCCGTGGAGATCTACGACCCGACCACGCAGCAGTGGACACAAGCGCCGCCCATGAGTGGGCCACGCACCAGTCACACCGCCACGCGCCTTCTCGATGGTCGAGTCCTCGTCACGGGTGGAACGACCAAGGCGTCGGACGATCTCGGGAACACTCAGGATTCCTGCGAAATCTTCGATCCTCCGACGAACGCCTGGAGCCCGTGCTCCCCCATGAGCAGCCGGAGCCACAACCATACGGCCACCCTCCTGAGCAACGGCGACGTCCTCGTCGCGCACAACCACCCCAGATCATCCCCCGAGCGTGTCCACGCACAGGTTTACCATCCACCGACGGATACCTGGAGCGACACCCCCCTCATGGTGCATCCGCACATCGGGCACGTCGCTATCCTGCTCCCGGACGGTCGGGTCCTCGTCGTGGGAGGCGTGAATCGGTCCAAGGAGGACGCCGAGATCTACGATCCCAGCACCAACACCTGGGCAGCCGCCCCCGGCAGGGTCGGCGGCAAGGAGGAGGCTCCGTACTCCACCTACGGGCTGAGGTCGCTCACCGCCCTCCTGCTCCCTGACGGCCGGGCCTTGATCACCAACGGCATCGAGCACGTGCGGACCCCCTGCTACAGCGCGTCCTGCACCCTCACCTCCCAGACCTACCACACGCCCACGCGGCTCGAGATCTTCAACCCTGTCACGAACGCCTGGTCTCTCGGCCCTCCCATGAACCAGGGTCATGGCAGGGCGACCACGGTGCTCGTGAAGGGCAGACTGCTCACCCCGGGAGGTGAGCCCGCCGAGCCTGGTCCCCTGTCGACGAGCTTCAGCCGGTACGTCGAGGCGTTGCCGCTCGTCGCGCCGGGCACGCCTTGCAGCGCGTCGCTCGACTGCCAGGGCGCAGCCTGTGTCGACGGCGTCTGCTGCGACACGGCGTGCGATGGGCCGTGTGAGGCTTGCTCGATCGCGGCGGGTGCATCGCAGGCCGGCAAGTGTACGCCCCTGTCCGGCCCGACCTGCGACGACGGCAACGCATGCACTCAGGCAGACACCTGTCAGCAGGGCATCTGCCGCGGAGCTGCCGTGGCCAACGGCACGCCCTGCGATGATGAAAGCCCCTGCACCCTCACCGATGCCTGCCAGGCAGGAGCATGCACGGGTTCACCGGCAGCGGATGGCACCCCCTGTGACGACCACGATGCGTGTACTCAGGTCGACGCGTGTCGGTCAGGCGCATGTGTCGGCGGGGCGCCCGTCCTCTGTGCGGCCCAGGGGACATGCCAGAGCGCGATCTGCGATCCGGTCAGCGGCGCGTGCATCCAGGGTCCGAGCCCCGGTGGCACCCCTTGCGACGATGCCGATCGCTGCACGATCGATGACCAGTGCCAGTCGGGCGTCTGTGTCAGTCGGCCGCTCAGCTGCGGGAGCTATAGCAAGAAGTGCCACGCCTCGGTCTGCGATCCCGCTCTCGGCGCTTGCACCTTCATCCCGTTGAGCGACGGAACGAGCTGCAACGATTACGACTCTTGCACCCAGACCGACACCTGTCATGCGGGGACGTGTATCGGGACCGACCCCCTGGTCTGTACCGCCTCGAAGAGCTGCCATGTCCCCGCAGTCTGCAATCCCACCGGGATGACGAACGCCTGCGGGCCCTCCGTTCCAGGACCGGACGGTGAGTCCTGCCCGGACCCGACATCGGCGGGGTGGTTGATCGCGGCGCCATTGCTCACGGGCCGCGGCTACCACACGGCGACCCGTCTCCTGGACGGCACCGTGCTCGTCACCGGTGGGGCTCGACCGAGCAACATTTCCTGGTACAGCGTCACGTACCAGGACAGCGCCGAGCGCTACGATCCGAGCACCGACACCTGGACGTCCGCGGGCTCCCTCGCTCAGGCCCGTGGTCTGCACACGGCGACCCTTCTCCTGGACGGCACGGTGCTCGTCACCGGTGGCGTGAAGAGCCCGGCCCTCGCCAGCGCCGAGCGCTACGACCCCATCACGAACAGCTGGACCACGGTCGCCCCCATGAGCCGACCCCGACAAGGACACACGGCCACACGGCTGGACGATGGGAAGGTCCTGGTCGCCGGCGGCGGCGCGACCGAGAACAGCGCAGAACTCTACGATCCCGTGTCGAACACGTGGACCTACGCCATGCCGATGGCCCATGGCCGAGAGAACCACACCGCCACGCGCTTGCAGGATGCTCGGATCCTCATCGTCGGCGGAAGGTCGGACCCCACCAGCGAGATCTACGATCCCACGCTCGACACCTGGACGCTCACCGGGCCGAACAGGTCGTACCGCATCCGGCACACGGCAGCCCTGCTCCAGGATGGCGACGTGATGGTCGTCGGGCAGAGCAACTGGCCAGAACGCTACATGCCCGCAACCAACACCTGGCGAGCGGGGAAGGAGACCGAGCAGCGCCGAAATCTTCTCACGACCGACCTTCTGCCCGACGGCACACTCCTGGTCGTCGGGGGTTTCGTGGGGACCCCCGCCAAGCTGATCACCCGGGTCGAGCAGTACGATCCGGACGATGGGGCGACCGGCTCCTGGAAGGATGTTCCTTTGCTGGCCGCCGGCATGTACGCGCATGCCTCGGTGCCGCTCGAGGACGGCCGCATCCTGGTCACGGGTGGATGCGATTCCAAGGGCATCTGCACCACGACCGACACCCGGATCTTCGTCCCTGGGGAGCCATTCGAGGGCTCCGGCGTGTGTTTGCTCGGCTTCTGCGTCTCCAGCGGTGGCCCGGGCTCGACGGGGCAGGAGGGGTCAGGGAGTGCGAGCGCAGGGACAGGCGCTGGGACGGGAGGCGGGGGCGGCACGGGTGGCATGGGCACAGGAGGTATGGGGTCCGGCGGCATGGGCGCGGGCGACGCCAGCGCGGGCGGCATGGGCGCGGGCAGCATTGGTGCGAACAGCGCAGGCTCTGGCGGTGCAGACGCAGGGGTCACGAGCGCAGGCAGCACGGGCTCGGGCGGGATGGGTTCAGGCGGTGCAGGGGCCAGCGCGGGCGGCGCAGAACCTGGTGGCGCTGGCGGAGCCGGTGGCGCTGGCGGAGCCGGTGGCGCTGGCGCCGAGCATGCGTCGAGCAGCTCCGCCACGTCGGGAAGTAGCGGCGTGGGCTCGGGAGGTGGCGCTGGCGCCGGGCACACATCGAGCAGCTCCGCCACGTCGGGAAGTGGCGGCGTGGGCTCGGGCGGCGGCGCCGGCACCGGGCACACATCGAGCAGCTCCGCCACGTCGGGAAGTGGCGGCGTGGGCTCGGGCGGCGGCGCTGGCGCCGGGCACACATCGAGCAGCTCCGCCACGTCGGGAAGTAGTGGCGTGGGCTCGGGCGGTGGCTCTTCCGCGACGGGTTCCACGTCCGCTGCCAGCGGTGGTCAGACCAGCGCAGGAGGCCTCCCCGCGGAGGAGGAAGGAACCATCGAGGAGGACGACGCAGCCCCGTCTCCCCTCGTCTTCGGGGGGTTCACCTGCGAAGTCCCCTCCCAGGGCCCCCGCTCGGGGGTCTCGACCTGGCTCGTGCTGGCAAGCTTGTTCGGCCTCCGTCGCACGAGAAGGCGCCATGACGCGAGCGACCGGCGTCACGCCTGAGTCGGCGCCACCGCCTGCCATTCAACGAGGGCGGCCCCCCTCGGGCGGCACCGCAGGGTTCACGCTCCGAACGTCCTGCGCGATGCCCCTCGTGCGGGGCTCGCTCGTTCTGCGCGACGTTCCACGGTGCCTTGCGCGCACGCGGGGCTCTCTTCTTCTCCACCCGCCTGGATGCTCGACTAGCTGCTTCACAACGACGCGAGGGAGGCCCTGAAGACGATCGTCCCCCTTTCAGCGAGAGCGAGCGTGCGTGCATGCACGGAGCTTCTGGGTCTGGAGCGCGGGTTGCTCTTGTCCTGGGCGCGTGCCTCGGCAGTTCGTCAGGGCACGCAGACACAAGCACTCTGCGGCTCGGTCCATCCCGGCACCGAAGCGCAGAGCGCCCGCGAAGCAGGGGGAGTAAGGTCATGTTGCAACTCGGCTCGGCAAGCTATTACCGCTCGATCATGATCACCGCCGCGCTCGGGATATCCGCCGCGACGGGGTGCGTGGGCAGCGGTGACGACCTGGAGGACATGGAAGCGGCAGGCTCCGAGGAGAGCTATGCCCAGGGGCTGGATGGCGAGGTCGGTGCCTCCGACGCCGCGCAGGCTGCCGTGGAGGGGCAGGCTGCCGTCGATGATCAGGAGAGCAGCGTCCTCGAAGGGGGTGGAGGCGTCCCCCTGTTCGTCTCCGACGCCGAGATCACGGGCGTCATTCGCGACTTCGCCCAGCTCCAGATCTCGCACTGCAATGGCGCGACGGGCCGCGCCATCGCGGGAGAGGTGCTCGGGTTCGCCAACCAGATGGTCAACTACTACACCGGCTTCCTTGGCCGACAGGGCGCCATCTGCGACCAGTACAGCATCGTCCCCATCGGGGGCGCGCAGTGCGACTCGTTCATGGGCGAGATCAACGGGCTGTTCGGACCCGTGGGGCTGGCAGGAGCCGCCGAGTTCGATCGTCACTACATCGGCGCGCAGATCGGCCTGCACACCAGGATGCTGGACCTGTTCGACAACCACATCCTCTCGCACTGCACGAACGAGGCCCTCCGTGGCGAGCTGACCGGGTTGCGCTGGATGACGCTCCGGCACCTCATCCAGGCGCAGTTCATCGGCTGCACGCTCGAGGGCGCAGGCGTGGATGCGTGTGCCGCGCAGTCGTACAGCGCCTACGGGAACCTGGGGGCCGAGTACGTCGGAGAGTACTGCCCCTGATCTCCGAGGGCTCTGGGCGCAGGGGTCGAGCACCCCTGCCCCGGAGATGAAGCTGGAGATGGACGGCCAGAGGGCGCAGGCCGTGTGACACCAGGGTCAGCCTGCGCCCTCCTGTTCTACGCACGAGACACGCCTCGACGCGCCGGAGCGTGTACGTGCTCGACGACGTCTTCCTTGCACGAAGCGCGGATGAAGCCCCATCCCGGGCGCGATCCTGCTCAACCACGAGTTGCGACGATGGAGTTCCGGGGTAAAGCTGACCGCAACGGCGGATTGCGGTCGCGTGGCGTTGTGGGGGATCTCGACACGAATGCCCCGAACGACACGGCCCGGGGGGGGAGGCATCGTGACATCGACATCCGGCACATCACCGAGCTCGGACGCCTCTCCGCGACGAGCGACGTTCTTGCTGACCAGCTCCACCCTGCCAGGCCACCTGCTGCGTGTGCTCGATCTGGCGCAGCAGCTCTCCGTCCGCGGTCATCGCGTGCTGTTCAAGACGAAGGCCACCGCGAGCGCCGAGGTGGCGGCGGCAGGGGCCGAGCTGATGCCTTACGAGCACTGCGTCGACCTGGCCGATCGCATGGCCGTCTTTCAGCTCTCTCAGCCACCGTGGTGGATGCCGAAGATCCCCTTCGGCATCGCCATGGGCCGCGCCACCGTTCACACACACGGCGTGCAGCTCGCCCGGGAACTCGAGCCCATCCTGCGTCGCGAGCGGGTCGACTGCGTGGTCTACGATTTCTTCGAGTTCGGAGCCGCCTGGGCCGCGGAGCGCGTCGGCGTCCCCGCTGCGAGCGCGGGGAACATGGGGACGGCGCTCACGCCTGACGAGCTTCCGCTCCTGTTCGAGGAGCTCCCTGCGATGAAACCGCTGACCCGGGCGCCAGCGCTCGCACACGGGCTCCTCGATCAGCTCATGCCCCTCGCGCCTGCACGCGCGAAGCTCGGCCTCTCACCGTACGAGGGACGGACAGCAGATCTCGTGCGCGCGATGATCTCGCGGGAGCTGCACATCGTCATGGCCCATCGAGGCTTCGCTGGCGGCGTTCCACTCCGCGATCACCAGGCGTTCGTGGGACCGACGTCCTTCAACCGGGCAAGCCCCATCGACGAGGACGCCCCGCAAGTCGCCCCGGGCACGGTGGTCGTCAGCACGACGACCACCGGCAAGGATGGTGGCCTGTTCCGGCGGGTCCTGGAGGCCGTCGCGCCCTTGCACGTCCCCATCCTGGCGACCGCAGCGAGCGCCGACGACATCCCCTCGGGGCTCGGCGACCACGTCCGCATCACGCAGTACATCCCTCACGACACCGCGTTCCCGTCGGCCCGGGCGCTGATCACCCACGGCGGCTGGGGGACGGTGGGGCGCGCGCTCACCCATGGCTTGCCCATGCTGGTGATTCCCCTCTTCGGCGATCAGATCCTGAACGCCACCCTGGTCGAGCACGCGAAGCTGGGCCGGCACCTGCCTCTGGCGAAGGCGTCCCCCGAGGCGATCCGCGCCGCGCTGCAGGAGCTCCTCTCCGACGAGGAGATTCTCGCCCGGGCGCGACATGCGGCAGACGAGATCAAGCGGCTCAAGGACGACCAGGTCGCCGCCCGGGCGCTCGAACGGCTGGTCTTCGAGCGAGAGGCCGGACGCCAAACGGAGCGCCCATCGAGGGCTGCGGCATGATGGTCGGCTGACGGGAAGGGTCGCCGCGCCAGCCGCCGCCGCGGGTACGACGAGCAATCCGGGCGGCGCCGAGGACCCGCCGCATGGACGCATCCGCGACCCCCCAGCCCTCCCCCATCGTCGAGCGCATCGACTACGCGAGCACGCTCCCACCGCGCACGAAGGCGCTGGTGCTCGCTGGCGTGATGATGGCCCTCTTCCTCGCGGCGCTCGACCAGACGATCGTCGCCACGGCGCTCCCCCGCGTCGTCGCCGAACTCCACGGGATGGAGCTTTTCGCCTGGACATCGACGTCGTACCTGCTCGCCAGCACGACCACGGTGCCCATCTACGGGAAGCTCTCCGACGGCTTCGGTCGCAAGCGGATCCTCCTCGTCGGCGTCGGCATCTTCCTCCTGGGATCGGTGCTCTGCGGCCTCGCCCCATCGATGGTCGCGCTGATCGTCTTCCGAGGCGTCCAGGGGCTCGGCGCCGCGGCGATCACGTCGACCGCGTTCGCCGTACCCGCCGATCTCTTCGCCCCTGCGGAACGGCCGAGATACCAGGGAATCTTCGGCACGGTGTTCGCTCTGGCGAGCGTCATCGGCCCCTTGCTCGGCGGCGCCCTGACCGACGGGGTGGGATGGCGCTGGGTCTTCTTCATCAACCTGCCGTTCGGCGCCATCGCGGTGGCCTTCATCGTCGCCAAGATGCCGCGCCTGCACAGCGGACTCCCGAGCAAGGTGGACTGGCTGGGAGCGCTGCTGCTGATCGTCGCCACGGTGCCCTTCTTGCTGGCCTTGCGTGGAGATCGGCCGCTCTCGGAGTGGCTCTCGCCCAGCGTGCTGGGAGCGTTCGGGCTGTCGCTCGGCGGCCTCGTCGCGTTCATCCACGTGGAGCGTCGGACGCCACACGCGATCATCCCCTTCGCCCTCTTCGAGAACCGCGTCTTCTTGCTCGTGTGCCTGACCTCGGTCTGCACGGGCGCTGCGTTCTTCGCGGCGCTCTTGTTCCTCTCGATCTTCGCGGTGAACGGGCTGGGGGCGACGGCGCGCGAGGCGGGCATGGCGCTGATGCCCCTCACGGCCGCGGTGGTGCTGACGTCGGTGGCGACGGCGAGGATCGTGAGCCGCACCGGACGCTACAAGGTGGTCATCGTCGGCGGGCTCGTGGTGCTCTGCTTCGGCCTCTTCCTGCTGAGCACCCTCAGCGAGGAGAGCACGCTGTGGGGCATCGGGATGCGCACCTTCATCTTCGGCTGCGGCATGGGCCCGGTGTTGCCGATGCTGACGCTGTCGGTCCAGAACGCGGTCGCACCGCGCGAGGTGGGCACGGCGACCGCTGGGCGCCAGTTCTTCCAGCAGCTCGGGCAGGCGGTAGGGAGCGCCGTGTTCGGCCTCGTGCTCACGATGTCGCTGGCCCACGCGCTACGAGACGAGCTCGCCCCCGTGCGCGCCGAGGTCCCCGCGGACATGCGGGCGCATTTCGATCGCTGGTTCGACCCACGACGGCTGCAAAGCGGCGGGACGGCCCACGAAGGGCAAGGCGAAGAGGCTCGGATCCCGGAACAGGAACTCCGTATCCAGGAGATCCGGCGCCACTTCGATGCACGACGGCGAGCGCCAGGCGCCGACATCGCGGCGATCACCGAGGATGAAAAGCGGACGGTGGCAGCGATGGAAGCTGGCGTGCGAGGGGTGCGGGCTTCATTCGCGCGCGCGGTGGCGCAGGTTTATGCGTGGTCGCTGCCGCTCGGGCTGTGCGCGCTGGTGCTGGCGCTCTTCACACGGGAGATTCCGCTGCGCTCCCCCGCGCCTCCTGCGGGGGCGCGGGGAGCGCGCGCGTCCTCACTCAAGGAGCGGCGTTGAACCAGGCGACCACGGCGTCTGGCGCCTCAGGGATCCACTCGTGCCCTGCGGTCGGGTTGATGACGGTCGCGGTCACGTGCCCCGCCTCTTCCAGGCGGCCGTGATAGATGCGCATCGTCCAGATCGGCACCGTGAGATCGGTCCACCCGTGCAGGAAGAGCGTCGGCGGGTGATCGGTGGGGAGCGTGGAGGGCACCACGCAAAGCGGGCCCGAGCAGCTCGCGTACGAGGCCGACTGGACCGCCAGCGCCTTGAAGCGGCCCGGGTAGCTCACCGCCATCCGGCTCGTCATGTAGCCGCCGCTGGAGATGCCGGTGGCGTAGAGACGACTCCCATTGAGCTGGCCGAACTCACCGGCCTCGATGGCGTCGAAGATGGCGAGCATGAACCGATCGTCCGGTGAGCCCGACCAGGCAACGCTCCACGGAGGCACGTTGGTGTCCCAGAAGGTGTTCCCCCCGAGGTGGGCTTCCGGCGCGATGACGGCATAGCCGGCGTCGAGAAGCTTCTTGAGCGTGAGGGTCTGATAGTAGGCACCGAAGGGGTGGAGGCGGTTGGCCTCGAAGCTCAGCTCGGAGGAGAAGAGGGAGCCCTGGAACATGAACGCCACGGGCCACCCACCAGGCGGAGGAGTCCCGAGCGGCGTCTGGTAATGAACCTTCCGGTAGATCAGGGGCGCAGAGTTCACCACCAGTGTCTTCCGCGGGCAGCTGACCTTCAACGAGGTCGCCGAGCAGCGCGAGGCCGAGAGCGCGGCCTCCGGAGGCAACGCCGCGTCGTGGCCGTCGAAGGCCTGGTCCCCACCAGGCTCGTCACTGGCGGAGGCGGACTCCGTGCCATCGACGGCATCGCTGGCGGACGCCTCATCGTCTGCTGCAGCCGTGCCGGCGCCATCGTCGGCCCCATCGACGGCAGAGGATTCCGGCCCCCTCACGAACACGCCTTCGTCGTCACCGCTCGAACACGCCGGGACGGACGTGACGGCCAACAGCACGGCAAGAGTATGGTGGAGCTTCATGCGACCTCTTCACTTCTGCGCAGGAAAGATGGGGAAGTGCGAAGTCAGCGGTTTGTCACGGCGAAGGCCGGTATCGCAAGCGCGCCGCGCCGGTAGGCGCCAGGACCGATCCCTCGCCAGCGCTTGAAGGCTTTGCTGAAGGCCACCTCGCTCAGGTAACCGGCCCGCTCGGCGATCGTGGCGATGCTGTCGCCGGTCTCGCGCAGCCACTGCGCAGCCTTCGCCATGCGCCACTCGGCGAGGTACTGCATCGGCGGGGTACCGACCAGCTCGTGGAAGCGCGCAGCAAACCCGGAGCGGGAGAGGCCGACGGAGGCGGCGAGGCTCTCCACCGTCCACGCTTCGGCTGGTCGGGTGTGGATGCGACGGAGCGCGACACCGATCGCGGGATCCGCGAGCGCCTGCCAGCGACCGAACCCCTCGCCAGCGGACAGTGCCTGCATGCGCAACGCCTGGACGAGCAGCACATCGGCGAGGCGGCCGAGGATGAGATCCGTGCCCGGGCCCGGTGCCGTGCTCTCGGCGGCGAGGAGTCTGGCCGTGGCCGCGAGGGAAGGCGACGCGCCAGGCGCTCCTGGCGAGAGGCGAATCGCAGGGGGAAAGGCGTCGAGCAAGGGGTTGGTCATCCCGGCGCTGAACCTGAAGCACCCCGAGATGAGCTCGCAGACGGGCCCGTCCCCTCCGAGCCGGCGTGGTGAGGCGATCGCGCTGCGGAGCTGCTCGGTGGACACGAGGCTCCGGTCATCGCGCGTGGACTTCTCGCCATCGTCGAGGTCGTGGGCCGCGCCGTACGGGATGAGCGCGATGTCCCCCTCCGACAGCGAGAGAGGCGCCTCGACCCGTGACACGGTGAGCCGAGCGCACCCGCGCAGGATCACGTAGAACGACGAGGTCGCCTTCTCTGGCGCCCGGACGGCCCACGGCGCGCCCAGCTCGACGCGGCCGAACAGGAGCGTGGTGAGGCGCATCGTATCGAGGACATCCGAGATGACGTCGACCTGCTCCTCCAGCGCACGTGGACGCTCGGACAGGGATTCCGGACGAGCGGGCATGGTGAGTCCATAACGCCCGGGGCCATGCTGCGTCCATCTCGCACCAGGGAGTGACGCATGGATGTCTCGACGGACATGGATGTCTCGACGGAGACGAGGACTGCAGCCAGCGTGCTGGAGGACCTCTGGGCGCTCATCACGACCGACACGGAGCGCTGGCTGGAGCTGTTCGCCGAGGATGGGATGGTGGAGTTCCCCTATGCCGGCTCCCTCGGCTCCCCGGGACGCCTGGAAGGAAAGGCGGCGATCCGGCGCTACTTCACAGAAGCGCTGAAGAGCTTCGAGGGGCTCGAATTCACGAGGCGGCGCAAGCACCTGCTCCACGATCCGGACCTGGTGATCGCCGAGGTTCACGGCTCGGCGACGATCACCACGACGGGGCGTCGCTACGAGCAGGACTACGTGATGGTGCTGCAGACCCGTGCGGGGAAGATCGTGCTGTACCGGGAGTACTGGGACCCCATGGCTGGCCTCGCGGCCTTCGGTCCCGCCGGGGGTCCGCTTGCTCCGCGGATCGCGGACGGATAGCTTCGACGGGTGGGCTCACCAGAGCAGGATGCGCGGGCCAAGTTCAGAGAGCTGACCCGGGTCTTCGACCCGATCTACAGGGCCTCGGAGGCCGAAGAGGCGGGCCTCTCGTCGTCCTACGTGCCCGAGGCCCACGGGCATTACCGGCGCCAGCTCGAAGCCTCGCTCGATCTGAACGACAACGCCAAGCTGCTCGTGGCCGGGCAGCCCGGCTGCGGGAAGACGACGCTGCTCCGGAATGTCGCGCACCAGCTCCGGCAGGAGGGGCGCGTCGTCGCGGTCGTCGACCTCGAAGCGCAGACCGCCGTGCAGGATCTCGGCTCGGTCGAGATGTACCTGGCCGCGATGGCCGAGCTGCTCTCCGAGGCGAAGAAGACGGCCACGCGGGTCCCCACCGACGCGCTCGAGAGCTGCCGGAGCTGGCTCGAACGACTCCAGGGGGGTGGCACGGTCGAAGGGAGTGCCCAGGCGGTCTCCGAGGCGCTCCGCCGGTATCTCTCGGCCCTGCGTGAGAGCCGGATCCTCCGCGACGAGCTGCGACTCCAGGTGAAGCAGGGCGGAGACGACCCGCTGGAGATCCTGGGACGCCTGCTGCAAGGCCTCGCCGAAGTGCGGCCAGTGGTGATCCTGGACGGCCTGGACAAGCTGCCGCCGGTACAAGCCCGCCAGACCTTCCTCGACGACAAGCGCAAGCCGATGGCCGAGGCACCGGGGGCCGCAATCCTCACCATCCCCCTGTCGCTGGTCTACGAGCCGACGTTCAACGTGCTGAGCGAGCGGTACAACAACGCGGACAGCGCCGTGCTGCCGGCGGTACGCCTCTGGGACTTCGACGGCCAGATGCGGAAGCGCAGGCGCTCGGAGCGGGGGATGGGGATCCTGCAGCGAATCGTCGAAGCGCGGGTCGACCCCATCGACCCGAAGATCGTGCTCCCCGACGCCGTGGACCGCGCCATCGTGGGCTCGGGCGGAAACATCCGGGAGCTCTCGCGGCTGATGCAGTCGAGCGTGGTGAAAGCCCATGTCCGGCGGGGCAGCTTCATCGAGCCTCAGGATGTGGAGGCTGCCATCGCGGATCAGCGGGAGTCGTTCCGGCGCTCGTACGATCCCAGGTTCCTGTCCGCGCTCGAGAAGGTGCGGCGGGAGTACCAGCTCGAAGATCAGGGGGATGTGGTGAAGCAGCTTCTCTATGGACTGTGGGTGATCGAGTACCGGAACGGCATCGCCTGGTACAGCCTGCCGGAGCCGGTGGAGCAGCTCCTGCAACACCTGGAGCGAGCGCTCTGATGACACCGGAAGATCGACTGGAGGAGCTCCAGGCCCGGCTCCAGCTCGCGCAGGGCTCGGCGACGCTGCTGTTCGCGATCGTGGAGAGCGACGCGGCGCTGGAGGAGACGCGGCGTGCGTTCCGGTCGCTGCTCACGTCGACCCCCCTCGACGTGGCGGATCTGGGCGCTTGCGAGCTGCACACGGGCCCTGGGCGCTGGGCCGAGCTGACACGGAGCCGGACGGCGGAGGTGTACCTGCTGTCCGCAGCCCCGCAGGCGCCCTTCGGGGTCACCGCCTTCGCCGCCCTCCTGAACGCGGAGCGCGAGTTCTTGCGCCAGCTCGCCGGGCCCCTGGTGATGGTGATCTCTCGCGCCACGGAGCAGGCACTGCGGCACCGGGCGCCGGACTTCGTCACCTGGGCGGCGCAGGCCTACGAGCTACCTCGCGCCGAGACGCTCTCGGCGCTCACGCCGCGGAACGACGAAGACCCAGGTCCCGCGACGGGCGCGTCCCGAGCGCCGGCAGAGACCCCCATCCGCTTCCTCCACATCTCCGACTTTCACCTGCGGCCACAGCGCGTGAAGCGCTACGACCAGGATCGGGTCCTCCGGGGGTTGCTCCAGCTCCTGGAGGCGGACCGGGAAGGCTTCCCCCTCGATCTGGTGTTCGTGACCGGGGATCTGGGCCACGGCGGGAAGGCCGAGGAGTATGCGCTGGCGACCGACTTCCTGCGCACGCTCATGGCCGTGTCCGAGGTGCCTCCTGCCCGCATCTTCGTCGTGCCCGGCAACCACGACGTGGATCGGGAGGTGGGGCGCTGGCTCCTCCGCTCGCTGTCCAGCGACGAGGAGGCCATCCGGTTCTTCGAGGAAGAGGAGAGCCGGCGGTTCCACGCGCAGAAGCTCGAAGGCTACCGGAAGAGCCTGACGTCCCTCCTCGGCCCCGACAGAGCGCTGGGCCTCGGGGTCGGGGCGGACGCCGTGGAGATCGTCGACATCCGTGGAGCGCGGCTCGCCGTCGCCTCGTTCAACTCGGCCTGGTTCGCCCAGGCGGACGACGACCAGGGGCGTCTCTGGCTGGGCGAGGCGAACGTCGCTGGCGCGGAGGGAAGGATCGCCGATGAAGGCGCGGACTTCGCGATCGCGCTGATGCACCACCCCTTCGATGACCTCCACGAGATCGAGCGGTGGATGGTGGAGCGCCGCTGCGAGCGGGTGTTCGACCTGGTGCTGCGCGGCCACCTGCACCAGGAGCGCACGCGGTCGATCGTGTCGCAGCGTGGCGGCTTCGTCGAGGTGGCGGCGCCGGCCGCTTACCAGGGGAGCCAGTGGGCAAACGGCTGCTTCTTCGGCGAGATCAGGCCGCGCGCTCGCAGCGTCACGCTCCGCCCTTACGCGTACAGCGGGGGCGCCGACCCGTGGGTGCTCGACACCAAGACCTTCCCCGACAGCAGGGCCGACGGCTACTGCCACACGTTCCGCGTCCCCGAGAAGAAGCGCCTCCGCACGGCCATGGGCAAGAGCCTCTGGAGAGCGGCCGAAGCCACGGTGCTCGCGACACCGCCGGCGATGCGGGAAGCGCTCGCAGCGCAGCTCGACATCCTGCCTCCTCCCGGGGCCCCCGTGGCGAGCGCCGCACAGGTGACCAAGGGTGTGCACGAGACGCTCCTCCAGGCGACGGCCCAGAGTCTGCTCCACGACCGCCGCGGTCCCCAGGAAGGACCGGGCATGATCCTGCGCTCGGACCCGCGGTTCCTGGAGAAGGCTCTCTTGCTCGCCGCGCGTCGAGCCAGGAGCGCCGTGGCGACGAGCGGCCTGGGACGCACGGTGACTGGCCACACCCTGGAGCACCTGTTCTGCAGCGCCCTGGAGGCGGTGGTGGAGGGCCCCGTCTCGGTGCTCTCGATGTCCCAGAGCGACGATCCCGATGTCCTCATCGGGAGCGAGAAGGACGCCCCCCACCAGCGTGCGGTCATCGAGCTGCGGCTGGAGGTACGCGGTGACGTGGTGAAGAGTTCCCTCACGCAGCTCGAACGCCATCTGACGGCGTTCCCCGCCGCACACGCCGCGGTGGTGCTGTCGGATCTCGCGGCCACCGAGAACACCGCCCCGAGCGTGGAACGGATCGAGAGCCCGACCGGGCGAGAGGTCCTCTTGCTGCGCATGTGACGCGCCGCGGTGCGACTGGACCAACCCTGCTCGCACCGTTTCACCCGCCGTCCCCCGTGCTAGGCGTGCGTGATGGAAGTGCTGGCGATCCTGCTCGGCGTCGGCGTCGCGGGGCTTTTCCTCATCGTGCCCTGGGTCGCCCTCGCTGTCGCTTCCGGCGCCCGCTTCCGCGCGCAAGGGCTGGAGCGACGGGTGCTCTTCCTGGAGCACGAGCTCTACCGGCTCTCGGAGCAAGCGCGCCTCCAGGCTGCGCAACCCCAGACGGTTCACGCCCCCGCCGACTCGACCCTCCCCGTGGCGGGTACGGCCATCGCCCCGATCCCGACGCCGGAGATGTCGCCCTCCGGCACTCCACCGTCGCCCACGCAGGTCCCTGTCGGTCCCCACGACGCCGCCGTTCCCGGTCAGCCAGCAGGAGCGTCCTCGTCGCCACCTCCCGGAGTGCTCACGCCCGAGGACGGCATCCACACCGCCGCGCAGGAGGCAGCCACCTCTCCTGACGGAGCAGCATCCGCCGAAGGCACTTCGCCTCCCGAAGGCGCCCCTCTCCCGGAGGGCGCGCCTCTCCCCGAAGGCGCTCCTCCTCCCGACGCCTCCCTCCCCGCCGCTCCGCCCTCCCCCCCCGGAAGTCAGCCGCAGCCGACCCCACGCCCCTCGCTGGAGGAGCAGCTCGGGCTCACCTGGCTCACCCGCGTGGGCGCGGCCGTGTTCCTGCTCGGTGCCCTTTTCTTCTTCAAGTACGCCGTCGACAACCAGTGGATCGGCCCGGCAGGGCGCGTCGCGGTCGGAGCCGTCGCAGGCATCGGTCTCTTGATCGCCTCGGAGGTGCTGCGACCGAAGACGCGCCCCGCGTTCGTCCACATCCTGGCAGGCATCGGCATCGCGGTGCTGATGGCCTCGGCATGGTCCAGCGTCGCCCTGTATCACCTGGTGCCGCCGCCGGTCGCGTTCGCCGCGGCGAGCCTCGTGCTCATCCTCGGCGCAGCGCTCTCGCTGCGGCACCGCGCCGAGGCGCTCCTGGGCCTGGTGTTGCTCGCGGGCCTCCTGAACCCCATGGTCCTCTCCACGGGTCAAGACCGCGCCTTCGCCCTGTTCACGTACCTCTTCCTGCTCACCAGCATCACCCAGGGCGTGGCGCTCAAGGCACGCTTCCGGGTGGTCCCGGCGCTCGCCGTGACGGGCGTCGTGGTGCTCTTCCTCGGCTGGTACGCGAAGTACTTCGATGTCCGCCCCCCGCACAGCTTCGGGCTGGATGTCCCGGAGCTGCGCGTCGGTGCCTACTTCAAGCTCTCGACCCGCATCGTCCCCATCGTGGCCGTGGCGCTCTTCGGCGCCCAGTGGGCGGCCCTCGCCCTCCGGCTGCGCTCGCGCAGCGAGAACGGGGACACGCATGCCTCCCGTGGATTCGCGCTGGCCTCGCTCGTCCTGACCCACGCCGGGGCAGCGCTCCTTCTCTACGATCGTCCGCGCCTCGTCGCGTTCGCAGCGATCGGCCTGGGCATCGCCGCGATCGCGCTCCTTCGTGCCGTTGCAGCGCAGGCCTGGCTGACGGTGCCGATGGGTGCGGCCTTCATCGCCTTCCTGGCCGTGAGCCATGGCGTGCCCCAGGAACAGCGCTCGCTGCTCGTGATGCTGCTGGGCGGCTGGACGGCGGTGTACGTCAGCGGCTTCCTCCTCGGGCCTGGCCGACGCGCCCTGGTCACCCCGGCGGGGGCCGTGGGCGCCAGCGTGGGCGCCGGCCTGTTCGTCATCCTCGCCGGCGTGCAGCTCGTGGCGGCGCGCCCGACGCTGTTCGTCTTCCTCGTCGCGGTCGCAGCCGCGCTCGTCGCCGCGCTCGCTGCGCGTGCGGGCATGCGCCTCCTCCATCTCCTCGCCGTCCTCTTCACCGCCGTGGCCGTGGGCATCGCCTCCGGGTTCGCGCGGCGAAAAGGCGTGACGACCGAGTCCGTCGACCCCGTCTTCCTCGCTGCACTCGGCGTGTGGGCGCTCGTCCACCTCGGCGCCGTGGTGGACGATGTCGTTCGCCGGAAGTCGGCGATCACCTGGGACATGGTCGTCACCGCCTCGCTCGCCCCCCTCGGCTTCCTGATGGCGGCGCTGACCACCACGGGCGGGAACGTGCCCACCTTGCGGGCCCTCCTCACCGCCGCAGCGGGGTGCGCGGATCTCGCGGTGGGCATCTTGCTGTTGCGCGCCACGCAGCAGTGCGAGGGACGCGCTCAGACCTGGGCCGAGGCGCACGCGCGCCTGTCCCTCCTCCTCGGCCAGGCGCTCGGTCTGTTCGCCGCGGCCATCGCGTTCGCGCTCAGCGGCGCGACGGTGACCGTGCTCTGGGCTGCTCTCGGCTGCGTGGCCGCAACGGTGGGCGCGCGCTCGCGCGAGGAGAGGTGGATCCCCTTCGCGGCGCTCCTCTTCTTCGCAGCCATCCTGCGGCTGCTCGGCGTGGACATCCACGGGACGCAGCAGATGGTGCGCGACTACTTCGTCTCGCAGGGACGCCTGGGTGCGATGACCGTACCGGTGCTGCTGAACCCACGCGCCTACGCCCTCGCGGGGCTCTCTGTGGCGCTCCTGCTCTCGGCCTCTCAGCTCGCCCATGCCGCGCGGGCCGGGAATGGCCGAGGCCCGTGGCGCTGGAGCTGCCTACTCGCCGTCGTCCTCGGCCACGGAATGTGGATCGCCCTGGCGATCCTTGAGGTCCGCTCGGCCGTGCGCTCCACGCCCCTGCCCCCTGCCGTTCCCCTGGACCTCGACGAGTGGGTGGTGTTCCGTATGCACGTGGACGCTGCGATCGCAGAGCAAGCAGGCCGCCTGTCGATGACCACCACGCTGGTGCTCGGCACAGCGGCAGCGGCCCTGCTCGCCATGGGCTTCGCCGCACGCAGCGCCTTGCATCGCTACCTGGGGCTGTTCCTCTTCCTCGTCACCGTGCTGAAGCTCTCGCTCTGGGACGTCTGGAGCGTGGAGCGCGGCTACCAGATCCTCCTGCTGACGAGCGTCGGCGCCCTCCTGGTCGCTGGAGGTTTCCTCTACGCGCGCTTCGGCCAGCGCCTCATGACGCTGATGAGAACGGGCGCGGTCGAACCTGGACCGAGCTCACCTCCCACAAAATCCGTGGCCAGCGGCGTGATCCTGGTGCTCCTCACCGCCCTCGCCCCCCGGGCCGAGGCACAGCCAGAGATACCCCGCCTGCCCGTCTCCAAGCTCGCCTCGGTGAGATCGGTCGCCGGCGTCGACGCCCCCGGGGATTACCAGGCGCCGGTCGACCTCGATCTCTACCGCGCCAGCTCCGCCCAGGAGCTCCTCGCCGATGTCCGCATCGCGGGGCCCGATGGGCGCGAGGTCCCGTACGTCGTGCAGTCCGTGGCGGCTCCCCGCATCGACAGCCCCACGCGCGGAGAGCTGCTCGATCCGACCGTGGACGCCGAAGGCATCTCGCGCGCCACCTTCCGCTTGCCACCGAACACCGCGCATTGCCGCGTGAAGCTCGACGTGTCGAGTGGCTCGTTCCTCCTCCGCGCGCGCGTGGAGACCGGCGATCACCGCGATGCGCTGGGCGTCATCGCGGAAGGCCCCTACATCTACCGGGTCGATCAGCCGGGGGGCCACGTCGAGCTTCTCGAGATCCCCTACCCGCGCTCGGAGGCGCCGCTCGTGCGGGTGACCCTCCTGCCCGAGCCGGGCGCCCCTACGCCGCAGCTCTACATCCGCGCCGGCTGGTTCACGTGCTCCGACCCGACGTCGAGCACACCGCCCACGGAGCGGATCGCGCTGACGATCGAGAACATCACCCGCGACGAGCCCTCCAAGACCACCGTCGTCACCCTGGATGCGGGCCACGAAGGCGTCCCCATCGAGGCGCTCCTGCTCGATGTGGCGACCCCCGAGATGAGCCGGCGCGTCGACGTCGCGGCGACCAGCTACCGCGAGGTGTGGCCCTCGATCGGTGGGGGCATGGTCTACCGGATCACGCCCCGCGCCGGCGTGGCCCTGGAATCGACACGGCTGCCCACGCAGCTCACGCGAAAGCGCTGGTTCCGCCTGACCATCCACGACGGCGACTCGGCGCCCCTCGAGCTGCGCGGCGTGCAAGGTGAGGTGCGGGTGCGTCGGCTCGTGCTCCGTGCCGACACGCCTGGCGAGCACGCCCTCTACGTGGGCTACCCGAACGCCACCCGACCCCGGTACGACCTGGAGGAGATCCTGGGGCGCGCCGAGCGCGCCGAGGCTCCCCGCGCCGTGACCCTCGGGCCTCTCGGCAAGAACCCGAAGTTCGGTCAGGACGACGTCTCCCCCTCGCTGCCGATCACCGAACGGCACCGCGGCTTGATCGGCATCCTCCTCGCCATCTCGCTCGTCGGGCTCTCCCTGTGGGCGGTGATCCTGCTGCGCCGCCCTGCTGCGCGCGAAGACGGCCCGGACACCAGCGCGTAGCTCGACCTTCCAATGTGCCGACGGAGAGCAGCCAGCCGTCATCGGACCGGGCGCCGCCGGCGCGCTCTTCGGCAGCGGTGCCGAGCGTGACGCGCTGCTGCACAGCACAGAAGCGCCACCGTCCCATGCAGCACCGTCACGTGGCCGCGCTACGGTGCGTGATGGTGCGGCCCCTCCCCCACGTCCTCGTCCAGACACTGGCTCTCGTCACGACGCTCGCTCTCGCCCCGTTGCACCTCTCCACCGCCCACGCGCAGGAGCCCACGCGCGTCGAACGTACCTGGTACGGCTGGCAGAACCTGATCGGGTTCGGCACGGCGTACGGTCTCCTCGGTGCCGGCGCGTCGGTCGAATCTGGCTCCACTGCGCTCCTGATCGCAGGCGCCGCGACCTACACGCTCAGCAGCCCCATCATCCACCTCGCGCACGGCAACATGGCCTCCGCAGCCAAGAGCGTGGGGCTCAACGTCGGGTTGCCGCTCTGCGGAGCAGCCCTCGGCGCCAGCCTGATCTGCGGCACCGGAGGCTGCAAAAGCAGCCGGTTCGGCACGGTCATCTCCGTGCTCACAGGGGCCATTTTGGCCACGGCGAGCGTGGTGACGGCCACGGTGATCGACGTGTCCTTGCTGGCCCACGAAGAGACCCCGCGCGGCGCTCCCCCGACCCCCAGCGGCCTCGTCCCCGAGGCGGCCCGCTACCAGCCCATCTTCCAGGCCGGCTGGACCTTCTGACCCGGATGCGACCGAGGCCGTGACCCCCTCACGGCGCCACGGACACCGTCATCGCGATGACGGGGAACGACCATTTCACGAAGATCCGACCAGGGTCGCATACCCCACGCAGACACGGTCCCAGGATAGGCTGTGAACGATGCCCCGCGCTCGTCGCCCCTTGCTGCTCCTCGCGACCACGCTCGCGGCCGCGCTCCTGGCCCCCCTCACGGCGGGCGCTCAGGAAACCTCCCGCGTCGAGCACGACTGGTACGGCTGGCAAAACCTCCTCGGCCTGGGAGGCGCGTACACCCTCACCGCGATCGGCCTCAAAGTCGACTCCGGCTCGGCCCCGCTCCTGGTCGCAGGCCTCAGCACCTACGCCTTCAGCGGCCCCATCATCCACCTCGCGCATGGCAACGGTGTCGAGGCCGGGGCGAGTCTCGGGTTCAACCTCGGCTTGCCTCTGGGCGCAGGCCTCATCGGTGCGCTCCTCGTCTGCGCCCCCGAGAACTGCGGTGGCAAGGGCAGCCTCGGCCTCTTCGCTGGTGCCGGCTTCGGCATCCTCGCTGGGATGCTGGCCGCGAACGTGATCGACGTGGCCTTCCTGTCGGTCGAGAAGATCGAGCGCCCGTCTCCCGCAGCGACGACCAGCCTCACTCCCGAGGCGACCCGCTACCGACCCCTCTTCCAGACCGGCTGGCAGTTCTGATGCCGCGACGGCATGACCGACGCCCTCGGCCAGCTCGGCGGACCAGCCCTCGCGATGGTGCGGGAACGGTCCCGCCACGACGCTCGATCGAGGACTCGGCGCCGCACGAGCCCCCTTCTTCAGGGTACGGTGGACGGTGATGCTCCGTGCTCGTCGCTTGCTGCGCACTGCCACGATCGCTGCCGTGCTCCTGTCATCACTCACCGCGGGAGCTCAGGAGCAAGAACGCTTCGAGCAACACTGGTACGGCTGGCAGAACCTCATCGGGTTGGGCGCCGCCTACAGCCTCGTCGGTGTCGGCCTCGGGCTCGACTCGGGCACGACGTCCGTCATCGCCGCTGGCCTCGGGACCTACGTACTCAGCGGCCCCATCATCCACCTCGCGCATGGCAACGGCATCGGGGCTGGCGTGAGCGCTGGGCTCAACCTCGGCTTGCCCCTCACCACAGGTGTCATCGGGGCATTCACGTATTGCGGCATCGCCAACTGCAAAGGCTACATGGGTGACCTCGGCTACGTCGTCGGTGCCGTGATCGGGGGGGGCCTGGGGATGCTCACCGCGAACGTGATCGACGTGGCGTTCCTGGCCGTCGAGAAGGTCGAGCGCCCCTCTCCCGCAACGACGGGCAGCCTCGATCCCGAGGCGACCCGCTACCGCCCCCTCTTCCAGGCCAGCTTCCGCTTCTGAGCCCGCGCCCACCTCGTCCCGGCCCGGCCACGACACGCAGCCGGAGCGCTCCCCGGTCCTGGCTCGACCGCCAGCGCTGCGCATGGCGCACCGCCATGCAGCGACGACGTGCCGGCATCGACCGAGGGCTCGACGCAGTACGAGGCCTTGCCACCATGCTATGTTTCAGGACGATGCCTCGCCCTCGTGGCCTCCTGCTCACCGCCACGCTCGCGGCCGCCCTCCTCGTCCCCCCCACCGCACGCGCTCAGGAGCAACCCCCCGTCGAACGCACCTGGTATGGGTGGCAGAACCTCATCGGCCTGGGTGCCGCGTACTCCCTCGGTGCGCTCGACCTCGCGCTCGACTCCCGCTGGGCACCTCTCACCATCGCAAGCATCGGCACCTACGCCCTCAGCAGCCCCATCATCCACATGGTGCACGGCAACCGCCTCGAGGCCGGAGCGAGCTTCGGGCTCAACCTCGGCGTGCCCTTTGTCACAGGCCTCCTCGGTGCCTTCCTCTACTGCAGCGCCGTCGACTGCAGATACAAGGCCACCCGCGACATCTCGACCGGGGCCATGATCGGAGGACTCGCGGGCATGCTCACCGCGAACGTGATCGACGTGGCCTTCCTCGCCGTCGAAAAGGTCGAGAGCCCGACTCCCTCGGTCGCGAACCCTTTCGCTCTCGAAGCAGCCCGCTACCGACCCCTCTTCCAGGCAGGCTGGCAGTTCTGAGCCCGCGCCAGCGCGGCCGACGTCCCCGACGAGCGGGGCGGACCAACCCTCGCGATGGTGCGAGAACGGCCACGCCACGACGCCTGACCCGTGCTTCGGTACCGCACGAGCGCCTGTCTCCAGAGTACGCTGGACGGTGATGCTCTGTGCTCGTCACTCGCTGCGCACCGCCACGCTCGCGGCCGTGCTCCTGTCATCGCTCACCGCGGGTGCTCAGGAGCAAGAGCGCTTCGAGCAACACTGGTACGGCTGGCAGAACCTCATCGGGCTGGGCGCCGCCTACAGCCTCATCGGCGCCGGCCTCTCGGTCGACTCGGGCACTGCGCCCCTCGTCGCCGCTGGCCTCGGGACCTACGTCCTCAGCGGCCCGATCATCCACCTCGCGCATGGCAACGGCTTCGGGGCTGGCGTGAGCACCGGGCTCAACCTCGGCCTGCCCCTCACGACGGGAGTCATCGGTGCGCTCACCGTATGCGGCATCGGCAACTGCAAAGGCTACATGGGCGGGCTCGGCTACGTCGTCGGTGGGTTGTTCGGAGGAGCCCTGGGCATGATCGCCGCGAACGTGATCGACGTGGCGTTCCTGGCGGTCGAGAAGGTCGAGCGCCCCTCTCCTGCGGCGATGAGCCCCCTCGATCCCGAGGCGGCCCGCTACCGACCCATCTTCCAGGTCGGCTTCACGTTCTGAGCCCACGCCTGCCGCACACGGCCCCCCCATGGCGCGCAGCGCCGCACTCAGCGCGTGCGCTTCTTCGCCCCCGCGAGCACGTGCTCGGCGATGAGATAGCCGAACCCCGCCCGTTCCAGCCGCACCATGAGCGCATCGCGCGAGGTCCGCAGCGCTTTGGCCGTCAGATCCAGGTTCCACTGACACGCCGCCAGCTGCTGGAGCAAGTACACGCGGCGCGTCTGCGCGCTCGAGAGGCGGTACGTGCGCGCGTACTGGACGGTGCGATCCTCGCTCAGGATCAGCTCACCGATATGGTTTTCCCCGCCGGGATCGAGATCGGTCAGGAAGCGGTCGAGCAGGAAGGGACCCGCCCGATAGACCCGCTCGATCGAGAGCGAGCGCCCCACGAGGCCGCTGGCAATGTCGACGTGGAAGCTCGCCACCTCCTCCCGGATGCGGGCCACCTGCGACCTCAGATCCGCAAGGGAAGAGACGCTCTCCGGCTGCAGCTCCCCGGTGAGCACCGGGCTCTGACCGCTCCACTCCGCGGCACGCAGCAGATCGAGGGCGAACCCATCCTCCAGCAAGGTCCGGTGGAGATCGCGGTAATCGTCGGGGTGGGACACGACGAACATCGAGGCCAGCGCGTCACCGATGAACAGCAAGACCCCGCACTGCCCCTCGTGGATCTCGAAGAGGCGCAGCGCCTCCTCGAGCCACGCGACGCCACGCCCGCCCACCGTCAGCTCCCCCCGTGGGCTGAGCCCTCGCGACAGAGCGCGACGCGAGTACTCGGTCCAGGCGATCTCGGGACCCTTGAAGTGCAGCGCGAGGAGGCCCTCCAGCGCGAGGTGCTGTGGAAGCAGCCGCAAGCGCTGCTCCCCCTCTCGCTTGACCATGCGGTGCAGCAGCTTCACGCCACGGAGTGCTCCGGAGAGGCGCTTCTCGTCCGAGGGCCCAGCGAGGGCCGTCCCGAATGCGCCGACGGGTGAGGCGTCGTCGGTCCAGCTGACCACGAGGGCGTGCGGCACATAGGTCGAGCAGTAGGCCAGGCGGTCTCCCAGATCGACGACCGTCAGCGTCTCCTCGTACTTGCGACGAGCGAGGCGCAGGTCCTCGCACACCCGATCGCGCAGGAGCGGTACCAGGCGGATGTTGCCGAGCACCTGCGATGGAGCTGCGCGCAAGCCTTTCAAAGCGAAGGCAGCGTGCACGGTGGAAGGGGGCGGCTTGACTCTCACGCGGACCGCGATGGTAACGAGGGCCTGTCAGGACGAGAAGCGTCGCATCGCGATGAGGAGCATCGCATCGCTCCTCCTCTGCACGGCGCCCGACCCGTTGTCTTCTCTCTGGAAGAGCGCGAGCATCCCCGCCGCGCACGCACCGCGCCAAAGCAGGAGCTTTCATGCCTCTCGACCACTACGTCACGCTCGGCCGCTCCGGCCTTCGGGTCAGCCCCCTCTGTCTCGGCGCCATGACCTTCGGTGAGGACCTCGGCTGGGGCTCCTCCGTGAAGGACTCCGAGGCCATCCTCGCTCGCTTCATCGAGCGGGGTGGCAACTTCATCGACACCGCCAACGCGTACACGAAAGGGCACTCCGAGAAGATCATCGGCGACGCCCTCGGCAAGGACAGGAACCGCCGCGATCGCGTCGTCATCGCCACGAAGTTCTTCGGCAACCTCTACCCTGGCGATCCCAACGGCGGAGGCGCGGGTCGCAAGGCCATCGTCGCCCAGTGCGAGCAATCGCTGCGCCGCCTGCAGACCGATTACATCGACCTGTACTGGCTCCACTGCTGGGACAAGCACACCCCCATCGAGGAGACGATGGCGGCGCTCGATCACCTCGTGCAGGCCGGAAAGGTCCGGTACATCGGCTTCTCCGACACGTTCGCCTGGAAGCTCGCCCAGGCACAGACCCAGGCCCTCCTGCGCGGGACGACGCCCATCGTGGCCCTGCAGATCGAGTACTCGCTGCTCCAGCGCACCGTCGAAGGCGAGCTGATCCCGGCAGCCCAGGAGCTCGGCATCGGCGTCACTCCGTGGTCTCCGCTGAAGAGCGGCGTCCTGAGCGGGAAGTACACCCGCGAGAACGCCGGCAAGGTGAAGGCCGGGCGCGGCGCGTGGGTCGAGTCGTCGCTGAACGAGCAGGCTTACAAGATCATCGACGTGCTGCTGAGCACGGCCAAGGCGCTGGACACCACCCCCGCCCGGGTCGCCATCGCCTGGGTCCAGGCACAGCCCGGGGTGACCTCGACGATCATCGGCGCGCGCACCGCGGAGCAGCTCGACGACAACCTCGCGGCCCTCGACGTGAAGCTGCGCCCCGAGGACCTCTCGGCGCTCGCCGACGTCTCGAAGCCTCGGCTCAACTTCCCCGCCGAGTTCCTCGCCAACGGGCTGATGTTCTCGCACGGCGGGATCACCGTCAACGGCGCGAGCCCGCCTCCGTGGCCGTTCGCGCCCAAGGACGACGGCGACCGCTACTGAGCCACCATCGCGCACGACGACACCACCGAGCCCCGACGGCCGCAGCGCGAGCGCGATGGCGGCCGGCGAGGCTCCTGGCGATGGCTACTTCCCTTCGAGTTTCTTCACGATCGCCAGCGCCTCGTTGACGTGCTTCGTCGCCTGGAGTTGCGACGAGAAGACGTGGCGCACGATCCCTTCCTTGTCGATCACGAACGTCACCCGCCCGGGAAGCAAGCCGAGCGTCGACTTCACGCCGTAGCGCTTCGCCGTCTCGCCGCCCGGATCGCTCAGCAACGTCATGGGCAGCCCGTACTTCTTCGCGAACTGCCCGTGGGATGCGACCGAATCGGCGCTGACGCCGATCACCTCGGCCCCGGCCTCGGTGAACGCATCGTGGCTGTCCCGGAACGAGCAGGACTCGGCCGTGCAGCCGGGCGTGTCGTCCTTCGGATAGAAGAAGAGCACCAGCGTCTTCTTCCCCAGAAAGTCGGAGAGCTTCACGGTCTCCGACGACTGCGACTGCAAGCTGAACTCGGGGGCGCGATCGCCCACGGCGAGAGAAGGCTTTCCGAACATGAGGGCTCCAGTGAGGGAAGGCGCAGCTTAGCCAAGCGGCGACGGATTGCGCCCGCTTTCGCGACGAGGAGGGTGAGGAGAGCAGGAGATGCCCCCGCGATCGGGGGATCAGGACGTCCAGAGACGGCGCAGGTGGAGCCGAGGCAACGACCGCCTCGGTGGAACCCGCTTCAAGGGGCGAGGTTGGCCAGGAACAGATCGTCTCCACCGGCGCTGGTGAGGGTCCAGCCGCCGCAGTTCAGGGTGCCCCGGAAGGAGCCGCCCACGAAAACCGAGCCGTTCGAGCGGATGGCCAGCGCCGCGTTGCCGTCGAGGGCCCAGCGATGGCTGTACGTGTGATTGCCCGACGGATCGAACCTGGCGACGATCAGCCCGGACGCGAGCGGACCTCCCCCGAGATCCAGGGTCGCCAGGATGCCGAGGTTTCCTGGGTCGGTGGTGAGCACGATGTTGTCGCTCGGATCGACCGCGACGTTCCGACCACGCCAGCTTCCCCAGGGGTCGCCCGGCTCGAACGGCACCGCCGAGAAGAACCGGCTCCAGAGGGGCGTGCCTCCCGAGGTCAGCTTGATCAAGCTCAGCTTGCTGCCAGGAGCGCCGTATCCCCCGTCCCACCCCGTGGCGATGATGTTGCCTGCGCTGTCGACGGCGAGCGCTCCGATGCTCGCTCCATCGCCTCCGCCCGAGGGGAGCGTCCGGGCGAAGCCCCAGAAGCCATCTTCACGGATCGTCGCGATGAACGTGTTCCTCAGGTTGGGGCCCGTCACCTCGGAGAGACCCGCGACGACCTCGTGGGTGAAGTCACCACCGACGATGATCTCGCCATGGACGCCGGCCACGATCGCCGAGGCGTTCTGAGGTCCGATGCCCCCGATGACCCGGTGCAAGACCGTCGTCCCCGCCGCGTTGATCTTCGCCACGAACACGTCCGGCCCCGAGCCGCTGGTCAGCGGGCTCAGGCCAAGGTTGATCGTTCCCTCGAACTGTCCCGTCGCGAGGACATGTCCCGTCGCGTCCAGGGCGAGGTCGTTCGCCGTCGCACCGAGGTTGCGGCTCCACACGTGGTTGCCGTTCGTGTCGAGCTTCACCAGGGCGGCGCCCGTCGTCGAGATCGGCCCGCCCCCGAAGTCGATGGGACCTGCACCGGTCACGTGGACGACGGTATTCCCCGCGGCATCTCCCACGACCAGGGTCGCGACCTGATCGCCCGAGGTGCCGAAGCGGCGCGCCCAGAGGGGCACCCCGCCCTTGTCGATTTTCACCACGAACGCGTCGGCCCCGCCGGCGCTGGTGTAGGTGACGCCGTTTACGACCAGGCTGCCGGAGAGCTGCCCCACGAGGGTCACGCTGCCACTGGCATCGGTGACGATGTCGAGCGCGCGCTGATCCCCCGCGCTGCCGAGGCGACGACTCCACAGATGATCGCCGGCGAGGCCCTGGACAGCCTCCCCGACTTCCTCGAAGGCCTCGTCGGCGGACGAGAGATCGGCCTCGTCGAGCACGTCCGCGGTACAGCTCGTGATGGAGAGGCCAGCAAGAACCAGGGTGAGCGTGATCGGTGGATTTCGGTACACGGAGGTCTCCTTGAGAAATGTCCCAGGAGGTCATGGCTCTCACCAATTGTCTACGGTGCCAAGGGAATTCTTCCCTGTACACGCTCCGTGACGCGCTCCGTCATGCCCTCCGTCACGCGCGTCACGGGGGCGTGCTCGCGCGGGCGCTCGGGTGAGCCATCACACGTACGAGCATCTCGGTGACGCGTCCCTCGAGGTACTGCTCCAGCTCGGAGAGGGGCGCCGTGCCTTCGGCGAAGCGCGCGAAGCCCAGCACGGTGGGAAGATCCTCCGCGTCGCGCAGGCCCACGGTGGGGATGGCCGGGCCGAGGCTGCGTGGAGCGTAGCGCTCACTGTCGAACACCGGGTTGAAGTGGACGATCGAGGTGCGTGCCTTCGGATCCAGCCGGGAGCGGAAGACATGAGCGATCCCACCTGCCATCCCTGCAGGATCGTTCTCGAACCCGTCGGACACGATCACGATGACCTCTGCCCCCCAGTCCAGCGCGTCCAGGAGGGGGCCCGCGAGATCCGTCTGCCCGCGCGGCGTGACCAGCAGCTCGTCGTCGGTGGGCACCGTCCAGAAGGCCCGGTACTCGCGCGCAGCCGCGCGGAGCAAGGCGCTGACGCCGAGGGCCACGCCGAGCGGCCGGCGACGCTTCTCGGTGGTCCCCGAGGACGAGTGGCTGCGATCGAGCACCGCCGCGACACGACCCAGCGCCGTGGGTGAGCGGCGCAGCGCGCGGTTGGCCGCCCGGGAGAGCGCAGCGCGAAGCTCTTCCTTGCGCGCGAGACGCTCCTCGATCGGGAGCGAGAGGAGGTAGAGGGCGAGCCGGGTGAGGGAAGCGCGGCCGAGATCGAAGGCGATCTGCACCCCTTCACGCGTCGCGGAGCGCTGCAAGCGGAGCTGCTCCCCGGCGGTCATCCGCCCTGCGCCTCGACGGAGGATCTCTTCACGAGAAAGGCCTCGCTCCGCGGCGATGCCTTCGGCCACCGTGAAGGGCAGCTCGAAGATGGCCCCCTGCGCGTAGCGCGCTTGCCGCCACTGCTCGAAGAGCGGTGTCACGAACGAGGACCGACGGCGGGGTGTGAAGAGGAACGGCCCCAGCTCTCCCTGGAGACGCAGGTGCGCGTGCGCCGCGATCGCGCGGACGAGCCCTCGGTACTTCACGGCGTCGAACGCCGGATCGGGGCGACCGTCGAGGTAAGCGCGAATCACCGCGCGCGAGCGGCGGTTGTTGATGCGCCGTTCGCGCACCAGCCGCAGCACCTTGAGCGCCCGCTGAGGAGGCAGTGCGCGCAGCGCCGCCGCGACGAGCCGCCCCTCCTCCGCACGCCCAGCTGGGCCTCGCCCCTGGGCGCCCTGCGCCAGCAGGTTCAGAAGGATCAACCCCTGGTTGAAGTGGTTGATGCCCGCCGCGAGCGTGCGCGCGTACAGGCGACGGTAGTTGCCGAGGATGTACTCGTGGAGGAACTCGATGGAGACCGCCTGGCCGCCCGCGGGGCCGTAGTACTCCGCCTGGCCGGAGCAGGCGAAGCAGGCGTTGATGAACATGACCAGATCCTCACGCTCGACGCGGGCCGTGTCGAAGCGGAGGCGGCCTGGAACCGCAGGAGGGGGCGACATGGGAAGAACGCCGCCCGGGGAGAGGAGGAGCGATCAGCTAGGACAGCTTCAGAGGCCGGATTCGGAAATCGCCCCGAAGTCCCACGGACGGCGTCCGGGAGCGTACCACGAGGGCCGGAAGAGTGTTCAGCACTTGCAGCCGCCGCCCTTTCCGCAGCACCCGTCGCAGCCGCCACCCTTTCCGCAGCATCCGTCGCAGCCGCCTCCCTTGGAACAGCATCCGTCGCAGCCGCCGCCCTTGGAACAGCACCCGTCGCAGCCGCGAGAACAATCGCAGCAGCTCCTGCACGGGTCGAAGCAGCTGCTGCAGATGTTGCAGGAGCTGGGACAGCAGGAGCTGCACTCCTTGCCGGGATCCTTGCAACAGCAGGGGCACTCGGAGCCCTTGCCACCGAAGAGCTGCTCGCAGGGCGCGGCGCAGGTCTTGAAGCACGATCCGCAGCCGCACGGGTCGCTGCCGCACACCCCTGAGCTCCCCTTCCCCGCGCCAGGGACACCTTCCGGCCCTTCCCCCGCATCGGACGCCACGGAGCCCGACGGGGCGGGCGTTTCCACCTCCACCCCGGCGTCGCGCGCATCGGCCCCCGACGGCAGCTCGGGCCAGCGCCAGCCAGCGTCGGCGTCGCCTCCAGCGCCAGCGTCGCCTCCATCACGCTCGTCGCTGCCGCCGTCCGCGCCAGCGTCCTTGCAGGGCTCGCGCCCCCCATCCCGCCCACCGTCGGCCCCTCCGACGTCGCCATCCTCGGGGCACGGCTCGATCTGCGCCTCCGACGTCGGAGCCATCGGCGCCGCGCGTGGCGGAACGGAGGGGCTCTTGCGCCGCTCGGTCTCTTGCGCGAGCGCGGTGGACCCCCCGAGGAGCCACGTCCACACCAGCACCGCGAGCACCGCCGCCTGCTGCATGACCCGCGCGAACCAAGGCAGGAGCGGCCATGCGAGCGTCAGCGATCCTTCCGGCGGCCGCGGTGCCTCTTCCGCGACCCATGCCCGCGCTTGCTGGATGGCCCGCCTCGCCGAGGTGCTCAGCTCGACGGAGACCACGCTCGCGACGACCTTCCGATGCCGCCGGAGCGGCAAGCGCGCCACGATGCGCTCGGCTTCGACGAGCGCAGCCCGGAGCCTCCGCACGCCCCGCTCGACCCGCGCCCCCGAGATCCGGAGCCCCACGCCCGCGCGCTCGGTCCCCTTCTCCCCGCCATCGACCACGAGAAACGGGTTGAACTCACCGCGACGTGCGTCCTTGCGCACGTCCTCCAGCGCGTCGATCCAGTAGATGATCCCGCCGAGGGCACGCCCCAGCGTCTGGAGATCGCGCACCGTCGCCGGCGCACGAAGGCTGGGGGGCGCTCCCGGAAGATCCGCGAGCCGTCCGAACAGGTCCCCGAGCACCTCCGCGGTCGGTCGAGCGGCTTCCTCGGGATCGCTCTCGCCGAGCACCTCGTGCTGCGCTTGCCGCGCTTCGAACCCTTCCACGCCTCGCGGCAACACCCCGAGCGCGGCGAGTTCCTCCCGCGCACGCGCGACCCGCGAGGCGAGCAATGGCCGCCCCAGGATCGCCAGCCGCCGCTTGGTCCCGCCCCTCGCGTCCGTGGCCCGATCGGCGAGCCACTGATCCGCAAGGAGCAGCTCCACGGCCGCCGCGAACCGCATCGGCACGCTGTCCGGTCGCACGGTCTCCCGGTGCACCACCGGGACGAGCGGGCACCGGCAACGATCCGGCGCCGCCGCCTCGTCCAGGAGGCCGTCCACGAGCAGCGCCAGAAACACCGCGTCGAAGCTCACGAGGGCCCGGCTCGGTGTGCCATACCCGTCCCCGAGGCTCTTGCAGAGCCCGCAGTAGAGACGACCGTACGCCTCCCGGTCTTCTGCCCGGAGCCCGCAGCCATGGGGCCGCAGCGTGCCGAACACGATCAGCGCTCCGCCGACGGGCTCGAGGCCTCGCGCCCACCCTGGCCCTGGCCCATCGCGCGAAAGGCGGGATCGTCGGACCGGCGCCGACACAGCGGGTGCTCCAGGTAGCGCTCGAGCAGGAAGCCATGGATCCAGGACAGGAGGGAGTTCAGCTCCCCGAGCGCGCCGAGGCGGGTGGCGAGCGCGCCCACGGGCTCTCCGCCGCGCAAGCAGATCTCGTCGACCCGGTGGATCGCCGCCATCTCGTACAGCGTCGCGGCGTCCCCTGCGCGACACGCGGGCAGGTAGCGCGAGGGCTCACGCTCCCACAGGATCCGCCCCACGAAGCTCGAGATCAGCCCGTCGCCGAGGTCCTTCTGCAGATCGGCCAGCGCATCGGCCCGCTGGATGTGGAACCCCCAGTCGTAGATCGCCTCCTCCTCGTCGTCGGTGAAGGGACGCGCGGCGTCATCGGGCAAGCTCCCGAGGAGGCTGACCATCAGCAGCCAGGCCCCGCTGATCCGTCGCGTCACGCCGGCGACCTCGGCGAGGCTCACCTGCCCGGGGTGGCTGCTCAAGGTGACCACGGCGTCGATCTGCGTGCGCCACCCCTCGGCGATGACCGACAGCACGTGGTCCAGTCGCACCCGACTCTGCGCGATCGTCCCGAGCTGCCTGCCGATCGCCGCGGCGAAGGCGCAGCGCGGCTCCGCGTTCGCCGCGAGCCCCGATCCGAGCGAGGCGAGCGTCGGCGCGAGGAACGCTTCCGTCTTCGCGCGCACCATCCGACGCCGCGCGTTCATCCCGCCGTGGAACTCGTGACGATCGATCACCTCGTCGTCGATCTTGGTGAGCAGCGAGAGCGAGGCGGCGGTGAGGCCCACCTGCTCGGCATGTGCCTTGCCACCCAGGGCTTCGTACGCGAGCACGGCGAGCTGACCGAGCGCCGCGCAGAGCAGCCGGCTGCGCGGGGTCACGCTCCCCTCGGGATCCGCCGCGCTCAGAGAAGGGCCGAGCACCTTCAGGTAAGCGTCCCCGGCCGCAAGCAGCCGCCCTCGCCAGTCCTTCACGCCCGCATCGCTCATGAATGCACCACCTTCAGAGCTGCCGCAGGGTAGAGAACCGTCCGCCCCTGGGCCAAGCTCGCGGCGGATGGCGCGGCCCTGTGGCACGGCTTTCCCTTGCGGGACACGTCCTGGATCGGCCAAATGGCGCGCATGCTCCGCCGAAGCGCCGCAACCTTCGCCACCCTCGCCGCCCTCGCCGGCTGCGCCCCCCCTCAGGAGCCGCCGGCCACGCCGGCTGCGCCTCCCTCGTCCTCGACGTCGAGCGCCCCCGCGGCGCCTGCCACGCCTCCCGCCGCCGAGGCCCCCTCCTCGTCGGGCTACGCAGGCCACGGCGCCGAGAGCATCAAGCCCGAGGTCCTCGCGAAGTACGCCGCGCCAGCGCTCCCTCCCGCCCTCTCCCGGAGCATCGGGACCCTCTTCGAAGTGCGCGCCCCCGGTGCTGGCATCCTCTCGCCGGACGCCAAGGCGCTCTACTTCACCTGGACGATCACCGGCATCCGCCAGCTCTTCCGCATCGATGGCGCCATGCGCTTCCCGAGCCAGCTCACGGGTGGCGAGGACGCCACCGTGATCGTGGACATGACGCCCGACGGCCGCACCCTGGTCATCTCGCGCGATCGCAAGGGTGAGGAGTACCCGGGCCTCTACCTGCAGGACGCGAAGGGCGGCCCCCTCGTCGAGATCCAGCACAAGGCGCGCGTGCAGACGATGCACGAGCTGATCACCGACGACGGCAAGTACCTCTACTTCCGCGCCAACGACATCAAGCCCACGTCCTACGCGATCTACCGCTACGACATCGCCGCGAAGAAGCGCGAGCTGGTCTTCGATCAAGAGGGCATCTGGCGGCTCACCGACATCGGCAAGGACGGGCGCATGCTCCTCGGCCGCGACGTCGGCGGGAACATGACCGAGTTCTTCGAGTACGACCCGGCGACGAAGAAGCTCACCCCGGTCATCGGGCAGGGCGAACGCGAGGAGCACGAGGCCATCTTCGGTGTCGCGCCCGGCGAGATCCTGGTGCTCACGCCCAAGCTCGGCGAGTACCGCCGCCTCTACAGCCTGAAGGGCGGCAAGCTCACCCCGGTCACCCCCGAGCTCAAGTACGACGTCGAGTCGTTCGAGGTCGATCGGGCGCGGAAGCGGCTCTACTACCAGATCAACGAGGAAGGCTACTCGCGGCTCAAGGTCATCGATGCGCGCACGTACAAGGACATCGCGCTCCCTGCGCTCCCGCGCGCCGATCACGTACGGTTCTCCTCAGCGACCCCCGACGGCCGCTACGCGACCCTCTGGCTCGATCCCGGGAACGGCCCCTCGGTGAGCTACGTGCTCGACTGGCAGGCCAAGAAGCTGACGCAGTGGCACGCGCCGAGCATCCCCGAGCTGGACGCCAGCAAGTTCGCCGTCGCCACCCTGGAGTCCTACCCGGCGCGTGACGGCACGAAGATCCCCATGCTGGTCCGCCGTCCGGCGAACTGCGAGAAGCCCGGCGGCGCCGCGGCAGCCACCGCGAGCGCGGGTGAGCCTTGCCCGGTCATCGTGATGTTCCACGGCGGTCCCGAAGGCCAGGCCAGGCCAGGCTTCAGCCCGCGCGTGCAGCTCCTCGTCGACGCCGGCTTCATCGTGGCCGAGCCCAATGTCCGCGGCAGCGATGGGTATGGCCGCACCTGGCTCCACGCCGACGACGGCGCGAAGCGGCTCGACATCCTCACCGACATCGAGGACGCCTCGAAGTACATCCGCGCGAACTGGGGCAAGAACGGCCGCGTCCCGAAGGTCGGCATCTTCGGCGGCAGCTACGGTGGCTACTCCACCCTCGTCGGCATGACCATGTTCGCGGGCGCGTACGACGCGGGCGTGTCCGTGGTCGGCATCAGCAACCTGCTCACGTTCCTCCAGAACACCGCGCCTTACCGCCGCATCCTGCGCACGTCCGAGTACGGCGATCCGGACAAGGACCGCGAGGTGCTCCTCAAGCTCTCCCCGATCACCTACCTCGACCGGGTGAAGGCACCGCTGCTCATCATCCAGGGCGCCACGGATCCGCGCGTCCCCGCCGGGGAGTCGATCCAGATGCACGAGGCGCTCGAAGCGAAGAAGATCCCCTCCGAGCTGATCCTCTTCGCCGACGAGGGCCACGGCGCGCAGAAGCGCGACAACCAGGTGCTCCAGTACGGCCACGTGGTGCGCTTCTTCCGCCAGCACCTGCGGGGCGAGCGCGTCGACTGATCCCGCCGCCATCCCGCCTCGCTCGAAGCATCACCCCACCAGAAGCCTCACCTCTCCCGCCACGATCTCTCGCGCACCGCCGTGGAGCCTCGGCTTCACGGCGCGGTGCTCACGGCCCACGCTGCGCGACGCGGACGGATCCCCGCGCGCCGGGACCTGGTCAACGCCCGGCCCAGCCCTGGATCCTCGTTGCTCCACCCTTTGCCCACAGCCAGCGGCGCTGGGGGTCAACCCCTTGGAATCACTGAGGGTTCCTCCATGCCGGCGGTGGCACTCTTCTTGATGCTGTGCAGGGGTCATGAGCATGTCCGCGGCCCCTCCGCATCGGAATGCAGCGACCCCACAGCGACGAGGTGCGCCCCGGGATGGCCGCATCTCCACGCTGCAGGACCCCCAGGCCTCCGCCACCGGCGTGCACAGCCAGGGTCCCCGGCCGGTCACCGTGGGCGAGTTCCGGGGCTCCTCACGCTACGAGCTGCTGCTCAAGCTCGCTTCGGGGGGAAGCGCGTCGGTCTACGTCGGGCGGGTCACGGGCTCCGCCGGGTTCTCGCGGCTCGTGGCCGTCAAGCGCGCCCACCCGCACCTCGCGCACGACGCCGCCGTGCAGAAGATGATGCGCACCGAGGCGCGCCTCGCGTCGAGCCTCAACCACGCCAACGTGGTCGCCGTGCAGGACGTGGAGAAGGTCGATTCCGAACTCCTGCTCATCCTCGACTACGTCGAGGGGGCCTCCCTGTCCGAGCTGCTCACCGCCGGCGTGCAGACCGGCAACCCCCTGCCCACGCGCGTGGCGATGCGCATCGTGCTCGACGCCGCCATCGGGCTCGCCGCGGTCCACGGGATCGAGGGCAACGACGGCCGCCCCGTCGGCTTCCTGCACCGCGACGTGTCGCCGCAGAACATCCTGATCGGCGTCGACGGCACGGGCCGCATCACCGACTTCGGCCTCGCCAAGCACATCTGCTCCGACGCGAGCCGAGGCTCCGGCATGCTCCAGGGCAAGCTCGCGTACCTCGCCCCCGAGATCATCGAGAAGGTGGCCTTCACCGTGCAGAGCGATCTCTTCGCCATGGCGGTGGTGCTGTGGGAGGCGATGGCCCGCCGCCGGCTCTTCCAGGGCGACACCTGGGCTGACACCGTGCGCAAGGTCGGCCTGGTGCAGCCCCCGCCGCTCTCGCGCGTGATCCCGGGCCTCGACGAGCGGATCGATCGCATCGTCGCCCGCGCCCTCGACAAGGAGCCCGCCCGTCGCCACCCCACCGTGCGCGCCTTCGTGGACGAACTCGAGGCCGTCGGCGTGGAGCGCAACCTGATCGCCACCACCTCCGAGGTCTCGGCGTACATGCAGTCCGTGGTGGGCGACGCGCTCCAGCGACGCCGCGCCCTCATCCGCCCTTTCCAGCCGCCGGTGGATCTCGAGGAGCTGATGACCACGCAGACCTTCGATCACATCCCGCGTGCGTCGTCGCTTCCGCCGCCGCCTCCCGCGCACACCGCGCGCGCGTCGTCGCTCCTGCCCCCTCCCGCGCAGCCGCCGAGTGCCGTACCGCGTCCGGCGCTGCCGCGCGCGAACACGCCCAGCGGGCTCCTGCTGCCGCGCGCGACCTCTCCGGGCGCGCTGCCCCGTCCCGTCCCCCCGCCGCGCTCGTTGCCGCGGCCGCAGCTTCCCCAGGCGCGCCCGCTCGGCCCGCTGCCGCGCACCACGCCGCCGCCGGCACCGCTGCACGGCCACCTCGGCCCGCTGCCGCGCACCACGCCGCCGCCGGCGCTTCCGAACAGCGCGTCGAGCCCGCTGCCGCGCACCACGCCCCCTCCGCCCATGTCCGCGGGGGCTCCCGCGCTGTCCCGCCTGCTCCCGCCGCCTCCGGCCGTCCCCCGTGGTCTGCTCAAGACGCTCCCCGTCGTCCCGTCCCTCGACGGCATCGACGATGACGAGAGCACGATCAACCGCACACCGCCTTCCGAGCTGCCGCCGGTGCCGCGCCCTCCGATGCCTCGGGATCGCCAGCGCGCGCCGGTCGATCTGTCGCTCACGACCACCGGCCCTGCGCCGTACCTGGCGGCCCCCCTTCCGCCCGAGCCTCCGTTCCCGAGCGAGCGCTCCTCGTCGTTCAGCTCCCTGTCGTTCACCGGCAGGGGCCTCGTCGAGTCGCCATCGCGCCTCGGCCTCACCGAGTTCACCGGCAGGGGCCTCGTCGAGTCGCCATCGCGCCTCGGCCTCACCGACCGGACGCCCTCCCGCTCGCGTTCTCACGCGCCCCCCGCCGTGGTGAGCGGCTCCTTGCTCCGGCGACCGCTGCGGCACGCGGGGCCACCGCCCGAGCCGCCGCCTCCCCCGGCGAACGCTTCCTACGAGCTGGATGCCGAGGTCGACGAGGAAGATCAGAAGCCGACCAGTGTGCAGCAGAGCCCCTGGGCGACCCCATCCTCGGATCCCTTCGCGCCCTGGGTTCCCCCCTCGCTTCCCCCGGAGGGCATGGTGCCCGCGAAGCGCGGTGGACGAGGAGCACTCCTCGGCAGCATCGTCGGCATGGTGGTCGCCAGCGTGGCCATGGCCGCCGTGTACGGACCCGTCGACATGAGGTCGCTCCCTGCCTGGGCAGCCAGCCGCCTCGCTGGCGCTCCGGTCGCCGCCGCAGAGAGGTCCGCGTCGGCGGCCGAAGGCGCTCGCGTCACCGCTGGCCAGCCCACCACCGCGCCATCGGTTGCCGACCACCTCGCCAGCGCGCAACCGACCGCCGCGCAGCCCGCGTCCACGGGGAAGTCGGCGTCGAGCGCAGGTGCGTCGAGCACCACCAGCAAGCCCGAAGGGGCCCCGGCGAGTGCAGTGGCTTCGAGCGCGCCGGCCGCTCCTTTGACCCCCGAGATGCTGCCTGACGCCACGACGAAGAAGGCGTCCCCCTCGGCCCCCTCTGGCCAGCCTCTGACCCCGGCCGACCTTCCGGACGTGAAGCGGAACCGCTGAGCGTCGACAGGAGCCGCGGTTCGTCGAGGCATCTCCGCGACGAGGCGAACTCCACCCCGGCACGACGCAGTGGCACGGATCTTGATGCTCGTCGAGCAGGATCCCTCTCTTCCCCCTCTCCTTTCCGCCGATCACGAGGCCTGCGCGCCTCCCTCACGACCCCTGGGCCCCACACACACGAGCGTCTCGACCCCTCAGGCACAGACACCTCCACCTTCTGGTCGTGACCCCTCGGCCTCTCGCTCTCGACGCTCCCCTCTCTCGCTCGTGATGCCTCGACGTCTCGGTCGTGACCCTTCGGCCTGACCCATCGCCTCTCCTGCTCACGACCTCTGGAGCCCTCTTCCACGACACCTCCGGGCCTCGTGTCAGACCCCCTCGGGCCTTCAGGACGACCTCTGGAGCCTCTCGCGCGTGTCCCTCCGACCTCTCGATTCGGGCTGCCAACTCGTGAACCAACCCACAAAACATCGCTCGTGACGACACGTTTCGCCTCACTGGGCGGAGTGTCCGAGCAGGGGCATCGGTCCCGGGAAGGAGCCATGGACGCCGATCGTCGAGCGTCGAACGACACGGCCCTCACCGCCGACCAGCAGCCGTCGGTCCACGAGCGCGTGGTACTGCCTGATGCACGCGCGCTCGGTAGCACGACGCGCACGGCTCGGCGTGGACGAGAGGGTGCACATCCAGCGACGCCGTGGCGCCTTGGTGGCCATGGAGAGAGTGTGTGCGAAGAGAAGGAGCTGTGCTCTCCGGCGCGAGAGAGCGGATGCGCGAGCGGTGTGAGGAGCCCCCTCCGCTCACGCAGGAAGAGGACGATCAGTCGGGCGTGCAGTCGGTCACGGCGCCGCAGCTCACGTCACGGGGAGCGTAGTCGGCGCACTTGTCACCGGGCAGGAGCTTCCACGAGCAGAAGTCGATCGAGCTGAAGCCCTCGAGGTGATCGAACGAGTGATTGACGGGGAAGGACGTCCTCGAACGGCAGGCATCCGAGCTCTGGGCGCGATACCAGACGTTCCTCGCGATCTCGAGGCGAGGCACGCCCTGGCCGAGGCTGACGTACAGGTAGTCGTCCGGCGCGTTCGCATCGACGCGGCTCACGCCCTCGATCCGGACCTTCGCGCCGGCCCACTGGCCGTGGAAGGCAGCGTCCGTCGGAGAGACGAGCTTCGCGACGTCGGCGCCGGTGAGAAGCTTCGCCGTGGGCACGGGCGCGCTGCCCGTCACGGTGACCTTCGAGACCTTGGCAAGCTGACGCTGGGGGATCTGGCTGGGGTTGTTCTCGGGCGCCTGCTGCGAGCACTGGTTCAGCAGGAAGGACGAGGCCTCACCCACGACGTCGAGGACATCGCCGGGCGCCACGTCGTCGGGGAAGGAGTCGCCAGCGGGTACCTGACCGAGGATCGGGCAGTAGAGCTGCCCGTTCGAGCCCGTCGTGGCGTTCGTGCCGTAGGAGAGGGCGATGATGCCGGTGTGCGGCGCGACCTCGGTGAGACCGGGCGCGGAGAGGTAGACGCCCCAGAGGCAGGAGCCCGAGGAGCCGCGCGATACCAGGTACTTCGAGCTCATCGCGACGGCGCCACGCACGGTGACCTTGGCCCCCGAGGGGATCGCGCCCGTGTTGATGTCGGGGATCGAAGCATCCGGCGGATCCGCCGCCGTGCCACCCCCCTCACCCCCCTCGCCGCCACCCCCCACGTTCGTCGATCCGCCGACACCGGGAGCGCTGCCGCCGTCCCCCGACGTGGAGGTCGTGGAGGCACCGCTGCCGCCCGTCCCGCCAGGTCCCGAGGGACCGCTGCTGCTGCCCTCGGCCTGACACCCGACGACGCCCATGGCGACTGCGGTGGTGAAGAGCACGCCCATACCAAGGAGTCCGAACCGACGATGCTGCATGGGAACCTCCGGATCAGCGTGCTGCGCCGAACGAGCCGGGCCGCGCGCTTCAAGGAATTGAAGCCTGGCCGCCGAACGATTGCGTAACGATCGAGGGGAGAATCGCCTGGCGGGTGGCCACACCACCCTACCACAGCTCCCCGAGATCGAATCTCGATTCGCGGCGTCCACCTGGTGACAGAACCATGTCAGCTGGGATTGCGCGAGAAACGCGGCGCCCTCGTGCGCAGAGACGAGGAAGTCGTGCGAAGGGCTTTTCCCGGGCGGGTTTTCGATCCTGGGGGCCGCGCGCCGGTGGTGAATGCGAGGAAGCGGGCGCGGGCGACGAAGCGTGAGCGAACGAGGGGGCGGCCGTACGCGAGGAGACGCAGCAGCGGCTCAGGCCGGCGTGCCCAGCCCGAATCCGTCATGGAGCGCGCGGACCGCAAGCTCGGCGTACCTGGTCGCGACCAGGCAGGAGATCTTGATCTCGCTCGTGGAGATGGCCTCGATGTTGATGTTCTCGGCGGCGAGAAGCTCGAACATCCTGGCGGCGACGCCGGCGTGCGAACGCATGCCGAGGCCGACGATGGAGACCTTGACGATGTCCTCTTCGTAGCGAACTTCTCGCGCTCCCACGACGACGCGCATCGACTCCATGACCTGCTGGGTGCGGGCGAGATCGGCCTTGGTGACGGTGAAGGTGACGTCGGTCTTGCGGCTGACGGCGCCGTCCGGCCCAGCGGGCGTGGTGTGCGCCGAGGGGCTCTGGATGATCATGTCGACGCTGATGTTCTCGCGCGACAGGGCCGTGAAGGCCTGCGCGACGATGCCGGGTCGATCGTCGACGCCGACCAGCATCACCCTCGACTCGTTGCGATCGAGGGCGACGCCCGTCACGGTCACCCGCTCGAGGGACTGCTCCTCGCCGACGACCCAGGTCCCAGGCGCCTCCGAGAAGGACGACCGCACATGCACCGGCACCCCGTACTTCATCGCAACCTCCACGCTCCTGATCTGCAAGACCTTGGCGCCCAGCGAGGCGAGTTCGAGCATCTCTTCGTAGCTGATGCGCTCGATCTTCTTCGCCGTGGGGCAGATGTTCGGGTCCGTGGTGTAGACCCCGTCGACGTCGGTGAAGATCTCGCAGGCCGCACCCACCGCGGCGGCGACGGCGACGGCGCTGGTGTCGCTCCCGCCGCGGCCGAGGGTGGTGATGTTGCCGGCCTCGTCGACGCCCTGGAACCCCGCGACGACCGCGATCGTTCCATCGGCGAGCTCGTCGTGCAGGCGCTGCGCGTCGATGGCCTTGATCCTGGCCTTGGTATACGCGCTGTCGGTGATGATCCCGAGCTGGTGGCCGAGGAGGCTCCGGGCCTTGCCGCCCTGGGCCTGGATCGCGAGTGCCATCAGGGCCGCGGAGACCTGCTCGCCCGTGGAGGCGAGGGCATCGACCTCGCGGGCATCGGGGAGCGGAGACAGCTCGGACGCGAGCGCGAGGAGGCGGTTCGTCTCTCCGGCCATGGCGCTGACGATGACCACCACCTGGTGCCCAGCGCGCTGGGTCGCGAGCGCCCTTGCGGCGGCGTTGCGGATGCGATCGACCGTGCCGACCGAGGTGCCACCGAACTTCTGGACGATGAGGCTCACGGAGGCGCCCCGACTAATCTCGGTGGCTGTCCCGGTCAAGGGATGGCTCGCCGGAAGAACGATGCATCGACGAGCGGTGGCTCATCAGGAGGTGGGCTCGTCGGGGTGACGAGGCGCGCGCCTCCGCGTGAATTCCGAGATGACGCGACCGCCTCGTCTCGGTGCGTTCCGCGGCTGGTCAGCTTCACGCTTTCCAGCTACCTAAGGTCGCCACCATGAGCTCTCTCGACGATCTCGTACGCGACTGGCCGCGCCCCTACGGTTTCGAGAACGTGGAGATCGGTGGCATCGATGGCACCCGGCTCCGGCTGGTGGTCGGGGGCCCGCGGACTGGTCGCCCCGTCGTGCTCGTCCATGGGGCGCCCCAGCTCTCCTATGCGTGGCGGCGTGTGATGCCGCTGCTCAAGGAGGATTACCGGGTGATTGCACCGGATCTGCGCGGGTACGGCGCGAGCGCCCCCGCGCTGACGGGGCGGTACGACATTCCAACGCTGGTCGGCGACCTGCAGGTCACGATCGACTGGGCGCGCAGCCGCTACGCCGAGGCGCTCGCGGGGCGCGCTGGCGGGCCGCGGGTCGGGCGCACGCTGCCGCCGGGCGTGGAGCACGACGGAGACACCCGCGTCCTTCTCGTCGGTCACGACTGGGGAGGCACGCTCGCATGGATTCTGGCGGCGCAGCGGCCCGACGATCTGCGGCACCTCGTGGTGACGAATGCGCCAGCGCCGGCCGCGCTGAAGGAGATCTTCCACCCGCTACAGCTCCTCCGCGCCTGGCACGTGGCGCTTTTCCAGCTCCCGCTCGTCGACCGGCTCCTCGAGCGGACGCACGCCTCGCTGTTCCTGTGGATGATGACGTCGTCCGCGGCCCCCGGGACGTTCGATCCCGCCGATGTTGCGTTCTACCGGAGCGCCTTCTCCCGGCCGGGTCGATGCACCGCCGTCGTCGAGGGGTACAGGCAATTGCTATGGGGTCGCCGCTATGATTTCGCCTCGGTGGCCAAGCGGCTCACCGTCCCCACCACGCTCGTCTGGGGAGAGGCGGATCGAGCGCTCCGGCGGGCGGTCGGCAAGGCGGCGAAGCGCTACGCAGAACAGCTCGACGTGCGCCGTCTGCCCGACGTCCGGCACTGGGTTCCGGAGCAGTGCCCAGAGGCCATCGCCCGAGCAGTTCTGGACGGTGACAGGGCCGGGGCAGAGTCTCTGTAAAAGGCAAACAATCTCGACTCGTTATGCATCAACTGCCGGTCCCTCGTGGCGAGGGGTGTCGACCTGTCGTTTCTCCACTGGCGCGGGAACAAAGTCCGAGGCTCGCCCATTCAGGAGGCGCCGATGTTGACAGCGATCCCTCCACCGCTAGGATGGCGCGGCCCCAGACCTGGGCAATCGAAGATCCAGGGAAATTCAGTGGATCGAGCGGGCGAAGTCAGGAGGGCAGACTTCGCCGACCCGGGGATGAAAAGCGAGCCCGCAATGGCAGCGCACACACCCCCGACGCATCGGGTGATGGCGCCGCGGACGCGGCCCAGCCCCCTCGGGTGGAGCGAGATCCGCCGCGGGGAGAGACGCAGTGTTCAGGGGAGCAGAACTCTCCCAAAGGCAAAAGGAGGTCGATCTTGACGGGCGATGTGATGATCGAGGCGAGCGCGCTCACCAAGCGGTACGGAGCGGTCCGCGCGCTGGACAAGGTGAGCTTCGAGGTCCATCGCGGCGAGGTCGTCGGGTTCCTCGGACCCAACGGGGCCGGGAAGTCGACCACCATGCGCATCCTCACCTGCTTCATCTCGGCTTCTGCCGGGATGGCTCGGGTGCATGGCTACGACGTGTTCGACGAGCCGCTCGAGGTTCGTCGGAAGCTCGGCTACCTGCCCCAGCGTGCCCCGCTCTACGGCGAGATGAGCGTCTGGGAGTACCTCTCCTTCGTCGCCGACATGCGGAACCTGGATCGCTCCGTGTTCCGCAAGCGCATGAAGGGTGTCGTGGAGGTGTGTGGCCTGGCCCAGTCGCTCGGCCGTGACATCCGCACGCTCTCGCACGGCTACCGTCAGCGCGTGGGGCTGGCGCAAGCGCTGGTGCACGATCCGCCGATCCTCATCCTCGACGAGCCGACGAGCGATCTCGATCCGAACGAGAAGGCCGAGGTCATTCGTTACATCAAGGAGATCGGCAAGGAGCGCACCATCCTCCTGTCGACGCACAACCTGAGCGAGGTGGAGACGGCCTGCGCCCGCGCGATCATCGTGTCCAAGGGGCGCGTGGTCGCCGACGGGCCGCTCGACGGGATCCGCGCACGGAGCGGAAAGGTCCGCTACGTGGTGACCGTGCACGAGCAGAAGGTCCTCGACGGCTCCTCGGGCCGCAAGCCGCCTTCGGCCGAGGAGGTGCAGGAGTCGCTGCGCAAGCTGCCCGGGGTCTCCACGGTGAGCGAGCTGCCGACCGACGACAAGGCCCACAGCTTCCAGCTGCTCGGCGCACTCGGGCAGGACATCCGGCCGGAACTGTTCTCCCTCATCGTGCAGAAGGGCTGGCTCCTCCTGGAGATGCGGCGTGACTCGCAGAGCCTCGAGGACGTCTTCAAGGCCCTCACGAAGGGTGACGAGCGGCGCGACCGCGGCCGTCCGCTCATCGACGTGGACGACGACGAGGACGACGCCGGCGACGACGACGACACCGACGAGGATGAAGGCGATGACGGCGCCGACGAGGATGCCGACGAGGGCGACGAGACCTCTCGCGAGAAGACGGACAAGAAGGACTGAACCGTGAGCACCACCTTGACGATTGCGAAGCGGGAGTTTCGCTCCTACTTCGATTCACCTCTGGCCTACGTGGTCGTATGCCTGGGCCTGGTCCTGCTGGGGATCTTCTTCTTCCTCGTGGGCGGGAACTTCCTGGGCGGCACCTTCTGGGACGTCGGCCGGGCCTCCCTCACGAAGATGTTCGAGGCCATCCCGCGCTACCTGGCGCTGTTGATCATTCCCGTCGTGACGATGCGCCTGCTCGCCGAAGAGAAGCGGAGCGGGACCCTGGAGATGCTGATCACCTTGCCGGTGAAGGACCATGAGGTCGTCCTCGGCAAGTTCATCGGGGCGCTCGGCCTGGTCCTCGTGCTGATCTTCGCCACGGCGCTCTACCCGATCCTGATGTTCGTGTGGCCCTGGCACCTCGGGGCGCTCGACACGGGCCCGGTCATCTCCGGCTACGTGGGGCTCGTCCTCTACTCGGCTGCGGCGACGTCGATCGGGCTCCTGATCTCCGCCCTCACGGAGAGCCAGTTCATCGCCTTCGTGGTCACCTGGATCGTGCTCATCGTGCTGCAGTTCGTCGGCCTCCTCGGCGACGTCTTCGGCTCGGAGGTGCGCAACATCCTCTACTTCATCAGCTTCGACACCCGGCTGGAGCCGTTCGCACGCGGCATGATCTCCACCCGGGACGTCGTGTTCTTCCTCTCGATCACCATCGGCTGCCTGATGGCGGCCTTCAGGGCGCTTGAGCGCCGGAAGTGGGCGTAAACCGCCATGGAACGGAAGACCAAAGCCGCGACGCAGACCGGTCTCTACCTGCTCATCGTGGCCGCCATCCTCGTGGTGGCGAACATCCTGTCGTTCGGCGTCCACAAGCGCATCGACATGACGAAGAACGAGCGCTTCACCCTGTCGAAGGGTTCAGCGCGTCTCGTCGCCGAGGGGCTCAAGCAGGAGCTCCAGATGGACGTCTACGTGATCCGGGGGCTGCCGAAGTTCGAGGCGTTCACCCGGGATCTCGAGGACATGCTGCGCGAGTATGAACTCGCGGGGAAAGGCAAGGTCCGCTACACGATCATCGAGGCCAAGACCGACGAGCAGCGCAGCGCGGCGAAGGAAGCCGGTCTGCGCGAGGTGACCGTCGGCGAGGGCAGCGAGACCGGCGGCGACCAGATGAACATCTCCCGTGGCTACATGGGGATCGCGTTCAAGTACGGCAGCGAGAAGGATGCGATCGAGATGTTGCATCCGGACTACTCGCAGGGCCTCGAGTTCTGGATCACGAACAAGATCCGCGAGATCCGCGATCGCGCCGACAACATCAGCCAGAAGTTCGGCGTCGTCACCGGCAAGGACGAGATCAAGCTGACCGACCAGAACCTGGTGCCGTCGCGCGGTGGCCAGGGCGGCGCGGCGATCCGGCCGATCATCGAGCAGAACTTCCCGTTCTACAAGTTCGAGGACGTGGACCTGCAGGGCGGTGACACGGAGATCAACAAGGAGCTCTCCGGCATCATCATCACCCAGCCCGCCAAGGAGTTCTCCGAGAAGGAGCTGCGCCGCATCGACGAGTTCCTGATGCTCGGGAGCAAGTCGCTCGTCGTGGCCGCTGGCGCGGTGAACCTGAAGGCGTCCGATCCCTCGATGAAAGCCACGCTGAACACGTGGGGCCTCGAGAAGCTGCTCGACGGCTACGGGATCGAGATGAAGAAGGAAGCGATCCTGGACTGGAGCCGGTCCATCGCCTTCCCGGTGCCGACCCAGACGGGTCAGGCGCTGTTCTTCCGGGCCCCTGGCATCCTGCAGCTCCAGGAGGATCCGCGCTTCGATCAGCAGGATCAGCTCCTCGACACATCGTTCGCCGGCTTCTTCCGCATCCCGGAGCTGTCGTTCGCATTCCCCTCGCCCCTCGTGCCGCACCCGGAGAAGCAGCCGGAAGCGCAGCTCCGGGTGCTTGCCCGTTCGTCGCCGAACACCACGGTGACCGACGACGAAGCGCTGGAGATGAAGCTCAGCCCCGAGTGGCGTCCCAAGGGTGAGTACGCGCAGCGGGCGATCGCAATCTCCGTCGAGGGCAAGCTGAAGAGCGCCTACGGCGGTCAGGAAGGGATGGGCATCACCGCGGCGGCACAGTCGCCCGAGGCGAGCCGAGTGCTGGTGATCAGCGCGTCGCAGTTCTTCGCCAACCCGTTCGCGCGGGCCGGCAATCCGCCCCCCATGCCGCCGCAGATGGCGATGATGGGCGGCGTCGGCGGCGACGAGAACCTGCAGACCGTCGCAGGTCCCTACGCGCAGCGCTACCTCTTGAACACCGTGCTGGCGTTCAAGAACATCCTCGACTGGATGAGCGGCGACAGCACGCTGCTCGCCGCGACCGCGAAGCTCTCCAGCGAGCCGAACCTCGCCTACTTCGACATCCAGCGGCCCAAGGAAGAGCCGACGGACAACGAGGAGCTGCGGGTCAAGAAGGAGGAGGAGTACCAGAAGGAGCGCAGCAAGGTTCAGAAGACCGTGTCTGCGAGCCTGACCCTCCTGCCGGCGGCGCTGTTCGCGGCGTTCGGTGTCTTCCGCTGGCGGCGACGCGAGAGCGCGCGCGACCACATCAAGCTGGACTGAGCCTTCCTGTGCTCGGGGTCGCCGCACCTCTCGCGGCGGCCTCGGGCCCTACCTGGTAGAGCCATGAAGACCGAGCAACGAATCTATATCGCTCTCGCGCTCCTCGTCCTCCTGGGCGGCGGGCTGTATTTCTCCCAGAAGAAGCAGAGTGAGGACCGGGCCCAGCACTCGGCCTCCGCCGCGACGGCCGATCTCCCGAAGGTCGGCGTCACGAAGGAGGACGTCGAGAAGATCACCAAGATCGAGATCAAGAACGCCGACAAGAGCGACGTCACGATCGAGAAGAAGGGTGAAGACTGGGAGGTGGTGAAGCCCGTCGCTGCCAAGGCGAACGCGGCGAACGTGCGGAGCCTCCTCGACAACCTGAAGGAGCTGAAGATCAAGGAGCCGATCGATCGCACGACCGGCACCTACGAACAGTACGAGGTCAACGACCCCAAGGCGCTCCACGTGGTCGCCTACAAGGGAGACGAGAAGGCCATCGATCTGTACTTCGGCAAGAGCGGCTCGCGCGGCCAGATGGTCCGCCTCGGATCGCAGGACGGCGTGTGGATCGCCGGCGGCTACTCGAGCTACCTGTACACCCGCGAGGCCAAGAACTGGCGCGAGACGGGCATCCTGAAGTTCGAGGACGCGAACGCAATCCAGGTCGAGGTCGAGAACAAGAACGGCAAGTTCAGCTTCTCGAAGAACGACGACAAGTGGTCGGGCACGTTCGCGGCGCGCAAGGGCGGGAAGCTCGGCACGCCGGGGAAGTGGGAGAAGTTCGACGAGGCGAAGGTCAAGGACCTGCTTCGCGCCTACAAGGGCCTGAACGCCGAGGACTTCGGCGAGGAGACGTCGGAGACTGGGCTCGCCGACGCCGTGGAGAACGGCGGCGTGGTGCGGATCGTCCTCAAGGACAACGCCGGGGACTACACCATCAAGGTGGGCAAGACCTCGAAGGGCTCGAGCCGCTTCGCGCAGAAGGAAGGCGGCGATGGGACGGTCTACGTGCTGTCCTCGTGGTCGGCCGACTGGGCCGTGGCGGAGCCGAAGAAGTTCGAGAAATCGGACGAGAAGAAGCCCGAGGGTGGCCCGGGCGACGAGCACGACGATCACCCCCACATGCCCGGCATGCCCGAGGGGATGTTCGGCGAGTAAGCGCGGTCTGCGCCGGGCGCTCTCGAAGAGGCGTCGGCCGGGCCCCACGACCCCACGCGGACCGTCCGCGTGGGCGTGGGTCACCCGCCCGGCGCCTCGGCGCTTTGTGGCCTCCAGGCGGCTCGGTGGCCCGTCGTGCCGGACGGGAAATCGTGCTAATCGGGCCGCCTGATGAAAGCGTCGCATGCGTGGATCTCGTCCCTCGTCCCCGGCCTCGATGCGTCACCCGCTGAGCTGGCCGCGCGGTTCACCCAGGCGGGTCTGGAGGTCGAGGCCCTGACGGAGTTCGGCGCCGGGACCGAGAAGGTGATCGTCGCGCAGGTGGTGAAGCTCGAGCCCCACCCCTCGCGCGCCAAGCTGCGCCTGGTGACGGTGGATCGTGGCGATGGCGTCGAGCAGCGGCTCGTGTGCGGTGCGCCGAACGTCCCCGATCCGGGAGGGCTGGTCGCGCTCGCGCCGCTCGGAGCGACGCTGCCCGCGGTGGGGATCACGCTGACGCCGCGCGAGATCGGGGGCGTGGTCAGCGAGGGCATGCTGTGCTCCGAGGTGGAGCTGGGGCTCTCCTCGGGGGGGAAAGAGGGTGGAGAGGATCCTGGTATCCTGATCCTGGAGCCCGGGAGCGCGACGCCAGGGACGCCACTTCGGACCGCACTTCCGGGATGTCACGACACGATCCTGGAGATCGGGTTGACCCCGAATCGCCCGGACGGCCTGGGACACGTCGGGCTCGCACGCGAGGCGGCGGCGCTCTACGGGCTCTCGTTCGACATGCCGCGCCCGGGGGCTCCAGAGCGCATCGCCGAGGGCGACGTGCTCAGCCGGCGCTTCGCCGTCGATGTCCAGGATCCGGAGGGATGCCCCTGGTACGGCGCGGCCATGGTGGTCGACGTGGCGGTGGGTCCCTCCCCGAGCTGGCTGCGCTACCGGCTGGAGAGCCTCGGGATCCGCTCGATCTCGAACATCGTCGACATCACCAACCTGCTCTTGCTGGAGTACGGGCACCCCACGCACGCCTTCGACGCGGACCGGATCCGGGGAGGTCGGCTGGTCGTGCGGCGAGCGCATGCGGGTGAGGCGTTGAAGACGCTGGACGGGGTGGCGCGCAAGCTGGAGGCCGACGATCTGGTGATCGCCGACGGCGAGGCCGCGGTCGCCCTGGCAGGGGTGATGGGCGGCGCAGGGAGCGAGATCGACGCCACGACGCACAACGTGCTCCTGGAGTGCGCCTACTTCGCGCCGCGGGTGGTCCGCAGGGCCTCCAGGCGCCACGGGATCCACAGCGAGGCCAGCCACCGCTTCGAGCGCGGCGTGGACCCAGGAGACACGCCCGACGTGCTCGCGCGCGCCGTGGAGCTCCTGACGCAGCTCGGGGGAGGAAAGGCCGTCCCCGGGGTGATGCTGGAGGGGCCTGGACCGGGCGCGCGGCGCTCGATCCGCTTGCGGTCGGAGCGGATGAACCAGCTGCTTGGAACGAGGGTGCCGTTCGGGGAGGCGCTGGAGATCCTGAAGCGCCTGGGGTGCATGCCGCGCACGCAGGATCCGACGCTGGGCAGCTCCGACATGCCCCGATCCCCCTACGCCGAGGTGCTGGCGCCGTCGCACCGCCCCGATCTCAACATCGAGGCCGATCTGATCGAGGAGGTGGTCCGTGTCCGCGGCCTCGACACGGTGCCGACGGTGCTGCCAGCGATCCGGCCGCAGCCCCCTCGCGGCGCAGGCAAGCTCGAGGGGCGCTTCCAGCACGTCGCCGCCGAGCTGGGGCTGAGCGAGGCGATCACCTTCAGCTTCATCTCGCCGAAGGACGTCACGGCGCTGGGGCTGCCGGACGAGGGGCTCCGCCTGATGAACCCCTTGAGCGAGGATCGCAGCGTGATGCGTACGACGCTGCTCCCGGGGCTCCTGGAGGTGCTGCGGCGGGCACGCCGGCGCGGGGTACCGGACGTCCAGATGTTCACGGTGGGCGCGAAGATCCTGCCGGTCGGGGGCGCGGCGCTGCCCGACGAGATCCCCTCGTTCGCCGCGGTGCTCGCCGGGTTCCGGCGTCCGACGCTCGCCCCCGCCGTGCCGCTCGACATCTACGACGCGAAGGGCGTGGCGGTGGAGCTGCTCGAGCGGGTGACGCGGCGGACGGTCGACATCGATCATCAGCCCGCGGAGAAGCGGGTCCCCTACCTGCACCCCCGCGGAGCGGCACAGCTCTTCATCGATGGCACGCCCGTCGGGACCTTCGGCTTGCTGCACCCCGATGTGGTCGACGCGCTCGATCTGGGTGGCGCAGCGTTCGTGATCGAGGTGGACATCCGCGCGGTCGAGGCCATCGGCCAGCGCACACCCCACTTCCGAGGGCTCCCGATGCTGCCGGCGGCCACCCGCGACATCGCCCTCGTGGTGCACGACGACGTCAGCGCGGGCGCCGTGGGCGACGCCATCAGGGAAGCGGCAGGCGATCTGTGCGAGTCCGTTGCGCTCTTCGATCTCTACCGCGGTGCCAACATCACCGCCGATCACCGGTCGCTGGCGTTCCACGTGGTCTACCGCGATCCGCTCACCGTCACGAACCCGGAGAAGGCGCGCACCCTCACCGACCAGGAGGTCGACGCTCGTCATGCCGCCGTGGTCAAATCGGTCAACGAACGGTTCGGGGCGGTGCTCCGAGGGTGATGGTACTCACCCGCGAGAGCGTCCAGGATGCGACGAAGCGCGAAATACACTTCCCACTTCGCCCCGTCAGAGCGTCGAATTTTCGACGCGGCCTTCCGTAAAGTGCGTATCCATGGCCCCGCCCTGAGATCATAAATCCAATCATTCCAACAGGTTGCGACTTTCGCTTTGCTCTGGCCTGGGATTCGCTTATGGCATCGCTCACGAACGGACGATGGTCAGGATTCTCCTGTACCAAAAAGGTGCTGATGCGAGGCGTCACGCCGTGGCTGTCCGCTCCGGGCTCAACTCATGCGCACGCTCATTGAGGTCCTCCGAGACAACGCGGTGCACACGGACCGCTCCGTCACCTTCGTCCGGTCGAACGGTGAGGAGCTGTCGGTCAGCTACCCCGATCTCTGGCTCACCGCTCGAAAGCGCGCTCATGCGCTGCGGTCGCTCGGGCTCGCGCGCGGCGATCGGGTCGCTCTGATCCTGCCTGATCCGGACGAGTTCGTCCTGACGTTCCTGGCAGCACTCACCGCAGGCATCGTGGCGGTCCCGATGTATCCGCCGCAGACCCTCGCCAAACTCGAGGCCTACGGCGACACGGTCCGGCACGTCCTCGCCGCGTCGGGCGCGCGCGCCGTCGTGACGACCGAGGCGCTCCGCGGGATGCTGGAGGAGCACCTCCTGGCGGGTGGCGGAGTGAAGACGCACGGCGGGGTCCGGGTGGTCCTGGAGCGCGAGATCCACGAGGCGGACGGGTTCGATCCCGACGCAGACTGGTCCGTCGAGCTCGACGAGACGGCATTCCTCCAGTTCACCTCGGGCAGCACGTCCAGCCCCAAGGGCGTGATGGTGACCTTCCGCAACCTGGCGGTGAACAGTCACGCCATCATGTTCGACGGGCTCCGCTCGACGCCCGAGGATCGCGGGGTGAGCTGGCTGCCGCTGTACCACGACATGGGCCTGATCGGGTTCGTCATCGCGCCGCTGTACGCGCTGGTGCAGGTGATGTTCCTGCCGACGACGGCGTTCATCCGCAGGCCTTCCATCTGGCTGGACGCGATTCATCGGTTCCGCGGGACGATCACGTTCGCTCCGAACTTCGCCTACGCCCTGGCGACGCGGGCCGTCACCGAGACGCAGGCCGCTGGCTGGGATCTGTCGTGCATGCGGGCACTCGGCTGTGGCGCCGAGCCGATCCAGGCCGAGGTGCTTCGCGGGTTCCTGACGCGCTTCGCCAAGAACGGGCTCCGGCCGGAGAGCATCCTGCCGTCGTACGGGATGGCGGAGGCGACACTGGCCATCACCTTCAGCGACATCGACGCGACGCTGACCACCGATCGGGTCGATCTGATGGCCATGCGCGCAGGGATGGCCAAGCCGGCGGCCGATGGCGCCGCGGCCGCCCTCGAGCTGGTCGCCTGTGGGCGCAGCTTCCCGGGGCACGAGATCTCCGTCGTCGCGCCCGATGGGACGCACCTCGAGGACCGGCAAGTGGGTGAGGTGTGGCTGCGCGGGCCGAGCGTGACGGTCGGTTACTTCAACGAGCCGGCGTCGACCGAGGACACCTTCGGCGGCGGCTGGTTGAGGACGGGCGATCTCGGCTACCTGGCCGACGGGCAGCTCTACATTTGCGGGCGGGCCAAGGATCTCATCATCCTCGGCGGCAAGAACTACTACCCGCAAGACGTGGAGCGCATCGTGTCGCGCGTCGACGGGATCCGCGATGGACAGTGCGTCGCGTTCTCGCGGCTCGATGCGAGCGGTGGGGAGCAAGCGGTGGTCGTCGCGGAGTGCCGGAAGAGCACGCCGGAACTGTCACAAGCGGTGATGCGCGCGGTTCGTGCTGAAGTCGGTGTTCAACTCGCCGAGGTGATACTGATCAAGCGCGGCACGCTCGCAAAGACGTCGAGCGGCAAGGTGAGGCGCCGCGAAATGAAGCGTCGACTGGAGACCGGGGAGCTGGAACTCGCAGTCGCAGAGGACAAAGGTGGCGTTGCGCCGCCGCCCGTTCCTTCCCGGAGCGGGGTGTTCCCCCCGCTCCTGAGTGGAGCGAGCTGAGGAGATACGGATGGGATCGACGAAGACCGAGGTCGAGGTCAGCTACGACGTCTCTAATGAGTTCTTCCGGCTCTGGCTGGATGAGCGGATGAACTACACCAGCGCCGTCTTCGAGACGCCGGAGCAGTCGCTGGAGGCAGCGCAGCTCAACAAGCTCCGCATCCTGTCCGACTTCGCGAAGCTCACCCCCGAGAAGAGGCTTCTCGACATCGGGTGTGGCTGGGGCGCAGCCGTGGAGTACGCCGTCACGACCCGGGGCGTGAAGCGCGCCGTGGGCCTGACGCTGTCGACGGCGCAAGCGCAGGAAGTGAACGCGCGGAAGCTGCCCGGTGTCGAGGTGGTGTGCTCCGACTTCCGGACCTGGGAGCCGGCAGAGAAGTTCGACAGCCTGATCAGCATCTGCATGATGGATCACCTCTGCTCGCCGGCCGAGGCGCGGCAAGGCAAGGCCGTCGACATCTACCGCTCGTTCTTCAAGCGCTGCTGGGACGCGACGAACCCCGGCGCCTGGTTCGGGCTGCAGACGATCCTCCGCAACCGCACGCCGCGCATGACGCCCTGGGGCGGGCTGCCGGCCGGCACGAAGAAGGAGCTGGAGGACATCTACTTCTGCACCCACGACATCTTCCCCGGGGGCCTGAACCCGCGGATGGAAGACATCATCCAGGCCGTCAATCCCTGGTGGGAGGTCGTGACGGTGCACACCCGGCGCGAGCACTATCAGCGCACCACGGGGGAGTGGCTGCGGCGGCTGCGTCTCAATGAGAAGACCATCCGTTCGACGTGGGGGGACAAGGTGTTCGACGATTACGATCGGTATCTGTCGACGTGCGTGAACGCATTCGACAAGCACTACGAATCGCTCGCTCAATACGAACTCCGCCGGATCGACTGAACCCGATCCCTGGCGATAGCCTCAGAGACGACTGACATGACCGACGAAGCCAAGCTGCTGGACATCTTCAAGACCGTCGCTGCCCGCGTGGACAAGCGACAATTCCCCAACGTCACGATGGACTCGGTGATCACCGATCTCGGGATCGACTCGCTCTCGATGATGCAGATCATCGGGGAGATGGAGACGTCGCTGAAGATCATGATCCCCGACGAGGACCTCGTCGAGCTGATCACCGTCGGCGATCTCTGCCGGAAGGTCGGCGAGCGCCTCAGCGCGACGGCGTGAGCCACTCTTCGTCGCGTCCCCTCCCCTGCAGCTGGTGATGCTGGCATTTCCCGCCGGTCACCTCCCCTCGCCCCCTGATTCCACCCCCAAGCCACCCGAGATCCATGCGAAGGCGTGTCGTTGTCACCGGTATCGGCGTCGTGAGCCCTCTGGGCAACGACGCAGAGACGACCTGGCGTAACCTGCTGGAAGGTCGCTCCGGCATAGGAAAGCTCGAGGGCTTCCCCACCGACAAACTCCGCAGCGATGTCGCTGCCTCGGTGAGGGATTTCGAGGCCGAGCGGTATCTGTCGGCCAAGGAAGTGGAGATCCACGGGCGCGTCACGCATTTCAGCGTGGCCGCCGCCGTCGAGGCGATGAACCAGGCGGGGATCTCTCCCAGCGCGGGGTCGCTCGCCGCGGACGACGAGGAGGACGCTTCCGGCGCCGGGGATGTCTCTGGAAGCGCCGAGCGAGCGCGTTACGGGTGTCTGATGTCGACGGGGATGGGCTCCGTCGACATCTTCGAGGAGCAGATCGCTCGGAGCGCCCAGCGGGGGCCGCGAGCGGTGTCGCCGTTCTTCATCCCGGGCGTGATGCCCAACAGCGCGACGGCGGTCATCGCCATCCGTTACGGGCTGATGGGGCCGTCCTACAGCCTGGCCAGCGCCTGCTGCACCGGGACCCACTCGATCGCGACCTCGGCGCTGATGATCGAGTCGGGCGACGCCGACGTGATGGTTGCTGGGGGCGCAGAGGCCGCCACGCGAATGAACACGGTGGCCGGGTTCGGGAACGCCCGAGCCCTGGCACGCGCGGTCGACGGAGACCCGACGAAGGCGAGCCGACCTTTCGATCGAAAGCGTCAGGGCTTCGTGATGGCCGAAGGCGCGGGCGTGCTGGTCCTCGAGGAAGAGCAGCACGCGCTGCGGCGAGGAGCGAAGCCGCTCGCGTACATCGCCGGCTTCGGGATGACCACGGACGCGACGCACCTCACCCGGCCCGACACCTCGGGCTCAGGGCTGGTGCGGGCGATGCAGCGTGCGCTGGAGCGCGCCGAGCTCGGTCCAGAGGTCATCGGGTACATCAACCCGCACGCGACCTCCACGCCCCAGGGCGATGCGGCAGAGGTGCTGGCGCTCCGGAGCGTCTTCGGCGAGCGGCTGGAGCAGATCCCCATCTCGGCAACGAAGTCGATGCTGGGGCACATGCTCGGCGGCGCCGGGGCGGTGGAGACCATTGCGGTCGTCTGCTCCCTGCGCGATCAGGCGCTGCACCCGTCGATCAACGTCGAGGATCTGGATCCGGCCTTCTCCTTGGAGCTCGTGAAGGAGCGTCGTTCGCTGGATCTGCGCTACGCGATCAAGGTCTCCGCCGGCTTCGGCGGCCACAACTGTGCGCTGGTGCTCGAGCGAGCCCAGGGCTGAAGACACCGAGCCAGGAGGCCCGTCAGCCCCTGCGCGCCTCACGTCAGTCGTCGCGCACCAGCGCGCAGTTCCCCACGTCACAGGCCGCTGGCGGGCTCACCGGCTGACACGAGCACGTCTGCACCGGGCCCGGGGCCCCCGACTGGGCGCACCCCCGCGCAGTAGCGATGGAGCGCGCAGCGTCCGCGGCGCAGACCGTGACCCGTTGCCTCGACTCGTCGTCGAAGTCCGTGACGAAGGTGCACGTGCAGTCGTAGGGGGAGCCTCGCTCCGAACGGCAGCCCGACGCGAGCGCGCTCGATGCGCTCAGCGTCAGGGCCAGCGCGAGGCAAGCGCCCCGCGCTCGGTCACGGCGGCGCCGCGCCACCACCACCGCCCTCGGTTCCCTCGCCTCCCACGCGGCTGCGGATGTGGAACTCGACGCGGCGGTTCTTCTGCCGCCCGTCGGCGGTGTTGTTGTCCGCGATGGGAACCTTGGGACCGAAACCCTTCGCCGACAGGCGCCCTGCGTCGATGCCACCCCGGTCGATCAGGTACTTCATGACCGAGTGGGAGCGATCGTTCGAGAGCTTCTCGTTCAGCTCGTCAGAGCCACGGTTGTCGGTGTGACCCTCGATCGCCAGGTGCTGGATCTCGGGGTTCACCTTCAGAAGCCGCACAACCTCGTCGAGGATCGGGTAGCTGCCGGGGAGGATCACGGCGCTGCCCGTGGCGAACTGAACCTGCTTGAGGATCTGGATTTCGCTGGAGCCCGAGATGCGCCGGATGAACTGCGGGCAGCCGTTCTTCGCGGGGTCGGTGCTCGGCTCACCAGGCTCCTTGGGGCAGGCGTCTTCCGCGTCCGGGATGTTGTCCTGGTCCGCGTCGTCCTCGGGGCAGCCGTCCAGATCGTCGATCTTGTCGAAGTCTTCCGGCTCATCGGGGCACTTGTCCGAGGAGTCGGGGATCCCGTCGCCGTCACGATCCGGCAGCGCAGGGCAGCCGTCGTCCGTGTTCGGCGGCTTCCCGTCCTCGGGCTCGGTCGGGCAGAGATCGATGTCGTCCGGCAACCCGTCCTTGTCCGTGTCCGCTCCGTGATCCGCGTAGCGCTGGGACTTGAAGCGGCGGTCCGGGGACGGCGGGTCGGTGTCGCGAATGCCGAAGGAGTAACCGGCCAGGAGCACCCCTCGGAAGTCGGGGGCGTAACCCGCGCTGATGCGCGTACCGCCGCCCAGGCCGATCCATCCTTGCTTCTTCTCCCCGAGGTACATGCGCCCGTCCGCCATCCACTCGATTGGCGTGTTCGACCCCTTGAAGAACTTGTCGCCGGTGATCCCCGTCGAACCGAAGACCTGCAACCCGAGGCGCACCTGCCCGTCACGCAGGGGTACATACCCACCGACGCCCCAGCGCCACTCGCTGGAGGTCGAGAAATCCGTGGTGGAGTCACCGAGCCCTCGCGCAGGCCGGAAGTGCAGGCCCGTGTTCATGATCACGAACAGCTTCTTGAAGTCGAGTTCGCCGGAGACCATGAACCCGCCGGTCGCCTGCGTGTCGCTGCTGAACGAGTAGCGATCCCCCGACGGCACCCAGACCATGCCGTTCACGCCGATCTTGAAGAAATTGTCGTTGGTGTGCCACGCAAGGAACCGGAGATCGAAGCGCGCGTCCATCAACGCCGCGGTGCTGGGAGACGCCAGGTTGGCCGTCTGCACTGCGATGAAGGGGAGCGAGACCTGGAGGCCGAATTTGCCCAGCAGCTCGACGCCAGCGTCGAGGTACGTGATGAGCTGCGTGGAGACGGGCGTGTTCTGGTAGATGATGCTGCGGTCGTAGACGTTCTCGTTGCGCAGCGGGTTCAGGCCGAAGCCGAGGCCGAGCTGCCCGTAAAAACGAGTTTCGGGCGCCATCTGAGGCCGCCAGACGGCGATGCCGTCGTCAGGAGCGCCAGCCATGTAGAGGCGGTCCAGGTAGAACGTCGGCTGCTGCGCCGCGGCGTCCGGAGCCCAGAGCGATGCCGCGAGTCCAGTGAGCGCGCCGATGCACGCGAGCCCCCACCGCGCTGCGCTCTTCCGCCGCTTCGCGCCGCTGGCAGGAGTGCCCTCTGCCTTCGCCTGTCGACCCATCTTGCTGCTGTCCTCTGCTTCGCGTTCCATATGCCGGTCGGCGCAAAGCGCCGGGCTCTGGCGTTCATCGCGCGCGGCTGACATAGCCACCCGCGACGAGGAGGCTACACCAGGCACTCTGGAAGGGGCGAGAGAACGTAAAGCCAGGACAGTCGCAGAACATGGCCGAAGCCGCGAAGAACACGGCACATCTGCGTGACCTGCGAGGTGCGAAGTGTGCCCGTCAGGCGCGGCGCTCGCTTCGCGCACCCCGAGTTCTCGCGTCACCCGCGCGCTCGATCCCGCAAGTTGCGCCCCTCGCCTCGACCTGGGGAAGCCCACAGTGGGGTTGACCGGGCAACCCCCCTGTGCTTAGTTGCGCGCCCCGCGTATCCGTGAGTCTCCGCGACTCCAGCGCGTGATCCAGTTTCGAGGGACTATTGCGATGAAACGCACATACCAGCCGCACAACACGCGCCGCGCTCGCACTCATGGTTTCCGCGCTCGGATGGCGACGTCCGGAGGCCGCAAGGTCATCAACAACCGCCGCCGCAAGGGACGCACCCGCCTCGTCCCCTCCATCTACAAGAAGTAACCGGACGCCATGGGGCGCCTCTCGCGGGCGCAGCGTATCCGGAAGCGGCCCGACTTCATCCGAATCCAGGAGGGTGGAATTCGGGTGACGAGCAGGCACTTCCTCCTGTTGCTTGCCCCCTCATCCGATCGAAACCTCCCCCCGCGCCTCGGCGTGGTCGCCTCTCGCAAGGTCGGAGGGGCCGTCGAACGGAACCGCTCGAAGCGCCTCGTACGTGAGGTCTTCCGTCAGAGCGGCGCTGTCTTCCCGGCTGGCATCGACGTCGTGGTGATCGTCCGTCCTGGAGCGCACTTGCTTTCCTGTGCCCAGATGGAGGCAGAGCTTCAGGGCGTGGCACCGTTCATCCGGCGGCGCGCCCAGGAGGTCCTCCGGCGCGCCCATCCGTCCTCGTGAACGCAAGTTTCCTCCGGGCGTCGGAGGGTAGAGGCTTGCGCACGGAAAGATGGCGACCCAAGCTGGGAGGCGCTGATCGAGCCATGGTGGCAAAGCTTCTCCTCGCGCTCATCCGAGCTTACCAGCTCACCCTTTCGCGGCTGATCCTCGCCACGCTCGGCCCCGTGTGCCGGTTCGAACCCTCCTGCTCCCGCTATGCAGCAGCCTGCATTTCCGGGCACGGACCGCTCCGGGGAAGCTTGCTTTCGCTGAAACGACTGTGTAGATGTCACCCGTTTCATCCAGGCGGGATCGATCCCCCACCGCCACCCCGTATCAGCCCCTCCGTTCCGGTCCAGAAAGCAACGTGGCAGGACAGATCGGCCGGCGAAGAACCCAGCCGTCAGGCTGACCCAGGATCCACCGGCAGCGCTTGGCCCAACGCCACCTGAGAGGACCAGAGCCTAGACGCTTCCTCGTCACATCCCCCGCCGTCTGGTACGCCCCGCAGCGCCCTCGCTGCTGTGTGCCTGCCGCCCCCCGTGGAGGACAGACGCAATCGAAGCGATTCGCTGGAGTGGAACGACCCGAAGGATCTCATGGAACGCAGCAACCTGTTGAAGTGGCTGTTCATCGGCCTCGCCGTCCTGCTTTTCATCCAGTTCGGGCCGAAGTTGTTCGGCGAGGAACAGGTCGAGCGGCAGCCGCTCGGAAGCCTCCGCGATGATACGCAGGCTCCGGAGCGCGCCGCCGAAGAGATGTGTGTCATCGAGGGCGAGGGCTTCAAGGCCGAGCTGTCGAGCCGTGGCGGATCACTCCGGCACTTCTGGCTCACCTTGCCGAAGTACCAGATCGTCAAGGAGCAGGATCAGAAGCTGCCCCTGGATCTGGTCAGCACGACCCTCGAATCGCGCAGCCCCTTGAGGACCGATCTGCGCCTCCTCGCAGACGCCCCGCAGCAGCAGGTCGAGTTCCACGATCTCGACTGGAAGCTCGCCGCGCAGGACGGCAAGAGCTGCACGTTCACCCACGCCGACGCGAACAGCGACCTGACCAAGGTCGTCGCCGCCACCGGCAAGTCGTACGAGCTCGAAGTCACGCTGAGCGTGAAGAACCTGTCCGCCGAGAAGCGGAAGCACCGACTCACCGTCGAGCAGACCGCGTACCACACGCAGTCCGAGACCACGGGTAGCTTCCTCCAGCCCACGACCGAGTGGGCCACGGAGACGATCGCGTCCACGAACGAGCGCACGGATCGCCAGCTCCCCACCGACTTCGAACCCAAGGACTTCGAGGACAAAGAGTTCACGTCCGAGAAGTGGCGCCGCACGCCTGGCGATGCGCAGTTTGCCGCCGTCTCCAGCAGCTACTTCAGCAAGATCGTCATCCCCATCGAGGGCCCTCGCCCCGCCGCCGAGACGCAGATCGAGGAGATCTGGGACTCGCGCAAGTACCGCAAGCAGGCCTCTGATCCCAACCACGGGTACGTCTATCGAGCCCGGCTCGCCTACCCCGAGACCGAGATCGAGCCGCAAGGGACGACGACCTACAAACTCGTCGCCTACGCTGGCCCGAAGGAGCGAGAGCTGCTCGGAACGCTGGGACACAACACCACCGAGGTCATCAACCTCGGCTGGTTCTCTCCCATCGCGAAGGTGCTCGTCTCCTACTTGTACGTGCTCCACCGGGCGGTCGGGAGCTGGGGCTGGGCGATCGTCCTGCTCACGATGACCGTGCGCATGCTGCTGTTCCCGCTGAGCCTCCAGCAGATCAAGAGCGCCGCCGCGATGCGGAAGCTCAAGCCGGAGATGGACTCGCTCAACGAGAAGTACAAGGACGACGCGGCTCAGCGTGCCGTCGCGCTGCAAGAGCTCTGGCGGAAGAACAAGGTCGCGAACCCCCTCGTGGGCTGCTTCCCCTTGCTCCTCCAGATGCCCGTCTGGTTCGCGCTGTACACGGCGCTGCAGACGGCCGTGGAGCTGTATCACACGCCATTCGGCCCCTTCATTCGCGACCTCGCCTCGAGAGATCCTTATTTCGTCATCCCCGTCGTGCTAGGCGCATCGAGCTTCATTCAGCAAAAGCTCATGCCGCCTCAAGGCGACCCGGCTCAGCAGAAGATGATGCTGTACATGATGCCGGCCGTCTTCACGGCGATGATGCTCTTCCTACCCGCCGGCCTGGGCGTGTACATGCTGACGAACACCTGGCTCGGCATCGGTCAGCAAGTGCTGGTCGAGCGCTATCTCAAGGGTCGCGACGGGGGGGGCATCGAAGTGCGGGAAAAATCTTCGGGTGACGACGGGAAGTCGGCGCCTGCTCTTGGAAAGGGAAAAGCACGTGTCCGTGGATAGCACCGCTGCGGAGAGAGACGCCGGTTCGGCTGCCGAGGCGCAGCCCGCAGGTCTCGACGAAGAGATCAACGAGACGACTGGCGCCGACGAGCCGTTCGTCGAGGATGGGCGAGCGGACATCGCCCTCGACTTCGTGATCGACGTCCTCGCCGCGATGGGGATGGATTGCACCGTGGACCTCCTCGAAAACGACGACACGGATCCTCCCGAGGAGATCCGTATCGAGATCGAGGGCAAGGATGCGGGTCGAGTGATTGGAAAGAAGGGACAGACGCTGTCGGCGCTCCAGTTCCTGACCAACCGGATCATCAATCGTCCTGGCACCAAGCGACGCCATGTGATCATCGACGCCGAAGGCTACCGGGCGAGGCGTGAGGACACCCTCACTTCAATGGCGCGCCGGCTCGGGAAGCAGGCAGTCGAAGAAGGGAAAATCATCACGTTCGAGCCGATGAGCCCCCAGGATCGTCGGGTGGTTCACCTCGCGCTCGCGAAATTCCCTGGCGTCGTGACGAAAAGCGATGGTGAAGGCGATGCCCGTCGCGTCCAGATCATTCCCGTGCGGAGATGAGCCAACCCGGTTGCATTGACAGTCATCGCCCTCTGTGCATAATCGCGGCCCCTCGGACAGCGCCGTGGGGCGGCGTACCACGTCCTCGTACTACCTACCCCATTCTGGTTGAAGGTTAACCATGCAGACCTCGAACATCCTCGCGAAGCTCGAAGCTCCCATGATCCGGGAGAGCCTCCCCGACTTCCGTGTCGGCGACACGGTGCGGGTGCATTATCGGATCGTCGAGGGGGAGAAAGAGCGGATCCAGGTGTTCCAGGGGGTGGTGCTGAAGCGCCACCGCGCCGGTGTTCGGAGCACTTTCACCGTCCGGAAGGTGAGCTTCTCGGTCGGCGTCGAGAGGATCTTCCTGCTTCACAGCCCCCGCATCGACAAGGTGGAGGTCGTCTCGCGTGGCCTCGTTCGCCGCGCGCGCCTCTTCTACCTCCGCAAGCTCTCTGGCAAGGCCGCCCGCGTCCGCGACGCGCGCGAGCAGTGATCTCGTCGCCCGGAGACTGCTCCGGGCCGACTCTCGGTTCCACGTTTCTGCCCCACATTGCGTTGTCCGCCGCTCGGCTTTCGATGTCATGGGGTCTACGACCTCGGATGACACGATCGCGGCCGGGCATGTACGCCGCAGTCCTCCGGTCTCACTTCTTCTTGATCAGCGCCTGAGCGCCCACGGTATGCTCGCGCCGGCGGCGCTCCCACGTCGCGAACACCAAGAAGGATCTACATGCTCTGTCCGCGTTGCGGCGCTCCCGCGACCCCCGCCGACAAGTTCTGCGCCATTTGCGCCTCACCGCTCGGCGCTTCAGGGTACGGCGCTCCGCCTCCCCCTCCCCCGCCCCCTCCGTTCGGGGGAGCCCCTGGTTTCGGCCCTCCGCAGGACGCTGGGTTTGGCGCTCCTCCGGGTGGGGGCTTCGGACCGCCAGGGCCTGGATTCGGACCTCCGCCGCAGCCAGGCGGCTTTGGACCTCCGCCGCCCCAGCCGGGTGGCTTCGGGCCGCCTCCGCCGCCCCAGCAAGGGAGCTTTGGACCTCCGCCGCCCCAGCCGGGGGGCTTCGGGCCGCCTCCGCCTCCGCCGCAGCAAGGGAGCTTTGGCCCTCCGCCACCTCAGCCGGGTGGCTTCGGGCCGCCCCCACCTCCTCCCCCTCCTGTGCCGGGCAACATGTTCGGCTCACCGCCTCCGCCCCCACCTCCCGTGCCTCTTGGCCCCTCCGATGGCTTCGGCGCGCCACCACCTCCGCCCCCCGGCTTCGGTCCTCCACCCGCAGGTGGGTCGGGCGGCTACGCCCCGCCGCCTCCCCCGCCTCCAGCGGCCGAGCCTGCAGGGAGCGGTGGTTATCCCCCCGTACCTCGCCCGGGCTTCGCGCCCCCCGCCAAGCCAGCTGCGCGCTGCGTCCAGGGACATGTCATCCCCGCGGGCGGCTCCTTCTGCATGGAAGGCGGGCACCCCATTGCCCTCGACAACGACAGCTTTGGAAATGACGCCTACGGGCCCACCGCCTATGCGCCGCAAGGCGGTGGCTTCGGTGCGGAGCCTTATCCCGCGCCCCCTCCCGCCGGGATCCCGCCCCTGCCGCCTGGCGGACCGAGCGCCACCCCCGGGGCCCCGAGGGCTGTGCCGGCCGCCGAGCCGCCCAAGGATCGCGCCGCACTCGCGGGCTTCCTGATCAGCTTCCAGGACGACCCGCTGGGCAAGCACTGGGTGCTCTACCAGGGCAAAAACCTCATCGGGCGCGCAGAGACGGGCCAGAAGGTGGACGTACCCGTCGCGCATGGAACCACGTCCACGCACCACGCCACGATCGACTGCGAGGGCGGGCGCATGATCCTCTCCGATCTCGGCTCGACCAACGGCACCTTTCACAACGAAGAGGCCATCGGCTTCCAGGGGCGACGCGAGCTCCGGGATGGCGATCGCATCCGCTTCGGTGGCTTCAGTGTCATTGTCATCAACGTCGCGACGAGAAGCTAGCGCCTGCGAACTGACCGCAACCGCGACCGCCGTTGCGCGGTGGTCGCCCCGCCCGCGCCGGAGCACAGGCTCCGCTCCGTGCGCTGGAGACCGTCACGTATGATGTTGCACGAACCAGCCTGCCCGCCGCAGCCCAATCCTGGGACGGGTCCCAGACGAAGCCGCAGCCCTCTGCTCCTCCTCGCCATCACGCTGCTGGCGCTCATCGTTCTTCCCCGCGCGGCAGCAGCCGCCCCGGAAGCGCGCATCCTCCGGATCGATCCCCGCGCGAGTACGGTCGACGGCCAGCCCGTTCTGACGACCGTCCTCGATCTCGTCCAGAACAAGCGCCTCGGGGACATCACCAAGCAATGCGCGACCCTCACGGGCAATGCGCACATGGACTGCGTGGCCGACGCGCTCGAGCAGCCGCAGGCCCTGTATTCGTCATTCGATTTCCCTGACAAGAACGCGCTGTTCACCGTCACGGTCGACGGGACGGACCTGCCCTCCAAGTTCGAATCGAAGGCCCGCTGGGGCGACAGCGCTGGTCAGCCTGGCGTCGGTACGGCCTGGCTCATTCTCATCGACGCCGCGTCCACGATGGGCGCGCGCTTCGACGAGGCCAAGGCCGTCGCCAACGCCTTCGTCAATACGATGACGCCGAACGATATCGTCGACGTCATGTTCTTCAACGACCGCGTGGTCGTCGAAGACTCGAAATGGGTCAACAACAAGCAGCAAGCGCTCCAGAGCATCTCGAGCGTCACGCGCACCTACCCGACCCAGGGGCGAACCAGGCCCCTGCTCAACATCATCAAGAACGCCGCGACCGACGCCTTCCGTGATCTCGGGAACGTCGGCCAGGGTGTTGCCGCGCCCATGCACCAGGCCCTGGTGCTGCTCTCGAACGGCAGCGCCGGCTCGGATCCGAGCTCCTCGGGTGCCGGCGCCACGGTGCTGCGCGACTACCTCACCAAGGGACGCTTCCCGGAGAACAACGACGTTCTCCCGAAGACCCCCGTCCCGGTGATCTCCATCCAGTTCCCGAGCGTGCTCATCGACGAGTTCGCACTCAACTCCCGGGAGTTCATGGAGGGGCTGACGAACCCCGAGATCGGCGGGTTCTTCAGCATCGTGCGTGACGGCCAGGTCCGACGCGCCGCCAACATCGTCAACGCGGTGCGCACGCGCTTCAACCGCATGCACATCGTGCGCTGGCGGGTCTCCTGCATCGCGCCGAGCATCACCCAGACCTTCAAGCTCGCCTTCGCCAACACGAACCCGCCCATCGCCGGCGACGCCACGTTCCAGAACGTGCCTGTCGGCATCGACCCGACCACGTGGCCCCTCGACATCGATCGTGAAGCCACGGAGCGGGCAGCGAAGAAGGACCCGGCCTACCCCGGCGGCACGCTCAAGATCTTCGGCAACTTCTGCTGGGGCGGGAATGCCCAGCGCGCCGAGATCTACATGGTGCCCAAGAACCAGGCGGCCCCGCAGTCGCTGCAGGGCGGCAGCCTGGATGACGCCAAGAAGGCGCAGCGCTCGCTCATCGAGCAAGGGATGCGGGGGAAGGCGCTCAGCACGGGCGACACGATGGCCGAGTTCGAGCTTCCGAACTCCGACAACTTCCTCGTCGGAAAAGGCGAGCAGATGTCGGGCCGGATCATCCTCTACGACAACCAGGCGCGTCGCACGAGCGCGATCACCGCGGACAAGATCCTGACGGTGCGCGCGCAAGAGGCGCCCCTTCCGTACATCCTCATCGGCGGCATCACCTTCGGCGGCGTCGTCCTGGTGCTCCTCGTGGTGTCGATCTTCCGCGGTGGCGGTTCGAAGCAGCGCCGCGGCGGCACGGCTGGACCGCCCCCGAAGCCCGTCGTCGCAGGCATGGCGCCAGTGGCTGCGCCCATGCCGGGTGGCGGTGCCCCGTTCGGCTCGGCGCTCCCCTCGGGCGGTGATTTCGGTTACGGCGGTCCCCCTCCTGGTGGTGGCAGCCGTGCCGTCCTCTCGGGCGCAGCGGGCATCTTCACGGTCACCCCAGGGATGGAGATGCGGGCTGGCCGCGACGGCTCCGCTTGCCAGATCCTCCTCACCGAGCCGCGTGTCTCGGGCGTCCACGCCGTGGTAAAGTTCGAGGCTGGCCAGTTGTTCGTTCGCGATGAGAACTCGAACAACGGGACCTTCCTGAACGGCCAGCGGCTGTCCTCCGGCGTGTGGACGCCGGCACCTCCCGGCGCCCTGATCCGGTTCGGTCCAGTCGAGTTCAGCACGCGGCTGGAGTAGGCTGACAAGCGCCCCTCGCCCCCCCTTGGGGCCTCATGATGCCCAACCTCGGCTCCTCCACACGCTTGAAGATCGATTTCGCTCAGGCGAGCGATCCCGGTCGCGATCCCAACAAACAGGTCAACGAAGACTCCTGTGGTGTCGCAGAGACCGGCCTGGGTCACCTGGCCGTGCTCTGCGACGGGATGGGAGGGCATCACGGGGGGCGAGAGGCGAGCCGCACCGCCATCCAGACCATCTTCGAGGTGGTCGAGCGGGCCACGCCAGGCACGCCCCCCGGCGCCACCCTGAAGGTCGCCATCGAGGAAGCTGGACGACGGGTCTTCCAGCTCGGGGGCCCGATCGAGAACCGGGGTCGCCCAGGCTCGACCGTCGTCGCCATGCTCCTGCACGATCGGGGTGTGGACGTCGCCCACGTGGGCGACAGCCGTGCCTACGTGATCCGCGCGGGCCAGATCTACCCGCTGACCCGCGATCACTCGATGGTCCAGAGCCTGATCGACGCCGGCATGATCACCGAGAAGCAGGCCATCGGACACCCGGACGCGAACAAGATCACCCGCGCGCTCGGCATGAAGCCCGAGGTCGATGTCGAGGTGCGACCGGAGTCCATGGAGCTGTACCCGGGCGACCTGCTCCTGACGAGCAGCGACGGGCTCACCGATCTCGCGCTCAACGACGACATCCTCGGCTGTGTCAGGCAAGCGCTCGCCTCCGGCACGCTGGAGCACGCCTGTCAGATGCTCGTGCAGATGGCCAACGACCGAGGTGGCCACGACAACATCACCGTGCAGCTTGCCCGCGTCGTCGAGACCGGGGGACGCCGCATGACCGTGCCCGGCGAGCCCGCTGCGATCCAGCACGCCATGGGGCCCGAGCCCACGATGCCGGCGACCGACGCCCCCATCCCAGCCGGGCCGACCGTCCCCTGGAGCGCGGCCCCGCCGACGGAGCCCGAAGGCCTCGCCGTCCGCCCCACCGAGGTGGGCTCCCCCTCGCTCGCCGACCTGCACCCAGGCGGAGGCCATGCACCGCCCCACCGACCGCAGATGGCCACCGACGGCCGCGCCTCTCGGCCGGGGCACGGCGCGCATGCCCACCTCGGACAGTACCGAGCCGAGCACGCCCCAGGTGGCCTCCCGCTGCCACCACCTGCGACCGCCGGCTACGTCGCGGCAGCGCTGAACGGTGATCCGGCCCGAGGCGCCCATGGCGGCGCTGCAGGCCCGAACCATGGCCCCGCCGTCGCGGCCCACCGCCCCCACATCCCCGATACGACCTTGAACGAGGCCGGCCACCGAGCGCCCGAGCGCCAGCCCCCTCGAGGGGGCATCGTGCTCCTGATCATCGGCGTGTCGGCCGTGATCGCCGTGCTGCTCGTGATGATCCTCTGGGCCGTGCTGCCTCGCTGACGAACGCCTGAAGCGTCCACCGACACGTGCTGCGGGCCCTCGCGCGCCCGCAGCACGCAGGTGCGAGCCCCCCCCACCGCCTGGCTCGCTGCCCGCGTCGTGCGCTTCTCCTTGCCGCTCCCGGCAGCTTGTGATGAAACCCGCCAGCTATGATCCCTGGGGCTGGAAAGCAGAGCATCACCATCGGGAGTGCACCCAACGCGGACGTGGTGCTCTCCGGGCCGGGGGTACTACCGGAGCACGCCCGCATCATCCATCAGGGTGGCGGCAAGCTCACCTTCGTTTGCGGCTCTGGCCCAGCGACGGCCAACGGCCGCCAGCTCGTGCCAGGCGAACAGGTCGCGTTCGACTTCCGCACCCAGTTCTTCGCCGGCCAGACGCCCATCCCGCTCAGCCACCCGGCCATCACCCTGATGCTCGCGACCCCTGGCAACGTCACCGCGCCCGCGGGCCAGGTCATCATCGGTCGCGACCCGACGCGCGCCTCGCTGGTCCTCCAGCACCCCAGCGTCTCCAGCCAGCACGCCACCATCCAGCTCGACCGGATGATGGCCGTCGATCACAGCTCGACCAGCGGCACCTACGTCGGCACGCAGCGCATCGCGCCCAACAGCCCGACCCCGGTCGACCCCCAGGGCGTCGTCGCCTTCGGCCCCGTCCCGGTTCAGCTCAGCCTCCTGATGCAGATCGCCCAGGGTTCGCGCGGCTCCGCCCCGCCTCCCGGCCAGGGCGCCGCGCAGCCTGCGGGCTCGGCACCTCCGGCGGCGGCAGCCGCCCCTGGAACGGCGCTGGTCCCGGCCATGAGCCACATGTCTTCTGCCCCTGCCGCGGGCGCGCCGGCCAAGAAGAACAAGACCGTCCTCGGCCACCTCGACTTCTCCGCTGGCGGCAACAGCGTCAAGCGCATCGGCCGCACCCCGGACAACGACATCGTGCTCGCGCACGCCCAGGTGTCCAGCAGCCACGCCCTGCTGCACTCGATCAACGGCCAGCTCTTCATCGAGGACCGCGGCAGCGCCAACGGCACCTACGTCCGCGGCAACCGCCTCGCCCCGGGCCAGAAGATCCCCGTCCAGAATGGCGAGAAGATCTACATCGGCCCGATGCCCCTCCAGATCGAGGTCGGCGGCGCCGGTGCCGTCGAGCTGGTCCAGGAGGAGTACGCCCCCGATCGCTGGGCAGGCCGCCCCCTCTACGAGATCGAAGCGTGGAGCCTCCGCCTCGAGGTCCCGGACCGCGACAACCCCGCCGTCCAGAAGACCCTCCTCGACGACATCTCCTTCAAGGCCCTCCCCGGCGACATGATCGCCCTCATGGGGCCCTCGGGTGCCGGCAAGACCACCCTCTTGCTCACGCTGAACGGCTACCTCCCGCCCACCAGCGGCGTCGTCCGGATCAACGGCGAGGACCTCTACAACATCTACGACACGCTCCGCGGATCCATCGGGTACGTCCCTCAGGACGACCTGGTGCACCCCGAGCTCACCGTCTGGGAAGCCGTCCGCTACAGCGCCAAGTTCCGCCTGCCACCCGACTACTCCGAGGAAGAGATCAACGCGCGCGTCGAGCAGACCATCAAGGATCTCGGCCTCGACACGGTGAAGAACCTCCAGATCGGCAAGCCCGAGAAGAAGGTCCTCAGCGGTGGCCAGCGCAAGCGCGTCAACATCGCCCTCGAGCTGGTGACCGATCCCGTCATCCTCTTCCTCGATGAGCCCACCTCCGGCCTCGCCGCCGACGACACCACGGCGCTCATCAACCTCCTTCACGACCTCACCAAGGCCACCGGCAAGACGATCATCATGACGATCCATCAGCCGGCGAAGGACGAGTTCGAGAAATTCAGCCACGCGCTGATCATGGGTTTCGGCGGCATCCCCATGTTCTTCGGGCCCACCAGCCCCGACTCCTACCGGTTCTTCGGCACCTGGAAGCAGCGCCAGGGCCAGTCGAACGACATCGACAACCCGCGCGACATGTTCGAGATGCTCGCCCAGCGCGAGCGCCCCATCTTCGACCAGCTCAAAGCCCGGGATCCAAACACACCACGCGGCGAAGCCAGACGCCTCGCCGCGCTCGAGTGGCGGCGGGAGTTCTTCAGCGACAGCAACTCGACCTACCTCAAGATGTACTCCGGGCGCCGCGCCGTCGGCACCGGCCAGGGCCAGCGTGGCCTCCCCCCTGGACGCACGCAGACCTCGGGACAGCTCCGGCTCCTCCTGTCCCGCTACTTCAAGATCAAGGTCAGAGACACGGCTGGAACGGCGATCATGCTGCTCCAGGCGCCCATCATCGGCATCCTCCTCGCCATCGTCTTCGGCGGCCAGGAGAAGGCCATCCCTGCCTGGTGCCTCGGCGCGCTGCAGGAGCTCGGCCGCAAGACGGGCGACGAAGGCGCCGGCGCCGACGTCATCAAGACCATGACGGCCACCGGCGACAACACCGGGGCCATCTTCTTCCTCGTCGTCGCTGCCGTCTGGTTCGGGACGTCCAACGCCGCCCGCGAGATCGTCAGCGAGCGCGCCATCTACATGCGCGAGCGCATGGTGAACCTCGGGCTCATCAATTACGTCCTGTCCAAGTATCTCCTCCTCGCCGTCTTCTGCATCGTGCAGTGCACGATCCTCCTGGCGATCGTCTTCTTCACCCTCGGATTCCAGGGCGGCGGAGAGGCGTTCCTCTTGCAGCTCGCCTCCCTCGTGGCCACCTCGCTGAGCGCCGTCGCGCTGGGGCTCCTGCTCTCGACCGTCGTCTCCTCCTCGGAGGCCGCCATGGCCCTCACGCCCATCGCGCTCATCCCGCAGGTCGTGCTGGGCGGGCTGATGGTCCCCATGACGACCGTCCCGCACCTCAAGATGCTGATGCAGGTCATCCCGGCGCGCTGGGGCTTCGAGGGTGCGGTGGCCACCGAGCGCAAGGCCCTGGTGAACGACCCCGCCTGGGTCATCGACCTCCAGCGTGGCGAGACGAGCCCGCCGGACTTCATCGAGGCCGGGAAGTTCAAGTGCGCCCTCGCCCAGATGGCCTCCGACACCTACGCCGGCGCCTGGGGCTTCACCTCCTACGAGAAAACCTGGCTCCCCTTCATGGTCCTCGGCGGGTCGACGGCCGCCCTGCTCGTGGTGCTGAGCCTCATCCTGAAGCGCCGTGACCCGGTGTGATCTGAGTGGTTCTCGTGCACAGGTCTGAAGCGCGGCAACAGAGGTGCCGCACACCTCCCAGCAAGCCCGCCGGTCGCCTCGGCGTCACCGCGTGCTTGCTCGCGCTCCTGACCACCTCGGCGTCCCCCGCCCTGGCCCAGCAGCCTTCCCCTCCGGCCAGCGGCTCGGCGCCACCAGCGTCGCCCACCGCGGCGCAGGCTCACGCCGACGCGCCAGCCTCCCCGGACGGTGCCAAAGACCAGCCCACACCGCCCGTCGCGAAGAACTACGTCCCGCCGGACTACCCACCGGAGGCCAGGGCGGCCGGCAAGGAAGCCACCGTCACCCTCCAGCTCGACATCAATCGCGACGGCAAGGTCCTGCGCGCCGTGGTCGTCGAGCCGGCTGGACATGGCTTCGACGAGGCCGCGACGGCCGCCGCCGAGAAGCTCGACTTCGAGCCCGCCCGCAAGCCTGACGGGACCCCGTTCGCCGCCCGCATCCTTTACCGCTACACGTTCAGCCTCGAACCCGAGAAACCCAAGGACGATCCCGCCACCGAGCCACGCGAGCCTGGCGTCTCGACCCAGCGCCTCAGCGGCATCGTCCTCGCAGAAGGCGAGATCCCCCTCGCGGGTGCCAGCGTCACCCTGACCCCGTCCCAGGCTGACGCGAGCCCCCTCGCCCTGACCACCGACGAGACCGGCGTCTTCGCCTTCCCCACCATCCCTCCGGGGAAGTACCGCCTCGCCATCACCATGCCCGGCTTCGACCCGCTGGAGGTGCTCGAAGAGGTCGCCCCTGGTGAGCAGATCGAGGTCAAGTACCGCCTGCTTCCCGTGGGTGACGGCCTCGAGGTCACCGTGCGCGGAAAGCGCCCCCCGCGCGAGGTCACCAAGCGGACCATCGAACAGCGCGAACTCCTGCGCATTCCCGGCACGAACGGCGATGCGCTCCGCTCCCTGCAGAACCTCCCTGGCGTCGCGCGTCCCCCGGCCATCGCCGGCATCCTCATCGTCCGCGGCTCCTCCCCTCAGGACACACAGACCTTCATCGACGGCACGCCGGTCCCGTTGATCTACCACTTCGGCGGCCTCTCCTCGGTCGTGCCGACCGAGATGCTGGAGAAGATCGACTTCTACCCCGGCAACTTCGGTGCCCAGTTCGGCCGCGGCATGGGCGGCATCGTCGATGTGGCTTTGCGCTCGCCCAAGGAAGACCGCATCCACGGCCTCGCCCAGGTCGATCTCATCGATGCCCGCGTCCTCGTCGAAGGCCCCGTCCCCTTCCTGAAGGGCGTCCGCTTCGCCGCCGCAGGGCGCCGCAGCTACGTCGACGCCTGGCTCGGGCCGGCCCTCACCGCGGCTGGCGCCGGCGTCACCCAGGCCCCCGTCTACTACGACTACCAGTTCATGCTGGAGGCCGACGTCACGCCCTCCGCGCGCCTCCGCCTCACCTACTTCGGTTCGGACGACGCCCTCGAGCTGCTCATCGACGAGCCTTCGCCCAACGAGCCCGCCCTCACCGGCAACATCGGCCTCCACACCGCCTTCCAGCGGCTACAGCTCCGCTACGACCACGAGCTGACCGACAAGGATCGCCTCGCAGGGGTCATCGCGTTCGGCAAAGAGGACCTCGATTTCGGCCTCGGGCCTTTCTATTTCCTCCTCGACAACCTCTCCGTCTCCGGGCGCCTCGAGTATACCCGTCGCTTCTTCCAGGGCGTCACGCTCAACACCGGCCTCGACATCGTCTGGAACGACGCCACGGTGAACCTCCGCGCCCCGGCACCCGGGCGTCCCGGCGAGCCGCCAAACCAGCCCTTCTCCACACGCACCGTGCAGGAGCTGTCGGTGAGCAACGTCCTCTACCGACCGGCCGCCTACGCCGAGCTGGAACTCGTCCCCACCCCGCGCGCCCGCCTCGTCCCGGGCCTGCGCGTCGACTACGCCAAGGACACGCAGCAGTGGACGGTGAGCCCCCGCTTCAGCGGCCGCTACGACATCGTCCAGGGCTTCCCGCGCACCACGGCCAAGGGCGGCGTCGGCATGTACCACCAGCCCCCGCAGCCGCAGGAGGTCATCCCCCCCCTCGGCAGCCCCAACCTGCGCTCCAACCAGGCGATCCACTATTCCGCCGGCGTCGAGCAGGAGATCACCCGCCAGGTCGAGGTCTCTGGCGAGATGTTCTACAAGCAGCTCGACTCGCTCGTCATCGGCACCCCGCAAGAGAACGGCAGCGGCACCGAGTACAAGAACCTCGCCTCGGGGCAGGTCGTCGGCGGCGAGTTCCTTCTCAAGTACAAGCCCGACGACCGCTTCTTCGGCTGGGCCGCGTACACCCTCTCCCGCGCCACCCGCACCGATCGCCCTGGCGAACCACCGCGCCTGCTCAACTTCGATCAGACGCACATCCTCACGGTGCTCGGCAGCTACCGTCTGGGCCACGGCTGGGAGTTCGGCGCGCGCTTCCGCCTCGTCTCCGGCAACCTGACCACGCCCAGCGTCTGCAACGTGCAGGATGTCACCTGCGATCCCGCACGAACCAACGCGCTGTACCACGCGCCGAGCGGCGTCTACACGCCCATCCCCTTGACGGGACCGGGCAGCGAGCGCCTGCCGATCTTCCACCAGCTCGACCTGCGCATCGACAAGCGGTGGAAGTTCACGAACTGGCAGCTCTCCGCCTACCTCGACGTCCAGAATGTCTACAACAACCAGAACACCGAAGGCATTCAGTACAACTTCAACTACACGGCGCGGCAATTCGTCTCCGGCCTGCCCATCCTCCCGAGCATCGGCATGAGAGGAGAGTTCTAGCCCATGAGCGCGCGCACCCCTGCATCACCACGCCGCTCCTCTCGGAGAGGACGCCTGCTCCGACCGCTCCTCGGCGTGCTCGCGGCCGGCATGCTGGTCGCTCCTGCCATCGGTGCAGGCTGCGCCGCCGGCTTCACGCCACCGAGCGAGATCGAGACGCTGCGCATCTTCGCCGTGACCGCGAGCCAGCCCTACGCGCAGCCAGGCGACGAGGTGACGCTCACCATGAGCTACCACGACGGCCTCATCGCACCGGATGAGAGTGCGCGCCCCATCCAGATCGTGTGGCTGCGCAACTGCATCAACCCTCCTGGCGACCAGTATTACGGCTGCTACCCGCAGCTCGCCGAGCTCTTCGCCGCGATCGGCTCGGGACAACAGCCACCTCCAGGCACGATGGGCATCGGGCCCGAGTTCACGTTCAACGTCCGGGAAGACATCCTCGACAACCGGGAGCGGCCCGAGGTCGGCCCCCTGTACGGCACCGAGTACGTCTTCTTCGTCGCCTGCGCCGGACGCCTCGGCCCCGTGCAAGATCCAGGAGGCCGCGCCGGCTCCTTCCCGATCGGCTGCTTCGACGACGAAGGGCGCCGGCTCGGCGCCGACAGCTTCATCCCGGGTTACACGCAGATCTATGCCTTCGATGATGGCCGCACCAACGAGAACCCGGTGGCGACCGGGATCAGGCTGAACGACGAAGAGATCGTCGAAGACTTCTCCCTCATCCCCTCGGTCCCCCTCTGCCCCATCCCCGAGGAAGAGCGACGGATGACCGGGTGCAGCGCCGCCGACCCCATCGCGGAGTGCACCACGCACGAACTCAACGTCATCGTGGATCGAGATCGGCTCGCCGAGATCGATCCTGATGGCGAGACCCTCGACGGCAAACAGCTCACCGAGGTCGTCTGGGTCAACTACTACACGGACCAAGGCGAGCTGCGCGCCGACACCCAGCTCGTGAACGACGCCGTGAACGGCTTCAACCCCGACACCCAGGCCACCTGGATCCCACCGCCAGAGCCCGGCATCGCCACCATCTGGGCCGTGCTCCGCGACGCCCGCGGCGGCTCCTCCGTCGTCCAGCGCCGCATCCGCGTCGAGTGAGGCGCTGACCAGCGGAGCGTCGCGCTCCCCCGCCCTCCTCCTGCCGATGGCGCTCTCGCATTGTCGTGCTGTCGCCGACTCTGCCATCGACCTGCTGAGAAACGGTGCGCCACGGTCTCGCGCATCACCTTCCGACGAACGCGACCCGACCTCGACATGGCGCCGCCAGGGGCAGAGGCGACGCAACCCTGCGGAAGTGCTAACCGCAAGGCGTGGCACACCGAGCGCTATGCCGACGCGAGTGGCTCTCCAGATGCACTCTCCTCCTCAGGGTCTCTTGAGCGGCGCATCGCGGCCAGACCGGACCGCGTCCAGGCGCCTCGCACCCGCCCTGGATCTCGACGCCCTCTTGCAGGAGCGCTTCGGCATCCCCTCGTTTCGCCCCTGGCAACGCGAGGCGATCGACGCCTTGCTCGGGGAGGACCGGCGCGTGCTCCTCGTCGCGCCCACGGGCGGCGGAAAGTCCCTCTGCTACCAGCTCCCCGCCGTCGCGCTCGACGGCACGGCCCTCGTCCTTTCGCCGCTCATCTCCCTCATGGAAGACCAGGTGCGCGCCCTCGAGAGCCGCGGCGTGCCCGCCACCTTCTTCGCCTCCACCCTGCCGCGCGAAGAGATCACCCGGCGCTTCTCCGCCCTCCGCCGCGGCGCCTACAAGCTCGTGTACGCCGCCCCCGAGCGCCTCGCCTTCGACGGCTTCCTGGAGGCCCTCCAGGCCAGCCGCCTGTCGCTCGTCGCCATCGATGAAGCCCACTGCATCGTGCAGTGGGGCCACGACTTCCGGCCCGAGTACCTGCGCATCGGCGATGCACTTCGGCGCCTCGCCCCCTCCCGCGTCCTCGCATGCACCGCCACGGCCACACGCGAAGCGCGCGACGAGATCATCCGGCGCCTCGGCTGGTCCGTGCCCGGCGCCGAAGACGCGCCCTCGGATCTCGCCGGTCCCAGCTCCCAGGCCTCCCCCGCCACCGCGCGCGATGCCCCCCGCATCATCCTGCGCGGCTTCGCTCGGCCGAACCTCCACCTCGAAGTCCGCGGCGTCGACGGCCCGCGCGACGCTGCTCGCTGGACCGCGCGCACGCTCACCAGCGCGCTGGGCCGTCCCCGCACCCCCAAGGGCGCTGGCATCGTCTACGCCGCCACCCGCAAGGGCACCGAGAAGCTCGCCACCGCCCTCCGCGCCGACGGCTGGAACGCCGAGGCCTACCATGCAGGCCTCCCGCCCGAGGTCCGCGCGCGCATCTCGACCGCCTTCGCCGACCGCGAGCTCCACCTCGTCGTCGCCACCAACGCGTTCGGCATGGGCATCGACCGCGCCGACGTCCGCGTCGTGGTCCACGCCCAGCCCCCCTCCTCGATCGAGGCGTACTATCAGGAGGTCGGGCGCGCTGGACGTGACGGCCTCCCGGCCTCGGGCGTGCTCCTCTTCTCCCCTGCGGACATCGCCCTCCGGCGCCGCATGTGCCAGCTCGGCCCCGACGGCGGCGAAGCCTCACCTCTGGATGCCGCGCGCGCCTGGCAGCTCTTTCGCGAACTCCTCCGCTACGTCGACGCCTGGACCTGCCGCCATGACTTCATCCTCCGCTACTTCGGCGACGAGGCCGAGTCGCTCGGCGGCTGCGGCCACTGCGACGTCTGCGAGGCCCTCGTTGCGTCGACCACCGCCGATCCCGAAGCGCTGGAGCGCGACAACGACATCGTGCGCCGCGCCCTCGCTGGCGTCGCCCGCGTGAAAGGCGCCGCGGGCATGCAGCTCATCGGCTCGATGCTGGTCGGCGAGTCGAACGAACGGCTGAGGCGCATCGGCCTCGACAAGCTCTCCACGTTCGGCGTCCTCCCGGCGAGGACCCACGCCGAGGCGATGATGGTCCTGCGCGTCCTCCTGGCCAACGGCTGGATCGACCTCACGGACAGCGAGTATCCCGTCCCCCTGATCACCCCCGCCGGATGGCGCGTGATGCGCGCCGAGGTGCCGACCCGCGTCCGCCTCCCTCTCGGTCTGTCCCGCCGCGCGATCCGGCCTCGCGTCGCCCGCGCCGAGCGCCGCGCCGAGGTCGCGCTCGTGGCCGACGCCCGCCACCCCCTGCATCCTGCGCAGCCTGAGCCCGCCCCTCGGCGACGCAAGCGCCGCACCTCCACCAACGACGCGCCCGACGACACCCTCGAGGCTCCCGACGACGCCCTCGATACGCTCGATGACGCCGACGCCACCCCCAACCCACCCGACGAGCCACGCAGCAAGGCGCCCAGCAAGGCATCCCACAGAGCGCCGGCGTCTTCTGCCCTTCAGCGATCCAGCGGGGAGCGCACCGTCGAGCGACTCCAGGAGAACACCGACGATGCCCTGGAGGAACGCGACCAGCCCCTCTATGCGGCCCTGCGCGAGCACCGCGCCGAACTCGCGCGAGCCCGCAAGGTCCCCCCTTACGTGATCGCCCCCGACAAGACGCTTCGCGATGTCGCCCGCATCCGGCCCACTTCCACCGATGATCTCGCGCTCGCACGGGGCATGGGGCCGTCGAGAATCGCGCAGTACGGAGAAGCCGTCCTGAGCATCGTGAAGGCCTTCAGCGGTAGGTAGTTCCACACGACCAGCCACGGCTCGCCGGCCGGTGGCTCACCCCGAGCCGGTCGCTGCCACGCACGCGGGGCCCACCGAAGCGGACGCCACGTCACGCTCTATCGCTGGCAGGATGACCGAGAAGTGCGCCCCGCACCCCGCACCGGCGCTCTCCACCTGGATCCGACCCCCGTGCAGCTCGACCAGGTGCCTCGCGATGGCCAGGCCGAGCCCGAGCCCACCACGAGGGGTTGGCTCCACAGGCCCCTGCCGGAACGGCTCGAACACGTGCGGCAACAGATCCGCCGTGATGCCCTGCCCGGTGTCCTCGACGCGGATCTCCAGCTCTTGCTCCTCCGCGTCGAGCACCACCCGCACCACGCCTCCCGTCGGCGTGAACTTGACGGCGTTCGTCGTCAGGTTCCAGACCACCTGCAGGATCCTCGCCGGATCGATGTCCGCCTCCACCCCGGAGACCAGCGACTGCTCCAGCCGCACGCCCTTCGTCTCCGCCAGCGGACGCACTGCCTCCAGCGCCGCCTCGACGATGGGCGCGAGCTGCGCCAGACGCCGCTCGATCCGCAGCTTGCCCGAGGAGATCCGGCTCGAGTCCACCAGATCCTCCACCAGCCGCCCCAGCGCTTGCGCGTTGCGATCCACGATGTCCAGCGCGCGACTGTGCTTGTCGGCCGGGAGCACGCCGTCACGCAGTAACCGCGTCCAGCCGACGATCGCGGTCAGCGGCGTCCGCAGCTCGTGCGAGATCGTCGCCAGGAACACGTCCTTCGCGCGGCTCGCCTCCTCGGCCCGCTCCCGTTCTTGCTCCGCCACCTCCAGCAACCGCGCGTTCTCCGCGGCCAGCCGTTCGGCACGGCAGCGCGCCCAGACCTCCTCCGAGACGTCGAAGGCGAACGTCATCACCCCCCGCACCGTCCCATCCTCGTCGCGGATGGGCTGAACCACCCCGTCTAAAAAGCGCTCTTCCACAGGCTCCCCCTCCCCGTGCTGACGCAAAAGCCGCACCTCGCGGCCGACGAACGGCTCCCCCGTCGCGTAGACGCGATCGAGCACCTCGGCGAGCCCCGGGGTGATCACGTCCGGCGCCGCCTCCAGGAACGATTTGCCTGCCAGGTTCCGACCCACGAGCTGACAGAAGAGCGGGTTGCAGAGTTCGTAGACGTGCTCCGGCCCTCGCTGGATGCTCAACGCCGCCGGGATCTGCATCAGCAGATCGTGCAGCGCACGCCGCTGCGCGTTGGACGCCGCGTGCGCGACCCGCTCGAGCGCGAGCAGACGCCTGGGACCACGTTTGCGCAGATCGACCCCCGACCTTGGCGGCTCTCCCCGCCTGAATAGACGGCCCCTTCCACGTCGAGCGCGCAATAATCCCCCCATAACTGGATATATACCACGGCCCATGTACGCCACGGTGACCTGATCGCATGGGCGCACCCCAGCTGGTGAATTCCACCAGCGACCCCCACTCGCGACGCAGTCCGTACAGCGCCACCATCCACGCGGCGCAGTCCCTGGTGGCCCGCCGTCCACGCGGCGCGCCACGCACCCATGGTCTCCTCGACGTGCGGCTCACACGCGGCCTCACGCGCGCGCTCGATCATCGCAGCGTGCGCCGCAGGTCTCCGCCACGAGAGCACCGCCTCGCACGAGCGCAGCCTCGCTCACGCCTACCCGAGCACTGCAACGAGCACCGCAGCCCATCCCCGGCGCGAGCCCACCTTGCTCATGCGTATCCGACGACCCGCAGCTCCACGAGGAGCTGACCATTCACGCTGAGGAACGTGGTCAGCCGCCCCTCGATGTTGACGAACACGTCCAGCAAAACACCACGCCCCAGGTCCAGCACATGGAGCTCCTGATCGAACACCGACGAGAGAAGCGGCTCCGTCACGAGCCGCAGGCTCTTCCCCGTCGTCCTCTCCATCACACGCTTCACGCTCTGTCGCGGCATGTTTGCACCCCTCCACCTCCGACAAGGCGTATTTCATGCCGCCCGTGGCTGGGCACGGGCGCCACGAATCCGCGTGCGCCGGCGGATCCTTCGCGCCCTGGACACGCCTTGTGGCTCCGGTCTGCACGCTCCACCCCGCGCGTGTCCACGAACTACCGGCCGCTCCTGTGGGCCGCATGCCGAACATCGTCCTCGGCCCAGGACACCGCCCAGCTTCCCTCTTCGCCCGCACGCGTCATCGCGGAAGCCACGCCGCCAGGACCTCGGCCGCCTCCACAGACACCCGTCCCGCCCCGAGCACCTCGTCCAGCGCGGGCTGCGCCGAGAGCGCCGCTTCCACGCGCAGAAGCGCGGGCACGTACACCACCTCCCGTGCGAGCCCCCCCCCGCGGTGCACGCGCGCCGCGATCCGCAGCGCGTCACCGACGTCCGTCCGCCCCGTGGACAGCAGACGCTGCGCCGTCTCCACGAAATCGGCCCCCGCTTCCACGCTGCGCGCTGCCAGATGCCGCAGCCCCAGCTCCCGCTTTCGCCGCTCCCCCAGGAACCCCGCCCCCTTCTCGATCCACAGCGCCCGGCCCTCTTGATCGTCCGACCCCCAGCGCGTCCCGACCGTGAAGATCCCGAGCGGCATCGTCGCCGCGCGCGCCCCGGGCATCGCGTGTCCCTCGACTTCGTGCAGCACGGTGCGCTCCACGTCCTCCCGACGCACCCGCCGACGTGCAGCCACCTGGATCACCCCATCCCCCGTGGCCGCGAGCGGCGCGATGCTCAGCACGATCACCCGGAACGGGATCCGGCGCGCCCCCACCTCCTGCCGCATCCGCGACACCAGCGAGCCAGGCGCCTTCTCGTCGTCGCTCCACGCCTCTTCGGCGCCCCACGCTCCTGCTCCGCCGCCCTCGCGCTCCCTCTCGTCGTGCCCCTCCTCGCCCCTCTCCCATGACGCGCCACCACCGCCCAACCACACGGACACCACCGCATCCGCGGCCCCATCGAACCCGTCCCGCCGCGCATACCTCCGCCGCGCCGCAGCCCAGCACGACGCGCTCCCGGCGGCCTCGCAGATCGCGGCCTCTGCCTCCAGCTCTTGCGCCCGCGCCGCGTAGATCGACCCCAGCGCCCCCTCCTTCGACAGCACCTCTGCCGCGCGCACGAGCCCCGCTCGGATCCCGCTCATCGAGGGCGGCGGCGCGTACACGAAGCGTGGCATCGTCGCGCCCACCCGCTCCCAGCTCGCCTGAAGCTTCTCCAGCTCCTCGTGCAGGTTGATCGGCGTCGTCAGCCCCACGACGCGGACGCGCGCTGCCGCGTCTGCGAGCGCCCGATCGGCGGTGGGGACCCACCCCGGGATCGAAGCTCGGCTCATCGCGCCGCTACAGCAGGTTGGCCGCGAGTTCCGCCAGCTCGCTCCGCTCCCCCTTGGAGAGGACGACGTGCCCGGCGATGCGCTCCCGCTTGAACCGCTCCGCAGCCACGCTGAGCCCGTTGGTCGCGTGATCCACGTACGGGTTGTCGATCTGGTGCGGATCACCCGTCAGGATGATCTTCGTCCCCTCGCCGCAGCGCGTGATGATCGTCTTCACCTCGTGGGGCGTCAGGTTCTGCGCCTCGTCGATGATCAGGTACTGGTGCGGAAGGCTGCGCCCACGGATGTAGGTCAGTGGCTCGACCTGGATGATGCCGCTCTCCAGCATCTCCAGCATCGACGTCGGCTGCTCTCGCCCTGTCTTCACCCCACCGCTCGACAGGAGGAACTCCAGGTTGTCGAAGATCGGCTGCATCCATGGGTTCAGCTTCTCCTCGACGTCACCTGGCAAGAACCCGATGTCGCGCCCGAGCGGCATGATCGGCCGGCTCACCAGGAGCTTCGTATAGACGCTGTCCTCGGTGGCGCGCTTCACCCCTGCGGCGAGCGCCAGGAGCGTCTTTCCCGTGCCCGCCTTGCCCATCAAGGTCACCAGCCGCACGCCGTCGTCGAGCAGCAGATCGAGTGCGAAGGCCTGCTCCTTGTTGCGCGGCCGCACGCCCATCACCCCGTCACGAGGGACGCGCAGCGCCACCACGTGCCCCTTCGTCGCGTCGTAGCGACCGAGCGCCGTGTGCCCCGGTGCGCTCGCGTCTCGCAGCAGCACCGCCGCGTTGGGGAGCAGCTCGGCGAGCGTCGCACCGCCCAGGTAGCCGTGCTGGAAGAACGCGTCGACCTCGGCCCCGGGCACCTCCAGCTCCACCACGGACTGGATCGTCTCCGGATCCTCGACCCGCTGGTTCTCGTACGTCTCGGCGACCACCCCCAGCGCGTCGGCCCGGATGCGGAGGTTCGTGTCCATCGTCACGAAGATCGTCGGCTTGTCGCCGTCTCGATCCCGGATGTCGATGGCCGTGGCCAGGATCGCGTGGTCCTGCGAGCTGGCGTCGAGCCCGACCATCAGCGAAGGGCGCCGCTCCGGGATCGCGATCCGCAGCGACCCACCCCCATCGAACGGCACCCCCGAGGCCAGCGACACCCCACCGCGCCTCAGATCATCGAGCAGCCGCGCAATCTTGCGCGCATTGCGCCCGCGCTCCGATCCCTCGTGCTTGAACTGGTCGATCTCCTCGATCGCGTAGATCGGGATGACCAGATCGTTGTCCTCGAACTTGAAGATGGCGTGCGGATCGTGGAGGAGGACGTTCGCGTCGAGGACGTAGTTCTTCTTCATGTTCTGCGCACCGTGGAATTAGCCGTCGCCCGGAGCGGCGGCAAGGGCGCAGGTCACACGAAGCGGACGTATCTCGTCCGACGGATCAGGGGCTCGCCGTCGAGGTCCACGTCGGCCGCGCCACTCGCGAAGGCGAGCTGCCCGTACGCGGTCCACGTTGCTCCCGTCCGTGTCGGGACGGTATCGCCGAGCGAGAGGTGGAGGCCGGGCATGTTCTCGTCATGCACCACCTCACCGAGCGCCTCGCGGATCCCCAGGTTCGCGCCCAGGCTGAGGAGCCCGACCCGGTCGCGATCCTTCGACTCGGCCATGAAGGTCTCCACGTAGCGCCGCAGCGTGATGTCGCTGCACTCGACCCGGCGCACCCGGCTCCCCTCGATCGTCAGCTTGATCGGCCGCGACGTGAGCAGCCCTGACCGCGCCCCGAACCCCCCGCCGATGGAGGCATCCACCACGTAGACGCCGTTCACCGTCGCCGGAGAGCTGATCAGCGCGCCGAATGGCACGTTGATCCAGTGCCCAGGCACCACCGCGTGGCCGTTCGCGAACCAGCGGAGGTGCGGCGCCATCTCCACGTCGAGGTGGGTCCCCGCCAGGCTGCGGACCGAGAGCCGGGACGCCGGCCGCATCGCGGCGCGCACCGCCTGGAGCAGCTCGAACACGCGCCCCGTGCTCGCCATCATGCTCCCGATGAACGCGCGTCGCCCGGTGCCGATCATGTGCACGTGCCGCGTCCTCGCCCCGATCACCGCGTTGATCAGCGCGTAGCGGGCGTCGTACTCCCCCTCTTCCCACGAGACCACCATCACCGTCGCCGTGGCCCCGTGGATCGCGCGCAGGACGGCCGAGGGACACGCCGGCAGTGGCCTGCGCTCGATGCTCCCCCACGCCAGCCGCTCGACGAGCACGCCCCGCTCGGCGGCCGCATGCTCGAACGCCGCGGCGATGTCCGCGTTCGCTTCGTCGTGCACGATCACCACGTGATCCGACGGGCCGATTCCGAGCAGCTCCTCCACGACGCGACAAGCGGGCGTCATGAGACCGAAGTCGAGCTTCGGTGCCCCCGAGCCCGGCGGCGGGTGCGACGAGGGCCGGGAACTCGGCGAGACAGCCCGCGGATTGCTCGACGGCGTCGCCCGTGGGGCACCAGGTGGGATGGTCTTGGTGCGCGCCGAAATCGGCGACCCTCCCGAGAGCGGCGCGCTTCCGCTCTGCGGCGCGCTCACGCCGTGCGGCGGACTCGACTTCGTCGGAATGCTCGACGGTGGCGCGCTCGGTGGCGACGAATTGAAGAGGTTCGGCCGCGAGCTGCTCACCGGCGTGGGCCGTCGAGGGAGCCCCGAACGCGGTGGTAGAGAGGCCGGAGCTGGTGTCCCCAGCGGCGGCGTTCGCTCCTCGGGCCACGTCCCCTCCCCCGGCCGCTTCGTCGAGCCCATCGTCCAGGGCGACCCTACAGGAAAACAGACCGCGATGGACCTTTGCGCAAGAGATCCGCAGCTCATGACGCAAGCATGACGAAGGCAGGGGTGCGAATCCAACTGCGCACTCCGGCGAGCCTCCGCAAGCGTCCGGTCGCTGTGGCCGGCGGGTTGCGCCAGCTTGCGCCAGCGGATCGAAGTCAGCTCGCGTCAGCGGCGCGCAAGGGACGCCGGAAGAAGAACTCCACCGTGTCGCTCTTGTCGTGGAGCTCGCGCGTCTCCGTGCCACGTACGTAGCCGAGCCGCTCGTAGAGTCGGTGAGCGTCGAGGAACCGGGTGTCGCTCCACAGCTCGACGAATGCGGCGCCTCGAGCGCGGGCCTCCAGCTCCACCAGAGCGCAGAGGGAGCTACCCAGACCGCGCCGCCGCGCGCTCGACGACACGTACAGCTTGCAGAGTTCCACGCCGGCGGGGTCGCTCGCGGGCCGACAGCCGACGCAGCCGACCACACGCCCCTCGCTCTCGACCACCCAGAACCGCCCTCGCCGCTGTTGAAAGGCGGAGGCGATCGCGCGCAGCTCGGGCATCTCGCCGTCGACGTCGAGGATGCAGCCTGGGTATTCGGAGAACACGCGGCCCATCAGGGTGATGAGGCCCTCGGCGTCGTCGTCGCGCGCGTCACGCACATGCAGCGCCGCGTCCGGAGGGAGCGGGGGAAGAGGGTCGTTCGGAGGCGCTTCCACTAAAGATCGATCCTGTAGTCCTTGATCTTGTAGAGCAGCGCACGGTGGCTGATCTCCAGCACCTCGGCAGCCTTGGTGCGGTTGCCTTTGGTCTTCTGGAGGGCGCGCCGGATGAGGATCTCCTCGATCACGCGCGAGGTCTTCTTGATCGACAGTTCGCCGCTCGCCAGGTGCATCTGGATGGGGTCGCGTGCCTCGCGGATGCGCTCGGGCAGGTCGCCCTCGCCGATGCGCTCCCCCTCGCAGAGCACCATGGCGCGCTCGATGGTGTTCTCCAGCTCGCGGACGTTGCCAGGCCAGCGGTACTCCGTGAGGAGCCGCCGCGCCTCGGGCTCGAAGCCGCGGAGAGTCATCCCGAAGCGCGCATTGTTCCGGGCGACGAAGTGGTCGAGCAGGATCGGAATGTCTTCCCGACGCTCCCGGAGCGGCGGTACGTGGATGGGCAGCACGTTGATCCGGTAGAAGAGGTCCTCGCGGAAGCGGCCAGCCTGGGTCTCGGCGGCCAGGTCACGGTGCGTCGCGGCGATGATGCGCACGTCGACCTTGATGTCCTTGCTGTCGCCCAGGCGGCGCATCGTCTCCTCCTGCAGCACGCGGAGCAGCTTCACCTGCAGGGGCAGCGGCAGCTCGCCGATCTCGTCGAGGAGCAGGGTCCCGTGGTTCGCCTGCTCGAAGAGGCCCACCCGGTCCATCGTGGCGTCGGTGAAGGCGCCACGCTTGTACCCGAACAGCTCGCTTTCCAGCAGGTTCTCGGGGATGGCGCCACAGTTCACGCCGATGAAGGGGCCACCCCGGCGATCCGATCGCCGGTGGACGGCGCGGGCGACCAGCTCCTTGCCCACCCCGCTCTCGCCGGTGATGAGCACGGTGGTCTTGTAGTCGGCGATCTTCAGGATGGTCCGGAAGACGCCCTGCATCTGGGGGCTCTTGGCGAGGATGTCCTCGAAGGTGTTCTCTTTCAGGATCTCCTGCTTGAGCGCGCGGTTCTCGCGCCGGAGCGCCTCTCGCTCCTCGGCCTTGCGCAGCGCGAGGATGACCTCCTCGGGCTTGAAGGGCTTCTGGATGTAGTCGTAAGCACCTGCCTTCATGGCCTCGATGGCCAGGTCGAGGTTGCCGTAGGCGCTCATCACGATGACCGTGGCGTCGTTGCCCTTGGCCTTCAGGGTGGCGAGCAGGTCGAGACCGCCCATCCGGGGCATGCGGACGTCCGTGAGGATGACGTCGGGCCCGAAGGTTTCCACCAGCGCGAGCGCCTCTTCGCCGCTCTGCGCCACCTCGACCTCATACCCCTCCCGCTTGAGGAAGGCGCGCGCCACCACGCGGAGGTTCTCTTCATCGTCGACGACCAGGATGCGTCGCATGGACTCTGAAAACTTTTCTACACCTTGACCGTCCACCATGCAACGAGTTGCAAACGGCGCCACCCCGGCGTCTCCTCCGCGGGGCCTGATCGGCCGAGGATTTCGCTATGTTCGCCGTGCTTTACGTGATGCCGCACGAAGCCGATGCCGGCAGGGCAGCATCGGTTGCAGAGTTCCACGTCGACGCGCTCGCCTTCGTCGATCAGTCGCTGGCGTAATACGCAGACTCGCCGCGAACCGCACCACCGCGAGGGCGACGAAGCAAAGCGCACGTAGGAACAGGACCACGCTCCTCCCGAACCGGGCAGAGCGCGATGCCAGCAGGTCGGGGGAGCGTGCCTGCAAGCTGCGGTGGTCGTGCCAGCAGGTCGGGGGCGCGTGCCAGCACGCCGAGGCGACGTGTCAACGCGCCGGGGCGTCGTGCCAGCACCGACGGCAGTGCGTCCCGGCGAGGCGGTCAGGTCGACCCGGCACCGTGAACGACCGGACCCGGCCCCCACGGCGACCCGTCCGCAAACCATCGACGCACGCCACGAGGTGCTGGCACACACCCCCGACCTGCTGGTTCGCTCCCCGACCTGCTGGCACGCGCCCCCGACCTGCTGGCTCGCGCCCGCCCTCCCCCGACCTGCTGGCTCACGCTCGCAGACGCGATGCGGTGCTCCGCAGCGCACGCACTGCGTAGGGATGCACGCACGGTTCGTTGCGCCGCGTCGCGCCTCGCCGGCTCGCTGAGGTTGACGCGCGCCGCGAGGTCGACGATTGCCCGCCACGGAGCAGTTCATGACCATGAAAGATCTACTCGTCGACCAGGCAAGGAAGCTCGCGTCCTCTGGACCGTTCTTGCGTCTGGTGAGCAACGACCGCGTGATGAAGCTCGCCACGGGCTTCATGGACGCGCGAGGCCGCTTGCAGGCCGCCGGAGAGCGCGCGTCGGAGGCGCTCGACATTCTGTGGAACGGCTACGAGCTGCCCACCATCGATCCCGCCCTCGATGACTCGATGCCCGTCCACGAGGCGAGCCCGCGCAGGAAGGCGGCGCAGCACGAGGGGAACGGGGCGAGCGCGAGCGAGGCGGCGAGGTCCGCGGAGGTGGGCTCTGCCCAGCGCACGAACGGGGCGTCCAGCGCGGCGCACGTGAATGGCGCGGCGTCCGCTTCGGCGAGCGCAGCTGGTGAGGAGGGTGAGACGGCAGCCAGCGCCCGGCCCGCGTCCTCCTACAAGCCCGAGGCCGGCAGCGACGAGGCGAAGCTCGCGACCCAGATGGCGTCGCGCGTGTCCCTTTCCCGCCTCGGCGGACGGGACGTGTTCGAGAAGTGCTTCAAGTTCATGACCGCGGACAACGCGCGCGCCATGGGCGTGTACCCGTTCTTCCGCCCCCTCGACTTCAACCAGGGGCCCGAGGCCCAGCTCGAGGGTCGGCGGGTGACGATGTTCGGCTCGAACAACTACCTCGGGCTGACCACGCACCCCAAGGTGCGCGAGGCGGCGAAGCAGGCCATCGACAAGTACGGCACGAGCATGACCGGCTCCCGCCTGGTGAACGGGTCGATGCGCCTGCACAACGAGCTGGAAGAGAAGCTCGCGGCCTACCACGGCAAGGAGGCAGGCCTGGTGTTCACCACGGGCTACCAGGTGAACATCGCCACCATCTCCTCGCTGCTCAGCAACAAGCGCTGCGTGGCGGTCATCGACAAGGACGACCACGCCTCCATCTACGACGGGGTGCGGCTCGCCCTCGCCACCGGGGCGCGGATGGTGCGCTACAAGCACAACGATCCCGCCTCGCTCGACGCGGCCCTGTCCGAGCTGCCCGAGACCGAAGGCGCGCTGGTGATCACCGACGGCGTGTTCAGCGCGCAGGGCGAGATCGCGAACCTCCCCGGGATCGTGGAGGTGGTGAAGAAGCACAAGGCGCGCATCCTGGTCGACGACGCGCACGCGCTCGGCGTGATCGGGCCAGGCGGTCGCGGTACGGCAGCGCACTTCGGGATCAACGATCAGGTGGACCTGATCGGCGGCACGTTCTCGAAGTCGCTCGGCTCCATCGGCGGCTGGCTGGTGGGCGAGCGCAAGGTGCTCGATTACATCCAGCACTTTGCTTACAGCTTCCTGTTCGCCGCGAGCGCCGCGCCGCCCTGCGTGGCCGCGGCCATGGCGTCGCTGGAGGTGATGCAAGAGGAGCCCTGGCGGCAGGAGAAACTGCGCGAAAACTTCACCTACATGCGCACGGAACTCCGCCGTCTGGGCTTCGAGCTGGGCAAGACGGAGACGGCGGTGATCCCGATCTACATCCGCGATGATCTCAAGACCGTGATGATGTGGAAGTCGCTGCTCGACGACTTCTCGATCTACGTGAACCCCTTCATCACGCCCGGGGTGCCGCCGAAGCAGCAGGTCCTCCGGACGAGCTACATGGCCACGCACGAGCGGCACCACCTGGATCAGGCCCTGGAGGCCTTCGAGAAGGTAGGCAAGAAGTTCGGCGTCATCTGACCTTCCGCCCCCCGCCTTGCTTCCCCGAGCGTCTGGCGGGGGAAGCGGGGCACGCCTCGAGGACGCGGCGCCGTCCCTCCCCTCCTCCCCGGCTCTCCACCCGTCCACCACGCTCTCTCCCGCCTCCGTCGTGACCTCTCCGACGCCGGCTGCCGTGAACTCGCTGGAGTGCGGTCCGGTGAACCCTGGTTCACACCCCCTGGACGGGCGGAATTCTGCGCGATCGACACCGTTGAACGATGCTGGCACGATGCGTGTACGGCGCCTGCGTGGTACTCGTCCTGGGAGCCGCGCGCGGCTCGCTGCTGGAGGATCCTTCATGCGTCAGCGTTCGCCTCGTCCTAGCAATACGGCGCTCTCCCTCCTGACCTCGCTCGGGCTCGCCGTGCTCGCGGCCGTCACTGCGGGGGGGTGCAGCGGCTGTGATGAGCCCTCCATCACCTGCGATGCCACGGGTCAGAACTGCGTCTACTGTGATGCATACGGGTGTTCGCCCGTCGATCCGGGTCACAGCAGCAGCTCCGGTGGGCTGGGCGGCTCGGGTGGGAACACGGGCGGGAGCGGTGGTGAAGGCGGCGGGGTCGGCGGCGGGGTCCCTGCGTGCGATCCCGAGACGGCCATCTGCCCCTGCGACGACGCCGGGGCCTGCCCGGGGGACCTGCTGTGCAGCGACGGGCTCTGCGTCGAGGGCTGCGACTTCTCCTACGAGTGCGCGGTCGGGAGCGTCTGCGCCGATGGGCAGTGCGTCCAGGGCTGCGTGACGCCGGCGGACTGCGCGTCCGGCGCGACCTGCGAGAACGGGGTCTGCGTCCCCGATCCGCAGAACCCGGCGTGCAGCAACCAGAACCCTTGCCCGGACCCGAACGACGTCTGCGTCGAGGGGCAGTGCGCGACGGGGTGCTCGCAGAACAGCGACTGCCCGGACGGCGAGGTGTGCAATGCGTCGACGGGCGCGTGCATCCTCGATCCTTCGCCGACGCAAGGGTGCAGCATGCCCGGCTCGGAGTGCGGCGGCCTCGGCCAGGTGTGCATGGGGGACGGGTACTGCCACTACCCGTGCACGACGACGCTCCAGTGCAAGCAGATCGACAGCCGCTTCTTCAGCTGCGATCAGGGGATCTGCAAGACGGAAGAGCAGGCGAACCCCGAGTGCACGAGCCAGATTCCGTGCCCATCCGGGAAGAGCTGCATCAACAACCGCTGCCTCTGACGGGCAACTTGACGCTCCTCGGGCCCCTGGGTAATCGCCTGGGGTGATCAGCCGCCTGCCTGTGACACGCCGCGTCGGTCTCCCTGCCCGCTTCCTCGTCGCTCTCCTCCCCGCCCTGCTCGCGTTCGCGCCGGCGCGTGACGCCGCAGCGCAGACGCGCATCGGCGTCGTGGATCTGCAGCACGCCGTGATGCAGACCGAAGACGGGATCCGGGCGCAGGCGACGTTGAAGAAGGTCTTCGACAAGAAGCAGCACGACCTCGACGCGAAGCAGACGGAGCTACAGCGCGCGCGCGAGGACATCGAGCGCCAGTCGCGGGTGCTCTCCCGCGAGGCCCTCCAGAAGCGGATGGAGGACTGGCAGCGGCAGATGGTGGAGCTGCAGACGGTGTTCGTCGACTACAACAAGGAGCTGCAGAAGCGGCAGGGGGAGCTGACGAACCCGATCATCAAGAAGATGATGATGGTGATCAACCGGGTGGCCAAGAAGCAGGGCTTCGAGCTGATCATCGACAAGCAGGCGGCGCCCTATGCGCGCCCGGATCTGGATCTCACCGAGCAGATCATCCAGCTCTACAACTCGGGCGGCGGTGGCGACGGCGGTGGTGAGGAGGGCGGTGAGCCCAAGGGCGACAAGCAGCCTGCCGCCAGTCCCTCGGGCGCGCCTCGCTGAGCAGAAAGGAGCACGGGCGTGACCGAGCGGAATGAGACTCCCGTGAGCCTCGACATCCACCAGATCCTGTCGATCCTGCCTCACCGGTATCCCTTCGTGATGGTGGACCGGGTGACGGAGGTCACGCCCGGGAAGAGCATCCGGGGGCACAAGTGCGTGGCCTACAACGAGCCCTGGTTCCCGGGGCACTTCCCGCAGCGGCCGATCATGCCGGGGGTGCTGATCATCGAGGCGCTGACGCAGATCGGGGGGATCCTGGCGTATGCGTCGGATCCGTTCGATGCGACGTCGAACTTGATGTTCTTCCTCGCCATCGACAAGGCGAGGTTCCGACACACGGTGACGCCAGGGGACAGGCTCGATCTCTACGTCGAGGTGATGCACCACCGCTCGAACGTGTGGAAGATGCGTGGGGAAGCGAGCGTCGACGGGACGCTGTGCGCCGAAGGCGAGCTGCTCGCGTCCGTCGTGGATCGGCAGCCCTGATCGGACAGCAGCGGGTATCAGGCGCTCAGAAGTGCTCGCACGCGGCCTGGTTGACCAGGGTGCCGGGTTCGACGGGGATGAGCCACTGGACGAGGCACTGGTCCGGATTGTCGTTCACGCGCCAGACGCGGCCGCCCTTGTGGCGCTCTTCGAGGCGGGGTTTGCGGACGATGGTGAGCAGCTCGCCCGCGAGTACGGGGGCCTCGTCTTCGTCTTCCTTGCCGACGCGCTCGCGGAACTCGGCGATCATTTCGGGCTCGAGTCCGCAGAGCGAGCGCGCGTTCTCCAGGAGCTCGGGCTCGGTCGTCTCGATGCCACCCGTGTGGTAGTTCGGCCAGTCGGAGGGGCTGAAGCCGGCGTCTTCCGGGAGGTTGCCCTCGGCGTCGAGGGCCACGGGCTTGCGCAGGCCGTCTTTCCCGTAGATGCGCAGCGGTCGGAAGCTGTTGCCGTGGCAGTCGAGGGTGCCGCAATGGAACTCGATCACCTTGGAGACGCGGCGGAAGTTCGCAGCGTCACCCGGGGGGCAGTCGATCGAGGTCTTCTCCAGCTCGGGGCCGCAGGCGATCGGCATGAAGACGGTCGTGGCGAGGGTCAGGGGGAGCAGGATCTTGAGCAGTCGTCGTGCGCTCACGGGACACCGTTGCAGTTCGCTTTGGTCGGGGGGTCGAAGGGCGGATCGGGCATCTTCTCCATGCAGTAGATCCTGCCGACGGAGCCCTGGTTGGCGTCGCCGTTGTGGCAGGTGTTGCACGAGCCTTCACGCTGGATCCAGGTGGCCATGGCGGCACGCAAGCTCTGGGTGCCCTCGGGTGGGGTGAACTCGATCTCGGCGTAGACAGGGAACACCGGATCCCATTGCTCCTTCGTGAGGTAGAAGTTGCCGACGCAGTTGGTGGCGACGGGCGGCGAGCGTCTGCCGAACGCGTCGTACATCAGGACCGAGACATCTCCGACCGGGGGCGGCGCGATCCGGGTCGGCTCGCCTTCGGCGGGCTCGGGATTGGGGACGAGGCCCTTCACCGCGTAGATGGTGCCCGCAATGCTCATGACGGGGGCGTCGCCACCGTAGCTGCTGTGGCACAGCACGCAGGGCTGCCCAGGTCGGTGGAACTCGCCGACGGGGACGTTCGGATCCTCCTCCGGGAGCTCGGCGATCCGCACGTCGACGGCGGGATTGCCGCACGCCACGAGTGCGCCGCCCGAGAGGAGCAGGCCGAGAGAGAACCAGCGTTGCACCATCGCCTTCATTCGAACTCCGCCTCGAATGCCGTGGCCCCGAAATAGCCGAATTTCTGCGGTAGGAAGAGATGATCCAGGTAGCGGCTGTAGATGAAGTCGCCGTTGACGAGCATCGAGAACTGGTTCTTGGAGCCGAAGGCAAAGCGGACGCCGCCGCCCACGGTCGCCTGGATGTACGGACCCAGCTCGCGATCGCCCGTGCGGTAGTTGGGGAGCTGGAGGACGCCCAGCTCGTCGCGTTCGGCTTCGTAGGCGAGCCGCCAGAAGCTCGCGCCGGTCTGCGCGTGGAAGCGGACATGGGGCCAGACGCGAATCTGGTCGTTGAGATCGACCAGGTAGCGCATGTCCGTGGTGGTCGCGAGGACGCCCCAGCTGTCGGTGTAGAGGCGCTCCTCGACGCGGATGGTGCTCGACGAGAAGCGGTGGGCGAGGCGGCCAGCGACGGCGTAGCGCTGTCGCCCTTCGACGGGGACTCGCTCCATGGCGCGCTCGGCGAGGCGCACGTCTTGCACTCCCTTGATGGAGAAGCCGGGCGGGACGATCTCCGCCGTCTCGGGGCTGAAGAGGGGGATGGCGCGGTACGGCTTGGAGAGGTTGCCGAACTCGAGGACGACGGTGGCGCCGAGCGAGAGGAAGGTCGCCTTGTCGAGAACGAGCCCCACGCCGCCGTCGAGGGAGTGGCGGTGAATCTTGTAGCTGAAGACGGAGTAGGGCGTGCCCGAGCGGCCAGAGAGGTCGTAGCTGAAGCCGTAGCTCAGGCTGGGGGTGATCGACTTCTGGGCCAGCTCGACGGAGGCACCGATGCCCGCGCCGACCGAGGTGTAGTCGGGCTCGACGGACATGTTCGCGCCGCCGGAGATGTCCCACGCGTCGATCTTCTTGTGGCCACCGATGGCAGGGCCGACGCGCGCCTCGGTCCAGCGCGGGGAGGCGGTGGCGAGGATGTCGCTGGAGGCAGTGGTCACGACGTCGACGAGGAAGGAGCCGTTGATGCCCCAGCCGCCGGTCGGGCTCTCGACGCTGAACGTCACCGCGGGGGTGACGACGTCGACGTGGTCGGAGTCGTGGTAGCCGCTGACCTCGAGGCCCATGCGGTAGTTGAGGTTGGCGCCTTCACCGCCGCCGGCGATGCACTGGGCGAGTTCCTGACGGGTCTGCGCCTTGGCCATGCACTTCATGATGGCGGGGTCGGGGCGCTCGCCCTTGGGCACCAGCTTGATGTCGATGGTGACCGTCTCGAACTCGGCGACGTCGACGAGCTGCTGGAACTCGAGCAGGGCGCCGTCGACCTTGCCGGTCGCCTGGACGAGGCGCTGGCCAGGGTTGACCCAGATCTCGCCACCGAGGCGCTTCGTGGGCACCTCGTCGCCATTCATCTTCACGACGAGGTCGGTGGCATTCGCGGGCTTGCGCAGGACGATCTTGGGGATCTTCTCGCGCAGCTCCTGGGAGCGGTTCTGGGCCTTCTCGGCGACGTCGTAGAGGCCGGTCTTGCCGCCGGTCTCGGCGACGATCTGGTAGTCGGAGAGCGCCTCGATCCACTGGCCGGAGCGCTCTGCGCAGCCGGCGGCGAGGAAGCGGGTACCGACCCGGTTCTCCGCGGCGAGCGAGGCCTGCGCGTAGTCGGCGCAGTCCTGCCAGTCCTGCTCTTTCTCGGAAGCGACGGCCTCGCGGTAGTAGAAGTGAGCCTCGGCCGACTTCCAGCCGCGCGGGGGACGGCCGCCTCCGGAGAACTCTTTCTTCGGCTTGCGATCGCTCTTGGCCGTCTGCTCCAGCGAGCTGCTGCCGGTGGCGACGCCGCGCGCATCGTTGAAGGCGCGCTGGATGTCCGGCGTGATGAAGTCGCTGTAGAGGGAGGCCGTCGCGTCTTCGCGGAGGGCGTTGGTGAACGCCTCTTTGGCTTCCGGGATCTGCTTCATCCCGCCGGCGAGGACGGTGCCGATGGCGATGTAGAGCCGGGCGCGCGTCTTGGGGCTGCAGCCTTTGCCTTCGCAAGCGGAGCGCGCGAGCTCGAGCTGCTCGAGGGCCTCGATGTGCTTTCCGCTCTTGAACTCCCCTTCGAGGACGCTCTGGACGAGGATCTCGACATCTTCGTCATTCGAGGCCGCAAGGGCGCCATGCGGGCTCGCCGCGACGACCAGGAGGAACAGAAGGAGCGAAGAGAACCAGGTGAAGAGTCGGGAACTCACGCGGCGACCACTATAACCTCATCGGAGCCGCTGATGGCCAGCGCGCGCATGCGCTCTCGACGAGGAAATCGTTCGACGGTTCGAGGTGGTCGCGCCGTGTGGCTCGATGCCGACAGCGCAGCGCCGTCCCGCGACGGGGCGGAGGCCGGAGCGCGCTGCGCTTGCAGCGGTCCGGGCGGGGTTACATCGAGCCGTCTGCCCCGCCAGCGCCGCCAGCGCCCCCCGCACCGCCCTCGCCCGGGGTCCCACCGCCTCCGCCGTAGTTGCCGGTCCCAGGTCCGAAGCCCGTCGGGTCCTCGACCCAGCAGGCAAACCAGTTCTGAAGGAGCTCGCGATCCGCAGCGGTGGCGAGGCCGTTCGGCTTGGGCATGGGCGAGCCCCCGCTCAGGATGCCGCGGAGGTTGCACACGAACCACGACTGCCGTCGCGTGTTCTCGTCAGGGCCGTTGTTGATGTACGCGCCCCCGCGCGCCTCGATCGAGTAGGCCGTCAGCGCGTCCCAGGCCTTGGTCTCGTCCAGATCGACCTCCAGCGAAGCGCTCGTCGACCCCTGGCCGTGGCAGCCCCCGTTCGTGCACTGGCCGCGCGCCGTGTCGATGAGCATGGCGTGCACGTCCTTCCAGTGGACGTTGCACTCGGCAGGCTTCTGCAGCAGGCGGTTGTCCTCGAAGCAGTTCGTGACCGGCAGCTTGGGGCCGCCCACGTCGCCGTAGGGGCAGCCTTCGTCCTTCCCACTCAAGGGGTTCGGGTTGAAGTTGCCAGGGCAGAACTGGTCTCCGACGCTGCAGCCCGTGGTCGGGCCGCCGGCGAGGAGCGCGGCCGCCGCCGCTGCTGTGATTCCGAGCAGGCCCGACCAGACGGCGCGGGACCTCGGGGCCCCCATTCTCGACCAAGCTCGCAGGCGGCGCAGTGCGCCGGGCGTCAGGCTCATGGTGGGTCATCCTATCCGTCTGCTCGGCCCCCACAAAGCCAACATCCTCGGGTAAGCTGCACGGCCGGTCCTGCGCCCCGATGGAGAGCGGAGTGGGTCCGACGACCGTCTGTGGTCGCGGCCTGCCCCGATCCTGTATAAGGGCGCCGGTCCGCGCCGGGCCACACTCGGCTGGCCGGCCCACACCCCACGTTTCAAGCACGTTTCAAGAGGGAGTACCTCGTCATGATCACGAGTTCGACGATCTTCCGCACGGCCGCTCTCTGCGCCTCGATGGCGCTCTCCGTTGCTGCGCTGGGCTGCGGCGGCGGTGCCGCCGAAAGCGGCGCCGGCGCCGCCGAGACGGGTGCCAATCAGGGCGGCCTCGTCGGGCAGAAGGCGCCGGAAATCTCCGCGGAGGCGGTGACCGGCGAAGGCCCCAAGACCCTGGGCGAGGCGAGCGGCAAGGTCGTGATCCTCGACTTCTGGGCCACGTACTGCGACCCCTGCAAGAAGTCGTTCCCCAAGTACCAGGAGATCGTGGACGAGCTGGGCAGCGACCTCGCCGTCATCGCCATCTCGGTGGACGATCCCGATGATGCCTCGGAGGACAAGCTGAAGAAGTTCGCCGAGGAGACGGGCGTGAAGTTCGCCATCGTCTGGGACAAGGAGAAGGCGACGGCCGGCAAGTACAGCCCGCCGAAGATGCCGACCTCGTTCATCATCGACAAGGAAGGCACCGTGAAGCACATCCACGCCGGCTACGAGAGCGGCGAGGAAGCGAAGATCGTCGAGGAAGTGAAGGCGCTTCTCGGCAAGTGAGCGCTGGGCGGGCGCCGGAACGCCTTTCGAGGCTCCGGCGCACCTCTCTTGCTCTCCACGTCACGTTCCCCTGACATCGTCGATCCCCGCTCACGCCTCGGTCTTGGAGGCGTGGCGTGATCCCTCCTCAGCACTGCCATGACGCCCACCGTCGTCCGACGCCTCTCCGTCGAAACCCTCGACATCGCCATGCGCGAGCCCTTCGGGATCTCCGGTGGCGCCCAGGAGCACGCCGCGAACCTGCTCGTCACCGTGGAACTCGCCGATGGAACGGTGGGTCTCGGCGAGGCGGCCCCGTTCCCGGCCTTCAACGGGGAGACGCAGGCGAGCACGCGCGCGGCGCTGGAACTCTCCCGAAGCGATGTGGAGGGGGCCGACGTGAGGCACTACCGGCGCGTCGCGATGGCTCTCCGGGACAAGATCCCGCACGCGGGGGCGGCACGCTGCGCGCTGGAGACGGCGATGCTGGACGCGCTCACGCGGCGCGCGGGGATGCCTCTCTGGGCGTTCTTTGGCGGTATGGAGACATCACTCCGCACGGACATCACCATCCCCACGGGTACGGCAGAGCATGCCGAGAACGCCGCAAGGCGTCACGCAGCGGCGGGGTTCACCACGCTCAAGCTCAAGGTGGGCGGCAATGATCTCGACACGGATCTCGAGCGCATCGCGTCGATCGCTGCTGCCGCTCCCGGGTGCGAGCTGATCCTCGACGGGAACGGGGGGCTCTCGGTGCAGGCCACGCTGGCGCTGCTCGCCGGCGCGCGCCGTAGCGGTGCCCGCGTCACGTTGCTCGAGCAGCCCGTCCACCGCGACGATCTGGAAGGAATGCGCGAGCTGGTGACGCGTGCGGGGGTGGACGTCGCCGCCGACGAGTCGCTCACGAATGCCGCGGATGCAGTCCGCCTTGCGCAGCTCGGCGCCGCCACGGTGCTCAATCTGAAGCCCATGAAGCACGGGCTCGTCGAGGCGCTGGACATCGCAGCAGTCGGTCGGGCTGCCGGGCTGGGGTTGATGATCGGGGGCCTCGTGGAGTCGGTGCTGGCGATGAGCGCTTCGGCCTGCCTCGCCGCGGGGTTCGGTGGGTTCCGGTTCGTGGATCTCGATACGCCGCTGTTCCTCGCGGAGAACCCATTCGAGGGTGGATTCGCACAGGAGGGCCCCCGTCTGGATCTGACACGCATCGAGACGGGCCACGGCGTGCGACGGTGAGGGAGAAGATCCGGGCGCTCCGAGCAGCGCTCGGCTGCGGGGCGGGAAGGCGCGCGGGCCGGAAACGTGCGCTACTCGGTCGCAAGGAATGCCGCGAGCCGATGGTAGAGGGCGGCGGCCAGGATCCGATCTTGCTCGCAGACCTCGGCGAAGTCGTCCTTGCGGATGCGAATGACGCGTGCGGCGGTCCGCACCACGGGGAGATCGCCTTTGCGCCGGACGCCCACCAGCGACTCCGGGAAGATCAAGCCGGATGCGCCCAGGCGGCGTCCGTCGCGGATCTCGACGATGCCGTCGAGCACCAGGTAGGCCACGAGATCGCTTGCCACTTCGCGAGGGAGTCGCTCGCCTGGGGCCATCTCCAGCTCGACGCCTGCCGCGAGGGCTCCCAGCACGGCCGGAGGAGCCATGCCCGCGAGCAAAGGGCACGCGCTCAGCGTCGTCAGATCCGAGGCCGAGGGCCCCGCGTCTCCTTCGCGCTTCACGAAGCGATCGCACATCTCGATCACGACCGCCGTGGCGTTGTCGTAGCCGCCTCGGTCGCGCGCGTGCTTGATCAGTCCCTCGGCGACGTCGTCGACCGTCCCCTTCGCGCAGAAGCGACTGAGCGCGGCCTCGCTCTCCACCGCTCCGTACACACCGTCGGAGCAGAGAAGGATCCGGTCACCGCGCGCGAGGTCGACGAACACGGTGTCCACGGTGATGGTCGAGGCGAGCCCGACCGCGTTCACCAGGGGGTTGCGCGCAGGACGCCGTGGCGGTGTCGGGTTTCCTGCTGCGCGGAGCGTGTCGTACAGCACGTGATCCTGGGTGAGCTGCACCGTCACCTTGGGCCGGATGAGGTACGCTCGGCTGTCGCCCATGTGGGCGAAGAACGCCCGGCTCTGGGCGAGGAGCACGAAGTCCAGGGTCGTTCCCATGTTCTCTCGTCCCGGCGCTTCGTGGCGCGCCTCCCGGACGGCATCGTTGGCCACGGCGCCGACGCGACGCATCAGCGCGAGCACCTCGCGACGGGCGTCCAGGCTGGGACCCTGGACGTAGGCGTTCACGATGGCCGCGGAGCGGGGACGCGCCATCTCCGTGCGCACGGCAGCCAGCGCCACCTCGGCTGCGACCTCTCCGGCAGCATGTCCTCCCATGCCGTCGGCAATCCCGAAGAGTGCAAGCTCGGGACAGTGGAGCAGCCGGTCCTGGTTCGTCTCTCGGACCAGGCCGATGTCGGTCGCGGTCCCGACCTCGATGCGAAAGTCGAAGCGAGGGAGAATCCGGGGCACCAGAGCGAGCATAACAGCGCAGGTTCATCCCGATGGATCCATCGGATGCTGCGGTCGGAGTCGTTCCCACCGGCCGCGCCCGTCCGGAGGTGGTCCCGACAGGCACACTTCGTTCCGGCGGGTACGGATCCTGGTGTTGGCCCATCTCTCGCGTTCAGCAGCTTCATGCAATTCATCGAGGTAGATACGGGACGCTGGCGGCTCGAGCTGGGCGGAGGCATCGGCCTCGAGCTGATCATGCTTTTCAGCCGTTCCGTGGCCTTCTGGCGCGTGGGAGGGGAGCTCGTGGCCGAGGTCGCCGTCGGCGAGAGCTGACGGGAGCGCCAGCGGGTCCCTGCGAAGGGTCGAGGCCATCGAGGTCCAGGTGAGGCCGCCGGCACGGGCTCGGGGCGCGGGCGGCCCGACCCGGTCCTCGACGCGCCAGGAAGCGAGCGCAGGGGTCAGACTGCCCCCTGTCGCGCGGATCGGGGGCGTTCCGGGGCGTGTGAACGCCCGGTCTCCGCCGCCAGAGGGGCGATTGGAGGGGACACGGCGGGCCTTTTCCCGGGCGGTGTCCCCGACGACGCAGGTCATGGCCGGCGGGAGACCCACCCGCGACAAACTCCGGTAGGATGCAGCGGCACCCATGAGGCGTGACCGCGCGCGATCCCTGCCTGCCCGTTCCCAGCCGGGAGACCAGCCCTCGTGCGCGCACAAAAGCGAGCGTGTCGGGAGCGTCTCCGGCGGCCGGGAGGCGATCTCCGTATGATCGATCGGCCGCGCATCGACGTCGCGACCATGCAGCGGGCCATGTCCACCGCGGAAGCGGTGCTCACCCTGAACCCGCCACCGAACCAGGATCTCGAGGGGTATCGCCTGTTCCGCGTCTCCGGCGGCGATGTGACGTGGTTCGACATGCCCGCCGACGGCAACGCCTACGCCGTCATCGGCTCGCACCCGCGGTGCGACGTGCGGTTCGCCGCAGGTGACGACGTCAGCGTCCGACACCTCGTGGCGACGTGCTGCACCTTGCCCGAGGGCAACATCGGCCTGCGGTTGATGGACTTGCAGACCGGCATCCCCTTCTTCGTGGACGACGACATTCCGCGCCGGTCCATCGTGGTGAGCGGTCCGCTGCTCGTGCGCGTGGGCAAGCACGTGATCGGTGGCCTCCCCGTCGGGGATCGCACGTCGAACCATGCGGTGCGGATCAGCTCTTGCGGGATGACGGACGAAGAAGGCCCGCGCCCCGTCGCCGCAGCGACCGACGGCGGAGAGCTCGTCGACAAGGTGCAACCGGTGATCGCGCTGCCGATCACCTCGGGGGCGACGACGAGCCACCGCTTCGGCCGGGAGATTTCGCACATCACCTCGGTGCGCCCGGTGGCCCACATCGAGGATCTCGCGCCGCGCGCCCGCGATGGTTACGTGCGCATCACGCTCCAGTCTTACGATCGCAGTGCAGCGGTGGAGTTGGCCGAGCAGATCCTGGAGCAAGGCGTGCTGCTCGGGCGCGCCGACAACTGCCTCGATCGCGGACTGCGCGCGGTCCTGAGCACGCACATCTCACGGACGCACCTGCTGTTGCTCCGCGAAGGGAGCGACATCTTCGCGCTCGACCTGTGCTCGACGAACGGGACGCGACAAGGTGGTCAACGCGTGCGACGGGTGAACATCCCTGCGGAGGGCGCAGCGATCACGCTCGGGCCCGAGCTGACGATGATCTGGCATCCGCGCACCTGAGGCGGCTGCCGACGCCGAAGTACAAGCGCGATCGCAGGCAGCCGCGCGGGCTGGCGGGCGGGAGCGCGTCGCGGTGGACGCAGCGGGCTGGCGTGGCAAGGGAGCGCGGCGCGCGGACGGCGAGGTGCCACCCGCACGCTGCGGACCTCTCAGGCGAGGAGCTGGCGGGCGATCACGATGCGCTGGATCTGGCTGGTGCCCTCGTAGATCTGGAGCACCTTGGCGTCGCGCATCAGCTTCTCGACCGGATACTCCTTCACGTACCCGTTACCGCCGAAGACCTGGACGGCGTCGATCGCTGTCTGCATGGCGCTGTCGGCGCCATAGGCCTTGGAGATGCTCGACACGACGGGCTCACGCGCACCGCGATCGAGGCTCCACGCGCCCTTGTGGGTGAGGAGTCGGGTGGCCTCCACGCGGATCGCCATCTCGGCGAGCATCCACTGCACGAGCTGGTGGTTCGCGATGGGCTGACCGAATGCCTTGCGCTCCTTGGCATACGCGACCGACTCTTCGAGGCAGCGCCGCATGAGGCCCGTGGCCACCGCGCCGATGTCGGGGCGCGTCTGGTTGAAGGTCTCCATCGCGACCTTGAAACCCGAGCCAGCAGGAGCGAGCAGGTTCGCCTTCGGCACCTTCACGTCCTCGAGGAAGATCTGCGCGGTATCGCTCGCGCGCTGACCGAGCTTGTCTTCCTTCTTGCCGACGCGCAGGCCGGGAGTGTCGCGATCGACGATGAACGCGGCGATGCCCTTGTGGCGCAGCTCCGGGTTCTCGGTGGCGAAGATGACGTAGAACTGCGCGTAGCTCGCGTTCGTGATCCAGCACTTCTGCCCGTTGAGCACGTAGTCGTCGCCGTGGCGCGTGTAGCGGGTCTTGAGTCCCGCGACGTCGCTGCCCGCGTCGGGCTCGCTGGTGGCGTAGCTCGCCATCACCGGCTCGGAGGTGAGCATGCCGAGGTACTTCCTCTTCTGTTCCTCGTTGCCCGCGAGCTTCACCGGGGTGAGCGCCAGCGTATTCGCGAGCATGCTCGTGGTGATGCCGCTGCAGCCGTAGGCCAGCTCCTCGATGATCAAGGTGTTGTCGAGTTCGCCCATGCCAGCGCCGCCGTACTCGACCGGGCAGGTGGGGTTGACGAGGCCGATCTCCCAGGCCTCCTTGAAGACATCCATCGGAAAGCGCGACTCGTGGTCACACGCCGCGGCGATGGGGATGATGCGTTCCTTCGCGAACCTTCGCGCCGTATCGATGAGGGCTTGTTGCTCTTCCGTCAGAGAAAAATCGATCACCTCGGACCTCCGGCGGGCGAGGCGCCATCGCCGCCAGCCCGCGCCACGTTACTGCTTCATTCTCCGTCGATGTCGTTCGAGCTCGGCGCGCACGGCGCGGCTACCGAGGATGTAGCCGACGATCAGCCCGATCATCAGCACCGCCGGGATGTACAGCACGTGCTGAGAGGTCATCTCCCCGAAGTTGGGCATCAGCCACCCTCCGCGCCCTTTTCGCTGCGAGCGCGCCGCAGCGCGGCTTCGAGGGTGTCGACGCGCGTGTCGAGCTTCTTCTGCCGCACCCAGGAGAGGGCAATCAGGGCGAACGCGATGATCCAGATGGCGGCGTAAGCCTCCACGAGGAGCATCTCGCCGCTCTGCATCTCGCCGCCCTGCACCGGGCGGAAGGCCTGACCACGCTCCTCCACGGTGGGCGTGGCGCTCTTCGGGGTCGCCGTCGTGGCGGCCGTGTCCTGTGCATTCGTGGGGAGGGGTGTCACGGGCTAGTCCTCATCGATACCGAGTTCCAGGGCTTCTTCCCGGAGCTCTCCCAGCCTCGACCGGGTCATGTTGATCCGCGTGCGGAGCCAGACGAGCACGATCGCGAGCAGCGTGAAGGACAGGAAGCCGAGCGCGAGGCCGAGCTTCATGTCGGGGTGCTGAAGGCCACCGCCGCCCGAGGTGATGACCTTCGGATGGTTACCGCCCCACTTCTGCACCGAGTAGTGAATGATCGGCAGGTTCGCGGCGCCGAGCACACCGAGCGCGGCGGCGAACTTGCGCTCCGCGTCACCATCCCCCGTGAAGGCACGGAGGAGCACGTAGGCGACGTACACGAGCACGCTCAACATCGAGGTGGTGAGGCGTGGATCCCAGGTCCAGTACACGCCCCAGGCCTTGGCAGCCCAGAGCGGCCCGGAGATGAGCACCATCAGCCCCATCGCCACCGCGACGTCGGCCCCTGCCCGCGCAAGCGCGTCCCAGCCTCGGGTACCGCGGGCGAGGTAACCTGCGGAACCGATGAAGCAGGCCGTCGCGCCGAGGTACATCCCGTACGCCGAAGGCACGTGGAAGTAGAAGATCTTCTGGACGATCCCCATCGACGCTTCCGTGGGGACCACATAAGCGACGAAATGCAGCGTCCCCACGAGCGCGATCGCCGCCGCCCCGAGGAGCACCAGGAAGCCGTAGAAGCCGCGTCCCATGCCGCCACGACGGTAGTGCCAAGCCATCCCGCGTTCAAGCCAGGCCTTGTTGCCTCTTCCGGCAAGGGCGCGGCTGCCGCTAGACTCCAGGCCGCTCGACCCGGATCGGACCTCGCGGATGCGGCTCGGAAGGCCCACCCTCCGCTCCCCGTGTCAGCGGCGCGCCTTCTTCACCCATGCTCAAGCCCCCGCAGGAGACCGCGACCCCCGGGCACCCACCCGGCACCGTGATCGACGGCCGATACCGGGTGATCCGGTACATCGGTCAGGGCGGGGCGGGCCTGGTCCACGAGGTCGAACACCTCCTCACGGGCCGGCGTCTGGCCATGAAGACGCTGCACGAGGAGGCCGGCTACGGTCGCCTGGAGCAGGAGGCGAAGGCGACCAGCGCCATGAAAAACACCCACGCGGTGAAGATCACCGACATGGGGAGCGGCAAGGGGGGTGCCGGGGCGTACCTGGTGATGGAGCTGCTGGATGGTCAGAGCCTGCGCGAGCGCCTCGACTACCAGAAGCGGCTCCCGATCGAGCTCACGATCAACCTGGCGCTGCAAGTGTGCGAGTGCCTGGCCGAGGCGCACGCGCTCGGGATCATCCACCGCGATCTGAAGCCGGACAACATCTTCCTGTCGCCGAGTCCATTGCCCGGGCAGCACGACGTGAAGGTGCTGGATTTCGGGGTGGTGAAGATCTCCGGAGAAGGGCCGATCCCGCATGCGTCGCTGACGCGCACCGGGTCGACCGTCGGCACGCCCTATTACATGAGCCTGGAGCAGCTCCGGAACTCGTCGGCGGTGGACGCGCGCGCCGACATCTACTCGCTGGGGGTGCTGCTCTACGAGTGCCTCACGGGACGGACGCCCTTCGAGCAGGCCGAGACGTTCGGTGATCTCATCTATGCGCTCTGCTCGGGGCCCCCCAAGCCCGTGGCGCACCTGCGCCCGGACACGCCGGCCGAGCTCGGGGACGTGGTGATGAGGGCGCTCTCGGTCGAGCGCGAGGACCGACAGGCGAGCATGACCGAGATCGCCAAGGTGCTGGCGCCGCTCGGCAACCCGGCGTTCGGTCTGTGGCTGCGCACGGAGGCAACGGATGCGGGCCGCGCAGGCCAGGGGGGCGCGCCAGGGGTGTCCCGGAGGATGCTGCCCGCAGCGGGGACGCCCGCTCGACCGCAGGTCGAGGTGCAGACGCCGGCCACGCCCGACGAACCCGAGTGGGACACCACCACCACGACGCTGAAGCCCGATCCCAGGGCCATCCTCGCAGAGCTGAAGGGCGACGCCACCACCACGACGCTGAAGCCCGATCCCAGGGCCCTCCTCGTGGATCCGGAGAGCGAGGGGATCCAGGTGGTCATGACCACCTACCACGGGAGCGAGGTCGTCGATCGCGACACCCCCACGCGCGCGCTGCCCACCCCCATCCGGGCCCCCGAACTCGAGCGGCCCGCCCCGATGTATCGAGGGAACCACGCGGCCCCTTATGCGCCACCGCCGCCGCCACCGATGCGACCGGGCCCGCAGCCCAGCAACATGGATGGTCAGGCGACGTTGCTGCTCGCTCCACTCGTGGAGCAGACGGCGCCTTACGGGGCAGTCGCTCCCATCGTCCCCGCCTCACCCGTCGCGCCGGACGAGATGCAGACGGCGCGGCTCGAACAGCCCGTCTTCCACTCGACGCCCGACATCGACGAGCTCAGCTTCAAGCCAGCGTGGAAGCGCGCGCTGGATGGTGCGGTCTCGAGGATCGGTGCGGCGGTGACGGGGTTCACGCAGACCGCGAAGACGCGGTTCTTCGAGGCCAGCCCCGGTGAGCAGCTCGCGCTCGCGGTGGGAGGTGCGAGCCTGTTCGCCGCGCTGCTCGTGCTGCTGCTGTACCTGGTGTTCAGCTGACGGGTGCGCGAGGAGCGCCTGAAAGCGCGCTCGTGACACGAGGAGGTGTGGAGTGCGTCAGGTGCCGTCGGGCGCGATGGCGTCCCAGCCCGTCGCCCGTGCGAGCCGCGACATGGCGAGATCCAGCTCCATGGTGGCGTTGAGCTGGTTGTAGCGGTTCTGCGCGTAAGATTTTGCCGGATCGACGAGATCCTTGTCCGCCGACGTGCCGACGTCGATGCCTTGCTGGACCATGACCATCCAGCGCCGGGCGTAGCGGGTGGCCTTGCCGTAGGCTTCGAGCCGCTTCTGCGCTTCGACGACCTCGGCGTAGGCGATCTCGACTTCGCTCGCGACGCCGCCGAGGGCGAAACGCTGCTGGGCCGTCATCTCTTCGAGCTGGGCCTCCGCGAAGCGAATGCGCGCCGACTGAGGCAGGAAGTCGAGCTTCCATTGCAAGCCGATGGCTGCCCCGTACGAGAAGTAGTTCCCGGGATCGCTGACGAACGGGTTGATCTGGTTGGCGACCTCGGGCGCGGTGCTCATGCCGAAGTGGAGGATGAGTCCAACGTCCGGAAAGAGCTGCGAGCGCGCCAGATGCACCTGGGCGGTCCGCGCGGTGATGCCGGCACGCACCTGCATCAGCTCGGGTCGGTACAGGCGAGCAGCCGAGAGATACCTGGAGAGGTGCCCGAGCCGGTGCTTGGGCGGTGCGATGGGCGCGTCCGGGATGTCGAGGTCGGTGACGCCCGTGTAGAAGCGGAGCCCGGCGAGCGCCATGGTGATGAACTTCTCCGCTTCGGCCTGGCGCACGTCGATCTCGGCGGAGAAGGTCTGGAGCTTGAGGAGGTCGATGGGATCGGCGTCCTCGTCGTCCACCGCCTCCTGGAGCTTCTCCGTGGCCTTCCGGAGCGCGCCGCGCACCTCGGTCAGGAGGAGCCGCCCGTCACGAGCGAGCTGCAGACCGAAGTAGGCTTTGCGGACGTCGAGGCGCACCACGTCGCGCTCCTTCTCGACGTTCGCGGCGTTGACCTTGACGTTCGCCTCCGCGGCGTTCCACAGGTTGGTGATCTTCCCGAAGGTCCAGAGGGGGACCAGGCCGTCGATCCCGAAGCGCCAGGCGACGCCGAGGCTGCTGGTCAGCGCGACGTCGGTGTTCGGGCTGAAGACGTTGTTTCCGCGGACCGTGGGCGCAAGCGCGACACCACCAGCCACACGCCACTGGGAGAAGGGGGCGTAGTGGGCCTCGTCGAGCTGGGCGCGCACCTGCTCGAGGCGAGCGCGCGCCATCAGGACGTTCGGATGGTTGCGTTCGGCGAGCTCGAGGCAGCGCGACAGGCTGAAGCCCTTACCCGAGGCGCGCAGGGTAGGGGCCGAGGCAGGCTGCGCAGCGTCGCTGGCGTCTTCGTCCGCGGAAGCCACGGAGGCCAGCGGTCCCAGGGTCGCCAGGGCAAGCGCGACGAGAACGCGAATGCACCCAAAGCGTCGGCCCATGAGGTGGGCGACGCTAGCACAAGGACTGCTCCCGGCGTACGCGGCAGGCAGGGTTGGTGCGGTGGTCTTTTCTGGTCGAGGCGCTGGGCAGACGGGCGGTGGCGTGGGCGGTGTGAAGGGCGGGTGGACGCGGCAGGCGGAGGGGGACAAGCAGACAGCCACGGCGAAGCGGCGGGTCACGCCCTGGAGAGAAGGTCTCTCCCTGGGGGCGAAGGGTCGCTCCCTGGAGCGAAGGGTCACTCCCTGGAGGGCATGCGTGCGCCGAGCGCCCCATTCGTCACCCCGCCCTCGTCCTCATCGTCTCCAGCGAGCCCATCTCCAGCCAGCTCGTCGTCCCCAGCCAAGGCTGGCAGGCTCTCCGCAGAGGTTCTGCTGCCCTCGCTCGGTAGCCCCTCGCCGCCCCCTTGCCCTTCGCGCGCTCGCCCCTCGACCAGCGCGTCGTCCTTGCGCTCCACACGCTTCTTGAGCCTGCGGAAGTTCGCTCGGTCCATGCCCGCCTGGCGGGCGGCCTCGCTGACGTTGCCGCCCGTGCGCTCCAGCAGGGTCGCCACGTAGTCTTGCTCGAAGGCGTCGATGGACCGCTCGCGCGCCTCCACATAGGGAAGCTCGGCGAGCTCGCGAGACGCCGCGCTACCGTGTCGGCGCTCGGGGCCGGCGATGCTCGAGGGGAGGTCGCCCGGTGTGATCGCCTCGCCGCGAGCCATCAGCGTCGCGTGCTCCACGGCGTGCTCCAGCTCCTGGACGTTGCCAGGCCACGGGTACTCTCGCAGGAGCCGCATCGCTTCGGCGCTGATGCGCCGCACGTCCCGCCCCTCGCGCTGCCCGTGGCGACGAAGAAAATGGTGTGCGAGCAGCGGGATGTCCTCCCGCCTCCTCCGCAAAGACGGAATGTGGAGCGAGACGACGCCCAGGCGGTAGGCGAGATCCTCTCGCAGAAGGCCGCGCACCACGCGCTCACGGAGATCGACGGTCGTCGAGGCGAGGAGCCGGGCACGGAAGCGTCGACCCTGTGCCGAGGGGGCCGCCTCGATTTCGCCACGCTCGAGCGCGCCGAGCAGCCGCACCTGGGCGTGCAGCGGGAGAGCCTCCACCTCCGAGAGCAACAGCGTCCCCTCCCCTGCGGTCGCGAGGGCTCCTGGTGTGTGGGCTCCGCCGAACAGCTCTTCCTCGATCTGAGCTTGCGGAAGCGAGGCGAGGCTGAGCGCGATGAAGGGCCGATCCGCTCGCGGCGAGCGTCGGTGCATCGCCCGCGCCAGCAGCTCTTTGCCGACGCCGCGCTCGCCGGTGATGAGGATGGGCGTGCTGGAGCCTACCAGCCCCATCGCCTTCCGGATGAGCTCCTGAACGCGCGACGAGGCGCCGAGCAGATCGGTGTTCGACGAGAGATCGCCATCACGACGCTCCATGGCGCGCAAGCGCGCGATCAGCCGGCGACGCTCCACGGCGCGCTCCACGGCAAGCGTGACGGCGTCTTCCAGGTCGGCCAGCTTCATGACGAGCGCGAAGGCGCCGCCGGTCACGGCGCCTCGGGGAGCGCCGGATTGATCGGGGTCGGCCATCGCCACCACCTCGACCTCCGGGTGCTCGACGCGCAACCGCGCCAGGAGATCGGCGCCTCCCAGCCCGGGCGGCGGCTCGGAACGACGCGGCAGCGGAGCCGCCGGGGGAGGCAGGGCCGGGAGGCCCAGATCGAGCAGCACCACGTCGACCCGGGTGGTGGCCAGCAAGCCGAGCGCCGACGCCCCATCCTCGGCCGTGAGCACATCGAAGCCGCGGAGCAGCACGCGGGCGAGGCTGCGGCGGAGGAGAGGTTCGTCGTCGACGACGAGGACACGCGCGCGAGGAGGAGGACTCACGAGGAATGGCTCACGGGCAAGCGGAGGATTGGCTCACGGGCAAGCGATCGAACGATCGGTCGGCGCCTCAGGTCGCCTTGCGGCCTGGAAAAACGGGCCAGGGCTCCCCACGCCGGGTCGAGGGGGGTGGACCGCCGTCGTCGTCCATCACCAGCCGAGGATCATACGCGCGCCGGAGCGCCCCCGTGCTCGATGGTGGCGGCATCGTGGTGCTGGCCCAGGCGCCAGACTGCTGGAAGACACAGAGCCGGTTGCCCCCATCGCGCTTGGCCTCGTTGAGCGCCGACTCGACGGCCCGCAGCAGCGCGTCCTTGGTTCTCACCTCGCGCGAGGGATAGAGCGCCACGCCGATCGACACCGAGAAGCGGTGGAACTGACCCTCGTACTCGAGCACGCGCTCGCTCACCTCGCGCCAGATGCGCTCGGCCACGATCACCGCGCCAGCGAAGTGAGTACTCGGGAGGACCACGAGGAACTCGTCGCCCCCGTAACGCGCAACCACGTCCACCTCGCGCACCGAGCGCTTGATCCCATCGGCCACCCGCAGGATCGCCGTATCGCCGAGCCCGCGCCCACCGACCTCGTTGAGCGCGTGGAGCTGGTCGATGTCGGCCACGATGCACGCGAACGGATCGTGGTAGCGCTCCGCGCGCTTGAACTCGTCGGTGAGGCGAGTGTGGAGGTAACGGTAGTTGTAGAGCCCGGTCCGCTCATCGTGAGAGCTGAGCCGCTCGAGGTGCGCGCGCTGCGCCGCGACCTGATCGTGGAGCGACTTGATGCGCAGCATCGCGTTGACCCGGGCGAGCAGCTCGTGTTCCTCGAAGGGCTTGCACACGTACTCGTCGGCGCCGACCTTCAGCCCCTCGATGCGGCTGTGGGTGTCGGTCTTGACCGTGATCAACACGACCGGGATGAAGTTCTCCGGGCCCAGGTTCTTGAGCAATCTGCACGCCTCCAGCCCCGAGAGCCGGGGCATGGCGACGTCGAGCATGACCAGGTCCACCCCGCCCCGCGCGACCCGCTCCACCGCCTCCTGCCCATCCTCGACCGCTTCGACGAGGTAACCGGCGCGCCGAAGGAACTCGGAGAGCATGTCGCGAGCGACCCGATCATCGTCGGCCACCACGATCCGCGGCGGGCGGGGGGCCTCCTGCTGCACCGTCCAGCCAGACACGGGCGACCCCTTGCTGGAATCGGTGCCCCCGAACGGTCCGCGGGTGCTGTCGCTGGGCGTCACAGACAGCATCCTCCCTTCTGCCGCCACGTGGCGCAACGGCCTTGAGGGGGCGCTCGGCCTCGTTTTCTCCGTGGTCGCTCGACGTCCCGCGGTGAGCGTCCCGGGGCAGAATGCCCTGCCCCGCGGCCCCCCTCCTCGGCTCCTCCCACCATGGGCCTGGCTGCACGTGGCAACCCCTGGATTCACGGCGCGCGGGGCAGTGGTAAAGGGCTTCCATGACGCAAGAGCGGTTCCGGAAACTGGCGGCTGCGACGCTCGTGATCACGCTGGGCGTCATCCTCTGGGGCGCCTTCGTGCGCGCCACCGGCTCGGGGGCCGGCTGCGGGGCTCACTGGCCCATGTGCAACGGCGAGGTGCTCCCACGCGCGCCCGGCACCGCCACCCTCATCGAGTTCACTCACCGTCTCACGTCCGGGATCGCTTTCCTCCTGGTCCTCCTGCAGTTCGTGTGGGCACGCCGCGCCTTCCCCTCACGTCACCCGGCCCGCGCCGGCGCCGCGGCTTCACTGTTCTTCATGATCACCGAGGCCGCCGTCGGCGCCTTGCTGGTGGTGTTCGAGTATGTCGCCGACAACGCCTCCGCGGGCCGGGCGGTGTGGATGGCGGTGCATCTCATCAACACCTTCCTCCTGCTCGGGGCGATGACCTGCACCTTCTGGTGGGCTCGCGGCGGCGCGCCGGTGCGCTTCCGGGGCCAGGGCAGCACCGCGGTGATGCTGGTGGCCGCGCTCGTCGCCACCCTGCTCGTCGGGGTGACGGGCGCGATCGCCGCGCTCGGCGATACGCTTTTCACGGCGAACAGCCTGGCGGAGGGCATCGCTCAGGACTTCTCCCCCACCGCGCATTTCCTCGTACAGCTTCGCACGCTGCACCCCGTGAACGCGGCGCTCACGGCGGCGTACCTGCTCATGCTGCGCTCGGTGATCCCCGCGCGACGTCCCTCCCCCGCCGTGCGACGGCTCGCCAACGCGACCGGCGCGATCGTGGTGCTCCAGATCGGCGTCGGCATCGTGAACCTCGTTCTGCTCGCGCCGGTGTCGCTCCAGCTCGTGCATCTCCTGCTCGCCGACGCGCTCTGGATGAGCCTCGTCCTCCTGACCGCCGCCGCGCTCGCGTCCCCCGAGACCGCTCAGACGCCGCCCGCTGGCGAGCCCATGGCGGCCTTCGGGCGTGAAGCCGGCTGAGCGCCCCGCGACCGGAAGTCGCCTGCCTCAGTACGACTCGTCCTCCACCCCCTTCGAAGCCTTTTTCCCGGCGCGCTGAAGGGTGGGTGGCGCCGGCGTCACCGGCGGTGCGGGCAGCTTGCCGGGATCGACGGCGGGAAAGTCGACTTGCAACACCATCCCTTGATCGGTCTCCAGCACACGGTGCTGTGCCTCGCTCGGAACACGCAGCTCGACGACCAGATCCAGATCGGTCCCCTGCGGTGTGAGCAAAACGCGGCCGACCGGCGTCGGGAAGAACGAGGTCACCAGCGGATACTGGTTCGTCTGGATCGTATGCGTCCCTTTGAGACGGTAGGTGATCCGCCCCGCCGCCTTGGACTCGACCACATCGACCTTGCGGTTCACCTGCAAGAAGACCCGTGAACTCCCTCCCGACAGCATGCGAAAGCCGGGGTAGGTCGCCACCGGCCCGAGCAGGTTGGGGATCACCTTCGTCGTCTTCTTGCGCTTGCCCGTCGCCCGCATCGGGGAAGGCGGTTGCGTGGAGGCGACGGGCCGGAGCGGGGGCGTGGTGGTCGCGGGCTCCGGCTGGGAAGGCGCTTGCGCAGGCGACGGCGTGGCCGCCGGAGCGGGCGTGTCACCCGCTGGTTGCGTCGGTTGCGCCGGAGGCGCAGGAGCCGGTGGCGTCTGCGCGAGGGCAGGCGGAGCGAGCAGGAGCGCCAGGACGACGGGGACCGGCCGAGAACACCACATGACGGAAGTACAGCACGCCGGGACGGGATGGGAAAACCCAAGGCATGGCGTACGCTCCGTTCCGCCATGGGTACACGGCTCTCTCACGTGATCGGGGTCGATGACGCGCCGTTCTCACGTGACCATCGGGGAGACGTCGCCATCGTCGGTACGGTCTTCGCTGGATCCAGGCTGGAGGGTGTGCTGAGCGCCCGTGTCCGCCGCGATGGACGCAATGCGACCCAGGCCATCGCCGCCATGATCTCGAGCTCGCGGTTCGCGACCCACGCCCAGCTGGTGATGCTCCAAGGGATCGCGCTGGCGGGGTTCAACGTCGTGGATCTCCAGGGCCTGCATGCAGCGCTCGCGCTCCCCGTACTGGTGGTGGCGCGCCGCGCGCCGGACCTCGAAGCCATCCGCGAGGCGCTGCTCACCCGCGTCCCGGGAGGCGCGCGCAAGTGGACGCTCATCGAGCAAGCCGGCCCGATGGAACCGACCGCTGGCGTGTTCGTTCAGCGGGCGGGGCTGAGCCTCACGGACGCGGAGCACGTGGTGAAGCGACTCGCCGTCCACGGCAAGCTCCCCGAGCCGCTGCGCATGGCGCACCTCATCGCAGGCGGCGTCACGCTGGGCGAGAGCACACGGAGAGCGTGAAGAACCGACAGGCTACCGCCGAGCGTCAGAGCGCCAGACTACACCTGCAAGAGCGCCGTCAACGGAGCCCGCGCCATCACCGTGTACCGCGCGCCCTTCGGCGTCAGCTCGCTCTGGTAGACCACCAGCTCCGCGACACGCACCTCGCCGAAGTCCTCGTCGGCGAGCATCTGCGCACACGTCTCCAGCGCGGTATCTCCCCGTGGATCCCGAGATCGTGCCAGGGTCAGGTGTGGCTCGAAGCGCTCCATCTCCGGCACGTAGCCCGTCGACATCGCCAGTGCCTGCTCGAGATCCCTCCGCACGGCCCCCAGCTCGTCCACATCACCCGTCACCTCGAGCCAGAGCACCCGCGGCCTGCGGCCTGCCCCGAACACGCCCCCCTTACCGAGGCGCAAGGTCAGCGGTCGATGCAGCGCCGACGCGCTTTCCGCGGCCGCGATCACCAGCGGCAGGCGCTCCTCGGCGATGTCACCGAGGAAGGCCAGCGACACGTGCAGCCCCGCAGGATCGACCCACTTCGCCGAAGGCGCCTTCGGCGTCAGCTTCTCCACGAACGAGTTGATCTTCCGGAGCTGGTCGGCACCTGGCTCTACAGCGACGAATACCCGCACGACCTCACCTAAGCCTGGCTACCAGCCACACGTCTCGTTCTTGTTCTGCTCTCGCAGCCACCGCTGGAGCGGCTCGAAGTACTCGAGCAGCGCCCCGGGATCGGCAGCAGACTGCCCGGTGAGCGCCTGCATGGCCTCCTGCCAGGGACGGCTCGCGCCCATCGCCAGCATGGCCTTCATCTTGTCACCAGCCGCCTTGCTCCCGTGGATGGAGCACGTATGCAGCGGCCCCTTGTGCCCCGACGCGGCGCAGAGCGCTCGGTGGAACTGGAACTGGTAGATGTGCGCCAGGAAGTAGCGCGTGTACGGCACACCAGCCGGCACGTGGTACTTCGCACCGGGATCGAAGTCGGCCTCGCTCCGCGCCACCGGCGACGCGACGCCCTGGTACTTCTGACGGAGCGCCCACCAGGCCGCGTTGTAGTCGGCGGGCTTCGTCTTCCCCGAGAACACATCCCAGCGCCACTGATCGATGAGCTTCCCGAAGGGCAGGAAGGCGACCTTGCTCAGCGCCTGCTTGAACAGGAAGTTCACCTGGCCCTTCTCGTCGCCGGGGACCTTGTCGATCAGGCCCAGAGACTTCAGGTATTCCGGCGTCACCGACAGCGCCAGCGTGTCGCCGATGCCCTCGTGGAAGCCGTCGTTGGCCCCCGACTGGAACAGGATCGGGAGCTTGTAATAGTAGTGGTAGTAGTAGTTGTGCCCCAGCTCGTGGTGGATCGTGATCAGATCCTCCTCCGTCGGCTGGATGCACATCTTGATGCGGAGATCGTCGCGGTAGCCCACGTCCCACGCGCTCGCGTGGCACACGACCTCACGGTCTTCCGGCTTGGCGAAGAGCGAGCGCTCCCAGAAGGTGGCAGGCAAAGGATCGATGCCGAGCGAGGTGAAGAACCGCTCACCGATCCGCACCATCTCCTTCTCGTCGATCTTCTTGTCCTTGAGCTTCTTCGTCACGTCGAGCGACGGCTGCCCGGGGAACGGCACCATCGCGTCGTAGACGCCTTGCCAGTCCTGCGCCCACATGTTCCCCAGCGCGTGCGCGGGGAGCGGCGCCTTCTCACCGACCTTGTCCTTGCCGTAGCGCTTGCGGAGCTGCGCGCGCACGTAGCAGTGCAGCTCGTCGTACAGCGGCTTCACCTGACCCCAGAGCCGATCCGTCTCCGCCTCGAACTCTGCGGGGGTCATGTCGTAGCCAGCACGCCACAGCGCTCCGAGATCGGAGAACCCGATCTCGCGCGCCCCCTCGTTGCCCAGCTCGACGTAGCGCTCGTACTTCTTCTTCAGCGGAGGAGCGATTGCGTGCCAGCCCGTCCACGCCTCGAGTTGCTCGTTCCAGTCACGGCTCTCGCGCAGGATGTCGCTCAGGTCCGGCAGCGTCAGGCACTTCTTCTTCTCCGTGCCCTTCTTGCCCTTGACGACCAGGTACTTCCCGAGCGCCGTCTTCCCCTCGGCCGGACAGTACTTCCCCTTGCCGTAGTCGCTGCCCATCGTCACCAGCAGCTCGGCCAGCTCGGCGCGCTTGGTCGCGTCGCTCGGTGCCGGCAGCGTGGTGGCGACCTTGAGCAGCGTCCGCTGGCGCGCGAGTTCGGCAGGCAGCTTCATCCCATCGAAGCGCGTGGCTGCCTTGGTCACCCGGTTGAGAAACTCCATCGAGGCGCTCTCTGCCGCGGCCGACAGGGCGTCGGTGTCCTCGATGATGTACGTCTGGTTGATCCAGGCTGCGCGGCTCGAGTCGGTCCAGAGGCGACGGAGCTCCTGGTCGACCTCGGCGAAGAACGCCCGCGCTTCCTCCACGGTCGGCGCGGCCGGCGTCGCCGACGCCGCGGCCACGGCCTGCGGCGAGGCGGCCCCGGACGGAGCCTCGGCGGCGCCTTGAGCCCCACCTCCACACCCGCTCGTCATGCCGATGGCCGTCAACCCCAGGGCAGCGAGGCAGGCGCGCACGGCGCCACGCAGGACGCGGCTCCCGGCATGGGCAGAAGGCGTTGGATTCTTCACGTTTCGGGACACAGAGGACCTCTCGAAGCGGTGGTGCGCCCTTCATACACGCCGGACCCGGCCAAGGGAACCGGGTACAATCCGCGCACAGCATGAACAGAGCCCCCGCTTTGCCCAAACCATCTTTCTTCGGCAGCGCCGCCACGACGATCACGCTCGCGCTCGGGATCGCGCTCCCCTCCTGTGGCGGAGACGATCCAGCGCCCGCAGGCCCCGGACCGATTCCGCTGGAAGCGTTCGCAGAGGAGTACACCGCCGCGGCCTGCACGCTCGCGGTGCGCTGCGGCGCGATGCCCGACCAGGACACGTGCTTGAGCCTCGACCGAGCGAGCTACGAACTCTTGCAGCTCATGACGACGGCGGTCTTTGGTGACGTCACGTACAGCCCCGACGCGGCGCGCTCCTGCATCAACGCGCTCCGCGCGCAGTCGTGCGACGTCTTGCTCTCGGCGCAGAGAAACCTGGAGACCACGTGCAAAGGCGTGTTCCAGGGCGCAGCCCAGGAGGGAGATTCGTGCCTCGTGGCCGGCGAGTGCGCGGGAGACAGCATCTGCAACCGCGGCGCGTGCGAGGGCACCGGAGATCCATGCTGCCTGGGGCAGTGTGCCCCGGCCGTCAAGCCCGTCCCGATGGGGGGCGTCTGTGGTGAGAACCGCTGCGAAGACCCTGCCTACTGCGATCTCAGCAACGCCGACCCCGAAGCCGAGATCCCTGAAGGCGTGTGCCGCGAACGACAGGACAACGGTCAGGCCTGCACCGCGTCGAACGCCTGCAAGGACGGGCAGCGCTGCGATCTGAGCACGAACCCTGGCAAGTGCTACATCCTCTCCAAGGAGGGAGGCCAGTGCAACGCCACCCTCGACGTCGCCTGTCTCGCCGTCGACAACTGGTGCGATCCTGCCGAGGGCAAGTGCGTCAAGCTTCCTGGACCTGGCCAGCCTTGTACACCGAACAACCGATGTCTCGGTCACGCCTACTGCAACGAAGGAACCTGCCGGATGCGGCCCGTGGAGAGCGAAGCATGCGGCGGCGATGGCCCCCAGTGCCTCGGAGCCCTGCGCTGCGAGGGAGAGATCTGCACGGCACCCCCGACCTCCCGGGTGTGCGTGCCTGACATCAACGATGGATGAACTAGAACGATTCTCCTACCTGATCCCTGACGAACTCGCGGGGATGGGCTACCCGGAAGGGCCAGAAGCCCTCGCTCATCTCCGCGCCATCGGTGTCCGGAGCCTCGTCTCGCTGTCGCGCCGTGCGCCGGACGTGGGCGGGCTCGGGCACCTCGTCCACCTGCGCTGCCCCATGACCGACTACGACCGCATCCCGGTGCAGGACCTGCACCGCGCCGTCGTGTTCATCGATCGCGCGCCACGCCCCGTGGCCGTGCATGGGGAGACAGGGCTCGGACGCACCGGCGTCGTCCTCGCTTGCCGCCTGGTGTCTCTGGGCCACACCGCCGAAGCAGCCATCGACGCCGTGCGCCGCGCTCGCCCTGGCTCGATCGACGACCCCGAGCTCTCCGCCTCCGTCGTCGCCTACCAGGACTTCCTCACCCGCGCCCCGTGGCGAACGCCGTACAACTTCGCGTCCGCCTCACCCCTCGACGCCATCGTGCATGGCGCGGAGCGACCTGGCCACGGCGACACCACGCTGTCCAGGAGCGAGGTCGACGCATGGCTCGGCTTCATGAGCCGCCAGGGCATGCGCGAGGTGCTGTGCCTTCTGGACCAGGCGTACCTCGGCTCGCACCACGAGGTGCTCGGCCTCTACCGGCGCGAGTTCTTGCGCGCGACCGAGATCCCGCTCGAAGACGGTGCCTCGCCGACACCACGCGAACTCGATGCGGCCCTCGAGGTCCTGCGCAGGGCCGAGGCCTCCGGCTCCCCCATCGTCGTCCACTGCGGCGACGGCGCGGGTCGGACGGGCCTCGTGCTCGCCGCGTGGCTGCGCTACCGCCACGGCTTGCGACCCGATCAGGCCATCGACGCGGTACAGCGGCATGCACGGCACCTTGGCGCTTTCCGCAATCCGCTCGAATTCGGCCCCCAGGCGCTCACGCTGCTCGCCGGGCTCAGAACGAGCTGATCCAACCGCGCGGAGCGATGGCAGCTCCACCTCGACGACTACAGCGCCGTCGCCTCGACGAAGCTGCCGTGGAAGCCGTAAGGGATGCGGTGGGGGCAGCGCAGCACGGCCACGGGTGCGCCCTCCACATCGAGCGCATCGAGGACGACCAGCTCGCTCCGGTCCTCGTCCGCGTGGTAGACGACCGTGAGCAGCCACCCCTCTCCCTCGGCCGACGTGGCGCTCCGAGGGACGACGATCGGCTCCGAGGGAAAGCTCGCGCGGCCGAACAACCGACGCTGCACCCGCCGCTCCTGCAGATCGTAGCGCGTGATCGCGTTGAACATGCCCCGCTCATCCGCGCACGCACCACGCCGGCTCACCGCCCAGCCGTACCGGTAAGGCCGCATCGCATGGCGCGGATCGACCACCGGGAACTCCATGGCGTCCTCGTCCAGCGCCTCTTCGGTCACCGTCCCGCGCTGGACGTCCACCCGCAGCCGCGTGAGCCTCGCCTCCGGGTTGTCCTGGATGCGTGGGTTCGGCGCCTCGCCGCCGAGATCGAACAGCGGGAGCCGCGGATAGCGCGCGATGTCGAGCACCAGCGTCTCGCCGTCGTCGTAGGCGTTCATCGGATGGAAGACGTAGCAAGGAGGGATGTCGATCCAGCGCACCGGCGCGTCGGCGTCGTCCCGCGCCGTCACCCCGATCCGCGCTCCTCGCGACGGCTCCCAGCGCACGGGCTCGCCGGACTTCATGTTGTCCATCCAGAGGGTCGCCGGCAGGTGATAGAAGACGGCCCGCGTCTCGGTCACGCTGAAGTCGTGCATCATCGACGGGTACGTCGTGTCGATCGGGCGCCGCAGCCGCAGCGCCCCATCCGGACCGAACACGTAATAGACGACGTACGGGGGCACGCTGCCGTAGCCGAACGTGTAGATGACGCCCGTCTTCGGGTCGACCTTCGGGTGGGCGACCATGGGCGCGACGTCCAGGACCCCACCGAACGTGAAGCGACCGCGCGTCTCCAGCGTCCGGGGATCCAGCTCGTACGCCGCCGAGCTCTCTTCCAGGGAGAGGAGCCGCCCCGCCATCTGCAGCACGTTGGTATTGCTGCGGTCCTGCGAGCGCATCACCCGGTGAATCTGGTCATCCCGCAGCGGCACCCCGAACGTCGACCGCGCGTGCAGCTCCAGCAGCTCCATCGGTGAGAACCCCAAAGCGATCCACCCCCCAGGCGGCGTCGAGGTCGCCAGATCGCGCATCCCCCCGAACAGCGCTCGCCCCGCCTCTTCCTCGTGGCGGAACTTGTCCGTGCGCACCCAGCGGCGCCGGTGCGACACCCGCCCTCCATCGAAATGGAAAGCGTCGACCATGCCGTCACCATCGAACCAGTGGTAGCGGAGGGCATCGATCGGCTCGAAGCGTGGAGCGGGACCGATCCGGAACAGCGCCCCCGCGAGACCGCGAGGCACCTCACCCGCGACGACCTCCAGCGCCTCGGTGTGGGTCTCTTCGCGGAGCGGAGCGAAGTTGCCGCGCAGGTAGGCGTTGGAGGACGAGGCCGGCTGCGCTGGCTCCCCCTCCTTCGAGGGGCGACCGAGGACGGCGCGGAGACCTGTGGGAGCGACGGTGAGCAGGCGATCGAGCAGCATGCTTTGTTTCCTTTCTACCGCGTGACCAGCACCTTCAGCACACCAGGCTGCTGCGCGACCCGCAGCGCCTCGTCCGCTCGATCCAGCGGCACCCGCGCCGAGACGAGCGGAAGGACCTCCACGCTCCCGGACGAGAGCGCCCGAAGCGCCGGCTCGAACGAGCCGCAGCGAGACCCCACCACCGTGATCTCGTTGACCACGAGCGGCGCCAGATCCACCTCGGGCCGCGAGGCGACGGTGCTCTTCAGGATCAAGGTCCCTCGCGGCAGGGTCGCGCGCACCGCCGCCGCGAACCCCTCCGCAGAGCCCGTCGCCTCCACCACCAGCTCCGCAGGATCCCCGGCCCAGTCCGACGCGAGCACCGTCTCGATCCCCCGCGCGCGCAAGAGCGCGAGCTTGTCCTCGTGGCGTCCCACGGCGAGCACCGACGCGCCGGCCTGGTGCAGCACCTGCGCGCAGAGCAGGCCCAGCTTGCCGTCCCCCAGCACCAGCGCCCGCGTCCGAGGCCGCACGTGCACCTGCTCCAGGATCTCGAACGCAGCGGCCAGCGGCTCGGCGAACACCGCCGCCTCGTCCGGCACCCCGTCGGGCACGGCGTGCAGGTTCGCCACGGGCACCGCCACCTGCTCCGCCATGGCCCCATCGGCGCCGAGGATCCCCATCACCGTGCGCGTCGCGCAGTGGCGCCCCAGCCCGCGCGCGCACACCGCGCAACGACCGCAGGCGAAGTTGATCTCCGCCACCACCCGCTTCCCCCGCCACGCCGAGGGCCCCTCGCGCACCGTGCCCACCAGCTCGTGACCGATCACCCCGCGGAAGTTCATGTACCCGCGCACGATCTCCACGTCGGTGTTGCACACCCCCGCGACGCCCACCTCGACCACGGCCATCCCCTCCGAGCAGACCGGATCCGGCCGCTCGGCCACCTGCAATCGAACGCCGTCCCACGTCAACGCGCGCATCATCGCCTCACTTCGAACAGGTGCATGCCATAGGCCGGGAGCACGACCCCGAGCCCACGCGCGCCATCCAGCAGCGCGTCCCCGTCACGGGTGTACGCCTCGCCGCTCATGCGATCGACGAGGCGCACCTCCCTCCCCCCGATGCCAGCGAGATCCAGCGGGATCCGACAACCACCACGCGCCGGCGCGAAGTTGACCACCGCCACGACCGGCGCCACCTCCCCCTGGGGCCCCACCACGTCCCACCGGTAGGCCACGAACGACTCCGCCTCGTTCCCTTGCGGCGAGAGCATGGCGAAGCTCCCCGTGCGCAGCGCCGGGTTCTTCAGCGCCTCCAGCAGCGCCGTGTGGAACGCGAGGCTCCGCGGGTCGACCGCCTCGGTCGTCACCCGCGCGAGGTGCAACGCCGCCCGGATCTTCCTCCCTTCGAGCTGACCATGATGGAAGAACCGCATCCCCGGCACCGTCGCCGCGAGGAAGATCGCCGCCTTCCGCCGATCGGGGGGCAGCACCCCGGCCGCCCGCGGCTCGTCGTGGTTCTCCATGAAGCGCACGCTGCGCCGCTGGTAGTCCAGCCCCGCCGAGAGGTGCCCCCGGATCGCGTGCGCCGAAGCGTGGGACAGCCGGTCGTAGAAGCTCTTGTCGTACGTGTAGTCGAACCCCAGCATCTGGAGCCTCCACTCCAGATCCCAGTACGCCTCCGCGATGAACAGGAAGCCCGGGTGCGCGCGCCGCACGGTGTCGATCGCCTCGGCCCACAGCTCCCCCTGCGCCAGCGGCTCTCCTGCCACCGGAGGCCGCGACGCCCACGTCTTCTCGAACACCTCGCGGAGGAGGAGCATGGCCATGTCGCACCGCACCCCGTCGCAGCGCCCCGCGACCCCGAGCAGCGCCTCGATCAGCGCCGCCCGCGTCACCTGGAGCCGCGCGTCGAGTTGCGCCGTGTCACGCCAGGGCGGGAAATAAGGGTCCTTCCCGGCGAGCACCGCGCCTCGCGCGTCCCGCAGGAAACACGCCGGCTGCTCCTCGATCCAGTGATGGTCCCGCGCCACGTGGTTGGGCACGAAATCCAGGATCAGCCCGAGCCCTCGCGCCCGCAGCCGCTCCCGCAGCGCCGCGAGCGCGGGATCCCCCCCGAAACTCGGGCTCACCGCGTAACGCGCCACCGCGAAGGGGGAGCCCACCACATCGGCCGCAGTCCACCCTGGCAGCGCCCGATCATGCTCCTCGCGCAGCCCCTCCATCTCGCGCGAGATCCGGGGCCCCTCGCTCCCCAGCGTCCAGATCCCCATCAGGTACAGGAAATCGAAGCCCAGACCGGCGAGCCGATCCAGCTCCGCATCCGGCACCGAGGCCAGATCGACGCGCACGCCCGCACCGCGGGACAGCTCGTCCAGCCAGACGCGGGTGAAGATCTGGTAGGTGGTCGGGTGCTGGTGGGTCGAGGCGACGGCGCGCATGGATCCTTCTGGAGAGATCCACGGCGAACCGCCGCTCCCCCTCGCGGCGTCAGGATACGCGCGGAGAGGGCACCGTGGAACTAGCGGCCGCGCGCGACGAGCGCGTTGGTCCGACGACGCAGCAAGAGGCCAGCGAAGGCGAGCGCCGCGAGCGCTGCGCCCCCCTCGGGTGCTCCGCCCGCCGTGCGGCACCCACAGCCACCCTGCTTCGGCTCCACGGGCGGCGGCGCCTCGATCGGCGTCTCGCCCGCTGCGTCCGCGTCCGCACCGGCGCCCGGATCCTCGGCTCCCTCCGCGGCGTCACCGGTCTTCTCCAGCTCGGGTTCGGCCTTCTTCTCTTCCTTCTTGTCCTTCTTCTTCTCGCCCGCGAACACGATCGCGCGCCGATCGATCACGGGGTTCTCCCCCTTCAACGTGATCTTCTGCATCGGCCCCATCTGCACGCCATCGCTCACCCGGGTGATCTTCAGCTCGTACTCACCCGACTCGAAGCCGCGATCCCGGCGGAGCACGAAGTCGAACTTCGTCGTCGTGTAGACCTTCCCCGAACCATCGGAGAAGCCGACATCCATGCTCTCGTTGATCGACTGCTGTCCCTTCAGCGGGATCTTGTTGAGGATCGGCTTCTCCGGCGACTGATCCGTCAGCGCCCGCTCGTAGTGAGCGACCGGCGTGAAGGCGAAGATCATCGGGATGTGCGCCATGTGCGGCGTGGACCCGTAGTTGATCGTCATCTTGAGCTTCCACCGGCCGTCGTCCTCCTCGGGGGCACGATCGGCGATGTTCACCGTGCCAGCGGCCACCGCGGGACGCGCGATCAGCAGGATGGCGCTCACCAGGAGGAGCGCGGCGGCCAGGAGCCGCGCAGTGAAATGAGGCAAGGAGCGGACGCTACGCATGCCGCGACCCTACCAGGGTTCCCAGGCTTCCGGGAGGTGGCCGCCACGCCCGGTCTTCCAGCCAGCACGGCGAATTTTCGAGAGCCTCGCCTCCGTGTGCGCTGGAGACGGGCGAGGACCGGGACCACGGTCCGAGCAGACCGCGGGCTCGGTGTCAGTAAGGGAACCAGAGAAGTTTGTCGGTGACCGGCTTGTAACAAGCGTCCCGACCGGCGATCTCGTTGTCGGTGCAGCTCGCCGTGTCGAGGCAGTCGGCGATCTCGTACCGCCCGGCCCCGTTGTACACCGTGGTCAGCAGCACGCGCTGCGAGCCGTCGAGCTTGGTGAACCCCGCCTTGCACTCCGCGGCGGGGACGTTCTCGCAGCGGAACATGCGCGCGCAGCGGGCCTCGATCAGATCCTGCGCTGCGGCCTCGGGCTCGTTGATGCTCCCGATCACCTCATCGTTGCACTCGCTGATGAGCTGAGCGCGATCCGTCTTGTCGTCGCCAGCGGCCTCCAGGCGGCGCGGGAAGCACTTGGCCATCTGGCGCAGGTAGCCCGGCGATGCCGTCGGATAGGCGGCCTTGCAAGCGGCGAGGTGCTCCCACTTGGGGCCGCCCCCCAGCACCTTGGCGAGCGCGTCACACCACACGGCCTGGGCCGCGGTCACGGCGTCGCGATCGGGAAAGTTGCTCGGCCCGCCCCCGCAGGCACCGACCGCGCCCACGGTGGTGGAGAACGCGAGGAGCGCTGCGGCGACCCGAGCTGGAAAGGGACGCGGAGCGTGCATGGGGGGCGACCCTAGCATGTCCGGCGCGGAAGGAAGAACTCTCGGATCGTCTGACGACCTACGGGTTACGCCACCCCAGACCCCCGAGGGCCTCCCAGCACCGGGCGACGCACCGCATGGCGGATCATGCGCATGCTCAGCGCTTCACCCCTGCCCCCCCCCGACGCGACGAGCGAGGCCCCGCCCACGCCTCGTCTCCGCGACACGCGGTCGACTCCACCATCTCGGAGGGCTCACGCGTGGACAGGATCCTGGCGATGCTCACCGGGCTGTGGGGTCGGGGCGGTGGCTCTTGCCTCACCACCTCGATCAAACGTCGCACCTGGGGACGGAGCGCTCGCACAGCCTCGAGGGCCCGCTCGAGCGGAAACTGATCCCAGTTGACCCCCATCGGCTCGTAGAGCGCCTCTCCAGCGGCGCTCGTCACCAGGACCCAGGCGGGCGTCTCCTGACGGAGCCAGCGGAACAGCGCCGCGAGCCAGAGATCACCTTCCAGGGCAGGCGTCCCGGGGCCCAGAAAGACGCTGACGGAATCCCATCGCGGTCGAGCCATTGGAAGGATGAGTCCAAGCAAGCCGCGTGCCCCCGTGGAGTGAGCAACACCGAGGGGACCCCAGACGGAGAGTCGCGCTCTGCCAGCCCAGGCTGAGACCGCTGCCTCCGCCTCGATCGTTTGTGCTCGTAGGGTGCAGCCACCACCCCGAAACGGGCAGCGAAGTCACGTCCCCCGCCTCCGACCGTGCAGGGATGGAGCGCTCTCCAGCCCCCTTCCACCCTCCGCTCACGTCGCTGCGGCCTCCCCTCTCGCTCACGGCTGCGCGGACACGCGGCCTGGATCCAGCGTGCATCGCGCGTACGCCGAGCCCCGCCCGGAGCGCACCTCGCCCGCTGCTCTCGGGCCGAAACGCGCGCGGATGAGGAGATCCTCATCGGCACCCGGCACCCGCGCCTCCACCCCCTCCGCGCAGAGACGCCCTCCGCTGCTCGTCACCAGCATCACGGCGTCGCGCTCCGCTTCGCGCAGCACCGCGCCGTCGGCCGTCGAGATCCGCAGCACCACGGGTGACTCCACGACGAAGCGAAGCGACCCCGGGGTCACCTGGCAAGGCTCGCTCTCCTCGAGAGACCCGAGCTGCCCGATCACCGCCAGGGGCCCCACCTCGGCCCGCCCCACATCGAGCCCTCCGGCGAGGAGCTCGCCCGACGAGGTCGCGTGGCTCACGAGCGCGAGCCCCTGTCCGTCGCGGCGCGCAGCGAGGGTCAGCCGCGCCCCGAGCCGCGCCCCGAGCCACGTGAGACCGAGCGCCACCCGAGCGCCGTCGGGACCGGACAGCAGCAAGCCATCCTTCAGGGTGTCGAGCACCAGCAGCCGCTCCCCCGCGAGCAGCGCAGCCGCTGCCACATGACCCACGCTGCCGAGGAGCGAGAACGACGGGGAACGCTCGCCTGCCCGCGTCGCGTGGCGCTCCACCATCAACAGCATGTCCACGGCCTCGGGGCTGCCCGGGGGCATGAGGATGGGCGCGACCGAACCCCACGAGCGGCTCATTGGAGCGCCACGCACCGTGAGACGACGCGGGCGCCCCCCGGGCGCGAAGGGCTGGAGGATCTCCGCAGACCACCGGGCTCCGGCGCTGCCCGCCTCGAGGGTCCCCATCGGCCGGCTCCCGCTCGATGCCAGCGACACCAGCGACCCCTCGGCCGACGATGGCGCTCGACCTCCGGCCTTGCCTCCCGTGGGCGGCGCGGCTGGCGTGGGCGGCACGAGCCGAGACACCCCGTCCTTCTCCAGCCGGCAGGACAGAACCCCCGGGCGGAGCTGCGCCGGCGCGGCGACCCCTGGCGCCCCCTCCACGGCGTCGTCCTCTCGCGCATCCGGCGGCGTGGGCGCTGCGGGCGCAGCACCTCCCCAGCCCACCCGCACCAGGCCGTCGCTCAGCGAGCAGCCCAGCGTGCTGCATCCGAACGCCCCGCTCGTGTCCGACGGCGCTTCGAGCCGACCCACCGGGGGCCCCTCGATCGGCTGCCACGAAGCGCCACCGTCCGTCGACTCGAAGTAAGCGGCCTTCGCCTCCTCGGTCTCCTCCGTACGCGCGAGCGCGAACCGCCCGCCATGCACGACCGAAGTCACCCCCTTCGGCAGCGACAGCACCGTGACCCGACCCGAAGCGTCGATGCGCACACCAGCCGCGCGCCCGCCACGCGTGGTCGTCTCGGGCAGCCCCTGGACCTCGGCGCTCTCCCTCTCCTCCTCGGCGACGTCGTCCCGCGCCTCGCCGTCGCGTTCCTCCGCGCTGTCCTCGGGCAGCTCGATCCAGCCCCGGATCGACCTGTCCTCGTCCTCCCAGAAGTCGCTCTCCACGAAGCGCTCCGCAAGCTCCGGCTCCCCCAGCGCGAGGAACTGCCCCCCCTTCAGCGCCGGATCTCCCGCACGCACCCGGACCACCCGCACCCCCACCGGCGCGGGCGCGGCGCCCTCGCGCTTCCCCTCCCCGCCCGCCACGAGCGCGGTCACCCCCGACGGCCCGGGAATCCAGCGATACAACCGCCGCGCGTCGTCTCCCACGAGCTGCCGCTCGCTCCATCGCCCCTCCGCATCCCGCACGCACACGCGCGCCTCGTCGGCCGGCGGGGGCACGGGCGGCTCTTCCGGCTCGGGGGTCTCGTCGACGGCGAGCTGCCTCAACGAATGCATCAGGGGCACGGGCGACGGACTCGGAGCCGACGCCGCAAAGAGATCCGCGGCGCTCGGGGACGACGGACTGCACCGCCCCGCGTAGGCGAACGCGCCCTCCTGTCCAGCGAAGAACCGACCGCGCTCGGGAAACGTCGCTTCCAGCGAAGGCTCACCCAGCGCGCGCGTGAGACGCAGGACCATGCCCCCCTTCTCGATGAAACAGGCGACCAGCGGGACCTCGCCCGCGATCACGGCCTGGCATCGACCACCACCGCTCTCGTTCTGCGGCAGCCCCACCTCTTGCAGCGGCCAGGGCCCTGCCGCCGACAGCAAGGAGACCCGCGCCTCGTCCACCGCCGTCGCCAGCGCACCTCCCCAGGGCAGCACCCCGCCCGTTGCCACGGCACGCTGCACCAGCTCGGGCGCGAGCGAGCGGCTCGACACCACGAGCGGCGCCGGGAGCAGGACGGACGCGTCGAGGCGCTGGTCCGGCCTGAAGGAGCGTGACAGCGCGACCTCCTTCCGCTCGTCCACGAGCCCCTCCGCCGTGAGCAACAGCGGGTGCCCTCCCTTCGCCGGGTGGAGCACCACGAGCCCATCGCCCGGCGTGAGCGCGCGGATCATCACCCCCTTCGTCGCCAGGAGATCGCGCCACGTCGCCCCGCCATCGAGCGTCACGGCCGCACGCCCCAGCACGTCGACGCGTGCCGCACGCTGCGTATCGAGCGCAATCCCCTGCGCCGTCCCTGGCCAGCGCAGCGGGCGGAGCGCGGGCTCGGGAGCGCGGAGATCCAGCAAGAACGAGCCGCTCGACGTGGTGAGGAGCATCCCGTCGAGCCAGGGCTGCGCTCCATGCACGGACACCGACGCGATGGGCGACAGCGGCCCCAGGAACGTGGTGGCGCGGTACACCTGCTCCCTCGACCAGAGCAGGTACCCTCCACCCAGCCGCTCCGGCACCGAGCTGAACCCCGACAGCGACACCGACGAGGGCGCCGTGGCGAGGATCATCCCCCCCTTCAACAGGAACCTTTTTCCCTCGTAGAGAGCGGGCTCGGGGCGGCGCAGCGCGGCGCTGCCTCCCCGGGTGTCGAAGATCGCGCCCACCCGCTCCGTGAGCACGTAGTGCGCGACGCCACGCCTCATCGCTGACCCGACGCCTGGCCCAACGCCCGGCCCGACGCCCGACCCGACGCCCCGCGTGCCCGGCTTCCCTCCGCCTGGCTCCTCGACCTGCGCCCGGCCCTTTCCTCCTGGCGCCGCGCCGCCGCACCCGGCCCCCACCGTGACGCCTGCCATCGCAGTGGCGACCGCGAGCGTGAACCAACCTCGCGACCTCACGGCACTGCGCTCCGGCAAGTGAGCGGCTGCCGCACCTCCTGCCCGTTGGAGATCAGCACCAGGGCAGCCGACCCTGCCTTCGGGACAGGCCGCGCCGCCCCCCCTTCCGGACGCCCACCGCGCCCACGGAGATCACTGCCACGCCATGCCGGATCCGGCCCTCCGAACCACGCCACCACCTTCCTCACGTTCCCTGGCCCGTCGTAGAACCCCATCTCCGTCTCGAAACGCTCGTCGCGCACCCCCAGTTCCACGGCGTCAAGGCACGCGGCCGCCTCGGACCAGCGGATCACCGCCACCCCGCCCCTCCCGCTCGGCCGCACCCCGGGCATCCGACCGGGGACCAGCCCGATCGCGGTGTGGAACGGCATCACCACCTGCGCCTCCCCCGCGCGCGGCTTGCATGCCGCGTCCGAACCCACCCGCAGCTCCCGGAGCGGCGCGAGCCGCTCCTCCTGCCCCACGACCCGCCCATCACCCGCGACCCGCACGAGCGCCGCGTCTCCCGTCCCGTCCACGACCACGAACACCGGCGCTCCACCGCGCCGCCCGGCCCCGTACATGAGCTTGCGTTGCCTGCGGCCAGCCACCCAGAGCTGCGGCAGCTCCTGCTGCTCCGCCGCCTTCGCGGCCGACCCTCGCGAAACGGACACCACCCGGTGCCCCGAGTACGACGGCCCCAGAAACAGGATCCGGTCCCCGAGCGCCACACCCACCGCATCCTCCGGGAGACAACCGCCCATCGACGGCACCACGCCGGCCCGCTCCAGCATGGAGGCGTGGCAGCTCGACCCTCCCGTCGCGACCGGCACCACCTTCCCGTCGACGTCGAGAAACACGCCGAGCGTCGCCCCCATCGCCACGTGGTCCACGCCGCCACCATCGTCCGAGCGCAGCGAAAGCCGCGCGCGATGGATGCTCGCGCTCGCGTCCAGCGGCATGACCCAGGACAGCGACACGTCACCTCCGACGACCCAGGACCCCCCTCCGCTGCCGTAGGGCAGCAGCATCGCCCCCAGGTGGCCCAGGCGCACGTACCCTGGCGCGCGCGGGACCGGCGTCGCGGTCACACCGAACCCGTACGAACCGCCGAGCCGTCGCCCCTCGGGTATCCCCGCAAAGTCGCACGCGAAGCTCGCCAGGGGCTCCGGGCTCGGCACCCCTCGGTTGCGCAGGCGGTTGCGCTGCGCTTCCCGCTGCGCCTCTCGCTGCGCCTCCTGCTGCACCTCCCGCTGCGCGTCCGTCATGTCCGACGCGACGGAAGGGACGCCACCGTCGCCGAGCCCGCTCCAGCCGATCCGACCCTCTCGACCGAAGCGGCACCCCACCTGCGAGCAGCCTTCGAGCCGCTGCGAGCTGCCCGGCGGCGGCTCCACCTCCACCCAGCGTCGCCCGTGGTCCACCGACTCGAACAGCCGGTAGTCCTCCGTCTGCGCGAGCGAAAGCGCACCCACCGACGCCACCACCTCGGTGCGCGGCGGCAGCTCGCGCGCCTGCACCCGACCCTCGTCCGAGATCGCCGCCGGCTGCCACTCCAGCGATCCCGACGGCACAGGAAAGAACCCCTCGACCCCACCACGCCACGCCCGCAACGAGCGCGACACCACCCCATCCGTACGGTAGCGGTACCTAGGAAAGGACAGCGGCGGCGCGAACCTGGGCACCCGCAGCACCCGCAGCGGCCCCACCGTCGACGCTCTCGGCTCGTCTCCGAGACGCGTGTCCGGACGCCCCACGACGGCCGTCGCCTCCCCACCGGGGCGCGGCACCCAGGCCAGCAGATCCCGCGCGTCTGCCGCTTCCAGCCGCATCTCTCGCCAGGCCCCCGGCGCCACCCGCGCGCACAGCACGGGCCCTGCCCGCGGCACCCCTTGCTGCACCGAGGCGCCCGCGATCGCGTCGATGTCGAGCCTCGGCTTCGACCGCCCAGTGCAGGGTCCCTGGAACGCCAGCGCCTCACCGTCCACCCCCACGAACGGCTCGCTGTCCTGCGACCACGCCTCCTCCAGATCGAACGCCTTCTCCACCCGTGGCTCCCCCGAGAGCGACACCACCCGCGCCTGCGACGACTCCAGACACAGCGCGAGCACCCCTTCCGGCGCACGGAACGGCACGCACCGCCCGCTCTCCTCGGGCAACATCGCCATGGAACTGGCGAGCCCCGTCCCGAGATCCACCCGCCCCACCTTGTCCCCGTCGACGACCACGGCGCCCCCATCCCGCAGCGCGACCCCCGACTCGAGCGCCGACGTCATCACGCCTTCCCGCGTCCCCGTACCCCACACCGGATCGAACGCCTCCTCCGGCTCCCGCCCGCGCCACATCGACGAGCTGAACCCGGCCTCGATCGTCCCTCCGGCGGAGACCCGCACCCGGGTGCCACTGAGCTGATGGACCAGCAGCGTGTCGCCTTCTCGGCTCACCCGCATCGGCTCCTTCACCTCCGCGCTCCGGTCACGAAACGTCGCCCCCCCGTCCGACGTGAACAGCGAGCGGCCGAAGGCCGTGAACAGCATCGCCTTCTCCGCGCTCATCGCCGCGGCCAGCACCGCGCCGCCCACGCCGAGAGGCCTGATCTGCGCGTCCGACGCGCGCACCACGTAGAGCCCTGCCCCCGCCACGAGCCCTACCCCGTCCAGCCAGTCGAACGCCTCGTCCACCCGCTCGGGCAGCTCCCCCAGCCGCACCAGCGCGCCATCGAACTGCGCCGACGCATAGACCTCGTTGTCCTGCCAGAACACGTACCGTGCCCGCACGCCCGCGCGCTCCGCGTCGCCCCCTCGAACCCACGGAGGCGCAGGAAACCCCGCCTGCACCGTGGGCTCGATCGTCCCCACCGCCACCAGCGCGCCATCGCGCAGCTCCGCGCGTCGCCCGGACGCGATCAGGCGGCGCACCCCGGCAGGCGCATCTTCCACCCACGCCCCGTACGACGAGGGCACGTAGCGCGCGGGACCCGCCACCCCGAGCGGGATGGCGACCTCCGGCGTCGACGTGACCTCTCCCCGAGGTCCCTCCACCGCGCTCGCCCCACAGCCCGGCGCGCCTCCCAGCCCCAGCAGCGAAAGGAACGCCGCCGTCCATCGATCCGGGCTTCCACGATGCGTCACGGCGCCACCTCGACCGGCCTGCGCCGAGCCTGCGCATCGCCCGGACCCGCCCCCTGCGCTGGCGGATGCACCGTGCACGACAGCCCCTGGATGATCCCCGAGGTCAGCAGCGCCCCACCCGCCCCGCTCCCCCAGCGCATCACCATCTGCGCCGCCCCGGCGCTCCCGCCCCGCGTCTCTTCGACCTGCACATCGAGCGCGTCCACGCACACCCGCTCGCGACCCCAGCGAACCCGCGCGATCCCGTACCTCGCGAGCTGGACGTTCGGGAGCGCGCCGTCTTCCATCGCCAGCGCGTGCTCCGGCCGGAGCGCCACGAGCGCGTGCCACCCCCCCTTCGCCTTGCAGGCCGGCTCGCTCCCGGGCGTCAGCGTCGACCAGGGCGCCAGCCGCTCCACGGGCCCGGGCCCCTTCAACGCATCGATGCGCGACACCCCCACGGTCTCCGGCGCATCGCCATCCAGGACCAGGATCCCTTGCGCCCCATCTTCGTGACGCGCCAGCGCCATCAGCCGCTCCTCGAAACCATCCCGCCCCGGCCCCATACCGAACAGCGGCCGCTGCGCCCCGACCCCGTGCACCTCCAGCGCCGAGCGGTGGTAGCGCTCGACCAGCAGCACCGCGCTGTCCGGCCCGAGCGCGAGCCCCGGCGTCATCGTGAGCCGCTCCTCCGCGAACCTGCGCCCCTCGGTCCCTGGCAGCCTCGTCAGCCCCCCGGGCCGCACGATCGCCTCGCCCTCCTCGCCCAGCAGCAGCACCGAGAGCGCCCCGCTCGCTTCCAGCAGCGGCACGGCCGTGAACCGCCGGTAGCTCTTCGACCCGAGCGTCTGCCCTATCTCCGTCGCGTTCAGCCGCAACACCGACCCACCCAGATCGAACGGCACGCGGTAGACCAGCGAGTGCGTGCGGAGCACCGGCCCCGACTTCGGCCGCACCGCCGCCCCCGCACGCCTCTCCTCCTCCGACGTCGCAGCCCCCTCGTTCTCGTCGGGTGGCGGCGCCTTCGCATCGCGCAGCAACACGAGCTCGTCGCCCCACGCCGCACGCATGTTCATCCGCTCGTTGCGAAGCTCCTCGGTCGTCAGAGCCGCCGGCGGCCTGGGCGCCGGCGCCCCCACGGGCGTACACGAGAGCCTGGGTCTGGGCGCCGCGCCCTCCTGCCCTGCCAGCAGCGGCCCCGTCCTCCGGCACGGCTCGACCTTCTGATCGAGATCGATGTCCACCGTCGACCTGCAAGCCGCCCCGGGATCGGGCGACACCGAGAACCTGCCGTCCGCGGACGCCACCTTTCCCGACGCCACCGTCTCACCGGACGCCGCAGCCCGCACCGCCGACGCCGCACCGCTCGCCCCCACCGCCGCCGCGCCGCTCGCCCCCACCGACACCACGCTGCTCCACCCCAGCCGCACCACGCCATCGAACGTGCACCCCAGCGAAGAGCACGCCCCGGTGAACGCCGAAGGCGGCACCGGCGAGCGCCCCGCCGCGTGGAAGCTCCGCCCGTGATCCACCGTCTCGTGCAGCGCTCCAGACGAGTCGATCAGGAGGCCGTGGTCCCCCGTCACCACCATCCCTGCGACATTCGCGGGCAGCGGATGCACCACCACGGACCCATCCGTACCGAAGGTGACGCCCCGACTCACGCCACTGCTCCCGGTGTCCCCCGATCCTGCCGCGCTGAGCCAGCCGACCACCCGGCCGTCGTCGAGCACCCGGAAGCGACGATCCACGAGCAGCGACACCGCCCCGCGCGGCGCCTGCGACCCGTACGTCGGCGGCCCGATCCGCCACTCCGGCGCCACGCGGTCCACGCGCACCACCCGCACGCCACCTTGCGCCGTCACCCGCCGCATCCCCACGGGAGGTGGCAGCGGGTGCCCTGCCTCCCCCGTCACGAACGCCACCGCCCCCCCGTCGCGCTGCGGCACCCACGCCACCATGGTCTGCCGCTCCTCGAGCTCCACCGCGCGCTCCACCCAGTCGCCCGGCCTGCGCCGCACGCAGAGCACCGGGGCCGGCACCACCTCCCCCCACTCCATCCGGCTCGTGTCGTTCGGGTCCACCCAGCGCGCCTTCTCGCTGCACGACCCGACGAACCCCACCGCCCCGCGATCGTCGGCTGCAAAGAACCCATCATCGCTGAGGAGCTTCTCCACCACCGGCGGCTGCCCTCCCTCGCTGCGCAGCACCACGCTCCCGTAGAACGTCTGCTGCTCATCCCAGGAGCACAGGAACAGCACCGCGTCTCCCGCGGCCTGCGGCACACAGTTCAGCTCGTCGGAGAGCCAGCCCGACGACAGGAGCGACGCCTCCCCCGTCCGCAAGCTCACCCGCGCGCCCCCCTTCGACACCACCGCCAGCGCAAGCGCGTCACCCAGCCGCACGCCACCGAGCACCGCCGCCCCCACCGGCGTCGACTGCCGCCACATCCAGGGCAAGAGCTCGAAGTCCCGCTCCCGCTGCCCTGGCTCGGACTGGAAGTACTTCCCGCTTCCCAGGAATCTGGGCCGATACGCCGTGTCCAGCCGCCCCAGCGTGCCCTCTGGACCGAACACGATGCCCCCCATCCACGTCTCCAGCGACACCGCGTCCTTGCCGGGCACGAGCCCGCGCACGAACATCCCCGTCTCGCTCGACACATCGCTCCAGGACCGCCCGCCATCGCGCGTGACGCGCGCGCGCCCGAACATGTCCATCCGCGCAGCCCGCGACGCATCGAGCGCGACCGCATCGAACACCCCCGCCTCCGGGTACGGCTGCGTCTCGCTCGCCCCCGCCGGCAAGAGCCGCGGCCCCCGGTCGGTGAACACCACCACCCCGGCCAGATCGTTGCGCGCGCCGCGCACCTCGCCGCGGGTCATCCCGAGGTGCACCCGCTGGAGCGGACCGGTGAACGTGCTCGACCGGAACACCTCCTCCCGCGTCCAGTGCACGAACCCTCCCCCGAGCTGCGGCGCGACCGCGATCGCGCCGATGATGGGCTTCCCCGTCGCCCACAGCTCCCCCTCCCACGCCGCCTCCAGCAGCTCTCCGCCCGGCGAGAGCACCATCCTGCTCCCGGCGAAGATCGCCTCGTCCTGCGCGTCCCCCGAGCGCACCCACGTCATCATGTCCGTGCCGTTCTGGAACCACCGCCCGCCCCCCGCGAGCGGCTGCCCTGGCAGCACCGGAGCCCCCCTCGTCCCAGGCGCCACGGGAGACCGCCCCGACGCCCCGACCTCCGGCGCCACGGCGGAACCACAGGCCAGAAGCCCAGCGAAACCAAGCAAGCCGAGCGCGCGCGCCAGCATCGACGGGACGCAACGTACCACCGGGTCACCCCGCCCGGTCCAGCCGCGTCACACCCGCGCTCGTCCTCCCGTCCCCCGTTGACCCACCGAGGCGCCCCCCTCACCGTGCCCGCTGCCATGCCCCCCTTCACTGCCGCCGTCGTCCAGGCCGCCAGCGTCGCCTTCGACACCGAGGCCACGCTCGCCAAGCTGCACCGCCTCGCCGCCGAGGCCGCCGCGAGAGGCGCCCGCCTCGCCGTCTTCCCCGAAGCCTTCGTCGCTGGCTACCCCCGCGGCCTCGACTTCGGCGCCCGCATCGGCCAGCGCACCGCGGAAGGCCGCGAGGACTTCCGGCGCTACTTCGAGAGCGCCATCCCCGTCCCCGGCCCCGAGACCGAGCGCATCGGCGAGGCCGCGCGCGCCCATCGCCTGCACCTCGTCGTCGGCGTCATCGAGCGCGACGGCGGCACCCTCTACTGCACCGTGATCTTCGTCGGCCCCGACGGCACCTTGCTCGGCAAGCACCGCAAGCTCATGCCCACCGCGATGGAGCGCCTCATCTGGGGCTTCGGCGACGGCTCCACCCTCACCGCCGTCGACACCGCGCTGGGCCGCCTGGGTGCCGTGATCTGCTGGGAGAACTACATGCCGCTCCTGCGCATGGCCATGTACGCGAAGGGCGTGGAACTCTACTGCGCCCCCACTGCCGACGGCCGCAAGACCTGGCTCCCCACGATGCAGCACATCGCCATGGAAGGCCGCTGCTTCGTGCTCTCCTGCAACCAGTTCGCCCGCCGCCGCGACTACCCCGACGACCACGCCGCCATCCAGGGCGACGACCCCGAGACCGTGATGTCCGACGGCGGAAGCTGCATCGTGAGCCCCCTCGGCGAAGTGCTCGCCGGCCCCTGCTGGGGCGAAGAAGCGATCCTCACCGCCGAGATCGACCTCGCCGAGATCGCGCGCGGGAAGTTCGATCTCGACGTCGCCGGCCACTACGCCCGCCCCGACGTGTTCCAGCTCCAGGTGAACGAGCGCCCGCAGACCCCGGTGGTGACCCACCGCGGGACGCCGGACGATCCGTTCGGCACCTGAGGGAGCAGCGCCTGCTCCAGCAGGCCCCCCACGCCAACCTCACGGCGTCACGACCTGCCGCGCATGCGTCACCTGCCGCGCATGCGTCACCTGCCGCGCATGCGTCACCCGCTGCACGCGCATCACCTCCGGCTCATCCCGGCGCCACCTCCCCCTGGCGGAGGCCCTCCGGGACGACCGCTGGGCAAGCACGCCAGGCGCGTGTCGTTCTCGGGCACCTTGCACGTCCCCTGATGCGCGCGATCCCCGTGGGAGACCGAGCACGGTGCGCTCGCCGCCTGGTTCTGGCACGCCTGGAAAGCCTCGTCCGGCAGCGCTCGCTGACCGTGCGGCCCACCCCCTTGGCGATGCGCGCCACCGCTCTCCTGTCCGGGGCCACCATCCGCCGCGCGCACCGGCGGATCCACGTCGCCAGCACGCGGTTGCATGACCGGGCGACCGCTGCACCCGGCCACGAGCGACAGGAGACCGAGCACCACGACACCATCACAGAGCGCGGCGGGAGAGAGAGCACGAACGGGGTGGAGACGAGCTGGCACGGAGAGGCTCCTCGCAAAGGGGTGACGCTCACCCGTCGATCACCGTGCCCTGCCTCCGTGAACCGCGTGCAGCGCTCCTGTGAGCACGTGTTAAGGGCGCTGGTAGGTCAGGCAGAGAAGCGCTGGGCCACACGGCGCCCCCGATGAGCCACCTCTGGTCTGCCAGCGATCCCACCCATCGCGCCTCCCACCGGCATGCGCCTACGGAATCGGCACGGGGGGTTTGAGGTTCGGATCTGGTGACGGTCCCGGCACATGACGCCCGCAACTGCGCCCTGGAAACTCTTTGGGTCTTCCAAAAAAATCGCAGGTGGGAGCGCCCATCGCTTCCCTGCACTCCGCATCCGAAACGCAGGATCGGCAACGGCCCTCCAGGCAGAGGTAGGCCCCGCACGGGTGAAGCGTGGGCACGGCTTCACAGGCCCGCCCGTATGCTGCCCTCGTCGTGTTGAGCGGAGCACAGCGCCCGCGATCACAGAAGCCATCTCCGCACTCCCCGTCGCTCTTGCAAGCGCGATCGGGAACGTTTCGCGATGGTTCCAGCGGAGGCTCCGGGAGTACCGTCCCGAGTGTGGGTTCCGGCGAGCCCGGTGGCGGCGGGCCTGGATCCGTGTCCAGAGGGGCGTCCGAGGAGGCTGTGCCTGGATGGCCCATCACTCCCCGAGGCGCCTCTTGCGTCGGCATGCACGACGCAAGGGAGGCCAGGAGCAGACCTCTCCAGGCGTGCCGTGAACGCCCACGAGCAGGTCGATGTCCGACCTCGACTCCGGCTCGCGGCGTCACCGCCAGCCCCCGAAGCAGCCGTCTCAAGACCATCGTGTTTCATTGACGCTGCTGTGGCATTCGACGCCATTGAGCATGCATTGCCAGGCAACGACACACGGACCTGACCCGCCGCAGCTATCGGACGCGGCATCATGCGATATCATCCGACTCCCGTGAAAGCTGCGCGCCCGTGAATCTTCCGGCCTCCCTCCCCCTCGCGCTCCCGCTCCTCACCGCGCTGCTCGCCGCCGCCTGTGGCGGAGGCTCTGCTCCTCTCCCCGAGCATCCAGGTCACTCCACCGTCCGCGAGCGCCCCCCGGTCGCTTCGTCGTCTCCCGACCCATCGCCTTCGCTCCAGCCCACGACCGTCCGCTGCGGCGAGCACGTCGGTCACCTCGCGCTCACCCCGCCCACGATCACGCGCGATGCGCCGGGCCCGTCGTTCGAGAACGTGCGCGCCTGGATAACGCACCTCACGCAGCCCAGCTTGAAAGGCCGGGCCGCGGGCACGCCCGAGAGCGGACGGGTCGCGCACCTCCTGGCCGACGCCCTCGTCTCGCTCCAGCTCGTGGCCGCAGCGGGCGACGGCGATGCTTGCCAGTCGTTCCCGCTGACCGGCGGACGCGATCGGAAGGGCCATCGCGACCAGAACGTCGTCGTCAGCACGCCCGTCGACGACGCCGCCGCCACCAGGACGGTGATCGTCGGGGCGCATTACGATGCGCTCGGGGTCGACGCGGCCGGCGTGATCCATCCAGGCGCCGACGACAACGCTTCGGGCGTCGCCGCGCTGCTGGAGATCGCGCGCCTCGCACGTCCGGCGGGCGTCCGGCTGGTCTTCGTGGCGTTCGGTGCGGAGGAGCTGGGGACGGTGGGCTCCAGGCACTTCGTCGCGAACCCGCCCGTGCCGCTGGAGCAGGTCGAGCTGATGATCAACCTCGACATGGTCGGGCGCCCCTTCCTGGACGGGCAGAGCCTCCGCTGGCTGATCGGCGCGCCTGCGAACGCCATGGGGTACGTCGTCTCGGCGCGTGGGCAGGCCCGCGTCACGGCGCTGATCGAGGGCGCCGCCCGAGAGACGAAGACCTCCTTGTTCGGCCTCCCCGAGGCGATCCTGCGCGGCTCGGGGTTCACGTCGGACAGCGTGCCGTTCAGTGACAGCGTACCCACCCTCTTTCTGTCGACGTCGATGCACGACGACTACCACCTGCCCTCGGACACGGCCGACAAGATCGATGTGCACCAGGTCACCCGGGCCATCGCCCTGGTGGTGGCGATCTTGAATACACTCTGAGGGACGACGAGCCTCCGCCCGATGGGCGTCACGGCGCTCCCAGCGCTGCCGTTCCGACTGGATGAGGCGCTGCGACCCCGGGAAATCGGCCGCTCCACGTGCGAAATCCCGCTTCCTGGGCCCGGCGGAGGTCTGTGCTCCTGCGAGGTCGCCGATCCTGAGGGGAACGGCCGGCTTCGCACCTGCGAAGTCGGCCAGGGAGCGGAGGATCCGCGACTCACCCCCTGTGTAATCGCAAATCCCGCACTGCTTCCCGACCCTCCCACCTGTGCGATCGCCCATCCTGCACGCGCCGGACCGCTCACCCCCTGCGAAGTCGACCTCTCCGCAGAGGGAGGGCGCCCGCACAGGTGCGAAGGTCGAGGTTGCGACCTCCGGAGCAGGTTGGTGCCTTCCCGCGCAGGCTGGAGAGGTCGGCAGCGAGGCCCGGCAGACGTGGGCCGATGGAGCCCCGGGCAGCCGCCTCAGCCTTCGCTGGGCTGCGGCGCCTGGGGCATCCCGTCCCACAGGATCGTGAGCGGCAGGTCGATGGCGTCGAAGGGCGCCGCGCGAACGACGTCGTCGCCCTTGACCAGCAGCTCGGTCTCCCAGCGCTTTCGAGGGCCCAGGTGCTGGACCTCGAAGGTGCGCTTGATGGGGTCGATGAGCCAGACCCAGGTCACGCCTTCGCGGGCGTAGACCGGGAGCTTGTCGAAGCGGTCATCGGTCGCCGTGCTCGGGGAGAGGACCTCGCAGACCCAGTCCGGGGGGAGAGAGACCGCCGCCGTGCTGGGTCGGGTGGGCATCCGCTCGCGACGCCAGCCGGCGAGGTCGGGCACGAGCACGTCGCCATCCAGGTGAAGCTCGGGCTCGTCGAAGACCCACCAGCCACCAGGGCCATCCAGACCGAACTGGAAGGGCCGGACGAGAAGACCCCCCAGCGCGGAGGACGCTACCGTATGCGGCATGGCGGGGCGCGGCGACATGAAGAGGGTGCCCGCGATGATCTCCCCGACCATGTGCGGAGGTACAGCCTCGAGATCGGCGTACGTGGCTGCTACCGGTCGTTTTTTTGCCGGCTCGGCCATTCCAGTCTCCGGGGTAGTTCTCTCATCCCTTCTTCACACTCTACACAAAGTGGTCGACTGCACCCGTGAAACGCGCGCGCTTCGGCCAATCCCTCGTGCATTGCGGAGATGGGCTCGTCATTTCCATCGGTCGAGGGTCGTCCTCACGACAAATGCATGCCGCGCTCATGGGTCGGATCTCGAACGACCCCAGCGGCACGTCCCGGGGTCGATGCACACCGCCCGCTGCGCTCCGCGCGTCGTGCCGACGATGCGCTGGCACCGCTCGGGCGCCGCCGACGCGATCGGCGACGCCAGCAAGACGAACCTGGACAGGCACCGAGACGAGCTTCGACAGGAGACGGTGAGCGCGTGGCCGGGCGCCGCGCGGCGGGCTCAGTCTTCGAAGACACCGACGCTGGCCAGGTCGCGGTGGAGCAGGTGGACCTTCAGGATGGCCGCGAAGGGGCGGAAGCCGAGGGCTTCGTAAGCGTGCAGGAGCAGCGACCCGGCCTCGTCGCGCAGGGCGTCGTCGTCGCACCAGTGCAGGTAGAGGCCGAGGGCGTGGGCGTAGGCGGGGCGGCCTTCGGCGAGCTCGCGGCGGGCTTCGGCGATGTAGGTCTTCAGGGTGTCGGTGTCCGGGTCCTCGCTGTGGAGGAAGCTGAAGCCGGGGACCTTGTCCGGGACCGGGCCGGTGTCGGGCCGGAGGGCGAGGCGGGGGCTGCCGACGGGGTTGCGCTCGGTGCGAGGCCAGGGGCACAAGGGCTCGTCTTCGGGAGGCTGCTCGGCGTCGAAGGTGTCGAGGGCGTCGAGGTGGGCCTGGATGACGCGCAGCGCACGCAGCTGGTTGCGGTAGAAGCGCAGGTTCTCCTCGCTCTCGCCGTCGTCGTCGAGGTGCTCCAGGCTCTCGCGGAGGGCGTCGTCGAACGTGGCGCGGAGGAAGTCGGCGATCTCGGGCTCCTCCGCGAGCCAGGTCTCCGCGGAGTCGCGGGCGTAGTTGCTGGCGATGACCGGGAAGTGGTCGGGGCTGTCGTACCAGAAGCCCCAGTGCTTGCCGTCGGAGTTGCCGCTCAGGAAGGTGACGAACTGCGGCGCGTCGCGGCGGTAGCGCATGTCGAGGCGCGGATCGAGGGGGCCTTCGGCGCCCGGGGGGACCTGGTCCTCGTCGTGAAGGCGCGCGGCGTCCTTGGTCTTGCGCTGGAGGGCGTCTGGCAAGAACCACTCGGAGAGGCCTGACAGGCGCATGCCGAGGGCGCTGTCGGTCCACGCGTGGGAGCGGCTCCGGCCCGGCTGGCACGCGATGTAGTGCTCCGGCGGGTCCTCGGGCAGCTCGCCGAGCGCAGCGAAGAGCGCGGAGAGGTAGGCGAGGCCTCGGGGGAGCTTCAGGCCGTAAGTCGCCTCATAGTGGTCTCGGACGCTCGGGAACCGGGCGTAGGCCGCCTCGGCGTGGCGAGCGACGCGCGCGGCGAGGGCCTCCGGATCGTCGATGCCGAGCGAGGCGGCGTAGTCGTCCCAGCCTTCGTCCGGGGGGAGCGTCGCTTCCACGGTCGGCGCCACGGGGACGGGCCGGACGAGGGCGGCGTGCTCGGGGAAGACGCACTCCAGCGCGCCGGCCCACTCGGCGGTCCGCTCGTCGAAGGCGTCGAGGAGGGCGCGCCAGTCGTCCCTGGCGAGCGTCGCGCGGTCGATGAGGAGCAGGTCCTTGGCCTCGCTGCCGGCGAAGGTCTGTTCCCCCTTCGAGGACTGCTGCCGGACGGTGGCGCGAAGGCCTTCGTCGCTCCAGAGGGGCTTGTCGGTGGGGGCGTGGAGCGTGAACACGGCCACGATGCCGCTGTCCTCGACGCGGATCGGGAAGCGGGCGAGGAAGTCGTGGATGCGGCGCAAGGCGGGGCCGAGGTCGACGACCCCAGGGGCGTCCTCGGGCTCGGCGTCGTCGAACATGACGGTCGAGGGTTCGAGGATGACGGTGCCGCCGGTCGAGAGCTGGAACGCGGGGTGGCCGTCGTCCGAACGGGTGAGGGTCGCCTTGCAGTCCGGGACGAGCAGCGACTGGAGGAGCGTTTCGAAGAGGAGCATGGACCTCGTGCGAGCGTGCTCTTGGTGTGGGTCGAACCTGACGAACGCGAGGCGGACGCGAGGCGAGCGCGAGGAGGGCGGACCTTACAGGGGAACGACGAAGCCAGGAACGGGAACCGAACGGGGAGGCCAGGGAAGGGAGGAGAGGGTGCGATGGTGGGCCTCGAAAAATTCTGGTCACAACCGGACCCTTCGCTGCCTCCAACGCTCCATGCGCGGAGGAACGACCGCTCCACGCCATGAACGACCGCTCCGCGCCATGGACGACATGCTCCGCGCCATGGCCATGGACGACATGCTCCGCGCCATGGACGACATGCTCCGCGCCATGGACGACATGCTCCGCGCCATGGACGACGCGCTCCACGCCATGGACGACGATGCGCTCCACGCGCTCGCCGAACAGGCGCTGGCCGGGGACGAGGCCGCCCAGGAGGCGCTCTGCCGGAGGGTCCCCAGGCTGCTGTACCGAGGAAAGAGCGCAGCGCACGAGCGCGAGCCGCGGGACACTGGCATCAGGCTGGGGGTCGCCCAGCGCGACGACGGCGAGATCGGAGCAGGACTCGGGATGCCGTACGTGCGAAAGGAGCCCCGGCGAGGGGCTGCTGGAGGGTGCGTGCTGCGCTCTTGCCGCACTGCTCCATGGGCCACGGGAGGTTGCGGCCGCACGGGGGATAGGGCACGCGCGGTGTCCACATGGCAGCGACGCCCTCCCCCACCTCGCCCGACGATCAGCGCCCCGAGGATCGCGACAATGCGCGCGATGACGTGACCCGCCCCCCCGACGCGGGGGAGGAGCACCACGAGGGAGAAGACCTGGCCAAGCCGCTCGACGTGCACCCCGATGGCACGCCGATGACGCAGGAGGAGATCGACGAGCACTGGCTCAAGCACGTGTACCGCCCGAACGAGCCTCAGCTCACGCCGCGCGCGGTGATCACGGGCATGGTGCTCGGCGGGGTGATGTCGCTGTCGAACCTCTACGTCGGCCTGAAGGTGGGCTGGGCGCTGGGGGTGACGGTGACGGCGGCGGTGCTGGCGTTCGGGATCTTCTCGGGGCTGCGGCGGATGGCGCCGGTGGGGCCGTTCAAGAAGAACTTCTCGTCGCTGGAGAACAACGTGATGGCCAGCGCTGCGTCGGCGGCGGGGTACTTCACGGGCGCAGGCATGACGTCGGCGATTCCGGCGCTGTTCATGACCACGGGGCGGGTGCTGGCGCCGTGGGAGCTGGCGACCTGGATGCTGGCGATCTCGTTCCTGGGCGTGCTGCTGGCGGTGCCGATGCGGCGGCAGATGATCGACATCGATCGGCTGCCGTTCCCCGAGGGGATGGCGTACGCGGAGACGATCCGGTCGCTGCACGCGGCGCCCGGCGAGGCGCGGAAGAAGGCGCTGGCGCTGGGGTACGGGGCGCTGGTGGGCGCGGTGGTGAAGCTCGCGAGCGGGGTGACGGGGCTGCTCAAGCCGGTGGCGGTGGCGATGAAGTCGCCGCTGTTGCCGGAGCATCTGCCGTTGCTCGCGAAGTGGGCGCCGCTGACGCTGGGGTTCCAGACGGATCTGCTGATGGTCGGCGCGGGCGCGATCATGGGGGTGCGGATCGCGGCGGGTCTGGCGCTCGGTGCGGTGCTGGGCTGGGGGGTGCTGGGGACGTGGCTGCACACGCACGGGCTCGCAGGGGCGTCGGCGTCGTACGCGACGGTGCGGACCTTCATCGTGTGGCCGGGCGTGACGCTGGTCGTGGTGAGCGGGCTGCTCGCGTTCGGGCTGAAGTGGCGCACGGTGGTGTCGGCGCTGAAGGGGCTGGGGCGGATGACGGCGGGGTCGAAGGCGGGCGGGATGGCCGCGCTGGAGGTACCGACGACGTGGTTCGTGCGGGGGCTCATCGTCTGCACGGTGCTGACGGTGGTGCTGGGCTACTTCATCTTCGAGATCCCGATGTGGATGGGCTTCCTGGGGGTGCTGCTGTCGACGCTGCTGTCGATCGTGGCGTGCCGGGCGACGGGGGAGACGAGCATCACGCCGACGGGGGCGCTCGGGAAGATCAGCCAGCTCCTGTTCGGTGGGCTGGCGGTGGGGAACACGCAGATCAACCTGATGGCGTCGTCGATCACGGCGGGGTCGGCGATCCACGCGGCCGATCTGCTGACGGATCTGAAGGGCGGCTACATGCTCGGCGGGAAGCCGAGGAACCAGTTCATCTCGCAGTTCTTCGGAATCCTCGCGGGGGCGGTGTTCTGCGTCCCGGCGTACATGATCCTGGCGACGCCGGAGCGCCTCGGGACGGCGGAGTTCCCGGCGCCCGCGGCGAAGACGTGGCAGGCGGTGGCGGAGCTGCTCGCAGGGGGCGTCGACACGAAGGTGCGCGGGCCGGCGACGGCGACGCCGGAGACGGTGCAAGGGGTGCCGCTGACGATCCTGCCGGTGGGGACGCGGGTCGGGGACGCGGTGCAGATCGATGTGGGCCCGAACCAGGGCGAGTACCGGATCGTGGCGGTGGTCGACAAGTCCGTGGTGCTGGAGCGGCCGCTGGCCGCGCCCGCCGAGGCCAAGGGGCTGAAGGTGACGGTGGTGAACCGGGGGAGGAGCGAGGTGGCCGCGCCCGCGAAGTCGTTGCCGGTGATGACGCTCGCGGCGACGCCGGAAGGGACGGCGGCCGGAGACTGGGTGAAGTGGGAGACGGGGGGCCACGATCTGTGGTGGGGGGTGAAGGCGCGGGTCGGCGATCGGCTGGTGCTCGACAGGCCGCTCGTGGATCCGCGGGATGAAGCCGCGAAGCCGCTGGAGGGGGCGCTGTCCGTGGAGGTCCGGAAGGAGAGCTTGCCGCCGTACGGGGTGATGGCGGTGGTGATCGCGGCGGTGGCGGCGGTGGTGCTGACGCTGCTGGAGGTGTACATGCCGGCACGGCTGCGCAAGTGGGTGCCCTCGCCGACGGGGATCGGGCTGGGGATGGTGGTGTCGGGGTACGACTCGATCTCGATGCTGATCGGAGCGGGGCTGGCAGTGGTGTTCGAGAAGGTGAAGCCGGAACTCTCGGAGAAGTACCGGCTGGCCGGGGCGTCGGGGATCATGGCGGGGGCTTCGCTGGCAGGGATCCTGATCATCGTGCTGAGCCAGGTGTTCCCGTTGCTGGCGACACCCTAGCGGAACGCATCGGGGGGGCGGCTGGCTCGGTACGGACGTTCATTTCGCGGCGAGTTCTGTGCTCGTCCCATTCGAGGAGTACGCATGAAGGGTCGGCATCTCTCGTTGATCGCGCTCGTGACGGCTGCGCTCGGGGCTGGGTTCGGCGTGGCCTGCTCGGGGGAAGAGGATGGGGCGGGGCCGATCGAGGGCTCTGAAACGAAGCCGGATGGCGGCGATGCCGACGCCGGGACGGATGGGGGCGAGATTCCGGGGGATGCGGCGGCGGATGGGCCAGAGGTGCCGACTGATGGATCGGCCGGCGATCTGTGCACGGTGTTCGATCGGATCGTGCCGAGCTCGACGGACTTCTACGAGCGGGTGCAGCTCGCGGTCGGCGCGACGGGGGTGGGATCGGTGCTGTACGCGGCCAACGGGGTGTCCACGGGGGCCCTCGTCAGCGGCGTGTACGACGCCGCGCTCGGCACCGGGGCGGTGCCTCAAGGGGCAGGGGTGCGGCGGTCGTCGCATTCGCTGCGGCACGACGTCTTCCGGCTGGACGATGGCTCGCTGCGCCTGGCGACGGCGACCTCTCATGAGTCCGGCGTGGAGCTGCACTGGCTCTCGCCGACGGGCACCCTGGAGCGAACGGAGAACCCACCGACGTCACGCAGCAGCGCCATCCCCGCCGTTCTCCAGCACGGCGACGTGACGTACCTCGCGTGGAATCAGGACCGGGTCCTCTCGGGAGATGACGAGGAGTCGCTCTGGATCGCCGGCTACACGCCCCAGGGCGAGGCGTTTCCTCCCACCAAGCTGCTCGGGGATCTCACGAACTTGACGGTGCACTGGGTGAGCACGCCGTCGAGCGCCCACCTCGTGTGGAGCGGCAGGGGTGGAGGCGAGGGATACCTGCGCTGGGCTTCCGTTTCCCCGCAAGGTGTCGTCGGCGCGACGGTGACGGCCAGCGACTACGCGCCAGGATTCACCGTGGTCCGGAGGGGCGACGAGCTCGCCGTCGGCTACACGAAGCTGACCCGGATCTCGCCGTCGATCCGAAGCCAGGTCGTGCTCCAGAGCTTCGACTTCGCCACCGGCGCCGGCCGCGCGAGCTTCACCAGCGCCACCGAAGACGAGCGGGGCCCCGCCCTCAGCATCCGCGACGATGGGTACGCCGTCGCGTTCATCGGCGACGCCGAGTCGGTGGGCAGCGTGCATTACCTCCACCTCTCGCCGACGTTCGACATCGAGCGGCGCGTCATCATCCGGCCTTCTGCCACCGGCACCAGCGCCTACATCCCCAACCATCCCGTCGATCTCGCCGTTCACGGGACCTCGGCGTATCTCGCCTACGGGGACGACAACCGGCGCGTCCACGTCGTCCACGTCACCTGCCCCGACTGATCCCCTGCCCTCCAGCACCTCGCCGCTTCACGGTGCGCTGGGTGCGAGGGCTTCGTGCTTCGTGACATTGGTGGAGAGAAGACGTGCTATCGCGTGAGGCGGAGCTGCGATGAGGGCGCCAAGGGGAAAACGCGGCGTGGTCGTTGCGTCCGGGGATGATGTCCTGCTCGAGGAGTACGCATGAAGCACCGGGTTCTGTCTTTGATCGCGCTCGTGACGGCTGCGCTGGGGGCCGGGCTCGGTGTGGCCTGCTCGGGGGGAGATGAAGGGACGGGGTCGGGCGAGACCCCTGACCCGAGCTCGGGCGGCGGTGGGACGGGGGGGAGCGGAGGAGAGGGGCCCGTCGCCAAGGAATGCACGGTGAGCGATGCGCTCATCCCGGAGACGACGGACTTCTGGGAGCGGGTGCAGATCGCGGTCGGCGCGACAGGGGAGGGCTCGGTGCTGTACTCGACCAACGGGACGAGCACGGGGGCTCACGTCTACGGCGTGCACTACGTCCCCCTCGGGGCCGGAGCGAGACCGCAAGGAGAAACCGCAGCGCAGAAGTCGGGGTCGCTGATGCACGACGTCTTCCGGCTCGACGATGGCTCGCTGCGCCTGGCGACGGCCAGCTCCAGCAACCCGGGCGTGCAGCTTCACTGGCTCTCACCGATGGGCGCGTGGCAGCGAACGGAGACGCTCCAGACGTCGAACAGCGACTACATGCCCACCGTGCTTCACCACGGCGACGTGACCTACCTGGCGTGGATCCGCAGGAGCCACAGCCCCCAGGACGAAGAAGCATCCCTCTGGATCGCCGGGTACACGTCGCAAGGGGAGGCCTTCCCCCCCACCAAGCTCCTCGGTGATCTCACGGAGATGTCCGTGAACTGGGTGAGCACGCCGACGAGCGCCCACCTCGTGTGGAGCGGCGTGGGTGGAGAAGGCGAGGTGCTGCGCTGGGCCTCCGTCTCCCCCGACGGCGCGCTCGGTCCGACGGTGACCGCCAGCGAGCACGCGCCAGGCCACACCGTCGTCCTCCAGGGCGACGAGCTTGCCGTGGGCTACACGACCATGACCGAGGCGCCCCCCTCGATCGCGAGCCGGATCGTGCTCGTGAGCTTCGACTTCGCCACCGGTGCCACCCGCGCGCGGTACACCAGCGCCACCGATGACCAGCGGGCCCCCGCCCTCGCCACCCGTGACGGCAAGTACGCCCTCGCCTTCATCAGCGCCGCAAGCTCGCTGGGCGGCGTGCATTACCTCCAGCTCTCCCGGAGCTTCGAGGTCGAGCGGCAGGTCGTCGTTCGCCCCACGGGCATCGGCGCCAGCGCGATCTTCTACAATCACGCCGTCGATCTCGCCGTGCACGGCACCTCGACCTACCTCGCCTACGGGGATGACAACCGACAGATCCACGTCGCCCACGTCGACTGCTCCGATTGATCCCCTCCCCTGCGCACGCACGCTCCGCCGCGACCTCTCTCACCATCCCTGCACCATCCCCACGCAAACCCAACCCCCACCCTGGACGCCCTCGACCCCCACCCACCCAGCGCCAGCGAGGGCATGTCGACGCGAGGCGCCGGCGGGCGCGCCAGAGCACCGAACCGCGCGCCATCCTGCCCACCGCCGGCGCCCCGCCCCCGGCGCCGCCAAAGGGCGGCCTTGCGTGACCTTCCAGCGCCAGTCCGACCGCAGGTGAGACGCGCTTCTGAGACGTCTCCTCCGCAAGCCCTCTCGCCCCCCGTGTCTCGACGCTCCCCGAGCGCCCGCCGGCGCCTCGCGTCGACACGCCCTCGCTGGCGCCCCCTGGAACCAGACCCCCCTTTGCCATTAGCCTGCCGCCCGGATGGCGAGGCTCCCCGCGCGACTGCACCAGGCGATGGCCGGCGCCCTCACGCTCGCGCTGACCACGCCCCTCGCGTTCGCCCAGCCCTCGTCCCCCAGGACCACAGCGCCATCGCCTCCTCCGAAAAGCCCCCCCGCACGGCCTGCGGACGCCTCCGCACGGCCTGCGGACGCCTCGCCAGCGTCAGACACCTCGCCAGCGCCAGGCGATGCCCCTGAGGGAGCCCCCAGCGAGGCCCACTCGAAGGGTCGACAGCCAGCGGCGCCCGAGCCCTTCGAGGTCGTCGTCACGGGCACCCGGACGCCGGAGAGCAGCCAGCGCGCCACGGTCTACACGCAGGTCATCACCCGCACGGAAGCGGAGCGACGCGGCGCCACCAACGTGGGGGAGGCCCTCTCCCAGCAGCTCGGGGTCCAGGTGAACCCGAGCGCGTACGGCAGCCTCGGGAGTCCCAGCGCGATCCAGATCCAGGGGTTCGATCGCGATCGCGTGCTCGTCCTCGAAGATGGCGAGCGCGTCATCGGGGATACCGGGGGCGCAATCGACCTCTCCCAGCTTCCCCTCACCGACGTGTCGCGCATCGAGCTGGTCACGGGGCCGACCAGCTCGCTCTACGGGACGGCCGCGATCGGGGGGGTCATCAACGTCATCAGCGGGCCGCCGGCGCAGTTCGGGCCGAGCGGGCGCGTGAGGCTCGAAGGGCGCAACCGCTGGGGGCTGCTCGCGCAGGGGACGGGGGCGTACCGGAGGGACGACCATTGGGTCAGCGCGGATGCGTCGGTGCAGCGGGAGGATGGGCTCGCGCTCGATCCGAACAAGCCGGACATGTGGCTGCCGAACCGCATGCAGACGCTGATGGGCTTGCGGGCTGGCGCGCCGCTCGGGTCGCGGTCGCAGCTCCGGATGCGGCTGCGGTGGCTGCGGGATGGGCAGGACACGCTGGAGTCGCAGATCGTGCCGGGTCTGTCGCCGTTCCTGATCGACGTGTTCGAGACGACGCAGCGGGTGGTGGTGAACGCTTCGGAGCTGATCGATCTGGGGGGCGGGTCGAACTTGCGGCTGGCGGTGAACCGGCAGTGGGCGGGGCGCACGCGCAACCGGGATCGGCGGGACTCGCCGGTGGACGAGCTGCGGGAGCTCAGCGGGACGATGCAGAGCTTCGAGGCGACGGCGACGATCGCGGAGGGGCCGCGGACCTGGGTGGTGGGCGTGCGCGGGGAGGTGGAGCAGCTCGAGCAGGAGATCACGCGGGCGGAGGCGACGCCGGATGGGGTGACGACGCGGAAGCTCGAAGAGGTGCCGCCGACGAAGCTGGGGAACGGGGCGGCATACGCGCAGCTCGGGTGGAAGATCGGGGACACGCTGACGATCCTGCCAGGGGTGCGCGGGGAGGCGCACCTGCGCTACGGCGGGGTGGTGGCGCCGCGGCTGGCGATCGCGTACCGGCCGACGTCACGGCTGGGGCTGCGGCTGTCGGGGGGGCGTGGGTTCCGGGCGCCGAGCGGGAAGGAGATCGGGTTCTCGTTCGACCACTCGTACCTGGGGTATCGGGTGATGGGGAATCCGGACCTGTTGCCGGAAGCGTCGTGGGGGGTGAACGGGGACGCGACAGTGGACGTGACGCGGGAGATCCAGATGCGGGTCGGGGGGTTCGCGAACTGGGTGGACAACCTGATCGACATCGATGTGCAGGTGCCGCTGTCGTCGTCGGGTGGGGTGGATACGTACGCGTACCGGAACATCTCGAAGGCGCGGACGGCAGGGCTGGACGTGCGGGCGACGGCGAAGGTGGGGACGCTCAACGCGGAGGTGGGGTACGCCTACCTGTGGACGCGGGACGATACGCACGAGCGTCCGCTGGAGTCGCGGCCGCCACACACGGTGATGGCGGCGCTGCGGGCCGAGCTGCCGTGGAAGCTGGAGGTGGTGCTGCGCTACCGGATGGTGTCGGATGCGTTCCTGGATCAGGGGCTGCGGACGGTGCCGTTCCAGACGCTGGATGCGCGGCTGGCGCGGCCGCTGTGGTCGGGGGCGCAGGCGTATGTGGGGACGAGGAACGCTCTGGGGGCGCAGCGGGATGTGCTGCGGATCGGGGATCAGCGGCCGATGGAGGGGCGGATCGTGTACGGGGGGCTGATTGCGGAGCTGCCATGGGAGAGCGAGGGGCCGTGAGCAGGCTTCGTTGACCATGCCCCGGCCGAAGGTGCCCCCGACTGCGCTCGGGAGCGCTCTGGAGGCGCTCTACACCACGTTCAACCGCCACGACGGCACCCACCTCGAAGGGTGCCCCCACTGCGTGTCGTTCCAGGACAGCGCGGCGCTGCGGCGCGCGCCGGTCGTGGCCTGAAGCCGAGCAACGCGCGGTGGAGAATTACCTCCAGGCGCTGTGGCGCGCCCGGCTGGCGGAGGGCCCGCCTCCCCTCCCGGCGAGGCGTTGCTCGACACGATGCTGACCCTCGATCTCGACATCGCCCCTTACGATCCGCGAACGATGCTGGAGGCGTGGCGGTCGGAGGGTTCCCGGACGTCGGTGCAGGCGCTTGCGCGCTTCGTGCTCGATCACGGGGTCGCGCTGTTCTGGCCGAGTCCATCCTCGGGGCGGCCGACACTGTGGTGCGCGAGGCCGGCGCTCGCCGAGGCGGTGTGTGCGTGGCTGCTCGATCCGCAGACGCGCGCGTTGCTGGAAGCGAGCTTCGTGGCGCACGGCGACGCCGAGGTCGCGCGAGCCTTCGACCGGCTCGACGCCGCCGCAAAGGGGCCGTGAGTTCGGGCGACGGCCCGTTCACAGGTCTCAGTGGTAGTGAAGGATGGTGCCCCCGTCGCCGACGGCCCAGACGTCATTGGCGGAGCTGCCCCAGATCGCGCGGAGATGGGCAATCGTCGGCGAGGACATCGCGGACCAGCTCACGCCGTCGAAATGGAAGATCCTGCCATTGTTGCCGACCGCGAAGACGTTCGACGCCGAGCTGCCCCAGATGGCGACGACCGCGGCCCCCTGGGTGTCATGGGCCTCCGCCCATACGCTTCCGTTGAAATGGCGGATGGTGCCCGCGCCGGCGGCCCAGACGTTGGTCGCCGAGGCGCCCCAGATCGTCCAGAGGTGCGCGCTCGTCCCGGAGGGGACCGTGGACCAGGACTGGCCGTCGTGATGGAGCATGAAGCCACTGAGACCCACGGCCCAGACGTCGTTGGCCGCGCTCCCCCAGATGCTCTGGAGCGAGTTCGGATAGGTGGTGACCGTCGACCAGGTGCTGCCGTTGAAATGCGACATCCTGCCATTGACGTCCCAGCCGCCCACGACCCACACGTTGCTCGCCGAGGTTCCCCAGAGGCCGAACAGGGCGACGGGCGGTGAGGTCGAGAGGCTCCACGTGGTGCCGTCGAAGTGGGTGAGCGTGCTCGAATAACCGCCTGCCCAGACGTCACTCGCCGAGCTGCCCCAGATCGTGTTGATGTGGCGACCTTGATTGGTCGGGACGCTGGAGGGGACGACCGCCCAGATCGCGCCGTCGTAGCGAAGGATCTTCCCGTCGAAGCCGGCTGCCCAGACGTTCTGCGCGGAGGTGCCCCAGAGGGCGGTCAGCGGGTTGTTGCCGAACAGCACGGGCGGCGTCACCACCGTCCAGCTGGCGCTCGAACCACCACCAGCGCCGCCATCGCCACCAGCACCACCCGCGCCAGCATCGCCGCCCGCGCCGCCCGTGCCCCCGGCACCGCCTGCGCCGCCTGTGCCCCCGGCACCGCCTGCGCCACCTGCGCCTCCTTCACCGCCCGTGCCCCCAGCACCACCCGCAGCGCTCACGCCGCCAGCACCGCCAGCACCGCCATCGCCGCCTGCACCGCTCCCACCTCCGCCGCTCGACGAGGAGGAGCTGGTCGTGGTGCTGGATTGCGAAGCTGCGTCGTCATTGCAGCCCCAAAGGAGGGCGCTGCAGGCCAGTACGGTGAAGCGAAGTCGACGTGACATACCATTCCCCTTCGTCTTGTTAAGGATGCGCATGCAAGGTCATTCGCAAGGCACTGTCAAGGATGGCGGGACAAGGCCCTGTCGCGGGAGGAGGCACCGTCAAGGATGGTGGGATTAGGGCCGTGCCTCCAATCCGGTGGAGGATCGAATTCGCATTCAATGGCTTCGCGTCGTGACGGGGCTCAATGAATCTTCGGCGAAGCGGAGGCGGGTGAGGACGCCGAGGTGGTCGGAGCCGGCGAAGGGGAGGCGGTGGCAGGCGGCGACGGTCCAGGCGGTGGCGGGCTGACAGAAGACGTAGTCGATGCGGCGGAAGGGGAGGATGGCGGGCCAGGTGCCGCCGCGGGCGAGGGGGCCGTGGGTGGCCTTCCAGGTGTCGATCCAGGCGCCGTGGGTTTCGCGTTCGAGGGCACAGATGGTCTCTTCGTGGGGCGGGGCGTTGAAGTCGCCGAGGAGGATGGCGCCGGTGCTGCGGGAACGGGTGCGCTCGGCGCGGACGAAGGCGCCGAGCTCCTGGAGGGTGCGGGCGCGGGCGCGGGCGGAGAGGGAGAGGTGGGTGACGAAGACGTCGACGCGGTGGCCCTGGTGCTCGACGCGGCTGCAGAGGACGACGCGACGGTTGCCGGCTTCGAGGTGGTCGTGGGGGTCGAGGCTGAGGGCTTCGACGGCGTGCTCGTCGACGTCACGGGCGCAGAGGAGGGCGATGCCTTCGCAGGAGGCTGGGCCGAGGGGGCGGGCGTGGGCGAAGTGGGCGGTGTAGCCGCCGACGAGGGCGGCGAGTTCGTGGGCCTGGCTGGTTTCGTGGTGGCCTTCGGCGGGGGCGCGGACTTCCTGGAGGCCGATGACGTCGGGGCGGAGGTGGTCGAGGGCGCGGGCGAGGAGATTGCGGCGCTCGGGCCAGGCAGCGGCGCCGCCCCAGAGGTTCTGGGTGAGGACGAGGAGGTCGTCGGGGTGCGGGTCCGGGGGCGCGCTGAAATCGCGGGTCATCCCGGGAGCTTGGTTTGCCGGGCGGGTGGGCCGCAGAGGATGTCGACGAGGCGGAGGGCGTCGCAGGCGAGGTGGTCGAGGAAGCGCTGGCGGATGGGGCGAGAGCGGGCGCGGGCCTGGGTGACTTCGTCGCAGCGGGTGCGGTCGCGCTCGAAGAGGGCGGCGACTTCGCGGATGAAGGCGGGGTCGCGGATGAAGACGTTGACCTCGTTGGCGAGGCGCATGCTGGTGGGGTTGGCGTTGAGGGTCCCGATGGTGCAGAGGTCGTCGTCGAAGAGGGCGTACTTGGCGTGGAGGGTGCCGCTTGCGTACTCGAAGATGCGGAGGCCGTGGTTGAGCCAGTAGGCGTAGTCGGCCCAGGCGGCGCGGCGGATGATGGGGAGGTCGGTGGTGCCGGTGGAGATCACCTGGACGTCGACGCCGCGAGCGGCAGCGTCGAAGAGGGCGTGGCGCATGTCGGCAGGCGGGTAGAAGTAGGCGTTGCACATCCAGACGCGGTGGCGGGCGCGGTGGATGGCGTCGAGGTAGCGCTCGTAGACGAGATCGTCCTGGCCCGGAGCGTCGGCGAGGAGTTCCAGGTCGCGGTACTTTCCGCCGCAGGAGTAGTCCTGGGGTTCTTCGTTGTCGCCGTTGGCCTCGCGCCAGCGCATCTCGAACAGGTGGACGAAGTCGTTCACGCAAGGGCCTTCGAGCTGCATACAGACGTCGTGCCAGCCTTCGCCGCCGAGGTGGCGGGGGAGCCATTCGTCGCCCCAGGCGGCACCGCCAGTATAAGCGTGGTCGTCGGCGACGATGACGCGGCTGTGGTCTCGAGGAAACAAGGTGCCGCGGCCGAGGAGGAGGGGGGTGGGGCGGTAGGCGCGGGCGTCGATGCCGCGGTGGCGGAGTTCGTCGAAGAAGCTGGCGTCGGTCTCCTGGGAGCCGAGGGGGTCATAGAGCAAGCGGACATCGACGCCGCGCTGGGCGGCCTGGGCCATGAGGTCGGCAAAGGCGCGTCCGAGCTTGTCGTCGCGGTAGATGTAGGTCTCGACCAGCAAGCGTCGACGAGCGCGGCGGGCGTCGGCCTGGATGGCGCCGAGGGTGCACTCCATGCCAGCGAGGAGGCGGAGGCGGTGCTCGGCGGTGCGGATGGGCACCGGGAGGGGGGTGTCGTCGAGCACCTCCAGGGGGACCGGGGTGGTTCGAGGCACCTCCGGGGTCACCGAGGAGGGGTCGAGGATCATACAGGGATCTCCAGGATGAGGGCGGCAGGTCCAGGGAGCTGGGCCCGTCCAGCGACGAGCGGCGATGCTGGATGGGTGCCGCCGAAGCGCAGGTCCTCGCTGTAGGCGAGGATGCGCGGGTTTTGCCCGTTGAGGTCGATGTCGATGGGGCCGCGCAAGCTCACCAGCAAGAGCAAGGCCACGCCGCCCGGGACACGGCGCTCCAGGCGGACGGCGTCGACGCCCACGGGGTCGGCGAGGAAGCTGCCCCGGGCGCGGTGGGCGAGGGCCGGGTGGGTGGCGCGCAGGGCGAGCAGGGCCTGATACCAGGCGAGGGTGCCGGCGTGCGGGGGGTGTGCGCGCTCGTTCCAGGCGAGCTTGGAGCGCTGGAAGGTCTTGGGATCCTGGGGGTCGGGGATCTCGTCGGCGGCGAAGGAGGTGAAGCGCGCGAACTCTTTGCGGCGGCCTTCGGTGACCTTGCGGCCCAGCTCGGGTTCGTGGTCGGTGAAGTACTGGAAGGGGGTGGAGGCGTTCCACTCCTGGCCCATGAAGAGCATGGGGGTGTAAGGGCTGAGCAGGAGGAGCGCGCTCATGGCCCGGTGCACGGCAGAGGTGACGCGCGCGCCGAGGCGGTCGCCGGTGGCGCGGTTGCCGATCTGGTCGTGGTTCTGGATGCAGTGGATGAAGTGCGGGGGGGCGACGCCGTCGGCAGGGGTGCCGCGGGGGGCGTTGTGGTAGCGGGAGAGCTGGCCTTCGTAGAGCCAGCCGTGGCGGAGGGCGGCGGCGATCTCTTCGGCGGTGCCGGCGTAGTCGGTGTAGTAGCCGTCGCGATCACCAGCGAAGGCGGCGCGAAGGGTGTGGTGGAAGTCGTCGGCCCAGACGGCGTCGAGGCCGTAGCCGCCCTGGGAGGCAGGGGTGATGAGGCGGGCGTCGTTGCGGTCGTCCTCGGCGATGACGACGACGGCGCGATCGCCGGCGGCTTCGCGGGCGTGGACGGCAATCTCCTGGAGGAGGTGGACGGGGGAGTCGTCGAGGAGGGCGTGGGTGGCGTCGAGGCGGAGGCCATCGGCGTGGTAGTCGCGGATCCACATCGCGACGTTGGCGAGGAAGAAGGCGCGCACGGCGGGGGCGCCTTCGTCGTCGAGGTTGACGGCGTCGCCCCAGGGGGTCTGGTGCTTGTGGGTGAAGTAGTGAGTGGAGAAGGCGCGGAGGTAGTTCCCGTCCGGGCCGAGGTGGTTGTAAACGCAGTCGATGAGCACGGCGAGGCCTTCGCGGTGCGCGGCGTCGATCAGGCGGCGGAGGCCGTCGGGGCCGCCATAGATCTCGGCCGGGGCGAAGAGATCGACGCCGTCGTAGCCCCAGCCGAAGCGGCCAGGAAAGCTGGCGACGGGCATGAGTTCGAGGGCGGTGACGCCGAGGGCGCGGAGGTCGGGGAGGCGCTCGATGAGGGCATCGAAGGTGCCGTCGGGGGTCGCGGCGCCGACGTGGACTTCGTGGATGACGAGGTCCTCGATGGGCTTGCCCTTCCAGGCGTGATCGGTCCACGGGAAGGTGGGGTTCCAGAGGGCGGAGGGGCCGTGCACGCCTTTCGGCTGGGCGCGCGAGCAGGGATCGGGGAAGGGGCCTTCACCGTCGACGCGGAGCTTGTAGAGGGCGCCAGGAGCTAGGTCTGGGATGCGGGCTTCGAAGTAGCCCTGTCCGCCGGTGGAGTCGACCGGGGTCATGGCGACCTCGCGGGTGATGGTCTCGGCGTCATCGGCGAAGAGGACGACGTCGATACGGGAGTGCTCGGGCGCCCAGATGCAGAAGTGGGCGCCGTCGGCCTCCAGCCAGGCTCCTGTGCGCAGGGCGGTGGTCATCGGTCTCCTCGGGGCAAGCCCCGTGCAAGCAGCGCGACGGGGAGGTGACGAAAGACGTAGTCGAGCGGCAAGGAGGCGCCGGGGTGCGCGTCCTTCCTGGTGTCGTTCGAGGTGGGGGTCGGGTCGTCCACGGCGCGGACTTCGGTGCCGGTGAACAGGTCGGTGTAGATGGTCCCCGAGGAGGCTGGGATGGCGGTGCCGCGCCAGACGTCTCCGAGGGGAGGTTCACAGCGGCCGTCCATGAGCTTGGCGGTGAGACGAGCGGCGACGACGATGATCTCGGCGTCGCCTGCGCGGCGGGCGAAGGCCACCGCGTGGTCGTGATGGTCACCAGTGGCCATGAGGGGGTGGTACTCGCCCTCGGCGCCGAAGAGCTGCGGTGCTCGGCGGCGGGCGTCGAGAGCACGGTGCGTGACGAGGAGCTTGATCGTGCCGTCGGCGGCGCGCTCGAACAGATCCAGGGCGAGTGCTGCGCCTTCTGCAGCGCGTGACCGGATCTCGGCGAGCGCGGTGGCGCGGACCTGGAAGTCCACGGGGCGACGGTTGTCGGGATCGACGAGGCTGTCGTCCCAGAGTTCGGTGCCCTGGTAGAGGTCGGGGACGCCTGGGGAGGTGAGCTTGAGGAGGGCCTGGGACAGGGCGCCCCACATGCCGTGGTAAGCGGTGACGCGGGCGATGGGCAGGAGCGCTTCGAGGGCAGGTGTGGGGGTGAGGAGCTGGCGGATGAACGCTTCGACGGCAGCGTCGTAGTCGGCGTTGGGCTGGATCCAGGAGGTGTTCACCTTGGCCTCCTTGGTGGCCTTGCGCATGTAGGCGACGATGCGCTCGACGTAGGTCGCGAGAGCTTCTCCCGTAGGCAGGCAGGAGCCTGCCGGGTCGAGCAGCTCGCGGAGCGGGAGGCTGCCGATCAGGGTCTGGTAGAGGAGGTACTCGTCGTTGGGGTCGGGGGCAGGACGGCCGTCGATGTCGGCGCGCGGGCCCGGAAGTGCGGCGGCGATGCGGCCGAGGGTGTCAGACCAGGCGCCAGGGAGCTCGCTGAGGACGCTGATGCGGGCGCGGACGTCCTCGCTCCGCTTGGTGTCGTGGGTGGAGGTGCCGAGCAGGCCGTTCGGCCAGGCGTGGTGGCGGGTAGCGTTCTCGCGGTGGAAAGCGGAGATGCTCAGGCCGTAGCGCTCGGGTTCGCCGCCGACCTCGTTGAGGGAGACGAGGCGGTTGTAGATGTAGAAGGCGGTGTCCTCGAGGCCCTTGGCCATGACCGGGCCGCTGAGCTGCTGGAACTTCATGACGAACTCGCGCCAGAGCGGGAGGTCTTCGCTGGGGGTGCCTTCAGGGAGGCTCAGCGTGAGAACGGCGCGGATGAAGGAGAAGACGGAGCCTTCCATCGTCGGGTTTCTCCGACGGGCGACGCCGATGGCGCGGTGGATGGCCACGCGGTCGTGGTCGGAGAGGGTGACGGTGCGCTCGTTGATGTACGTGCGGTAGATGGGGAAGCTGGCGATGACCTCGCGCAGGGCGTCGGTGAGGGAGCCCAGTGTGAAATCGCGGAAATGTCGGTCGCGCTCGGTGATGCGGTTCAGCGCGTGCGCGAGAACGTTCAGCTCGCTGGCGAGGGAGGAGTTGAGGATGAGCTGCTTCTTCTCGTAGACGAGGTCGTCGAAGTCGTGCTGCTCGTCGATGAACTTCTCGTAGGTGGTGGTCATCGCCGCTTCACTAGACGCGTCGACGAAGAGGGCGCCGACGGCGCGCCCGAACTCGTAGCCGCTTGTGCCATGCACGGCCCAGTCGTCGGGCAGGGTCTCGCCGCGGGAGAGGATCTTCTCGACCACGAGGTAGAGGGAGCGGCTCAAGCGGGCGCGAGGCTCCGCCGCGACGCGGCCGCCATAGCTGCCGGCGATGCGCTCCATGAGGGAGGCTGCTGAGCGCTCCGGGCTGGCGGCGCCCTGGCAGCGTGAGAGGAAGTAGCTGCGCTGGAGAGCGCTGAAGTAGCCGCTCGGGTCCCAGAGGCCGTCGGGGTGATCGATTCGAAGGCCGGAGAGCTGGCCCGAGACGAACAACTCCTGGATGAGGCGGTGCGCCGCAGAGAACACGGCGGGGTTCTCCATGCGGATGGCGGCGAGGTCGTTGATGTCGAAGAAGCGGCGGTAGTTGATCTCCTCGGCCGCCGTCCGCCAGTAGCTCAGGCGGTAAGCTTGCTCCTCCAGCATCCGGTCGAGGGCATCGAACGAGCGCGCGTCGGAAGGGGTGCCGTTCAGCCGGGTGATGGCCTCATCGAGGGCACGCGCCACGACGGGGGCGTCCGCGACGAGGGCTGCGAGCCGTCGCTTCAAGATCTCCTTCTCGCGGCGGCGCTCGATCACCCGGGAGCGTTGGGTCTCGGTGCGAAGGGGGAGGTTGCGAAGGCCGGTGAGGATGCTCTGGAGTTCCAGGACCGCGTCGTGCTCCTCACCGAGAGCGCTGGAGAGCTCGGGGACCAGCGGCTCCAGGATCATGGTGTATGTGCGGGGGTTGATCGGGAAGGAGTGCTCGAAGTAGCGGAGGGAGAAGGCGCCGCCGTCGAGCACGATGCGCAGCTCACCCCGCTCGAGGAGGTGGCCGTAGTGGTCGCCGAGGACGGGTAGGAGCACCTTGTTCCGCAGTTCGGCCTTCACGGGGTACCAGTCGATGTCGAAGTAGGGCGCGTAGAGAGAGCTTGGGCCGTTCTCCAGCACGTCGGCCCACCAGGCGTTCTCCGTGGCCCCGACGCCCATGTGATTGGGCACGAAGTCGAGCACGAGGCCCATGCCCTTCTCCCGGAGGGCGGCCGAGAGGGCATCGAACTCTTCGCGGGTGCCGATCTCCGGGTTGAGCGCGTTGTGATCGGTCAGGTCGTAGCCGTGGCTGCTGCCTGGCTTCGCCTTGAAGAACGGCGAGGAGTAGAGGTGGCTCACACCGAGATCGGCGAGGTACGTCGTCCACAGCCGAGCGTCTGCGAAGGTGAAGCCGGCGTTCAGCTGCACCCGGTACGTGGCGCGCGGGACGTCGGCCCGAAGCTCGGCCGCGACCTTCTCGAGGAGGTCTTCGGCCTCGGTCGCCTCCGCGAAATCGAACACGCCTGCGTCCTGAGGCCCTGCATTTCCATCCCCGAACTCTCCTCCCCACGGCTCTTGCATAGGCCTTCCATCCTCGTTCGTCTGAGTGCGCTCAGCGCGGTGGTCGTTCTCGTCCTCCGGGTTGCTCGAGGAGCCTCAAGATGGCCATCGAGCGTCCGATCAGCCGGTGAATCTTGGTCGCCAGCTCGGGAGGGCGGCCGGCCTCCGGCGGCTGCGCGCTGGCGGTGTCGACCACGAGCGCCCAGCGCTCCCCCCATTCGATGTCCGGCAGCACGAAATCGAGCGGCCGATCGTCGGCGTTGACGAGGAGGAGCAGCGTGTCTCCGAGGATGCGCTCGCCCTGAGGACCGCAGTCCGGGATGGCGTCACCCCCGAGCAGGATGCCGAGCGCGTGCGCGTCGGGTTTCTGCCAGTCGTCCGAGGACATCTCCTGGCCATCGGGCCTGAACCAGACAATGTCGCGCAGGCCGCTCCCGTGGATGTAGCCGCCGGAGAAGAAGCGGCGTCGGCGGAGGACGGGCTGGTCTCTCCGGAAGGCGATGAGGCGGGTGGTGAAGTCCAGCAGCGCCTGGCGCCTCGCATCGAGGTCCCAGTCGAGCCAGGTGAGCTCGTTGTCCTGGCAATAGGCGTTGTTGTTGCCGCGCTGGGTGTGGCCCAGCTCGTCTCCGGAGAGGAGCATGGGGACGCCCTGGGAGACGAGCAGCGTAGTGAAGAGGTTGCGCTTCTGCCGCTCGCGCAGCTCCACGATGGCGGGGTCGTCGGTCTCGCCCTCGACGCCATGGTTCTCGCTCTCGTTGTGGTCGCTGCCGTCGCGGTTCTCTTCGCCGTTCGCCTCGTTGTGCTTGCGGGCGTACGAGACGAGATCGTGGAGGCTGAAGCCGTCGTGCGCGGTAACGAAGTTGATGCTGGCCTGGGGTCTCCGGCCGCTCAGCTCGAAGAGGTCACTGGAGCCGGTGAGCCGGTAACCGATCTCGGCGGCGACGTGCTCGTCCCCCTTCCAGAAGCGGCGAATGGCGTTGCGGTAACGGTCGTTCCACTCAGCCCAGCGCACCGGGAAGTTGCCGACTTGATAGCCCCCGTCGCCGAGATCCCAGGGCTCGGCGATGAGCTTGGTCCGGGAAAGCACCGGATCCTGATGGATGATGTTGAGGAAGGAGCCCAGCCGCTTCACCCAGTACCAGCCCCGGGCGAGGGTCGACGCGAGGTCGAAGCGGAAGCCGTCGACGTGCATCTCCGTCACCCAGTACCGCAGGCTGTCCAGCACGAGCTGGAGGACCTGGGGGTGCCGGGTGTTGAGGCTGTTGCCGCAGCCGGTGAAGTCTCGGTAGAGGCGCGGAGAGCGGGGATCGAGGCGGTAGTAGGTGCGGTTGTCGATGCCACGCAGGGAAAGGGTGGGGCCGAGGTGGGAGCCCTCGGCGGTGTGGTTGTAGACGACGTCGAGGATCACCTCGATGCCCGCCGCGTGGAGGGCGCGCACCATGTTCTTGAACTCGGTGATCTGTTCGCCGCGGCGACCGCTCGAGGCGTAGCGCCCGGCGGGCGCGAAGAACGAGAGGGTGTTGTAGCCCCAGTGGTTCTCGAGCCCGCGCGCCCACAGGTCGCGCTCGGTGACCATCTCGTGGATCGGCAAGAGCTCGACGGCGGTCACGCCGAGGCGGCGCAGGTGGTCGATCGCGGCCTCGGAGGCGAGCCCCGCGTAGGTGCCGCGCAAGGGCTCGGGGACGCCAGGGTGGCGCATGGTGAAGCTCTTGACGTGCATCTCGTAGATGACGGTGTCTTCCCATGGCGTCCTCGGGGGGCGATCCCCTCGCCAGTCGAACGCGTGGTCGACGACCACGCACTTCGGTGCGCCCAGAGCGCTGTCGAGGCCGCACGGGAGGGAGTCGTCCTCTGGACCCGCCTCGCGGTCGTAACCGAAGAGCGGTGCCCGCCAGTCAGGCTCGTTCGCGACGGCGTAGGCGTACGGGTCGACGAGGAGCTTGTTCGGGTTGAAGCGCAAACCGGCGGCAGGCTCGTAAGGGCCGTGGACGCGGTAGCCGTAGAGCTGTCCCGGCCGGAGCCCTGGCACGTAGCCGTGAGCAACGTGGGCGGTACGCTCCGGGAGCACGATTCTCTCGCGCTCCCTTTCGGCGTCTGGAGCATCGAAGAGGCAGAGTTCAACCCTGTTCGCGCTCTCCGTGTAGAGGGCGAAGTTCACCCCTGCGCCGTCATAGGTAGCGCCGAGGGAATGATGTGTACCAGGCCAGACACGCGCGCGCATAAGGGGGGGAGGCGGACTCTCCGATGCCCGTTCTTGCGGGAACGTCGCTGCGTGTCGAGAGAAAACGACGGGCGTTCAGGCCGCCAGCGCGTTGATTCGCGCGCGGGCGCCCTCGAAGAGCGGCTTGCCCGCGAGGTAGGCGGCGCTCGGCAAGACCATGGCGCGGGCGATCCACGCGGCACGCTGGCCCATGGAGTCGATGATCTTCTGCTTCTCGGAGACATCGTCGGCGCTCAGCATCGCGAGCACGGTGCTCCAGACCTGCGCGCGCCACTGACGGAGCACCGCCATGGCGAACCACCTGGCCGCAGTCTTCGCCCTCTGGTAAACGACCTCGGTAACCGCGCAGCGGTGGCGCTCGATGAGCAGCTCCAGCGTCTCGTATACGGCCTCGCGGAGCAGCTCGTTGACCTGGTCGTGATCGTGCTTGTAACGGGACAGCATGCGCGCGTCGCGGGCATGCCCGAACTCCACGATGGTGTCGTGGATGCCGATGGCGAGGTCATAGTTGATGTGCGCGCTCAGACCGAGCATCGCTTCCTGCACCGGCAGGCTTGCGCCGCGAGGACCGAAGTGGTGGGCGAGCCGCCATGCCTCGCACGTCTGCGCTTCCTCCACGAAGCTGCGGCGCACCGTGTCCACATAGACCTCGCAGAAGCGACCAGCGAGGCGAGAGATCCACTCGGGCTCCAGGAACACCCCACCGTCGGGGCGGCTCACCTCCTGGGCGACACGCCGGGTGATGATCGCGTACACGTCCGGGAACGCTGCGCGAGGATCCCCTTCGTTTCGCAGCAGGTCCGCGACAGCATCCAGTGCGCGGAGAGCCTCTTCGGCGTTCCTGGGCTGCCCATCGATCCTGCTCCCTTCGAGCTTCATGACTGCTACCTCCGAGTCCTTCGAACAGCGACGAATCGCCTGGATATCCTGCCTCGCCCGACTGATGACCCAGCTTGGATTTTGGAGTCCGGTTTCCTCTAGCTGGCCACGTCGGGGCGTCGGCTGAGACTTCGTAAGGAGGTCCCCGAGTGCGCTGTAGCGACGTCTAGGCCGCGTTCACGCCAGAGTGCTTCCTCACCAAGTGCGCGGGCGCGGCGACTTGCCCGCGGTCCACGATGGCAGCCTCTTGCAGCCGCCGTTCCTCCGCAGATCTCTCCAGAAGCGGCAATTCCGTGACGCCCCGACTGCGCGCACCCTGCCCTGGGCGCCCGTCGCCGCCCCGATGGATCACATCGCCGGAACTGGCTGGCCGCCTTGTGCAAGGTCGGCCTAGGCTGCGCTCCATGACGGAGGAGCAAACGACGCCGGTGCCTCACAAGGACACGCTGGGCCGGGAGCACGCGGAGGAACGCGCGGCGCGGATCGACGACGTCCGCTACACGCTGACGTTCGACATCGAGCGCGGAGCCTCGACCTATCGAGGCGAGGCCACCGTGCAATTTCGCGTCACAGGAATAAACGACACGTTCCTCGACTTCCGAGGCCACCGTATCCACCGATTGGAGATCAACGGCATCGAGGTAGAACCAGTCTGGGCGGACTGCAGGCTGCTCTTGCCTGGCCATAGGCTCGCGCCTGAATCGACGGTGCGGGTGATCTATGAAAACGAGTTCGATCACACAGGCGATGGCTTCCATCGGTTCGTCGATCCGGAAGATGGCGAGACGTACCTCTTCACCGACTTCGAGCCGTTCAGCGCACACCGCCTGTTTCCTTGCTTCGACCAGCCCGACCTCAAGGCGACGTACCGCCTCTCGGTGACGGCTCCGGACGGCTGGGAGGTGATCAGCAATGCATCCATCGCCCGGTCCGAGCCAGTAGGGTCCGGACGGGTGACCGTCCACTTCCACGAGACGCTCCGCTTCAGCACCTACCTCTTCGCGCTGGTCGCGGGGCCGTACCATGCAGTCCGCGACGAGCACCGCGGCATCCCGCTCGGGGTCTTCTGCCGACGGTCGCTCGCGCGCCACCTCGACGCGGACGAGATCTTCACGATCACGAAGCAGGGATTCGATTTCTATCCCGCGTTCTTCGATTACCCCTACCCCTTCAAGAAATACGACCAGATGTTCGTGCCCGAATACAACGCGGGCGCGATGGAGAATGTCGGGGCGGTGACCTTCAGCGAGCGGATGATCTTCCGCGACCCGCCCACCGAGCATCAGCGTCTCTCCCGGGCCGAGGTGATCCTTCATGAGATGGCCCACATGTGGTTCGGCGATCTGGTCACGATGCGGTGGTGGAACGATCTCTGGCTCAACGAGAGCTTCGCGACGTACATGTCGTATCTGGCGATGGAGCACGCCACCCGCTTCGGGCCTGGTGCGTGGACGTCCTTCAATGGGATCAAGGGGTGGGCGTATCGTCAGGATCAGCTCTGCACGACCCACCCCGTGGCCGGCGAGGTGCCCGACACCGATCACACGTTCCTGAACTTCGACGGTATCACTTACGGCAAGGGCGCGGCAGCCATGCAGCAGCTCGTGGCTGCCATTGGCCTCGATGCATTCCGCGACGGAATGCGGCGCTACTTCCGTCGGCACGAATATGGGAATGCGACGCTGCGTGATTTCCTGGACGCGATTGCCGTCCCCGTCGGCGGTCGCTCGCTGACGGAATGGGCGCATCTATGGCTGGAGCGTCCCGCGCTGAACACGCTGCGCGCGGAGGTGACGGCGGAAGTGACGCAGGAAGGGGAGCGGATCGCCGCACTTCGTCTACGGCAAGAGGCGCCTGCGGAGCACCCGACGCTCAGGCCGCATCGCATCGACGTCGTGCTCGGCTGGGACGATGGCGACGCGCTCACGCTCGAGGCGCTCCCCGCGTTCATCGACGGCGCAGAGGCGGAGGTCCCCGCCGCCGTGGGTCGACCCGCTCCGGCGCTGGTCTTCCCGAACCACAAAGACCTCACGTTCGCTCAGGTGGCGCTGGATCCGCGGTCGCTCGCGTACGTGCGGGCGCACCTGGAGCGGGTGCGCGATCCGCTGCTCCGGCAGCTCCTCGGGGCGTCGCTCTGGAGCATGGTGCGCGATCGGCAGCTCTCGTCCCTCGATTACCTCGCGCTGCTGGGCGAGAAGCTACCGCTCGAGTCCGACCTGGAGCTGACGGAGGCCGCTCTCGGCCATGCGGCGCTCTGCCTGACCCGCTACGTCCCCGAGCCGGAGCGCGCAGGAGCCTCGTCGGCACTCTGCGAGGTGGCGCTCCGCAGCGTGGGGACGGCGCCGCCAGGGGACGCGCGGCTGACGTGGGCACGCGCGCTGGTGAACGCCGCCTACGGGCCGAAGGATCTTTTGCTCGCCGCTGGCCTGTGTGACGGGGCGCTCGGGATCGAAGGCGTGGCCATCGATCAGGACATGCGGTGGACCGTGGCGATCAAGTGGATCGCTCGCGGGATGCCGGGGGCCGAGGAGCGGCTCGCCGAGGAGCGCCGCCGCGACCCGTCGGATCGAGGTCAACGCGCCGCGCTACGTGCCGAGACGGCGCGGCCCGATGCCGCGACCAAGGCGGCGGCCTGGGAGAAGTTCCACGCCGAAGGGTACGGCTCACTGCACCTCACCACGGCGGCCATGGCCGGCTTCGCCTGGTCTTTCCAGCAGGAGGTGCTCGACCCATACCAGGGGGCCTTCTTCGAACGGGTGGTGGGCACCTTCACGTCACGCCCGCCCGAGCTCGCACGCGCGTACTTCAACCATCTGTTCCCGGCCTGGGAGACGAGCCCCGCGGTCCTCGAGCGGTCACAAGCGCTCCTCGACTCGCTCGGCGGGTCTCAGCCGATGCTGGAGCGGATGCTCCGCGAAGCCAACGACGATCTCGCTCGCTCCATCGCCTGCCGCGCCCACGCCGCGGGACGGCTGTCGTCCGCCTCACGGTCGCGCGAAGGGCACGCCTGATCGTGGTTGGAAGGCGCCCGCCTTTCGATGCACAGTAGGTCAGCCGGGGGCCGGCCGTGCTGGCCCCGCGGACGTCACGCGACGAGACGACCGACCCCCTGATGATCGAGCTGGACCGAACGCGCGCCCGAACCAGCGCAGAGAGAGGGAGCCGCGAGCCCCAGTTCTCCTCGCTCCCTCCCTCGTTGTTTCGTGCGTTCCGCGATCTGGCCGCGGCTCGCTCCGGCATCCAGATCCGCGACGGCAAGGAGACCCTGGTCGCCACGCGCATCGCTGGACGCATGGGTGAGCTGGGGCTCGACGAGCCTGCCGCCTACCTCGCCCGGCTCCGCGAGGACCCGTCGGGCGTGGAGATGATCCGCTTCCTCGACGCGCTCTGCACGACGTTCACGGGGTTCTACCGGGACGCGGAGCACTTCACACTCCTCGCCAGCGAGGCAGCGCGGCGCCTGTCGCGCGGGCAGCAGCGCATGCGGGTGTGGTGCGCGGCGACGGCGAGCGGAGAGGAGGCGTACAGCACCGCCATGGTCCTGAGCGAGGCCGTCGCGAACACCGAGGTGGACTACCGGGTGCTGGCGACCGACCTGTCGACGAGCGCGCTTCGCACCGCGATCCAGGGGCGGTACTCGCAGCAGCAGCTCACGCCCGTGTCCGAGCGGCTCCGCGCGAAGTACTTCATCCCGGTGCCGACCGACGACGGGACCTCCTCGACGCGGTTCGAGGTCTCCCAGCGGCTCCGTGAGCGGGTCTCGTTCGCGCGCCTGAACCTCGCGGCACCGCCCTTCCCCATCATGGCGCCCTTCGATGTCATCCTCTGCCGGAACGTGATGATCTACTTCGACCCGCAGGTGCGGCAGCGGCTGCTCGACGAGCTGACACGCCTCCTCCGCCCTGGAGGCCTGCTGCTCGTGGGGCACGCCGAGACGCTCAGCGGCCTCCAGCATCAGCTCACCCCGGTGCAGCCCTCCGCGCTGCGCAAGCCGCGCGTCGCCTGAGGCCGATCACGAGCATGCGGACGCAGATCGGAAAGAACCAGCTCGACATCGCCCGGGACGAGCTGCTCGCCCGGCTGGAGGGGCACAGCCGCGTCCTCGTCGACGTGGGCACGGGGGATGGCCGCTTCGTGTACCGCTGGGCGAGCGCCCACCCGGAGACGCTGTGCATCGGCCTCGACGCGGTCGGCGAGCGCATGCGTGAGGTGTCCCACCGAGCATCGCGCAAACCAGCGCGTGGGGGTCGCCCGAATGCGCTGTTCGTCGTGGCGTCCGCTCAGGCGCTGCCCGAGGAGCTCACGGGTCTCGCTGACCTCATCTCCATCAATTACCCCTGGTCCTCGCTCTTCTCCGCCCTGGTGCTGCCGGATCCCGTGGTGCTCGCTGGCCTCCGGCGCGTCGCGCGTCCCGGGGCCGAGCTGCTCCTGTTGCTGAACCAGAGTGTCCTCGACGACCGCCCTTATGCAGAACGCCTCGGCCTCCCTCCTCTCTCCGAGGAGAGGATCGAGTCCGAGCTGCGTCCTGCCTACCTCGCAGCCGGTTTCACGCTGCTGGAGCACCGGCTGCTGGAAGGCGACGCGCCTCACCAGACCTCGTGGGGTCAGCACCTGACGCTCGGCTCGGGGCGTCGCACGCGCCTCGTGACGGCCCAGGCGGTCAACCCTGCGTCCATGTCGGCGAGCGAACCCCGTGCATCGTCAGGGGCGGCTGAGGGCGACTGAGCGGGGCACAGGATCGCACGATCGGCGCAGGCGGCGGGTGCTGCCTGCCTCATCGCCCGTCATACTGACCGCAGCCGAGGGGGCTCAGAAGGCGCAGCGGGGATGGTGTCCTGCAGGCGCTCCTGGGGATGGGATCTGAGCCGAGCCTCGCACCAGCGGTCATCATGCCCCCCAACCAGATCAGCCGAATCACGATGCGTCGAGCCAGCCAGCGGGATGCCGTCGCCATCGCGCGCGCGCATGTCGATAGCTGGCAGGCGTCCTACCTGGGGTTGATACCCGCCGCCGTGCTGAACCGGCTCTCCGTGTCCACCCAGGCGGCAAGCTGGCGCCGCATCCTGAGCGCAGACGAGAGCGGCACCCACACCTGGGTGATCGCCAACGACAGCATGATCATCGGCTTCTCCAGCGCAGGGCCGAGCCGCGACGACGACGATGGAGCGCAGGTCGGCGAGATCTACACCCTCTATCTCGTCCCGCCGGCGTGGGGTCGAGGCCTCGGTAGTGAGCTGCTCGACGGGGTGCTGCACGCCCTGGCGCGTCGAGGGTTCGACACGGCGACGCTGTGGGTCCTCACAGGCAACACCCGGGCACGGCGGTTCTACGAGATCAACGGGTTCCTGCCCGATGGCGCTCACCGGCCCACGCGGGTCGGCGATGCCCAGCTCCCCGAGATGCGGTACCGCCGGGCGCTCTGACCGGCCAGCCTGGAAGCGCCTCTGGTAGGCTCCATCGCGCGGCCGCACGGCCGCCTGGAGGTCGTCCATGCGCGCTTCGCACCTTGTCTTTCCACTCCTCGCGGTCGCCGCCATCGCTGCATGTGGCGGTGACGAGGGCGGCTCCTCCAGCAACGGCTCCGGTGGAGCAGGCGGCACGGGTGCAGGCGCGGGCCCCGGGACCGGCGGAAGCGATGTGCCTCCCCCTCCCCCACCCGATCCGATCTGCGACGCGCCCGTCGCTCCTGTCGACGTGAGCCAGCCCTCCGCGGTGGTGGGCAATGGCACCCCTGCGAGCTGCACGGAAGCCGCACTCGATGCGGCGCTGGCCTCGGGGAGCGTCATCGTCTTCGACTGCGGTCCCCAGCCAGTGACGATCCCCATCCGCTCTGCCAAGTCGATCCAGCAAGACACGGTGATCGATGGGGGTGGTCGGGTGACCCTCGATGGGGGTGGGGAAAGTCGGATCTTCGAGCTCGATACGGGCAACTACGAAGCCACGACCCCCACGCTCACCGTGCAGCGGCTGACGTTCACAGGCGGGAAGGCCAGCGGCACGAGCGTCCCGCTCGGGACCGACACCGACGGCGGAGGGGGCGCGATCTATCACCTCGGTGGGACGGTGGTGGTCATCGACAGCGTGTTCGACGGCAATGCATGCGCGCTCGAAGGCCCCGACGTGGCGGGTGGAGCGATCTACGGGATCGGCCTTGGCGAGACGATCGTGGTGGGAAGCACGTTCGTGAACAACCGCGGCGCGAATGGCGGCGCCATCGGCGCGCTGGGGACCGCGCTCACCATCGTGAACAGCACGTTCGTGAACAACACGGCGACCGGCGCGGGCGCGAACTACGTCGACGGCAACGGTCAGCAGGCGGGCCGCGGGGGAAACGGCGGCGCGCTCGTGATGGATGGACGGGGGCGGATGCTGACGATCTGTGGCACGCTCGTGCAAGAAAACACGAGTGGGGCCTTCGGGGGAGCGCTGTTCAGGACCGGTTACGAGACCGAGCCCACCGTCATCGATCGCTCGCACTTCGACGGCAACCGGGCCCTCGACCGGACCGACGATCTGCCAAGCGGTGCCGGTGGCCTCTACATTCAGGGGACCCGGGTGACCATGACGGCGACGACGGTGTCCCGGAACGCCGCACGATCGAGCGCGGGGCTCTGGATCCTGGGGCATGGGCCCGCGCCTGCCGTGGCCGATCTGACGAACGTGACGCTGGCGGGGAACTTCACCTGGCCGCGCGAGGACTTCACCCAGCGCGGGATCGGTGGAGGCCTGACGATCGGCGACAACACGACGGGGACGCTGCTCAACTGCACGGTCGCCGGGAATCAGGCGCAGTTCGCCTCCGGCATCGCCCGGGTCAGCAGCGTGACGCTGCGCAACACGATCGTGAGCAACGAGGCAGATAACGAGTACACGCCGCTGAACTGCACCGGGGCCGCCTACAACAACCCGCCGGGCAGCGGGGAGAACAACGTGCAGTGGCCCAATGGGATCCAGGACGACATGGACTGCGTGGCCGGGATCACGCGCGCCGATCCGATGCTCGGGCCCCTGGGCGACCACGGCGGCCTGGCCCCGACGATGGTTCCCGCAGAAGGAAGTCCGGTGCTGGGCGCAGGGACGAGCTGCCCGCCGACCGACCAGCGAGGCAACCCGCGCAACACGGCCTCATGCGCGCTGGGAGCCCACGAGCCGTGAGTGTGGACGCCGGAAACGACGCGAGGTGTTGACCTGGACGCGATGGCGTGAAAGTCTGCGCGCCCCCTGCCCCCGTAGCTCAGTGGATAGAGCAGCGGTTTCCTAAACCGAAGGTCGCAAGTTCAATTCTTGCCGGGGGTGCCTGTGATTCCGAGAGGTTGTGAGAGCTACTCCTCCGGCCCTGGACAGGTGCCCGGCCAGCTGTTGGGGTGACGCGTCCACGCTCGGACGCATCGCAAGCCCGGTGCCACCGGCCGCTTCAGTCTCCCGCGCCCTTCGAGCTGCACCCTTCGACGCCATTGAGCTACCGCTCGCGGTCCTGTGGTACGGGATGCTCCCGGCGCCTCCGCGTTGCGAAGGCTGAAGCAGAGCGGGCCTCAGCTCCCATGGCTCCACGCGACTCCTCTCTCGATCGCCGATGCCCGGCCTCGACGACGTGATGGCCTTCGCGACCGAACGACTCACCGATTCGATGCCGCCACCAGAGGGAGCCATTGAATTCGCAGTCGCTTCTAGCAGCTACACTCAAGAGGTATGGAGGATTGTCCGGAAGCTTTCTGGGAATGAGCCGTCCAATCCAATCAAGGAACGCCGCAAATTGCGGCTCATACTTCTGCAAGAGACCATCGCGGAGCTTTCTGAAGCCCCGGTTCAAGCGCAGCTCTCCCTGACGGACTTCTGGCAAGGGTTCGATTTCCCTCCCGACAGTCCGCACCTCGTTCAGGGTCGCGGCAATTCGATGATGCCGACCGACGATGACACCGAAGCCACCTGCCGTCGCTACATCGAGGCGCATGAAGCCTGGGTCGAGGCGAAGACCGCAGCGCTTCGAGGTTGAGGCGGTTCAGTCCATGGCTTTCTCTCGGGGCTGAGGAGACGGCGCAGCACCCCGACCAGCTCGTCGAGCAGAGCAGCTCTCCCCTCGCGATCGGCGAGCTTCACGGGATCGAGGACGTGAGTGACGGCCGCCCCATCAGGGCGTACAGCGAGGGTCGCCGTCCTGGATCTCCTGGATCTGCTCGGCGCTGAGCGGGATGGGGTCGCAGCCGTGGTCGTCTTCGCAGACGAGATCCCACTGTGGCTCGGCCAGCGTGTGGCAATTGAAGCAGTTGCCGCCGAATGCGTTCACCGTCTCTGCTGCGCCACGGGCCAGGATGGTGGTGCCGGATGCGCTCACATCGAGCGAGAAGAACTCCCAGTCGCGCGTCGTCGCATCGAAGCCCGCGCGACGCTTCACCATGGCCTCGGTGGGGACGAGCTGGAGGATGGTCCCCACGGGGTAGACGCCGCCGGTCGAGGAGTTGGCGACGGCGAGGGCCTCCTCCTGGCGACCGAGGCGATTGGAGACACGAAATTTGCGCACCTTGTCCCAGGTGAGGATGCAGTCGAAGTCGGCGGCTTTCATGTCGAGATCCTCGGCGTCGCCACGGCCACCGCTGCCACCATCCCCCCCGTGGCCGCTACCCCCAGCGCCACCTCCACCGGACGCGGGAGCCCCGCCACCATCACCGCCGTCGCTGGAGCCGCAGGCGGCCAGGAGCACGAACAGGAGCGCTGCAGACATTGAAGAAGTGGTGTTGAAGAACATCGTGGGATCTCCAGGCTGAAAGCCATCGCGACGTGCGGCGAGATCGTAGGTCGTTCGTGGTGAGCGCGTCACCTGCCCCGAGCACCAGCACGGGCGCTTGCAGCAACCAGGCCGTACAGGTGTGGGAAGGTGGAGGGCGTTCGCGCAGAAGTGCCTTCTGGTCGCTGAAGCCACACACACGAAGCCGCTCGATGTCAGCGACGAAGCCCCCCTCGAGCGCCTCCGGAGACGAGGTCGTCGCCTCGCTCGCCGAGGTGATGCAGGCCTTCAGCCCCGACCCCATGGTGCTCCCCCCTCACCGGGACAAAGAACGGAAGTTCCTGCCGGGTGATGAGGCGGGAGGCCCTTCACGCGCTCGAGCCTCGCAACGGCTCACGGGCACTCGACCGTGCATTGCGCTCCCATCAGGCACGTCGTGCCCCATTCGGCACAGGTCAAGTGGGCGATCTGGGTGCCGGGGCCAATCTGGCACGCATAGCGGACCGCGCAGTCACCATCGACGCACTTCATACCAGCCATCCCTGGATTGAAATAACCATAGGAGGGGATTGCTGGGCACGGGCTGAGCGCAAGCGCCGAAGTCGACGTCAGAAACGAGCCGACGAACACCGACGCAGCCAGCGCCAGGCCAGAGACGAAACCGAACACCTTCTTCTTGGTCGTGGTCATGATGGTTTTCTCCTCGAGTGACGTTCCATGTTCTGGAGAGCAGAATCTCTGTCACAGCGTCGGTGTCCACGCGCTTCATGGCGCATGTCGAAGGGCGCCCCGAGCCTCGCTCGTCGTCCCGGCGGACGAAGCTCGCACCGTCGAGGGGCCTCAGGGCGTGCGGGTGGCCTCGCTCATGCCTGCGGCCAGAAGCCCTTCGCTCCGCAGGAGAGCGAGGGTTTCTTCGGAGACGCCAGGAACCCCGAGCTCACCGCGAACGACCCATGCAGGCACCCGGAACTCGTCACCGATACGCTCTTGCACCCACGCTTGAGCCCCTTCCGCGATCCGCGTACACACGTACGCTTCGGGGAGCACGCCCCACCATGCACTCCCGTTGCGCTTCAGTAGCGCGACAGCACCACGGCACATCTGATCGCGCTCCGGGGATGCTTCGACGTCGACGGGGATGACGACCACGGGACGGGTCCCGGGTGCAGCGTCCAGCGCTGCAAGCGCACGGTGGCTGTGACGGCACTCCATTCCGATGTACACCCGATCGGGAGCGAGCCTCGTCAGGGCCTGGTGCGGCTCGAGTTCGGCGATCTTCGCCGTGAGAAGCACGCCAAAACCCAGCCCCGCGCCCACTCCCAAGGTCGGGAACAGTGCCGCCGTCACCAGGAAATGCCACGACTTTCGCGCTGAAAACATGAACTCTCCTGAAGGACGGGGCTCAGGTGGACACGCCATGGCCCTCTCGGCACAGGCACATGCGTCGTCTCGGCGCCATGAATCGACGTCGTCGTTCAATGCGCTCAACGGCACCTCGGACGTCCCATTGAATGCATCTGCATCCCCCGTACCGATCGCGCTGAAAGCTGGCGCATGACCCAGAGGCCGAGTTTGCCGTCACGAGGACCGCGACGCGGAATGGCTTCGCAACAGTGTCATGGAAGCGTGACGCTCTCCGTCATGCAGTTGCGACAGCTCCTCTCGGCTCCCCGGATCGCCGCACCGTGGACGTTCAACGCTCCGATGGTCTCATCGTGAACCATTGCCGTCGGAGCTTCGACATCGTCGGAACGTAGGCACCGGACTTGCCCAGAGCGACGCCATCGCGCGGAGGACGCACGACGGACGTGACCTGTGGCGCAGCCGCAACCACGACCGTGGCGCAGCCATGCGCGCACGGGGCGCAGTCGTGTGGACGAGTGATGCAGCCCCACGCAGAGGAGAAAAGACCATGCAGAATCGTGCTCATCCCATCGCGAGTCTCCTGACCGTCATCGCCATCGCCTCGACCGCTGGCTGCTACGGCGGTCCCGAGGGCTCTGCAGAAGCATCGGACAAAGTCATCGCCGAGGTGCAACTCAGCGCCACGAGACGCATCGTCTTCGTGGACACGGGCGATGGCAGAGTCGGCGTCGCGGAAATCGCCAGCATGAAGGAGGCGCCGTTCGTGACGAGCATGCTCCGCTACGAGCGAGCAACGCCACTGGAGATCTTCCTGGCGACGGCGCAGATCGGGGAGGCGGCTCCGGAGATCTTGATGGAGAACCACCAGCAGCTCGCACTGAAGCAGGGTCGCGAAGACCTCACCCCGCGGCACTCATCGAGTCTCCAGGTGAATGTCGAGGCGCTGGATTGGGATCGCAAAGGCACCACATCCTGCACACTGGCCGGCTGGGAGGGCCCAGCCGGCATCTGGTCGAATCCGCTGGATAGCTGGGACAACCAGTTTCACAACGTCACCTCGCCGTGGACCAACAACACCACCTATCCGAGGAGCCAATCCATCACGCAGTCCTCGACCTGGAACGACAACTCAGGATCTTATCACAGCCACGGCGCATGCCTCGCTGGAGATACCGGAGCCGACGACAAGGTCACGTTCACCGTCAGACTCGGTCTCTCCGTACAGTTCACGTGGGATCTCGAGGAGTCACCAGAGGACAATTATGTGATCTACAACGATTACTACGACACGGGCGATACCACGGAGTCCAGGATCACCAACGCAGGCAACTCCTCGGCGACCTTCCGGCATTCCGCCGCGGCCTGGGTGCCCATACCTGGCTGAGACGGCCAGCCCAGCTCTCGCAGCGCCGCGAAACCGACCCTGGTCCATACGCGAAACATTGTCACGCGAGCATGACGCTCCCTGTCATGCCCGCGTGACAGTTCGTCCCGAGGCCTGTTGACAGGCTCGCGAGCCGCGCGTCTACCATGCGTCATGTCTCCGGAGCATGCCGTCTCGCTGACGCTGACGAGCATCGATCAAGGAAGTGCCCTCCGACTGCCGCACATCGGCGTCACCGTCACCTTGCCGGACCGCCGTATCATCGAGGCACCGCTCGAGATGACACCTCTGGTCCTCGGTTCGAGCCCAGAGTGCGATCTCGTCGTCCCCGACCCACGCGTCTCTCGCCGCCACTGTGAACTCCGACTCACCGAACGAGGCGTGCTGCTGCGCGACCTGGGCAGCAAGAACGGCACGCTGATCCGGGGTGTCCCCGTTCTCGAGGCGTGGCTCCCTCCCACGGTCCCGGTCACCTTGGGCGCCTCCGAGGTCATGGTGCAGCCTCTCGGGGTAGGCTCCGTGCTCCCCCTGTCGACCAGCGTCTCCTTCGGGGAGGCCCTTGGACAGAGCCTGTCGATGCGCGTCCTCTTCGCGAAGCTCGAGCGCGCCGCGCCGACCGACGAGACGCTCCTCTTGCTCGGCGAGTCAGGCACGGGAAAGGAGATCCTGACCAAGGCCATCCACGAGCAAAGCCGGCGCCGTGGAGGGCCCTTCGTGGTCGTCGACTGCGGTGCGATCGCGCCGAGCCTCATCGAGGGCGAACTCTTCGGGCACGGCCGTGGCGCGTTCACGGGCGCTGCCACGGCGAAGCCTGGCCTGCTCGAGCGCGCGCATGGAGGCACCCTTTTCATCGACGAGATCGGAGAACTACCCCTCGACGTGCAGCCGAAGCTCCTCCGCGCCATCGAGACGCGGCAGACGCGACGCCTGGGCACGAACGAATGGCAGTCCTTCGACGCCCGCATCGTCGCAGCCACGCACAGGAACCTCCGGACCCGGGCGCTCGAGGGCTCGTTCCGACAGGATCTGTACTACCGGCTCGCCGTCATCGAGCTGCACGTGCCGTCGCTTCGCGAACGAAAGGACGACATCCCTCAGCTCGTCGAGCGCTTTCTCGCTACCCGCGCCCCTCCGTGCACCCTGGCGGACTTGCCGCCGCATGCGATGCCGTTGCTCCAGGCCTACGACTGGCCAGGGAACGTGCGGGAGCTCCGGAACGCCGTGGCGCGGCTGATCCTCTTCCCCGAACTGCTGCCGGAGCTGCTCGGCCCCGGGCTGTCTCTCACCAACACGCACCCCTTCGAAGCGTCTGCCCCTTCCCCGAAGGGCGACACCGCCGCCCCGACGGCCTTGGGCACCACCGATCCCGAGGCCGAGCGCCTGGGCCGGCTCCTCGATTTGTCGCTGCCCGAGGCACGGGAGGTGGTCCTGGAGGAACTCGAACGGAACTACGTGGCGGCAAAGCTCAGACAGTACGAGGGCAACATCTCCCGCGCGGCGGAGGCCATGGGTGTCTCACGTCAGCTCGTCCATCGCCTGCTGGACAGGCACGGCATGCGCGCGAGATGAAGCACGCCCCAGCGCGCCTCCCACCAGGAGGCCCTCTCTTCGGCGCGACGCTCTCCGTCACGCGGACGATCTCTCCCGATGCGCCAGCGGCTGCGCTCGGCGTGGAAGAGCCTGGAGCCGGGCTCCTCGACGACACGGTCGAGCTGCCGCCGTCCCTTCATGCGCGGTTCGAGGCCTTCGAGCTGCTCGGCCGTGGTGCGACGGGCGCGGTCTATCGCGCGAGGGACTTCCGGCTGGGCCGCGACGTGGCCATCAAGCTGCTGCTGGGGGCCGACCCCGAGCGGGGAGCGAGTTTGCTGCGCGAGGTGCGGGCGCAGGCGCGCATGTCTCACGAGAACATCTGCGAGATCTACGAGGCGGGCACCGCCGATCACGCGCGCTACATCGTGATGCAGCTCATCGAGGGCAACCCGCTCGATCGGGCGAAGGCCACGATGACGCTGGAAGAGAAGGTGAAGGCCATCCAGCAGATCGCTTCGGCGCTGCACGCCGCCCACCGGCTCGGGCTCGTCCACAGGGACGTCAAGCCGTCGAACATCATGGTGGAGCGCCACGAGGACGGCAGCTGGACACCGTACCTCCTCGATTTCGGCCTCGCGCGCGAGGTGGGCGACAGCGGACGCACCGTGACGGGCGCCATCCTGGGGACGCCCGCCTTCATGGCCCCGGAGCAGGCCGAGGGAAAAGTGCGAACGCTCGACCGACGGACCGACGTCTACGGGCTGGGCGCCACGCTGTACGACGTGCTGACCGGGAGACCTCCCTTCGCCTCCGGCAGCCTGTTCGAACTCCTGGAGGAAGTCCGGAGCCAGGATGCCGCACCACTCCGGACCCTGGATCGCGACATCCCCCGAGATCTGGAAGCGATCGTGATGAAGTGCCTCGAGAAAGAGCCCTCGGCGCGGTACGAGTCGGCGCGGGCGCTCGGTGACGACCTGCAGCGGTTCCTCGACGGGGAAGCGGTGCAGGCGCGCCGAGGTAGTTTCGTGTACGCCCTGCGCAAGCGGGTACGACGTCATCGAGGCGCCGTGGTGCTCACCATCACGGCGCTCGTCGCGATCGCGCTCAGCGTGGCGCTCTGGGGTCGAAGCCGGCGCCTTGCCGCCGAGCAAGCCACGCTCTCGCGCGAGCTCGGCGAGCGTGTGAAGGAAATGGAGCTGTTCCTGCGAAACGCCCATGGCCTGCCGCTTCACGACATCGAGCGCGAGCGCGACGTCGTGCGGACCCTCCTGGACCGGATCAAAGGCCAGATGGCCGCCGCGGGAGAGATCGGTCAGGGCCCGGGTCGGTACGCTCTGGGCCGGGGACACCTTGCGCTGCAGGAGTTCGAGGTGGCGCTCGACCACCTGAAACAGGCCGCCGCAGCGGGCTATCACCCCCCCGAGCTCGACTACGCGATGGGCATCGCGCTGGGAGCACTCTATCGGAAGGCGCTCGAGGCCACAAAGCAGCTCCAGGAGGCTCGACGGCAGGAGGCCACGGCGGTCATCGAGGCGCGCTTCAAAGAGCCTGCGCTCGCGCACCTCCGGGCAGCGCTCGGGGGTACCGTCGAGACCCCTGCTTACGCGGAGGGGCTCATCGCGTTCTACGAGGAGCGGCTCGACGAGGCGCTCGCCAAGTCCAGAGACGCATTCGCAGCTGCACCGTGGCTCTACGAGGCGAAGAAACTGGAAGGGGACGTCCTGTTCGAGCGCGGGATCCGCCTCGGCCACGACGCTGCCTTCGACCCCCGCGCCATGACCGACTGGTTCGAGCAGGCCGCGGAGGCCTACCGACTCGCCGCGGACATCGGGCGCTCCGATCCAGCCCTTCATGATGCGACCTGCACCCTGTGGACCCAGGCCATGAACGGCGCGTTTGCTCATGGTGGCCCGGTGAGGTCACGCTTCGAGGCAGCGATCGCGGCATGCGAGAGAGCGATCGCTGCGACCCCCCGCAGCGCCACGGGATACGTCAAGCTCGCCTGGGTGCACAATGCTTTCGCGTGGCGCGTGGCGACCGGCGCGCTCCCGAACGAAGATCCAGAGCGCGTGATCGCCGAGGCGACGGCTCACGCGGAGCAAGCGGTGCAGCGGAGCCCCGACGACCCACTGGCCCGCTACGTGCTAAGCGCCCTCTGGCGAACGCGCGCCCTGTACACGGGCAGCCTCGGGTTCGACGTATCGCCCGCGATCGACCATGCCATCGCTGGCTACGAGGCCGTGCTCCAGCTCGACACCGGAGACGGCGAGGGCGCTCTGCGACAGCACGACGTCTACCTGTGGACCCTGAACGAGCTGTGCTCCTCGTTTCTGATCCGCGCCGAGCGAGAGGGTCTTCACGGAGCCGATCCCAGGCCCTCTCTGGACCAGGCGATCCCCCACTGTGATCGCGCCCTCGAGCACGATCCCGCCTTCGTGTACCCGAGAAACAACAAGGTCATCGCGCCAATCCTCCTGGCCGAACACCTCGTCGGCTCGGGAAGCTCGCCCGAGGCAGCCGTCCGAGAGGCGACGGCGGCGATCGAGGAGGTGAAACGGGTGAGCCCACAGCACCCCACCGTCCCTTTCTGGCTCACCTCCCTTCGCCTCATCGAGGCGACCTGGAGGCTCGAATCGGGCGTGGATGCCGAGGCCGCCATCCTCGACGCCGAGACCAGCGCGCGAGAACTCGAGCGCCACCAGCCGTGGTCGCCGACCTCTCACAGGGCACGCGGTGAGGCGTCCTTGTTGAGAGCGCGGTGGCTGATGGCACAGGAGCGGGATCCGACGGCTGCGCTCCTCGAGGCCCGAAGAGCGCTCCGCCACGCCATGGAGACGACCCCCTGGGACGCTGGCTACCGCGTCTGGAACGCCCGCGCCGAGATCATCGCCCTGCGCTGGGCGCTCCGGAAAGGCGGCGAGCGGGCCGTCACCTTCGAGGCCGCGCTCGCGCCGATCCTACCGTTGCTCGAGGTTCAGCGCGTCACTCCACACCTTTACCTCGCTCTGGCCGAGATTCATGAGCTACGGGCTGCCTCGCGCCTGGATCGGCGCGAGGCGGAGAAAGACATCGCCGAGGGCCTCCGGCGAACGGAGGAGACGCTCGCGATCCATCCCCATCTCGGCAACGCGCTCGCATGCAAAGGGCGATTGCTGCTTCTCCGCGCCCGGCGTTCGACGACTGCCGACCGACGCGCTGCGGCTACCCAGGCAGGCGAAGCCTTCGCCGCAGCGATTCTGCACAACCCGCAGCTCGCCCGGACTCAACGGCACAACCTCGACGAGGCGCGCCAGATGGCCGGGTCGAGTGGCTCCCCGACGGATCTTCGCTGAAGTCGGCCAGCAGTACGCTCACTGGATGCAGAGAGGGTGGAGCTGTTCGAAATACTCGGGGATGAGCCGAGTTACGAGGGCAGGCTTCCCGAGACAGGTGTACTCACCGTCGCTCACGGTGCAATCGTCCTCGACGTCCAGCCTGACCTCGAGGCCACAGCTGGCGTGTTGCGAGACGGCTCCGCAGGTCCTGTTCTTGAGGGTCCCCTCGAGGTACACCTGCGAGCAGCTGCTTCGGAGATCTCCTATCGGCCATACCTTGAAGATCAATCCACCCGCGGTGCTGACGGTCGCCGTCCAGAGAGCCTCGTGGAACGAGTAGTCCGACAGGTCGAACTCCTCGTCCTCGGCAGGCGCCACCATCTCCCCCGTGAGGGCGATCGGCACGACCATCCCGGCAGGATTCAGGTGCGCAAGCATGCACGCGAAGAGCGCTTCTTGCTGGCTGGCACTGAGACCCTGGGTGGTCCATTGCGAGGTGCCGGCGAGGAGGCCTTCGCCCTCGTAGGCCTTCGGGCCGTACACACCGTCCACGTAGGAGACGACCTGCCCATCGAGGACGCTGCAGCGAACCGCATACTGGAGTGTCTTGTCTCCTCCCTCGGTGCTGACGAGCGCCTGCACACCGACGCTGGGAGCGTGGTTGGGCCCTGGAAGTCGCGACCCGGTGGCCGAGAGCAGCGAGGACTTGTTCGCGTGGAAGTAGGCCGTGCGTAGCCCGTTGTTTCCTCCGTTCCCGTTCTGACCGCCAGTCATCGGCTGCTGGAACTGCTCGGTGGACAGGTCTCCAAACGCATCGACCATGTCCTCGCCAGTTCCCCCGGCACACCCCAGGTGTGGGAGCGACAGGGCGAGAATCGTCAGCGGAATGATTCGGGGGGGGATCATCACGTCATCCTTTCGGCATCACGGGAGAGCGCATCACTTCTCCCAGACAGAGCGCATCGCTTCTCACGGACGGAGCGCATCGCGTCCTCACGGACACGCGCCGGCCCATCGAGGCATCGGGTCCCGCTGCAGCCCTCATGCCAGGCCGCGGTCCATGACCTGCCAGGCTTCTTCATGAGGCCCCCACACCTCTCCATGCGCAATCCGACGCGCACCATGTCTCGTCGCCCGTGGAGTCGTGCAGCAGGTTGCGCGATGCGGCGTTTGCCCGCACCGCAGCCTCGTTCACGGTCCCCCCACCTTCCACCCGAGCATCGAGAGGCTCCTCGGTTCACCGGGAGTCAAAGCGACGCCATCGAGCCAGAAGCGCGGGATCCCTGGAGGCGAGAGGCACGAGTCGGGATTCAGGTCGGAAGGGCCGAGCCGACCGGGAACCCGCCCCCATCGAGGCCCCCGTCGCAGTCCGGACCATGGGCGGAGCACCGCGTCACTCGCCTCGGCAAGGCAACTCGTCCCGCCTGTCCGGCGTACTTTGCTTCCCGATTGCCCAGCTCGGTTCACCCGAGCGCGCGGCCTTCCAGGTCCAGCTCGGCCCGCCCCTGGTCTCCGCGCCCGCACCCCCGCCTTTCCGCCCCTCGTTCCCCCTCTGCCTCGTTCCACCCCGCCTCATTCCCCCTTCGCGCTCGCTCCCCTCCCCGTTCAGCCCCTTTCCACCGTCTCAGCCCTTCTCACCCCGGCAGAATCGAGCGCCACGCCCAGGTCCCAGACTCAACCGTAGGTCAGTGGAAGTCTGGACGGCGTCAGGACAGTGCTCACTGGCTTTCATTGAATAAGTGCACGTCCACGGTTCGCGCTACACTTCTTATCGATGTCCCATTCCTCCAGACCCGCACCGTCGACCTCGTTGAGACCCGTCCCGTCGACCGCCAGCGTGCTCGAGGAGTCGAACACGCGGCCGCGCAAACGCCGCCTGCGCTTCGCCGTTGCGGGCGTCGCGCTGACGACCCTGCTCATCGGCGGCTTCATGATCCGACGAGTCGAGTCGTCCGAAGCGCCAGACCTCGCACGGGAGCAGCTCCCCACCACACCACCGCGCTTCGCCGAGCAGCTCGACGTGAGCGTCTTCCAGCGTGGCAACCTCCACACGCACTCCGCGCGAACGGACGGCGACAGCCCCGCGCAGCTCGTGGCGGCCTGGTATCGCAACCACGGCTACCAGTTCCTCGCGCTCACCGATCACAACAGCTTCATGGATGGTGCGCGACCTCCCGAGACCCAAGAGCACGACTTCGTGCTCATCCCTGGCGAAGAGATCACCATGATCGCCGCCAGCCAGCCCGTACACGTCAACGCTCTCTGCACGAAGGAGCGCATCGGTGGCGGCACCTTCCGCACGCCGGGCGCCGCGCTCTCCTGGGCCACGTCGAAGATCCTGGAGCAAGACGGCATCGCCCTCGTCAACCACCCCAACTTCCACTGGGCCCTCGAGCCGGAGCACATCGCCGAGGCCAAGGGCGCCCAGCTCCTCGAGATCTTCAGCGGCCACCCGCACGTGCGCAGCGACGGCGACGCCACGCACACGTCCGCGGAGTCGAAGTGGGAGCACATGATCTCCTCCGGCCACGCCATGGCGGCCGTCGCCGTCGACGACATGCACGCGCTCAACCCCACCAGCAAGAACGTGCCCCAGGCAGGACCGGGCATCGCGTGGGTCGAGGTGTTCGCCGAGGAGACCTCGCAGGAGGCGATCTGCGCCGCGCTGAAGGCAGGTCAGCTCTACGCCTCCGCTGGACCGCGCATCAAGCGCCTCACCGTCTCGGGGGACGAGCTGTCGATCGAGCTCCCCTCCGCCGACATCAAGGTCGAGTTCCTCGATCGCTGGGGCCTGCTCCTCGCCATCGAGCCGCCCACGCCCACCGAGCAGGGGACGGCGTACCGCTCCACCTACCGCCTCCGCGGCCCGGAGCACTACGTCCGCGCCCGCCTCACGGCACCGAATGGCACGCGCGCGTGGACCCAGCCTTACTGGGTCACCCGCTGACCCTGGCGAACGACCGAGCCCAGAACCGACCAGGGCATTTTTCCCTGATCCCCCCTCCCTGACGCCCATCCGACCCCTCATCGTCACCCTGGCGTCGACGTCGCTTGAACGACCAGCGGCCATTTCTTAAGTTGCTGCCGCGTGCCTCGGACGTCCCCTCACGCCGCCTGGCTCAACCTCCCGAGGCTCAGCCACCTCTTTTCCAGGAGCAGCCCTGCGCGTGACCGCGTCGCGCGGAGCGTCGTCGCCTGCATCGCCGTCGCCCTCTTCGCCATCGTGGCCGACAGCGCGGCGCGCCAGGACTTCGTGGGCATCGAGACCCCGCGCCACATCGCGGCCGCGGCTGGCCTCTACATCGCCGTCGGGGCCGCCCTGGGTCTCGTCGCCGCCGCGCTCGTCGCCCTCGTCCGCGTCGTCACCCGCCCCCTCATCCGGCGCCTCCCGCGCGCCCCCGAACTCGTCAAGGCCCTGACCTACGGCGCACTCGCCGCAGCCGCGTTCGCCAGCACCGCCTTCTGGACGTTCTCGGGCCGCGTCGCCCGCGGAGGACTGCTCGGCGCCGTCGGCCCCTACATCCTGATGGCCGGCGTCCTCGTCGCCGTCACCGCCGTCGCCCTCCTCCAGCAGCGCGCCATCCATGCGGCGAAGCACACACGCACCGGCGGCCTCCGGGTCGCCCTCCTGCTCGCCGTCGCTGGCGTCGCCCTCGTCCTCGTCGACCTCAACGTCCTCGTCGCCGTCTACAAGCGCCTCCACACCGTCCTCGAGCTGAGCGCCGCCGCGCTCCTCGCCTGCGCATGCGCCACGGGCTTGCTCCTCATCGCCCGCACCAACCGCGCCCGCACGGTGCTCCGCGGCATCGCAGCGCTCGCCACCCTCTGGGCGGTCTGCTTCACCCTCTCCCCTCGCCTCCGCGATTGGCACCAGAACACCCTGGCCCACACCGTCCGGAACCCGGTCTACATCGGCCGCGTCCTCCGCCGACTCCAGCTCGCCCAGGCAGCCCTCCGCGGCGAGGACCTCGGCGAGATGCGCGCCAACCGCCTCGAAGCTCTCCTCGACCAGTACGACCTCGACAAGCTCACCCGCGATTCCCGCTGGGATGCCGGCTGGAGCGAGACCCCCGCCGCACGCGCTGCCGCCGCGCAGACCCACGAGCACGCCGCGGACTTCAACGTCATCGTCTACTACGTCGACACCCTCCGCAGCGACGTCGCCTACGACGACGACGTGATGCCCAACGTCTCGGCCTTCACCCGCCAGGCCATGAAGTTCGAGCGCGCCTATTCCACGGGCTCCGACACCCTCCGCGCCCTCCCCGCCATGCTCGGCGGCAGCTACGACGGCATCGCCCGGAGCCCTGGCAGCGTACTCGACGTCGCCAAGCGCAGGGGCATCGACACCGCCCTCTTCATCCCCGACTCGGCCGCCGATTTCATCGGCACCTACCTCCCCGAGTTCCGCTTCGACGAGACCCACCGCCAGACCGACCACGCCCAAGGTGGCGTCTGGGGCTACGGCGCCGACCAGCCCACCGCCGGTCCCATCGTCGACCGCTTCCTCTCCTGGCTCGGCCAGCGCGGCTCCAAGCGCTTCTTCGCCTGGCTCTTCAACTTCGACGTCCACAACTGGCGCGAACTCGATCGCACCTACGTCTACGGCTCCGCGGAGCGCTACCACGTCCCCGAGGAGGGCCCCTGGAACTGGCGCTACCGCGTCGTCGCCCGCAGCCTCGACGAGCAGTTCGGCAGGCTCCTCCGCGGCCTCGAAGACCTCGACCTCACCGACCGCACCATCATCCTCTTCGTCTCCGATCACGGGGAGGCCCTCGGCTACGGCGGCTTCTGGATCCACTCCACCTTCCTCTGGGAGCCCCTCCTCCGCGTCCCCCTCGCCCTGCGCATCCCTGGCGTCCCCCCCATGGTCGTCGACGAGAACACCTCCCTCATCGACGTCGCCCCCACCATGGCCCGCCTCCTCGACCCCGATCCCCCCATGAACGGCTACCACGGCCAGGATCTCCTCGGTTTCCTGGCGGATCAGCCCCCCCCGCGCCGCTTGCCCTTGCTCACCGCGGCCGTCTCCGACCAGCAGATCGCCCGCGTGGGGCTCATCGAAGGCCGCGAGAAGCTCGTCCTCCCCCTGGAGTGGGGCGCCCCCGAGCTCTACGACCTCAACGTCGCCGACCCGGACCAGGACGACCTCGCCGCCGCCCGCCCCCGCGACACCCTGCGCCTCATGAGCATCTTGCTCCGCTCCCCCATGTTCCTCGCCGCCCAGGCCGAGCTGGAGCGCGCCGCGCAGTAACGCGACCTCCCCCCACGACAACACGCCGCTTCCGACCTGACTGGGTTACCCTGGCCGTATGGTGCGATGGTCAGAGGTCCAGAAGGCTGCCGACCAACTCGGCTTCTCGTCGCACGGAAACAAGGCCTCGGGCCGCATCCAGGGCCGCCGCGTCTCCCTGGAACTCGACGGGTTCGATCACCACGCCCAGCTCTTCGTCCGTGGCTGGCTCTCGCCGCCCCTCGACCTGGGCCTCTCCCTGCTCCCCCGGGCCACCGCCCGACAGCAACAGGGCCGCTTAGCGTTCGACGAACTGGGACTCGACCGCGCGTTCCTCCTCGAAGGAGACGAACCGGCGCGCATCCGGTCGCTCCTCACCCCCCCCCTCCGCGAGCAGCTCCTCGCGCTGCACCGCGCCTCCTACGACCTCCGCCTCGACGACAGCGGCTGCACCCTCTCCACCCGCCTCAGTGTCGGCATCGGCCCCGCCTGGATCATCGAAGCGGCCACCGCCACGGCGAAGACCATCCACCTCATCGAGTCCGCCCGCGAAACGCTCGAGCCGGCCGCGCCCCTCGCCCTCCATGCGCCCGGCCTCCGCACCCTCGCCGCCACCCACCACCTCACCTTCACCACCACACCCTTGGCAGCCTCTCGCCGCGCCGACGGCCGGTGGACCGGCATCCGCTCGGCCCGCACCGATCGCGGCCGACATCATCTCATCGTCCGGATCAACCTCGACCCCCGGCATGGCCTCTCCCCTGCCGCCCGCAAAGAGCCACGCCTCGACCCTCTCCGCTCCTTGCTCGGCGGATCCGCCCCCCGCATCGTCGATGATGCCTTCGCGCGGCGCTTCCACCTCACTTCCCCCCTCCAGGGGCGCAGCCTCATCGCCTCGTGCGACCCCTTCGTGCGCGAGGCCCTCCTCGCCGTCGACGATCGTGTGGGTACCGTGCTGCTCGACGATCACGGCATCCACGTCGAGCAGATCGAGCCCGCCATCCTCCCCGAGACGCTGACCTGGGCCTTCAACACCCTCCTCGACGTCCGCCAGCGCCTCGAGCGCAAGCCCCTCCACAGCGACGTCGACAGCTCCTACCACTGACCTCCGACCGCTCCTTGTCCATGCGCTCGGGGGGCGATCCTGGCGATCGCCCCGTGATCCACCGGATCATCCATCCACCTCACAGTGCGCCACCGTTTCTCCCCATCGCTCGCCTCATCGCTCGCCCCTCGCACTCCCATCGGGCCGCGAAATCAGGGCGCCCACCGGCCCTCCTCGGCCCTCGCGACAGGATCGGCGCGATCGCCCCCCCACCCGCGACCCCCCATCTCCTCACGGCACACCCCGTGCACAAGTGACCCTCGAACGGCGCTCCTCCGCAGCGGCATCCCCGGGCATGTCCCGGCGCTCCCCGCGCGGACCGCCCTCATCGCAGCGCGCCCTGTGCTCGCCGCGAGAGGACCCTCACCCGCCGCCACCACGCCCTCAAGGAGATCTCGCATGCCCCTTCGACACGGCACTCCCTTCCTCGTCCTCTCGCTCCTCGCGGCCTGCACGGCGCCCGTGGACCCGAACACCACCGACGAGGAGGTCGAGGTCGACGCCTTTGGCGTCACCTCCCCCAACATCACCAACGGCGACTACATCATCCGCGCGGTCCACAGCGGCAAGTGCCTCGACATCGCCGCCGCCAGCATCCAGAACGGCGCCGCCGTGCAGCAGTGGGACTGCAACGGCACCCCGGCCCAGGTCTTCCGTGTCACCGCCGTCGGCGATGGCTACGTGCGCATCGTCAACCCCAACAGCGACAAGGCCCTCGACGTCACCGAGCTGAGCACCGCCGACGGCGCCCGCATCCAGCAGTGGGGCTACGGCGGCGGCGCGAACCAGCAGTTCGAGGTCTTCGACGCGGGCGGCGGCCACTACGGCATCCGCGCCCGCCACAGTGGCAAGACCCTCGACGTCACCGAGGTCAGCACCGCGAGCGGCACGCCCATCCAGCAGTGGACCTGGTTCGGCGCGAACAACCAGCGCTGGCTCTTCGAGAAGATCGGCAGCAACCCCGGCAACCCCGGCAACTGGAACCTCGTCTTCGCCGACGAGTTCAACGGCGCGAATGGCTCCCCCGTCGACGCCTCCAAGTGGACCCACGAGATCGGCGGCGGCGGCTGGGGCAACGCCGAACTCCAGTACTACACGAACAGCACCAGCAACGCCCGGCAGGAGAACGGCAACCTCGTCATCACCGCCACGCCGCAGAACGCGAACCAGCACGGCTGCTGGTACGGCACCTGCCAGTACACCTCCGCCCGCCTCGTCTCCCGCGGCAAGTTCGAGACCACGTACGGCCGCATCGAAGCCCGCATCCAGGTCCCGCGCGGACGGGGCCTCTGGCCTGCCTTCTGGATGCTCGGCAACGACATCGGCACCGTCGGCTGGCCGGCGTGCGGCGAGATCGACATCATGGAGAACATCGGCTCCGAGCCCAGCACCCTCCACGGCAGCCTGCACGGCCCGGGCTACTTCGGCGGCAATCCCCTCACCCGCAGCACCACCCTCCCGAATGGCGCCCCCCTCGCCGACGACTTCCACATCTACGCCGTGGAATGGGAGCCCAACACCGTTCGCTGGTACCTCGATGGCGCGCTCTACCAGACCCGCACCACCGCCGACGTCCCTGCGGGTGGCCGGTGGGTCTATGATCACAACTTCTTCATGATCCTCAACGTCGCCGTCGGCGGCACCTGGCCCGGCTCCCCCAACGCCTCGACGTCGTTCCCTCAGCAGATGCGCGTCGACTACGTGCGCGTCTACCACCGCTGAGCGCGCAGCACCGAGCGTCAACCCGGCGTTGACGCTCGGTGCACGCCTGCGCTCCCATCGCGCAGGGCCACCGTCTCCGGCCCGCGTGACACCATGGACAGGATTCTTCGCCTCTTCGGCCTCATGGACTCCCTGCGGCGCCACCGGGAGCCGGTGACGGCCCAGGAGCTCGCCAGAGAACATCGGGTCTCCGCGCGCACCGTCTACCGCGACATCCAGCTCCTCCAGGCGCTCGGAGCCCCGGTCGGCGGCGAAGCTGGCCTGGGCTACGTGCTCCGTCCGGGGTTCTTCCTGCCACCGCTCATGTTCTCCGTCGAGGAGCTGGAGGCGGCCGTGCTCGGCGCGCGCTGGGTCGAGCAGCTCCCGGACGCGGAGCTGTCGGCGGCCGCCACCAACGTGCTGTCCAAGCTCACCGCTGCGGTTCCAAAACACCTCGCGGACCGGATCGGCGACACCGGCCTGTGGGCCGCCGTGGGCAATACCAGCACGGCCCCAGCGCCCATCCTCGGCGTCGTTCGACGCGCCATGCGTGAGGAGCGGGGCCTCTCCATTCGCTACCAGAGCCGGGCTGGCGCAACCTCGGAGCGCATCGTTCTGCCCGTGCAGCTCGCCTACTTCGAGACCCACCAAGTCTTCGCCGCCTGGTGCTGCCTGCGGAGCGCCTTCTGCCACTTCCGGCTGGACCGCCTGCAGCATGCGGAACTCACCGAGCAGCGCTTCCACAAGCGCCGCGTCGACCTCGCGGCCGAGTGGTTCAAGGAGTTCGAGGCCGACTTCGCGCAAGGAAAGCCTGGGGTGGAGGGGACCTGAGGACGAGACCACGCGTGGGCGACGGCTGCTGACACCTTCTGTCACGACGCCGGGCTATCGAATCCCGGAGCCGCCCGGAAGGCGGCGTCCCCTTCCCCCTGGAGCCTCTCATGGTCGACTCCCGCGAAGCCTCATCTCCCTCTCGCCGCACCATCCTGGTGACTGGCGCCACCGGAACGGTCGGACGGCACCTCGTCCAGCAGCTCACCGCCACTGGCCACCGCGTCCGCGCGCTGTCACGGCGCCCAGCGCAGGCCAACCTCCCGCCCGAGGTCGACGTCGTCCAGGGAGACCTCGCCGTGTCCAGCTCGCTCACGCATGCCTTCGAAGGCGTGAGCGCCGTCCACCTGATCACCTTCGCCGGAGAGGACGGCGCATCGCTCATGAACGGCGAAGCGATCGTCCGCCTCGCCGAGCGCTCCGGCGTCCGCAAGGCCACGATCCTCGGCGGCTGGGACGAGACGTCCATCGAGCATGCCCTCCAGAACAGCACGATCGGGTGGACCCGGCTGGAGCCGGTCGAGTTCATGGCGAACACGCTGGAGTGGGCGCCGGGCATCCAGCAAGGAAACGTCGTCCGCACGCTCGCGACCTGGCCCAGCGCCGTGGTCCACGAAGCCGACATCGCGGCCGTGGCCGCCGTCGCGCTCACCCACGATGGCCACGAAGGCAAGCGCTATCCCTTGAGCGGCCCCGAGGCCCTCACCCCCGCCGAGCGCACCGCGATCCTCGCCGCTGCAGTGGGCCGCCCCCTCACCTTCGAGGCGCTCACCGAGGACCAGGAGCGCGAGCGCCTCCGCGCCCACGGCCATCCCGAAGACCATGTCGAGTTCGGCATCCAGCTCGCCACCAACCCCCCAGCGCAAGCGGCCTGCATCCTCCCGACCATCGAGCAAGTGACCAGGCGCGCCGCCCGCACCTTCGCGACCTGGGCCAGCGAGCACGCGAGCGCCTTTCGCGCTTGACCCTTCCCCCCCACCTTCACCTGGAAAGCCCCCATGACCCTGACGACCCGCGAGATCGATCGATACCAGCGAGACGGCTTCTTGAAGGTCCCTCAGGTGCTCTCCCCTGCAGAGGTCTCCAGCTTCCTCGACGAGGCCAGAGCGATGCTGCACCGCCACGACCGCCTCCACTGGCCCTCCGAGCAAGGGCTGGTCATGGACTGGGGCGCCGACGCAGAGATCATGAGCACGGTCATGCGCGGCCTGACGCTCCATCCCGTCATCACCAGCGTGGCCGAGCAGCTCGCTGGCCGACCCCTGCGCCTGTTCAAGTCGGAGCTTCTGCGCAAAGCCTGCACCGGCTCGGCGACCACGCCACCACGTGCGGACGGCCCACACGGCCCACGCCAACGAGACCGACATCCCACGGATCTCGCTGGCCACCGTCTACATGGACGTCGACGCGCGGTTCGACCCCCGCAAGCTCTACGGCGACGGGACGACCGACGCGCTCTCCCGACTCCTGACGACCCTGGAAGCGAGCCCCCCCTGTCCGGGGATCGTTTCCCCAGACTCCGCTGAACGAGCGCGCCTGACTGCCAGGGCAGCGCAGCCGTCCTTCGAGACGCGGGCACCGCCGCACCCATTCACGAGGGGACGGCGCAGCGATCGTCACGGAAGCGCGCCGCCCTCCTCGCGCACCATCACCCTCCAGGCGTCGCCTCGAAGAGCGCATCCGCGGAGAGAGAGGCCGGCCCGGGAAGCGCGATGCGCTGATCGACCTTGTCGACGAGCCAGCGATCGACGTCCAGCAACCACCATTCCTTGATGGTCAGCTCATAGAAGCGCCGCGGGCCGTCACCCGTGAACTCGCTCTCGGGCAGCATCCATTGCCGCCGGACCCCCTCGTCCGGGAAGAGCGTCTCGTAAAAGTAGTCGCGGATGGGCGGAAGCTCTTGCGCTGGCACCGCCCGCGCCGAGCCCCTGAGCTGCAGACCATCCAGCCCGAGCGGCGAAGAAGCGCCCAGATCCGTCCGGAAGATCGAACCGCAGATGGCCGGGTGGGCCTCGATGTTGCGAGAATGCCGTGCTCCCCGCATCGAGTACCAGATCAGGCGCGGGACGCCTTCGACACGCGGCGTGTAGGCGACCGTGGAGGCCCAGGGCTCGCCCTCGTCCGACACCGTGGAGAGCGTGACGTACCCCGTGGTCTTCAGCAGCACAGCAGCACGCTGCAGGAGAGCCGCTTCTTCAGCTCGCATCGCTCCACCTCCGGGGGTTCATGCCATGGACCGAGCAGCGTCGCCCTGAAACCGCCTGCTCAGCGCCCCGCACCGACCCACGCGGACCATGCACGCTGTCGAGGCGGACGCCGCCCACCTTTTCGCTGACCCACCCCCGCTCTCGAAACGGGGCAATGCTCTCCAGCGCCATCGTCGTCCTCTCGAGATTGTAGACGCGGTGTAACACGCTCTCCTCCTTCTCCGTATCGACCTGAAACCGAGACCTGCGAGAGCCCCCCAGCAGTCACCTCTCGACCATCGCACGCGAGATCGGCGCGTCGCCAGGTCCACGGCATCGCTCCGCACACGTGCCCGTGCCGCAGCGCGCCGTGAACCGGTGAGGCACAGGTGTTCATCGAGGGCGGACCGCGCGCTTCCGGCCGCAAGAAAGTGCGCCTCCAGAGACACTGGACCTCATGGAAAGCACGCGCCAGCCAGCACATGTCCCATTCGGAGGCATCGACGAACGTCGCCTGCTGGTGGGAGTTCATGGATCACTCCTTCTGGCAGTCGATCATCACCGCATGAGGCCTGCGCAAGTAGGGGCGCAGCGCTTCGGGCGCATCCTCCAGACAGGCCAGTCCAGGCGGCCAGAGGTCATACCAATGGAGGGCCTCGAACCCTGCAGCCCGCAGCGTCGCATTCAGGGTCGCGGCAGACCAGTACCAGCCCGTGACCATCGCCTCGTCTTTCAATAGCCCGAGCCGAACCGCGCTGCCGTCGACGTGATGCGCCTCGGAGGTCAGGCTGAAACCACAGGAATGGTAGTAGTCGGGCTCGCTCTCGTAGCGAGGATGCAGCTGCAAGGTGAGCAATCGACCGCCAGGACGAAGCAAGCCGGCCATGCTCACGCACATCGCGCGCAGCGCGTCCCGGGTGTTCGCATAGGGCAGGACATAGACGCTCAGCACGACGTCGAACTGCCCCTGCAACGATGAGGACAGCTCCGACGTAAATTCGATACCACGTCGCTCGGTCTCCTCGCGATCACGAGCATGGCGCAACATGCCTTCCGACTCGTCGTACCCGACCACCCGCCCGCCACCGCGCGCCTTCAACTGGCGAGCATAGAACCCAGGACCACACCCGAAATCGATCACATCGAGCCCGCTCACATCGCCCAGACGATGCAGCACACTGGGGACCTCGAGTTCTCTTCGGAAGGGCCACTGGGCCATGCTCTCGCCGTCGTAAACTCCAGCGAGCTTGTCGAACTGGCTCCCGGCCGCAGCGGGCCTCGCGCCATCCTTCTCGTTGGTCGTTAACCCTTCTCCGGGGGTGGAAGTCGTATCCATGCGCCGCTCCTCTCGGAAGTGATTCTCCTGTGTTCTTGTGGCAGCCGGCGCTTGCCTCAAGGGTGACCCGAAAAAAAAAACACGCGCGCCCCGTGACGCGACGCCGAGCGCACCTCGTGACGACGGGACGCGAACACCCCGTCTCTCGGCGATCCCTTGTTGACGGGTCAATGCCCAGGGCCATCCCCCTGGCGACTCCCTGGAAAGCGAGGCGAAGCTGGCGCTCCGGAGTGGCACGAGGGCACGCCGCACGAGTGCAGCCGCTTCGCTTCCGCACCCATCATGCGACGTCCGTCCGTGAGCGCCGTAAGGTCGCGCGGCGCGGGACCGGCGCGTCGCTGAGGATCCTCGCCTCCAGGATCTCCCACCACTGCTCCTGCTCCGTGCGGCGCCGCTCCCAGTCGGGCTCTTTCGAGCGCAGAGCGACGGCTGCACGATACGTCCCCCACGCCGCTTCGTCCTCGAACGATATCGAGTGCTCCAGCGCATGCACCTCGGGCCCGATGGTTCGCACGTACCACCGGGGGTCATGCGCCATATCGAGGCCATCATAGAACCAGAGATCGCGAGCGCGAACCCAATCCCAGAACTCCGCGACGTTCGCGCGCGCTTTCACTGTGGGTTTGAAGACGTAGACCAGATGGATCACCCTCTCCTCCTCTCTCCTGTCGACGAGAACGCTGACGGGGAGCCGCGACTTACCCCGCATCGAGGTCGACCTTTCTCGAAGTCCGCCGAGAGATCCTCGAGACGCCTCTCTGGACGCGGAACGCTCGCAGCGCTCCCCGATCAGCGCTTCAATCAGAAATCAGCGCCCATTCAGGGCTCATATGACCGGCGAACTCCTTCTGGAATTGCTCCTGAAGGTTCGCATTGTGCTTCGAGGCGGCCTCACGATCGATCCGCTCGCCCTGCCGCGGCAGGACGACGGCCACCAGCGGATCGAGATGAGCGCCTCGGAGCACCTTGGCTCGGAGCGACGATATCGACAGCCGGAGCACCTTCGCTCCCTGTGCGACGGCCCGATCGATCGACGCGTAATATGCCAGCACGAAATAGCGAAAATCATCATTGGCGACGTCGTAATCCGAGCCGAAGTACCGCAGGTGGAGCGACTGCCCGAAGGTGTAGAACACGGCCAGCGCCGTGGTCTGTTCGCCCCGCTTCGCGCTGGCCACGACGGCCGATTTCAGGACACCGCTCTTCCGTTGACCGGCCAGGATCTTGCGCATCCACTCCTCCCCCTGAAGGCTGCCGTGACGGGCGCGGTTCTGCGCGATGAGGCGCGCCGCCACCGACTCCACGGCCTCGTCGACGGGGGACCATTCGACGCGGTTGCCCTTCTTCGCGAACGCCCTGAGTTCCGTGTTCGTTCGCATCCGGTTGTGCTTCCCGAGCTGATGGGTGAGCTCGGAGAGACCGCCTTGCGGGATTCGCAGCGAGGCCTCTGCTGAATGCAGCAGGATCACGGCGCCTGGACTGACTTCGGCGAACTCCAGCGCAGCCGAGATCGGCATGTAAGGAATGACTGCGCCCCCGAGCCCGCGCAGCGCCGCCAGGTTCATCGCCTCGCGCCCCAGCCGTGCCAGCGCCTCGGCGCGCCGTGGACCCGTGACGCAAGGGATCTCGTTGTGGGTGGACCTGCGCGCCCCCAGCCACAAGAAATCGCGCGCCCAGGGGCCCGGCACCTCGGGGAAGAAGCTCGCCAGCGAGAACATGCCCGGGCTCCGCTCCCCGTCCCAGAGCGCGCACCCTGCCAGGATGCCCGCGCGGCCCGTGACCGTGAGCAGCGGCGCGGCGCCGAAGGCCTCGTCCAGGCTGGCCAGCCACCCCTGGCTGTTGAAAAAGTCGTCGTCGGAGACCAGCGCGTCCCACCCATGGGTGTCGACGAAGGCCGCCGAAGGCAACAGCTCCGCCCTCAGGGCGCGCTTCATGGACTCGTCGCGATGGACGTGCCCGGCGCGCCCCGTGAGGGCTGCCTGCCGAAGGGCGCTCATGGGTCACTCCTTCTGGCAGTCGATGATCACGGCATGAGGCCTGAGAATGTAGGGGCGCAGCGTCTCCGGTGCGTCCCTTGCGGCGGTCGACCCGAGCGGCTTGGGGTCATGCCAATGAATGGTCCCCAGCCCTGCGGCCCGCAGCGCCGTCTCCAGCGCGGAGGCAGACCAGTACCACGCCGTGACGCTGGCCTCGCCCTGACCGCACATCAAATCGAGCTGGACCGGACTGCCCTCGACGTAGGGAGTCTCGGACGACAGGTTGAAGCCACAAGGGCGATAATAGTCTGGCTCGATTTCATAGTCGGGGTGGATCGGCAGCGCGACCAGACGCCCCCCGGGGCGAAGCAAGCGGGCCATGCTCGCGCACATGTCGTGCAGCGCATCCCGCGTGGTCGCATAGGGCAGGACATAGACACTCAATACGATGTCGAACTGCCCGTGTAACGAAGCGGACAGGTCCGACGTGAATTCAATCCCGACCCGTTCTTTCTCTTCCCGACGACGGGCATAGCGCATCATGCCATCCGCCTCGTCATAACCGACCACCCGCCTGGCGCCACGCGCCTTCAGCATGCGGGCATAGAACCCGGAGCCGCAGCCGAAGTCGAGCACGTCGCGCCCGGTGAGATCACCCAGGTGGTACAAAACACTCGGAATCTCTATGTCTTTTCGGAAGGGCCAGAGGGCCATCTCTTCGTAGAGGCCTGCGAGCTCGTTGAACTGGCTCGCAGCCGTGGAGGGCGCGCTTTCGTGCGCCTCGGTCAATAAGCCTTCTTGGGGAATAGAGGTCGTGACCATAAACCGCTCCTCTCGGAAGTGATTCTTCATCCATGATGCGCCCCATTAACCAGGACGCAAGGGCGGTCTGCAAAATTTTGATTTTCATGCGTGCCCGACAACAAATCGTCTTATCACCTCACACCACGACGGCGCCCTACCGAAAGGAGTACCGTCGCCCTCCCGCCCTGCTGGTACACTGCCGCGTCACGCGGGAGCACGGCACGGAAGCACGTCGGGCGAGGGGCGACGCTGGTAGTCTCCTCACCCCATGCTGCACCGGAAACACGTAGAGGAAGCGGGCGCCACGCTCGGCCTGTCCCCATCCGGGCATCACTTCGAAGGACGCGTCGACGGCGTCCGGGTGAGCATGACCGATCGTCCGCCGCCCGCCGAGAAGACGGTGTTCCAGCTGGATGGCTGGCTCGATCCTCCTCTCGACCTCGGCCTGTCCATGCGACGTCGGGTGATGGTGCTGCACCGACGCAGCCGCTTCTCCACCGGCAACGAGGATCTCGACGACGAGTTCTCTCTGAAAGCCGACGAGAGAGCGCGCGTTGGCGAGCTGTTCACGCCCGCCTTGCGCAGGCAGCTCGTCGCCATGCACCGAGCATCCTACGACATCCGCCTGACGGATCGCGGCTGCACCCTGACGCTGCAGACGGGCGTCGGCATCGACACCGCCTGGCTCATCCAGGCCACCCGCGAGGTCGTCCGCACCGTGGACCTCCTGGAGGCGGCCCGCGCCTCGCTCGGCCCCGCCACCTCTCTCGCCACGCACGCCTCGGTCCTCGGCGCCCTCGCCGCGACCCACGCCATGGCGTTCACCACCACCCCGCTCACCTTGCAAGGCGCGCTCGACGGAGGCCCCCTCCACGTCGGCACGACGCGCTCCCTGCGCGGTCGACACCACCTCGCCCTGCAAGCGCAGTTCGAGACGACGCTCGGCCTCGGCCTCTTCGTCCGCCGGCGACGCCTGCACGACAGCCTCCACCGCGTATTCGGGGCCCAGGTGGTCCGCACGGGCGACGCCGCCTTCGACAAGCGCTTCCGCGTCCACGCCGACCCCACCCAGGCGGAGCGCCTCTCCGCCACCTTCGATCCTGCGGTGCGCGAAGCCTTGCTCACCCTCGACGAGCGGCTCGGCCCCGTGTTCGTGGACGACACGGCGGTCCGCGTCGCCCCGATCCCCTCCACCGTCCCTCCAGCCGCCGTGCGCGAGGCCCTCGAGCCTCTCGATGTGGTGCGCGCCCGCATCCTGCGCAACCGCTTGCTCGGCGGCACGTCCAGCCCTTACCGCTGACGGACGTGAGGGGATACGGGGCGCCCCTCATCACCGCGGGCCATTCGTCACCGCGGGCCATTCGTCACCGCGGGCCATTCGTCACCGCGGGCACGCCGGTCCGTGGGGCCCTCGCTCGTCCGTGGGGCCCTCGCTCGTCCGGGGGCCCTCGCTCGTCCGTGAGGGTCCTCGCTCGTCAGTGAGGCCCCCGCTCGGCCACCGTCCACGTCCGCTCGCCGAGCCGCAGCTCCACCGACCGCGGATGGTGCTTCACCGAAAGGCCCTCCAGGGGCACCTCCCGCATCGCAGAGAACTGCACGGCCCCGGCGGCAACCATGTACCCGAGCCAGATTGCGCCCGCGTCCACCTGGAGCTCCGCGACCTCTCCGCACGCGCGGCAGACGCAGGTGAGCCTCCTCAGCGCGGGCACGTACGCAGCCTTGTGGGCGAGATACTCATGGGCAGGCGTGCTCTCGTGGCAGCTCGGACAGGGAATCGTCGCAGCAGTCATCGGATTCTCTCCTGGGCTCGAACAGGGTCGGATCCCGGTGTCCGTGATGGTCGTGTCCGCCACCGGGAAAGGATCGGTCACGATCTCGGGCAAGCCGCCGCTGGTGTACCCACCGCGGCGAAAGTGGGCGTTGGCCCCGCGCTCCGCGCCGCTCGGTAGGCGGGCCCGGTAGCGCAGCGGATGGTGCACGTCGACGCGGTAGATCGGTTCGTTCCACGTCGAGGCTGGGATGCCCAGGCTTCGCTCCAGGTGGTGGAGCCCGTTCCCGCACGACGCGAGCAGCCAGTCCATGCCCGCACGCGTCGTGATGAACTGCCCCGAAGGATCACCGAGGACGTCGCGCCCGGCGACGAAGCTCCAGTAATGCCGCGCAGGCAGCAGGAACGAGCCTCCGTTCCGGAAGTCCTCCAGGTGGAGCGTCACGCCGGCACGCGGCGGCTCGAACTCCAGGCGTCGAGACGCGACGACGGCCTCGACCGCTCCACGAGCGCGCCCGGATGATGCCCACCCGCTCCGGACATCCACAGTATGCCCCCACCTCGCCGGTCAGCGGCGATGATGCATCCATCGCCTGGTCCCCGAGGCTGAAGATGATCCCGCCCCGAAGTCGGTCGCGCCTCGGTCGCAGTTTCCAGCGAGGCTCATGACGTCGCGCCCCCCAAGCATCACGCCCGCCGCTTGCTCTCTGCATCCGCGGTGTGACGTCGAAGGAGCGTCTCACCCACATGGTGCTCGCTGGGCTCGGCCAGAACATCTCGAAGAACCCTCGCCATGAACGGATGAAAGCAGGTGACGAAGCGGGGCAGGCCTCCGCCCGACGCCCATCGAGCGTCCGGTCACATCACCACTGCCTGCATCCACGCGGCGGCAGTGCTCGGGTCATTCACGTATCGACTTGCCTCCAAGCGGCGGCACTCCGCTCCCGCTGGGCTCACGAGATCCCCCAGATCCCGGGGGGAAAGCTGCCTGGCCCGTCACCTGCAGTTCCGGAGCTGCGTCCTGGATCGTCTTTCGCACGGCGAGGTGCCTCACTGGCGAGACCCCTCGCGTGGGATGGATGATGCCGACGAACCTCGGAGGTTCATCATGATGCATCTGTCGAAGATGGCCGGTCTCATGGCCGTTCTGGCCCTCGGCGTGGCATGCGGCAGCGAGGGACCGGAAGATGACGTGCTTCTGGACGAGGACAGCGGGGGAGATGGACTCGCTCCGATGACGGCCCCCGCGGACAGCCAGACGCCGAGCGAGGTCGCGGAGAGCGAATGCCTCCTCCTCGACACCAGCAAGACCTACTCCGGCAGCGCCTTCGGATCGAACGGCGACGACACGTACCCCCTCGATGGCAGGCCCATCGCCCGCGTCGAACTCAATCGTACGATCGGCTGCGGTCGGCTTTTCTGTGTTGGACGCGGCAACGCGACCATCGCGAGACAGGACAGCGAAGCCGTCGTCGTTCATTACTGGCATGATCTGGGCACCCGGCTGGAGTATCACCTGAGGGTCTGGGTCCAGTGCTGATGCGCCGTCCGCCGGCCTTTCTCTGCCCGTCGAATTCGCACGCCAGGGGCTACCCCCGACGCCCGACCGAGCAAAGCGCATCGTGACTCCACCACGCGCCCTCCACGCGGAAATTCCGGGCGCCTCTTCGCCGTCTCAGGCTCGAAGCGCTGAGCCCGGAAAGAGACGAAATTCCCGGCCATGATGCAGGGCGTGCCTCCCGTGGACGCCCATGGCCTCGGGCGCAGCGCGACGATCTCATCTCCTCCAGACATCCCTCTTCTCGGCGTGGGCATCCCTGCCCCCATCGCCAGACCACTCTGCCCCCTGTCAGACCAAGGGAAAGAGAGGCCAGGGGCGCCGAGCGCACGGCATCGACCGGCCAGAGCATGATGAGTCAGAATCTGCTCGACGAGACGAACTGATTGCGGATGAGCATGACGTGTCGATCTCGAAATGGCCGGAGGTCATGAAGAAGACGTCCTCTCGACCTCTGCAATCCCCCAGCTCTCCATCTCACTCAGCGACGAGAGGACGCCTCGCCAGCGGCGCCCCTGCCCCCTCGACCCAGGAATGCCTCGCGTCGTGACCTGGAGGTGCATCCACCTGGATGCAGGGCAGCGCGTCACGTCGCCATCGAGTGCGTCCCTTCGGAGGCACCTCACCGCGCGGCACAGCGAAATGGCGCGTGTCCCGTGGGGCCTCTCATTGGCCCGACGTCTGCAATCTCGGAGCAGTGTCCTGGCTGGTTCACGCCGCGACGTCACCCCTCACTCCCGAGAGGGACCGAGCGCGTCGAGCGACGCCAGGCAGCACGGAGGATCATCATGATGCACGCATGGAAGATCGGTGGTTTCACGATGGCGCTCGCTCTCGGTGTTGCTTGCGCGAGTGAGCCGCTCGACGAGAGCGACGCCGATCCCGGCAGCGACGAGGCGAAGAGCGGCGCCGCGACGGCCGATGTGCTGAAGCTGCGCCTCACTCCCGCCGAGGGAGAACCGGACGCCGCGCTACTGACGGAGCCGGGCAACGGTCCACGCGCAACGCAACCCCTCGCCCTTCTCGAGGACGAGCTGGACGATGGCGCAGGGGGAGGAGAGGAACCGAGTCTCGAAGGAAACAACAAGTGCAATCTCACCTGCACTGTGACCAAATCGATCGAGGCTGCATATTGCCCTGACTCGGTGTCGGGCTACGGAGAGAGCGGCTGGTTCCGAGGGTGCCGCACCGCTTGCCGTCGTGCTCGGGACGACGCTCAGAGCCACCTCGGCGTGGGATGCAATGTCGGTCAGTGCGCAGAGAGCTGCTGACAGCACACCGGATGGCGGTGAGCTCCCGGGCCAGAGGTCGCGTGCATTCGGCACAGCTCCTCCCGACCTCTGGCCCCCCTCCGGGCCTCCCGGCCGGCGGTCGTCATCCACCTGATGCCACCCCACGATTCTGTCTCGTCCGGACCTGGGCGCACCGGGCGAGACATCCATGCCCCCGCTCCTTGACGGCGCTGCCGTCCCGCTGTCAGACCGAGATCGGTGAACAAAGGCCAAGACGCCGACATCACCGCACCGGCCGACGACGGGACTCCTGTCCTCAAGTTCCGCTCCAACAAGCTGCACATCCGCGTGGAGCACGGCCCTGACGCCGGCGTCGTCGCGGAACTCTCCGGACACGACGCCCGCATCGGCAGCGCGAAGGAATGCGACCTCGTCCTGACCGATCGCGCTGTCAGCCGCGTCCACCTGCGCATCCGGCTCGAAGGGGACACCATCCGCGTCACCGACGAGGACAGCCGCAATGGCACGACCATCGACGGCGTACGCATTCGCGACGCCTACGCCCGCCCGGATTCCTCCATCCAGCTCGGCAACACGCAGCTCCGCCTCCGCATGCTCAGTGATCTGATCGAGTTCCCGGTTTCCTCCCGCGAGAGCTTCGGCCAGCTCCGAGGCCGCAGCGTCGCCATGCGCCGCCTCTTCGGCCAGCTCGAGAGCATCGCCCCCACCGACCTGACCGTGCTCATCGAGGGCGAGACCGGCACCGGCAAGGACCTCGTCGCCCGCGCGCTGCACGGCGAGAGCGCTCGCGCCCAGCGCCCCTTCGTCATCTTCGACTGCTCCGCGGTCTCGGCGCACCTCTTCGAGAGCGAGCTGTTCGGGCACGTCCGAGGAGCCTTCACCGGCGCGGTCAGCGATCGCCCCGGTGCCCTCGAAGCCGCGGACGGCGGTACCTTGTTCCTCGACGAGATCGGGGAACTACCTCAGGAAATGCAGCCCAAGCTGTTACGGGCCCTCGAGAGCCTCGAGGTGCACCGGGTCGGCTCGAACAAGGTGCAGCCGGTCGACGTCCGGATCATCGCCGCCACCAACCGCTCCCTCTCCCGGGAGGTCGAGCGCGGCAGCTTCCGGGAAGATCTCTTCTTCCGCATCGCCAAGGTCCACGTCCGGATCCCGCCCCTCCGGGAGCGTCCTGCGGACATCCCGCTCCTCGCCCGTCACTTCGAGCAGACGCTGACGCAGCGGGCCCGCACCCCGCTGCAGCCGCTCTCCGACGCCATCGTCCGCGCCTTCGCCGAGAAGACCTGGGCTGGGAACGTGCGTGAGCTGCGGAGCGCCGTGGAACTCGCCTGTCACCTCGGCGTGTCCACCTCCCCCGGAACCGACGCGCCCCTCGCCTCGGACAGCCTCGAGATCGACACAAGGGTTCCACTCCTCGTCGGCCGCGATCAGCTCATCGACACCTACGTGAAGCGGTATCTGGAGGTTGCCCTGGAGAAGACCGGCGGCAATGTCTCACGCACCGCCGAACTCGCCGGCGTGGGCCGGAAGTTCGTTCAGCAGGCCATGCGCCGCTACGGGCTCCGTGATCGCGACCAGGAAGCCGGGTAGCCCGACGCCCCTGAAGGCTCACGACCAGGCGCCCGCGTGGCGCGTTGCTCCAGGTGGAGCGCAGCGAAGCCACCTCGTCACGAGCTGGGTGGGGGCGACTTCAGGAACAGATCGACGACCTCCGCTTCCGAGAGCTGACGCCGGTACAGCGCGACATCGGCGAGATCCCCCGCGAAGAAGCCGCCTTCGGAGGACGAGCGCCTGCCTACCCGGAGCGGCGCCTCGCTGTCGAGTGACCTGGGTCGATCGGTCGGATCGAACGCGCCCGCAGGCCGACCATCGATGTAGAACACCCCGCCATCAATCTCGTTCCGTCGGATCGCCACGACGACATGGTGCCAGGCACCATCCGCGACGAAGCCCGACGACCGGTAGTTCGAGTAGGCCCAGCACGATGACCCGACACATTTCGTCGCTCGATCCCGATCGGCGAGCTGCACCCCGAGGTTCCCCTGCTGCAAGTAGAACGAGAAGCCCCGCACACGGCCCTCGTGCTCGTCACGTTTGTCCACGAGGACGCTGGTCTGGCCCCGCGCGTTCGTCCTGATCCAGGCAGCGATCGAAAAGTCCCCTCGCCCCACGTCGAGCGCCTCGCCCGAAGGCACCTCGACGAAGTCGCTCTCCCCGTCGAAGTGCAGCGCCCCTCTGCGGCCAGGGACCGGACTCGGACCGTAGCGCTCGGCGCCCCCTTGCCCGATAGCGACATCACCGACCTCGACGCGGAGCGCCTCGCCGAGCGGGTAGAAGGCATCGACCCCCCCTGACGGCGACGAGGCGGTCACGCCAGAACACGCCCCTCCCAGCAAGCCCGCAGCCAGCAAAGGCACGGCCTTGAGGAGACGAGCACGCCGCCCCCTCTCGGGCGCCAGAGCAGCCTCGATGGCCACAGCGACCTCGTTCGCCGTCGGTCGGCGAGCCGGGCAGCGCGCGAGGCACGCGCTCGCTATCCGGGCCAGCGCATCCGCCAGCCCCCTCCCCGTCGGTGATGACGGCCTCCCGTCCTCTCCGAGCCGGAGCGCGCGCGTCGAGGCGAAGGTCGCCCCGGCCAGCGGCACCTTCCCGTCGAGCATCTCGTGGAGGATCAGCCCCAGCGCATAGACGTCACACGCAGCAGAGACGGGCGCACGATCGAGCTGCTCGGGCGCAGCATAGCGGTGCGTCATCCACGCCGGCGCGCTGGTCGTGGTGTCCTGCTCGTCCCAGAGCGCCTTGGCGATCCCGAGATCGAGGATGACCGGGCTCCCATCCCCGCGGAGCCGCACATTGCTGGGCTTCAGATCCCGGTGAATCCCCCCGACCGCATGGATCGCCGCGAGCCCTTGCGCGAGCCCGAGCGCGATCCGCCCCACGGTGTCCACGGGCAGGCGCAGGCTCCTGCTCCGATCCATCGACGCGCGCAGCGAAGGCCCTTCGACGAGTTCGAGGACCATGAGCGGGAGGCCCTCGTGCCACACCAGCCCGTCCGAACGGGGGCACACCACGTTCGGCGCAGGTCCCGCAGCGCTCACCCGCACGAGCAGCGCAAGCTCACGGTGCTCGAACCGATGGAGAGACCGGGCGTTCATGGCATGCGCCGGTCGCAACCGCTTCAGCGCCACGCGACACGAACTTCCCGGCTGCCCATCCCATGCCGTGAACACCTCGCTGAACGCCCCATCGCCGAGCTGGGCGTCGACCACGTAGCGCCCTGCCACGACCTCACCAGGCGCCAGCGCGCGCCCTCGGTCCTCGGACCACGGCCTGCATACCTCGCCGTCGCGCCACGGCTCCTGGGCCGCAGCCGGCCCGTGGCCAGCCTCATCGGGTGGCATCTCGCCCCTCCGACCGATCGCCCACGTCGGCGAAGGCAACCTTCGTGAGGTAGACGTCGTCTCCGACTTGCGGCGTCAGCAGCCCGAAAGGTGAATGGCCAACGCGCCCCGTGAGAAAGAGCCCCTCTCGACCCAGGGCGCCGATGGTGAGGGATCTGCGCAGCTCGTCACGTGCGAAGTCCTGTGTCCAGGTGATCCCGCCGCGCATGTCGAGGCGAGCCGCGAAATGCTGAACCTGCTGCCCGCTCGCAGACGGCTTCTCCCCGTTCCTGGACGGGTCACCGAAGAACCCGGTGAAATGGAACTCGTTCCCGACCGCCACGGGCAAAGCTCCATAGTCCTCTTCCAGACCGCCGAAGCGCCGAGTCCAGCGCGTACGCCCCTCGGCATCGAGTCCAGCGAGGGAGAGCGCGCGACCGCCCGCTGGTCCACGAGCCGCCCTTGCGCTCCCGACGGCACTCTCGTCCCCCTCCGTGACGTCGTGAGCGTTGACGATCACCAGAACGTCGCCCGCCTCGTTGACCTCCATCATCCCGTCGTCGTTCGAAGGGCCGCCGAAAGAACGGGCCCAGAGCAGGTGCCCCTCGCCATCGAACTTCGCGACGAACACATCCTGCCCCCCCTGACTCACCAGCTGCTGACGCCCCAGCCAGAAAGGCTGATCGAAGATCCCGGCGAGGAGAATGTTTCCGCGCCCATCAAGTCGGACGCGCATCGGAAACTGATGCGCGTGATCGCCGAGCTGAACGCTCCAGAGCGCCTCGCCATCGCGCCCCAGCTTGGCCATCGAGATGTCGCCTTGCCCCCTGCTGGTGAGCGTCCCCGTGCCGTTCCCGTAATCGATGCTGCCCTGGAACACGTTCACGGCCACGACTGTTCCATCTGCGCCCACGGCCAGCTGAAACCCCTTCTGCACCGCCGCGTCCCCGTACTGCTTGCCCCACAGCGCGCGCCCCTCGGCATCGAACCGCACCAGGAACGCATCCACATCCCCGCGGTTCTCGAGCGCGATCCCGTCACCGAAATCGAGCCTGCCCAGGAACTCGCCCGCCACGAGCATCCCCCCTTCCCCGCCGTACACGATGGCCGTCGCGGCCTGAAAATCCTCATCCCCGAAGCGCCGAGACCACACGGTTCGGCACCCCTGATCGAATCTGGCGAGGAGCAGATCCGCGCCCCCCGCGCTGGAGAGAGGGCCCTTTCCCAGATCGACCGTGCCCCGGAACGTGCCGACCATCCACGGGTTCCCCGCCCCATCGGCTGCCACCAGACTGGAGAGGCCTTTCTCCGATCCATCCCCGAACCGCCGGGTGCACAGCGGCTCTCCGAGCCACGCCCGCGAGGCGACCACGGGAGCCTCCTCGTGCCATCCCGTCGGCGTCGTCGAGGCGGCGCTCACGCTCGACGGGCCGCCCAGCGGAAAGCCCTCCACCGACGCAGCCCGACCGACCGGGAGCAGCAGCATCCCCGCCGAGAGCAAGGCGAGCCGTGGTCTCAGCGACGCACGCGCACGATCGCGGCGGTGTGGCGAGATGGCGGCCAGGTTCGCCACGACCTCCTCCGCGGTCGGCCTCTCCGCCGGATCGACTTCCAGACAGCGGCGGATCAGCTCGGTGAACGCTGAAGGCACCGACGACGCAGAGGAAAGCCTCCCTCGCAGCGGTTCCCCCAGCGCTGGCGCCTGACCCGTGAGCAGCTCGTGCAAGAGGAGCCCCAGGGCGTGCACGTCCGTCGCAGGGGTCGCCGCCTCACCATGACACTGTTCCGGCGCCGCATAGCGCGGCGTGAACCCCACCGGGGAAGTCGGCACCGACGCGATCCGACGGGCCGAGCCGAGATCGACGAGCACCGCCTCGCCCTCCACATCGAGGCACACGTTCTCTGGCTTGAGATCCTGATGCACGAGCCCCGCCGCATGCAGCGCCGAGAGGCCGCGCGCGACCCCGAGACCCACCCGCAGGATCCGGCCAGCATCGAACGTCGCTCCCCCATCGACGAGCGCCCTCACCGTCGACCCCTCGACCAGCTCCAGGATCAGCACGGGCCACGCGCGATGCTGGACGGGTGATCCCGCGAGCCCCCGGAGGACGTGCCGCGTCGGCGCCACCGCGTGAACCAGCCGCAGGCAGTCGAGTTCCGACACCGCCCGCGCATGGCACGCCGCCTCGTCCGCCGCGTCGACGGGCAGGGACCGCAAGACCTTGAGCGCGACGCGACGGTGCGGCCCCGCGCCGCGCTCGCCCCCGTCGCTCGCCTCGAAGACCCAGCCGAGCTTGCCCCGACCGAGGAGGCACGTGACCTCGTAACGCCCTGCGACGACCTCACCAACGTGGAGCGGCCCGCACGGCACCACGGCATCGGTCGACACGGGCGTCGTGTGCGTGGGTTCGGCCTCGGTGCTCATTCCGCGCGCTCCTCCTCCGGGATCACCTGGGCGACGAAGCGGGGGAGCCAGGTCGAAAGCCGCTCCACGGCGGCAGGACCGGAAGGAATTCTGGGGCCGTCGTGGAGAGCGTCAATGGCGCTCCAGATCACGCACCGCGCACGGAAGGAGGCCGGAGAGCGTGCCGGAAAAGCAGCAGAAGCCCGGGAGAAGCAGGAATCGCGGACGACCGGATGGCGCGTCGCGGACGGGTCGGGTGAGCCCGTCACGAGTCCTCGCGCGGCGACCCGGGACGTTTCGTCGTTTCCCGTTCGATCCCCTCTGGTGCGCTACCATCGCACCGATGGATGAGCCTGCGGAAAAGCGGCCCGCTCGTGCCACGAGCGCCGACCTCGACGCTGTGCCCGAGGACATGATCGCCGAACTCATCGGTGGCGTGCTCTACAGCTCCTCACGACCAGGCGGGCCTCACACGAAGGCCTCCGGGATGCTGTACCTCGATCTCGGAAACCCCTTCTCCCGAGGCCGCGGCGGCCCTGGTGGCTGGTGGATCTTGCCAGAGCCGAAGCTGGCCCTCGGAGGGGACATCATCTGCCCGGATCTCGCCGGATGGCGACGAGAGCGCATGCCCGAGGTCTACACGGCGCCAGCATGCTCGTTGCCGCCCGACTGGGCGTGCGAGGTGCTGTCCCCCTCGACGGCGAGACACGACCGGGTGGTCAAGATGCCGCTCCATGCCGCGGCAGGTGTGCCGTGGGTGTGGCTCCTCGATCCGGCGGCGCAGATGCTGGAGGTCTTCCATCTGGGCCAGCAGGGGTTGTGGATGCTGAAGACGGCAGTCGCTGGAGACGCCGTGGTGCACGCCCCGCCCTTCGAGGCGGTGGCGCTGGAGCTGTCGGCCCTCTGGATCGCTGGCGACCAGGGTTGACGCGATCGCGGTGAGCGAGCCGCGAAGACGGACGTGATGGTGGAACGACGAAGCGCACGCCTGGTGCACTTGCCCAGCCGATAGGGAGGCTCATGGAGCCACCGCTCTCCGGCTCGGTTCCACCAGCGATGGACCAAGGAGGCGCGGCGCCGCGGTCGAGGAGCGTGTAGGCTCCCGCTGGCAGCAGCAGTTCCAGCTGGCAGGACGACGGGCAAGGAGAGCCACGTGAACATCCTCCTCTTCGGCGCGACCGGCATGGTCGGACAGGGCGTCCTCGGCGTTTGCCTCGGCGATCCCGACGTGGAGAACGTCCTCGCGGTCGGGCGTAACGCGACCGGGCAACCGCACCCGAAGCTGCGCGAGCTCATCCACCGCGACTTCCTGGATCTCGCGCCGATCGAGGACCAGCTCGCCGGTCACGACGCCTGCTTCTTCTGCCTCGGCACCTCCTCGCTGGGCATGAGCGAAGAGGACTACCGGCGCGTCACCTACGACATCGCCCTCTCGGTCGGCCGCACCCTGGCGCGGCTGAGCCCCGATCTCACGTTCGTCTTCGTGTCGGGCAGCGGGACCGACGGCACCGCGAAGGGCCGCGTGATGTGGGCGCGGGTGAAGGGAGAGACCGAGAACGCGCTGCTCGCGCTGCCCTTCGAGGCCTACATGTTCCGGCCGGCGTTCATCCACGGCGTGCGCCCGAAGCAGCCGCTGTTCAAGGCAATCTACGGCGGCCTCGCGCCGCTCTTCCCGGTCCTGCAGAAGGTGCTCCCGAAGTACATGACGACCACGGACCACCTGGGGCGCGCGATGCTGGAGGTCGCGCGCTACGGTGCGCCCATGCGGGTGCTCGAGAATGCCGACATCGACCGGATCGGCCGCGAGGCCGCCGCTTCGACCCACGGCGCTCCGCAGGCGTGATCAGAGACCCGGTTCCAGCGCCGCTTCCCCGCAAGGCCATCGCTTGCGCAACCCTTGCCCGATCCCGGACGTCGAGGTTGAGCAAACCTGGCGCAACTCACGCCAGAGCGGCGCAACCCTTTGCATCACGCCCTCCAGCACGCTTTGCAGGAATAGGGCCGAAACCCATCGTGTTCACGGCCCAGCCCGTGCCAGACGTCCCCTGGCACGGGCCCTGTCGAGAGGTCGCAGCGTGGTGCGGGGGCTCGTCGACAGGCTGACGGAAAGACTTCACGCACCGCTCGGGAGCACCTGATGAAGTGGTCGAAGAGAGCGCGGCGCATCGCGCTCGGGGTCGTGATCGGAATCCTCGCCTCGGTGACGCTCCTCGTGCTGTTCATCGGCCCGCTGGTCCAGTCGATGATGACGCCGAGCACCGCGTTCGCGGCCACGACCCCGCCGCCGCCACCGGACTACGCGGACCCCGCGACCTGGAGCGCGCTGCCCGAGCGGGTCGACAGCGCCGACCGCGCACCGACGGGCGCCACGGCCATCGACCAGGCCAGCGCCGAGGTCGACGTCTTCTACCTCCACCCCACCTCGTACGTCGCCAACCAGTGGAACGGCCCCACGGACGACGCTGCGCTCAACGAGGCCACCGACCGGGTCGCCACGGGCATCCAGGCGTCCGCCTTCAATGGCTGCTGCGCCATCTACGCCCCGCGATACCGCCAGGCCAACGGGACGGCATTCTACAACCCCTCCGCCGACGGAGATCAGGCCATCGCCCTCGCATACGACGACGTCCGCCGCGCCTTTGCGGCATTCAACGCGAAGCGAGGCCCCGGACGCCCGTTCCTCCTTGCCGGCCACAGCCAGGGCTCGATCCTCGGCGAGCGGCTGCTCCGTGAAGAGATCGCTGGCAAACCGCTGCGGAACCAGCTCGTCGCCGCCTACCTGATCGGCGGTCGTGTGACGGTCGACGGCCTCCGCGAGGGTGCCCCCGACATCCCCCTCTGCCGCGCCGCCGACGACCTGCACTGCGTCGTCTCCTGGACCGCACGGAGCCCGACCTACGCCCCGACCTCCTTCGAACTCAGCTACCCCGACGGACGCGAGCGCGCCTGCACGAACCCCTTGTCCTGGCAGCTCGACGGTGCCCCCGTCCCCGCCGAGAAGAACCTGGGCGCCGTGTTCCTGGAGACCGACGATCACGCACCTCGTCCAGGCTTTGCCGATGCCCGGTGCGACAAGGGCACGCTGCTCGTCTCCCAGGTCGGGAACACGCCCCGCGATCTCCCGAGCCGCATCCTCGACCACGTGATGGGCGACGGGAACTACCACCCGATCGAGTTTCAGATCTTCTTCATGAGCCTGCGGCAGAACGCCATCGATCGCAGCACCGCGTTCCTCGCCGCACGCAAGAGACAGCCGCAGTAGCGCCCGCAGCGCGCGTCGTGAGGCTGGCTTGCCAGGAGCCTTCCCTCGCGTGGTCCCGCTGCGTCCTCGGGAAGGCGTCGCCCCTTCCCGTGCGCACCAGGCGAAGTCAGGTCCAGTGGCATCTCCTGGCAAGGGTCAGATCGCACGCGCCTTCTGAAACACCCGGGACCTGGGGCACGGCGCTGCGGCTCATCCCATCGACTTCAGACGCCCGGAGACCAGAGTTCGTCGAAGCCGCCCCACACAACGAGCACATCACGGAGCGCGGACTTCACATCACGCGCTCGTCATATGGCGTGGCTCAGGTGCTCGCAGACCCACCTGCCGGATGGAACCTGTCGCCGCACAGGAATCATGCCGCGTCCACATCAGGCGTCCGGATCAGCGTGGACAAGCCGCTCGGCCTGGTCGGGCGATCTCATTCTGTTTGAATGAAGCTCCAACCAGGAGAGTATGGCATCACTGAGTCGGCCCCCCTGAGCGCACGCGCGGACCCCCTGGCGATCGCAAATCGACGCGCGAAAGGCCCAATTTGCGTATTGCCGCGCCCTCCGGATCATTTGCCAGACCGCGCGCGTTTTTCCTCAGATCACGTGACTCAGCTCACGCTAGATTGAGTGCGCCAACGTTGGCGCTGTTGGTTTACCCTTCTGCCCTGGTGAGCGAAATGCGCGCGATTCGGGTGATGTGATGGGCGAGGCGGCGAAAAATCGACGGGGCACGGCCACGTACGCCGATCTCGAAGCTGTACCTCCGCACATGGTCGGGGAGATCATCGCGGGCACCCTCTTCATGTCGCCGCGCCCCGCCATGCCCCATGCGCTCGCGTCCTCCGCGCTGGGGGGGCTTCTGGTCCGGCCCTTTCAGTTCGGTCTCGATGGACCTGGCGGCTGGTGGCTCCTGTTCGAGCCCGAGCTCCACCTCGACAGCGACGTCCTGGTGCCGGACTTCGCCGGCTGGCGCCGCGAGCGGATGCCCAGGGTACCGGAGACGGCGGCGGTCTCGCTCCCCCCGGACTGGGTCTGCGAGGTCCTCTCCCCGAGCACGGCGACCGACGACCGCTTCGACAAGCTGCCGATCTACGCCCGCGAAGGCGTGACCTGGGTCTGGCTCATCGACCCCATCAAGCGCAGCCTCGAGGTCCAGCACCTTGGCCCTCGGAAGCGCTGGGAGGTCGAGCTGACGGTCAAGGGCGACGACGTCGTTCGAGCGGCGCCCTTCGATGCCATCGAGCTGCCGCTCTCCGTCCTGTGGGACGGGATGCTCCCGCAGCGCAGCGACGGCTGAACCAGCAAGGGCTCCATCGGAGCACGTCGGCCGGCCGGATTACAGAAGGGCTCGTTGATTGGCGCCCCTGCGCCTTCACCGCCGATACACCCACCGCCCGAGTCAGCGTCCCCTCCGGCGACCCTGGCGCCCCAGCAGAGGTCAGCGCTTGCCCTTTCAAAGGCGCCTACCCCTTTGCGCGCCTTCAGCGACTTTCCTTCAAAGGCGCCTACCCCTTTGCGCGCCTTCAGCGACTTTCCTTCAAAGGCGCCAAACCCTTTGCGCGCCTTCAGCGACTTTCCTTCAAAGGCGCCAAACCCTTTGCGCGCCCTCAGCGACTTTTCTTCAAAGGCGCCAAACCCTTTGCGCGCCTTCAGCGACTTTCCTTCAAAGGCGCCAAACCCTTTGCGCGCCCTCAGCGACTTTCCTTCAAAGGCGCCAAACCCTTTGCGCGCCTTCAGCGACTTTCCTTCAAAGGCGCCAAACCCTTTGCGCGCCTTCAGCGACTTTCCTTCAAAGGCGCCAAACCCTTTGCGCGCCCTCAGCGACCTTCACGCGACCGTCGCGCCCGACCTTCAGGATGGGCGCCGCATCACGGCCGACTCCTGAAAATCGAAAGCTTCCACACCAATGCGACGCCGGAAGCGATCCAGCAAACGACCACCTTATCCCACAAATCGCGAAAAATAATTCACTGGGCCGAGAAGAAGAATTCGCGCCACTCGTCGAACACGAGAACGCGGCGCGGCTGCGTCTCTTCTCCGCCTGAAACCGCCATGGGGGTGGGAACCGGGGCCGGAGAACTTCCCTGCAAGAACAACCAGAGGAATCTCATGCAACTGCCTTCCAAGACGGCGTCCAGCCAGGTCCATCTCGAGCATGCGGCGCACTTCATCAACACCGAGCAGGCTTGGCGCGAGGTCGAGGTCATCTCTCCGGAGCAGCGCACGCTGATCCAGGAGAGCGGCACCGTGGTCCGAGCGCGGACGAACACGCTGGCAGCACGGGTGTCGAGCAAGGTGCAAGCCGAGGCCGCGACGAGCAAGGCGCGATCCTCGTTCGGTGTGCGCGACATGGTGCTCGGGATGCGGCTGATGGCGTGTAGTGACGGGCTTCTCAATGGGCCGGCGCAGCGGGACCGGAGCCATACGCTGTACCGCACGGTGATGCTCGGGCGCACGGCGAGCGAGATCCGGAACATGCGGCCGCGCGAGGAGCCAGAGCTGGTCGATCGGGTGCGCACGCAGCTCGCGGAGGCGCCGGATTTCCCGGCGAAGGTGAGCCTGTTGGCCGATCTGGACGAGGCGCTGGAGCGGAGCGTCGCGGCACGGACCGCGCTCGATGCCGCGCTGAAGGTCGAGGCCATGGCCGGCGACACGGAGAAGGCGGCCCGGATCGAGCTGCGCAATGCCCTGGAGCATGCCTACGGGAGGTTGCGGTCGTCGTTCCCGGGGCAGCGGAGCTTCGTGGAGTCATTCTTTCTCCGCAGGGAGAAGAAGAAGAAGGCTGCGGACGAGGGGGTGGGGACGAAGCCCGGCCAGCCGATCCTGGGACGCTGATCGCGCTCCTCGATCTCGGCTTCAGCTGGCCGGATCGAGCACCGAGCCAGCACGCGATCGGGCGTCGAGGCGCCACGCGGTCGGTGCGAGGTCGGTGAGAGGCCGGTGAGAGGCCGGTGAGAGGCCGGTGAGAGGTCGGTGAATGGCGGGTCCCGGTCGCCTTCGGGCCGGGGCCCGTCGCTTCATCCACCGGGAGCCTGGTCGATGACGAGGTTCACCAGCCGGGCGATGGCGCTGTCGGGGGCGCCGGGTTCGAGGGCGCCGCTGAACGCCTCGTACACGCAGACGTCCTCCTTCGCGAGCTGCTGGAGGGCCTCGCGGGGGCCCAGGTAGAAGGCGCCCCGGAGCTGGAAGTAGGCGGGGAGCAGCTCGGCGAGGAGCGAGGCGCGTCGGTAATTTCCCTCGATCGAGCGCTCGGCGAGGCGCGCGAGCATCTTCTGACCCCACGCCTGGAGCGCCTCCCGCTCCCCCGGCGGCAGCGGGGCGGGTCCCTCTCGGAACACCTGCTGTGCGCGCTTCAGCAGCGCGGCGCCGAAGCCGTGGGCGTCGACGATCACGATCCCTTCGCGGATGCGGAGCAGGCCCGGGTCTTTCGTGACGTCGAGTGCGGCTTCGGGCTCGATCCAGGCGTCGATGGCGAGGCCTTCGATCGGACGGACGAGGCGCTCGGCGGCACCGTCTTTCCGGACGAGGAGCAGGTCATGGTCGCTGTCGGGGCGGCCTTCGCCGCGACCGCGTGAGCCGTAGAGGATGGCGGCGTGGCAGCCGTGCTGCTCGGCGAGGGCTTCGATGACGCGGCGCTCGTGGGGGGAGACGCGGTCGCTCGGCGCGACGGGCAGAGGTGCCGTGGCGCTCGGTCTCGGAGAGGAGGCTGGCGCGCTCGACGAAGGAGGGGTCGGGGGCATGGAGGCTCCGGTCGATCGGAAAAGCTGGGTGAGGGGTCGGGTCGAGGGAGGGTAATGCGGTGACCTGGTGAGGCGCCATCCGTCGGCAGGGGCGGCGCGGACGGGGGCGACCGCAAGGGAGGCCGACGCGCTCGCTCGACGCGAACCCAGGGGAGGTCTCTGGCGATGCGCTCGGCCAGCTCTACCGCGCGTCACGCTCGCAGGGGGGGCGGCGCGTGTGCTAGACCCGCGGCCCCCTTCCACCCCCCTCCACGAGCCAGCAGTTCCGCCATGATTCGCCTCGATTCCATCAGCAAGCAGCACGGGCGCCAGATCCTCTTTCTGGAGGCCAGCGCGGCGATCAACCGCGGCGAGAAGATCGGCCTGGTCGGGCCGAACGGCGCCGGCAAGACCACGATCTTCCGGCTCATCACCAAGGAGGAGGCCGCAGACGATGGGCAGGTCGCCGTCGATCGCGGGGTGAGCATCGGCTACTTCAGCCAGGATGTCGGCGAGATGAGCGGCAAGTCCGTGGTCGCCGCGACGCTCGACGGGGCAGGGCCGGTGTCCGAGGTGGCCGCGGAGCTTGCCGAGCTGGAGCTGGCGCTCGCGGACCCGGAGCGCATGGACGAGATGGAGCAGCTCGTGGAGCGCTTCGGTCACGTGCAGGCGCGCTACGAGGAGCTGGGCGGGTACGCGCTCGACGCGCGGGCACGCGAGATCCTGGCGGGCCTCGGGTTCGCGCAGGAGGTGATGGACGGAGACGTGGGGGCGCTGTCCGGCGGGTGGAAGATGCGCGTGGCGCTCGCGCGGATCCTGCTGATGCGGCCCGACGCGCTGCTGCTCGACGAGCCGACCAACCATCTGGATCTGGAGTCGATCCTGTGGCTGGAGGAGTACCTGAAGCAGTACGAAGGCGCGCTGCTCATGACGTCCCACGATCGGGAGTTCATGAACCGGATCGTCTCCAAGATCCTGGAGATCGACGGCGGCGAGCTGACGACGTACTCGGGCAACTACGACTTCTACGAGCGGCAGCGCGCGGTCAACGAGGCGCAGGCCGAGGCGCAGTACGAGCGGCAGCAGGCAATGCTGGCGAAGGAGATGCGCTTCATCGAGCGGTTCAAGGCGCAGGCGGCGAAGGCGGCGCAGGTGCAGTCGCGGGTGAAGAAGCTCGACAAGATCGAGAAGGTGGAAGAGCCGCGGCGAAGGCGGACGCTGACCTTCGACTTCCGCACGCCGCCCCGCTCGGGCGAGGACGTGGCGCGGGTGGAGGACGTCCACAAGGCGTACGGGTCGCGCACGATCTATGACGGGCTGGACCTCTTGATCCGGCGGCGCGAGCGCTGGTGCGTGATGGGGGCGAACGGGGCCGGGAAGTCGACGCTGCTCAAGCTGATCGCGGGGCACTCGCAACCCGACTCGGGGCGGGTCCACGTGGGGGGCAGCGTGAAGATGGCGTACTTCGCGCAGCACGCGATGGAGTTGCTCGATCCGACGCAGTCGGCGTGGGAGACGCTCTCGGGTGCGTTCCCGCTGGCGTCACCGGGCTCGCTGCGCACGCTGGCCGGGGTGTTCGGGTTCTCGGGCGACGACGTGGAGAAGCCTTGCCGCATCCTGTCCGGTGGGGAGAAGGCGCGGCTCGTGCTGGCGAAGATGCTCTACGATCCGCCGAACTTCCTGGTGCTCGACGAGCCGACCAACCACCTGGACATGGCGACGAAGGAGATGCTGATCAAGGCGCTCGCCGACTTCGAGGGGACGATGCTGTTCGTGTCCCACGATCGGCACTTCCTCGCGGCGCTGTCGAACCGGGTGCTGGAGCTGCTCCCCGAGGGCCCTCGGGTGTACGGGGGCGGGTACACGGAGTACGTGGCGCAGAGCGGGCACGAGGCGCCCGGGATGCGGGCCTGAGGAAACCTGGGGGGGTTCGCGCGACGGCCTGGTGGGGGCCGCGCATCCGAGCGACGGTCTGAAGGCTTGGGACCCGCGCTCCCGTCATGCGCCCACGCAGACGAATGTGGTCTTGGTTCTGGACGCCCGTGGACCCGGACCCAGCGGTCGACGCCGCTGCTCTCGCCGTTGCTCTGGGCATGGCTCTGATGCACGCGGCCGGAAACTTCGCCCGCTTCTCGATGCACCGACGTCAGGCCCGAAGCGGCGAGACATGCCAGATTTCCCGAGTGGATCGCGGGGTGGTGGGGCCCGACGAGCTTGGCTCGGCGGGGCGGCGGGGGCGCGTGCCCCTGCCGTGTGAATGAGGGGTGACGGTCGGACAGGGTTCGGCCCGAACGGCGTGCGATCGGGTCGCTGCGGCAGGTGTTGACACCTGCTGGCGTCCTCCACTAGCGTGATGTTGAAAGTTATTTTCATATCCAGGTGAGCAGCTCTGCGCTGGGATGCAGGGCGGGTGGCCTCGTACGGTTTCCCGCCTCACCGTGCATGAGCCGCTCCCTGCGTCACGTCACATCGAATCGAGGAACCCGTATGGGACTTCGCCGGAAGCCTTCTGATCTCACCGCCATCGCTGGACTCGCGTTCCTCATCGCCGCGCCTGCATGCGCCGCGATGGACAACCTCGATTACGGCAAGAATGAGCCGTCCGAGGTGACGGGCTCGGGAGGCACGGGCGCTGGCTCGGAAGGTGGGAGCGATGGCAGCGGTGGCGCTGGTGCCACGGGTGGCGCTGGTGGCAACGGCGGCGCGGGCGCCAGCACGTCGTCCTCGACGTCGACCGGCGCAGGCGCTGGGCCGGATGATTACGAGGACGAGGACGACGACGACGACGACGACGACGACGATGATCACGACGACGACGACGACGACGACGACGATGATCACGACGACGACGATGACGACGACGATGACGACGATGACGACGACGACCTAGAGATCCCGGGGCTGCCGGGGAGCGAGTGATCGAGAGGCCCTGAACGCCGCCACGTGCACGCGTGGCGGTCGTGGTCGTGGAATTCAAGATGCAGTGGTCGTCACTGGAGGGTGTGCTTTGTGCCACGCCCGGGCGAGCTTTTCTGTCTGGCTGCGTGATCGCGGCCTCGCTGCTTGCGCGCTCGGCGCAGGCGTCCTCCGGCCAGGAGACGACCGCGCAAGCGGCTCGCCCAGCGGCTCACGGCGACGGGGCGGTCGCTCGGGCATCCACCAGCGGCGCGGGCACCGACCGCACCGGCGCTGAGGGGGCTGCTCCAACCTCCCCCGGTGGCACCGCGGCGGTGGCAGCGCAGGAAGCGCCTTCGGGCAGCGCTTCGCCAGAGGCGACAGGTGCGACAGAGCAGGCTTCAGGAGGGGCCGCGGCGCAGAGCGAGCGTGACGCGGTGTCGGATCCGCAGGCGTTCTCCGGCAACACGACCGAGGCGCAGGCGGGCCCGCGGGACGCGAAGGCGGCGCAGACGGTGGCGCTCGATGCGGGCGCGCTGAAGGCCGAAGGGGTGTCGAGACCCGCGAGCAAGCCGTCCTGGTGGATCGGGTCCGGGTTGCAGATGGACACGGTGCTCCTGCCTGGCGGGGACGTGTGCGGGCGCGAGAGCCAGTCGTCGGGGCGCTATGCGTGCTTCCGAGGGGATCGGGAGCAGTACCTGGGCACGCCGGGCGGAGGTGCAGGCACGGACGCCGGGACGACGCTGGCGTACGGGACGACGCGGGTGCTGCTGCATGCAGAGCGCTCGGTGCTGGCGCGCCTGAGCGTGGGCGGGCGGCTGGGGCTCGCGTTCGGGGGCGGGCCGGCGGCACCGCAAGGAGCGGCGTTCATGCCGCTGCACATGGAGGTGCGGGGCTCGTACTGGATCCTGGGCGGGCTCGATGGCGATCAGCCGCTGAACCTGTTCGCGACGGTGCTCGGCGGGGTGGCGCAGATCGATGCGTCGCGGAAGGTGAGCGTGGAGGAGTGCCGGGCGGGAATGGGCGGCTGCACGCCGTCGGACAACGCGCAGCCCGGCGTGCCGAACCCGGATCGGCAGGAGCTGGATGCGTACGTGAAGCTCGGGCAGGGCTTCGCCGGGCTGGGCTTCGGGGCGATGTACCGCTTCCCGGGGCAGCACGCGGTGATGGCGGATCTGCGGGCCGTTCAGACCTTCCCGAGCCACGGGACGGCATTCTCTCTCTCGCTGTCGTATGTCGTCCGCGCGCCCTGATTCCCACGGCAGGGGCACGCGCCCCCGCCGCCCCGCCGAGCCAAGCTCGTCGGGGCCCCACCACCCCGCGATCCACTCGGGAAATCCGGCACGTTTCGCCGCTTCGGGCCTGACGTCGGTGCATCGAGAAGCGGGCGAAGTCTCCGGCCGGGTGCATGAGCTCCGGAGCGAGCGCACGCGCCGCCGCCGTGCGCCGGCCTCGGGGACGTCGACACGCACGCGGCGGGTCGCCGGCGCGCTGCTGCTGGCCGCCTTGCTCGGTGGCGGTGGGAGCGCCGTCAGCGCAGAGCCGGGCAATGCGGCGGGCGGTACGGCGGGCAGCGCGCCCGGCAATGCAGCGGGCAACGCGAACGGCGCGCGGCGCGGCAAGGCGGCCTCGGAGGGGGTATCGCTCGCAGATCTCACGGTGCGGGCGACGTCGGAGGTGTCGGCCTACACGGACGATACCGATGTCCACGTGCTGACGCCGACGGTCGGGGCGACGATCGAGAGCCCGACGGGCGGGTGGTCGGTCGGCGGTCGCTACCTGGTGGACGTGGTGACGGCGGCGTCCCCCGACATCATCGCGGCAGCGTCGCCTCCCTGGACGGAGGTGCGCCACGCGGGCTCGATCGATGGGTCCTACCAGTCAGGCGATTATCGGGTCGGTGGGCAAGGGTCGGTGTCCGTGGAGCCCGATTACCGCTCGCTATCAGCAGGGGTGCAGGGGTCCATCGACTTCGACGAGAAGAACTACACGCTGCTCCTGGCCTACGCCTTCCGGCACGACATCGCCGGGCGGGTGGGGACGCCGTTCGACGTGTTCGGGCGGGTGATGGTGCAGCACGCGCTGAGCTCTGGGCTGACGGTGGTGATCAACCCGTCGGCGGTGATGGCGTTCAACATCGACGCGATGCTGGAGCAGGGGAACCAGGCGAAGCCGTACCGCTACGTGCCGATCTTCGATCCGGCCGTGGCCGGGTCGGTGCGGGTGGGGGCGAGCGTGGCGGAGGTGAGCGCGATGCGGCTGCACGCGCGGCCGATCGAGGCGCTGCCGCTGCACCGGGAGCGGTTCGCGCTGACGGGGCGCCTGGCGTACCGGTTCTCGGGGGCGACGCTGCGGGTGGAGGAGCGGCTCTACGCGGACACCTGGGGCACGAAGGCGAGCACGACGGACCTGCGGTACATGTTCGACATCGGGCGGCGGGTGACGCTGTGGCCTCACGTGCGGATGCACGTGCAGACCGGGGCCGACTTCTGGGAGCGGGCCTACGGTGCGGTGCGCGGTGGCTCGGGCGCGCTGCTGATTCCAGGGCTCAGGACGGGGGACCGGGAGCTGGGGCCGTTGCAATCGCTGACGGGCGGCGGCGGGATGTCGCTGGCGCTGGGCTCGCACTGGTCGGCGAGCCTCCAGGTGGACGGCGTGTTCACGAACTACACGGACGCGATGTACATCTCGTACCGGCGGGCGCTGTTCGCGGCGCTCGGGGTGCAAGCGGTCTTCGACTGATCCCCGGGTCGAACCGCTGGAGGCGATGCCCGGCCTCTGGCCTTCGGCAGGTGAGCGACGGCCGCAGGCGCAGAGGTCAGGGGCGCGGCATCATGCTTTGCGGACGATCCAGCCGTTGAACAGGAACGCCTTGTAAAACAGGGTGACGTCCTCGAAGCCGGCTTCCTGGAGGAGTGCGACTTCGCGCTCGGGCGGGACGAGGGGGACGAGCTCGGTGACGCTGCGGGAGGCGTGCTCGGCCATCTCGACGGGGAGGCCCTGGTGGATGGGGTAGGCGCGGTAGAGGCGGAGCTGGTCCTCGAAGCTGGGCGCGGTCTTGTCGGCGCAGAAGTTGATCAGGATGAACGGGGCGCCCGGGGCGAGCCGCTCGTGGATGTGCCGGAGGGTGTCGAGGCGGCTGCCGTCGTCTGGAATGAAATGGAGGGTGAGGAAACAGGTGGCGGCGTCGAAGGGGCCCTCGGGCGCGTCCGGGATGTAGCCCTTCACCAGCTCCACGCGGTGGTCGAGGTGCAGGTCGCGGAGCTTGTCTTTGGCCTGCGAGAGCATGTTCTCGGAGGGGTCGATGCCGACGAAGGTCCAGTCGGGCGCGGCCTGTCCGAAGGCGGCCAGCTCGACGCCGCCGCCTGCGCCCAGCACCAGGATCTTGCCGCGCTCGCCGATGCGGTCGCGGAGGAGGATGGAGGCCAGGGTGTGGCTCAGCTCGTAGCCAGGGACGAAGCGGCGTGGGCCATCCTCGTAGCGCGTGATCTTGTCGCTGTGCTTGCCCAGGTTGAAGGCGTGCTTGGGGTCGTCGAAATCGAAGTGGTTCTTCATGTGCGCTCCAGGGAGGCTCTCTCTGTAGCGCTGGCTGGAGCGGGGGTGGATGGCGGGGTTTTCGGTGGAGGGGGCCTGGATTTCGGCCGAGACGCGAAAGCTTGGCCAGGCTCCTCTTCAGAAGCCCAGGTTCCAGCCGATCTCGGGGGAGAAGGCGGTGCCCGCGGACGGGAAGAAGCGGGTCACGCGGAGGCCGAGGGTGAAGCCCGTGGCGCGGGTGACGGCCCAGGTGACCGCAGCGCCACCGCCGACGAAGCCGGTGCCCGCGCGCTTGTAGGCGCTGAGGGTCTGGGTGGGCGGGTTGTCGAGCTGGCTGGTGGGGGGCGGGACGCTCTGGTCTTCGCGGATGAAGACGCGGTGCTCGGTGTCGACCTGGGCGACGCCGCCGGTGACGAAGAGGGACCAGCGGAGGCCCGCCAGACGAAAGGGGGAGGCGCCGAAGGTGTAGCCAGCGCGCAGCTCGCCGTGGAACGGGAGGAAGGACGCGCCGTCGGCGCCGCTCTCGCGGGGGCCGCCGCCGTGGAGCACGTAGCCGACGCGAACGCCGAAGGTGAGGTTTTCCAGGACGACGCGGTCGTAGCCGACGAGGAAGCGCGCGGTGGCCGGCTGGAGGACGGAGCCGACCTCGCCGCCGCGGCCGGGCTCGGGGGTGCCGTGGTACTGGGAGCCGCCGTGGCGAAAGCAGGCGTAGCCGCTCTCGAGCTGGCTCTGGCGGGAGCAGACGTCGGCGCCGGTGCCGAGGCCGAAGTCCTGCACGAGAGCGATGGAGAGCTGATTCTGCACGCGGGCGGGCAAGATCAGGTGCTGCACCTCGTAGGCGTGCATCGGGACCACGAGCGTCTCGTCGGCGCGCGCCTCGGCTCCGGCAGCGACGCCGAGGAGCGTCAGGAGGACCGTCGAGAGCGCGCGAAGACCTGGGATTCGAGCGTCAGTTGCAGCCACAGCCGCTCTCTGCGCCGACGGAGCCGCCGGTGGCGCCCTCGTGGACGGCCTGCATGTGCGACTCCCCCGGCCCGTGCGAGGGGCCGATCGACATGGTGGGGTGCGCGAGACGCGCCCGGTCGTACGGGGCGACGTGGGTGCAGGCGGCGAGCAGGTGGAGGGCGGCGAGCAGAGGAACCAGGGGGTGCCGTGCGAGGCGTCGTGCGGTCGCGATCATGACGATGGAAACGCTGTCTTCAGAACGCGTAGGTCAGGTGGATGTTGTTGAAGTGGCGCTGGTCGGGCACGACGGCGTCCCCGGGGACGGCGCCTTTCTCGAAGTCGAAGACCATCCAGGGACCAGGGGGCTCGCCCTCGGCCGAGTTGTCTTCGGTGAACTCGACGTAGATGCGGTAAGCGCCCTCGGGGGCGACGCCGCCTTCGCTGTTCGTGCCGTTCCAGTACGACTCGTGCGCGACGTGCGCGCCGCGGGTGGCGCGCGTCACGGCGTCGACCAGGCTGTGGCCCTTGGACGCAGCACGCCACTTGACGAGGTGCTTAGCGCGCTTGGCAGCCCAGACCTCCAGGGTCTTCACGAAGTTGTCCTGCGCGTCGGTGATCCAGACGGCGCCGATGTTGTCGGGCGCGTATTCACCGCGGTTGGACAGGGTGGTGAACTCGAGGGTGAGGCCTCCGCTCGGGGTTGGCGGGGGTTCGTCGCTCCCTCCAGCGCCCCCGGGGCCTGTGCTACCAGGGTCGGGCGGTGCGCCCCCTTCACCGATCTGGTGAGACGCCCAGAAGGCCGGATCGCTGCTGGTCGCAGGAGCACAGCCGAGGGCGAGGACGGGGAGGAGGAGGCTCGGGGCGGCGCTTCGCAGGCTGCTCCAGAGATCAGGGCGGGTCGTTGACGGAGCCAAGGTCGTCCGGTAGTCTGAAGTTGAATTTCGTTTTCATCCTACGAGACACGCGGTCACGTGACAAGCACCAAGGTGGCCCCCGGTGCGTGCCGGGGAGCGATGAGAAGCATCCAGGTTCTTCTGAGCGCAGGCGCGGCGATGGCGCTCCTGGGCTGCACGGACCCGCTGAAAGAAGCGGCGATCATCGAGCTGGGCGGTGAGGATCCGGCGATCCCGGCGGGGCCGCTGCACCGCGCGGGGCAACCTTGCTTGCTGTGCCACGATGGTGGGGTGACGACGCCGTTCTCGGTGGCGGGGACGATCCACCGGCTGGCCGACGCGCCCGTCGCTGCGGGCGGGGTGGTGGTGAGCCTGGTCGACAAGCGCGGGGTGACGTTCGAGGCGGCGACGAACTGCGCGGGGAACTTCTTCGTGCGGCCCGGGGACTTCACGCCGGAGTACCCGATGTGGGTGACGATCGAGCGCGGTGAGTGGCGTCAGGAGATGGAGTCGCCCGTGAACGGGGACGGTTCGTGCGCGACGTGCCACACGAGCGAGACGGGAACGCGCTCGGCCGGGCAGGTGTACATCTTGCCGTTCGAGCTGGGGCCAGAGGAAGCGGGCTGTCCATGAGGGGCGGTCGGGTGGCCCTGGAGCGCAGGAGAAGGGTCGTGACGGGCGTGGCGAGGGTCGTGGCGAGGGCAGCGGTCTTCGTGGTGGGCGCCTCGACGCTGGTGGCGTGCGCGCCGATGGAGGAGCACGCGGGGGCGCCGCTGGTACCGCCGATGGAGCCGTTCCCGATGGTGTCGGATGCGCTGGAGTACCGCTGCGCGACGCTGGATTGCCACGGGAAGCCGGAGCGGAACCTGCGGCTCTACGGGAGCAGCGGGCTGCGGCTCGCGCCCGACGGAGCGACGGGATCGGGGACGACGACGGACGCGGAGTACGCGGCGAACTACGACTCGGTGGTGGGGCTGGAGCCAGAGATCTTGAGCCGCGTGGTCGAGGAGGGAGGCTGGCTCCCCGATCGGCTGACGCTGGTGCGCAAGGGGCGCGGGACGGAGTACCACAAGGGGAACGCGGTGCTCGTGCCCGGGGACGACGCGGACCGGTGCTTGACGAGCTGGCTGGCTTCAGCGGTGGACGAGGCAGCGTGCGAGCGCGCGAAGGAGATGGTGCGCCCGGGCGGAGAGACCGAAGAGCCCTGAGGCGGGTGGTCAGGCTTTCTTCGGGAGGTGCCGGAGAGAGCGGCTGAGCTGCTTGTGGTAGCGCTTGGTCTCGGCGCGGGCGCGGGCGTCGTGGCGCTCGCGGAGGTGGCGGCCTTCGGCTTCGAGCTTGCGGAAGCCCTGGAGGCGATCCTCGGCGAGGGCGCCTTCGTCGATGGCGCGGGCGACGGCGCAGCCGGGCTCGCCGGCGTGGGTGCAGTCGCGGAAGCGGCAGGCTTCGGCGAGGGTGTCGATGTCGCCGAAGCCGGCGGGGCCGTCGTCGGTCATGCGCCAGGGCTCCAGCTCGCGGATGCCCGGGGTGTCGACGAGGAGGCCTCCTCCCGGGAGCAGGAAGAGTTCGCGGCCAGTGGTGGTGTGGCGGCCGCGCTCGTCGCTGTCGCGGATGGGCAGGGCGCGCTGGATCTGCGCGCCGAGGAGGCCGTTGACGAGGGTGGATTTGCCGACGCCGGAGGAGCCGACGAGGGCAACGGTTTCGCCGTCGTGGAGCGGCTCGCGGAGGGCGTCGAGGCCCTCGCCGAGCAGGGCGCTGACGAGGATCGTGGGCGCCGCAGGGGCGACCGCGCGGACGGCGTCGAGGAAGGGGGCGGGGTCGTCGCAGAGATCGGCCTTGCTCAGGACGAAGACGGGGCGGGCGCCGCCATCGAGCACGACGGCGAGGTAGCGCTCCAGGCGGCGCGCGTTGAAGTCGCCGTTGAGCGAGGTGACGATCATGACGGTGTCGATGTTGGCGGCGAGGACCTGGGCCTCGACCTTTCGTCCAGCGCCCTTGCGGAGGAGGCAGGTGCGGCGGTCGAAGCGGTGGACGATGAGGCCTTCTCCATCCGGGCGGAGGCCGACCCAGTCGCCGACGGTGGGCAGCTCGGCCGGGTCGTCGGTGTGATGGAGCAGGCGGCCGCTGAGGGTGGCGCGCCGAGGGCCGTGCTCGCCGAGCACGTGGTAGGTGCCGCCGCCACCAGCGGCGATGCGAGCAGGTTGGAGGGGCTCCGCGAGGGTTGCCCGCTGCTGCTCGAAGAAGGGGTTCCAACCGAGCCGTTCGAGCGGGACGCTCGCGGAGGCTGTGGCCTGGGGTGCAATCGCGTGTTCGGACGCGGAAAGAGGTCCGGGAGCCGAGGGGTGTTCGGAGGCAGTCGACGAGAGAGTCAGAGACGGATCGAGAGTGCCGGTGAGACGAGATGACATTGAACGCAAGCTCCGAGCGCTGACGTGCCTGTCGGCACGGCGTTGCAGGCATGAGCGGTCGGCAAAGCCGACACGCCGCGGACCAGGCCTCGGGAAAACCGAGGTCGGAGCCCGTCCAGGCATGCTCGGACGCGGGCCCGCGCAACCAGCAGGAGGCCGGTTCAGCGCGGGGAGTTCACTGGCAGAGCGCGCGTCGCGCCCCCGGGATCGGGGAGCGGTACGGCGTCAGCAGCGCAGGCTCGCGGCAACGAGGACGGGCGCAGAGCGGCTGGGAAGTCTGGCGGCAATCATCTTCTTGGCTCTGATCCTCTCTCGCTCGTCGGAGCGCCATCGCTGGATGCGACAGCGCAAGGTTGCGCCGTCCGCGTGAAGACGTCAACACCCCCCCGCTGGACAGGGCGCCGTGGACGCGCAGGGCGCTGTCTGACGGAGACGAACAGGGCACCATTTTGCCGGGATGAGCGTGGCGCGGCTGGCTTGTCGGGGGAGGCGCAGCAGACTCGTGGCTGGCGACCAAGAGGGCAGCGCCAGGTGGAAGGGATGGAGCCGTACGGGATGGCAAAGGGCGAGATGGCTGGCTTTCTGGAGATCGACGGGCGACGGGTGGAGGTGGCACGGTTCGGGCGTCAGGGCGGGACGACGCTGGTGTTCCTTCACGAGGGGCTGGGTTGCGCGGCGGCATGGCGTGACTTCCCGGCAGCGCTCGCGGAGGCGACGGGCTGCGCGGCGCTGGTGTACAGCCGCTTCGGGTACGGTCGCTCTTCACCAGCTCCCCTCCCCCGCCCTGCTTCGTTCATGCACGAGGAGGCGCACCGCTTCTTGCCCGCCGTGCTCGATGCGGCGGGGGTGAAGGATGCGCTGCTCGTGGGGCACTCGGACGGGGCATCGATCGCGCTGCTCCACGCAGCCGAGGAGCAGGTGCGGGTGCGAGGGCTCTTGCTGGAGGCGCCGCACGTGTTCGTGGAGCCAGTGTGCGTCGAGGCGATCGCGGTGCTCCAGGCGGCGTACCCCGGCAGCAAGCTGCAGGAGAAGCTGGCGCAGCGCCACGACGATGCCGACGCGATGGTGGGGGGGTGGACCGAGGTGTGGCTCAGTCAGGCGTTCCGCTCGTGGAACATCGAGTCGGTGCTGCCATCCGTGCGAGCGCCGGTGCTGGTGATCCAGGGGAGCGCCGACGAGTACGGGACCCTGGCGCAGGTGGAGGCGGTCTGCTCCCAGGTCGGTGGTCCTTCCGAGCGGTTGATCCTGGACGGTGTGGGACACGCACCGCACCGGGATCGGCCGGGGGAGGTGCTGGCGGAGATGGCGGCGTTCGTGCGACGCGTGCTGCGCGCACCGAGCTGATGTTTCCAGGGACGATCGAACGACGACGGACCGAACGCGTCGGCATGGCTGTGGGTGCGTAGGCGATGTCGTGCGTCGCGATCGCCGGAACGACACGCTGGGCCGCGGGTGCCCTCGGCTCGGCGAGGATGGTAGGCTCGCCCTCGGATGGAGATGGATCCGGACGACGAGCTGGCCACGGAGCGGATCGGCACGCAGATTGGTCCCTGGACCGTGGAGCGGCTGATCGGCGTGGGCAGCATGGCGAGCGTGTTCGTCGGTCGCCACGGGGACGGCTGGACGGCCGCGCTGAAGGTGCTGCACCCGCACCTCTCGAAGCACGACGAGCTGCGGAAGCGGTTCTTGCGGGAGGGGCCGATCGGGAGCGCGCTCGCCGCGTTCGGGCCGCTCTGCGAGGGGCTGCCGTACGTGCTGGAGTCGGGGATCACCGGCGATGGGACGGCGTACCTGGCGCTGGAACTGCTCGAGGGCGAGACGCTGTTCGATCGCATGGCCCGGATGGGCGTGCTGCCCGTCGAGGAGGTGCTGGCGCTCGCGGACAAGGTGCTGGACGTGCTCGTGGTGGCGCACGCGCACGGGGTGGTGCACCGCGATTTGAAGCCGGAGAACCTGCACCTCGGACACGATGGGCGGCTGAAGGTGCTCGACTTCGGGATCGCCAGGGCGATGGACGCGCTGCTGGAGGGGGTGGCGGAGCTGCCCGAGAAGACGGTGACGCGGACGGGGGTGGCGCTTGGGAGCTGCGAGTACATGGCGCCAGAGCAAGCCCTGGGCGACGTGAACGAGGTCGACGGGAGGACGGATCTGTTCGGGCTGGGGGCGACGATGTACCGGCTGCTGTCGGGCCTCTGGATTCACGGGGACGCGGAGGGGGCGATGCTGCTCATCGCCGCGGCGACACAGCAGGCGCCGCCACTCGCGTCGGTCGCGCCAGCACTGCCGCCGTCGGTGTGCGCGGTGGTGGACCGGGCGCTGGCGTTCGCGAAGGGGGAGCGGTACCCGGACGCGGCGACGATGCGGGCCGACATCCGGGCGCTGCGCGCAGGGCGGGCGCCGGTCTACGTGCTGGCGGTGGCGCAGGGTCAGGTGCGGGCCGGCGATCGGTTGCCCGTCCGCTGACGCTGGGCGCGGGCGCGCCGGCGAGGAGGGCGCCCGGTCAGCGGGTGTAGAGGCGGTGGATGAACTCGATCAGGATCCGATCGCGGATGCTGGGCGGGATGGCGTTCATCAGGTTGTTGATGACGTCCATGCGGGTGGGCATGGTCGAGCCGTCGGAGCCGATCATCGAGGCGAGCTGATCGAAGAGGTCCGGCGGGGGGTTCTCGAAGAGGGCGAGGAGCGGCTCCGGGAGCTCGGGCGCAGCGGGAGGGGCCTCGCGGGCGCTGCGCTGGGCGACGGCCTCGCGAAGGTCGGTGAGGAAAGCGTCGACGTTCGCGGCGTTGCCGGCGCCGACCGAGAGGTGGATGTTCTGAGGGCAGCTCGAGAAGCCGAACTGCGGCTGGATGTACCAGCCCCGCTCCTTCATGTCCTCGGCGAGGGCGAAGATGTCGACGGTGCGGCTCGCGAAGGAGAGCATGTTCATGCGCGGGTCGCCGAGGACGTCGATGCCCGGGATGGCGCGCAGGCCTTCGCGGAGGCGCTCGGAGGCGTCCTGCGTCTTGCGCACCAGGTCGAGGTAGCCCTTCTCCCCGAGGTGGTGGAGGATCGCCCAGCACGCGGCGATGGGGCCCCCGGACTTCGACGAGAGCACGGTGGGGTTGATGATGGTGTACCCGATCCAGCCGGACCACGCGAAGATCTGGTGCTTCCGGAGGTCGCCGTCCTTGTAGAGGATCGCCGAGGCGCCCTTGGCGGCGTAGCCGTACTTGTGGAAGTCGAGCGAGAGCTGGGTGACACCAGGGACCGAGAGATCGTAGTCCGGGATGTCGTGGCCGAGCTTGCGGGCGAACGGGAGGTACATGCCGCCGACGCAGCAGTCGACGTGGAAGAGGACGCCGCGGCGCAGGGCGATCTCGCCGAGCTCGCGGATGGGGTCGATGACGCCGAGCGCGTACGAGGGCGCAGAGCCGACGATCATGATCGTGTTCGGTGTGATCGCCGCATCCATGGCGGCGGGATCGGCGCGGAAGGTGCTCGGGTCGACGGGGACGACCACGGGCTTCACGTCGAAGTAGGCGCACGCCTTGAAGAAGGCGGGGTGGGTGGTCTCGGGGAGGACGAGCTCGGGGGCCACGATCTCCGGGCGGTTCTTGCGGGCGTGATCCCGGGCGGTCTTGACGGAGAGGAGGATGCTCTCGGTGCCGCCCGAGGTCATGCTGCCCTTCGCCTTGGGGCCGCCGTTCATGAGGTCGATGGCGGCGGCGATGACGTCGCGTTCCATCTCGAGGACGGAGGGGAACGAGGTGGGGTCGAGGCCGTTCTCCGTCAGAAACAGCGCGTTCGCTTCCTTGACGAGGCGCATCGCCTCGGGTCCGGCGTCGTAGATGTAAGCGAAGACGCGGCCCTCGGCCCAGGGGACGTCGTGGGTCTTCTTCTTCTCCAGTTCGGCTAGCAGGTCCGTGCGAGAGCGGCCCTCGGCAGGAAAGGACATGGGTTCAACTTCTCCGATCCGTGCGCTCCGAGGGGGCCCGTGACAGTCAGGGGGGACTGGCGAGATCCCTCAGGAAATCGAACAACAGGGCGCGCACGATGTCCGGCTTCGCCGGCTGCGTCCAGTGCTCACCGCGCGGCGTCGTCGGGCAGCGCCACACGGAGTCCTTCGACGAGCGGTCGAGGGTCTTTCTCCAGGCGGGAGCGCAGGGAGCGCGACATCTCCACGTGCAAGAAGGTGGCGCGGCGGCGTGTGCTCACGGCGGCCTGCACATTCGTCGTACCGCCGAGTTTGTCGATCTCGGTCGGGTAGGTGCGGATCTCGACCGACGTGAGGTGCTCTCGCAGACGTGCGGCGATGGGGGCGACGTCGAGCTTGGTCCGCGACGGGCTGAGCACCATGTCGACCCCCGGGGCGGATTCGTCCTTGAAGCCGTGGAGCTGGAGGGTCAGGAAGCGCGGGTCCACGTCGAGCAAGGCTTCATGCGCGCTGCCGAAATGCGACATCGGGATGTGGGCGACGTCGGAGGCGCTGCCCCCGGCCTCGTCGTCGCCAGGGGGTTTGTGGTTCGTGGCGGCGTAGCGGTGGACGGTGTTGATGAGCAGGGCGCGCGCCTTCAGGCCCTCGAAGGCGGCGATGCCGATGGGCAGGGTGCCGCCGTCGTAGAACGTGTGGGGAGCCTCGACGACGAGCCGCCTCGCCGGGCCGACGCGGAGGAGAAGCGCACCCGCGCCACGTCGCTGGTCGTCGCGCTCGACCACGGCGAGAAGATCGCCACGCCCGAGCAGCGGCTTCACCTCGAAGCCAGGTGGGAGGCGGCCGACTTCTCGAGCGATGGTGTCCGCCGGAGGCGCTGCGGGGTCGCTCACGCGGCGCACGAGGGCGGCGATGAACACGCCATAGGTCCGCGTCTCGGCAGGGTCCGGTGGGACGAACTTCAGGTCGCGCCCACCGCCGCGCCGCACGAGCCGGAACAGGTGCTCGATGGGTGCGAGGTCGGAGCCCGGACGAGCAGGACTGGCCGAGGCGTCCGAGGGCGCCGGCTCGCTCGTCGGTGAGGCAGAAGCCGCACTGGTGGACGAGACGGAAGGGTCGCTCGTGGACAGGGGGTGCGCGCCCCCCTGGAGGCTGCTTGAGGAGGGCGGGCCACTCGGCGGGGAGGCACCGCTGCCCGCACCCCCGCAGCGGCAGCCCCCACTTCCGATCACGAGCGCCAGTCCCAGGCCAGCGACGCCAAGGCGCGCCATCGGTGCCTCTCCTTCATGCGAGGGGTGGTAGCAGAGCGGATCCGTGGAGGGGCCGTCAAGGACCCCTACCTTCGCACGGGGTGTTACCCTCCCGCGCCCTCACGGACCGACCTCGATGGATCAGCTCGACCTCTTCGCCGCAGAAACCCCACCACCTCCTCGTCCACGGGATCCGGCCGTGTGGATCGCGCGGCTGCTCCTGCTGCGGGAGCCGAGCCTCGACGAGGGCGCGGTGCTGCGCGAGGTGCGCTTCCGCCGCGGGCTCAACGTGGTGTGGGCGCCACCGACGCCACCGAAGGGGGGAAACCGCCTCCGTGAAGGGCGCCTCAGCGGGCACACCGCCGGGAAGACGACGCTCTGTCGGGTGCTCCGCTACCTGCTCGGCGAGGAGCGCTATGGCACCGCGCGGACGCAGGAGCGGATCCGTGTGCGCTTGCCCGAGGGCTGGGCGGTCGGCGAGATCGTGGTGCAGGGGGAGCGCTGGGTGGTGGGGCGCCCGTTCGCGCTGGGGCTCCATCCGTTTGCGGTGCGGGGCGTGTCCGTGGAGGAGGCGCTCGCGCGGCGGGGTCCTTACCAGGACTTCCTCGCGGCGGTCTCGGAGGCCACCGCGGCGAGCCTGCCGGTGCGTGCGCTGCCTCATGCGAGGCGGCCGCTCGACTGGTCGCACCTGCTGACGTGGGTCGCGCGGGATCAAGAGGCCCGGTTCGCGGGGGTCGTGGAGCTGCGGCATCCAAGCAGCGAGTCGTCGAGCCCGAGCCCGACGGTAGCCGACCGGCACGTGGTGCTCCGCGCGGCGCTGAACCTGGTGTCGGACGAGGAGCGCGAGCTGCAACAGGAGCAGGAGGAGCTGGCCGAGCGGCGCAAGCGCCTGGAGAGCGAAGGCGCGTTGCTGCGACGTCGCGCAGAAGAGGACCGGCGGCGGCTGGTGTCCTTGCTGGCGCTCTCTCCCGACGAGGGAGAGGCAGGGCCGCTGTTCGCGACCCTCCTGCGCGAGCATGTGGTCGCACGGCGCGCGGAGCTGGAGCGGGAAGAGGCCGCCCTCGGCGAGCTGGAGGTCGAGGCGGAGGAGGCCTACGCCGAGGCCACGAGGGCCGCGGGGGAGCAGGCCGTCCGCGAGCATCAGCACCGCGAGGCCGAGGCGGCCGTGGAGCGTCAGGTGACGCGCGCGGGGGAAGGAGCGTCGAGGGAGGCGTCATTCCCGCCTCAGGCGCAGCGGTCCGAAGATGCGCGCCGCTCGGAGGCGAGCGTGGCGCCGAGGGCGGGTGTCGGGGCGAGCGCCGCGCCTCCTGACGGGGCGGCCCTCGTCGCGCCCGCTGTGCCACGTCAGAGTGCGGAGATCGTGGCTCCTCCCGGACCGCGCGCGACAGGCCGCTGCAATGTGCTCCTGTCTGTGGCGCTGGAGCGCGGCTGCCCCCACGCTGCGGCTGAGGCCGAGGCGCACGCCGCACACGCCGCACTTCCGCTGTTCGCTGCGAGCTTCACGCGCGTCGCCGAAGCTGCGCTTCCCGCGCCGACGGGCTCGGTGGGCATCGCCGGAACGACGGCACACAGCCTCCCGGACGCGGCCGAGGTCCTCGCAACGCTGGAGTCGGCTGCCGCTGCTGCACGCGAGGCGTGGGCGGCGGCTTCGACCGAGCGCGCCACCCTGCATGGCCTCTATGTACAAAAGAACGCCGCCGTCCAGACCCTCCGGGCACGCATCGCAGAGGGTCGCGCCTCGCTCGCCGAGGCCGAGCGGCTTCATACTTACGCGAGCGCGTCACTCGACGACGTGCAGGAACACGAGCAAGCTCTCGCTCGGGCGGCTCGCGCGGCCGATGCGCTCTCGAAGCGGAAGGCGCAGCGTCAGCGCCAGCACGGGGAGGCGCTGGGCCGCTTCTCGGGTCGCTTCGACGACGTGATCCAGGCGCTGCTCGGGCGGGAGGTCGGAGGGCGGGCCGATGTGCGAGGCGGCGAGATCGGTCTGCACATCACCGAGCACGGGGAGCGCGACGGCGCGGCGATGGAGACCGTGAAGGTGCTCGCCTTCGATCTGGCAGCGCTCTCGCTCGGCGCAGAAGGGACGGGGCACTTCCCGGGGCTCTTGATCCACGACGGTCCGCGCGAAGCCGATCTCGACGAGCTGATCTACGAGCGGCTGTTCCTGTACGCCGAGGAGCTGGAGGCGCGCTTCCCGGGAGAGCCGCCGTTCCAGTACCTGATCACCACCACGGCGCCGCCGCCGGAGCGGCTCCGCCAGGCCCCCTGGCTGCTCGAGCCGCGGCTCGATGCTTCCACGCCAGAAGGGCGGCTGCTGCGGATGGACCTCTGAGTTCCCGCAGGAGAGGTCCCATCAGAACGTGGCTTCGACCTCGGCGACCTCGGAAGCCGACAGGTCCAGTGCGCCAGCCGCGGCGCTATCCCGGACGCTCTCCTCGCGCCTCGCGCCAGGGATGGGGATGACCACCGGGCTCTTCGCGATCATCCACGCCAGCACCAGGCGATGCGGAGACAGGCCGCGGCGCTGCGCGAGGGCGGCCAGCCGCTCCATGGTCCCCAGAGAGCGGGCGCCGCTCGCTCCACCGAAGGGTGAGTAGGGCAAGAAGGCGAGCCCCAGCCGCTCGCAGGCGGCGAGCACGCCGTCCTCCTCGGGACTCCGGTCTCCGGGGTTCCACCGGTTCTGCACGCTGTTGATGGGCACGACGCGCCGCGCTTCGTCGATCTGCTCCGCGCTCACGTTGGAGAGCCCCACGTGGTGCACCTTGCCCTGCTCCCGGAGGCGGGCGATGGCGCCCACGCTGTCCACGAAGGGGACGTCCGTGTCGGGCGCGTGGAGCTGGTACAGGTCGATGCGCTCGACGCCGAGCGCCTTCAGGCTGGCCTCGCAGGCGGCCACGAGCTGCTCCGGGCGGGCGTCTCGCTTCCAGGCGCCGTCCGGTCGGACGAGGCCTCCCTTCGTCGCAACCACCACCAGCTCTCGTCGACCCTTCAGCGCCTTCGCGATGAGCCGCTCGTTGTGGCCGATGTCGCGGTGGTCGTGACAGTAAACGTCGGCCGTGTCGATGAGCCGCATCCCGGCGTCGAGCGCCGCATGGATGGTACGGATCGCCTGCGCTTCGTCGGGCCGCCCCTGGATCGAGAGGTACATCCCGCCCAGCCCCACCGCGCTCACCATCGGCCCGTCGGGCCCCAGCCGCCGCTCTTTCATCCCGCCTCCTCTTGGGGCCGTCGTAGCAAACGAGGCGTTCGGGGAGGAGTCAGGGACTTCTTGAAGACGCGGACCGGCTCAGGAGGAAGCCTCGCGCGAGGGTGCCGGGCGCGCGCTGGCACGCTCCGCCTCTGACCTCGCGCCCTGCTCCACCCACACGAGGCCTTCGATCCCGTCGACCTGGACCTCGACCATGCTCGCCGTGAGCTCGCTGGTCGCCATCCACACGATCTGTTTCGCGCTGGCGTCGTACACGCGGACCATGGCCATGGGGTCGCCCTCCGCGGCCCTCGCCGCCCGGGTCCGCTCAGGGTTTGGAGGAGGGAGCTTCGCCTGCCGTCCTCCATCGATGCGTCGCGGGGGAACACGGAACATCCACCAGGCGACGGCCAGGATGGCCAGGAGCAGGAGCAATTTACTCATGGCATGCGCGCACCTCGGGCGACCGGAGCGTGGAGACACCGCATCCTAGCGCGGCCTCCAGCGCACTGGGTGCCCTCGTCGTGCGGGGCCTCGTTCGGTCGTCCGCAGCGCGTCGGGAAGCGTCGCTCCGCCATGGCACCCAGCATGCAGATCCGGGCTGAACGTGATGTGAAAGGAGGAGGCATGGGAAAACTGTCGACGTCGGCATGGGTGCTTCACGATCTGGGCCTCGCCGCAGGGTTCGGTGGACCGCTCTTCGGCAAGATCGCGCTCGGTGAGGCGGTCAAGGACATCCACTCCGAGGAGGAGCGGGGGCTGGTCCTCCACGATGCCTGGAAGCGCTACAACCGGGTCACGGCGATCTCGCTGGGCGCGGCCGCCGCAACCTGGTTCATCGGCCGGACGCTGCTCTCGGGGCGCTCGGTGAGCCGGGAGGCGCGCCAGCTCGTCCTCGCCAAGGACATCGTGCTCGGCGCGACCATCGCGGCGGGGGTGGCGAGCATGATCAGCGGTGAGATCAAGAGCCGGGAGGCGCACGGTGGGGCCGTCCCCGTGCGGAGCGGGACCGAGCCCTCGGAGCGGACGCCACCGATCGCCCGCGCGGCGCAGCGGGTGCTCTCGGTCGTCGGGCCGATGGAGATCGCCCTCGCCGGTGCCGCGATCGGCATCACGTCGGTGCTGGCCATGAAGTCCGGTCGCTCCGGGAAGTGGAGCTTCCTGTCGCGTCTGCTGCCATGAGCACGAGGAGCACGGGGCGCTGCCAGGCCTTGCCCGCGGCGCCCCGGGGCTTCTTCTCGAGAGAGCGCCGGGGGGTTCGAGGCCGTCGTGAAGCGGAGCGTGGGGCGTGGCGGAGGCCGTCAGGGCTCGCAGTCGGGCGCTTCCTCTCGGTAGGCTTCGCCGCTGTCCACGGGCACCTTGCCCCCCTGATCGTGGGGCACGATCACACGGCACACACCGTCGATGGTCCCACCCATGTCGTCGATCGCGCGAAAGCCGAGGTTGTACACGCGCGCGTCACCGTTGCCTTTGCGCTCGGAGAGCAGGTCGACCGAGTCACAGGTCAGGTTGGCGATGTCGTCCTCGGTGTTGCCGTCGCCGGTGTCGTTGCGCGGCTCGTCGCTCGTCGCGTACGTGAAGAAGGCCCTCACATCGGGCTCACAGAGCTCGTTCACATCGATGCAGTCGTCGATGGAGAGGGTGTGCGTCTTGTGGTTCGGCGGCCACAGCTCGATGGTGGCCGCCTCGAAATCGTTCAACGAGATGCACGTCGCGCCCCCGTCACCGCCGCTCTGACATCCGGTGAACAGAGCGGTCGTGGTGACAAGGAGCAAACTCAGCGCGGAGAGACCGTGTGCTCGCTTCATCATCTGTTGATCGGTAGCGGAGAAAGCACGCACGAGCCAGGAGAAATGCCCGCCGGATTGTGGCTCATCACGATCTCACACCGCCGAGGTGAAGGCCTCATCGACGATGGCACGCGCCTCCGTGACGATGCGATCGAGGTGAGACGGCCCGAGGAAGCTCTCGGCGTAGATCTTGTAAACGTCCTCGGTTCCCGAGGGGCGGGCAGCGAACCAGCCGTTCTCGGTGACGACCTTGAGCCCGCCGATCTCCGCGTTGTTTCCGGGCGCGCGGGTGAGTTTGTCGAGGATGGGCTCTCCGGCGAGGGAGCCGGCGCGCACGGTCTCCGGGGACAGTCGCTTGAGCACATTCTTCTGGCCCGGCGTCGCTGGTGCATCGATGCGGGTGTAGGTCGCAGCACCATGGCGGGCGGCGAGCGCCTCGTAGTGCTCTCCAGGATCTTTTCCGGTGCGCGCCAGGATCTCGGCGGCGAGCAGATCCAGCAAGATGCCGTCCTTGTCGGTGGTCCAGACGTAGCCGTCACGCCTCAGGAACGAGGCCCCCGCGCTCTCCTCGCCGCCGAAGCCCAGTGAGCCTTCCAGGAGGCCGTCGACGAACCACTTGAAGCCGACGGGGACCTCGACCAGAGGGCGCCCGAGCTCACGAGCCACGCGATCGATCATCCCGCTCGAGACCAGGGTCTTGCCAACGGCAGCGCCAGCAGCCCAGCCAGGTCGATGTCGGAAGAGGTAGTCGATGGCCACCGCGAGATAATGGTTGGGGTTCATCAGCCCCACGCTGCGGGTGACGATGCCGTGGCGATCGGCGTCGGCGTCGTTGCCGAAGGCGATGGCGTATCGGTCCTTCAAGGCGACGAGGCCGGCCATCGCGTGGTGCGAGGAGCAGTCCATCCGGATCTTGCCGTCGTGATCCACGGGCATGAAGCCGAACGTCGGGTCCACGGCGGGGTTCACCACCGTGATGTCGAGCCCGTAGGTCGAGGCCAGAGGTTCCCAGAACGCGACGCTGGCACCGCCGAGGGGGTCGGCGCCGATCGCGATCTTCGCGCCTCGGATGACCTCCATGTCGATGGCCTGCTCCAGATCCCGCACATAGGGGCGGATGAAGTCGTGGTGGTGCGTGGTCGGGGCGCGTACCGCCGCCTCGTACGCCATCCGCCGCACCTCGGCGAGCCCGGCCAAGAGCAAGGCGTTCGCGCGGTCTTCGATCCACTTCGTGGCGACGGTGTCGGCAGGACCACCGTGCGGGGGGTTGTACTTGATGCCGCCGTCCTCCGGCGGGTTGTGCGAGGGGGTGATGACGATGCCATCGGCGAGGTCGCGCTTGCGTCCGCGGTTGTGCACGAGGATCGCGTGCGAGACGACAGGGGTCGGGGTGTAGCCGCCCTCGGCCGCGATGAAGACGTCCACGCCTGCGGCGGCGAGCACTTCCAGGGCCGTGCGCTGGGCGGGCTCGGAGAGGGCGTGCGTGTCCATCCCGAGGTAGAGCGGACCGGTGATGCCTCGGGCACGGCGGTACTCGCAGATGGCCTGGGTCACGGCCAGGATGTGGGCTTCGTTGAAGCTCCTCCGCGCGGCCGAGCCGCGGTGCCCGGAGGTGCCGAAGCTGACCCGGTGGTCCGGTATGCCCATGTCGGGCCGCTCGTCGTGGTACTGCGCACGGAGCCGCTCGGGGTCGATCAGCAGCGTGGAAGGCGCCGTCTTTCCGGCGAGGGGGTGCGTGGGCATGGATCCGTTCCTACCAGCTCGTCGCCGGGCTGGCGATCCGGAGCTTGTTGGCGCGGCGTGTCCGGAAGGCCCCGAGCGCCGGGGTTCGATCGAGGTCCGCGAGCCGCCCATGATGGTGTCGTCCGTCGGCTCACGAATCCCACACAGGGTGCGTGAGCGGTGACGACGCGCGCCGCCTGTGCTCCGATCGGCGGTATGTCGACCAGCGCTCCCCGCCGTCGGGCAGCCCTGAGGTTCGTCGGTGCGCTCTCGCTCGCGGCGGTCCTCACCGCCTGCCGCTCCGAGCCGACGTCACCCACGCCGTCCGAGATCCCGAGCGCGTCAGAGCCCTCCGAAGTGCCCGCCACGCCGATGCCGGATCCGGCCGTGCACGCCACGCACGCCGGCTCCCACGTCTGGTTCGAAGGCACACCTGCGCAGGCGCTCGCCAGGGCGAAGACGGAAGGGAAGCCTTCCTTCGTGTACTGGGGCGCAGCGTGGTGCCCACCGTGCAACGAGCTGGCCGCCGACGTCTTCGAGCACCCCCGCTTTCCCGAACTCATGCGCGACGTGGTGCCGGTCTACCTCGACGGTGACACGGAAGAAGCCCAGAGCTGGGGTGAGCAACTCGGGCTGTCTGCGTACCCGACGGTCCTCTTGCTCAATCCGGAGCGAGAAGAGCTGCTCCGCTTGAATGGCGCGCTGACCATCACCGAGCTGGAGACGGCGCTCCGAGCCGCGCTCGTCCGAGGGCATGGCTTCATCGAGGCCGTACGGCGCCTCGAGGAAGGCCGGGTGCAGCCGGACGACTTCCATGTCCTCGCGCACGCCGCGTGGGAGCTGCTGCCCGACACGCTCTGGCCTCAGACGCGGCGTCTGACCGCGCTGCGGCAAGCCGCGACGCAGTGTCCCACCGCCCGCGTCCAGGAGCGCGCGCAGCTCGCGGCCCACACCCTGGGGCTGGCGCTGATGGGGCGCGGGACGCACGCGCTCGAGCCGCAAATCCAGGCCATCCGCGCCGAGGCGCAGCGCTACCTCGATGCCATCTTCGTCGATCCGACGGCGTGGCGAGCGGCCCGCACCTTCATCACGATGCGCGCCACGGACGTGCTCCAGTGGTTGTACGGGGACATGCCCCGGGCGCCGCCGGCTCCAGGTACCACGCCCTCATCGTCCTCTCCCCCTGCCGTGGAGACGGCACACGCCACGGCGCCGGCCGCCCCCGCGATGGCCGACGAGGCGACTCTCCGCCAGCGCTGGCTCGAGGCGGCCGAGGCGCTCGGGAAGGACGAGAACGCTTCGAGGGAGACCCGTCTCTGGTCGGTCCGTCCGACGCTGGACATCGCGCGCCGTGAGCAGCCGCAAGGGGCGCTCTCCGAGCCGTTGCGTGACCGCGTGGAGAAGGCCGTCCAGGCGGCGGTGCTGGCCGCAGAGAGCCGATCCGAACGTCAGGCGATCGTCTCCGGTGCCTCGTACCTCCTGCGCCACGCGGGCTCTCCCCACCGCGCCCGAGCCTTGCTCATCGCGGAGTCCCGGCGCGACGCCACGCCCTGGTACTACTATACGTTGCTCTCCGCACTGGAGCAGGAGCTGGGCCGCATGGACGAGGCGCATCGCTGGTCCGCCGAGGCACGCAAGAGTGCGTCCGGGCGTGCGACGCGGCTCCAGTGGATGGCGAACGACATCGCCTTGAACGCGGAGCGCTCGGGAGCGGATCAGCGGGCATACCTCCTCGCGCTCGTCGACCAGTACTACACGCTCGCCACGCAGCTCGATGATGGCTTCTCGGGGCGCAACAGATCCCGCGCGGAGCAGGTCGCGCGCGCGCTCGCACCGCACAAGCAGGATCGGGACGTCATCACCATGCTCGCCCGCCACCGGCCTCGCTGCTCCACGCTGCCGGAGGAGCGACGGGCCTTCTGCGAGCGCCATTTCGACGCCCTTCGCTGAAGCAGGAGCGCCGCACGCCCTCCTGCCGCAGTTGACACCCCTCGGAGAAGCGCACAAGCCAGGGCCATGGCCATCGGAGTGTTCGCCCGGCTTCGCGCCGTCCACGTCTCGACGGTGCTCGCGCTGCTCATCGTCTCAGGTTGCGCCGGTGCTCCGCCTCCTTCGTCCGCGTCGATCGCTCCCGGCGAAGCGCGGCATGACCCCACCTCGACGGCGTCTGCCTCGCACCAGGAGGGAGGCCATGACGAGCACGCGCGCTCCGGATCCGCACACGAAGCGACTCCGGCAGGCGCCCGGATCGATCAGCAGCTCGCCGAGGTCGCGCGGATCCATGGCGGCGCCGGCCCCTGGGCGGTCGCAGGCTACCGGATGGGCCGGTATGCCCTGGAGCGGCTCGGCCTCACGCACCAGAGCTTCGACCTGGAGGTCATCCACCACAGCCCCCGCTCGGTGCAGTTCACGTGCATCGCCGATGGCGCTGCGGCCGCCACGGGCGCGAGTCTGGGCAAGCTGAACCTCTCCCTGGTCGAAGAGGCCGACGAGGCCGCCGTGGCCACCACGTACAGGCGCCGCTCCACGGGCGCCTCGATCACGCTCCGCCCCACCGCGACGTTCAAGGCGCGCTTCAAGGATGTCCCGAGAGAGCAGCTCCCCGCGGCAGGGCGCGTGGCCATGGAGTTGCCCGAGACCGAGATCTTCGAAGAGCAGCGCTGATCGCGGTGCGCCCTCCGCGCGGCGCCGCGCGGTGTCAGCGGTCCAGATCCGGGCGCAGTGAGGCAGGTTCCAGCTCCGCCATGCACCGCTCGAGCAGCCGCCTCAGCCGCTTCACGGGTTCGCGGATCGGCGCGACGTCGGGGACCCCGGGGGCGGCGAGGACGAGGCCACCACCGAACGAAGCGCTCGCGGGGCGGTAGTGAACGATCAGCTCCCGTCCCTCCGGCCTGCGCACGATGCCGGAGCCGAAGGTCTCCGCGTAGCGCGCGTGGAACCGCTCGCGCAACGCATCGGGACATCGCCCCACGGTGGCCAGAGAGGCCGGCCACCCCTCGGGATCACCGAGCGCCCACGAGAGCGCCCACGCCGCCGGCACCGGCACGCCGTCGCGGAGGAGCTGGCCGAGGCCGAGCCGAAGCAGAAGCGGGAGCTCACCCGCGCGCGGCTCTTCGGGGGGTGGAAGGCGCGCGTAGACGGGCGTCTCTTCACCCATCCACATCGCTCCGAGCAACCCGGAGGCGTACCCTCGGAACGACGCACTCCGCGCGTAGCACTCGTGCAAGGCCAGGATCTCGGCTTCGAGGGCCGCGCGCTCCACCTCGCCGACGGGCGCATGCCGCGCGTCGTGGAGCAAGCGACGCTCCAGCCCATAGAAGAACAGAAAGACGTAGCCGATATCGATGTCCGGCTCGCGCCGGCCCCTGGCCAGCCAGCCCAGGTACTCCGCGCGGTGCTGCGGTGACAGCTCGCGGTAGGCAGGCCAGCACGTCATGGTCTCTTCGAGGCGCGCGGCGCGACCCCCCTCGACGGGCAAGCGAGGGTCGATCAGCGCAGGCTCCACATCGCAAGGCTCGGCGACGGGAGGAAGGTGGGCACCGACGTAGATCATGCCGCTCGCGATGCGCTGTTCCGCAATCGTCAGCTCGGCACCGCCGGGCGGAATCCAGGTGGCCGAGGGCGGGGCGTCGGCCTCGGTGGGCTTCTCCGAAACATCGGGAGACGCTTCGGACGGGTCAGGAGAGAGAGCTTGGATCTCCGCGGGGCGACGCCGCGAGTCGATCCACGCGCTCAGGGCCACGAGCCAGCGAACGGCGCGGCGCACTCTTTGCGGTGGCACGACACCATGGGAAGCCAGCTGGCGCGTGTCGTCAATCGAGGGGTCGCATGCCTCGCGACGGACTACGTCCGATCGGTGACGCGCGTCGTCGCTACGGTCTTCGAGCCCCCCGCAGCGCGCCTGGCACTCGGGCCATCGGGTCACTCCATTGCATGCACCGCACCGCATCCAGCCAGAGCGCAGAATGCCTTCCCGCATCGCTCATCCACAGCAACGGAGCATCTGGTTAGTCTGAGTGTAGGAAGGTCACCTGAACGCCCACCCGAACACACATGTCAACCGTCCAGAGTGCCTGCGAACGAGGGCTTGGGGCGAGCAAGTTGGTCGTCGTCCCCGGCAGATCATCGTCACCCTCCATGTCGGGCTGTGAGACACTCGCGCACGCCGGCCAGGGTCTCCCATCTCGGCACGGCACAGCACGGGAGGCGAGCATGATCCGACGCTCTTTGTATCTAATCTCAGCGCTTACGACAGGCTTCACGCTCATGGCGTGCGGGGGCGATGATGGAGACGGTTCCTCCACGACCAGCACCAGCACCAACGTCGGAGGCGGCGGCCAGGGGGGTGACGGCGGCCAAGGGGGTGACGGAGGCCAGGGGGGTGACGGAGGCCAGGGGGGCGGGACCGTCGAAGGCTGCGGTAACGGCGCCATCTCTGGCTCCGAGGGCTGCGACGACGGAAACACGAACTCCGGCGATGGCTGCAGCGCCTCCTGTACGGTCGAGGAGGGATATGCATGCAGCGGCGAGCCGAGCGTGTGCGGCCCCGCCTGCGGCGACGGCCTGATCGTCGGCGCGGAGGGCTGTGACGACGGCAATACGACGGCGGGCGACGGCTGCAGCCCGACCTGCACGGTCGAGCCCGGGCACACCTGCAGTGGTGAGCCGAGCGTGTGCGCGGCCGTGTGTGGCGATGGTCTCGTGGCGGCCGGCGAGGGCTGCGACGACGGCAACACGACGGCGGGCGATGGCTGTAGCCCCACGTGCACGGTCGAGTCCGGTTTCACGTGCAGCGGCGAGCCGAGCACCTGCAGCACCGCGTGCGGCGACGGCATCGTCGCGGCGTCCGAAGCGTGCGACGACGGTAACAACACGAACAACGACGGCTGCAGCGCCCTGTGCCTGGTGGAGCCCGGCTACACCTGCACCAACGCCTCCGGCTCGCCCTCGCAATGCACCACGACGTGCGGCGATGGGATCGTGATCGCTGGCGTCGAGGCCTGCGACGACGGCAACACCATGGGTGGTGATGGATGCAGCTCCAGCTGCACCGTCGAAGCCAACTACACGTGCTCCAACGCGCCGAACATGCCGAGCGTGTGTGTCGCGGGCTGCGGCAACGGGATCATCTCCGGCGGCGAGCAGTGCGACGACGGCAACATGGTGAACGGCGACGGGTGCAGCTCCAGCTGCACGCTCGAGCCCGGCTTCACCTGCGCAGGTGTACCGAGCAACTGCTGCTTCAACGAGGTCGAGCCGAACAACTCGTCGGCAACCGCCAATGGTCCCCTCGCGGTCGGCGCGAAGGTTTGCGCCGCGATCACCCCCGCCGTCGACCTGGACTTCTTCTCGTTCGTCCTGCCGACGGCCGGTGACATCACCGTGGAGACCTTGCTGGGTTCGGGGCTCCCCGGCACCTGCCCGAGCAGCATCGATACGGTGATCCGCCTGTACGGGCCGGATGGCACCACCGAGATCGCCAACAACGACAACAAGGCGAACGGGGACTTCTGCTCGAGGATCGATCCGGTCTCGCACCCCGCCGTGCGCAACCGGCCTGCTGGGACGTACTACGTTCGGGTCGAGGACTGGGGGAACGACACGACGATCGCCTCCTACCGCCTCTCGGTGAAGGCCACCGTCTGCGGCAACGGGATCGTCGAGGGGACCGAGAAGTGCGACGGCGGCCCTGGCTGCAGCGCGACGTGCCAGCTCGCCTCTCCTGGTCCGGGACAGAGCCTGGCGACGGCGACGCCCTTCCCTGGCTGCAACATCACCCCGAACTCGAACGCGCGCGTCGACGTGCCGAGCTGCTTCCCGCAGGTCGGAGGGGTCCACTGGTACTCCTACAGCACCGGCAATGGCCTCCTCTCCCTCACCGCGAACGCCGCGGGAGCCGTGGCGCTCTACAACAACGTCGGTGAGGAGCTGGGCTGCTTCCCCGACGTGACCCAGGCGCCGCTCGGTTCGCTGACCACGGCGGGCGGGACGGTGTACGTCGCGGTGGCGGTGCCGACGGCCATCAACTGCCTGACGTTCAACCAGATGCCGTACACGGGCGTCGGCAAGAACGCGACCGACATCAACATCACGTTCAACACGCCGCCGACCTTCGACTACGGCATGACCGTGGGGAACAACGCGATCTACCTGGGGACGAGCACCGAGGTGTACAGGTTCCCCAAGACCGGCAACTCCACGTCCGAGGAGTTCGGTACGGACGAGGGCGTGCAGTTCAGCCACCTCGGCTATGACCTGCAGTACGCGAGCGGCAACCTGATCAGCGCCAGCAAGAGCGCCAGCGCGAGCACGAGCCGGCTGATCCGCGTGTACGCCGAATCGAGCAACATGTGGGGCCCGACGTCCTGGGATCTCACGCCCAGCTACCCCACGAGCGCGCCCTTCTACACCATCACCTACGATGGAGCGGTGCTCATCGGGGCAACGCGGACGACGCAGGGCAGCGTTCAGTTCTACTCGGTCTCTGCCACGTCACCGGGGACGCCGGTCTCGCTCGGCTCGAACCCCACCGTCGGGTACGTGGTCGGCCTCGCCGCCGACAGCCAGTACTTCTACGTGGCGGGTGTCGGGTCGGTCGGCAAGGGCGTGTTCCGGATCAGCCGCGCGAACGTCACGGCCCCGGCCGTGCGCATCGCGAAGCTCGAGACGAGCACGCAGCACAACTCGCTCGTGGTCGACAACACGAACAACGCCAACTACCTGTATGTGCGCGCAGACGGAGAGACGCACGTGGTCGCGAGCCCTGGCGGCACCGCGATCCACGGCGGCGCGCTGTCCAAGCTGGGAACGTCCAGCGACTTCGCGATGACCTACGATCCCGCGACGAACGCGATCTTCTTCCTCGAATCGGAGAGCGCCGGCGTCGCCCGGATCTACCGCCTCCAGTAGCCGCCCTTTCTCTCGCCTTCCTCCCCTCCCCTCACCCGTCGCGCGGGGCTCCCGCGCGATGGGGATGGTGGCTGAGACCCACCAGATTCCCCTCCGGATCCCGCACGTAGAGCGTGAAGGGGCTCTCCCTCTCCACGGGGAAGCCAGCCACCTTCAGCCGCTCTCGCCACACCTCGCGCAGCTCGGGCTGGATGCCGAGCGCCATGCAGTGAAAGCCTGGCGCCGCATCTTCCCGTCTCGGCCCTTCCAGCGCCGCGCGCTCGATGGCCAGGAACGCTCCGCCACCAAGCTCGACCCAGATCGAGCGAGGTGCGCCCGCTTCATCCTCCCATCGCTTCAGCAAAGGGAGGCCGAGCGCATCGACGTAGAACGCCTCCGCGCGTCCCAGATCTCGGACGACCACGGCGAGGTGATGGATGGCGAGCCGTTCTTCCATGAAAGTCCCTCTGGCATGGCCAGCGGCCGGCGCACAGGGTGCCCACCCGCACACAACCCCCGCCCCTCGGTCTTCTCCGCCCTCGACGCTGCGGGGCAGGCCGCCGACGCCTTTGACATCGCCTCTCCTCTGGCGATGATGGCGCCGATGCGCTCGAAGCTGGCCTGGCTCGCCCTCCTGCCCGTGCTGACCCCTGCATGCTCACCGCCCGCGGTGACGCCGGCTCCGCGCGACGCAGCCTCCCCACCCACCTCGAAGGAAGCGCCCCGCGCGCCCTCGGATCGGCCCGCCATCCTGGGCCCCGAGGCCAGCGCCATCACCTTCGATCGGCTGGCAAAGTTCAGCGAGCCGGGCTGGCATGTCCCCCGAGGCGTCGCGTACTCGCCCGACGGCAAGCTGCTCACCTACCTCGCGAGCGAAGCGAAGGACGATCAGATGGCGCTCTTCGCCTTCGATCTCCAGACGAAGAGCTCCAAGGTGCTCCTCCGCGCGAGCGACCTGGTGAAAGAAGAGAAGCCCCTCTCCCGTGAGGAGGAGCTGCGCCGCGAGCGACAGCGCAAGAAGATCGTCGGCGTGACGCAGTACGGGTGGGCCCGTCGCGCTCCCGTCATGCTCGTCCCGCACGGCGGCGATGTCTTCGTACGCGCCGAGAGCGGCGCGATCACCCGCCTCACCGAGACGCCGTCCCCCGAGATCGATCCGCAGATCTGCGAGGGGGGCGAGAAGGTCGGCTTCGTGCGCGACGGCGAGCTGTTCATCATCGACGTGGCCACGCGCCGCGAGACGCAGCTCACCAAGGGAGCACCGGCCGGTGTCACCCGAGGTCTGAGCGACTACGTGGCCCAGGAGGAGTTCGATGAGCCGAGCGGCTTCTGGCTCTCACCCGACTGCACGCGCCTCGCCTACCTGGAGGTCGACGAACGCCAGGTCGGCCTCCACCCGATCGTCGGCTTTCGCGGCGGCCAGCCCGATCTGATGCAGCAGCGCTACCCCGAGGCCGGAGGGAGGAATCCCCAGGTCCGCGCAGGGATCCTCGACCTCAAGACGCGCCGCACGAGCTGGCTCACCTGGCCCAAGGGCAAGGAAGCCGAGGAGCGCTACCTGGTGCGCTTCACCTGGAGCCCGGACAGCAAATCCCTCTGGTTCCAGTCGCTCGACCGGGAGCAGAAGCACCTCGCGCTGCTCCGCGCCGACGCCGCGACCGGGGCCACCTCGGAGGTGCTGGGGCAGAGCTCGAAGACCTGGATCGATCCCGGGGAGCTGCGCTTCCTGGAGCGCTCGCCTCGCTTCCTCTGGACGACCGCCGTCGACGGTCACGATCACCTCTCCCTGCACGAGGTCGGGACCGGTGCGCGCGTCGCGCAGCTCACCTCCGGGAGCTGGGACGTGAACGCCATCAAGGGCGTGGATGAAGAGAAAGGCCAGGTGCTGTTCACCGGCTCGCGCGACACCCCGCTCGAGAACCACCTCTATGTGGTCCCCCTGGCCGGCGGCGAACCGAAGCGCCTCACCACCGAGCACAGCGACCACGCGGTGGCCGTCAGCCGGAATGGCTCGGGGTGGACCGACATGCACTCCGCCGTGGATCGTCCCCCCCAGGTCGAGATCCGGGCAGCCGATGGTTCCCTGCTCGGCGCGCTCCCTACCCCCGAAGATCCGGAGATCAAGGCGCTCCGCATCCGCGCGCCAGAGCTCATCACCGTGCGTGGCCCCAGCGGCGACACGCTGCACGGCGCCCTGTTGAAGCCTCGGGCCGTCGAAGACGGCAAGCGATACCCCGTGATCGTCATGGTCTATGGCGGCCCGGGGGTGCAGACCATCCGCAACGGCTGGTATCCACGCCTGCTCTGGCAGCACCTGGCTGACCGCGGCTTCGGCGTCTTCGCGCTGGACAACCGGGGCTCGTCGGGGCGCGGCCCCGCGTTCGCGAGCACCCTGTACGGCCGCCTCGGCGAAGTCGAGCTGGCCGACCAGCTCGCAGGGGTCGGCTACCTCCGGTCCCTCTCCTGGGTGAACCCCGACCGCATCGGCGTCTACGGCCACAGCTATGGCGGCTACATGAGCATCCTCTCGATGCTCAAGGCGCCCGACCACTTCCGCGTCGGCGTGGCTGGCGCTCCCGTCACGGACTGGCGGCTCTACGACACGGGGTACACCGAGCGGTTCATGGGCCTCCCCGCAAAGAACGCGGACGGCTACAAGGCCTCCAGCCTCATCCCGCTGGCCCCCAACCTCCAGGGCAAGCTCCTCCTCGTCCACGCCCTCATGGATGAGAACGTCCACTTCCAGAACTCCGCAGAACTCATCGACGCCCTGGTCGCAGCCGACCGCACCTTCGACCTGCTCGTCCTCCCCGGCGAGCGGCACGGCTACCGCACCCCGGCCTCGAAGCGCTACGTGAACCGGCGGGTGGTCGACTACTTCATCGAGCACCTCTGAGCGTCTTGCCCAGCGGACGCACGTCGTCTAAGTTCCGCCTCGCGGTCCAGACCGCACCGGGGAGTCGCACAGTCCGGTAGTGCACGAGCTTTGGGTGCTCGTTGTCGCGGGTTCAAATCCCGCCTCCCCGACCCAGCCCTTTGAGTTTGCTGGAAAGAACGGCGCGGGCGCCAGAGACGGCGGCATCTCGCCCAGCGCGACATCGAGACGACGACCGACGCCACGCCGGTCCAGATGTCCAGCGAAGGGTCCCAGCAATGCCCAGCGGCAAAGTATGGCAGCGGAACTCAGCATCATCCGCACCCCTTACCGCATCTCACGGGCCGACCCCTGTGAGCGGCCTCTCGCTCCCGGAGCGGTTCGTCCCGCTTCGACTTGCCGCAACTCGCCCCTCGACCGGATCGAGCATCCGCTTGCTCCGCGGAAAATTTGTCGGGGGGTGGAGGAGAGACAGGCGTAGCGAAGAAGTGCGCCCGAAGCCGCTCACTGTCTTCATTGGTATGGATCCGGTGCCCCCAACCCTGCCCGGACTGCATAAATTTTTTTGAGGTCTTTTCCCGAGGCCACTTGGCATCGGTGTAGCCCTTGATGAGCGAGAAGAGGGCGCTGAACGATAGACGAACTGGATCGTGAACACGAATGGCTCCAGACGCCCCTCGATCAAAAAAAACGTAAGGCGTTGCTCGCCGGTCGACATAGTGACGACACGAGCATCCCCGGTGTGACTTGATTGGCTCAAGCGGATGCCCATTGAAGACACGGCCAACACGACACCGACTGCTTGGCACCATCAGGTTGGACGGGACAGTTTGTTTGCATCTCCGAGCCGCGACCTCATGAGTCTCGGCGATATCATTGACAGGCAACCATGCAACGAGGGCGACCTCCTCCGATTGATGGGTCCGTGTGAAGAAAAGAATCTCCAACCCATCAGATTGCAATCGGTCCCTCCACTCACGGAAGAGCTTTTTCCGCAATCCTGGCCGACATAACCCGAGCGTGAGGGCGTCAAAGTCGGGATCCGGGCGACAGCTCGCATCGAGGTAGTTCCCCGACTCGCCGTACAGTCGTGCTCGCGAATTGTAGGGGTAAAGAATGAGGCGGGAATGACGTTTCATTTTCCGTTCAAGCCTACGCCAGATGAAAAGCGGCCGCGACCTCTGCTCACGACCTTCACCACGCCACGGACAGCCCATCATCGATCCAGCGACGCCTCCCTGGACCTCTGCAAGCGTCTCTCGCACCTGGGCATCGGCGCCCGTCTGAACCGACTCGGGAGCGCCTGCACCTAGCACTGCTCCACCCAGTCTCCGCGTCCTCGGTCGGCGACCCGCGACAAGCCGGTTCCAGCGACGCAGGACGGCTTGATAGCTTCCCCGCATGCCGAACCGGCCCGAGCCCTGGCACGACGACGACGCCTTCTGGAAGCGCACCTGGAGCTTCCAGTTCGACGAGACCCGCTGGAAGGATCTGGAGCAGCACGTCCGTGGGCTGATCCGCCTCGTTCCCCTGCGCAAGAACCAGGAGATCCTCGACCTCTGCTGTGGTCCGGGGCGCGTCATCCTCCCCCTCGCCAGCCGAGGCTTCCGAGTGACGGGCGTGGACATCACCAGGCCCTACCTGGACCACGCCAGGAAGCGCGCCAAGGAGCGCGGGCTCTCCTGCGCATTCATCCACGACGACATGCGCACCTACCGGGCCCCCCGCACGTACGACGTGATCCTGAACCTCTTCAGCTCCTTCGGGTACTTCAAGGACCAGCGCCAGAACCAGAAGGTGCTCAAGAACGTCCACGCCTCGCTGAAACCAGGCGGCACCTTCGTCCTGGAGCTGCGCCCGCGCGAGGTCTACCAGCGCATCTTCCAGCCCCGCGACTGGGACATGAAGGACGGCGTCGTCGTCCTGAAGAACCGGCGCCCCAACGCCGCATGGACCTGGCTCGACAGCACCTGGACCCTGGTCGAGAAGGGCCGCCCCGTCACGTTCGACGTCTCGCACCAGCTCTACGGGAAGGACGACCTCTTCGCGATGATGAGCAAGGCGGGATTCCAGGATCTGAAGGCCTACGGTCACCTGGACGGGCGCCCGTTCGATGAGCAAGCCATGAACCTGGTGATCGTCGGCACCCGCGCCTGATCCTCTCCCTCACGGCGACATGCGCACACGCCGCTGCCAGAACGCCCCTCCCACCCAGCGCCGCTCCTGCCCGTAGAACAGCGCCAGGTTCTCCCGGTACGCGGCGTGAATGGCCTCCAGCCGCGCCAGGTACCGCGCGACGCCTCCACCATCACCCGAGCGCCACGCGAGCAAGGCCTCCCCCGCCCGTAGCCCCGTGTAGAGCGCGTTCATCATTCCCTGCGACGAGAGCGGGTCGAACGACAGCGCGGCATCGCCCACCGCCAGCCATCCTTCCCCTCCGAAGCGATCCAGGCGCGCGCTCCCCGCATCGATCCCGCGTGGACGCCCACCCATCACGTACCCATGCCGCGCCAGCACCTCCTGCACGGCCCTCGTCTCGCGGACCCGCGCACCGAACCCCTCCTCGGACAGCAGGACTTTCCGGTCCGCCAGATCCGGATCCGTCAGAAAGGCCACCACCCGCTCCCCTGACGGCACCCGCGCCGAGTACCACCACCCGGCTCGCTCCGCCTCGATCAGCGTGCGCCCGTCCCGATCCGCCAGCGTCGACGCCCCCCACATGGCCTCGCCCCGTGACCGGAAGCGCACGAAGAACGCCACCAGCGCATCCTCCTGCGACCGCGATGCGCCCAGCCGCCGCGCGACCGCGCTCGACCTCCCCGTGGCATCGATCAGCGCGTCGCACGACAGCGTGAGCGCCTCCTCGCCCTCGACGACCCGCAGCGCGAACCCACCTCCAGGCGCCCGCTCCACATCACCGATCCGTGCCCTCCCGAGCACCTCCGCCCCGACGTCGCGCGCCGCAACCCGCAGCGACGCATCGAACCGGGCCCGATCCACGTGCCAGCCGGCGCCATTCACGCCGAACAGGAAGTCGGTCCCTCGCAGCGCCACGTCTCCCCACGCCGACACGTTCCCGTGACAGCGCAGATGCCCGTCGGCCTCGACGCGCTCCAGCACCCCCAGATCACGAAGCAGCGGCCGCGCCGCGGGAGGCAGCGCCTCGCCCACGCGGAACGCCCCCTCCGCAGCCGCATCCACCAGGAGCACGTCCCTCCCCGCCCTGGCGAGCACGATGGCCGCAGCCGCCCCCGCCGGCCCTCCACCCGCGATCACCACCTCGTGATGTCGATGGCGCTTCACGTCTTCTTCGGCAACCGCACGGGGAGTGGCGCATGCCGCAGCGCCTCCTCGGAGCCCCAGCCAGCCTCCTGCACCGCGCGTCGCCTCAGCACCTCACGCGGGAGCCTCCGCCCTCCGGGCACGCCCAGCGGCTCCGCCATCGGCAGCACGCCCGGCGTCGGCGGCTCCACGCCCTTCCCGAAGGAGGCCACGCCCATGACCGGTGGGAAATCGCGGTCCCCCTCGACCCCTCTCCTCAGCTCCACCAGACCCATCCCTCCGAACACCTCGACCATCTGCTCCATCTGCTCGACCGTCGTCCCCTTCAACGGCGCCACCCAGGACGCGCGGCGCGCGAAGGCGGCGAGGCGCTCCTCCCGTGGCAGCCTCGGGTTCATGACCTTCTCGTACGCCGCTGGTGTCAGCACATGGTTCGGCACCCGCGCGGGCCAGAAGGAAGGGACGAACGGGTCGTAGTCCGGATCGTAGCCGGAGCGGCAGTACGCGGTGTCCGCCTGCCACGGGAGCCCCATCCAGCGCGTCAGGTCCCCCGGCCCTTGTGCATGCAAGGGCCCTGCAGACGACAGGACCACCGCCTGGGTCAGCGTCGCGCCGTGATCCGGCTCGGGCTCTCCAGACGGCCGCTGTCGAATACGGAATGGCGCCGAATACATCGAGAGGTGCCGCATCGGCCAGGTCAGCTCGCAGCCAGGATGGAAGGCGTCAGCGAGACAGGCATCGAGCGCCGCCCGATCGAGCATCGCGGGCTGCTCTGCGAGCGGCACCTGCTCGATTTCCCGTGGCAGCTCTCGCTGCGGATCCCAGTCGGCCACGAAATCACCGGCGGCCCACAACTCGAGGACGCGGTACTGGGTCGGCGAGACCGCCGCATTCTGACGCGGAGACTCACCAGCGGGCACCTCCATCGCGTCGCCATAGAGCCAGGGCCACGGGAGCTGATCCCCATTCGCCTGCCCCGGATCGCGGAACGCCTGGAGCACCTGCCGACGCAGCTCACCATAGATGTCGTATTCACCTTCAGCAGGCTTCGCCGCCAGCTTCTGCACGTACTCGGGATCCTCGAAATGGTTCGCTCCACCCCACCCGAACTGGGTCGCGAACCCCTGGTTGACCCACTGATGCTCCGTCAATCGCTGCAGGATCGGGTACACATCCCGCTGGAACGACACCTGCGCCGGAAGACGGAGCCACTCGTTTTGCACGTACAGATCGAACATCAGATCGTACAGCGTGCGCACCGCGGTCACCGTCGGCGCATAGTTGGGCGGCGCAGTCACCACCCAGGCTGGCTCCACGGGGATGCGCTGCCCCTCGATGCGCACCTCGGCCGTCACGGGACCATCGGACGTATCGTCGTACCAGCCATCGGCATTGATGAAGCTGTCCTCGTCCGACGGAATGTAGATGGGCTTCCCCTCCGGCGACGCCGACTTGCCATGACCCCCGAGAAAGACGAGGCGCCCCGCCTCGTCGGTCCTCAACTCACCGAGGTAGACCTCTTCCTCCTGAAACTTCCCCCGGAACTGCGTGGCCTCCCCTCTTTGCTCCTTGCCACGGATGGAACGCGCCCCCCCGTCGATGGTCAACACGTCGCGCGCTGGCCCCTCCACCGAAGCATTGCGCAGCGGCAGCGCCACCGACGCCGCCTCCGGGATATCCAGCGAAAGCTGCCACCGGTACCAGCTCGCCTTCCGGTTCGCGACGTGGACCGTCCACGTGATGTCGGCCCAGTCCGCGGTCAGCTCACGGATCAGCTCCCCGGCCGCGTTGTAGCCATAGATGCGGAACCGCGCCGCCTGCCGCTTCAGGGCCCCCTCGTCGTCGCGATGCTCGAGGGGCCCTTCTCCCGGCGGCGTCGTCACCTCCGGCCCGTAGAAGATGCCGGACGCGCTGTTGCCGACCCTCGCCACCCCGATCGCCGGATGAATCGCAGCCCGCACGATCTTCGTGTCCTTCGCGGGTGGATAGTCACCTCCCGGGCACGCTGATTTCGACTTCGTCTTCTTCCCCTCCTGCTCGGCGCCCTCGAGCCCTGCGCACCACGAGAGCGCCCGCGGTTCGACCGGCTCGCCCACGGGCACGCCGTTCACGTTGCGCCGGACCCGCGCCGAGGCCTGATAGACGGCCTTCCGGGCCAGCGCCAGGCTACCCACGGGGGCGTGCTCGGGCAGGGCGTGCCATGTGTTGAACGCCAGGTTCTCCCCGTAAGTGGCCTGCCCGCGCGTTCCCAGATCCTGCTGCGGGAGAATCAGCGTCGCCACATGGACGGGCGGGCTCTTCTCCTCGCTCCACGGCCTCGTCGCCTCATCCGTCGGCATCTCCTGCTCGCTGGTCTGACGCTGGATGAGCAGCTGGAAGCGCGCCTCCCCTTGCTTCATCCGCGCGTGAAGATCGGCTCGCAGATAGAACGGGTCGTCCACGTCCGGCGGGTCTCCCGACCCTGGCGGCGCCTTCTCCGGCGTGAGCTTGTACTTCACGAACGCGCCCTCGCCGAACTTGAACGGCAGCACGCTCCAGTAGGGTGACAGCAGCACCGATGGAACCAGCTTCTCCATCGCGTCCAGCACCTCTTTCGTCCGTGGGTGCCGCGCCAGGTACTCGTCGAGCTTTCCATTCAACGACTGGCAGGTGAACGCGCACATGTCCTTCGCGGTATCGACGAAGAACACATCGTGGTTCTGGAGAATGAAATCGTGCGTCGTCGCGCTCTCTTCGCCCTCCAGGATCTTCTTCCCTTCGACGTCGAACACCTTCAGCGCAATCCCCACCGTGCCGCCCACATCGGGCACACCAGGCTGAACGTCGCTGGAGAAGCGCACCCAGACCTCGTACTCCGACTTCTGCGCAAAGATCCCCACACGCAGCTCCGGGGGCAGATCCTCCCGGATGCGCAGCGTGCCATGCGCGACACCGTGGAGGCGCAGGAACACGGGACGGGTCGCAGGGTCCCGCCCGGCGACCACCGTCCTCCCCTGCGCGTACCGCACGAAGAGGTCGACCAGAGCCTCGACGGCATTCTCATCGCAACCGCAAGGCGGCGCCGGCAGCTCCGGCGCGTCCGACGCTTGCGTCGGCTTCGCTGTGGGTGGCTTCATCACGAATACCTCCGCGCTGAGTAAAAATGCCAGGGCAGCGAAAACGATTTCAATCGACGAAAGCGTCGCATTCACGACGCTGGCTGTGGTAGCTGCCGTGAATGCGATGCACGTCGTCGCCCCGCAGGTTCATGCTATGACGAGAAAACACGATCTCTCAAAGATTTTTCCGATCTGTCTCCTCGCATTCCTGCCGGGATGCGCGGTCGAAATCGCCGAACCGACCGAGGAAGACCTCGTCGTCGGCGAGGCCATCTCCGAGCTGGAATACAGCCCCGGTGCAGGGTGGAATCTCGCTTGGTCGGACGAGTTCAATGGCACCAGCTTGAACAGCGCCAACTGGAATGTGCTGACCAGCAACTGGGACCCGGTCACCAACAACTGCAACTTCGGCACGGGTGAGCTGGAGTTTCCGCGAGCCCAGAACGTCAGCGTGAGCGGCGGAAAGCTCATCCTCTCGGCGCAGCGCACCGGCGACAACCCCCGACACGCGAACTGCAGCGGCTTCGCGCCGCGCTCGTTCTATTCGGGCCGGATTCATACCAAGGGCAAGGTCGAGCGCCGCTATGGCAAGATCATCGCCAGCATCAAGATCCCGTCCGGGTATGGCATGTGGCCGGCGTTCTGGACCCTCGGCGCCAACATCTCCAGCGTCGGATGGCCTGCCAGCGGCGAGATCGACATCCTCGAATGGCACTCCAACTCGCCGACCTGGATGCAGTCCGCCGCCCACTGGTTCAACGGAACGGATCGCCACTGGGGCACGGGCGCCAGCGGCGGTTACAACCTCGCCGACTCGTTCCACCTCTACGAGGTGGAGTGGACGTCGAGCAACATGACCTTCCGGCTCGACGGCAACATCGTCGCCAACAACGTCTACACCCACAACGAGAGCGAGTTCCAGCAGCCCCACTACATCCTGCTGAACCTCGCCATCGGCGGGAACTGGTACGGCGATCCCAGCCCCGCCAGCATCGACCTCCCCTCGGGCGTGACCAAGACGATGGAGGTGGAGTGGGTGCGCTGGTACGAGCGCGGAACCACCTCGGGCCCCACCCTCGTCAACCCCAGCTTCGAGTCCGGCCTGACCGGGTGGACCACCTGGAGCCCCAACGGCACCGCCCACGCAGCCGTCTCCGAGACGTACAACGGCGCGCACGCCGGCGCGTACCACCTCACCCACTGGACCAACGGAACCCCCTTCGAGGCGTGGACGTACCAGGTGGCCAGTGGCCTGTCCTCGGGCAACTACAGGGTCCGGGCGTGGGTGCGGAAGGGAGGCCCCTTCAACTTCGCGTACCTCCAGGCCAAGACCTGCGGCTCGTGCACCCCCGTCACCACGTCCCTCGGCACCTACGGCGGCTGGACGCAGGTCGAGACGCCCATCATCAACGTCACCGGAGGGACCCTGGAGCTCGGCTTCCACTCGAACTCTCCAGGCAACGGCGCCAGCTTCATCCACATGGACAGCGTCCAGATCATCAAGCTCTGAGCGCCCTCCCCCACGGCAGCCGCTCCCTCGGATCGGAAGCGAGCCGGCTGCCGTGAACGTCCCGCTCAGGGGCGCACGAAACCGCGCGGCACCGAGGCGAGATCCTCCTTTGGATCCACCAGCGACGCTGGCGGATGCCCGTTCAGCGAGACCTGTACCTTCGCCCTCACGATCGGTCGCACGCCCACCGCCGCTTGCTGTCGGTCCGCGATCAGGTGCGCGAAATCGACCAGCATGTCCGGCTTCGTTCCCATCTCACGCACTTGCCGCTGGGTCAGCAGAGCTTTCGGGTCGACCTTCTCCCGCGCTCCCGTCTCCGGATCGACCATGTAGATCTGGAGCTTCTTCACCTTCTTGTTCCGCAGCTTCATCCGCCACGAGAACCGGTGCCCCAGCTCGTTCCACGCCACGTCACCGGGGTGCCGCCAGTGCCGCAACGGCATCACGAACTGCAACAGCAGGTACCCGTGGAGCGCCACGAGGATCAGCCTGCGAGGAACGCTTCGGGGCACACGAGGCCCCTCGTGGAGCACCGCGGGGGGCTGCCTCAGGAGCCGGCGTGGCCAGCTCGGATCGGGGAACAGCGCCAGGGCGCCGATCATCACGAACGGGAAAATGCCGATCTTGAAGATGATGGCGTTCGCCAGATGGAAGAGCGTCGCGATGGCGATGCCCCAGGGCAGCCCACGCCTGGAGAACAGCAAGAACGGCACCGAGAGATCGATCAGCAGCCCGGCATGAGCCACCGCGAGTGGGATCCCCGGCTGCGCCAGGATGGGGCCGATGATCGGCATGTGCGCGCGCGCCGGCAGCCACATGTCCAGCGGCCGCCCGGCGAGCCAGTCGCCGTTGATCTTGGCGATACCTCCGAAGAAGTAGACCAGCGCGACCTGGAGACGCAGGAGCAAGAGCGCCCAGCGGGGCACGCCTTCCCCCGGCGGTGCGGTTCCCGAACGCTCGGCGCGGCGCAGCGCCCAGAGGCGATCCAGCGAGCCGACCCGGTGCGCCGGAATGAACGCCAGGAGCAGGCCAAGCAGGCTGCACAGGTAGAGGTGGTTGAGGTACTCGGTCTTGTCGAGCAGGAAGACGTAGGTCAGCGCGGCGCCGCAGATCGCCGCCGCCACCCGGTAAAACAGGCCCACGGCGCAGAGGGCTGCGCAGACACCGAGCACGATGAAGTGCCAGATCATCCCCTGGCCGCCCCAGGGCTTGATGAAGTCGACGTAGCTGAAGAAGAACTGCGGCTCCATGTAGTAGCGCTGGATGCGGTGGTTCGCGAAGTAGCGGACCACCTCCCACGCAATGAGCCCGCTGAAGACGACGCGAAACACGGCCAGCGAAGCGCCGTCGACCTCGGTGAAGAGGTAGGCCTGCCACTGCGCCCAGAACCCCTCACGCCCAGCAGACGTGGGAGGCGCGGCGTTCCTCTCGGAGGTCGTCGGCTCCGTGATCTCGGTCGAGGACATCGATCTCGTGCCCTACCACGATGCGGTACGACGCGTGACGCCGCACTCGGCCTCGATCGCGCTTTCCTGCTCGACGAGGAGGCGGCTCGATCTGCACGACAGAGGCTGCGTCAGCCCGCTTTGCACGCACATGAAGCCATACAAAACCTGTACCAGCACGACCTCGACGCGCATGGCAGAGGCCGCGCTGCGCACCCCGCCATCGCCGCATGAGGGCGAGAAGAGGCTCTATCTGGCGTCATGACGGGACCGGGAAGCCTCCGGGATGGCCTGCATCTCTTGTGAACGATCGTGTAGAGCCGGTGTCATTGCAGGCGAGACGCACTAGAGTCGGCCCGGAAGCCGAGCTGGGACGGGACCCGCACCACCTCGGCGAAGATGAAGGTCTCTTCATCTTCCACGGGCGATGAAGGTCTCTTCATCATCCCGCGTTCGGTCAACGAGAACCTCCCCTGCGGCGCGCGCTTCACACGAGGACCATGATGCTAGAGAGAGCTTTGATCGCGACCCTCCTTGCCACGACGCTGGCGTTCGTCGGCTGCTCGGACGACTCCGGGAGCACCACCGGCGGGAATACCGTCACCGACACCATCACCAACACCAGCACGAACACCGATACGGACACGGATACCGACACCGACACGGGCGGCCCCGGATCCGGAGCGGTGGTGATCAACGAGGTGTCGGCGACCCCCAAGGCGATCCCCTACGGTGACTGGGTCGAGCTGCACAACGGTGGCGACACGCCGTTCAATCTCTCCGGCTACGGCCTCGCAGACACGGACAACACCTCGGGTGGGCCGAAGCTCGGCGGCAAGGAACTCCGCTTCCCCCAGGGTACGGTGATCGAGCCGGGCGCTTTCCTCCTCGTGATCGCCGATCAGGACATCGCCAACGGCCCGGGCCCCCACACGACCTGCGGCTCGCACGCGGCCACCTGCTTCTACGCCGAGTGGGGCGCCACCGACGATGGCGAGAGCATCTACCTGGTCGACGGAAACGACGACATCGTCGATCAGACCACCTACCCCTCCCTCGGCACCGACGGCACCCAGACCTGGGGCCGCCTCCCCGACGCCACGGGTGACTTCGCGCTCACCTCGCCCACCCCTGGCGCTTCCAACGGAGCGCCCTGAGCCCGCCCCACCACGCACGTCGTCCCCACCGATCGATCCAGCATGATCCTCCGTCACCGCCGCCAGCCCCTCCGTGACGTGCCCTCGTGTACGCACCACGGTCTCTCCATCGCGCTCCTGTCCTTCGCCTCCCTGGTCGCCTGCAGCGGCGAACAGACCGGCACCAGCGACAGCAGCACCAGCACCAGCACCAGCGATGGCGCTGGCGCATCGGGTGGAGCGGGAGAAGGAGGGAGGGGCGACGGCGGCGACGGCGGCGCTGGGGCAGGCCCCATCCAGGGCGACTTCTGCTCCACCTGTGGCGCGATCGTCACCACCGGGCGGATCGCGAACAACGATCTCGACGAAGCCTCGGGCCTCGCCGCGAGCGCGATCCACCCGAACGCCTTCTACACGCACCAGGACGCCGGCAACCCCGCCGAGGTCTTCATCGTCGGCGTCAACGGCAGCAACCTCGGCGTGATCACCCTGGAGGGCGCCGCCTCGGTCGACTACGAGGACATCGCTTGCGCCCCTTGCTCTTCCGGGAGCTGCGTCTTCGTCGGCGACATCGGCGACAACGACACCGCGCGCGCCACCTACACGATCTACCGCTTCCCCGAGCCCGCCGCAATCGGCCCGAACCAGACGATCGCCGTCGACGCGTTCCCCTTCACTTACCCTGACGGCACCCACAACGCCGAGACGCTCCTGGTGCACCCCGTGACGGGCCTGATCACCGTGGTGACCAAGGTCTCCTCCGGCCCTTCCTCCGTTTACGAGATCACCCTCCCTGGCACCCCGGGCACCGCGAGTACTGCCGTGAAGGTCGGTACCATCACCCAGCGCGCCGGGAGCCCTCGCTTCACGGGCGGCTCGGTGCATCCCGAGGCCCGAGGCGTGCTGCTCCGGACCTCGACCCACGCCTTCTTCTACGCGATGGATCCCGGCGAGCGCGTCGCCGAAGCCCTCCAGCGCACGCCCTGCATCGCGCCCGTAGCCGACGAGGATCAAGGCGAGGCCATCGCCTGGACCGCCGATGGCCGCGGCTACGTCACCGTCGGCGAGGGCAAGCGAGAGTACCTGCACGCCGTCACCTGCTCGGCCCCCTGACGCACGCGCCACCGGGAGACCGCCTCGGCTTTCCGCGGCAGCACGTCACATCCTCCCCGTCGAGAGGGCACATCCACAACGCACGCTGACTTCCACACGCGAGCGACGAGACCTCAGGATCCTGAAGCATCGTCGGACGCGATGACGGCGACGTGTCTGCAGAGCTGATAGATTCACCTCCATGAGAGGCCTATCGCAACGCGCGGGATGGTGGGGTGGCGCTCTGAGCGTGACGTTCCTCGTCGGGTGCGGCAGCCGCGGTGACGCCACATCGCCGGACGATCTACCCAACTTCGTCCAGATCACGGTGGTGGATGCGAAGCTCGGCCTGGGCAAGAGCGACGGCTCGCAATGGGACGGCCTGGGTGTCGTTCCACTCGAAGCCATCCAGGATCTCGCGAAGGCGATGTCCGTCATCGATCGACGGGCCCAGATTGCCGATCACGGGATCGCCATCCTCAGGACAGGAATCGGGATGTTCAACGCCCCCGACGCCGTGGGGTGGGCCGAACTCGTCGGTGCGGATCTGCCGCAGACTGCCACGCGTCAACAACTGGTCGCGGAGGCGGAGGACACGTTCTTGCCTGTCTGGCGTGGCCCTCCGACGTGGAACCGCGTCCCCTTTCACGCCAGCCTGGCGCTCACCGGCAGGCTCGAGGACGACGACACCCCGGGCCGGAACGATCTGATCGGCAACTTCTACATCCCGTACGACCAGCTCCTTGCCGCCCTGCGCGCGCAGCGGGTCCACCAGGTGCAGCTCTCCGAGCAGACGCACAACCAGCTCCTCTTCATCGGCGTGCTGGTCCGCCCATCCTCCTGACGCGCGGATTCTCCTGAAATCTGAGCGCTTCCACGGGATGCCGGTCATGCCCCCCACGCCCGTATCCATCGTTTCGCTGTATACCTTGCGCTAAGCCCCCCGCACCTGGATGCCGTTCGTCCCCGCCCTCGGCCAGACCGACTTCCGTGCCCTTCGCGCGGACGGGGCGGGCTACGTCGACAAGACCGCCTCCATCGCCCAGTTCCTCGCCGCTCCGACTCAGGTCATCCAGTTCACGCGGCCGAGGCGCTTCGGCAAGACCCTCTTCCTCTCCACCCTCGCCTGCTTCCTGGAGCAGCGCACCGAAGACCTCTCTCACCTCTTCCATGATCTCGCCGTGTGGCACGACGCCTCGGCCCGCGCCCATTTCCAGCAGCACCCCGTCCTCTTCCTCTCCTTCAAGGACGTGAAGGCCCGCTCCCATGCGGCCACCCTCCAGGGCATCGCGCTGGTCATCCAGAAGCTGTACCGACGCACCGCGACCTGCTCGACAGCAGCGCACTGCATCCCGACGAAGCGCGCTCCTTCGAGCGCATCCTGAACGGCGAGGCTTCCGAGGCGGAGCTTTCCCGATCCCTCGAAGCCCTCTCCGACCTCCTTCATCGCCAGCGCGAACGCAAGGTCGTCATCCTCATCGACGAGTACGACACCCCCATCCAGTCCGGCTACATCCACGGCTTCCACGACGAGGTCACGCTCTTCTTCCGCAACCTCCTCTCCGCCGCCCTCGAGGACAACCCTGCCCTCTTCAAGAGCGCGCTCACCGGCGAGATCCGACCTTACTGGGTCAACACCGCGTCGAACGAGCTGCTCCAGGACCTCGTGGCCCGCCGAGGCCTCGGCCTCTCTGCCGAGTCCGAAGCCCTCCTGCGCAGCGAGACCATCGAGGCCAGGCTCGACGAGCACATCGTCCTGCGCGACCTCGACCAGCAACCCGAGGCCCTGTGGAGCTTCCTGCTCTCCGCCGGCTACCTCAAGCCAGCCACCCCAGCGCGACGAACAAGGCCGCCTCTACGCCTCCCTGGCCATCCCCAACCTCGAGATCCGCCTCGCCTACGAGGACCTCTTCCAGGGCTGGCTCCGGCGCGGCTTGCCGGATCGGCGCCACGTCGACGCCCTGGTGACCGCCTTGTTGACCGGCGACGCGAGCACCCTGGAAGCGCTCCTGGAGCGCCTGCTCTTGAACGTCCTCTCCTACCAGGACCCAGCAGGCCGCGACCCTGAGAAGCTCTACCGCACGCCGCGTCGACGACCTGCTCACCGCCCCCTGAGTCCACCGACGAGTCGCGCCGGACGACCTTCCTGGCCCTGGCGTGCGAACGCCTTCGCAACCAGCTCGCTGTCCTCGCACGTCACCGCCCTCCTCCACCTCTGCGAGCCCTCTCCTGAAGGACCGAACGGTCGCTGGAAGACTGAACGAACGAACCAAGGGGTGGGAGCAAGTACGTCGATGTTCCCCGCCAGAACAACTCTGTTCAGTCACTTGACTTGTTAAGTCGACCGCCTCAAGTGTCTCCACGGAGGTCTTGATGAACACCGACCGTGACGAGCAAGTCCGCGAGTACCCCTTCCGCGCGCCTGGCCCCCTCGAGCCCGCCGAGGAGTGGGCTCCCCTGCGAAAGGGATGCCCCGTCGCCCATGTGCGGCTGCCCAGCGGCGACCAGGCGGTGCTGCTCACCCGCTACGACGACGTCCGCCAGGTCCTCTCCGACCCGCGCTTCACCCACAACCTCTCGGCCGAAGGTGCAGCCAGGACCACGGCCAACGAGGCGGGCGGCGTCTTCGAGCGCCAGGAAGCGTCGATGTTGACCGACGCCGACCGGCACCAGCGATGGCGCCGCATGATCATGAAGTCGTTCACCGTGAAGCACATCTCGGCCATGCAGCAGCGGATCGAGGCCATGGCCGACCAGCTCATCGACGACATGGTGAAGCAAGGTCCCCCGCTCGATCTCGCCAGCGCCCTCGGCTTCCCCTTGCCCGTGTGGGTCATCTGCGAGCTGCTCGGGATCCCCGGCGTCGACCGGGACAAGCTCGCCTACTGGTCGAACACCATGCTCAGCGTCACCCAGTACGGCCAGCAGGAGATCGACGCCGCACAGGCCGAGTTCAAGGCGTACCTGACCGCGCACATCGTCGCGAAACGCGCGAACCCCGGGGACGACTTGCTGAGCGAGCTGCTCGCGGCGGGCGACGAGGGCCAGGGGCTCTCCGACATGGAGCTGCTGCTCACGGCGCAAGGCCTCCTGGTCGCCGGCCACGAGACCACCTCGAACATGATCGGGAAGATGGTCGCGATGCTCCTCTCGGACCGCCGGCGCTGGGAGCAGCTCCTCGCGGACCCGTCCCTCGTGCGCACCGCCGTGGAGGAGGTGCTGCGCTTCGACGCCAACGCCGGCTTCGGGCTGCCCCGGTTCATCACCGAGGACATCGAGGTCGCGGGCCAGACGCTCCCCCGCGGCACGACGGTCATCTGCGCCATGGCCTCGGCCAACCGCGACGAGCGCACCTTCGCCGAGGCCGAGGAGATGAACCTCGCCCGCTCCCCGAACGCGCACCTCACGTTCGGCGCCGGCCCGCACTCCTGCCTGGGCCAGACCCTGGCGCGCACCGAGCTGCAGACGGTGCTGCGCGTGCTCCTGCGCCGGCTCCCCACCCTGGCGCTCGCCGTCCCGACCGAGGCCCTGTCGCGCCGCGCAGGGCTCCTCGTCGGCGGCCTGGAGCAGGTGTTGGTACGCTGGTGACATGTCCAGCTCGAGGCCCAGGCAGGCAGCGCACGCGAACGAGACCCGCGAGTTCATCATCACCACGGCGGAACGCCTCTTCGCCGAGGAAGGCGTGACGGCCGTCTCGAACCGCCAGGTGAGTGAGTCCGCGGGACAGGCGAACAACTTCGCCGTCGGTTACCACTTCGGAACGAAGGCCGACCTCGTCCTCGCCATCGTGCGCCGTCACACCCCGGCCATCGAGCAACGACGTGTCGAGATGCTCGCGGCGATCGCAGGCTCGTCCGACCTGCGCGACTGGCTCGGCTGTCTGGTGCGACCACTGACCGACCATCTCGCCTCGCTGGGGAGCCCGAGCTGGTATGCGCGCTTCATCGCCCAGGCGACGACCGAGCCCGCGTACCGGCAGATCGTGATCGCCGAGACGGTCATCTCGACGTCGCTGCAGGAGATCATCGAGGGGGTCTCCCGGCTCATGCCGGTCCTCCCGGACGACGTACGAACGGAGCGCAGTGACATGAGCCGGCAGCTCATCGTGCACACCTGCGCCGAACGCGAGCGGGCGCTGCAAGAAGGCACCGCCACCCCGCGCGCGACCTGGGAAGCCGCCGCGGTCGGGCTGATCGACGCCCTGGTCGGCCTGTGGCGAGCCCCCTTCACCCCGACGGGTGAGACCAAGCACGGGCGAGAACGACCAAGGAAGTGAGGATTCGACATGCGCGTGATCGTGGACCTTCCGAAATGCTGTGGCGCCGGCCAGTGCGTGCTGATCGCCCCCCAGGTGTTCGACCAGCAAGACGATGGCATCGTGATCCTGCTCGACGAGGCGCCCCCGAAAGAGTTCCACGCGGCGACCCGTGAGGCCGCGAGCGTGTGCCCGGGCGCCGCCATCCAGCTCGAAGAGGACGCTTGAACCCCTCGAGCGTGCTCGTCGTCGGCGCCTCCGTCGGTGGCCTCGCCGTCGCCGAGGGCCTGCGGCGCGAGGGGTACGAAGGCGCACTGACGCTGCTCGGCGCGGAGCAGCACCTGCCCTACGACCGGCCACCGCTCTCGAAGAAGGTGCTGTCCGGCGCCCTCGCGCCCGCGCAGACCCAGCTCCGTCCCGAAGCTGCCCTCGAGCGGCTCGGCGCGGCGCTGGTCCTCGGCGATCCGGCCGTTCGCCTCGACGTCACCGCCCGCGAGGTGACGACCGCCGCGGGGCGTCACCTGCGCGCCGACGTCCTGGTGCTGGCCCTCGGCCTCCAGCCGCGCCGCCTGCCCGGAGACGCGCTGGCCGGCGTCCACGTCCTGCGCACCCTGGACGACGCCATCGCCCTGCGCGCCGCGCTGCTCACCGGCCCCCGCGTGGTCGTCGTGGGCGACGGCGTGCTCGGCACCGAGATCGCCGCGACCGCGCGCAGCATGGGCCTCGACGTCACCCTGGTCGGCCCGCAACCGGCCCCGCTCGCGAACCAGCTCGGCCTGCGGGTCGGTGGGGTCCTCGCGCGCCTGCACGAAGGTCACGGCGTCGTGCTCCGCCTCGGAGTCGGCGTCGACGATCTGCTCGGTACCGAGGGACGGGTCTCGGGCGTCCGTCTGGCCAGCGGCGAGGTCCTGCCCGCCGACGTCGTCGTCGTGGCCATGGGCTCCCGCCCCGCCATCGGATGGCTCGAAGGCAGCGGTCTCCCCCTCGCCGACGGGATCGTGTGCGACGCCCGGTGCAAGGCCGCGGACGGCATCTACGCCGTGGGTGACGTCGCCTGGTGGCACCACGAGGGCCTGGGCACGGGGATGCGCCTGGAAAACCGGACCAACGCCGTCGAGCAGGGCATCGCCGTCGCAGGAAACATCCTCGGCAAAGACCGGCCCTACACGCCGGTGCCTTACTACTGGACCGATCAGTTCGACGTGAAGATCCAGGTCCACGGCCTCCTGTCCGGCCACACGGACGTCGCCATCGTGGAGGGAGATCCCGCGCGCGGCCAGTTCGTCGCGCTCTACGGCCGCCACGGCCAGGTGACCGGCGTGCTGGGGTGGAACATGATGAAGCAGGCCCGCCAGTTCCGGCCGCACGTGGTGGAACGAACGGCCTGGAACGACGTGGTTCCTGCAACCCGAAGCGTGACGCTGGCCGACGGCCCGTCGACGAAGACGGTGGCCATCTAGCCAGAAAGGGCGGGGTGCGCCTCGACGCCCCCCCTGGCGTAGCGCTCCCGCGCCATCAGGCGCGCTGGTACGAATTCATCACCACCCCCGAAGCGAAGGCGCGCGTGGACTCCAGCCGAAACGCGCGACGCACGTAGGCGTTCGATGCGAAGAGGGGAATCCCGGCACCGAGCAGGATCGGATGGACCTTGAGGACGAGTCGATCGATCTCCTCGGCGACGTGGGCCGCCAGCAGTCCACCTCCGCAAAGCCACACGTCCCGCTCCGACGACTCGCTTTTGAGCCGTCGCACGAGGTCCAGTGGGTCCTCCTTCGAGACCACCACCTCCCCCGAGGCCTCCTCGGCCGCGTGACGGCGACTGCACACGAATTGCCGCAGGTGCGGATAGGGATCGCGTACCCCCTCGGGGAATCCAGCCGCGAACGTGTTCCACCCCATGACGACCGTATCGAAGGTGGCGTTGTCGGGCGAGATCCCCATCGCCTTCAGCGCAGGTCCAGGCAGCGTCTCCGGAAACTCACGGACGAGCGCCTCGATGTGATCTCCCCGCATGAGGAAGGCATCGAAGGCGCCCTCCGGGGAAGCGATGAACCCATCGAGCGACGTGGCCACGAAGTAAGTGAGACGACGCATACGGTCTCCTTCCACGACATCTGTCGTGGTCCAAGAACTACTCCACCTGTCGTGGTTCTGCAAGCTACCCTCGCCCCATGGCCCGAAACGAAGAGCGTCGACGAAAGCTCCTCGACGCCTCCATCCACGTCCTCGCGCAGCAGGGCGCGCGTGGCTTGACTCACCGCGCCGTCGACGCCGAAGCCGGCGTCCCCACCGGCACCGCCTCCAACTACTTCCGCTCGCGCGACGCGCTCGTGGCCCAGATTTTCGAGCGCATCAGCGAACGGTTGAAGCCCGATCCCGAAGTCCTCGCCGCGCTCGCCAGGCGGCGCCCTTCCAGGGCCCTCTTCGCCGACTACATGCGTGACATCGTCGCCCGCCTGACCCGAGAGCGCATGGTCACCCTCGCCCTCTTCGAGCTACGGCTCGAAGCGACGCGCAATCCCGAGATCGCGCAGCGCGTCGGTGAATGGATGCGCAATGGCTTCGTGGCAGACGTCGCCTTCAATGAAAGGGCGGGGCTGCCCGGCGGACGCCACGAGATCGCCCTCTTTCACTATGCACTCGATGGCCTCTTGCTCGATCGCCTCACGATCTCGCTCGATCCCGAGACGCCGACGGACGACGTCGTCGATGCCCTGGTGTCCGGCTTGTTGCCCTCCAGGCTTCCCGGGCGTGCGGCACCGAAAAAGCGCTCCCGTTCGTGACTGGATGCCCGAGGATACGGCGCGATCACGAAGGCGAGACCCTCTCGCATTCACCCGGACGAATCAAAACGTCTCGAATTGCATTCCAAGGCACGATCGGGGCACTCGGCAAGTGCATCGACGAGGTCAACCGCCGCTTTCAATATCGCGCGCGTCATCTTCGCTTATCGGCGAGCCATGGACCACGCGCCTGAACTCCAGGCGAAGTCCGTCTGCGCATGCACGTGAAGGGAGGCCGTTTCCAGGCACCTTCCAGCCGTCGCCCCGGTGCGCACCGTGCTCGATCGCTCGTCAGAGCGATAACGATTCGAGTCATCGGCCCCCTCGCGCGTCACCCCACGCCCGCCAGCCTCACTCCTCCGCGCTCTCCGCCTGCACCGGCTCCCGCGCCAGCACCTCTTCCACCGCCTCCGCGCCGGCCTCTGCGCCAGCCGCCTCCGGCTGCTCTTCCGGGCCCAGGAAGCGCGCCACGGGCTCGAAGATCTCCGCCGCCACGTGCGCGCCCACGGCCAGGTCGCCGTGCCCGTAGTCTTCCTTCTGGCCGAAGTCGCGTCCCAGCACGATCATCCGCTTCGGGGTCTCGGGCCGGTCGCGGCCCCAGGCCTCGAAGGCGTGACGCACCGCGCGCTCGGGTGCCACCCGGTCGGCGCTCCCGGCGAAGAACAGCACCGGGATCCCGATTCCGGCGAGCCCGTCCAGCGCGCGCTCGCCATCCACGCGGATCTCGCCGTCGCCGGCGGCCCACGACAGGAAGTCGGCTTGCAGCGTCGAGGGGATGTCGCGCACCAGGTTCATCAGGATCAGCCGCGTCACCCCGGGCGCCATGTTCCTCGGGTTGGCGAACGCGCCGTGCAGGGGCGTCCGCGCCCACTCCGAGGCGAAGGCGAAGCCCTGCGCGAGCGAACGGACGGGCACCGTGGGCACGAACCCGCGGGGGATCAGCTTCACCAGCGAGGTCGGCGAGCGCACTTGCCCCGGCGAGCCGATGATCACCACCCGCCGCACCTTCTCCGCGGCGACCGTCCTCCCCAGCGCCGCGTAGAGCAGCATCCCGCCCATCGAGAAGCCCACGTAGTCGAGCTTCGGCTTCCCCGTGCGCCCGAGGATCGCGTCCACGGCCATGGGGACGTCGTGCTTCACCATCGCCCCGAAGCGCGCCCGCCGTCGCTCCAGCCAGCCGGTGAGACGCCCGCTCCGCAAGGTGACCAGCCACACGTCGCGTCCGAGCGCCGCCAGGTGCCTGGCCAGCGACCAGTCCGGATGCAGGTCCTGGTTCCGGTGGTTCGCTCCGAGCCCGTGGACGAGGAGCACAGGGGGTAGCCCAGCCGCCTCGACCGCCTCGGCCCTCTCGGCCGGCCGCGGTACCCGACGCAGCTCGATGTGGGCGCCGTCCGGGGTCGGCAGCACGTCTTCCACGTCGTAGTCGAGCGCCAGGCTCAACCGTGCCGTCCAGAACCGAAAGTGGGCCCAGGTCGCGAGGATCGCGACGACAGCGGCCCCCAGCGCGAGGAGGAGGTACGTGGTGAGGGGCCAGTTCGTCATCAGGACGACGAAATTGCTGCCACGCGTCACCTCCGCCGGCAACGCCAGGAAGCGGGTTGCCTGGGAAAGTGCGGCGCTCGGCCACCGACGCCTCCAGTTTCAGCGCGAGACTTCCCTGGACGCCGGCCGATGGGGAGGCGTCTCGCGGCTTCCCTGCCCTGGGCGGCGGTCGACGCGCACGGTTCCCCGGCGGGACTCGCCCCGGCCGACCGGAGCACGGAGGTTCGCCCCGTGAAGTCCCCCCGGGACGTCGACGCAGGCAGTGCCGCCCCGAAACTGGCCTGGTCATCCGCCGACGCACCCGGTTTCGCAGCGAAACTGCCACCGTCGGGGGTCGCCGACGCACCCAGTTTCGCCGCGAAACTGCCTCCGTCGGCCGCCGACGTACCCAGTTCACGAGGACGAACCCACCCCGGGGCCGCCGACGTACCCAGTTTCGCGCCGGAACGCCGACGGTCGCGCCAACGCACCCAGTTTCGCGGCGCGCCTCTCGAACGGCAGCGGGCGATGGACGCGATTTCCGGACCGGAAGGATGCCGCGGAGAGGGCGGGGCTCGGTGCGCGACCAGGCCCCGGACGCCATGGAGAGGGCGGGGCTCGGTGCGCGACCAGGCCCCGGACGGCGTGGAGCTCAGGGGTTCGTCGTGTAGCAGACCTTGAGGCGGGGCCTGCGGAGCACGTCGTCGTACTCGCTGCTGCGGAACGAGCTGGCCATCATGGTGGGCTCCTGCAAGAGCAGACCCTGGTTCTCGATCTCGCCGTCGATCCAGGACTTCACCAGCCCCTCCAGGCGAATCTGCGCCGTCCCTCCGCCCCACGCGAAGAAGGTGGTCACCGGGGTGGGATCGAAGGCCTGGTTGAAGTTGTTCCAGGTCACTGTGTTCTCGGCCCACGGCTCGGTGATTGCGTGGAGGTCGATCATGGTGCCGCTCGCCTTGTACAGCTCGGAGAGATAGAGCACCGCCGAATCGATCCGCGCGCCCGCGGGGATGTCGCTGATGTCGAAATAGAGCAGTGCCTGCCGGAAGCCCGCGTGCGAGTTGCCGGTGTAGATGAGGGAGATGTTGCCGGTGTTGTAGGTGGGGGTGGCTTGCCAGAGCGTGGCATCGGCCACGTAGCCGGATTCGCCGCGCCGGTACGCCTTGCAGCCGCTGAAGGCCTGCTCCGCGACGCCGGTCACCTCGGCGTCCACGGCGTCGAGGTCGTCGGTGTCCTCAGGGGTCTCGGCAGCGCAGGCCGAAAGCATCGCGGCGGCGATGGCCAGGGCGCCACGGGACACGAACGAGGAGAGGACAGAATGGGTCATGGTGCTGGCTCCGGGTCGAATTGACGTTTTCACGTGAAGGACCAACTTTCCTCATAACCTCATTCGAGGCCAGAATGGAATGACCATTCGACATCCCGATCATCGAAATGCGCGCATCGTGAATGGTCCGCCATCGTCCACCATCATCCGCCATGGTAGCCGTCGGTGACGGGACGCCTTCGGCACCAGGACGTCTTCGTTGCTTGCCGAAACGTCGTCGCCACCGGCGTCGCCTCACAACGTCGTCGCCACCGGCGTCGCTTCACAACGTCGTCGCCACCGGCGTCGCTTCACAACGTCGTCGCCACCGGCGTCGCTTCACAACGTCGTCGCCACCGGCGTCGCTTCACCAGGACGTCTTCGCTCCTGAGATGCCTTCGTCACGGTCCGGAGACGCCTTCGTTGCGGGGACGCCATCGCTGCCGGGTCGCCTTGGTCCTGGGCGGGCATCGACGTGCGGGTGCGGGGATGGGCATGCGCGCAGGTGCGTGCGCTGGCGCTGTGGAGAGCCCGCGTGACGCGACCACGAAGCGCCCGTGGCGCGATGGCCAGCGCGAGGAAATCACGCAGCGTTCGTCGCGCGCAGGCGAGGCGCCTGAGCACGGTGGAGCCGTTTCCGTACCCGCCGGGCGCCTGCTGGGCTGGCGTGTGGTTTGCGTACGGGTCGTCCGGCGGCGCCGGCAGCGGGCATCCGGTGCCTGCCAGCGGAGAAGCTCATGGAGAAGGATCCTTCGGACACGGTCGTGGTGATCACCGGCGCATCGAGCGGGATCGGCCGGGCGACGGCGCAGCTCTTCGCCGGGGCCGGCGCCTCGGTGGTGCTCGCAGCGCGCAGCAAGGAGACGCTCGAAGAGGTGGCCATCGAGTGTTCGCGCGTGGGCGGGACCGCGCTGGTCGTGCCCACGGACGTGCGGAGCGAGGACGAGGTGCGTGAGCTCGCGCGGCGAGCCATCGAGCACTTCGGCCACATCGACGTGTGGGTGAACAATGCGGCCGTCTCGCTGTTCGGACGCACGGAAGACGTGCCTTACGAGGCGTACCGGCAGGTGATCGAGACCAACCTGTTCGGGAGCATCCACGGGGCGCGCGCGGCGCTGCCGGGTTTCCGCGCGCAAGGGCACGGGGTGCTCATCAACGTGGGCTCGGTGGCCGGGATCTTCGGGCAGCCCTACACGAGCGCGTACTGCGTGACGAAGTTCGGCGTGCGCGGTCTGGGCGAGAGCTTGCGGCAGGAGCTGATGGACGCGCCGAACATCCACGTGTGCACGGTGATGCCAGCGACCGTGGACACACCCATCTTCCAGCAGGCGGCGAACTACACGGGCCGCGCGGTGCAGCCGATCCCGCCGGTGATCGATCCCTACCGGGTCGCGCACACCATCGTGGAGCTCGTGGGTAGGCCGCAGCGCGAGGTGATCGTGGGCTGGGCCGGCCGGATGATGGCGGCGCAGCACGCGATCGCGCCCGGGAGAGCGGAGCGACGGATGGCGAAGACCGTGGAGGAAAAGCACCTGACGGATCGGCCAGCGCCGCTCTCGCCGGGGAACCTGTTTTCACCCGTGCCGGAGCAGAACCATGTCAGCGGTGGCTGGAGCCGCGATGGGTCGCCTGGGCGACGGGAGCGCATCCCCGCGGCGCTGGCGCTCTCGATGCCTGCGCTCGGGCTGGCCGCGGCGGTGCTGCTGCTGCTCCGGCGTTGAGGGTCGAGGCGTCGTGATGTCGGAGCTCTTGGATGGCGAGCGCGTCCCCTGATGCGCTCGCCATCGAGCGTCTGCGCGGTGCGTGGTGTCACCGCATGACGTCTTCTCAGGGGGTCGGCGTCGGCGCTTTGGGCATCCGGTAGATCCGCTGCTCACCGTTGTAGGCGTATCCCGGCCACACCTTGTCACGGTCACCTCCGAGGAGGCGAGCGAAGGGCCCGGAAGCCCAGGGACGGTACGGGTTGGGGAACACGGCGACCCGTTCGAGCTGGCCGAAGAGCGCCTCGTAACGGGCGATGGTGTCCGCGTGGCGCTCCGGGTCGTCGTAGAAACGATCCGTCATTTCCTCGCTGGAAATGAAGTAGCTCACGCGGTTCTCCCGGTACCAGGCGAGGTCGTACGAGGACAGGGTGCGGAGGGGGACCAGGTAATGAGCGGACCTGCGGGGCACGGCGCTGTGCCACTCGAGTGCGATGCGCTGGCCGGTGGGTACGTTGTCCTCGAACCACTGGCGCGCCTGCGCTCTCGGCGCTGGCATGCCGAGCGCGGGGATGTGATCGACGATCGCCAGGAGAGGCAGCGTGATGGAGAGAAGCGCCAGCGCGACCGCGCCGATGCGACGCGCTGGGCGCTGGAGGCGCTCGGAGGGCCCCCAGCCGGCGAGGCGCTGGAGGGCGACGAGGGCGAAGAGAAAGAGGAACGGCAGGACCAGCATCACCGTCCGGTCGTTGCGGTACGCCATCCGGCTGATCAGCGGCAAATAGACGAGGGGGAAAATGGAGAGCAGGGTCAGCTCGCGGGAGCGGCGGACGTAGCTCCACACGAGGCCGACGAAACCGAGGAGGACGACGGGGCCCTCGGCGAGCCAGAGGTAGCGCGCGTACCAGACGCCCGAGTTGCCCTCGGCGCCGAGGTGGCCCGTGGTGTAGTGGGCGACCTCTTTCTTGAACCCTTCCAGGAAGGCGGGGAAGTCGAGCACGGTGAAGGGTGAGGTGGCGACGAAGGCGGCCGCTGCCATGACGAAGCCGAGGTAGAGGCGCCGGTCCTTGAGGCCCTGGGCGCCCTCACGCAGGAGCTGCGCGGCGAGGGGGAGGACGAGCAGCAAGCCGGCGTTGTACTTGGTCGAGGCGGCGAGACCGACGGCGGCGCCGGTGAGCAGGTGGTCGCGGAGAGAGCCTCGCCGGAGCACGTCGAGGGCGCAGACGAGGGTGAGCAGCACGAAGAACGTGGTGCACGCGTCCGGGGAGAAGAAGCGGGTGTTGCGGATGAACGTGGGCGAGACGGCGAGCAGGAAGGCGGCGGCGAGGCCGGCGCGCGGGGAGATCAGGCGCTTGCCGGCGACGTAGAGGAGGTAGACGCTGCCGACGCCGAACGCGACGCTGAGGCCGCGGCTCAGGAGCAGGGCGAGGGTGGACTCGCTGATCGTGCTCGCCGCGCGCGTGAAGCTCATGCCTTCGGCCGGGGCGGGCACGGCGCCGAGGGCGCGGGCGATCCCGTAGGCGACGACGTGGAGCAGGGCGTGGAGGTAGAAGAAGAGGCTGGGGTAGTTGAAGAAGCGGGGGTTGAAATCGCCGGAGGAGAGGACGGTGCGCACGACGCGCTGGTTGACCGGCTCGTCGGCGTGGTGAGTGAGGGGGAACGAGTTCGTGGTCCAGGAGAGGGTCGGGATGTCGAAGCCGAGCCCGGGGAGGCGCACGAGGAGCGCGAGCAGGAGCACGGCTGGAAGGAGGAGGGCGGGGCCGGTCAGGAAGGCGCGGAGGCGCGATACCGCATCGCTGTCGGTGGGACGGTTCGGCGATGCCAGAGGCTCGAGGGGTCTGGGCTCGCTGGGCGGCGCCTCCATGGGGGCGCATGAGGAAGGAGTGCTCCCGGGCCGTCAACCCTCCAGGGAGCAAGGTTCCCCATCGCCGATGCGGGAGGGTCGGGGTCTCTGGGAGCAAGGCTCCCCGTCGCCGATGCGGGAGAGGGTCGGGGTCTCTGTCGATCGATCGCGCTCGACGCGAGGGGCGTCGCTCAGTCGACCTCCACCCAGACCTCGAAACGACGCAGGAACGGGAGGGTCGTGGGAGGATCGTAGGCGGCGAAGGTGGGCTCCCCTCGGACCGTGAAGCCGGCGCGCTCTGCGCTGGCGATGAGCTTGCGTTGCTCGACGGCGACCCGGGCGCTGTCGAGCCGGCCGCTGAAGCGACGGACGGCGATCCGGCGCGGCGGGATGTCGCGAAAGCAGATGCGGTGGTCGCGGGGTACGGGGAGTGAACCGGAGGTCCGGTCGCGGGGCATGAGGAAGCCCACGGTGAGTCCGGCGGCGCCGTCGAGGGTGCAGCCATCCGGGGAGGTCAGGGCCGTCGTCTCGCCGACGGTGGCGGTGGCGACGACGGGGGCCGTCATGGCGATCTGCTCGCCAGCGACGTTGCTCCCGAAGATGAAGCCCGCGAGCCGTCGGAAGCCTTCGCTGAGGGCGCGAGGCCAGAAGACGCCTTCGACGATGGTGGCCGCCTCGACCATCGCGGGGTAGTGCCGGACCTCGAGCTTGCCGATGCGTCGCTCGACGGTGTGCGCAGGCTGCTCGGTGAACAGGCGGGCGAGCTGCCAGCGGACGAGGCCGGCGCCAACGAGGGACCCGAGCATGCTCAAGGTCGCGGCACGCACGGCCGGGCGTCGGATCCTGTCCGCAGCGACGAACGCGGCCACGGCAGACCCCACGGCGACCGCGGGCAGGAGGGCGCGCACGGCGCGGGCACGGCGGTTCCGCGCAAGGACGGGGGGGTCGCCATGCTCTGCGGAGATCGGGAGCAGGGTGGCGGGGGTGGCCACCTCGGACGGAGTGGGGACGAGGGGATTCTGCATGAAAGGCAGCGGCAGGCAGGGGGCGTGCCCGAGGTGAGACGGCACCCGTCGCTGCACTTCGTGAGAGCGAGGTCAGCCAGACGGCTGGGGCGTGTCGGAGAGCGAGGTCAGCCAGGCGGCTGGGGCGTGTCGGAGGGCGAGGTCAGCCGGACAAGCGGGCTTCGGTCCGAGGCATGCGCTGGCGCATGCAGAGCTTGAGGGCGTCGCGGAGGCTGCTGAGGGTGCGCACGCCAGCGAACCCGGCCTGGAGCGCGGTGAGGGTCTGGGCGACGGCGGGACGGATGCCCGTGATGAGCCCCTGGGCGCCGAGGAGCTGGATGGCGCGGAGGATGCGGAGGAGATGATCCGCCGTCACCTCGTCGACGACCTCGACGCCGGTGAGATCGAGGATGGCGTAGCGGGCACCGGACTCGACGACGGCGTCGAGGATGCGCGCGGTGATCTCGCCAGCGCGTTCGCGGTCGAGCATGCCGACCACGGGGAGCGCGAGGACGCCGTCCCAGACCTGGATGATCGGGGCCGACATGGCGTGGATCGCCGAGCGCTGCTGCTCGATGATGGCCAGCTTCTCCGCGAGGTCGAGCTCGCGACGCTTCATCTCGTCGATGTCCTGGAAGGCACCGATGACACGAACGATCTCGCCATCCTCGATGATCGGGACGCCCGCCGTGCGCACCCAGACCCGGCGGCCCTTGGCGGTGACGATCTGCAGCTCGAGATCGTAGGGGATCGCTTCTTTCGCACACGCCGTGAAGGCGGCGGTGATGTAGGGGATGTGCTCGGGCGCGTAGTAGTTGATGCCCTCCTGGGTGGAGGGCTCGTTGCCCAGCGGGATCTCGTGGATGCGGAAGGTCTCTTCGGTCCACGACTGGCTGTTGTTGCGACAGTCGACCTCCCACCCGCCGACGCGGGCGACGGCCTGCATCTTCTGGAGGAGGACCTGCTGCTGGCGCCTCGCGGCCGCCGAGGGCTGCGGCCCCGCTTCACGCCCGGATCCGTAGACGTGCTCTTCCTCGGTCGCCCGGCGAAGGCCGAAGATGAGGCGCTGGGAGGTCATGTCGCGCCGGAGGAAGCGCGCGTCGACGCGCAGCAGGGGAGCTCCATTCCTCCCCTCCTGGATGAACGCCCTGACCGGCTCGACGTCCTCCGGGTGGATCACGGCAACAAAGGGCTCCCCCAGGAGCGCGTCCTCGCGGTAGCCGAGAACGTCGCAGAAGACCTGATTGACCGCGATGAACCGCCCCTCGCCATTGACCACGCAGAGGAGATCGCCCGACGACTGGAAGAAGTGCTCGTAACGGATGGGCTGTTCGTTCTGGGCGGAGGGCATCAGCAGCCTTACAGATGCACCTCGCGCGAGTCGGGTGTCAAGCGATCCATCGGGGCTGCAACCGTCTGACCCGCCCCCCGGCGGGAAACGGCGCCTCGTCAGGGTGACTCGACCCGGTAATACGTGCTCAAGATCAGCGTCCGCTTCGAGATCCGCCAGCCCTGGGGTGTGCGAACGACCACGTCCTCGTACGTTCCGTTCGCGATCTCGACGGCGCCCGCAGGATCGACGACGTGGGTCGCGAGGAGGTAGGTGGACATTCTCGCGGTGTTGCCGTGCACCGTGACGCGGACGTTGCCATTGAGGTGCTGCGTCGAGACGTAGCCACCATTGGTGAACTCATTCAGCGCGACGTCGGCCCAGTCGTCGGGTGAGCCGCTCAGGCTGGGAGGTCCATTGCGGTCGACGCCGGGGCTGTACACCTCGAGAACGGCGTCGGGCGTGAAGCACTGCGCGTACATTGCCTTGGCGACGAGCAACCTGCCCGCGCCGACGGCATCGGTCGCTGCGGCATAGCAGTAGGTGAGCTTCGTGATCTCGGACTCGTCGACGAGCTGCTGGAGCTGATTCTGAGGGTTGCCCGAGGCGGGGGCCGTGGCGGACATCCCGCTCACGACGAGCGCCGCCATGCCGAGTGCTGCGCCGATTCGACCGATGGACACGCGAGAGGTGAAATTGCGGCTCTTGTTCATGATGTACCTCCTGTGACACGCGCAGATCTTCCAGAGGATGAAGTCACGATAAGCCAATGAGCACGCCCCCCCGCGTCGCCGGCACGAACGAGAGCAGGGCACGGAATCTTCATGGGAGCGCTGGACGCAGCGCTCTTGGCGCGGAGAGCAGGCCCTGCATCAGGTGCGGGCCGGACCGTTCAAGGACCTCCGGGCACGCCATCGCCGCCGTGAACCAGCGATGCGACAGGTGTTTCTGATGTATGTTTTCGCATGGTTGCACGTTGAGATCCAACTTCTGCACGACGAATGCGGTGCGTTACCGACGGCGTACGGGAAATCCTGCACGCATTCACCTGAGGCCGGGCCGCAGCGCGTCGGCGTGTGCGCAGGGGTCCAGGGCGGAACGCGGTCTCTTTGCGACGGCTCCCCCGCGCCGGCGTGCGGGGTGGGCCCCTTCGGGGTAGGCTGAACACTCCTTTCATCGTGCGGAGAGACGTACCCGTGCCTCATCCCTCATCTGTGTTTCGACGAAGTGAGCACGAGTCTTCGATACTAGGGGGGCACTCTTCCGCCGTCTGCCCTCGATTTGCAGATAACATCGAATTTGATTTGCAGCTCACGCCCAGAGGAAGGAGCTAGCCATGCCCGGACCGATGAGACAGGGGAGAACAGCGCTGGTCCTCGCAGGAGGTGCGGCGAGAGGCGCTTATGAAGCAGGGGTGGTGCAATACATCGTGGAGGAGCTCGCACGCGATCTCGATCACGTGCTGCGCTTCGATGTGCTCTGCGGGACCTCGGTGGGGGCGCTCAATGCATGCGGGCTCGCTGCATTCGCCGATCTCGGCCAGGCCGGGATCCGGCGGCTGCTCGAGGTGTGGACCAAGCTGGAGGTGGCCGAGCTGGTCCGCCCGGATGCGCGAGGGATCCTCGAAATGGGCACGCGGCTGCTGGGGCGGCCGGCAGGGGCGCGGGTGCCGGCGCGCGAGGGGGGCGTCATCGATCCCAGCGGACTGGAACGGCTGGTGGAGTCGAGCATCCCGTTCGCGCGGATCGAGGAGAACCTGCGCGCCGGCTACCTGGACGCGCTCAGCGTCTCCACGACCCACGTGACCACGGGGCGGACGGTGGTCCACGTGCAGCGCCGCGAGGGGGGGCTGCCCCCCTGGGGCAACGACCCGACGACGGTGGCCCGCGAGGCGAAGATCGGGCCGCAGCACGCGCTGGCGTCGTCGGCGATCCCCATCCTGTTCCGCGCGGTGAAGCTGGATGGTGATTACCATTGCGACGGGGGGCTCCGGCAGAACGTCCCGCTGTCGCCAGCGCGGCGCCTGGGGGCGACCCACGTGCTGGTGGTGAACCCGCGGCACCTGGAGGTCACGCCACTCGACGATGGGGCGGCGGAGGACGTGTTCCCGGGTCCCCTGTTCCTGCTCGGCAAGACGCTGAACGCGCTGCTCCTGGACCGGATCGACACCGACCTGGCGCGCCTGTCGACCATCAACCGGATCCTGGAGGCCGGGACGCGGGTCGCGGGGCCCAGCTTCGTGGACGATCTGAACCGGGAGATGGGCTTTCCCGAGGGGATCGGGCTCCGGCCGATGCAGGCGACGCTGGTCCGGGCGTCGGACGACATCGGGCGGATCGCGACGGAATACGTGCGATCGCCGGCCTTCGGGCGGGTATCCGGGATGGGAGGGCGTCTGCTCCGGCGGCTCGCCGAGCGGGACTCGCGCAGCGAGGCGGATCTGCTGTCCTACCTGCTGTTCGATGGGGGCTTCGCGGGGCAGCTCATCGAGCTGGGGCGCGCCGACGCCCGGGCGAGGCACGAGGAGCTGTGCGCCTTCTTCACCGAGGCGGCGAAGAGCGCCGAGGAGCGGGAGTTCGACGAGGCGCTCACCAAGCGGTTCCCCTCGCAGCCGCAGATGGAGGCGCTGGACGCGGAGTGAGCCGGGAAGCGCCGACCCGTCAGCGCGCGGGTCGGGGAGCGCCCGACGAGAAGGCCGTCACTTCTTCGCGGCCCGGTAGCCGCGGACCCAGTCGCGGGCGAGGTCGGTCAGGTCCTCCTCGCTGAGGTCTCCGTCCCTCTCCAGGAAGGCCACGACCTGGGTGGCGCGGAGGCGGTTCACGTCGTCGAGGTCCGGGTCCTCGGCCAGCACGACGAGCTGAGGGACCAGGGCGGGAAGGCGGCCGGATTCGCGGATGGACCGGACGAGGCGGTGGAAGGAGAGCTCTTCCTGGCGCGACATGCCGCTGAAGCGGAAGAGGAGGCCGCGGAAGAAGCGATCGAGATCGAGCCCCACTTCTTCGAGGCGGTCGGCCTCGGTGCCATGGGCCGCCTCGCCGTAATTGGAGTAGGCGACGCGATCGAAGCGGTCGCCCATGATGCGGAGCTGGAGCTGGAGGAAGCAGCCCAGCTTCCCGAGGTCATAGCAAAGCTCGGCATGGTCCCGGGCGACCTGCGCCGGGCGCTCGTCCATCGAGCAGCGTCCCACCGGGGGGTGGTCGCGGTAAATGGAGAGCGCCGTCGCGTGGTCCCCGGTCATGAGGGCGTGCGCGAGCGCCGGCTGGTGGGCGTCCCAGCCGGTCGAGTCGGTCTCGGCTCGGTAGACGGGAGGCTCGGCGTTGACGAGGGTGGCCACGTAAGTCCAGTCCGCGAGGGCACTGGGCGAGGGTCGGGATGCGGGTGAGATGTAGTCCGGCTGGATCCACAGGGACTCCTCGTCCGTCGTCTCGTCCTTCCTGGTGAGGACGAGGCGCTGGCGGTCGTCGGCCAGGGAGCCTTGCGTGATGCGGAAGCCTCCTCGCGCGCTGTACGAGCTCAGGCGCGGAGGCAGGCGGTCGTCACCCAGCTCGAGGACCAGGCGGTACGTGCCCTTGTCGATGCCGGTGTCGGTACCGGCGTTGCTGGGGTCCCCTTGGGAGGAGGGTGTCGTCTCGGGGAAGAAGGAGAAGACCATCCCCTCGATCCCGGGCTCGTCGCCCCGGCCGAGTCGGCCTCGCACGAGGCGGATGGGTCGGAGTTCCCGGGTGGCCGCCTCCAGGGCGTGCTCGAAGGCGTCGGTCGCGGGCCAGCTCCACCGGGAAGCCGCCCTCGGAGGGAGGTGTTCGGGAAGGGCAAGGACGTCGGACGCCCGGCCGCCGGGCTCCGAGCGGGAGGGGGCGCAGTCGAGGGTCCCCGCCGCGAGGAGGAGGGCGGCGCTGGTCAGCAGGGCGCGCGAGGCGCCTGCGCGGTGGGTCGGGGCGCTGACATCGCTCGCGTCGCGGTCGCCATCCACACGCATCGGGCTTTCTCCTGGCTGGAGGCGCCGCTCGGAGCCGGAGGGCTCTGCGAGGCGCTCGATGAGGGCTTCAGGGAGCGCCGCGCCGAGAAAGTTCCCGCGAGGGTCCGAGGAGGTGCCGATGGTGAGGTCGTGAGGTCAGCCCGACGCTTGGCTCGGTGGCGCTTCCGGGGCGCGTGCCCTCGCTGTGCGCGTCAGGAGAGGAGGCGCTGCAAGAGGCGCCGGACGGCGGCCGGATCGGGGATGCGGTGCGGGGCGCGGCTGTCGCTCGGGCCGACGTGGATGGCCACGGCGCTGGGCGGGAGGGCGGCGAAGAGGTCCTCGTCGGTCTGGTCGTCGCCCAGGGCGAGGATGGCCTCGTCGGAGGGTTCCGGAGAGAGGACGAGGGGGACGATGGCGCCCTTGTTCACGCCGTGCATCCGGATCTCGACGACCTTGTGGCCCTGGAGAATCTCCAGGGGCTGGTTGCTGAGGAGGGCGCCGAGGTGCAGCCGCAGCTCCTTGGCCTGGGATGCGCCGAAGCCGGGATCGGCCATGCGGTAGTGCCAGGCGAGGGAGGCGACCTTCTCCTCGATCAAGGAGCCGGGGGTGCTGCTGACGAACTGCTCGACGATGGGGCGGACGTGGTCTTTCCACTGGGTCTGGGGGTCGATGTTCCTGTGCCAGTCGGCATCCGGGGTGAGGCGCGACCACAGGCCGTGCTCGGCGTGCAGGCCGATGGGGAGGGCGCCGAGCCATCGCTCCAGATCCTGGTGGGGGCGCCCGCTGACGACGTGAACGCGGGTGGCGGGCCGCCGGGCGAGGTCGCGGAGGAGCGCGAGCAGCGCTTCGTCCGGCGCCGCCTGGGGCGGGGTGGCCGCGAAGGGGACGAGGGTCCCGTCGTAATCGAGGAGCAAGAGGAGGGAGGGCGCGGCGCGCAGCGAGGTCACGACGGCGTCGATCTGCTCGGCGGGGGACTCGCGAGCGCCAGCGGGCTCCCGCTGGGTCGCCGAGCGCTCGAGGGTGCCGAGGAAGAGGGAGACCCAGCGGTGGACGTCGTGGGTCATGATGCGCCGTCGAAGGGCGCTCATGCGGATGCGGCGCTCTTCGGGCGCGAGGGCGAGGGCCTGGGCCATGGCCCCCGCGGTGGCGTCGATGTCGTAAGGGTTCACCCGCAGCGCCTCGCCCAGTTCGGAGGCTGCACCGGCCAGCTCGCTCAGGATGAGCACACCGTCGTCGTCGACGCGCGAGGCGATGAACTCCTTGGCGACGAGGTTGAGGCCATCCCGCACGGGGGTGACGAGCATCACGTCGGCGGCGCGGTAGAGCGCGATGAGCTGAGACTCGGGGATGGAGCGGTAGAGGTAGTGGATGGGGGTCCAGTCGATGGTGCCGTACTCGCCGTTGATCTTGCCCACCAGCTCGTCGACCTGGGTCTTCAGGGTGACGTAGGCGTCGACCTCGGTGCGGGAAGGGACGGCCACCTGGACGAGCCGCACCTTGCCGTGCAGCTCGGGGGAGCGGGCGAGGAGCCGCTCGTACGCGAGGAGGCGCCGGGTGAGGCCCTTGGTGTAGTCCATGCGGTCGACACCGAGGAGAATGCGGCACGGGGCCGCGCGCTGCCGGATGGCGTCGGCCTCGGTGGCGAGTTCGGGGGAAGTCGCGACCTGCGAGAAGTGAGCGGCGTCGATGCCCATGGGGAACACGCCGAGGCGGACGTTGCGGCCGGCGTAGCGGAGGCGGTCCACCTCGACGTCGAGGCCGAGGATCCGCATCATCGAACGTGCAAACTGGTCGAGGTACGAGAACGTGTGGAAGCCGATGAGATCGGCCCCGAGCAGGCCCGTGAGAATCTCTTCGCGCCGGGGCAGGATCCTGAACGCTTCCGAGGAGGGGAAAGGGATGTGCAGGAAGAAGCCGATGGTGGCCGAGGGGAGGCGCTCGCGGATCATGCCGGGGACGAGCATGAGCTGGTAGTCCTGGACCCAGATGGTGTCGCCAGGGCGGTAGCGCGCGACGGTGAGATCGGCGAAGCGCTGATTGACGTGCTGGTACACTTCCCAGTCGGTCGAGACGAGGGGGATGCGATCGACCATGTAATGGAACAGCGGCCACAGCACGCCGTTCGAATACCCCTCGTAATAACGGGTGACCTCCTCCGGCTCCAGGTAGAGGGGTACCGCCCGCATGGCCTCGAGCTTCTCGTCGAGAGACCCGCGCTGCGCATCGTCCAGGTGACTCACGTCACCCGGCCAGCCGATCCAGAGCCCGTCGGACTTCGTGTGAGGCCCTCGGAGCCCGGTGGCGAGCCCGCCCGCGCTCGGCGCGACGGAGAGCTCGCCTCGATCGGTCCGCACGGTGACGGGGAGACGGTTGGAGACGATGAGTAAGCGCGGTTCTGTCATCTCTTCGGCCTTCTGGGCGGGCTCATGCCGGTCCCGCCGTGGGGTTCACGCCAGCCTTCACGCCGGTCGTCACGTCGGTCGTCGCGGCGTTCCTCGCGGTCACGCCGGACCTGGACCTTGCGCCCCTTGAGCCGGGTCGAGCTCAGGGCCTCGATGATGAGCTCCGCCGACTCGGAGGGGACCTCGACCATGGAGAAGTGATCCGCGATCTCGATGGCGCCGATGGCGCGCGAGCTGAGGGAGGCTTCGTTCGCGATGGCGCCGACGAGATCGGAGGGGCGGATGCCGGCGCTGTGGCCAGCGCTCACGAAGAGGCGGGTGACGCCGCCCTGATCCTTGCGCGCGGCGCTCCGTGAAGGAGCGCGTCCCTCGCCGCCGGGCGGTCCTTGCCAGGCCGGGGCGCGCCCTTCGCCGCGGGTGAACTCCTTCGGGCCAGCGCCACGCGGTGCGCCACGCTCGTCCTCGGCGATGAGGTCCTGCCAGCGAGCGCTCGGGGCGGCAGGCTTCCCCGCGGCTTCCGGAGCGTCTTGCCAGGCCGGCGCACGCGCAGGACCTTGCCCCTCGTCTCCAGGCGGTCCTTGCCAGGACGGGCCCCGCGGGGGGCCACGCCGCTCCCCTCCCCCCTGGTCCCAGCGGCCCTGGCCGCCCTGGTCCCAGCGACCTCGCGGTCGGTCCTGGAAGCGCGTGTCGTTGCCGCGCCACCGCGGCGCGCCTCGATCCCCGAAAGACGGGCCGCCTCGATCCCCCCAGGCCGGGCCGCGTCGATCCATCGGAGGAGGCGGCGGCGCAGGGATCTCCTTCTCCTCGTCTTCGCGATCGCCGAGGCCCCCCTGGTGTACGAGCTTCACCGCGGCGGCGGCGATGTCCATGATGTCGAACTCCTCGGCGAGGCTGGCGACGACGGAGCGGAACGCCTCCAGATCGCCCTCGCCGAGCACCTCGCGGATGGAGGTGCGGGCCACCTCGAGGCGGCGGGCCTTCAGATCGGCGACGGTCGGGAGCGAGGCGACCTCGATGCGCTGGCCGGTGAGGCGCTCGATGTTCCGGAGCAGGCGATGCTCGCGCGGCTCGGCCAAGGTGATCGCGGCGCCCTCGCGGCCTGCGCGGCCCGTGCGGCCGATGCGGTGCACGTAGACCTCGGCGGCGGGAGGGACGTCGTAGTTCACGACGTGGGAGAGGTGGTCGATGTCGAGCCCACGCGCGGCCACGTCGGTGGCGACGAGCAGCTCGGCCGCACCCGAACGAAAGCGCGACATGACGCGGTCGCGCTGCTCCTGCGAGAGGCCGCCGTGCAGGGCCTGGGCGTCGTAGCCACGCGCGTGGAGGGCCTCGGTCAGCTCGTTGACCTCGTTGCGGGTGCGGCAGAAGATCAGCGCCGAGGCCGGGCTCTCCATGTCGAGCACGCGGGTCAGCGCGGCGGGCTTGTGCGCGCGGCCGACCACGTAGGCCGACTGGCGGATGCGGGGGAGCTCGCCGGGGGCCGTCTTCTCGACGGCGATCTTCACGTGGACCGGATCGCGCAGGTGCTTGCCGGCGATGGCGGCGATGCGCGGCGGCAAGGTGGCCGAGAAGAGGACGGTCTGCCGCTCGGCGGGGGTGGCGGAGAGGATCGCCTCGAGGTCCTCGGCGAAGCCCATGTCGAGCATCTCGTCCGCCTCGTCCAGGACCACGGTGCGCATGCCATCCAGGGTCAGGGTGCCGCGGTTCACGTGGTCGAGCGCGCGGCCAGGGGTGGCGACGATGACGTGGACGCCACGGCGCAGCGCGCGGAGCTGCAAGGAGAAGGACTGTCCGCCGTAGATGGGCAGGACCTGGACCCCCATCGGGCGACCGTAGCGGTGCACGGCCTGGGCGACCTGCATGGCGAGCTCGCGGGTCGGGACGAGGACGAGGGCCGTGGGGCGCGGCGCAACGGTCTTGTCGATCTCGAGGCGGTTCAGGAGCGGGAGCGCGAAGGCCGCCGTCTTGCCGGTCCCGGTCGCCGCCTGCCCGACCAGATCACGGCCAGCGCTCAGGTGGGGAATGGACTCGCGCTGGATGGGCGTGGGCTCTTCGTAGCCGAGTTCGGAGAGGGTGGAGAGAAGGGCGGGGAGGAGGCCGAGGGCGGCAAAGCCGGACGTGGACGGGGGGGGACTGGATTCGGTCGCCATGGGTTCTTCGGAATGTCGGAGCGCAGCGCGGCGTGTTTCCGCCGCGGCGCCCGAGGCCACCCGCACCACCATCGGCGCGGCCAGGACCTCGATGCGGCGGGACCCTACCACGGCCCGGAGGCCATGAGGTCGGCAGCGAAAGGGCCCCATCAGCCGGGGCGGACCGGCGGCTAGCGGCCGCGGATGGACCGGGTTTTCCGGGACAAAAGGGCCGAGCCACCGGCTCATGGCGCACCGGCGGCTCGGAAAGCGTTCAGGATGTCCAGCTGCGGGCGGCGCCGCGCAAGGCGGCGTCCGCTGGCTCCGGGCGACTACTTCGAGGCGCGCGCCTGGCGGCGCTTCTCGATGCCGGCCTGCTCGTTCCGGACCCACTGGGGGACGCTCTCGGCTCGCTTCGCGAGGGCGGCCTCGTCGGAGCGGAGCTTGATGAGCGACTGCATCTGCGAGTCGCCGATCAGCACGCCGTTGGCGTACATGGTCGTCTCCTCCTGGCCCATCTCCGCGCGCTCCTCGGGGGTGCCGAGGACCAGGTTGTAGACGACGCCCTCGTAGTCCTCACGCTCGACGTGGGTCACCACCGCCACGCCGTTCGCCGTCTGGATGCGGTCGCCGATCATGAGTTCCTCGGCCTTGATGATCCGCGCGTCGACGGTGGGCACCGGGTGGGTGTTGGTCATGCTCACCGAGTTGCCGAAGCTGTCGATCACCCGGACCAGCGGCTTGCGCTCGCTGCCCTGCACCACGTCCATGACCGTGAGGGTGCGGCCCGTCTCGTTGGACACGACCTTCTGGCCAGGGACGATCTTCTCGATGGCCACGCTGTTGCCGTCGGCCATGGTGATGCCGGTCCCGGCCGGCATGCAGCCCCACCAGATCGAGATGTGGTCCGCGTTCTTCTGCGAGGAGAACCCGAAGGTCGGCCCCTGCACGCCGGTGACCGGATCCTTCGTGGTCACCTCGAGGTGGAGGTCGACGAACTGGCGGTGGTCGACGCAGTAGTCCGGCCAGGTGGCGTTGCCGAGCGCCGGGGCGAAGGCCTCGATCACGAGCCCCTTGCGGACCGCCGTGAACGCCTGGAGCCGGATCTGCGGGGCGCCCGTGAGGTCGGCCTTGCAGAAGCCACCGGCGGGGGTGGTGTCGCCTGGGGAGCTGAGCGAGAGCCACGCGCTCGCCTTGTCGACGACGAGCGAGTTGGCTGCGGCCGGCGTCGAGGAGCCCTTCATGGGCATGTAGAGCTTGTCGTCGTTGTACGTGGTCCCCGGGTAGATGGGGAACGCCGGGTTGTTGTTCCGGTCGCAGATGGCGGCGCCGGAGCAGACACCCCAGGTGGTGTGCTTGTAATCGCAGTCGGCGCTCTCGGTGTCGCGCTCCAGGCAAAGACGGATCTCGTTGTTCGCGTTCAGATCGTACGGCGCGCTCATGTTGATGTTGACGGGCGTCTCGGTCGCCGCGTTCACGATCTGCGTGGTCATGTGGTAGTACGACTCGTCGACGCCGTTCTTGGACGCGAAGACGAAGCTGTCCGCGTACACACCCCGGTCCACGGGGGGATTCGCCGAGTTCAGCTCCACGTCGGCCACGCCATCGGGCTCGTCGATGCCGGTCGACTCCTTGTAATCGAAGGCGAGCACGTTCAGGTTCTCGTCGAACTGGTAGCTGTCCTGGTAGACGTACTCGAGCCCGTCGATGCAGCCCGCGCGGCCCTGGGTCTTGAACTGGTTCGCGTCGGCCTCGAGCGTGAAGGCGAAGGTATCGCAGTACTCGGGCGCCGCACCGCCAGCGTTGAGGGGCTGCACATCGAGGCCGCCACCGACGACGCCCGCCTTGAGCGCAATCGCCCGCTCCCGGGCCACGGTGAGGCGCTCGAAGATTTCGGGCGCGCTCTTCGCCGTGATGCCCGAGCGGCGCATGCGGTTCTGCACGAAGCGGAACTGGCCTTCATCGGCGAGATCGAGCTTGATCGCGGTGCGCTTCTCGGTCTTCTCGAAGCGCAGCTTCATGCGGCTCATGTCCTCACGGACCACCTCGGGGGAGGGCATTTCCTCGGCGTCATCGGTCGTGACGGTGCACGCAGACGCGAGGATCGAGACAGAGACGAGGCCAACGAGATTGCGGAAGGACAGCTTGCTCATGACAGGCTCCTCGGGGTGGTCGGTGGCGAAACGGGTGTCGACGGTTCGGCGGCAATCACCTTGCTGCCGGGCTGTTCGCTGCCATCGCAGCGCTTGGTTCCCGGCGTTGCCGCGCCGTGACCAACGCTTAAGCAGGCGTCGTGCCACGGGCTCCGAGTCGCTTTTCCTGCGGAAAAACGCGGTCGACACGGGTTGTTCAACGGCCGCTGAACGAGTTGTTCAACTTTTGAGCGACGGGTTGTTCAAACGCCGTGCGACAGGTTGTTCAACGCCGTGCGATGGGTTGTTCAAACGCCGTGCGATGGGTCGTTCAAGGCCCGAGACCTGAACCATGCGCTCCCGTCACACCTGTTACACGAGCATCACCCCACCTCCCCCACTGTCGCACATCGTGGCTTCCTGCTGGGCTTACCAGGGGTACGCGCCCGCGCACGCGAAGGATCGGGTCCTGCCCTCGGGGACCATCGAGATCATCATCCCGCTCCGACGCCAGCCCCTCGTGGTCCATGAGGGCGATCGCGGGAGCCGGCAGCTCCGCGGGGCGGTGGTGACGGGGATACAGTCACGCTTCTTCGACATCGACACGGCGCAGCAGCGCGATCTCCTGGGTGTCCACGTCCGTGCCGGCTGCGCGAGCGGGTTGCTCGGCATCCCCGCAGATGCGATCGAGGAGGACCATGTCGAGCTGAGCGCGCTCTGGGGACCTGCCGCCGACGCTCTCGTCGATTCGCTCGCCAGCGCGGCGTCGCTCGCCGACGCCTTCACCTTGCTCCTCGAGGCGCTCACGTTGCAGGTCCGAACGACAGGAGGCGCGGCCCGACATCCGGCCGTGGAGGGCGCACTCACGCGACTGGCCGAGGGAGGCTGTGAGACGCCCGTGGTCGAGCTGGCGGCAGAGCTCGGTCTGAGCCATCGGCGCTTCGTCGAGCTCTTCCGGAGAGACGTCGGGACGACGCCCAAACGCTTCGCCCGGCTGCGCCGCTTCCAGGCCGTCGTGCGCGCAGCGCAGGAGGGACCCCTCACCCGAGGCCTCCCGTGGTCATCGATCGCGCAGCAGACAGGTCATTTCGACCAGTCGCACCTGGTCCACGAACTCCGCGCATTCGCGGGCATGACCCCGGGCCGCCTCGCCTCGCTCCGCCCGACCCACCGAGAAGTCCCCCTCGAGGAGCGGGGTCAGATTCTTCCAATACCCGACGACGTCCGCGTGCCAGGGTGAGCAGGCGCCACGAAGGGCAAGCGCTGGCGCGAGAGGAGTGTCCTTTGATCGTCGTCTTCGGATCCAGCGGCACGGTGGGCCGCGAGCTGGTGTCGCACCTGGTGCGCGCAGGGCATGGCCCTCTGCGCGCCGTCTACCATCGCCATCCCGTCGCGCTCTACGGCGTCGAGACGGTCCAGGTGGACGTGGCGCAGGGTCGTGGCATCGAGGACGCGCTGCGAGGCGCTCGGGCCGTGTTCCTGTTGACGGGTGACATGCCCGATCAGGCAGGCGCAGAGCTGCGCGTGGTGGAGGCAGCCGCGCGTGCAGGGGTGGAGCGGTTGGTGAAGCTCTCCGTGCTGGCAGCGCCGAGCGAGGCGTTTCCTCTCGCGCGCATCCACCGCGCCGTGGAGCGCGCGATCGAGACGACGCGCATCCCCTTCACCTTCCTCCGCCCTGGCAGCTTCATGCAGAACTTCGTGCTCCAGTACGGCCACGAGATCCGCGCGGAGAGCAGGTTCTCGCTGCCGTGCGGCGACGCGCATGACAACCACGTCGATGCAAGGGACATCGCGCGGGTCGCGGCGCGTTGCCTCACGGAGTCAGGGCACGAAGGCCGCAGCTACGATCTCGTCGGTCCGGAGCCGCTGACCTACCACGAGGCCGCCGAAAAGCTCTCGCAGGCCGTGGGGAAGACCATCGCGTACGTGGCCATCTCCAGTGACGAGTTCACGCGGCGCATGCAAGCCACCGGAGCCCCTCGGGAGCTTGCCGAGGGACTCCTGGAGATGTTCCGCTACCACGCCACGAGCGGCGTCGAGCAGCGGTCGAGCGCGATTCGCGAGGTGACCGGACAGGAGCCCACGTCGCTCGCCGCCTTCGCGCGCGAGCACGCGGCCGCGTTCCGGTCCTGAGCACTCAGTTGCTGGCAGCCTTGCGCTGATCTCGCAGCGCCTTGACCCGATCGTGGCTCTTGAGGATGGCACTGTACTGCCGCTCGACGACCATGCGGATCTCCTGCGGCAGCGTCTTGTCGAGGGCCTTCTTGTAGTCCGACTTGGCGTAGTCTTCACCGCGCTCGCACTCGCTGAGGATGGCGGCGTCGTCTCGGCCCGTCACGGCCGCCTTCAGGTTGATCCAGCCACGGTGCGCCGCTCCCGCGACGCTGCCGCCTTGCTCGGGTGCGCCGCCGAGCGAAGTCACGAGGCTCTGGAGCTCGCGAGCACACGCGGCACGCTCCTGGGAGTACGTCGAGAAGAGGGTTTTCAGCGTCGCGTCCTTCGTGTCCTCGGCCGCCACGCTGAAGCCCTTCTCGCCGTCCTTCAGCGTCTCCACGAGGTCATTGAGGATCGTCACGGCTTCCTGGTTCATGGACGTATCTCCCGCGCAAAGCGCAATCGCAACTTCGTCAGGGGCGTCGTGCTCGCGATCAAAGCTCGAGACACCCCCTGGTACCGTTGTTCTCGGTACCGCAACAACGCGGCACCGCGTCAGCAGGGGGCGTGCCAGCACTTCGTGGCAGCCAGTACGGCGAGGCGCCGAGAAGCCGCTCCTCCGGACGGAAATTCGCACGAGAAAGCCTCATTTGCGGAGAAACGCTGCCGTGCGTTTCCTGCACGTGAATGAAGAAGGATGCCGTCATGGCCACAAGCCGCGCACGGGCTCGCCTGGGCCTATTCGAGGCCCGCCCAGAACGCGAGGTGGTGCTCGGTTACGTAGTCGACGGAGCGGATTCCGCCTTCACCTGGCGCGAGGGACTGGACATGAGGGACGCTCGCTGCCGCGTCGAAACGGGGCCACGAGGGCAGCCGAGCATCATTCGGATCGCCAGTGCGCGCCAGGTTCGCCCAGTACCGGTTCATGTCGGCGGCGAGCTGCCACTGTTCTGGTGTGAGGTCGGCTTCGTGCTCGTCGAGCTGAAACTGATAGACGACCTCTGCGCTGTGGTGGGCGCCCGGAGGAAAACCGGGAGGGAATGGGATGATCGGCGGGGCGTTCCGATCCGCGAACTCGTAGGCGTGCATCACGGTGTGGTGCGCGAGCGCGTGCGTCTGCTGCCAGGTGCCGAGCGCCCATACCCGATCGGTGACCACGGCAGCCCACGCGACGCTCGGCGACTCGTACGCATCCACGGGATACTTCGCTTTCACCGCCGCGGCATGCCCTCCGAAAGCCTGCAGGAGCAAGGCGTCGTACCCCTCTTTCGTGACCTCTCGATCTGCGAGGTCGTAGAAGGTGGCAATGAACAGGCGCGCTTCGTCCCGGGTCGCGCCCGAGAGGACGGGGACGCGATGAAAGCGACCTGCCCGCAGCGCAACGGTCGGGTCTTCGGGCAGGGTCGCATCGCCGAAGGCGAACCGGGTGAAGACCGACGAGAGGGGCAGCAGGGACTCGACCGGGAGGTCACGCAGGCACGGAAGTGCGGTCTCTGGATCTACACAGCCGAGTTCCGCGGCCATGATCTGACCGAGCGCTTCCACCTCGGGGGTCGACAGCCACATCGAGGGGATGGCTGGCGCGTCGGGCATCAGGGTGCCCTCCGGGTAGTCCATGAACGCGAGGCTGCTCTGGATGGCGGCACGATGGAAAAGGGTTTCAGCGGTGGGAGAGGCGAGCTGTGCGACGACGGCGAGGCCGCCGTAGGACTCGCCGAACAGGGTCACGTTGCGGGGGTCGCCTCCGAACGCCGCGATGTTCTGCTGGACCCACCGCAAGGCCGCCTGCTGATCCTGCAGGCCGAACGTGCCGGCCCCCTCCAGGCCGGGATGCCCGAAGGCCCCCAGGATGCCGAGGCGATAGTTGAGGGTCACCACCACGACGTCTTCGTCGACGGCGAGACGCTTCGCGCCAAAGAAATGGCCTGCGCCGTTGGCGCCTCCGCCGCCATGGATCCACACCATCACGGGCTTGAGCGCGTCCGTGCGCGCCGTGTTGGGGGTGGTCACGTTCAGGGTGAGGCAGTCTTCCTCCAGGCTCTCGACGTCGGCGAACGAGGCGGCGGCCTGCGGGCACGGAGGCCCTGGTCGGGTGGCGTCGAGCACCTCGGACCAGGGCTCCGCCGGACGGGGTGAGCGCCAGCGGTGTGCTCCGACCGGCGCTGCTGCGTACGGGACTCCCTGGAACACCCGGTGGGTCTCCTCGACGGTCCCTCGCACCGGCCCGAACTCCGTCTGGACCTGTGCGTTTGCGCTCTCTGTCGGCAGGTCCTCCGGTGACCCGCTGCACGAGACGGTCATCGCGGAGAGCACCAGCAGCGTGGGCGCGGCGTTGAAACGCCAGCTTCTCCGACGAGGTGTGCTGGTTCTCCGGCGAGGTGTGCTGGATCGAGCCCAGCTTCCACCAGATCCCAGCGCGAAGGCTCTCCTCATGCGCGAAGTCTAGAAAGGGGGAGTCGGCTTCGGAACCTGCTGTGAACGCCGCAATCCTGCCGTCGCGTCCACGTCGCAGGACTCCGGCCGACGTGTCCCAGCTCGAGCCCCTCGACGCGATGGGCTTGCACGCCAGGAACTCAGCGGATCTGCGCCTCGGCCATCCCAGGGAAGGAGATGGCTCATGGGTTGGATGCCGGTGGCACGTCGGAAGGTTGCGGCCTGCGACCATCGTGTTGATCGGGCGGCGGCCGCTCGGTAGCGTGAGCCCCCGCGTGGCCCGATGCGAACGCACGATGGCAGGGAGCGGGAAGGACTGACGGATGAGGCTGAAGATGGGCTCGAACCTGGCGAGCGCGCTGCTCGTCGTCTCGTTGCAGATCACCTCCGCAGAGACGGCACGTGCCGACTCGGCCCAGCAACAGCCGCCAGCAGGCCAGGACGCTCCCCCAGCGACCTCCGCGGGGATGCCCTCTCCGGAAGCCACGGCAGCCTCTGGGCCCACGGAGGGCACTGCCGGGGAGACACGCGTCACGGCGACGCTCCAGGGCGCGGAAGGGGGCCCCACGGCGGCGCCTGGGCCGCTCGCGCCGCCCCCCGGCCCGACGCCCGCAGAGGCCCCTCCCGCGATGCAGAGGAGACCAGGCTTGATGGCCGCCGGCATCTCCCTCAGCGCCGTCGGACTGTTCACGGGGGGTCTCGGCGCGATCGCCCTCGGCACGTGCGCAGGTGCCCCATCGCGTGCGGATCGAGCAGGCGGCGATGCGAGCGGGTCTCAGGGCCGTGAGGGCGGCTGCCTCACCGGCCTCTCGTGGGGCCTGGTGATCGGAGGGACCGCGGCGATGGCGGTGGGCGTGCCGCTCCTCGTGATCGGCGCGCGGAAGGTGCCGGTCCAGGCCGCGCAGGGCGCCGCGACGCTGCTGGTCGGTCCCGGAAGCGTGGGCGTGCGCGTGACGATGTGAGCCGAGGGCCGAGTCATTTTGCCTCGGTCCGATCCAGACGAGTTCCGTCGCGCACGGCAACGCGCAGGTCAGGGGTGTCGTCGACGGTTGCTCCAGCAACAGAAGACACCAGATAAAGCTGGATAACCCGAAACCAACTGCCTCTCCGCATCATCCACCCGGGGGGACAGTCAGCAGGGAGGGCAGGCGCTCACACGCTTCGCTCATCGGGCTCCATCCATGGCCTTCGTGTTTCCGCCCTGGAGCAACACAGCGATACGAGCTGGAATCGCCGCGCTCTTGCTCGGAGGTGCGGCTGCGATCGCGGCTCCCATGATCTACATCCGGACGAGCTGGAACTCTGGACAGGGGTATGCCCCGGTTCAGCCGGTCCAGTTCGATCATCGGCACCATTACCAGGATGGGGCGATCGATTGCCGGTACTGCCACAACACGGTCGAGCGGAGCGCGACGGCGGGCATGCCTTCCATGGGGAAATGCATGGGGTGTCATGGCCAGATCTGGAACGACAGCCCGAAGCTCGAACCGGTGCGCCAGAGCTACTTCTCCGGCCTCCCGCTCCGGTGGCGGCGCGTCCACGATCTGCCCGATTTCGTCTACTTCAATCACGCGATCCACGTGAACAAGGGGGTCGGTTGCGTGACGTGCCACGGGCGCGTGGACCAGATGGCCGCAGTCCAGCAGGTCGCACCGCTCACCATGAAATGGTGTCTCGACTGCCACCGCGCGCCCGAGGGGCACCTCCGGCCTCTTGAGACGATCACCGACATGGCCTGGAGCCCAGGAGGCGCTGGAGAGACGGTGGGACACGAGGTCGCCGCCGAGCTGGGCGTCCAGCGACTCACCCATTGCAGCACCTGCCACCGCTGAGGAGACGCAATGGTCGACGACGAGCGCAAGATCTGGGAGCGAGCACCGGGTGAGCCAGCAGCGATGGCGGATCTGGAGCGCGAGTTCCCGGAGGGCGCCGACGCTCCGCCGGGCGTGAGCCGCCGTGAGTGGCTCAAGCTCGTCGGCGCGAGCCTCGCGCTCGCCGGGGCCACCGGGTGCAATGTCAGCCGGGTCGAGGGCATCCTGCCGTACATCGAGGATCCTCGGGAAGTCACGCCCGGCATTCCACGCTTCTATGCGACGAGCATGGAGCTCGATGGCTTCGCCACGGGGCTCCTGGTGCAGAGCGTCCATGGGCGCCCCACCAAGGTGGAGGGCAACCCCGACCATCCCGCGAGCCTCGGCGCGACGGGGGTGCTGGAGCAGGCCTCCGTGCTGGGGCTCTATGATCCGAGCCGCGCCAGGAGGGTCCGCCACGGCAGCGGGGCGTCGAGCTGGGAAGCGCTGGTGGAACGCTTCGGGGCGCCGCGCGCCGATCGGGGGGCAGGGCTGAGGTTCGTGCTGCTCCCGAGCAGCTCGCCGCTGGTCCACGATCTCGTCGGCCGCATCCTGGAGCGCCACCCGGAGGCGCGCTTCGCGTTCCATGCGCCCGCCACGAGCGAGGCGGCCTGGCAAGGAGCGGAGCTGGCCTTCGGGCGGCGGCTGTCACCCCAGCGGGATGTGTCGCTGGCGCGCGTCTGTCTCTCGCTCGACGCCGATTTCCTCTCGTCGATGCCGTTCTCGCTCCGGTATGCGCGGCAGTTCGCCGAGCGCCGCCGGGCGACGGGGCCGGGGAACGAGATGAACCGGCTCTACGTCGTGGAGACGGCGCTCAGTCCGACGGGGAGCATGGCGGATCATCGCTTCGCGAGGACGCCGCGCGGGATCGCCAGCTTCGCTGCGGCGGTGGTGGCCGAGCTCGCGCAGCTCCGCGGGGACGCCGCGCCACGAGGTGTCGTCGACGCCCTGAGCAAGCTGCGTGCGGAGGGGGAAGAGCGCTCGCTGGCGCAGGCCGTCGCGCGGGACCTCGCGCAAGGGCCTGGCGCGGGGCTGGTCATCGCTGGAGATCGCCAGCTCCCGGTGGTCCACGCGCTCGCGCACCTCGCGAATGCGCTGCTCGGGAGCCGGAGCGCGGCCTGGACCACGGAGTCGCCGTTGATCCAGCTCGGCGCAGCCCAGCAGAGCCTCTCGGAACTCGCCGAGGAGCTGCGCGGCGGCCGGGTGGAGACGCTCGTCGTGATCGAGGCCAATCCGTCGTATTCGACGCCCCTGGCGCTGGATTTCTCGGCGGCGATCCGGCGCGCGCCGGAGTCGATTTACCTCGGGCACCACGAGAACGAGACCGCCGCTGATTGCACCTGGTTCGTCCCGATGGCGCACTACCTCGAGTCCTGGGGGGTCGCACGCGCGTGGGACGGGACGCTCTCCACGGTGCAGCCGCTCCTGCGCCCGCTGTTCGAGGGGCGCACGGCCTCGGAGCTGCTCGCCGTCTTCGCGGGAGACCAGCGCCCGGACGCGCGCCGGCTCCTCGAAGACGCCGCGCGGCGCAACCACCAGGGTGGGGGCTTCGAGCGCTGGTGGGCCGAGGCGCTCCGGCGCGGTACGGTCGAGGGGAGCGCGTTCCCGCGCATCGACGCGGAACTCGACGAGGGGCGCCTCGCTGCGGCGCTCACCGCCTTCGCGGAAGGCCGAGCGCCGGCGGGGTCGGATATCGGAGGCGAGGCGGCATCCGAGGTCGTGGCCGAGGTGGTGTTCGCGCCGTGCGCGCGCCTGTACGACGGCCGGTTCGCCAACAACGCCTGGCTGCAAGAGCTGCCGGACCCGGTGACCAAGCTGACCTGGGACAACGCGGCGCTGCTCAGTCCGGCGATGGCACAGCGGCTCGGCGTGGAGAACGAGCACGTCGTCGAGGTCACGCTCGACGGTCGGTCGTTGCGAACGCCGGTGCTGGTGGCGCCAGGGCACGCGGACGGCGCGGTGACGTTGCACCTCGGCTACGGACGCAGGGGCGCGGAGGCGCTCGGGGTCGGCGTGGGCGTCGACACCTATGCCCTTCATCCTGCGGATGCGTCGACAGCGGCGGGGATGGTCGTGCGACGCCTCGATGGGGAGCGCTACCCGCTCGCGCGCACGCAGAAGCACTGGTCCACCCACGGGCGCCCCATCGCGCTGACGAGCACGCTCGAAGCCTACCGGGCCCACCCGGACTTCACGGCGTCCCAGAAGGGGAAACTCCCCACGCTGCTGCCCGTCGTCGAGCCGCGCGGCGAGCAGTGGGCGATGACGATCGACACCAGCATCTGCACCGGATGCAGCTCCTGCATGGTGGCCTGTCAGGCCGAGAACAACCTCCACGTGGTGGGCAAGGAGGAGGTGAGAAAGAGCCGGGACATGCACTGGCTGCGCATCGACACGTACTACAGCGGGGCGATCGAGGCGCCCGAGGTCGTGCACCAGCCGATGCTGTGTCAGCACTGCGAGAAGGCGCCTTGCGAGTACGTGTGCCCCACCAATGCGACGGTGCACAGCCCCGACGGGCTGAACGAGATGGTCTACAACCGCTGCGTCGGAACGCGGTTCTGCTCGAACAACTGCCCGTACAAGGTGCGCCGGTTCAACTTCTTCGATTACACCGAGCGCGGACCACTGAATGACCGGCTGGTGCGCTTGCAGCGCAACCCGGAGGTCACCGTCCGCGAGCGCGGGGTGATGGAGAAGTGTACGTACTGCGTGCAGCGCATCCGCAAGGCAGGGATTAACGCCAGGATCGAGGGCCGCACGGTGCAGCCGGGCGAGGTGGTGACGGCGTGCCAGCAGGCCTGCCCCACGGGCGCCATTCAGTTCGGCTCGCTCACGCACAGGGAAGAGAAGGTCGTCACCTGGCGCGAGGAGCCACGCAGCTACGCGGTGCTCCACGAGTTGGGGACGCGGCCTCGCACCGCTTACCTCGCGCGCATCAACAACCCGAACCCGGAGATCACCTGAGCCGTGACAGAGCCCCTGATCCTCGGCAAGCCTTCGGATCGCGAGCTGTCCGAGCAGCTCCTGTCGGTCGTGTGGCGACCGCAGTCGCGGCTCTGGTCACTCGCGTTCGGTGCTGCCGGGGCCGGGACGGCGCTGTTCTTCTACTGTGTGTACGTCACCTTCACCACGGGCATCGGGACGTGGGGGAACAACATCCCCGTCGGCTGGGCGTTCGGCATCATCAACTTCGTCTGGTGGGTGGGGATCGGGCACGCCGGAACGTTCATCTCCGCCATCTTGCTGCTCCTGGAGCAGCCCTGGCGGACGAGCATCAACCGCTTCGCCGAGGGGATGACGCTCTTCGCCGTCATCCAGGCGGCGATGTTCCCCGTGCTGCACCTCGGTCGGCCCTGGTTCGCCTACTGGCTCGCGCCCTACCCCTCGACGCTCCAGGTCTGGCCCCAGTTCCGGAGCGCATTGCCCTGGGATGCGGCGGCGATCACCACCTACTTCACGGTCTCGCTGCTGTTCTGGTACGTCGGCCTCATCCCCGACTTCGCGTCGTTGCGGGATCGCGCGCCGGGGCGGCTGCGGCGGGTGATTTACGGGATCTTTGCGCTCGGGTGGCGGGGGTCGACGCGCCAGCTCGCCCACTATCGGCTGCTCTATGTCCTGCTCGCAGGGCTGGCCACGCCGCTCGTCGTCTCGGTGCACTCCATCGTGAGCAGCGATTTCGCCATGGGGCTGACGCCAGGGTGGCATGCGACCATCTTCCCGCCCTTCTTCGTCGCTGGCGCCATCTTCTCCGGATTCGCGATGGTGCTGACCTTGCTGCTCCCGGTGCGTCGCATCTTCCACCTGGAGAACGTGGTGACCCAGCGCCACATCGGGGCGCTGGCCAAGATGATCCTGGTCACCGCCTGGATCGTGATCGGGGCCTACATCATCGAGTTCTTCGCGGCCTGGTACAGCGCCTCTGAATACGAGAGCTATCAGTACTTCATTGCGCGCCCGACCGCCCCTGGGGCGGCCGTGTTCTGGGTGCAGATGGTATGCAACGCCGTCGTTCCCCAGCTCCTGTGGTCCCGCCGGGTCCGTGAGAGCGGCATCGCGCTGTGGATCATCTCGGTGCTGGTGAACGTCGGGATGTGGGCCGAGCGCTACGTGATCATCGTGCTTTCCCTGCAGCGGGAGTTCTTGCCCGCGCGGTGGAGCGAGTTCGTCCCCACCTGGGTCGACATCGGCCTCTTCGTCGGGACCATCGGCTTCTTCTCCCTGCTCTTCCTGATCTTCCTGCGCCTCTTCCCGTTCATCCCGGTGGCGGAAGTGAAGGAGCTCAACCACGAGCTGCGAAAGGGGCACGGATGAAGCCCGCACTCCTCGCCGAGTTCGAGACGCCAGAGGCGCTGCTCTCGGCCATCGAGGCGCTCCACGCGCGCGGCTACCGCAAGCTCGACGCGTTCACGCCGTACCCGGTGCACGGCCTGGAGAAGGCGCTGCGGCTGCCACGCTCGAAGTTGCCCTGGATGGTGCTCCCGTTCGCGCTCACGGGCGGAGGGGGCTGCTACTCGCTCCAGCTCTACCTCAACGGCATCGACTACCCGATCAACGTCGGCGGTCGGCCGCCACACTCCGCGCCGGCGTTCATTCCGATCACCTTCGAGATGCTGGTGCTTTCGGCCGCGCTGGCGGGACTCATCCTCTTCCTCGTGCTCTGCCGGTTGCCGGAGCTTCATCACCCGATCTTCGAGGTCGAGGGCTTCGACCGCGCGAGCCAGGATCGGTTCTGGCTGGCCATCGACGAGCGGGATGCAAAGCTCGTCCGCGGGCACACCGAGCCGGAGCTCCAGGGGCTCGGGGCGAGCCGGGTGGCCTGGACCAGCAACCCGCCGCGGCCTCCCTCGGAAGCGACCGCTGGTGGAGGCGCGCCATGAAGCGACACGCCCTGGCCACCTCGGCACGCTTTGCCTCGCTGCTGCTCGCAGGAATCGCGCTCGCCTCCTGCGCACTCCAGGACGCCCCCGCCCTCGAAGGCGAGGGCGACGTGAGCGGGACGCCGGCCCTGATCGAGATCGATCTGGAGCGGATGATCTACCAGCAGCGCTACGACCCGTGGGAGGCGGCCTCCATCTTCCCGGACGGGAAGGTGATGCGACACCCGCCCGAAGGCACGGTGCCTCGTGATCGGATCACCTTCGCCCCGCAGGTCACCGACGGGGTGGACGACGAGGGCGCCTACGTGGACCGGGTGCCGTACCGCCTCGATCGACGCGCCCTCCAGCGAGGCCAGAATCGCTACGACATCTTCTGCGCGCCTTGCCATGGCGTGGCTGGAGACGGCGTCGCCCAGGTGGCGGTGGCGATGAGCTTGCGCAAGCCGCCCACCCTGGTCGACGCGCCGATCGCTGCGTATCCGGCAGGGCGGCTCTATCAGGCGATCGACGTCGGATACGGACTGATGCGCTCGTACGCGGCCGATCTGACCGTGGAGGATCGGTGGGCGGTGGTCGCCTACGTGCAAGCGTTGCAGCGCGCGCGAAGCACCGCGCTCGACGCTCTCCCCCCTGCCGTGCGCGCACGCGCCCTCTCGGAGCTGCCATGAGCGACGACGCCCCCCGCCCTCAGCACGGAACCCCTCGCTTTCAAGGGGGCCGCCGCCTGTCCACCGTCGCGCTCGGGCTCGCATTGCTCGGTGGCCTCGGGCTGATCGCAGGGCTCTTCCTGGCCCCCCAGCGCATGTTCTTCGCGTACCTCGCGGCCTTCGCCTGGGCGAGCACCATCGCGATCGGCGGGCTGATCTTCCTGATGATCGTGCTCGCCATGCGCGCCGGGTGGCCCGTCGCGGTGCAGCGGTTGACGGAGACCGTCGTCAGCGCCCTGCCCTTGCTCGCACTGCTCTTCGTGCCCGTCGCGCTCGGGCTCGAACAGCTCTACCCGTGGACCCGCCCCGAGGCAGCCGCCGACGAGCACCTGCGCCATCTCCTCGAGCACAAGCGGCCTTACCTGAACGCGGCGGGCTTCGTGATCCGCACGGGCGTGTACTTCACCATCTGGATCGCGGTCGGGGCGCTGCTGCGGCACTGGTCGCTGCGGAGGGACGAGCAACCCGGGCTCGACGTGGATCGGCGCATGACCGTCCTCAGCTCGGTCGGGCTGCCGCTCGTGGGGCTCTCGCTGGTCTTCGCGTCGTTCGACTGGCTGATGTCGCTCGACCCCGCGTGGATGTCGACGATGTTCCCCATCTACGTGTTCGCAGGCGGGTTCCTCGCGGCGCTCGCCCTGCTCACGGCGCTGACGTTCGCCGCGGACAGGGCGGGGCTCTTGCCCGGCATCACGGACTCTCACTACCACGCGCTCGGACGCTTGCTCCTGGCGTTCACTGCCTTCTGGGCTTACGCCGCGTTCTTCCAGTTCCTGCTGATCTGGTCGGCCAACCACCCCCACGAGGTGAGCTTCTACCTGCAGCGGTGGCATGGCCCGTGGAAGGCCGTGACCGTCGCGCTGTGCGCGTCGCGGTTCCTGATCCCCTTCTTCCTCCTGCTCAGCTACCGGCTCAAGCGCACACCGGCGCGCCTGGGGACGCTGGCCGCCTGGATGCTGGCCACCCATTACCTCGACATGCACTGGCTGGTGGTGCCCAACGTCCCGGAGGCGGTCGGGTTCCCCTACCACTGGCTCGACGTCTCGGCGCTGCTCTTCCTCTCCGGTGCTTGCGTCGCCTACGCGTCCCACAGGCTGCACGGCAAGGCGACCCTCCCCGTGGGGGATCCTTCCCTGCCCCGAGCCCTCCAGTACGAGAGCGTATGAGCAACGACGACCGCGAACCGCAGCTCCGCCAGGAGCCCGACGATACGCCCGTGGGACGCGTCGCCCTCGTGGCGCTGATCATGGTGGGGATCTCCGTCGCGCTGGTGATCGCCGCGACGCTGCTGCTCGACGTGCAGCTGAACGAGCTTCGACCTTCGAGAACGTGGCCAGAGGCGCGCTCCGACAGGGAGAAGTTCCCGATCATCCTGCAAGACCTCTTCGGGGAACACGGCCCTGGGCAGCTCTTGAACCAGAAGCGGCGCGCGGAGCTCGGTACCTTCCGGTGGGTCGACAGGCCGGGTGGGCGCGTGGGCGTCCCCATCGACGTGGCGATGGACCTCGTGATCGAGGAGAGCCAGCGATGAGCCGGCTCATGCTGCTCGCACTCTTGCTCGCGCTGGGTGCCATGACGTGCCCTGCCCTCGCCGGGCCTGGTGCTCCAGCTGCAGCGCCTCCGCCGGGTGGGCCTACGGTGCTCCCGGTCGCGGCACAGGGTGCCGATCTGGACGAGAGGCTCGGCCAGCAGGTCCGGACCAATCTCGTGTTCACCGACATGCTCGGCCGGACCACGCGGCTCGGGGACCATCTGAGCGATGGGCGCCCTCTGGTGCTCGTCCTCGCGTACTACCGCTGCCCGGCGCTGTGCAGCATGGTCCTGCGCGGCCTGGTCGATGGCCTCCAGCGGCTCTCCTTCCGCCCGGGCGAGGACTATCGTCTGCTCACGGTCAGCTTCGATCCGCGCGATCAGCCGACGTCTGCCGCGAAGAAGCGGGACGGCGTCGTCGCAGAGCTCGCGCGCGGACGGGGTGCGGCGACCGTTCCGCCCGACACCTGGCCTTTCCTCGTTGGCGAGGAGTCGGAGGTCCGCGCGCTCGCCTCGGATCTCGGGTTCCAGTTCGCCTACGACCCCGCGACGGACCAGTACGCGCACCCAGCGGCAGTCTTCGTGCTGACGCCCGAGGGAAAGATCTCTCGCTACCTCTACGGCGCGGATTACCCGGCCCGGGATCTCCGGCTCGCGCTGCTCGAAGCGAGCGAGGGGCGGGTGGGCAGCATCGTCGATCGGGTGATCATGACCTGCTATCGCTACGACCCGGCGACCCGACGCTATGGGCCGTACATCACGGGGTTCTTCCGGCTCGGGAGCGTGGGCATCCTGCTCAGTGTCGGCGGGCTGCTCGTCACGCTGTGGCGCCGTGAGCGGCAGGTGCGCCGCGGTCCACCGCGAGAGGGAGCGGGCCATGAATGAGTTCTTGCGCCGGCTGCTGTTCCTCCCCCCGCAGCGCTCGACGATAGCGGCAGAGATTGATCACCTCCATTACCTCGTCATCACCATCACGATGATCGGCGCCACGCTCGTGGCGGCCATCGGGGGCTATTTCCTCATCCGTTATCGGCGCCGGAAGGATCCGGATGGCCGGCCCAATGCAACATCGGGAACTCGATCTGCGCTGAAGGCCGAGGCCGCCGTGCTGGTCGTGCTGGGCGCGCTCTTTCTCTGGCTCTGGTGGATCGGCTACCGCCAGTACATGCGCCTCGCGATTCCCCCGGAGGAGTCGCTCGACGTCTACGTGACGGGCAAGAAGTGGATGTGGAAGTTCGCGTATCCGCATGGCGCCGCGTCCGTGAGCGAGATGTACGTGCCAGCGGGGCGCCCGGTGCGGCTCATCATGACGTCGCGGGACGTCATCCACAGCTTCTTCGTCCCCGACTTCCGCATCAAGCAGGACGTCGTGCCGGGCCGCTACACGACCGCCTGGTTCGAGGCGGTGCAGCCGGGGACCTACGAGATCCTCTGCACCGAGTACTGCGGGACGGAGCACTCGTACATGCGGGGCCACGTCGTGGCGCTGGGCCCGGAGGACTACGCGCGGTGGCTGAAGAGCGACGATGCCCTCCAGCCGAGGGAACCGAGGGCGGCGCTGGACGAGCGGATCGAGCGCGGGGGGCCGCCGCTTCCCGTCCAGATGCAGCTCGGGGAGACGACGATGGCGCGTCGGGGGGAGCGCGCTGCCGCGGAGCATGGCTGCCTTCGCTGCCACACGCTCGACGGGAGCCGGCACATCGGCCCCACCTTCGGGGGGCTGTATGGCCAGAAGGTCCCCCTCGAAGGGGGCGGTGAGGCGCTGGTGGACGAGGCCTTCATCACGGCCTCCATCATGGATCCGGCGGCCGTGATCCACCGCGGCTTCGCGCCGGTCATGCCGTCGTACCTGGGTCGCCTCGAGCCCGCGGAGGTGGCGGGCATCGTGGAACTCATCCGCTCCCTGCGCCTCGTCCGGCCAGCGCCCGGCGCGCTGGAGGAGGGCATCCGGAGCTTCGAGACACTGGAGGAGCAGGCACGATGAGCGACGCGCAGGCGCAGGACGAGCACGCGCCCGAGGCGGGGCACGAGGCCGACTACCTGCGCGCCGACGGCGGGCTGCGCGGGTGGCTCTTGACCATCGATCACAAACGCATCGGCATCATGTTCTACGGCCTGGTGCTGCTGTTTTTGCTGCTCGGCGGGCTGTTCGCGATGATCTTGCGCGCCGAGCTGATCACGCCGGAACCCACCCTCATCCAGGCCGACACGTACAACCGCATGTTCACGCTGCACGGCGTGATCATGGTGTGGCTCTTCATGATCCCGTCGATCCCCAACGTGTTCGGCAATTTCCTCTTGCCGCTCATGCTGGGAGCGAAGGACCTGGCGTTCCCGCGCCTGAACCTGGCGAGCCTCTACGTCTTCGCGCTGGGGGCTCTCGTGACCCTGGGGGGCGCGGTGGCCGGCGGCGCCGACACGGGGTGGACCTTCTACGCGCCGTACAGCACCACCACGCCCACGGCCGTCGTCCCGATCGTGACCGGGATCTTCATCCTCGGCGTGTCCTCGATCATGACGGGCCTCAACTTCATCGTGACCACACACACGATGCGGGCCGAGGGCATGACGTGGACGCGGGTGCCCCTGTTCGTGTGGGCCATCTACGCCACGAGCGTCATCATCCTCTTCGCCACGCCCGTCCTCGGGATGTCGATCACCCTGGTCGGCATCGATCACATCTATCACTTCGGGATCTTCGACCCGGCGCTCGGTGGCGATCCCGTCCTCTTCCAGCACATCTTCTGGTTCTATTCGCACCCGGCGGTCTACATCATGATCCTGCCTGCCATGGGCGTGATCAGCGAGGTGGTGTCGACCTTCTGCCAGAAGCCGCCGGCCTCCTACATGGCCATCTTCATCTCCTCGCTGGGCATTGCGTTCGTCGGGTTCTTCACCTGGGGCCACCACATGTTCGTGGCCGGAATGAGCACGTTCGACGCCGGCGTCTTCGGCGCGCTGTCGATGTTCGTGGCCATCTTCTCGGCGATCAAGGTGTTCACCTGGGTGGCCACGATGTACCGCGGCTCCATCCGGTTCAGCACCCCGATGCTCTATTTCCTCTTCTTTCTCTTCCTGTTCGTGTTCGGGGGAATGACCGGGGTGGCGGTTGCGACGCAATCGCTCGACGTGCACTGGCACGACACGTACTTCGTCGTCGCGCATTTCCACTTCATCATGGTCGGCGCCACGCTGACGGGGTTCCTCGCAGCGGCCCATTACTGGTTCCCCAAGATGTTCGGGCGCATGTACTCCGAGCGCATGGGCCTGCTCACGTCGGCGGCCGTCTTCGCGGGCTTCTTCCTCACGTTCTTCCCCCAGTTCTTGCTGGGAAATGCGGGGATGCCGCGCCGTTACTATGCGTATCCCGAGCGCTTCCAGTGGCTGAATGCCCTTTCCAGCGGAGGCTCGTTCCTGCTCGGAGGCGCGCTCCTGCTCACGCTGGTGAATCTCCTCGTCGCCCTCCGCTGGGGCCGAAAGGCAACGCCCAATCCGTGGGATTCACGGGGCTTCGAGTGGGAGACGGCGACGATGCCCATCAAGCACAACTTCGCCGTGCCGCCACGAATCCAGCGTGGTCCGTACGATTATCACCTGACCGAGGAGGAGGCCCATGCCCGCGTCTCGCCTGGCTGAGCACTTCGAGGATCTGGAAAAGCAGACCCACGCAGCCCGCCTGGGGATGTGGATCTTCCTCGGGAGCGAGACGCTCCTGTTCGGGGCGCTGTTCGGGCTCTACGGGGCCTACCGCGCGATGTACCCGGAAGCGTTCGCCGCCGCCGCGGCGCACAACTCCATCTGGATCGGGTCGATCAACACCGTGGTGCTGATCACCAGCAGCCTCACCGTCGCCCTCGCGGTGGTCGCCGTCCGTGCCAACCTCGGGCGACGCGCGGGCGTGTTGCTGCTGGTGAGCTTGCTCTTCGGCGTGACCTTCCTCGTCCTCAAGGGGATGGAGTACGCGGACCACATCCACCACGGCATCTTGCCGGGCAGCGCGTACCACTTTCACGAACTCCCCTCGGCCGGGGCGAACCGGTTCTTCTCCCTGTATTACCTGCTGACCGGGCTGCACGCGCTGCACGTGATCGCCGGGATGATCTTCCTGGGCGCCGTGTCGGTGGGCTGCTTCCGCGGTCGCTACGACAACCGTTACCACACGCCCGTCGAACTCGGCGGGCTCTACTGGCACCTGATCGACATCATCTGGATCTTCCTGTGGCCGCTCCTCTACCTCACCCGCCCCTGAGGGCCGATGTCATGGAACACAAGCACGGCACCACGCGGCATTACCTGATCGTCTACGTGGCGCTCCTCGCGCTGACCGCGCTGTCGTTCGGGCTGACCTTTCTGCACCTCGGCACCACGGAGACGGTCCTCGCCCTCGTCATCGCGCTGATCAAGAGCACCCTGGTCGTGCTGTTCTTCATGCACCTGCTCGAGCAGCGTACGGTCAGTGCCCTGGTGCTGGGCACGACCCTGTTCTTCATCGCGCTGCTCACGGCCCTCATGGCCGCCGACGTGGTCACGCGCGTCAACATGACACCTGCCCCATTCAGCATCACCGAACGAGCCGACGCGGAGCGTTGAGCGCCTGCGCTGGCGCGTCCGGAAGGCCGACGCGGAGCGTTGAGCGCCTGCGCTGGCGTGCCTGGAGAAGCCACCGCAGAGCGTCGATCTCCTGCGCCGGCGCGGCCTGAAAAAGCGGCGACGGTCGATCGGACATTCTACGTCCACAAGGGGGCCTTCCGGACATTTACTGTCCGTCCGACGTCTTCTCGAACGCATTGATTCGGGCTATCAATGAAGGCGCGTGAGGGTCGCATCGCTCGACACCCGGAAGGAGCGCTTCATGGACAAGATCTCGATGACCTATTTCGTGGACTTCGTGCTCAAGGCTGGCACCCCCAAGCTCACGGGCGTGCGTGAAATCAAGGAGCGCAAGGACGAGCTGTTCACGGATTTCTATCGCCAGATCCGCGAAGCGATCATCGACATGCACCGAGGAAACAAGAACGATCGTGTGCTCGACGATTTCCTCGCCGCCCAGACCGACGAGCGGCGCCGGCGAATCTATCCTGGAATCGTCGCTGGCTACCGGAAGCTGCTCGCGAGCGGCAAGGTGACCTGGTTCGATCCGCCGGTCGGAACGTGTCAGCTCGGCGATGTGAGCATCAACGTCAATCCGGAGCTGGGCCTCGTGATCGACGGCAAGCCGCACCTCGTGAAGATGTACTTCCGCGGGGAGTCGCTCTCCGCGAAGCGATTGACCGTGATGCTGAACCTGCTCACGAACGGGATGGATGGCATCGCGGCTCCCGGCACGTCGTTCGCCGTGCTCGACGTGCGCAAGGCGAAGCTGCACGCGCCGAAGGTCCCCAATCCCCGCCTCAACACGCTGCTCCGCGGCGAGGCGGCCTCGTTCGCGACCATCTACGCTTCGCTCTGAGGGGTTCGATTGCGTTGCGTGCGGGGGGGCGGTCGTGCTGCGGGCGGGGATCGAGGAGGCGGCTGGCGTCCCGGTGGATCGGCGCCCCCGACGGGCGGGGGAAGCCCCTTGAGAGGGCCGCGGGGTTCCACCTAGATTCTCGTGGATGTCGGGCGCACGCGCGGTGGTCGTCGGCGGTGGCATGGCGGGGCTCTGTGCAGCCCGAGCGCTCACCGTCGCGTTCGACGAGGTCATCCTGCTGGAACGCGACGCGTACCCGGACGGGGATGCGCCCCGGCCCGGCGTACCCCAGGCCAGGCACGCCCACGCGCTGCTCGAACGGGGGTGGATCGAGCTGGAGCGTTTGTTCCCGGGTTTCCAGGCGAGGCTGCTCGCCGCCGGCGGGCAAGAGGTGGACTCGGGCATGGACCTGGCCACGCTGCGGCCCGCCGGCTGGCAACGGCGCGCTCCCGGGCAGCGGCTGTGGCTGATGTCGCGCGACGGGCTCGAGCGCATCGTCCGGGACTTCGTCCGGCAGAGCCCCGTGATCCTGCGCGAGCGTGTGAGGGCGACGTCGCTGCTCACCTCGCCCTCGTCGCGCGCGGGGGGCCGCGTGCAGGTCACGGGCGTGCGGCTCCGCAGCCGTGAGGGAGGGGCCGCGACGGAGCTCCCGGCCGACCTCGTCGTCGACGCGAGCGGGCGGAACTCGCGCGCGATCACCTGGCTCACGGAGCTGGGGGTGCGGGCGCCCGAGGTGGAGACCGTCGACAGCTTCGCCGGCTACAGCTCACGCTGGTACCGGCGGCCCGCGCCAGCACGCTGGCCGTCGTCCTACTGGTGGAAAGGCGCCTGGGTCGATCCCAGACCCCCCGGGCAACGCCGGGGCGGGGTGCTGTTTCCCATCGAAGGGGACCGCTGGATCGCCACCTTGTACGGCTACTCGCGGGGCTACCCACCGATGGACGAGGTGGGCTTCTTGCAGGCCGCGGCAGAGCTGCGCTCCCCCGTCATCGCCACCTCTCTCGCCCACGCGGAGCCACTCGGGCCGGTGCACGCGCACCGCGGCTTGCTCAACCGATTCCATCATTACGAGCGGATGCCCGACACGGTGGACGGGTTCACCGCAATCGGGGACAGCGTGTGCGTCTTCAACCCCATCTACGGCCAGGGCATGTCGGTCCTGGCGCTCTGCGCCGTCCAGCTCCGTGACGTCGCGTCCCGCCTGGGACCACGGGATCCAGCGCTCGGGCGGACGTTCTTCGCCGAGCAAGCGCGCTTGTTCCAGGCGCCCTGGGAGCTCGCGACGGGCGCCGATTTTCGCTTCCCCGCCACCGAGGGCGCTCGCCCCCGCGGCATCGCGCTGGCCAACGCGTACACCGACGCGCTGTTCGCCGCCGCGCTGCACGACCCCGTGCTCCTCGCCGACGCTGGTCGCGTGTTCTCGCTGATGCAACCGAGCACCACACTGCTCAAACCGTCGAGGATCGCGCGGGTGGTCGCAGGTTCCGTGCTGACGCGCCTCCGTGGCGGACACGCGAGCGTGCGGTATGGAATGCCTCCGCCCGCCTGACCGCGCCGCGGCTCTCCACAGGCGATGTCGTCACGGAAGCGACGGCGACACACGCAAGGCACCATCGCGGTACCTCTGCGTCAGGACATCCTTGGTCCGTAAATGACCTAGCTGACCAGGGAACCCTGTTCTATCGCGAGAGCATCGGATACCCTCACGGATTCCGATGCCTCGTTCTGGCCAGATCACCGCGACTCCGATCCATGTCCCGAGCGTGCTCGTCGTGCTCGACGCAGCGTGGCCCGACCTGTTCGCGCGTTGTCTCGGCGCGGCGGTCCGCAGCGGTGTGCTCCTGCATCGCTGTGAAGTGGCTGCGGCAGCCACCTTCGCGACCGAGCGGCGTCCGCTGGCGATCGTGCTGTCACAGGCGGTCTACGATCTCGATCCCGAGGAGTTCGAGGCGCTCGCGCGGGACGTGCACGCCATCCTGCTCAAGGTCGACGAGGGCATCACCGAGCGAGAGCTCGAGGCCATGTTCCTGGCCATGCTGCGGGACCGAGACCGCGACAAGGATCGCGACAGGGATCGGCGCGACGATGGCGGGCGCTACCGGCTCATTCGCCAGGTCGAGGCGGAGGCGCCGATGCCGCGCGCGAGCCAGCCTCCTCCGGCGCGGAGCTCGGTGGTTCCCCCTCCCCCGTCGCGCACGATGCGGCCGAACGCCGTCATGCCGCCCGCTTCGGTGCGGCCGTCGCAGCTCGCAGGCCCTCACCCGAGCCCGGTGCCGCCCTCCGTGCGCGCACCGCTCCCGCCCAGCTCGAGCCGCACCATCCATCCCTCGCGCGCCGGCTTGCCGCTGGACACACCTCCGCCTTCGGCGCGCTCCCCGCTGTCGCATCGCGTCGCGACGCCGCCCTTCGCGACGCCCACCTATGACGCACCGCCGCCTTCGATCCGCACGGCGACGGAGAACTCCCCTCCCTCGGCGCGCCACCCCGCGCTCGCCGGACGAGGGCACCAGGGCTCGATCACGCCCATCCCTGGCAGCTTGCCGCCGCCGCCTTCGGTGCGCGGAGCTCAGCTCAACCCGAACGCGACGGGCCCTGCCTCGCAGCGGCCTCCGGGCGCCACGGGCCGCTCCTCCACCTCCATGCCGGCCGTGCAGCCCCCGGCACCCCAGCGGACCGAGCCGCGCTCTGGCGTGCGCTACGGGGGTGACGCGCTCGATGCCGTGTTCGAGGAGCAGGAGCTGCCGCACGAGACGGTGGCGCGCGGCGGCCCCGTCACCTGAGAACCCATCACCCGAGGAGCTGACAGGGACACGCAGCAGCGTGTTCGGTCAGCTCCTGAAGTTCTCTCGTGAGCGGGGGCTCTGCAGAGGGGGCACCATCATCCGGACGCCACGTCGCCCGAGCACCCGCAGCACTGCACGCGGCGGGAGCGGCGGAGGGCAGCCTGGATCGCGCCCCTGGTCCACGAGGATCCTGTCGACACACCCGAGGACGCTTTCGGCGATCAGGTCGATCCCGGCGCCTCGCCCCCCTGCCATGTCCCCTGCGAGATAGAGACCTCGGACCGGGGTGTAGACGGTCGGTCGCGCGCGCCCTGCTTGATCGCAGGTCAGCGCAGCACTCACCGGCGCAGGGGGCGTCACCCTCGTCACGCCGCAGAGGCAGGCCGTGAGATCGGGCAGGGTGCGCGCGAGGAGCTGCACCACCGCGGCCTCTAGCCCTGCGTCGTCCAGCGTCGACGACGCCACACCCGACGTCGACGGGGCGCGCGACAGCGACGACGCGGCATCATCGAGCACCATCACCTGCACGTGGAGCACCTCCGCGGGCTGCCCGAGATGCCTCGTCTCCACGCTCGTCTCCACGCTCGTCTCCACGCTCGTCTCCACGCTCGTCTCCACGCTCGCCTCTGCGTTCGTCTCCGCGCTGGAGGTCGACGCCAAGGAGGGTGCTGGGGTGGCCGTACACGTGATGGCGAGACGGACGCCGTCGTCGAGGCAGGAGACGATCACCCGGTCGCCGAGCAGCGGGCGCGTGACGCCGATCTGGAGCGCGCGCATCGCCAGCCCTGGGCGCAGCCCTCGAAGGCGGGTCGCCAGCGCCACCGATCCGACGTCGTCGCCCAGGAGGGCCAGCGTTCCCGCGGTCCCCAGCGCGCTCACCACCACACGCGCGGGCAGAAAGGTGCTGTCCGAGAGCGTCACGCCACGCGCACGACCGTTCTCCACCACCACCCGGGCCGGGCGCTGTCCCGAGCGACACGTCACGCCATGCGCCGTGGCGAGGCGCAGGCAGGTCTGGTGGAGCGCTGGGAGGTCGGGAGAGAGCGAGGGGCCGCCTGCCTCGAGGGCGTCACGGAGCGCCGCGATCGCCTCGCTTGCGGACAGCGTGGTGGCCGGTGTGCCGAACGCGAGACCGAGGAGGCTCTCGAGGAGGGAGCGGGCCGGCTCGGGCAGCCCCAGCGTGTCGAGGAGCGCCGTCAGAGGCTGCGAAGACCAGGGCGCGCGCTGCGCGTCGGAGGCCGAGAGGGCGTGGCCGAGGAGGTGCGCGAGCCGGAGCGAGGCCTGGGCTCCGAGAGCGAGGCCGAGCCCGCCCAGGAAGCGCGCGCGCTTGCCCTGCTCCAGGGACAACGAAACATCACGCCGACCGTGATCCCTCATGCGGTGCGGTGGCGAGGAGAAGGTCAGGGTCAGGGGCACTGGGCGGAAGCGCAGGGCGCCCTCGGCACCGGCACGGCGGAGCAGCTCGGAGAGCGCGCGGTGCGCTCCGAGACACAGGGAGCCAGGCGCCGGCGCGCTCACGCGTGGCGCGTCGTCCTCGGAAAACTCCGGTGGCTCGGGTTGCACGAGGGTCGTGGGGATGCCCTCCGCGGCGAGCAACGAGGCGACGGAAGCCCCCGCAAATCCCTCGCCGAGCACCACCGCGCCGTCGTCCACGCGCGCGGACCTTAGCAGAGACGGGCCAAAGGGAGCGTCCGGACGTTGACCCTCGGGAGCTGCCCCACCTAGAGTAGCTGTCGCCTCTGGCTCGCCCCCATGAAGACTTGCCCGCAGTGTAACCAGCGTTATCCCGCGGATTCCTCCTTCTGCTTCATCGATGGTGCAGCGCTGACCGTGGAGAAAGATCCCCGCGTCGGCACCACGATCGCAGGCCGCTACGTCGTCGAGGAAGCCCTGGGCATCGGCGGCATGGCGACGGTGTACCGAGCTCACCACAAGCTCATCGACCGGCCCTGTGCCGTCAAGATCCTGAGCCTCCAGCTCGCGCAGGACGCGACCGCCCGCGAGCGCTTCCGTCGCGAGGCGCGCCACGCGCAGCGCATCGCTCACCCGAACATCATCGAGGTCTTCGACCAGGGTGAGACGGATGACGGGGCGCCCTTCCTGGTGATGGAGCTGCTCGTGGGCGAGCCGCTGGCCAACGTGGTGGCGCGCACCCGGATCCCGCTCTCGAAGGCGCTGCCGATCTGGGTCCAGATGGCACGCGCGCTCGCTCGGGCCCACGATTTCGAGGTGATTCACCGGGATCTCAAGCCCGAGAACGTGTTCGTGCTCGCGGACGAGCGCGTCAAGCTGCTCGACTTCGGGATCGCCCGGTGTGCGCAGGATGCGCGGCTCACCAACCTGGGCGACATCTTCGGGACGCCGCAGTACATGGCGCCCGAGCGGGCCACCTCGATCGACTCGGGCCCCGCGGCGGATCTCTATGCGTTCGGGGTGATCATGTTCGAGATGCTCACCCAGGATCTCCCCTTCGACGCGCCCGATCCGGCGACGTGGCTGACGAAGCACGCCACGACGCCCCCGCCGCGCTTGCGGACGCTCATGCCGGAGGCGCCCGAGGCCCTCGATCGGCTCGTCGACGCCTTGATGGCCAAGAGCCCCGCGGCCCGGCCGGCCGACGCGCACCGCGTGCTCGCCGAGATCAAGGAGATCGCCGACGCGCTGGGCGTCCCCTTGCCGCCGGAGCCCGAGGGATCCTGGCCGCCCGAGGTGATCTCGGCACCGCCGAGCATGGGCCACGACCCGTGGCGCAACCGCATCGCCCTGTTCGAGCGCATGCTCGCGCGGTGCGCGCCGGCGGCGGATCCGCCTCCGGAGACCTTGCGGATCCTGGAGGCGCTCCGGGTGAGCGCACGCGAGCGGCACGAGTTTCGGCGGCGCGGGCTCGACGCGCAGGGGCAGCTCGAAGAGGTGGAGCGAGAAGGCCGGGTGGGTCGGCTCCAGATCGGGCGCGCGATGGATGCGCTCACCGTCGACGCCTCGCTGACCCGAGAAGAGGCTCGCGCCCTGCGGGCGAAGGTCGCCCCGGCCACGAACGAGGTCCAGACGTACCTCCCCCGGGTCATGGCGGCCCACAAGGACGTCCTCCACTGGGAAGGACGCACCGGCTTCATCGAGCCTTACCTGGAACTCTCCGCGAGCTACCGGCACCTCGCCGGGATCATCGACGACTGGTTCGCGGCACGACAGCGTGAGCAAGAGATGCAGTCGGAGGCGATCAACCGTGAACGGGAGGTCGCCGAGGTCGACGCGCAGATCAAGGCACTCCGGAACCGCCTCGAGGAGCTGGACCGTGAGATGAACGAGCGCCGGCGCACGTCTCATGCAACCATTGCGGAGATGGGTCGACGGTCCGACCAGATCGAGGTCGAGATGCTCCATTTGGCCAGCCGCTTTTGTGCTCCGCTTCGCGTTCGGCCGGAGCTCGCGCCCCTGTTCGTGGAACTGGAGCAGCTCTCGGACTGATGGCGGACTCGGGTTCCACCCGGTCCGGCAGGGAATCCCCTGAAGACGCCGAGCGTCGGAAGTGTGCATCCCCCGCCCGGCACGAGCCGGCACAAAGCAAGCTTCGGGAGAGCTCGATGGTTTCGACCCCGATGCACACCCGTGTCCCGAGACCGAGCCGCCTCCGCCGGGCGCTGGCGAAAATCGGGGCCGGGCTGGGCCTCGGCGTCGTGTTCGTGAGCGGCGTTGCAGGTAGCGCGCTGCTCCACCTGAACACCCCGGTGACACGGCGGGTCGGCCAGACCGTCACCAATGATCTCCTCGCGTCCCTCTTCCAGGGCCGCATCGTGGTCGGCGACATCGAGGCCCTCGGCCTTCAGGGGCTGCGCGTCCGGAACCTGGTCATCCACGAGCCGCGCGGTGGGCAGGTCGTGGACGCCAGTGGCGTCGCGGCGAGCGTCGATGTGCTGCGGATCGTGCAGAGCGCGCTCTTCGGGACCGGTGACCTGGAGGTCGCCGTGCAGTCGATCCGCGTCGATCACGTGGATGTTCTCGTCGAAGCGTCGCCCGATGGCGGGGTGACGCTGGGCCAGGCCTTCGAGGCGAAGCCGTCCGGGAAGCCGGACACCGAGCCTCCGCAACCGAGCCGGCCGACGCGCGTCGAGCTGCCGAACATCGAGGTGGGGCACATCTGGGCGCACGGGCCCATCGCGCCAGGGCAGCTGCTCGACAGCGAGGTGACGGACATGCACGCCGGGGTCCTGGTGACGTCGGACGGGGTGAGCCTCGACCTCGATCGCACGCACCTCGTCGAGCGGACGCTGCTGCCAGGGAACCTCCCGGGCTCCCGGGCGAGCCTCGCGGTGGACGTGGCGGCTCATGTCTGGCTCGGGGACACGGTGGCGCTCTCGGCCGCGGTGGCGGGCCGCGTCGGTGCGCTGGAGCTCTCGCTCGAAGGCGCCATGGACGACGACCGCGTGAGCGGCACGGTGAACGTGCCCCACGTGACGCCTGAGGAGCTGTCGTCGCTGGTTCCCGATCATCCACTCACGCAGCCGGTGAGCCTGGAGGTGCAGGTCGGTGGGGGGTTGAACGAACTCATCGACGGTGTGCTGCAGGTGAACACCTGGCCCGAGGACGCGCTGGGCGCGCAGGTCGACGTGGATGCGCAGGTGGATCTCGGGGCGAGCACGGCAGAGGCCGAGGTGGGGATCGAGGCGTTCGACCTCCAGCTCGTCGGGGCCGACCTGCCGCAGACCCAGCTCGACGCCCACGCCAAGGTCCGCGCCGGGTTCTCCGATCTGTGGGCGATCCTGGACGTTCGCACCGAGCCCACGACGCTGAGCGCGCAGCCCATCCCGGCCGCGGATCTGCACGCGGTCTACGCGCACGAGGAGATCAACGGCACCCTCACCGCGCACGAGCCGGGCATGCCGGTGGAGGGGCGGTTCACCGTCCTGCCGCAGAACGTGGTGAGCTTTCTGGTGGAGACCGAGGCGCCTTCGCTCGCCGCCGTGCCGCGCCTGGGCGGGCTGGTGCAAGGGCGCGCGAAGATCCGGGTCGAGGGGACGGCGAGCGGCGAGTCGGTGGATGTCCGGTTGCGGGGCAACCTGGGTGGGATCGGGGCGGCCGGGGCGGTGTCGCTGGGTGGGGCCACCGTCGAAGGGCGCCTCAGCGGTCCGTTCGACAAGCTGCAGGTCGACGCGCGCGTCGCTGGGCGCGGCCTCCAGGCGGGCGGGATGGCGTTCGATACGGTGCGGGTCGAGGCGCGTGGAGGGCTGATGACGCCCACGGTCAGCGCGCGGGTGACGAGCGGGGACGACGCCATCGCCGCCCGCGCGAACCTGTCGGCGACCGAGATGAGCGCGCGCCGGGTGGAGCTGTCGGTGCGCCGTGGGGGCGAGGAGTTCCACGGGAAGATCGCCCGCGTCGGCCAGACGCCGACGGGGCTGCAGGTGGAGAACATCCACATCGAGGGGGATGAGATCGGGTCGCTGAAAGGTGGCCTCGCGCTGCGTGGGAACGACATCATCGGCGGGCTGCGCGCGGAGAACCTCGACCTCGGGCGGATCAGCCAGATGGTCGGCGTGCCGGTCAAGGTGGGCGGGCTGGCGAACCTCGATCTGGCCCTCGATCGCGACGCGGCGGGGAAGCCCGCCGGGAAGCTGAACCTCGAGCTGGAGAACGGCGCGTTCGCGTCGGTGAGCGGGGTGAGCGCCCACTTCACGGCGACGATCGCGGACGAGGAGCTCCTCGCCGACGGCCTGCTGCGGCTGATCGGGGACGAGATGGTGCCAGCGCGGGAGCGGCCTCCGGTGGGCACCACGAAGCCGGCACCAGGGGCTCTCGGCTCGCCGGACGAGCTTCACTGTGGCGGCTCCATCGCCGGGATCCGCATCTCCCGCGGGCGAGGCAAGGTGACGGGCTCGCTGCTCGAAGCGCGCACCTGGGAGGGCCTCACCGGCTCGGTGGAGATCGCCACGGACCGGACCGATCTCGGCTGCGTCGCCGAGGCGTTCCCGCTCGTCCAGGCGTGGGTCAGCGACGTGCGCGGGAAGCTGCATGCCCACGCGGCCATCGCGCGCGCAGCGGGAGAGCGCTTCCCGACCCTCTCGAAGCTGGTGGTGAACACGACGGGCCTCCAGGTGGCCGGGCCGCGGGGGTTCTTCGAGGACGAGGAGCAAGCCCCCTGGGCGTCGCGTTTCATCAACGGCCAGGTCGAGGTTTCGCTCGACGGCAAGACCGGCCGCGCCCAGACCGGCGTGATCATCCACGACGGGGACACCCTCCTCGATGTCGGCGTGCGCGCCGATCTCGACCTGGCAGCGCTCCTCGACCGCCCCGAGGACCGCTGGGCCACGCTGGAGAAGACGCCCTTCTGGGCGCGGGTGCAGCTCCCTCGCCGGCGCCTCGGCACGTTCCGCCGCAGGCTCCCGACGCCCTTCAACGAGAGCGTGCCCGCGATGACGGGCGAGATCCAGGTCGACGCGCTGGCCAAGGGGACGCTGCTCACGCCCTCGCTCACGGTGCGCGCCCAGGGCTATCAGGTTTCCTACGGATCGCGGCGCGTCGCGGGCTCGGAGCGCTTCGCGTTCCCGCTCGATCTCGACCTGCTCACGACGTACCAGACCGAGCAGCTCGCCCTCGACGCCCACATCGCCAAGGGGAAGGCGCGCATCGCCACCCTCCACGGCAGCGCCAGCGTGCCGCTCGCGCTGATCCTGGGCGACGAGGCGGCGAAGGCAGGCGGCGCCGGCAAGGCCGCGCCCCGCATCACGGGTGGGCTCCTCGCCCGGATCACGAAGGCGCCGATGAGCGAGCTGCCGCTGCTCGGCGACATGGGCATCGGCGGAGAGCTGAATGGCGAGATCACCCTGACCGGGCTGGGAGAGAACCCTGCCGTCAACGTGCAGCTCGACGTGCCGGATCTCCGCATCGGGGAGGATCTCGCGTTCGACCGCACCTCCGTCTCGTTCAAGATCCAGCCCCAGGGGGCTGCCCAGCAAGACGGGCCGCCACCTGGCAAGTCGCTCCCCGAGAAGCCGACGCCCGCGGACCTGACGCGGAGCGCCACCGACGGGGTGGCCGACAAAGCGGTCGCGCGCGTCGAGCTGGTCACGAAGGACGGCGGCCAGTTCTACCTCGACGGCTACGCCGGCGTGCGCTGGGAAGACAAGCTGATCCCGGGCCTCGACACCACGCGCCCGTCCGACGTCGTGGTGCGCGCCCAGCGGTTCCGGCTCGCCGCGGCGCAGCCGGCGGTCGCCGGGGTGCTCAGCCGGATCGACGGGTATCTCGATGGCGATCTCCACCTCGGCAAGGCCCTGACCGACGGGGTCGAGCTGGACAAGCTGGAGGCGAACATGGAGGTCACCCAGGGCGTGATCCATGTGCCCGCGCTGGGGCAAGAGCTGCAAGATCTGAAGCTCCGCATCACGGCCAAGGACGGGAAGCTCTCGGTCAGCGATCTCTCCACGAACGCGATGACGGGTCGGATCACGGGGGGTGGCGAGGTTCGCCTGGATGGGCTGAAGCTGCTCGGGGCGAAGGGCGGGATCCGGATCGACAAGGGGGAGGAGATCCCGCTGACGATCGAGGGGGTGCCGCTGGGCTCGGTCCGCGCCGAGGTCGAGGTGACCGCGGAGCAGAAGCAGAAGGAGCTCGTGGTGCAGGTGAGCGTTCCGACGTTCAACCTGCACCTGCCGTCGATCGCGCCTCGCTCGGTGCAGGGGCTGGATGCGAACCCCGACGTGAGCTTGTCGCACCAGCTCGGTCCCGAGGAGGAAGAGGAGAGCAGCAGCGGCGGCTCGCGGACGGTGCTCCAGGTGCAGCTCGGCAAGATCACCGTCGATGGGTCGGGGCTCGATCTGGCGCTGACGTCGCCGAAGAACGCGCTGCCCACGGTGGTGCTCGACGGCGAGACGAAGGTGTCGGGCGACATCGTGATGACGCAGGGATCGTTCGAGGGCTTCGGCAAGCGGCTGGAGGTCGAGCGCGCCCTGGTCCGGCTGCGGCCAGAGGACACGGGGAACCCGTACGTGAACGCGGTCGCGTACTGGGACGCGCCCGACGGGACGCGGGTGTTCATCGAGTACAGTGGCGATCTGCTGCCGATCACGGACGACAAGCTGCGGATCCGGTCGGAGCCACCGCTGTCCGAGTCGGAGATCCTCTCGAAGCTGCTCTTCGGGTCCGGCGCGGACACGAGCAGCTCCAGCAGCACCGAGAGCGGGGGCGCGGGTGGCGTCGCGGCCGACGTGGGCGGCTCCATCGCGTCGTCGCAGGTGAACGCGATCATCCAGGGCCTGACGCCGCTGCGCGGGCTCTCGACCAACTTCGGGACCAACGCGCAGGGTGGCCTCAAGACCAGCGTCGCGTACGAGCTGGATCGGAACCTGACCGCCTCGGCGAGCTTCGAGGAGGCGTCCAGGAAGAGCGGCGCGGGCGCAGGGACGAGCACGACGTCCGCGGGCGCGCCAGGAGGCTCGGCCAACCAGCGCTCCAGCCGCACGGAGCTGAGCGTCGACTGGCGCTTCAAGCGAAACTGGACTCTGCGCGGGATCGTCGGCGTCGGTGGGACACAGCCCAGCTCGGGCATCCTCGATGTCCTCTGGCAGTATCGCTACTGAGCAAGGCCGGACACCTCACGGAGGCGAGCGCGATCTCGACGACACCTCGGCGCATTCGCACGCGCGGTTCCGTTGCGCCGGGCCCTTTGCATCGCGCATCATGCAGGATCGATGATCCGCCTTTTCCAGCCGCCTGGTGCATGGGGACTGCCGAACCTCAGCCCTGCATGCATGAAACTCGAGACCTGGCTGCGGCTCGCGGGGATTCCCTACGAGCTCGCGCCCCACGACTTCAGCGTCGCCCCGAAGGGGAAGATCCCGTACGTCACCGAGGATGACGGGGCTCCGCTCGGGGACTCGACGTTCATCATCGAGCACCTGGTGAAGACGCGAGGCCACGATCCGGACGCTGGGCTCTCGCGCGAGCAGCGCGCCATCGGGCTGGCCTTCCGGCGCATGCTCAAGGAGAACCTCTACTGGGTGCTGATCCAGATGCGCTTCCGTGACGCGCACAACTGGAGCTTGTACCGCCCGGTGCTCGGGGGGATGCAGGTGGGGAAGCCCGTGGAGGTGCAGCTCGCCATCGCGGACGCGATCCACAAGGGGATCTGCGAGCAGATCGCGGGGCAAGGGATGGCGCGGCACAGCGCCGAGGAGATCGACCGCATCGGGATCGGGGATCTGAGCGCCGTCTCCGACGTGCTGGGCGACAAGCCGTTCTTCTTCGGGGAGCAGCCCACCAGCACGGACGCGACGATCTACGGCTACGTCGCCAACATCATCGAGGTGCCGCTCGTGAGCGCCGTCCTCGATCACGGGCGCGCGCTGCCGAACCTGGTCAGCTACTGTGACCGCATGCGCGCTCGCTACTTCCCGGATCTGCCGCGCGCCTGACCGGTCTTGCGCCTCAGGAGGGCGCGGCCACGAGAACGAACGGATGACGAAGTCGCTGGCATCGTGCGCAGCTGGACTGGAGCTGCTCGCCATCCCCGCCTGGGTGCTCGAGCCGGAGCAGATCCGCATGATCTGGGTGAACGAGCCTGCGGCGCAGCTCTGGGGGGCGGTGGATCGGGCAGCGCTGCTGGCCCGCGATTTCTCGGACATCTCTCCGTCGATGCGGGCGCGGGTGGCGCGTCAGGCCACCGAGGCGCGTGCGGGGCGGAGCCTCATCGAGCAGACGACGTTCTACCCCCTCGGATCGCCCGTCACCGTCACGACGCACACGTCGGGGCTCTGGCTCGAGGATGGGGCATTCGGGATGCTCGTCCAGGTCGTCGAGCAGAACCGCGCTCCCGATGCGGATCTGGTCCGGGGCATCGAGGCGCTCCGGCACACCGACACGCCGGTGGCGATGGTGACCTTCGAGGGCGAGCTGCTGATGCGGAACCCGGCGGCGCTGCGCGCCTTCGGCGATGCGCCGTTCCGCGCGTGGTTCGCGGAGGGGGCGGACGGGGAGGAGGCGCTCTCGCTGCTCCAGGAGGCGAAGGCGCTGGGGAGTCTCACCACGGAGCGGCGCGCGCGTACGACGTCGGGGGAGCGGATTCACCGCGTCGACATCCACGTGGTCCGGGATCCGCTGAGCGGGGAGTCCGTGGCGCTGGTGCAGCAGCTCGACGAGACGGCTCGCACCGTGGCCGAGGAGGCAGCCGCCGAGGAGGCGCGCACCGTGGCGCGTCAGCGAGAGGAGATCCTGGCGCTCTCCGTGCCCATCCTCGACGTCGGCGAGGGCAAGCTGGCGTTGCCGTTGATCGGCGTCCTCGACGAGGAGCGCGCGGCGCTGCTCGTGGAGCGGCTCTTGCCCGCGATCGTGGCGCGACGGACGTCGTCGGTGCTGCTCGATCTCACCGGGGTGGAGCAGGTCGATGAGGGGTTCGCGGGGCGCTTGCTCCAGATCACGCGCACGGTCCGGCTCCTCGGTGCGCGGGTGGCGTTGACCGGGATCCGGGCTGATGCCGCGCAAGCCATCTCGGCGAGCGGGGAGGATCTGGGCGGCGTGCTCACGCACCGGAACCTGCGTGACGCGCTGGAGGCGCAGCGCCGCAGGTAGTGGGCATACACGCTGTCGGCGCACGCGCTGGAGGCGCACGCGCTGGAGGCGCACGCGCTGGAGGCGCACGCGCTGGAGGCGCACGAGCTATCGGCGCACGAGGGCTCGGCGCACGAGGGCTCGAGGGTCAGATGCGCTCGGCGCGCAGCGTGTCGGCCCAGTCTTTTCCGATGCGGGGTTTCCAGCGCTCCAGGTGGGCGACGCCGGCCAGCACGAGGTCGTGGGCGATGCCGCCGACGGCGAGGTGGCCGGCGCGATCGGCGTCGAGGCCGAGGATCGCGCGTGGGCCGGCGTGGCGGGCCCAGGCGGTGTCCCAGCGCTGTGCGCCGGGGAGGCCCACCACGGTGGCGTCGATGCCGTCGCGCGAGAGCAGCCACCGGAGGGCCAGGACGTCGGCGGCGCCTTCGACGATGGCGAAGGTGGTGTCGGTGCGGACCTTGTCCAGGCCGTAGAGTTCGCGGGCGGGGCGGCCGGCGGGGAAGACGTATTTCTTGTCGGTGATGGTGTCGACGCGGCGGCGCTGCAAGGTCTGGACGGCGCCGTCGGCGGCACGCCAGGGGATGATCAGGCGGTGCTCGGGGTGGGCGAACACGAGGGCGCTGCCGCGCTTCCAGAGCAGGCCGGAGCGCTCCATGACGTCACGGCCGAAGACGCTGACGAGCATCTCGATCCACGCGGCCTGGGCCTTGCCGGAGGCGGGCAGGGCTGCCCAGCCCTCGGCGCGGGCGAGGTCGAGGAGCTTGCGCTGGGCGAGGTAGAGGGCGACGTCCTTCGAGAGGGGGCCTTCGTCGATGCGGCCGATGTGCAGGAGGACGCTGGCGATGGCGGCGAAGGTGGGGTCGTCGAGGGCCTCCGGTGGGGGCGCGAGCGAGAGAGAAGCGCTGGGCTTCGTTGCAGGGCGCGCGCCGACCTTGGCGAGCGCAGGGCCGCGCCGGCCAACGAAGGGGATGGTGGTGGGCGCGCCGAAGCGGAGGTGCGCGGGGTCGAGTCCGGCGATGCGGGCGGCCTCCGAGAGGACGTCGCGGAAGTCGCGGCGCACGTCGAGGCGATGGGCGACGGCGACGAGGGAGAGGGCATCGCCAGAGGCGCCACAAGCGTGGCAGTGCACGGCGATGGTCCCGTCCTGCGCGACGCGGACCGAGCACGAGGGGGTCTTCTCGTCGTGCCAGGGGCAGAGGATCATCAGGCCGCTGCGCTGGCGTCGGGCGCCGCGGTCGAGGCCGAGGCGGTGACACAGGGCGCGCGGGTCATCGAGGGCGCGCCGCACCTCGACCGAGGTGAGCCCGGGCGCCATGCGGGGCTTCGTGAAGGCCGCGGCGAGCGTCAGGGCGGGGGCGCGCAAGGCGGCATGCATGCAGGTGGAAGGATCGCAGGGTTCCTCGGGGTGGGCGAAGAAAGCGGCGCGGCGCGATCACGGAATGGCGGCGTTTCGGCGGGTTTCAGGGCGATCAGGGGGTGCGCACGGGGGGATGAGGGGGCGCGCTGGGGGAGAGAGAGTGCGCTGAGGGTCGAGCCGTTCGCCCTGGGTGGAATCGGGGGCTGGAGCTGAGAATGGACGTGACATGGAGCGGAATCGGTCCATGGGGCGCCTGGAGGGCGTCCATGTACCCCCCTACAGGGGAACGAGCGTCCGTCCATCAGCAGGCCACAGCAGGGCATCTATGCAGGGGGCGACGTCATCTGCCCGCGGAGGGACGCCATCTGCCCGCGGAGGGACGTCTTCGGTGCGCAGGGCGATGTCATCGGCTCGCGGGGCCACGTCATCAGCGCACGAGCCAACGTCATCAGCTCGCGGGGCCACGTCATCAGCGCACGAGCCAACGTCATCGGCTCGCGGGGCAACGTCATCAGCGCACGAGCCAACGTCATCGGCTCGCGGGGCCACGTCATCAGCGCACGAGCCAACGTCATCGACTCGCGGGCCCACGTCATCGACTCGCGGGCCTACGTCATCGGCGCACGAGCCAACGTCATGGGCTCGCGGGGCCACGTCACCTGCGCACGAGTCAGGCGCACCGGCGCATGCGCCACGGTCAGCGTGGGTGTAGCGGGTGCAGGTGAAGATGATGGCTGCGCTCAGGGGCGCGACAGCCTCTCGCGCGCTGGGCACGACGCGCTGTGGTGCTCTCGGGAATGTGTGAAGCCGTGCGCTGAGCCGCCCCCCCGCCAGCCCAGCACCCGACTTCTCGCGACCCTGCGTTGCTCAATGCGTCACGGCTCGGTCTTGCGCGCGTCGTCACGGGTGACGGGGCGGGCGCCGTCTTCACCGCCGCGGGCGCCTTGGCGGGGGCCCGTCTGCATGGAGCCTCCGCCTGGCTGTGCGGCGCGAGCGGCAGGGTCGGGTTTCGCGGCGCCAGGGACCTGACCGGGGGTTCCGCCGTGCGCGCCGGGGATGGTGGTGGTCACTTGCCCGGGGAGGCCGGGCGGGGCGCCGCCGCATGCTTCAGGGGTGATGCGGATGGCGGATTCGCGGTGCGCTTGCGCGCGCGCCATCACGTCGGAGAAGAAGTAGTCGAGGTCGGGGTCGCGGGAGACGCGCTGTCCTTGCTCGCCGATGTGCTCGAGCAGGATGTGGTCCGTGGGCTGGGAAGCCATGAAGGCGGCGTCGAAGGAGACGCCCTCCATGCCCTGGAGCATGGACAGGGTCTGCTTGCCGGCCTCGGTCTGCGCGCGGACCTGCGCGTCGGAGAGGGACATGCCCTGCACGTCGAGCTTCTTGTCTTTCGCCAGCTCGCCGATCTTGTCGAGCTGTCGCTTGTGGTCGTCGATGAGGGCCTGCGCGAACTTGCGGACCTCCTCGGTCGTGCCTTTTTCGAGGGCGAGCTTGGCCTTCTCGACCTCGGTTTGTGCCAGGGCCTGGGTCGCGGCGAGGAGCCGGGCCGTGGCGAGGGGCTCGGAGTCCATGGTCGCGCCGTCGACCATGACGCCACCTTTCTGGCCCTGGCCTGGGGCCACGGCCGAGGGCCTCTCCGCTGCCACCACGTCTCCTCGGTTGCCAGGATCGCAACCGGCCATCAGTGCCAGGGCAGCCAGCATCCAGACTCGTCGCATGAGAACTCCTCCTGGTGGAGGTCCACTAGCGATGAGCGTGCCGGACGAGATGAGCATCAGGCGCGCATCCGGACAGGGCCGGGTTTCCTGGAAACGCGTCGCGTCATTTGCTCGAGTTGCCGGGAAATACGGGGTCGTATGGGGTGAAAAGGGGGGGAGTCGCGCGGGACGCGAGGGAACGAGGGGGGCGCGCGAAATTGATGCACACCTGCGAGGAGGGTCGCGGGCGGTGGATCCGCTGCGCGATCCGGCGAAGCCCTGTACAGTCCGCCCACCGAAAACCCCATTCTGGGAGGACCCCGAGCATGTCCACAAAGCTCAATGTCGAAGGCGCTCATGCCTCTGCTGATCGTGCCTGGGAGCAAGAGATCGTCCCGGCGCTGACCGAGTACATTCGCATTCCGAACAAGTCGCCGGCGTTCGATCCGGAATGGCGCGAGCACGGGCACATGGATCGTGCGGTCGCGCTGATCGCGGACTGGTGCCAGAAGCAGCCGATTGCGGGGCTCACGCTCGAGGTCGTGCGCCTCGAGGGGCGTACGCCGGTGATCTACATGGAGATCCCTGCGCGCGGGCCCGGGGGGCAGGTGGTGGAGGGGGGCGCGGATCGGTCGGCCGATACGGTGCTGCTCTACGGGCACCTGGACAAGCAGCCGGAGATGGTCGGGTGGCGAGAGCCCCTCGGGCCCTGGGAGCCGGTGCGCGAGGGCGACAAGCTCTATGGGCGCGGTGGGGCGGACGATGGGTATGCGGCGTTCGCATCGCTGCTGGCGCTGCGGCTCTGCGCGGAGCAGGGGCTGCCGCACGCGCGGTGCGTGGTGCTGATCGAGGCGTGCGAGGAGAGCGGGAGCCCGGATCTGCCGGCGTACGTGGATGCGCTGGCCGAGAGGATCGGGAAACCGAGCTTGATCGTGTGCCTGGACTCGGGCTGCGGGAACTATGAGCAGCTCTGGACGACGACGTCGCTGCGGGGGCTGATCCAGGGGACGCTGGAGGTGCGGATTCTGCGGGAGGGGGTCCACTCGGGGTCGGCGAGTGGGCTGGCGCCGTCGAGCTTCCGGATTCTGCGGCAGCTTCTGTCGCGCATCGAGGATGAGGGCACGGGGCAGGTGCAGGTGGATGCGCTGCACGTGGAGATTCCGCCGGCGCGCATCGAGCAGGCGCGGGCCGCGGCGGAGGTGCTGGGGGACCACGTGTTCGATGAGCTGCCGTTCGTGGAGGGGGCGAGGCCGACGACGGACGATCGGCAGGAGCTGCTGCTGCGTCGGACGTGGCGGCCGGCGCTGTCGGTGACCGGGGCCGATGGGTTGCCGCCGGTGGCGAACGCGGGGAACGTGCTGCGGCCGTTCACGAAGGCGAAGCTGTCGATGCGGATCCCGCCGCGGATCGTGCCGACGAGGGCGGCGGCTGCGCTGAAGGAGACGCTGGAGAAGGATGCGCCCTACGGGGCCGAGGTGACGTTCAAGGTGTCGGAGCCGTCGGCCGGGTGGGATGCGCCAGCGCTCGCGCCGTGGCTGGGTGAGGCGATGAAGGTGGCGTCGGAGGCGTTCTTCGGGAAGCCGGCAATGGCGATGGGCGAAGGGGGGACGATCCCGTTCATGGCGATGCTGGGAGAGAAGTTCCCGGAGGCGCAGTTCCTGATCACGGGGGTGCTCGGGCCGCAGTCGAATGCGCACGGGCCGAACGAGTTTCTGCACCTGGCGTACGGGAAGAAGCTGACTTGCTGCGTGGCCAGCGTGCTGGCCGATCACGCGACCCGGAAGTAGAGCGCGCCGACCGCGCAGGCTGCGATCAGGGCCCTCGTCGCGCGCAAGCTGCGACCTGGGCCCTCGTCGCGCGGAGGGTCAGGGGTTGTTGTAATAGATGAACCGGTCGGTGCCCTCGGTGACGGTCACGACGACGATGGTGTCGGCTTTGGTCGCGGCGTCGACCTGGTCGTAGGCCTCGATGATGCGGTCGGCGTGGTCAGGGGTCTGGGCGATGACGGAGAGGATCTGCTTCTGCCAGGCGTCGGCGGGGGAGACGTTGGTCGAGCTGGCGAGGACGTCCTGGAGCTTGCCACGGAGGAGTGGGAGGGCCTGGGCGAGGGGGTAAGCGGTGCCCTCCGGGTAACTCAGGGCGCGGACGACGCTCACGCCGACCTTCTCGCCGTCGATCTCGACGAGGATGTCGGTCTTCTTGCCCTGCACCGTGTAGTCGATCTCGGTCTCGGTCTTGAGGAGGGTGGCGCCTTCGCAGCGGTGCAGGAGTTCGAAGGCGAAGATCTCCGAGTAGATGGAGCTGCCGCCGAGGTTGCCGTCGAGGAAGATTTCCTGGCCGCCGGGGCTCAAGAGGGCGCTGTCGAAGTCGGGGCTGCCGGTGAGGTCGATCTGGGACTGGAAGAGGAATGGCTTGGGGGAGAGGACCTCGAGGAGGTCGATCTCGCCGCAGGAGCCGGAGATGATGCCGTACTCGGCTGGGGCGCTGCCGCCGGCGCCAGCTTCGCCGCCGGTGCCGCCGGTGCCGCCGGTGCCGACGCCTTCGCCGCCGACGCCTGCGCCGCCTGCGCCACCAGCGCCACCCGCACCGCCTGCGCCGCCGGTCGAGGTGCTGGTGGTGATGCCTCCTCCGGTGCCGGAGGTTGCGTCGACGCCGGGTGCGTCCGTGGAGCTACAGCCGAAGAGGAGGCCGAGGAGGATCGCTGCGGAAGCGAGGCGCGGGCGCATGGAGCGACGGTACACGGGTTTGGGGCTCAGGCCCATGGAGGGGTTGCCCGAGGGGCGGTGGTGCTGTGCGCAGGGAGCTTTCGGGTGTAGCGGGAGGGGGTATGCCCATCCAGTGCGTCATTCTCGACCTCGACGGTACGTTCACCGATGTCTCGCGGGAGGCTGCGGCCTTCTCGGAGGCTTATCCGAAGCTGCTCGCGGATCTGCTGGGTCGCGAGCTGGGGAGTGGCTGGGACGATTGTCTGGAGGAGACGCGGCGGCGTGCTTCGGAGCTGGGATGGGAGCACGGGGGGCACGTGGTGGCGCCGGCGGATGCGGATCCGTACATCCTCGCGACGTGTGCGGCGCAGATTCTGCTCGATCGGGTCGGGGTGCTCACGGGGGATGCGCTGCTGCGGGCGGAGGTGCTGACGGCGGTGTACCGGCGGGCGTATCAGCATACGGGTGCGTCGTTCCGGCCCGATGCGAAGGAGGTGCTGGAGGCGCTGCTCGCACGGGACTGGCCGGTGTACGTGGTCACGAACGCGGCGACGGATGCGGCGACGGCGAAGCTCGAGCAGCTGGGGCCGCGTGGGCTGGAGCGTCTGCGGATCCGGGGGGACGCGCGGAAGTTTCATGTGGCGCCGCCGTCGCGGGGTGATGCGCGGTTCGATGCGCTGCCGCAGAAGCAGCAGGTGTCGGGGCTGTCACGGCCGGTGTTTCTGGGTCGGGGGCGTTACTTCGATGCGCTGTCGGCGATCTGGGAGGAGACGGGGACGGGGCCGGAAGGCACGATCGTGTGCGGGGACATCTGGGAGCTGGATCTGGCGATGCCTGCGGCGCTCGGGGCACAGGTGCATCTGGTGGAGCGTGAACGGGTTTACGATTACGAGATCGATGAGGTGCGGGCGCTGGGAGCGCGGGGTGGGTCGAGCCGTGATCTGAGAGGCTTCCTGGCGCGGCTCGGAGGGTGAGCGAGGCAGGGCGCGATGCGCGCTTGTGGACCGGTGCGTACAGTGCGCGTCGAAAGAGGTAACGGGGCCTGCCGGGGCGGAAAAATGAGGGCGCTCGTGGGCGTGGAGAGCCTGCGAGATGGTTGCAGCCGCGTCCATCCTGGGCGATAGGGGCCAGGATCACTGCAGCGACACCAGGTGGTGCGCTCACATAGGGAGCTTCCTGATGGGAAAGAGAACTCGAATGGCTTGGACGGGCTGGGCGTCCATCGCTGCACTCGCATTCGTGGTGGGCTGCGGCGGTGAAGGGCCTGCGGGGCCTGCGGGACCGGCGGGCGAGCCGGGGCCTGCTGGGCCGGCGGGACCGGGCGGCAACGGGACGGACGGGGAGAGCGTCAGCGCCGTCAGCCCGAACACGGTGTACCTGGATCGGACGACGCAGGTCACGATCAGCGGTTATGGTACGCGGTGGAGCAACGCGCCGGAGCTCGACTTCGGCCCTGGCATCCAGGTCGTTCAGGGTTCCACCATCGTCGCGAGCCCCACGGCGATCGTGACGACGATCCGGATCTTGCCGGATGCCGACATCTTCGTGCCGCGTGATGTGACCGTGACCGAGGGCGGCACCACGGTGACGTACGCCGAGGCGTTCACGGTGATCCCGCCGATCAGCGAGGAGCTGCGTTATGGCGGCACCGTCGCGCAGGGTTCGATCTTCTTCGCGCTCGGCGAGATCATCGATCGGAACACGCCCCTCAATCCGCTGGACGACCTCACCGTCCGGCTCGGCGAGACCGGCAGCCAGTACGCACTCAGCGCCGACGAGGTGACGACGTATTCGTTCTCCTCGCTGGTGTTCATCGACGTGACCGCGCCGGCTGGTCCTTCGGACATCATCATCAGCAACGGCTTCCAGGAAGATCCGAACAACCCGCCGACGATCTCTCGCTTCCCGGGCGCCTTCCCGGTGGCAGCGCGAAACGCGACGGCCCTCACGATCGGGACCCCCGCGACGGCGTCGGTCTCGCAGCCCCTGCAGACGCACCTCTTCAGCATCCAGACGTCGACCGACGTGGATACGGTGGTGAGCGTCACGGCAAACAATGCCGACGCGCTGCCCTCGCTGCTCATGCTGCCCGAGAGCGGCCGGTTCGCCGATGTCGAGGAGCTGCTGCTCTACACGCAGGTGACGCTCCCCGCGACGGCGACGCCCGAGACCTACTACTTCATCTACTGGGACAACAACGCGGAGACTGGCTACAACTTCACCGTCACGGCCAGCGAGCCGCAAGATCCGGTCAGCGCTTGCATGAATGCCCAGGTGGTGACGCTGCCCGCGAACATCACGGGGCAGTCGCTCGCCGACCAGAATGATCAGGACTGGTTCGCCGTCGAGGTTCCCGCCGACGCCGTGGGTGGCACGCTGACCCTCGCGACGTCGCCAGGGGATCCGCAGACGGACACGGTGATCCAAGTCTATCTCGACGACTGCACCACCGTCTTCGACGAGTCCGAAGATCTCGACTACCACGAGACCCTCACCACGATGTCGCTCCCCTCGGCGGGGACCTACTACGTGCGGGTCTTCAACTCGGACTTCGGGTTCTCGGGCTCGGGCTACAACCTGTCCATCACCCTGAATCCGCCGGCTCCCGGCGATGCCAACGAGCCGAACGACACCTGCGCCACGGCGACCAATGCCGGCGCGCTGCCGGTGTCGCAGCAGAACCTGACGCTGCCCACCTCGGCCGATCAGGACTGGTTCGCCATCGACGTGCCGGCGAGCGCCATCGGGCAGCGGCTCTTCGCGAAGACGTCGCCAGGTGATGCCAACACGGACACGGTCATCCAGTTCTTCCGCGACGATTGCACCACGTCGTTCGGTGAGAGCCAGGACATCGACTACCACGATCATGTCACGAGCGCTCTGATCGCCGATGCAGGCACCTACTACGTGAAGGTGTCCAACTCGACGTTCGGGCACGCGGGCGCGGCCTACGATCTCGACGTCTCCGTCGTCGCTCCCAGGCCGACCGAGACCGAGCCGAACAACACCTCCGCCCAGGCGAACGTGTTCGCTTCGACGCTCCCGGACATCGCTGCGGAGATCTCGCCGGCGCTCGACGAGGACTGGTACGCGATCGATGTCCAGACCGGTGAGACGCTCGTTCTGCTGGTCGACGACAGCGAGACGCGGAGCTGCGCGGCAGGTCAGATCGACTCGCGCCTGTTCCTGTATCGGCCCGACCTCACCAGCATGGGAAGCACGGACAACATCGATACGCAGGGCGGCAACCTGTGCTCCTACGCGAAGCTCACGATGACCGCATCGGGGACGTACTACGTGCGGATCACCGCCGGGCAGGCGAATCCGAACGCGACGTTCGACTACACGCTGTTCGCGTACATCCTCTGAGATCGAGCCCGGGTGGCTGCGGGTCCATGCGGCCAGCAGCCACCTGAGGCGGGCGCTCTCGCCTTCCCCCCGTCACAGTCCATCCGTCGAGCCTCGCGGGCTTCTGTTCGGTGTGCCTCGAGCACGCGATGACAGGCGCTCGTCCGCCGCCTAACGTGCTGGCAGAGGAGGCGTCATGTCGATCCCGAGGCTCACGTCGCTGGTGCAGGGGGGTGGCTGCGCACGCAAGCTGCCGGCCGAGAGTCTGGTCCAGGTGTTGCGGGGGATTCCGAGCTTCGCTCATCCGTGGACCGATGCGAGGCCAGGGCCGTTCGATGATGCGGCGGTGGTGCAGCCGGAGGGGGCGGCACGGTCGATGGTGCTGACGATCGACATCGTGACGCCGATCGTGGACGATCCGAGGGTGTTCGGCGCAATCGCGGCAACGAATGCGATGAGCGATGTGTGGGCGATGGGGGGGCGGCCAGAGGTGGCGCTGGCGTTCGCGGGGGTGCCCACGGACAAGCTGCCGCTGGAGGTGCTGCGGGAGATGATGGTGGGGCTGCAGGAGGCGTGCGCACGGGCGCGGTGCGGGATCGTCGGAGGTCACACGCTGGCGGACGCGGAGCCGAAGTGCGGGCTGGCGGTGGTGGGGAGCGTGGATCCGGCACAGGTGTGGTCGCACCGGAGCGCGCAGGCAGGGGATGCGCTGATCCTGACGAAGGCGCTGGGGACGGGGATCGTGTCGCAGGCGATCCGGGCAGAGCGGGCGGATGAGGGGCTGGTGGCGCGGGCGACGGCGCAGATGTTGATGCTGAACGAGGGGGCGTGCGAGGTGGGGCTGTCCGTGGGGGCGCATTCGTGCACGGATGTGACGGGGTTCGGGCTGCTGGGGCATCTGCGGAACGTGGTGGAGGCGTCGGGGCTCGGGGCGACGATCCACGCGGGGGAGGTGCCGCTGCTGGAGGGGGTGCTGGCGCTCGCGGAGGAGGGGCTGGTCCCCGGGGGGTCGAAGCGGAACCTGGCGTACGCGAGCGAGGTGACGGGGTTCGAGGAAGGGGTGGGTGGGGCGGTGCGGGCGCTGCTCGCGGATGCGCAGACGTCAGGGGGGCTGTTGCTGTGCGTGCCCGAGGCGCGGGCGGAGGAGGCGGTGCGGCAGTTGCGCGGGGTGGGCTGTGAGCGGGCGGCGTGGATCGGGCGGCTGACGGCAGGCGATGCGGCGGGAGAGGGGGGGAAGCGGATCGAGGTGCGGCGCTGAGGGGGTCGCGGTCGGGAGGGCGTTCAGGGTGCGCTCCGCGGAGGAGCGCGCTGCGGGCAGGGAGCGCGGTGGTTCAGCGGGGGGCGCGGGCCATCATCGCGGTGCGGTGAAGTTTGATCTCGTCACGGAGGGGGACGATGAAGTCGGCGCTGATGGTCCGTTTCTGGCCCTTCATGGCGCGTGCGGTGTGCCACTTGCTCAGGCCGAGTCGGGCGCCGGCGCGGATGAAGCTGCGACCCGCAGCGCCACGCCAGCCGAAGGTGCAGCGCAAGCGTCCGATCGGGGAGCAGACGAGGTCGATCTCTTCCTGGCTGAGGTGGCCGAGGAGGACTTCGTCTCTCAAGTTGTCGCGGATCACGCGGCCTTTGCGGACGACGAGGGCGATGATGATCACGAAGAAGGCAGAGACGAAGAGGAGCCAGAGGAGGACCCAGGGGATGAGGACGCTGCCCATGGCGCCCTCCAACGCGGTGGGGAGGAAGTTCCACATGGCGTGCAGGATGACGCCGACCATGTAGCCGCCGAGGGGCGCGAGGGTGCGCACGGAGGCGCGGCTGGACTCGCGGGCGAGGCCGAAGCCGATGCCGGTCATCGCCGTGAAGAGGGGGTGGAGCCAGGGGGTGAAGACGCCGCGGATCAGGAAGACGCCGGTGAGCGCGTCCGATCCACCCCGCATGGCAGCGTTCGAGTAGTAGAGGACGTTCTCCACGGCCGCGAAGCCGAGGGCGGCGAAGGTGGCGTAGATGATGCCATCGACGATGCCGTCGAACTCGCGGCGCATGAAATAGAAGAAGCCGAGGACGGCGAGGCCCTTCCAGAACTCTTCGGCGAAGGGGGCGCTGACGGATGCGCTGACCAGCTCTCCCACCCTCGGGCCGCCGAGCTCCGTGAAGAGCGATTTGACCTCGGTGTTGATGAGGATGGAGAAGCCGGTCGCTGCAACGGCGCCCCAGAGGAACGCCATGAGCAAGCACCACCAAGGCTCGGGATCGAAGCGATCGAGGATGGAGGGGATGAAGAGGTAGATGACGAGGGGGGGAAAGGCGAAGAGGGCGCCGATGAACATGGCGCCGGCGAGCTGTCCGTCGGTCACGATGATGCCGCGGACGGCGTAGAAGAGGTTGAGGATGAGGCCGATGACCATGCCGGCGATCCACAGGGAGAGCCCGAGCCGTCGGCGCTTTTGCTCTTCGTCGTACGCCGAGGAGGCGGCACGCGGTGGGTGGCCGTGGGCTCTGCGTGGGTCGCCGTGGGGTCGCGCGGCCAGCATGTGCTGCGGGTGCATGGCGCCGTGCTGTGCGTGAGGGGCGTGGCCGTGGGGGTAGTGGCCGCCGCCAGGGGCGCCGTGCGGGTGGCCATGGGGGTGGGGTGGGCCGCCAGGGGCGCCGTGCGGTCCCCAGGTTGCGTGGGGCGGACCGTGCTGCTGCGCGCTGTGCCCTTGGTGCGGCTGGCTTCCGTGTCCCTGCGGGTGCGCCGAGGGATGGGGGAATCCGGGAGGGCGTTGGCCTGGAGGCGGTCCGTAGGGGTTGTTCATGGCCAGGTCGTCCTTGCAGGGGGCAGGGACGTCACCTGGTCAAGGTATCTGATGGCTCATGGAGCGTATACCCCCGCACCTTGCGGGGATCGCAGGTCTTCCGTGCTTCGTAGGGCGACGGATCAGACGCGTGCGATGAGGCCTCGTGTCAGGCGGACGAAGCGCAGCGTGAGCAGCACGGAGACGACGACGAGGCCCGCCGTCAGCCCCATCCACAGGCCGGTTGCGCCGAGGTCCAGGGCGAAACCGAAGAGCAAGGCCAGCGGGAAGCCGAGCAGCCAGTGCGCCGCCAGGTTGGCGAGAAAGGAGACCCGGGTATCTCCGGCGCCACGCAGGGCGCCCGCAGCGACGGCCTGGGCGCCGTCGAAGATCTGGAAGATCGCGGCGACGCGCATGAGGGATACGCCCACCTCGATCACGCGAGCGTCCTGGGAGAACAGGCCGACGAGCTGGCGGGGGAACAGGGCGAAGAGGGTGGCAGACACCAGCATCAAGGTGGACCCCATGGCAATGCCGAGCAAGCCAGGGCCCCGGGCCGAGCGGCCTGCGCCGACGGCATAGCCCACGCGCACGGCCGTCGCGCTGCTCACGCCGATCATGCTCATGAACGAGAAGCTGGCGAGGCCGATGGCGACCTGGTGCGCAGAGACGACGTGGACGCCCATCCGGCCGGCGGCCAGGGCGACGGTGGAGAAGACGCCACCCTCCACGAGGATCTGCATGCCGGCGGGGACGCCAATCCGCAAGACGGAGCGCACCGTGACGGGCTCCACGGGGCGCTCCGTGCCGGTCGTGCTCTTCTCCGGGGCGAGGTCGGCGCGAAGGCGCCTGGCGGAGGTCAGGATCCATCCGATCAGGGCCAGGCCCCCCACGCTCGCGGCGATGCCTGCGCCCAGGGCCCCCAGGCGCGGCAACCCGAGCGCTGGCAAGCCCACGTCCGCGAGCGCGTCGTCTCCTCGCACGAGCACGCTGCACACGAGGAAGTTCACCGCGTTGGCGAGCGCGACGGCCATCACGGCGGGGCGGGTGTGTCCGAGCACCTGCAGGAAGGCGCGCCCTGCAGCGAACATGGCGAAGCAGAAGGTCGCCGGGGTGTGACCCACCATGTAGGCCTGCACGCGGGGCACGAGGGCGGCGTCGATGCCGGCGGGGACGAGGAACAAGGTGACCAGGAATCCGAGGGCGATGGCCACGGTCGAGACGAGCAAGCTCGCGCGCAGGGTCGCGCCGAGCGCGGACCAGGCCCGCTCTCGCTCGCCAGCGCCGAGGGCCTGCGCTGCGAGGGGCTCGATGGCCACACCGACCCCGATGCCGAGCCCTCCCGTCGCGAAGAGGATGGCGCGCCCCATCGACGCCGCCGCGAGCTCGTCGACGGAGACCCGGCCGACGATGGCGGTGTCGACCAGCGTCATCGCCACCAGGCCAGCCTGCGCCACGGCAGTGGGCGCGGCGATGCGGGCGATGGCGAGGAGCTCGTGACGAAGGTTGGTGGAAAGGGAGAAGGCCGGGATCACGAGGGCGCGGAGGGTAGCGCGCGATGCGGTTCCACGCGATGGGCAGGGTGACGCCGACGCAGGGGGGCGCAGAGACGGGTGACGAGAAGGGGAAAGTGGGGAGGAAGGGGGTCGACGGAGGGCAGAAGCAGCAAGGCCCGCGACAGGACCGTCGCGAGCCAGGTGCTGGACTACTTGACCGAGGCGAGCGCCTTGGCGAAGCGGTCCGCGGGGACGAACTCGTTGAAGCGCGCGGCTTCCTTGCCGGTGCTGTCGAACAGGATCACCGTCGGCAGGCCCTTCACGCCGTACTTCTCCTGGAGCGCCTTCACTTCCGGATCGTCGTCGTCCGTGGCGTCCACCTTGATCGAGGTGTACCGGACGGCTTCCTTGCGCACGATCGCCTCGGGGAAGGTCTTGTGCTCCAGCTCTTTGCAGGCACCGCACCAGGAGGCGCCGAAGTCGACCATCACGGGGGTCGCCGCCGCCGTCGCCTTCTCACGAGCCGCCTTCTCGTCGGTCTCCCAGGTGATGGCGGGGACGTCGCCCTCGTGGCCCGCCGAGGCGGGGGGGAGCTGGACCCAGGACACGAACATGAAGGCGCCAACGACGGCCGGCAGGATGGAGGCCAGCTTCATCGGCTTGGAGAGGTGCGCGATGGGGGACTTGCGGCGCTCGGCCGCGATGTGCACGGAGGCGAGCCCCACGCCGATGGCGAGGATGGATCCGGCGACGATGCCGTACATGGTCTGCGGCGAGATGAGCGCCTGGAGGGCGGGCACCACGTCGCGCACGTAGGCGAGCGCCATGTACGCCAGGGCCACGCCGCAGAGCCACTTGATCCCGAGCATCCAGGCGCCGCCCTTCGGCAGGCTGACCGCGAAGGTGCCGACCACGAAGAAGAGGACGCCGAGGCCCAGGGCGAAGGAGGTCATGGCGGCGACGCCGAGCAACAGGTCACCGGTGGTCGCGATCCACATCGCCACGCCGGTCAGCCCGGGGCCGGTGCAGGGGGCAGCGATGAGGGCGCAGACCATGCCGAGGCCGAAAGCGCCCTTGAAACCGACACCACCGACGGTCGACAGGCGGTTCTGCACGCTGTCGGGGAGCGTCATCTCGAAGGCGCCGAACATGGAGGCGGCGAGCGCCAGGAAGATGATGGCGATGAAGCCGACCACCCAGAGGTTCGACATCGCGCTGCCGAGCATCTTGCCCGACATGGCCGAGACGACCCCGAGCGGCGCGAACAGCGCCACGATGCCCAGCACGAAGGTCCCCGACAGGGCCGCGGCTTGCAGCCGGCTCTTGGCTTCCTTCGCCCCGAAGATCGACACCGTGATGATGATCATCGGGTAGACGCAGGGGGTGAAGCTCGCCAGGAGGCCAATGCCGAAGCAGGCAGCGATCGCAACGAGCGGCCCCTGAGCCAGGGCCCGCTGGAACGCCGACGTGTCCGAACCAGCGACCTCCTGGGCGGATGCCAGCCCGGAGATGAAGAGCGCAGCCATCAGCAGCGCGGCTACGAGGAGTCGATGACGCGATTTCACGGGGGTCCTCCGTCGGTCTGACCGCGACGCTGACGCCGCGGGCCTCGTCCAGACTATCTGCAACCGGCGGGCCGGAGCAGGTCATCCGCACAGATGTAGATGCAACCTATCAGAACTCAAGGAGAACTCCGCGCCTTCCCGCAGCACGCGTGGACCGCGAGGCGCGTGCCCTGGTCAAAGGATTATCCATCCATCGCGAAGATGACCCCCCTCGGGAGGTCTCAGGGTGGGGCCGAGACGATCCAACCGACCAGGCTCACGGCTCGAACTTCGGCGTGGTCGGCTCGCGCGAGAAGCTCATCCGTGAGTGATCAGGTCACGTGCGGTGGGAGCGCGAGGTGGGCGCTCCTGGCTGAGTTCGGTGTGGCGTGAGGTTGGGCGCACGCTGAGGAGGGCGGGGCGAACGGTGCGATGAACGACTCGACCTACGGCTTCACGATCCGCGTCCCGGGAGGGGGCTTGAAGTCGAACTCGCCCTTCGGGACGGGCTGGTTCACGGTGGGCGCCGAGAAGTCGAAGCGGTTGCGGTTTCCTTGGGCGTCGAGAATCAGCACGCGCCGCACCTGGTTGGTCGCGCTGTCGACGTAGAGCAGGACCTTCTGGTAAGCCGGGGTCGCTTCCTTGGGCGTCCCTTCCAGCACGTAGCCCCCTTCGAACTTCATCTGCGCGGCGTTCAGGAGCTTGAGGGTGAAGTCCTTCTGGAGCTTGCCGGTGCCCATCAGGAAGGCCAGTGCCGCCGGATACTGAGACCCCTTCACGGAGGTCTCGAACATCTGCTCGTTCTCTTTCTCGTACACCTTGATGGTGGTGCCATCGGAGACGACGCGGTTCCCGTTCGGCGCGTCGTAGGTCCAGCTCATCTTTCCCGGCTTCTCGAAGACCACCTTGCCGGTCGAGACCTTCTGCACGTTCTGCACCTTGATGGTGTAGTTCTGCTTGAAGGTGGCCTGGAACGTCTTCGACGAGTCGTAGAACTGCTGGACGCGCTGCGCGATCTCCTCTGCCGTGGGCCCGGCAGCCTCGACCTCGGTCGGGAGCGAGAGCACCACGGCGGGGACGGCGAGCCCGAGAACGCAGGCGACGCCGAGACGGTAAAGGAACGAACGCTTCATGGCTTTCCGGATCTCCTTGATCGATCTGGCGCGGGCGGCTCCCGTCCCCGCTCCTGGCGCTGTCGTCACCAGGAACGGAGGCTGGCTCTCCGACCTTGCAGCCTGTTGGACGCACGGCGACCCAGGCCGATGCAGAGGGACATAGCACAACCTTCGCCAGACCGAACTCGAGGGGATATTCCCGGCCTCCCCGCCGATTTCTTGGCCCTCGTCCCCTGATCGTGGCGCCCGGCCGGGTCAGCCCTTCGCCCGGCGCAGCGCCGCCGCGAGCCCCCCGACCCCCTTGCCAGGCGTCTCTGGTCCCGCCGGGTGCCTCGCTCGGCGGCGCGGGGGTGGCGGGGGCAGCCCGGAGGCCGCCAGCGCTGCCTGGAAGTTCGCCACGTGCAGGTGGGTCATGGCGATCGCCAGCGCGTCGGCCGCGTCCGACCGTGGCGGCTCCTTCAACCCCAGCACCGCCGTCATCACCATCGCCACCTGCTTCTTGTCGGCCGCGCCCCGGCCGACCACCGTCCGCTTCACCAGGGCCGGCGCGTACTCGTGCACCGCCACCCCCGCCCGCGAGAGCCGCAGGAGCACCACCCCGCGCGCGTGCCCGAGCTTCGCGGCGCTCTGCGCGTCCTTCGCGAAGAACAGGGTCTCGACCGCCCCGGCGACCGGCGCATGCTTCGCCACCACCTCGCAGAGGGCGTCGTCGATCTCCACGAGCCTCGCCGCGAACGCCCCGTCGGTGTCCACGTCCACCACCCCGTGCGCCACGTGGATGACCCGCGACCCATGCCGCTCGACCACCCCCCACCCCAGGTGCCTCGTCCCCGGATCGATGCCGATGACCCGCATGCTCAGCAAGCTCCGTGGAGAGAGACCGCGCGCCCCGCCACCGTGACGGACGCCGCTTCGAGCTGCCGCCTCGGGAAGATCTTGTGGGGGTTCAGCAAGCCCTTCGGGTCGAACACGCCCTTGATCCGCTTCTGCAGCGCGATCAGCTCGGGCTGCTGCTCCATCGCCAGGAAGTCGGCCTTCGAGGTCCCGACCCCGTGCTCTCCGGTCAGCGTCCCTCGCATCCCCACCACCGAGAGGAACAGCCGGTTCAACGCTTCCTCCACGCGTGGCAGCAGCTCCTCGTCGTTCCAGAGCAGGTTCACGTGCAGGTTGCCGTCCCCGGCGTGGCCGTAGGTGATCATCCGGACCCCGGTCTCTCGCTCGATGGCCCGCGTCTCCTCGAGCAGCGCCGGGATCCTGTCGCGCGGGACCACCACGTCCTCCGAGATCTTGAAGCGTGCCATCGCGCGCGTCGCCGGCGAGAGCTGCCGTCTGGCCTCCCACAGCCGATCCCGCTGCGCCGCGTCCTGCGCCACCAGGATGTCGATGGCCTCCGCCGCGCACACCTCGCCGATCCGCTCCGCCTGCGCGTCGCAGTCCGAAGGCTCGCCGTCCACCTCGATGATCAGCATCGCCCGCGCGCGCTCGTCCACCGCAACACCACGTACGCGCACCGCGTCGAGCGTCCCTTCGTCCAGGAGCTCGATGCAGCGCGGTCGCACGCCCGCCGCGATCATCGCGCTCACCGCGCGCCCGCTCGCCTGCACATCCGGGAACAGTGCCAGCAGGGTCGTCACCGCGTGAGGCTTCGGGATCAGCCGCAGTGTCGCCGCCGTCGTGATCGCCAGCGTTCCTTCGCTTCCCACCAGCAGCGAGGTCACGTCGTACCCCGTCACTCCCTTCACCGTCCGCTTCCCTGTCCGGAGCTGCGTCCCGTCCACCAGCACCACCTCCAGCCCGAGCACGTAATCCCGCGTGCTCCCGTACTTGAAGGCGCGTGGGCCGGCCGCATTCTCGGCGATGTTCCCTCCGAGCGCGCACATCCGCAGCGAGTTCGGATCGGGCGGGAAGAACATCCCCTCGGCCTCCACGGCGGCGTGCAGGTCCCCGAGGATCACCCCGGGCTGCACCACGGCGACCTGCTCTTCCCGGCTGATCTCCTGGATGGCGTTCATCCCCAGCGTGGCGATCACCACCCCGCCCGCCACGGGCACGCAACCGCCGGACTTCCCGCTCCCGCCAGCGCGAGGCACGATGGGCACCTCGGCCTCGCTCGCCGCGCGCACCGCCTTCGCGATGTCGTCCGCGCTCGATGCCAGCACCACCGCGTCCGGTGCGACGGGCTCCTGATCCGAGTCGTCGCCTGCGTACGCCAGGCAAGCGTCCGGCGAGGTCAGCACCTTCGACGGACCGAGCGCGCGATCGAGCAGGGAGCGCAGCTTGTCCACCGTGGCCGCCGTCGGGCGAGGAAAACTCGGATGGAGACGCATCCCGATGGTGTACCGCGGATCGCCCCCGAGCGCAGCGCTCCCCCCCGCACCTGCGAGGTGAGTTACGTTGGCCCGATGCCCCCTCCCTCCGCCGGTGTCGGCCCCCCTCCCCTGTCATCCCCCGCCACGCGACGCCAGGACCGCTCTGTCTCCTCGCCTCCCCTGCTCGTGCTCGCCAGCACCTCGCCCTACCGCAAAGGGTTGCTCGCACGCCTCGGGATCCCCTTCATCACAGCTGCTCCCGACTGCGACGAGGACGCCTACAAGGCCTGCGCTACCTCTCCTCGCGGCCTCGCCGAGTCGCTCGCCCTCGCCAAGGCCGAGAGCTTGCGGGCCACTCACCCGGGAGCGGTCATCCTCGGCGGCGACCAGGTCGCGACCCTCGATGGCGACATCCTCGGCAAACCAGGCAGCCGCGAGGCCGCCCTCGACCAGCTCGAGCGCCTTGCAGGCCGCACCCACCTGCTCGTCACCGCGGTCGCCTTACTCCACGATGGCCAGCTCCACCAGCACACCGATCTCGCCCGGCTGACCATGCGCCCCCTCACCCGCACACAGCTCGAGCGCTACGTCGCCGCCGACGACCCCGTGGACTGCGCCGGCGCCTACAAGCTCGAGCAGCGCGGCATCACCCTTTTCTCTGCCATCCACACCGTCGATCACAGCGCCATCACTGGCCTACCGCTCCTGTGGCTGACCGGCATGCTCTCGGCGCTGGGCATCGACGTTCCGTAGTTGGTGAACCGCCCGCTTCGTGCGGATCCCTGCCCGCCTGGGTCCTCGGCGTCACCGGCTGCCGCTGGCCGGAGAGGCACGGCGCCCGCGGTCACGCAGGCGCCACCTGGCGCATCCCTACTTCGCAGAAGCCTTCTTGAGCAACCGCTCTGCACCGCGCTTCACGAAGTCACTCTTGTCCTTGCTGAACCCTTTCACGAAGGCCGGGCCTCCCTTGGGGTTGCAGCTCATCACCGCACCGAGCGCCGACTCGCGCACGAGGTCATCGTTCTTTCCCGAGGCCAGAGACCGCGCAATGCTCTCCGCCTCCTTGCGCTGCGCATCGCTGAGCTGGATCCTGGTGCACCCGTTATCCAGCGCGTTCGCCAGCAGGAACTCCTTCACGCCGCCCGCCTCGGCCCGCTTCTTCGCGTACGAGAGCAGCGCGTCGAACTTCGCCTCACAAGGATCGCCGTACCCGAGGCGCTGCGCCGCCAGACCGAGCACGCTCCCATCGGGGTCCTCGAGCAGCCGCGTGAGCTCGTTGCAGGTATCCGACGCGAACTCTTTCCCCCCTTGCAGGCTGAGGAGCACCGTGTAGCGGAGCTTGGGGTCGTCGTTCTTCAGCGATGCCAGGTAGTAATCGAACACCTCGCGGGATGACGAGTTCGTCCGGAGTAGCGTCCCGTAGACCCTGGTGCGCATCTCCGGGATCTTCGTCGTCTCGACCAGTTTCTTGATCCGCGGCAAGAGGTCCGTCTTGTCCACGCGGATCCACCCCACCGCGTAGCCGAGCGGCCCCGCGACACGCTCCGAGGTCTCGTTTTCCGCAAGCGTCAGGATCCGCTCCGAGGCGACCTTGTCCTTGAAGAGGTGGGCTCTGGCCGGCATCTTGTCGAGGGCCAGGTAGCGCACCTTCTCGTCTTCGTCCTCGGCGAGGTTCAGCAAGGTGAGCGCGCCCTTGTCCGAGTCGTCGCCGAGCAGGTCATGGTTGTCGTTCCACGCGTCGAATGCGGCGCACTCGACCCACTCCCCCTCCGGGCTCGTGGTCCGGAAGCCCTCTTCCTCGTTCCACGGACAGGCCAGCACCTTCTCGAGCTCGGCGACGATCTTCGGATCGTTGTCCGGCGCCTCGAGCCCCCTCCGAGGCGCGGCGGGCTCCACGGCCGGAGCAGCTGGCGCGGCAGCGACGGGGCCAGAAGGCGAGGCAGCAGGAGGCGGCGGCTCACCACCGCAGCCCAGACCCGAAACGGCAAGAACCCAGGCGACAACCGGCAGACAAGTTCGGACGTGAATCAAGGCCATGCTCCCCTCGCACCGTGGGCATCCCCTGAGGATGCCGCTCGCGCGCTGGCAGCCATTACTCCTCGAACGCACGGCTCGGCAATCCCCGTCGTCGGCAGGGGAGCACAGAAGAACCGGCGCCCTCCTGCGACGCTGGTCGCGCCAGCTGGCAAAGTGACGGTGTGACCACGGGTCCAGCAGCCGCCCCTGGGCTCGGTGGCCTCGCTCACGAGACTGGCGACGGATGGCGCGCAGAGCAGCGCGGCGCCGTACCGCGCTGCCTGCGCTCACCCGGTGTGAGATGCGCCTCGAGCGTTGCGGAAGGAGATCATGCCGGCGTGGCCAGCACGTCAGTGGGCATGCTCTTCCTCGTCGGGCGGCCCGACCTGGATATCGGCCATCATTCCCTTCTCGCTGTGCTCGGAGATGTGGCAGTGAACCATCCAGCGCCCCGGGTTCTCGAAGTACGAGAGGATCGTCGCGGTCTCGGCGCCGCGCACGTAGACCGTGTCGCGCAGACCCGGCTCGAACACCGGCTGGCCGTTGCGTGCGATGATCTGGAAGAACTGCCCGTGGATGTGGAACGGGTGGGCAGGGCTGACGTTGCTGCTCAGCCGGATCTTCACCGGCACGTTCGGCTCGAAGGTCTCGATCAGCACGTGCTCGTGCGTGTCGCCCACGAAGGCGGCCTTGCCATTGATGGTGAACTGAACCTCGTTGTCCACCACCCCGCCGGACAGGGCCCAGCTGTGGGTCACGGCGTCGACCTTCGTCGACGGTAGCTCCACCACCGGGTATTCCGGCGCGGGCGCCTCCTCGATCTCCCCTTCCACCGTGCCGCGGGCCAGCTCGAAGGGCATCTCGACGACGTTGTCGTTCTCGTCGAGCACCAGGATCAGCGCCTCCAGCGCAACCTCGTCCGCGTCCGGCAAGGGGCGCACCTCGAACTCGAAGCGCTGCCCTGGCGCGATTTCCACCCGGTCCAGCGGGAAGGGCTGCGGCAAGAGGCCCCCGTCCGTCGCGATGACCCGCGCCTCGGCGCCACGGATCTGCAGGTCGTACGAGAGCGCATTCGTCGCCAGGACGAAGCGCCATCGCTCCACGGAGCCTCGCGGGATGGTGAACGTCACCGGCTCGCCGCCTTCACCGCTGATCACCTTGCCATTGACGAGCAGCGTATTGCCGATGCGCCCGCGACCGATATCGGGCCCGCTCGTCAGGAAGGGCGCGATCTGGTTGGCACTGTTGATGCGCATGTCGTCGCCCACGAAGATTCGCTCGGCCGTGAAGGCGGGCGCTTCCTTTTCGTGAACGACGATGCCGCCATAGAGACCGTATTCGAACTGCTGAATCTGATGCAGATGCGTGTGGTACCAGTACGTCCCGGCGTCCGGCACGACGAAGTCGTAGGTGAACGTCTCTCCCGGCAGCACCGGGTTCTGGATCATCGGCGAGCCGTCCATTTTGTCGGAGATGCGCAGGCCGTGCCAGTGCACCACGGTCGACTCGTTCATCTCGTTCCGGAAATGAACGATGATGCGATCCCCCACGCGCGCGTGGAGGAGCGGCCCGGGGAGGGAGTCGTTGTAGTTGAGCAACCGCGTCTCGTCGCCCGGGAACAGCGGGACGGTGTTTGCCCGCGCGACGAGGTTCACCTCGAGGATGGTGGGATCGGGGTTCAGATCCTCGATCCCCGCGAGCCCCTCGACCGTGGGCAGCGGCGGAGGCGGGGGAGGCCCGCTCGTCGGCTTCGTTCCATTGTCAGCATCGCTACAGCTCAGCAGGGCAGCAGCACAGAAAAGCACGCATGAAGACCAGCGCATCAGGACGCGATGTTGAATGTCACTTTCAACAATGTCAAGCACCTCGCGGCACCAGTCTCTGGATGACTTTCCGCCAGCGCCGACCTGGCTCGGGAACCGAGGTCCCCCCAGCGCGACCCCCGCACCCCGAGATCACAGCCTCGCTCTGACCGTCCAAAGCGGTTGCACACCGCCAGGGGCTCTCTTCTGCTGACCCGTGCAGTCAACGCACGAAGGGACACTCCATGACGCTCGTCTTTCGCAATCGCAATCCACTCCCAGCACTCTTCTCCGAGGAGGCCGCCTCTCGGTTGGCTCGGCTCTCTCCCCGGCCAGAGAGAAGCTTCGACGCTCAGCCATCGGCCTCCTTCGCCCCTGATGACCGGGAACTCCTCGACGGGCGGCTCGGGGTGTCAGAAGTCCCACCGGAGCTACCCGAGGAAGTCTTCACGGAGTACGTCTTCCCCATTGCCGGCCAGGGGACGATTGCCTTCACCATCACGCCCCGAGGACCCTTCCGGATCATCCTGAGCGGTGACAAGACGCCCTCGTCGACCGATCCCGTCCTCGTCCTCGATGTCGGCGAGAAGCAGACCTGTTTCCGCAAACGGAATGACCAGAAACCCGACTCGATCATCGAGGCCACCACCGCCAAGGATGCACTCCTCAGGAGAGACGTCGCGCTGACCTACTGGTTCAGCCTCGACACCCAGAACCGCACCCTGCGCTTCGGCCTCGGCGAGATGCTCCCGGCCCTCTGCGTCTTCGAGGCACGTCTCCCGCCCAGGGCCGCCGGTCAGGAGATCGATCCCTATGCCTACATCGCCAAGATCCGACACGTCGCCCTCTCAGGCACACCGGTTCCCGTTCCCTCCGACGATTTCTTGTGGCCGGTCCCCGTCACGGTGGGGCTACCAGGACTCGTGGTCCCGACGGATCGGATCACGCTCGATGACATCGCCGCGAACCGCTGCACCACCATCGCCAACCTCGATCAGGCGTCCCAGGTGCTCTACGGCACCGTCGCTGGAGCAGGGATCACGCTCGATACGGCTGATTTCCCCGAGTTCTCTGCGGCGATCGACCGAAGCATCATGACGCCAGGCCTGTGGTGCTTCGAGAAGCTCAAGAGCAAGGCCGAGGAGTTTGGTGGAAAGCCGGATCCGCTGAAGACCTACCTGCGCATCACGATCGGACCGAACCAAGGTGATTCCCCTGGCTCGCCCTACGTGCTCGAGATCTGGCCAGGTGGCCATTACTCGCCCATCCACAACCACGGCAAGGCCAGCGCCATCATCAAGGTGCTCCATGGCCAGATCTGGGTCGAGCTGTACCCTCAGCTCTCGCCGCAGGTCCTCGACTACTATGTCGAAGCCGCCTTCCAGCAAGGGGACGTCACCTTCTTGTCACCCCGGTTCTACCAGGTCCACAAGCTGATCAACCGGAACCCTCCCGGGCGAATGACGGCGACCATTCAGTGTTATCGCTACCCCGAAGACGACACCCGCCATTACGAGTATTTCGACTACCTGGACGGCAACAACGCGGTCCAGCACTTCCAGCCCGACTCCGACAGCGAATTCGCGGCGTTCAAGTCCTTGATGCGGAAGGAGTGGGCGGCTCGCTGAAACGGCGCCGCCCCTCGACGCCAGGTTCAGTCCGCAGCGCGAAAATGCGCGTCGATCTCCCCCACGAGTAGCTCCAGGTAGTCGAGAGACAAGGCGATGGCCTCTGGCTCCAGGTTCTCCGGCGTGTCGGTGGGCAGGTGGTAGTGCCTGGGCGTCCCGGTCCGTGGGTCCACGCAACCGAGAGAAGCAGCCGCATACCCCGCCGCCGCAAAGGGAATCGCGTCCGTCCCGCCGACCGGGATCGGGTGGGGCTTCACCTCCTCGAACCGCACGTCCGAGCCAGCCACCCGATCCAGCGCCTCGCGCAGCCATGGCGCGAGGGGCACGGGCAGGATCTCCCCCTCCAGGTAGTACCGCAGCGTGCCATTGGCCGGGCTGTCGATCCCCACCACCACCGTCCGCTCCCGGTCCCAGCGACCGCGCATCCCCTCGACCAGCGCCTGTGCCCCGCCGAGCCCTGCTTCCTCGCAGCCCGTGGCCACGAAGACGAACTCCACGTCGTCCGGCTTGATCGCGCGAAGCCGACGCGCCAGCAGCAGCAGCGCCGCCACCCCGGAGAGATCGTCCATCGCTCCTGGCACCACCTCGCGCCGGAGCACGACATCCAGGTTGAACGCCGCGGTCAGCAGCGGAGGGATCGTCAGCCCCCACCGCGCCAGCGAACGCCAGCGCGAAGCCCCGAGGCTGTGGTCCAGCAGATCCAGCACGGAGAGCCCTGCCAGCGCCGCGGTCGCGAGGCGCAGCGGCTTGGCCAGCGGCCCTGGTGACGTCGCCGCCCGCGCCGCCACCGCAGGGTGAAAGATCAGCCCCGTGAACGCCGCATCGACGTGCGCCAGGAAGACCACCCGCAGCCGCGGCGCCTCCGTGGTCGCGGGCAGCGTCCCCAGCACGTTCTGCGAGAGCCGGAACGGCAACAAGCGGCGCAGGAAAAACGCTTTCCGCGTCGAGTCGGCGAGGTACGACGCGGCCGCCCCCCCGTGGAGGGCCAGCCCCAGGAGCGGCGACCGCCCCGCCACCAGCGTGCCCAGCGCCCCCAGCCCGAAGTGCAGCGCGAGGCTCGCGTAGAGGCTCTGGTTCCACGTGAACACCTGCCGCTCCGTCGCGAGCCCCAGCGCCTTCATCTCGCCCTCGACCATCGCGTGGGCGCGCGCCTCGTCATCGCTCGTGGACGCCCGCCGCGGGCACGCCTCGACCACGCGGGCGATGAAGTGGCGCGCCCACGCGATCTCGTCGAGCGCCCCCTCGGCCGACAGCGAGGGCACGTCCTCCGGGGCAGGGGTCGACGTGGAGGGCTCGGCTCGGGTGCTGGCTCCGGGGGGGGTCTGCATCGCGGCCCCGATGCTCGCACGGCCGAGCGACGCAAGGACAGCGTCTCGTGCCTCACGCCCCCCGCGTGCGGCTCAGCGCTTCCTTCCGCCCGTCGCCCCCGCTTGCACCGCCGCCTCGGCGCCCCGCCGCGCCGCTCCCCCAGCACCTCGCCCGGCCCCACCTGCCCCCATCACGGGCCGCATCGCCTCGATCTCCGCCAGCACCGCCCCGTACTCGCGCGAAAGGAACCGGTTTCCCGCGAGCGCCTGCGTCAGGTCGTCGTGCGCCCGCTGCAGCAGCCCCCCCCGCACCCCCGCGTCCCGCGACCCCCGCGCCTTCAGCACCAGCAAGGCCCCCTGCAGCGCCCGGTACGCCGGCAGCGTCGGGTTCAGCGAGAGCGCCCCCCGGATCCGGCGCAGCCCCTCCCCGATGTCCTCCTCCGCGCGCCCCCCGCGCCGCGCCATCATCGCCCGATCCCGGTGCAGCGCCGCCAGGGCCGCCAGCGGCCGCGCGCTCCGCGGGTTCTGCGTGTGCGCCCGCATCAACGCCTCGTGGGCCGCCTGGAACGCCCGCCGCGGGTTCCGGCCCGAACTCACCGCGGCCCAGCCCAGCGCCCGATCCAGCGCCGCCAGCGACAGGCGCGCCTCCCCGTCGGCGGGCGCCACCGCCAGCGCGGCCGTCAACGCCTCCCGACCAGCCCGCAGCGCCGCCTCCGGGTCTTCACCACGCGCCACCAGCACCCGCGAGAGAAGCGCCCAGGCCGCCCCCGACCCACGCAGTGCCTCCACGTCCGCAGGACTCGACCGCAGCGCCACCGCAAACGACCCCAGCGCCTTCTCCAGCGACGACCGCGCGTCGCCACCCACCACGACCAGGTGCTCCGCCAGCAGCATGTACGCGAGCCCCAGGTTGTTGTGCGACGCCACGTGCCCCGGCCGCATCTTCAGCGCGCTCTCCGCGTGCGCGATCGCGTGCTCCACCGACGGCGCCGGATCCACCCCGTGCTCCAGCTCGTACAGCGCCCGCTGCGCATGGAACCACGCCTGGTTCGCGCGCGGCGTCGGGTCGCCTGGGCTCAACGCCACCGCCCGATCCAGGTGCTCTGCGGACTCCGAGAAGAACCGCCGCGGATCGACCCCCCGCGCCACCGCCCGCTCCCCGAGCAACCCCAGCGCGATCCCGATGTCGTTGTGGGCCCACCCGTAGTTCGGATCCATCTCGATCGCCCGCCGGTTGCTCTCCACCGCGCGCCGCAGCGGCTCCTCCGTGTCCAGCCCGATCCCCGCCTCGTACTGCGCCCGCAGCCAGCTCGCCGCGCCGATCGAGTTGTACGCCAGCGGATCCGGCCCCCCCCACTGCATCGCCTGCTCCGCCTCTGCCAGCGCCTCGCGCAGCGACTCGCGCGGATCTTCCCCTTGCCGGTAGAGGCTCCAGCCCTGATGGATGTGCGCCCACGCCTTGTTCGCACCGGCCACCGCCCGCCGCGGCTCTGCCACCAGCGACTGATCGCAGCTCTGGATCACCTGCTCGTACGCCGCCCGCAGATCGGCCCCCCGGTGCCGCTCGATCCGCATCACCCCCAGCCACGCCTCCGCTTGCGCGTCGTAGAGCGCCGGATCGCTCGTCGCCATCGCCGACGCCTCGCGGTACAGCGCGATCGCGCGCCGCAGATCCCCGAGCGCCAGCTCGTGCTCCCCCCGGTCCTCGGAAAGCGTCGCCCGCCCCCGCAGCGCGTCCCCCTGGATCACCCGCGCCTCGTAGCTCCACGGCTCGGCCCCGAAGGCCCGCTCCCCCTCCGCGTACGCATCGTCCAGCCGCCCCTCCAGCAGCGCCAGCAGTGCCGACGCGTAGGGCATCGACGCCCGCGCCCCCTCCACGCTGCTCCGCAGGTAGCGCAGCGCCGGCTCCAGGTGCTCCCGCGCGATCTCGTCGCGCCGCGCCTCCTGCGCCTCCCGGTTCGGCAACCGGCTCGCCTTGTCGAGCGCCCGCGAGTACAGCATCGCCCGCGCCCGCCCCGCTGCGAAGCTCACCTCCGCCGTATCGTATCCCCGCGAGAGCGACTGCTCCAGGTGGCGCACCGCCTCCTCCACCTCCCCCAGCGCCAGAAACCCGCGCCCCAGCGCGTAGTGCCCCGCACCGTCGGCAAGAGGCCCCAGCCGCTCTCCGGAGGCCGTCACCCGCCGCTCCAGATCGGACAGGCGCGCCCGGATCATCGCCTTCTCCCGCATCGTGTCGTGGAGCGGCAGCGCGTACGCGTAGCGCATGAACAGCTCCATCTCCTTCGCGTCCTGACCGATCTCCTGCGCCAGCGCCCCCACCTCTTCCGCCCGCTGCCGCTGCTCACGTGCCGTCACCCGCGCCCGCAGCGCCACACCGCCCACCATCCCCAGCGCCACCAGCGCCAGCGCCCCGACACCGAGGCTCAGCCGGTGCTTCCGCACCTTGCTCCAGCCCACGTACACCCAGCTCGCGCGCCGCGCCCGCACCGGCTCATCGTCCAGGTAGCGCTGCAGATCCTCCGCCAGCGCCCGCGCCGAGTCGTACCGACGGTGCGGCTCCTTCTCCAGGCACTTGAGCGCGATCGTCTCCAGATCCATCGGCACGCAGTGATCGATCTCCCGTACCGGCCTGGGCAGCTCCGTCCGCACCTTCCAGATCACGTCGAGCGGTGGAAACCCTGCGAACGGCGGCTCCCCCACCAGCGCCTCGTACAGCGTCGCGCCCAGACCGTACACATCCGTGCGCCGGTCGAGCTGCCGCAGATCCCCCGCCACCTGCTCTGGCGACATGTAGCAGGGCGTCCCCTCCACGCTGAAGATCGTCCGGTCCTCCGCCTTGATCTCCCGTGCCAGCCCGAAGTCCACCAGGTAGGGGACGAACTCCCCCGTCGCCGTCCGCTCCACCAGGATGTTCGCGGACTTCACGTCGCGGTGGATCAGCCCCGTCCGGTGGCCCTCATGGAGCCCCTCGGCCACGTCGCGGATCGCCTTCACCCGCTGCTCGAGCGACATGCTCTGCATCGCCTCCCCGAGCGGCCCCCCCTGGATGAGCTGCATCGCGATGTACGGCAGCCCGGCCACCTCGCCGACCTCGTACACCTTGCACACATTCGGGTGATCGATCTGCGCCTGCGCCCGTGCCTCCCGGAAGAAGTGCTCCACCAGCCCCGAATCGCTGCTGCGCAGGAACTTCAGCGCGACCAGCCGGTTGAGGCGCGGGTCTCTGGCCTTGTAGACCGCCCCCATCCCTCCCTCACCCACCAGGCCCAGCACCGCGTAACGGTCCCAGCCGGCGACGGCCAGTTCCGTCGAACGCCTGCTCGACACCGCGGCGAGCCGCCCACCGCTCTCCGGCGGACAGTCCTGCGCTTCCTGGGACGGAGGGCGCACGCTCGGCGGCAGATCACGAGACGAGAGCGTCTCGCTCTCCACCTTGATCTGGCGCCCCGAGCGCTCGGCGCCACACGCGCCGCCCCCGGTGAACCCGACGACGCCAGGGTCTCTGACGCCGCGGTCCGACAGCGTCTCTTCATCGTGTCTGGAGTCGGTGAGGGCCACGTGGAGGGGCACGCCGCCGAGCGTCAGGGACGCTCAGTCGCGCAGGTAAGTGGTGATGACCCGGTCCCCGGAGCCACAGCGCGTGTACCCCATGGTCGGATCCGAATCCGCGGCGCAGGCCGCGGCGCAGCTCCCCGCGCTCTGGATGCCGGTACAGAAGGCCGGACCTTCCGGCGTGCTGTACCCGGCCGCGCACACGCGCTTCAGGGAGCGGGACGTCTCGATGCTGGTCTCATCGTAGCACGAATGGATCTCCGGGCTCGACGAGAAGAGATTGCCCCAGAACGCCCCCTCCCGCACCCGGTAATCGCTCAGCTCCATCGTGGTGACGTCCAGCACGGTGTGGGCCGGGTTTCGTAGCGAGATCAGCACGGAGACACCGTAATGGTTCGCCTTCGCGGCCAGGCACGCGGTGACCCATTCCTGCCCGGCCAGAGGCAGGGGTCCAGTCTGCCACTCCGGCGCCAGCCCCAGGTCTCCCCTGTACTCCTCGTCGTGGATCTCATCCACGAGATCGGTCCACGCGAACCGGAACGTCTGCTCCGGCGTGAAGGCACAGCTCACTGCATAGCGCATGAACATGCGCGACATTTCGCCGGCCGGTCCAGGATCCAGCAGAGCCGTCGTCACCGCGCCTGCCACACCATTCGGCGTCAGCGCATTCGGCGTCAGCGCATTCGGCGTCAGCGCATTCGGTGTCAGCGCATTCGGCGAAAGCGCGTTCGGAGCGACGATAGGGGCGTCGAACTCGCCCACATCGTCCTCCTGTTCTCCCACAATACACCCTGACAGCGCCGTCACGATCAACAGCAGCCTCACAGCACGATGCATCATCTCCCACCCCCTGCACGTCGAGAGGTCCATCGAACATGGCGCCTTGCAGCAGACTCATGGTCGGGCGCGTCGCAACGCGATCCCGACCCGATGGGATCGATGGTCACATCATTGAACTGCAGGCGAGGCCCGGGGCCTCCAAATCGAAGCGTGACGCCCGCCGCACGGTCACGCAACGTTCGGACAATGAGCTATTTGCTCCAGATATCATCCGGCCGCAACGAAGGGTATGTGCACCGCCTGGTGTCGCTCGCTGCAGCGAACACCGCGGCGCTGCACCCCTGGAGCGCGCCTGCCGATACCGATTCGCTCGCAACCTCGGCGCGGTGTGCGCGCAGCTCACTCCCTGGCGGGCAAGAATAGCTTCACGTCGTCGAACTCGGCGGTGCCTTCGTAATAATTGATGTGGGGATCGCCGAAAAAGAAGTGCTCCGGATACCCCACGTCCGCCGGCCAGGCCTCGAACGAACGTGAACCCACTGTCACTTTCTGACGCATCGGTGGCGCTCCCAGCTCACCGGGCACCTGGTTGTAATGCCACACAGGAGGGTCGTCTCGGAACCGTCGACGGGCAATGTAGGTGGTCGCGCCACCGTGATGAAATCGTCCGGTCACAGCCAGCGTATACGCCTCTCCGTCCCGCTCCACGGCGAATGTGTACGCCTCCCCGTCCAGGTACTTGTCCACGAACACCGGCCCGCGCTCGAACCCCGCAGGGGTGAACGAGACGAAAGCGTTTCCCGTCCAGGGAGAGCCGAACGAGCTCCCGTCCAGAAAGATCATGCTCACGTAATGCGAGCCGTCCAGCTCGGGCCGCTGCGTGAGGGGGTCCCACACGGCCGACCAGGCCGGGATGTTGTTGTCGGTGTCCATCACCACCTTGCGGTGGTGATGAATGAAGACGTTATTGTGCGGGGCGGGGCGGGCATAGTCGGTGATGCACAGAAAGTAGACCCCGTTGTCGGTCAAAGCCGGCAGAGGTGTGGGCGAATTCGTCCTGAAACGCCAGGGATCTCCGATCTCGTCACCGTCGTAACCATTGAAGCGACTTCCATCCGGCGAGAGCCAACCGTTCGGACCTGCACCGCCGAAGCGAATGCCGGAGACGGTGACCTCCACGCGGTAGCGCGGGGGCAGCGGGTGGGTCGAGCGCAGGATCGCCGCGTCGTGGTGACGCTTCGACACGAGACGGGCGCGGCCGCCCTCGCTGACGAAACGGCCACCGCTCTCGGGCACACCGTCCCGATCCTGATCCCGGCCATAGAGCTCGACCGTGAGCCACCCGTCGCGGCCATAGGTGAAGCTCTTGCGGAACGATCGAAAGCTCGCCAGGCCCGCGCGAAACAGCTCGCCTCCGGCCTCCAGGAAGAACGCCCCGTCTTCGTCGAAGTCGTCCACGTGCCACGGGCTGGAAGGCCCGTACGTATCCTCGGTCCAGGCCTCGGGCTCGATGAAGGGCGTGTCGAACGTCTCGTGGAGCACGAGCTGGAGATCGGGTGCTGGCGGAGGGAGCCCGGGCGGTCGCGGAGCCCTTCCCGTCCCACCCGATGCACCGGACGCCACCACGCGAGACCCAAGCGCGCCCGCGGCTGACGCTGCCGGCATGGCGCGGGCCTCCTCTGGCGTGGCCGAGGTGGACACCGCGCTCCCGCACGCCAGCAACGCCGAGATCGACAGGGAACTCCCGAGAAGACACGGACCGACAGGGAGGGTGCACGGCTTCACCCCCCCACCGTTATCTCAGCCCACATCCTCCTGGAACGACCTCGGCTGCGGGAAACACCGCGCTCCGGACGAAGGGGAGCGCGAACGGCTCAGAGCTCGAAGCGGAACAGATCGGACTTCACGCCATCGACGCCCGCCTGCTCCGGCCCAGCCCCTTCGCCACCACGCCCCCCGTTGGACCCGTAGACGATCAACCCCTCGACCGACGGCGCCTCACCGATGAACGCGAGCCCGATGCTCGGCCCCCCGGCGCCCCCGCCCCCGCGTCCCCCCGCGCCCCCCGGCCCGCCCTTCCCCCCCGCACAGCCCTCGGCCAGCGACGTCGTCCCCTTCCCTCCCCCGGGACCGCCAGCGCCCCCAGGACCGCCCTCCTGCCCAGGACCGCCGGCGCCCCCCTTCCCCCCTGTTGCCACCGACAGCACGGACCCATCGAACACCAGCGACGCGCCCAGGCTCACCAGGGCGATGCTCGCACCTCCAGCGCCCCCCCCTCGCCCGCCGAGCCCACCACAACCCCCCGACCCCCCGCCCCCACCGCTCGCCCCTGCCCCCATGGCCTGACTCGCGCACATCATGGCGCCGACCCCCCCTCGCATCGCGCCCCCGCCGCCACCTCCCTGCGCGGTCCCCCCCTTCCCGCCGGGCCCTCCAGCGGCGCCCAGGAAACCATTCGCCGTGAGCGTCCCTGTCCCCGTCGCGCCAGCGCCCGACACGCCTTCCTGGCCGGCCATCCCCGCATCCCCTGGCCTGCACAGCTGGGAGGTCCCGCCCCCTTTTCCACCGTTCGGCTGATCGTCCGCCCCGGGCCACCCCGCCGCACCATCTCCACCCGTGGTCAGCGTCGACGACCCCCCGAGCCCCCCGATGGAGTCATCCTCCTCGAAGTCGGGCGTCCCGCAGTCGAAGAGCTGCTCCAGCCCCCCGAACGAAGCTGGCGCCGCGCACGCATCCGCCCCCGCGTTCCCTCCGAGCCCCGCCAGCGCTTCCGTATCGTACCCCTCCCCGTCCTTCCCGTGCCCCCCGGGACCCGCGTCGAGCAGCACCCGGAACATCGTCACGCTCCCCTCCGCCACCGCCGCGATCGACGACATCCCTCGCGTCGCAGGGTCCTCCGGATCCAGCCGTGCCCTCGCGTCGAGCTCCTCCAGCCGAACCGGCGCCGAGATCCCCTCGATCCGCAGCGGAATCTCCCCCGGCCGCGCCACGATCGCCGTCCGCGTCTTCGACGAGTTCGGCGTGAGCGTCCACCCGTGCGCGCAGTCCAGGCTCCCGAAGATCGTCACCCCGCCCGGCACCGTCACCGGCCCCTGAAACTCCTCCCCGCAAGCGTAGATCCGCCCCCCCGCGTCCTGCTCCTGCGCCCGCACGATCGCGCGCGCCAGCGTCTTCAGCGGCTTCTCGCGCGTCCCGGGCCCCTCGTCGTCGCCCTGGCTGCTGGACACGAACACCCCGCAGTTCCCCTCCACGCCCCAGCCCACGTCCCGCGGCGAGCAACCCACGGGCGTCTGCCCTGCACCCACCGTCGGCCCAACCTCGGCCGGCTGGCAGGTCTGCGACCGCGAACAGTCCGTCCCACAGCCCGGTGCACTCGAGACGAGCCCGAGCCCAGCGACCAGAACCTGCGCCACTCCTACCCGTGCCCGCTTTTTCATCTGCACTGCTCCCTGCTTCCCAGCGACCCGACCGCACCCACGCACCCCGCACCCACGCTCGCCGCGCGCATCCACGGCGCGCTCAGAACACCCCCACCACCCCCACGCCCCCACCCCCTGGACCGAACCACGGCGTCACCCGCGCCGACGGTCGCAGCGACGCCCGGGGCCGCGGCGGCGGCGGCGGCAGCAGCAACAGCAACGACGTCCCGACCGCTGCGCTGATGGCGATCGCGTACCCGATGCCCGCCACCGCGGTGAACGTCTCCATCTCCGTCACCGCCTCTGCCAGCGCCTCGCAAGGCCCCGTCTTGCTCCGGTAGCAGGCCGACGGACTCCCATCCCCCACCCGCAGCGCGTCGACGCTGCTGCTGGCGCCATTCGCCGCCGCCGTCATGGCCAGCCCGATCCCGAGCCCTCCCAGCGTCACCCCTCCCCCCACGAGCAACGTCCCGAGACGCCAGGAGCGAGACACCCGACCCCCCTCCAGCGGCGCAGCGGCTTCGCGTGCCGGAACCGACGACACCGCACCTGCCGGTGCCGGACTCGCATCGACCGCTCCCGACGAGGACGCTCCCCCTGGCGCCACTGGCGCGACCGCAGCCCCCGGCGCCGTGGACACCGATGCGGGCACCTCACCGCCGGTCACATCCGCTTTCGAGGGTGGCACCACCGGCAACGCAGCCGCTTCCGGTGCAGCCGCCGCGCTCCCTTCCGGAGGCGTCGCTGGCGAGGACGCCCCTCCAGGCTCACTCGCCCCCGCAGCATGCGGGAACAGTGCACCGAAGAGCAGCGCAGCCGTGAACATTGGCGCACGAAGCGCAGACGAACACATCGAGGGCCAGAGAAGGCTCATGACATGGCGACGATTGAAATGGTGATACTCCGACCAACCTCACCGCGATACTCACGTTCAATGAACCGACCGCCGATGACGTGGAGTGCTCGGACACTAACATGCGCGGCGACACCCAACGCAAGCCCGTTGTCGCCACGATGGCCTTGGATCTCCGGCACTTGAAGCCATTCCAGATGACCGCCGAAGTTTACCACCCACGCAATCGATTCATGCTCGAAGCATCGAAAACCGGTCTCCACCGGCTTCTCTCGCCCCCCAGGAAAGAGCCCACGCCGACGCGCCGCCCGTGAAATCTTCCGGGCGAAGAGTGACGAACACCGACCGCATCTCGTCAGCCCGCCGAGAAACCGTCACCCATTATCGTAAGCATCACGCATGCCCGGACGCGGCATCGAAGTCACGTCCACGCGAGTCCACGCACCCCATCGACCCGCCCCAGCGTCGACGCCGTGCACCGCGCCGGCCCCACCCATCGGCCCGGCAGGCTTCCGCCCTTCAGCGCGATGGGTTCACGATGGCGATCGCGTCGAGGTCGAACCCCGCCGTATCCGCGGCCCCGAAATTCGAGATGTCGCGCACGCGGACGAAGCGCACCTCGGAGAGCCCCAGCTCCGCCAGATCGAAGGGATCGCCCCCGGCGACCTCGGGGTTGAACATCCCCTCGCCCGAGTCGGGCGTCGCCAGCACCGGCCGCCACCCGGCACACCCCTCGTACGGGTACGCGTCCGCCTGACAGGGGAACGTCGTCCACGTCTCGCCATCGGCGCTGACGCTCACCTCCCCCAGCTCCTTGAACACCTTCATCGGATCCCCGCCCACGAGGAACGGGTTCTCGAAGACGATGAAGTCCGGCCCCGGGCCGTCGACGATGGTGTTCCCGCCGAACCCCAGCGCGATCTCTCCGCCCTTGCCCAGCGAGAGCACGTGCAAGCTCCCGCTCGACGAGCTGCCCCCGTGCGGCGGGCCGTAGACGATCTCCGGATACTCCTCCATCCCGAAGCCAGACCCCTCGCCCGGCGTGAACGACAGGACGCAGGAGGCCGTGCGGGTCGGGGGCGCGTCCGCAGGGCACGCCTCCTCTTCGGGCTCCGGCTCCGGATCGAGATCTCTCGGCTCCGAACCGCAGCCAGCGACGAGCAGGGTCACCGAACCGAACACCGAGGCGAGCAGAGCATCAGGACGCAGCACGACGCACCGCATAGCAGAGCCCCGCCCCGCGCTGAAGCCTTGCGGTTGACGGGGCCCGGTGGCCGCTCCAGCGTGGCCCTCCTCGATGAAGAGCAAGACCGAATACTTCACCTTCGAGACCAAGAAGCGGCGCGAGCTGATCAACATCACCGAGCGCGTCGCCGCCGTCGTGAACGCCAGCGGCATCCAGGAGGGCATGGTCCTGGTGAGCGCGATGCACATCACCGCCGGCGTCTTCGTCAACGACCACGAGCCGGGCCTCTGGGAGGACATCTGGGAGTGGCTCCAGCACCTCGCTCCCCAGGGCCCCGACTACAAGCACCACCGCACCGGCGAGGACAACGGCGACGCACACCTGAAGTCGATCCTCGTCCACCACCAGGTCATCGTCCCCATCACCGCCGGCAAGCTCGATCTCGGCACCTGGCAGCAGATCTTCTACGCCGAGTTCGACGGCCAGCGCCGCAAGCGCATGGTGGTGAAGGCCATGGGCGAGTAGGCCGGGGGTCCCCCTGAGGTTCCGGTTGCGGATCGACGGACCGCTGGGGTAAGCCTCCGGCATGGATTCGTCCTCGTTCTCGGGCGATCGGGACGCGGCGCTCAGGGCGCCCAGCAGCGCCTCGCGTGACCTGAGCGGGGGCCCACCGCGCGAAGGCGACGGCGCGCATCGCCCCACCGAGATCAACGCCCTCCTCGGCCGCGGCACCCACTTCGAAGGCAAGCTCTTCTTCGACGGCCGCGTCCGCATCGACGGCAGCTTCCGCGGCGAGATCCGCGGCGAAGACGTGCTGGTCATCGGTGAAGGCGCGATGGTCGTCGGCGAGATCCACGTCGGCACCTGCATCGTCACCGGCGGCGAGGTGCAAGCCAGCATCCGCGCCCGCGACGGCATCGAGCTCTACGCCCCCTCGCGCGTCACCGGCGCCCTGCACGCGCCCGCCATCTTCATCGACCGCGGCGTCCAGTTCGACGGCTCCTGCAAGATGGCCCCCCTCGACGAGCCCACGCAGATCCCCGCCCCCGAAGACGCCCCTCGCCCGGAACTGGCGACCCTGCCCATGGTCGGCAGCGCCAAGCCCGCCGACGAACCGGGCTGACCGCGCCAGCCACGACGGCCGCGCCAGCGCATCACCCCAGGCCGCTGCGTCGCTCCGCAGCAGCACATCACCTCAGGCCGCTGCGTCGCTCCGAGCCACTGCACCGCTCGAGCCCAATGCGAGCGACCGCCCCTACCCATTTCCATTCCAGCGTCCGTGCGCTTCACCGCATGGAAAAACGGCAATCGAGAAGATCCCCCCCTCGCCCTGCCATGTAGAGGAACCTACGCACCCCCTGTATCCGTAGCGCAACGCGCAACCGGAGCAGCTTTTTTTCGGGTTCCTCGCGTGCAGCGGCAGGAAAGCGAGGATACAAGTGAATGGCGTGCGCGGCGAGAATTCACGCCGTGCAGCTCAGGAGTACGCCCCCCGATGAAGCACCTCCGCACCGCATGGCTTGCCCCCTTGATGGCACTCGCCCTCCAGCTCGGCGTCGGCGTGGCACACGCGGACGAGGAATCGGATCGGCTCGCGGCCCTGGGCAAGCCGCACACGTACACCATGAAGACCACGAACCCCCCGTCGCCCATCGAGACGGGGGGTGCCGCGACCGTCATCGACGCGCCCATCGCCGAGGTCCGCAAGGTCGTCACCAACTACGGTGCCTACCAGAAGTTCCTCAAGCCCTTCGATCAGAGCCGCGTCATCTCCAAGCGCAAGGGCGTGAGCGAGGTCTACCTCCAGGTGCCCATCCTGAACGGCGCCGCGAACATCTGGATCGTCACCGAGATCGCCCCCCCCGTGAAGCAGGGCAAGGACGAACTCGTCGTCGGCAAGTTCAAGAACGGCAACGTCGAAGACTTCCGCGCCGTCTGGCGCATGCGCTCGGTGAGCCCCGACAAGACGGTGCTCAAGCTCGAACTGATGGTCGACCCGGCCCTGCCCTTCGGCGCCTCGATCGTCACCCAGACCCTGGTCAAGAGCGCCGCGAAGGGCGTCGCCGGCGTCAAGACGCGGGCCGAGGAAGCCCACGCCAAGCGCCCTGGCAACAAGAAGAAGGGCTCCTCCGCGGCCGTGGCCGACACCCCCTCCGAGGCCCCCGAGAAGCGCCCGGAGACCACCGAGGTCGCGAGCCAGTCTCCCGCCGACACCAAGGCACCTCCCTCCGGCTCCTCGAAGCCGAAGGAAGAAGCCCCGCGCTGAGCCGAGAGGCGCCTCCAGCACCGGCGTCTCTTTCGCCCGCGTGCTGCCCCTCTCGCCCCCGCCTGCACCCGCTTCGCCTTCGCCGGCCTCGCCTTCACCTGCTTCGCCAGCTACGTCGCCGCGCGCAGACGCTGGACGATCGCGTGCATCTGCGATGACGCGCTCTCCTCGGTCAACGCCGCGTCGAGCGCGTCGAGCCCGTCGGCGCGCCTCTCTTTGAGGAGGTTCGCCCATGTCACGAGCGCGGCCTCGTCCCCGAGACGCACCGAGAGACGCGCCGCTGGAAGGGCGACCATGTGGAAGAGGGCCCGGTGACGCGCGCGATCCAGCGCCCCCTGGAGGAGGTCGAGGCCACGACGAAGCTGTGCGGCGTCGCCTTCTTTCAGGACGAGCGCGAGCCCCCCCTGGACGATGCCCTCCCACCGCGATGGATCCGGCAAGGCGACCATCCGCGCCATCGCCGTGAGCGCGTGCTCGAGCCGGCTCTCGATGGGCAGCGTCTCCACCTGCGCGAGGGCGTGGAGCTCGAACGCCTCGGCCACCTCATCGCTGCGGCGCTGGTTGGCTTCCAGGGCAGCCAGCCCCTCGGGCGTCGTCGGGAGCGGCTGGACGGGACCGGCAGGCGCCGCAGGCGCAGCCCCTCGCAGCGCGAGCCAGCGGAACGCGCGCCCTGCCCCCGCGCGATGGGCCTTCCCGAGCGTGGCGGTGGCGGCCTTGGTGCCAGCCAGGTGCTGGAGCAACCCCTGCGCAAAGAGCGCGTCGGCCGCCGAGATGCCGGAGAACTCCCGCGCGTTCCGCGAGAAGTTCCGCGCAAGGGTCGACCAGAGGGTCGGCTCGTGTACCTCGAAGCCCTGCTGCCGCGCTTCGAACACGTCGAGGTCATGCATCATCGCGTGCCGCAGCATCGTCAGGACCATGAAGTAGCTCTCGTCGTTCCGCTGCAAGAGCACACTGAAGTCATCCACGAAGGTCGGCGCGCACAGCCTGGCGAGATCGAGCCCGTTCGAGAGATACCGCCCAGCCCACGGGATGCGAGGCCAGCTCCGGCGCAGCAACTTGAAGTGAAACTGCGCCTCCAGACGCAGCGTCTCGACCGGCTGCGTCAGCGCATCGTCCACGGCGAGCAGGAGCGGCACCAGGTACGCCTCGAGGGTCCCCAGGAGGTCTCTGACACACGGCCTCCCGTCCCGGGTCTGGACCCCGGCGCGGAACTCGGTGCGATCGCGGGTGAGCGCAAACTCCGGACTCCCGGGCCCGGGCTCGAACAGGTTCGCGCGCATCACGGCCCCGAAGAGCGGGAGCAAGGGAATGCGCCGCGTCTCCTCGGCCGCGTCGTCATTCCACGCGAGGTGCCACGCCACGGAAGTCGGCATGTGCCCCCAGAGGCACACGACATGCTTCCCGGCACGCGCCAGGAGATCTCGCTGATGGTAGCCGTGGGTCCCGATGATGTAGTCGCCCATCCGGCGGCATCCTAACTTCCACCCCCCCGCCCGACCAGGACGCCAGAGGGGCTCCGCCGCACGCGACCAGCCCCTCCGAGCGCGACCTCCTCAGCCGCTCCCGCGACCTCCTCGGCTCATGGAGTCGTCACCGGGAGCGAGACGATGCCGTTCACTTCCTTGAACTTCCACCCGGCGTTCGTCTTCACGTACTTCTCGGCGTAGTGCCCCCACAGCGTCAGCACGGGCGAGGGCGGACTCGTCTTCGGCTGCGTGTAGAGCAGGAAGTACCAGGTCCCCGTCGCGGTATTGCCGTTCACCTGGAGGAGTGGGTTCACGATGTAATGCGTGCTCCAGGCCGTGGCTGCGGGAAACAGGTTCTGAAACGCATTCAGGATCTGCGCGCGCCCCTCATAACGGCTGCCCGGGCCCAGATCGAGGATCGCGTCATTCGTGAAGAGATCGGCCGCTGCGGTCGCGGACTGAGGCGTCGGCGCACGATGATTGTCATCGACACGCCGCGCATAGAGCGCCTTCAGATCGCGCAGCGCTTCCAGATCGTCGATCCGATCCAGACGCGCCTTGATTCCCGGCAAGAAGCTCAGATCCGGAAGGAGTGCGTTGCTGTCCGACATGCGTTCACCTCGATCCCTTCGGTCCCTGCATCGCCCGCTCGAAGCAGAGAGTGGTCAACACGGCGCGGGGCAACTGAATCGTGGTCCCGTGTCGTCGCGCATCGTCTCTCGAAGACCCACGGCGACACCCCGTCCGACGACGCACGGCGCCGCGCAATACCGCACGGCGTCGTTTGCCGCCTCCGTCGACATGCACCGACATACGGTGACGGTCGTTGGCGCGCATAGCAATTCGCATCGCATCGCGCGGACGCACGGGTAGCTTCGCGCGTCTGCGCGTGAAAGAGACCACGATCCAGCCGCTTCTGGGTATCATGAACGGTCTGGCTGCCCTAAGGTCGAATCCACACGTGGCATTCGATTCGGGGGTCGAGGCGACGTTCTGCACGAGCCGACGCACCGGATCACGAGGCAGAGCGCTCACCATTCTCTCTCGCGGTACACATGATGGATCCGAATGCGCATGACACGCTGCTCGACGCGTGTCCGGACATGCTATCGACCCACGGCCACGACAGCGCTTTCGTGAACGCCTCTGGTGTGTGCGAGTCGCTCCTCGGCTGGTCGCCGCGAGAGCTGTCGGGGAAGCTCCTCGCCGAGCTGGTCCATGACGAGGATCGTCGCGCGTTCGACGCCCGGTGGCGCAGGGGCGTCGAGCACGAGGGAGAACTCGTCACCATGCACTGCCGCCTCAAGCGCGCCGACGAGAGCTACGCCTGGGTGGAGCTGCGGCTCCAGGGGGCGCGGGCCGCACGTGCGCTCGGCGCGAACGGCGCGAACGGCGCGAACGGCGCGAACGGCGCCTCGCCGCACATCCGCTGCGCGGCCCGGATGCTCGCGCCGCACGTGCCCGTGGAGTACGCCTACAGCCAGCCGGAGACGGTGGAGCACGCTGCCCGGCACCGCGACTTCCTCACGCGGATCATCCCGGGAATGGTCTGGTACTGCCAGATGAACCCGGACGCGACGCTCCGGCCGGCGACGTACATGAGCCGCTACCTGGAGCGGCTGGCCGGCTACTCCCCGGAGCAATGGGTCGGCACCCCTGGCATGTGGGCGAACCTCATCGATCCCGAGCAGAAGGCCGAGGTGCTCGCCGCCACGCGGGAGGCGCTGCTCCACGGTACGCCGATGCCTCCCTACCGGCTCCGGGCCCAGGACGGGCGCTACCTGTGGCTCCAGTCGGACCTGTTCGTCGAGCGGCAGGACGACGGAACGCCTCTGTACATGTACGGCCTGTCCCTCGACGTCACCCGCTACAAGGAAGCCGAGCTGCGCATCGCCCAGCTCCTCCACGGCGAGCAGGAGCTGCGCGAGCGCCTCGACGGCCTGGTCCAGAGCGTCCCCGGTGTGCTGTGGGAGCGCTGGGAGGGCGACCCGGAGCCGCTCGCCAGCGCGGCCTTCTGCAGCGAGAACGTCGAAGTGCTCACCGGGCACAGCGTGGAGACCTGGCGCGAACGAGGCGGCGGGTTCGTGGCCATGGCCCCCGCAGCGGAGCGCGCGCGCGTGGAGGAGGCCTGGACGCAAGCGTGGGAGCGCGGGGCCGCAGCGCTCCGTCAGCCGATCGTCACGCGCCAGGGCGAGCTGCGGTGGCTGGAGCACCACGTCCGCGTGCTCCCGGCCCGCGGCGCCGACGGCGTCCGCTGCATGCGCGGGGTGACGCTCGACATCAGCGAGCAGATCCGCCTCGAAGAAGAACGCGCGCGCCTGCGCCACGAGGTCGAGCAGCAAGCCCAGCGCATCGTCGAACTCTCGGTGCCGTTCATCCCGCTCGACGATCGCGTCGCCATCCTCCCCCTGGTGGGGACGATCGACGCCTCGCGCGCCGATGCCCTCGTCGGAACCTTGCTCGACGGCATCGAGCGCACCCGCACCGAGATCGTGGTCCTCGACATGACCGGCGTCCCCACCCTCGATCGCGACAGCGTCGACGTGCTGGAGCGCGCGGCCCGCTGCGCGCAGCTCCTCGGCGCCCGGCTGGTCATCGCCGGCGTGCGCCCGGAAGTGGCGCGCACGCTGGTGCAACTCGGCATCGCGCTCGAAGGCGTGGAGCTGAAGCGGAGCCTCCGGGGTGCGCTCGCCGCTTACATGACATAAGTGGACACGGTGCGTGGAAGAGACGCCGCGGATGGCGCAAGCCGCGTCGAGCAGGGCGGAAGCTGCGTCGACGACGACAGCACGTCTGGTCCTCTTCAGCGCCTTCGCCTAGAACGCGCGCCGGAGGTCAGCTCATGTCCATCGTCTTCTACTTCAGCCCCTGGTCGAACGCCGTCCGCATCCAGGCCTCGCTCGCCGAGCTGGGCACGCCGCACGAGGTCGTCACCCTCGATCTGAAGGCCGGCGACCAGAGGAAGCCCGAGTTCCTCGCCTTGAACCCCAACGGCCGTGTGCCCACGCTCGTGATCGACGGCGCCCCGATCTTCGAGTCGGTCGCCATCCAGATCGCCCTCGGCGATCGCTACGGCGTCGAGAAGGGCCTCTGGCCTGCTCCTGGCACCGCCGATCACCTGCAGGCCCTGAGCTGGCTCGTGTGGAACCAGGTCACGCTGCACGGCTGCACGTTCCGCTACATGCAGTCCACCGGCAAGTTCGTCCCCGAGGGCTACCAGCACCAGCCCGCGCTGGCCGAGCACTTCCTGAAAGACGCGCTCGAACAGCTCCGCATTCTCGACGCCCACCTCGCGGGCCGTGAGTACATCGTCGGCGACCGCTGCACGCTGGTCGACATCGACGTCGTCGCCGGGCTCAACTTCGCCATCCAGGTCGCGCAGCTGGACATCACGCCCTTCCCTCACCTCGCCGCGTGGCAAGGCCGCATGATGCAGCGCCCCGCCCTCCGCTCCGCACTCGGTGGCGGCTGAGCCCGAGCGACCTGAACGGCCGCGACCGCGCAGCCTTCGTCGAGCCCTCCTCGAGGCACCTGGCCTGATCGCGCGCCTTCGCCTAGAACGCCCGCGGAGGTCAGCTCATGTCCATCGTCTTCTATTTCAGCCCCATGTCGAGTGCCGGCCGCGTCCATGCGTCGCTCGTCGAGCTGGGTGTCCCGTACGAAACCGTCACCCTCGATCTGCAAGCGGGTGATCAGAAGAAACCCGAGTTCCTCGCCCTGAACCCGAACGGCCAGGTGCCGACGCTGGTGCTCGACGGCACCCCGATCTTCGAGTCGGTCGCCATCCAGATCGCCCTCGGCGAACGCTTCGGCGTCGAGAAGGGCCTGTGGCCCGCGACGAGCTCACCCGAGCACCTGCAAGCGTTGACCTGGCTGGTCTGGACCCAGGTGTCGCTGCACGGAGACGTGTTCCGCTACATGATGGCCGCCGGCATGACCAGCGCGAAGGACGCGGCGAACCCGGCGCAAGCCGAGCTGCTCCTGGGAGAGTCCCACAAAGCGCTCCGCGTCCTCGACAAGCACCTCGAAGGCCGCGCGTACCTCGTCAGCGACCGCTGTACCCTGGTCGACATCGACGCCGTCACCACGCTGGGCTGGAGCCTCTCGTTCGCCAAGATCGACACCAGCGCCTACCCGAACCTCGCCGCCTGGCTGGAGCGCGTGTCGAAGCGCCCTGCCCTGGCCGCCCTGTTCTCCGGCGCCTGACCCTCAGCCGCTCGACCCCTCCTCGCCGCCCGACCCCACCCCGGCCGCGACGCGCGCCGCTCCCCAGCCCCGAACCCACCCGGACACGCGAGGGACACCCCGCCGCGGTGTCGGAACGCGCCCCGATCGCGAAAAAACGCGTTCCCACTTCTCTCAACGTCGCCCCAACCCGTTCCCGCGCCGTTGAAACATCTCTCAACGTCGCCCCAACCCGTTCCCGCGCCGTTGAGACATCTCTCAACGTCGCCCCAACCCGTTCCGACGCCGTTGAAACATCTCTCAACGCCGCCCCAACCCGTTCCCGCGCCGTTGAGACATCTCTCAACGTCGCCCCAACCCGTTCCCGCGCCGTTGAAACATCTCTCAACGTCGCCCCAACCCGTTCCCGCGCCGTTCCCACTTCTCTCAACGCCATCCACGCCCGCACCCGCGCCGTTCCCATACCTCGGAGCGCCACCTCGCCTCCTCCACCCCTTTCGCGCTCCTCCTTCAGCCTTCTCTCGCCCCCTGCTTCGGCGCTTCCTGCCCCCACGCCTCCAGCACGCCCAGCGCGACGGTCCACCCGCGCTCGTCCCCTTCGACGACTCACCCATCGACCGACGATCCCCCTCGCGTGACGCCTGCGTTGGTCCATCTCGTGCATACCGCGCGTCCTGGTCCATCTCGTGCATGGCGACGCGACGTCAGCCTCCCGCGGGCGCCCGGTCCATTTCCTGCAAGCGGCGGCTTCATCCCCAACCCATTGGGGGTCCTTCCTCGCCACGGCCCCATGGATGGTAGCCGCGCGGCTCGCGGCACCATTCTCGACGCGGTCCTCCCGCGCACAATTCGACATCCATTCGTCTGTTCAGTGGGGATCGTGGGCCGCACGCACCGGCTCGGCCCGCTTCTCGGCGCGCGCACCGATCGAAGAAATCGTGGCGTCGACCATTGCATCCTGGTCATCCAATCAGTAGAGCCTCGCTTGGAACAGTCGCCCCCGCCGTTCTGCGGCGGCCAGAGCCCCTGCTGCGCGAGGCGCACCTGTGTGCGTCGTGTGGCGCGGGCCCGTGCGATCCGGGGCGCGAGCGAGCACGTCCACGTGATTGAAGGGTCCCTCCTCCTCGTCCCCACCGAGCGCCACGTCGAGCTCGAGCTCTCACGGCAGGAGACTCGACTCGGGGAGGATCACGGCACCGCGATCCACGACGGGCCGGTGCTGGCACGGTGGCCCTTCCTCGCCGGGTGTCTCGCGAAGCTCTGCCCCGAGCTTCGCGTCGCGACGCCGCACGCTTGCCGGCTCGCGACGCGGGTGGCGCTCGACGCGCTGGCGCCCGGGCGGCTGCGGCAGCCCTCGGAGCCCGCGGCGCAGGTGGCGCTGGCCTTCACGTTCGACCGGGCGCTCGGCGGGCTGCGGCGCGCGGGCACCGAGCCCGACGATCTGCGCGGGGTCGGGTCGCCGTTCGCGGGCGCGATCGCGGACGTGCTGGAGCATGCGGACGCGCTCCTTTCGGACGCGGGCCTCGTCGATCCGCGCGGCATCGGCGCGGTGCTGGGGCGGGCGCTGCGCGATCTTCCGCGGGGGTTCCCGCTGCCGAGCGCGGTGACGGTGCGCGGCATCGCGGCGTGGGAGCTGGACGATCTGACGTGGGTGGAGGCGCTGCACGCGGCCATCCGGCGGCGCAACGGTCAGGGTGTGACGGTGGAGCTGCCGCAGATCCGCGGGCCCGAGGGCGACGCGATGGAGCCCATCGCCGATACGCTGGAGAAGCGCTGGGCATCGCTGGCCGACGCGCCGGAGCTGCTCTGGACCACCGCCAGCGCCGGGGCGTCGGGCGCGGCGATCACGGCGCGCACGCCGGAGGGAGAGGCGCGCGCGGTCGCGACGGAGGTGGCGCGGGCGCTCGCACGCGGTGTGGCACCAGAGCGGATCGCGATCGTGGTGCCGACGCTGGACGACGCGGCGATGGAGCCTTTGCGGGCGGCGCTGCTCGACGCCGGGGTGCGCTTCCACGAGCCACGGGGGCGCGCGGCGGCGAGCTGCCCGGACGGGCGCGCGGCGCTGTCGTTGCTGAAGCTGGCGCAGACGCCGGTGACGCGGGAGCAGACCATCGAGCTTCTGCGCGCGCCGGGTCTGTCGACGGTGCCCTGGACCGATCGAGGGAGCCCGCGGGAGGCCGCGCGGCGAGCGCAGCGGCTCGCGCACCGGCTGCGCGAGGTGCCGGTGGAGGTGGATCGCACCGGCAAGCTGCTGGTGGAGGCGCTGCGCAAGCTGGTGGAGAAGCAGCAGGAGGAGCGCACGGCGCGCGCGTCACGGAAGCGCGGGTCCGCCGGGGAGATGGCGCTGCCGCTCTCCGGGGGAGACGATGGGCTGCCGCCGGTGGCGGTGGCGGCGCGTGCGCCTCGCGGTGGGAAGCCCGGGGACGACGAGGACGAGAGCTGGATGCCGTTCGCGCTGGAGCGGCTGCTCGCGAGCGGTCGGCATCTGGGCGAGGGGGAGACGCGGCCAGAGCTGGCGCGGCGGCTGCTGGCGCTGATGGATCAGCTCAAGCTGGGCGTGCCGGTGGCGGACGAGCTGCGGTCGATGCTGAAGGCAGAGCTGCGCGGTGGGGGTCGGGGGGCCGGGGGGCTGCCGCAGGTCGAGGGGGGCGCGCTGGCGATGGAGGCCATCGGTCAGGGGGCGCGCGCGGCGAAGATCGTGCGCGAGCTGGTCGAGGGCATGGCGCAGGCCTCGCGCACGCTGGGGCTCGCGGAGCGGCCGTGCACCGTGGAGGAGCTTTACGCGGAGCTGGAGCGCGCAGCCACGGAGGTGGGGGTGTGCCCGCAAGGGGCGCCGGCGCGGGCAGGCGCGGTGCGGGTGGATCTGCCCGGTGGGCTCGCGGGGCTGTGGCACGAGGTGGTGGTGGTGACGGGGCTGTCGTCGCGCGCGTACAGCGGGGCGGCAGGGCCGGAGGACGTGCTGGTGGGCGAGCACCTGCGCGCGAAGCTGCCGCCGCAGTGCAGGCCGCCGTCGATGCGCGAACGGCAGGGCTACCAGCGGGCAGAGCTGTCGTGGGTGGTGGCGGGCGCGACGGCGGTGTCGGTGAGCTACACGCGGGGTGACGAGAGCGAGCCGTCGGATCCGCATGCGCTGTTCCGCTGGGTGTCGGTGCGCAAGGCGCGCAAGCACGAGGAGCCGGCGTCCCGGGTGGCGCTCTCGGCGTCGAAGCTGGGGCCGCGGGGCGCCGAGCTGATCGCGCTGGCGAGCGGGGCGCCGCCGTCGACGGACGTGGCCGAGCGGGCACGCATCGAGCGGGAGCGGGCGGCGTTCTTCCTGGATCTGCGGGTGCCGGCGGAGGCGCACACGGGGCAGGTGGAGGTCGGGCGCGACGCGGCGCTGGGGGCGCAGCTCCAGGCCGCGGTGGGCGGGGGCAAGGCGGAGAAGCCGATCGCGGTGACGCACATCGAGCGCGCGATGGGGTGCCGGTTCGCGGCGTTCGCGCGGCGGGTGCTGCGGGTGCGGCGGGTGGAAGACCTGCTGGAGTCGGCCGACGCGCGGGAGCGGGGGACGATGATCCACGGGGCGCTGGAGGCGGCGTTCGAGGCGCTGCGGGAGCTGAGCCCGGAGAGCGATCCCGACGTGCAGCTCCAGCGAGCACGGGAGGCCGCCGAGGCCGCGCTGGGGGCCGACGCGGCGATGGCGCCGCTGCGGCGGGACGCGATCGAGAAGGCGGTGTCGGACGCGCTCCAGGTCGTGGTGCGCACGATCGACGCGGGCGATCCGGTGCGGTTCTCGCTGGCAGAGCAGCGGTTCGGGGCGCGCGAGGACGCGCCGTGGGGCGCGCTGGAGCTGGAAGACGACGAGGGGGGTGGCGAGAGCCTGTTCGTGGACGGGGTGATCGATCGGATCGACCGGAGCACCGACGGGCGGATCGCGCGGGTGATCGACTACAAGACGGGGCGGCTGCCCGACAAGAAGCAGCAGGAGCGGGCGCTGCAGCTCCCGCTCTACGCGGCGGTGGTGCGCCGGGCGCTGGGGGCCGAGGAGGTGCGCGCGCAGTACATGGCGGTGCGCCAGCGCGGCTTGGTCGAGGAGTCGCCCGCGAAACCCGAGGCGCAGATCGCCTTCGCCGACCGGGCGCCGCAAGCGGCGACGGAGGCGCGCAAGGCGGTGCGGGCGCTGTGGGTCGGAGACGTGGCGCCGCGGCCGACGCGCCAGGACATGTGCGCGAGCTGCGATGCGCGCGACGTGTGCCGGCGGCCGGCGGTGATGCCGATCGAGGAGGCCTCGGAAGAGCGAGGCTGAGGAGCGGGAACGCGCTGGCGCTCGGGAGGCAACGCGCTGGCGCTCGGGAGGGAGCGCGCTGGCGCGCAGGAGGGAACGCCGTCGCTCAGGAGGGGGAGGTCGTGAAGAGGGCGGATGCGTCGCCGATGGCGGCCGCGCGGCGGACCCACTGGTCCAGCTCGGTGAGATCCGTGCTCGCGAGCACGCGCTTGCGCACGGTGGCGGGGATCTTGATGGCCCGCGCCTCCAGCACGGCGAGCACGGCTTGCGCCTTGCCTGTGACCAGACCATTTCGCTCCCCTTCCAGGAGCCCCTCCCGTCGACCTTGCGCAACGTAAGAGCGTGCGAAATTGCTCTGATACACGTACCCGTTCTTCATTTTCGCCTCCAGGCTTCGCCTCGCGGCTTGGTTCAGCGATGAGAGTACCACGTCGATGTAGAGCCGTTGCCGTTCCGGTGGAACCTTGGCGATGGCCCCGATGGCGGCGAGCCCGATGGAGAGACCTTCAGGGCTCCGTCCATGCGCCATGGCGGAAAGAACGGCGATCTCCGGGTTGCCACGCGCATCTTGGCGCTTGGTAATTACGGGGATCGCCTCGGGTCCGATCACAAAAGGTGTGAGAGTCCAGCCAGGGACACCGACGCGGATGGGCCTGGCGCTCCACCTTGCAATGGTCGGGTCGGTCGTCACCACCAGCAGACAGACGAGGCACTGATGACGCGCACGCACCGCGGTCAGGTAGGAGGGCCAGGTGTACTTCTTGTTGGGGTCGCGCCCGAGCTGCGCTTCGATGACGATGGCGAAGACGGGGCGACCCGCGAGGAGCAAGACGACGAGGTCGGCGTGACGCGCGACGGGGAGGGCTTCGGTGAGATCCGCGGGCACGATGCGGGCCTCGGAGAAGGAAGGCACCGGGATGTCGAGGAAGTCGCGCAGGAACTCGGCGGCCATCGCGGGTCGATGCCGGAAGAGAAGGAGCAGCGCTTCGTGGGTCGAGGAAGGCACGTGGTTTCCGCCGTGATGTCCGGCGTGGGACCCGTTCACGGCACATGCCAGCAGGTGCTCTCGCTGCAAATGCTTGAATCGATGTGAGAATGGCGAGCGGCGGGTTCCGCGCGACCGTTCTTTCTTCGTCGACCGCCATGGCGCCGACAGGCGTGGGCCAGGGGGTGGCGCGTGAGGTGATGGAGCTGCGCGAAGGGGCGCGGTGGAGAGGGGGGCGGTGGAGAGGGGGGCGGTGGAGAGGGGCGCGGTGGAGAGGGGCGCGGTGGAGAGGGGCGCGGTGGAGAGGGGGGCAGTGGAAAACGGGGCGGTGGAAATCGAGGTCAGGGGGGCTGCCCGGACGGGCGAGGGAGGCCGCCTGTGCAGGGCGCGGGTGGAATGCAAGGTCCCGTTGCCTGAACAGCGGTTCATGCAGTAAAGCCTCACCATGTCCTCGAAGCCGCCGCGCGGCCGTTCGGGCTCCGCCAAAGCCATGGGGGCGCGGCCGCTTTCGCGTGCCGTGCGGTCCGGGCCGGTCGGGGATACGGTGTTCGAAGCGGATCTCGGCGGTGGCGATATAGACTTCGACGTGGATTCGGATGTGGCAGCGTCGCTGTTCGCGCACGTGAAGCCGGGAGCGGCTGCGTCGGGGCGATCTGCGTCCGAAGAGCGTGGAGACGAGCGGGCGCTTCGGGGATCGCGCGACGGCGAGGAGCTGGACGCGGGCGACGGGAGCGCGGACGGCGGGAGCGTGGACGACGGGGACGCGGCTGCCGCAGAGGCTGGCGAGGACGACGCGGAAGGGGCCGTCGAGCTGGTCGAGAGCGAGCCAGTGGTGCCGAGGGGGCCGCTACCGCCGCTGTCGAACGACGACGCTCGGCTCTACGCCTTCAAGCGCAACGTGGTCGTCGCGGCGAGCGCGGGGACGGGGAAGACGTACCGGCTCACGGCGCTCTACCTGCTGCTCACGCTGGGGCTCACGTCGTCGGGGCAGCTCGGGCCGCAGTTCGCGGCGAAGGCGGTGCTGCCGGATCGGATCGTGGCGACGACCTTCTCGCGGGCGGCGGCGGCGGAGATCGCGCACCGCATCGAGTCGGTGCTGAGGAAGATCGCGGGCTGGGACGGGCGCGGGGAGATCCCGGCGCTGCCCGAGGTGATCCGGGCGCGGGAGGCGACGACGGGAGAGTTTCTGTCGCCCGAGGAGCTGAAGAAGCGCGCGGGGGAGGCGCTGGGGCGCTGGGGGGCGGCACGGATCGATACGCTGCACGGGGTCGCGAAGCAGATCGTGGACCGGCACGCGATCGCGATGGGGCTGACGCCAGGGGCGCGGATCCTCGACGAGGAGGAGGCGCAGGCGCTCAGCGATCTGGCGGTGGACGAGGCGCTGTCGGCAGCGCTCGCGGAGGGCGGGGAGCGAGGCGATGCGGCGCGGGCGATGCTCGCGGCGGCGGGCGGCGTGGATGTGGCGCGGGCGCAGATCACGCGGCTGCTGGATCGGCTCGACGAGGAAGGGCTGACGCCGCGGACGCTGGCGTTGACGGATCACGCGGCCGAGGCGCGGGCGCTGCGCAAGGAGTTCGCGCGGGTGGCGGTGGCGCTCGCGACGGGGGGGAATCCGAAGCTGCAGGCGCCAGCGAACACGCTCGCGGCGGCGCTGCGCGGGGTGTCGCACGATGCGCCGCTGCCGCGCGGGGCGTGGGGGCCGGCGGTGGAGCTGATCACCACGCCGAAGCGCGGCAAGAAGACGCCTGCCGACGAGGCGTTCGTCGCGTTCTGCGAGGAGCTTCCGGGCGATACGCTGAAGGACAAGGCGCACAAGCTGCTCGGGTTCCTGCGGGATGCGCCAGGGCTGGGGCGGCGCGAGCAGCTCATCGTGGAGCTGCTCGAAGAGGTGAAGGTGCGGCTGGCGACGATCCGGCGCACGGAGGGGGGGCTGGGGTTCGGGGACCTGCTGCGCGCGGCGCGCGATGGGTTGCGTGACGACGTGGGCGTGGGGCAGGCGGTGCGCGACCAGGTGGACGTGCTGCTGGTCGACGAGTTCCAAGACACGAGCGCGGTGCAGCGCGATCTGGTGTACCTGCTGCGCGAGCGCGAGGACGCGGCGCGGATGCGCAAGCCAGGGGACGCGCCGACGGCGGCGGGGCTGTCGGAGCACGGGCTGTTCCTGGTCGGGGACCGGAAGCAGTCGATCTACGGGTTCCGTGGCGCGGACGTGTCGGTGTTCAGCCGGGTCTGCGCGGAGCTGGCGGGGAGGACGGCGGGAGAGGCGCTGGGGCTGCCAGAATCCTTGTGGTCGCCGCGGCCGGTGGCGGACTTCGTGGCGCTGAACGAGAGCCGGCGGTCGACGCCGGAGGTGCTGCGCTTCGTGAACGAGTTCTCGGTGCGGGACTTCGCGCAGGATCGGCTCGGGGCGCCGGCCGGGGCGCCCGTCCGGGACTTCGAGGTGTCCTACGGGACGGCGGAGCACCTGAAGCCCGTGGAGGGAGCGACGCCGCCGTCGTCCGACGTGGTGCTGATCGGGGACGACGGGGAGGCACCAGAAGACGCGGAGTCGCTGGTGCGCGACGCGAAGGGGCCGCTGCGCGAGGCGCTGGTGGCCGCGGCGTGGGTGGCGAAGCGGGTGCGCGAGGGCGGGGGGGAGCTGAAGTTCAAGGACGTGGCGGTGCTTGCGCGGCGGCGGAGCACGATCCCGTTGATCGAGCTCGCGCTGGGGCGGCTGTCGGTGCCGTACGTGGTGGCGGGGCGGGCGCTGTTCGATGCGCCGGAGATCCGCGACACGGCGGCGGCGCTGCGGCTGCTGCTCGATCCAGGGGACCAGCTCGCGCTGGCGACGGTGCTGCGCGGGCCGATGGTGGGGCTCAGCGACACGGCGCTGGCGATCCTGGCGCCGCCGGGGCGAGGGCTGACGGTGCCGCTGCTGGGGCGGTGGCCAGCGCGGCAAGGGAGCGCGGAGGCAGGAAGCGCGGGAGGCGCGGGAGGCGCGAAGGGGGGGAGCGCGGACGCGACGGACGACATGACGGCGTCGGCGCTGGAGCGGTTGCCCGCGCAGGACCGGACGCGGCTGGAGCACTTCCGGTCGAAGTTCTCGGGGCTCCGGCGGGCGGCGCTGCGCTCGTCCCCGGGGGAGGCGATCCGGGCGGCGATCGCGGCGTTCGATCTGGACCGGGTGCTGGCGGCGCTGCCGCGGGCCGACGCGCGGATCGGGAACCTGGATCGGCTGGTGGCGATCGCGCGGCGGCGCGGGGGGTCGCTGGCGAGCTTCGTGCGGTGGCTGGATCGGCGGATCAGCGACGAGGCCGACGAGCCGGAGGCGGCGGTGTTCTCGCAAGAGGACGACGCGGTCCGGCTGACGACGATCCACGCGAGCAAGGGGCTCGACTTCGCGGCGGTGGTGGTGGTGGACCTGAACGCCGCGCCGATGCCGCAGCTCCCGGGGCTGGGGTTCGTGCCGGCTTCCGGGGACCGGCCGGCATCGCTGTTCGTGCAGCACTACGCGCGGCGGATGGATCGGGCGGGGCGGGAGGGGTCGCGCTACGAGGCGGCGGTGGAGGCGCTGGCGCCGCTGTACGCGGTGTCGACGCCGGCGATGAAGGAGGCGCGGGAGGAGATCCACGCGCGCGAGCGCGCCGAGCGGCAGCGGCTCAGCTACGTGGCGATCACGCGCGCGAAGCGGGAGCTGGTGCTGGTGGGGCCGGCGGCGAAGCCGCGCAAGGGGTCGGCGTGGCTGACGCTGAAGGCGGCGTTCGACGCGGAGGCGATGCCCGGGGTGGTGCGCACGGTGCTCGACGCGAAGGCGCTCCTGCAGGGGGCGCACGCGCCAGAGGCCGGGCTCGATGTCTATGCGCGGCCGGTGACGCCGTTCCGGCACGCGCCAGCAGCGCGGTTGGCCCACGCGCGCACGGTGGCCATCGACGCAGGGGCGCTGGCGCTGTTCCAGGAGTGCCCGCGGCGGTTCCGGCTGCGGCACCTGCTGGGGGTGGAGGAGCCGGCCCCGAAGGCGCAGCTCGGGCTCTTCGATCTGGAGGGGCCGGCCGAGGTGCCCGGCGAGGAACGGGTGGAGCTGATGGAGGGCGCGGATCCGCGGCCGCCGGGGCGGGCGGCGCACCGGGTGCTGTCGCGCTGGCCGCTCCAGCGCTGGGGGGTGCCGACGAAGGTGGGCGAGGTGATGGAGCGCCTGTCCGCCGAGGGGATGGGGCCGGAGCATCCGGAGGCGATGCGGCTGGCGCAGGGGATCGCGGCGTTCCTCGATGGGCCGTACGCGCGGCGGGTGCGGGTGGAGCAGGCGGCGGTGCTGGGGGATGAGGCGTTCACGCTGGGGGTGGATCCGCGGATCATCGAGCGAGGGCGCGGGGCGCATCTGTCGGTGCGCTGGGCGGCGGATCTGGTGGTCGACTTCCCCGACGGGTCGGTGGACGTGATCGAGCTGCGGCGGGCGCGGCCTCGGACGAACCTGTCGGCCTACGAGCTGGTGCTGCGGGTGGACGCGCTGGCGTTGCACCGGCGCTCGGAGGGGAGGCCGATCCGGGCCGGGGTGCTGTTCCTGGGGAGCAAGCTGGAGCCCACGTGGCTGCCAGCGCAAGGCGAGGGCGGGGCGCTCGCGCTCGAGGAGCACGAGCGGTTCGAGCAAGGGCTTTCGTGGCTGGCCCAGGGGTTCGCCGAGGCGCGCGGGAACGAGCGCTGGGAGCCCGTGCCGGTGGAGACGTGCCGCCGGCTGCGCTGCGGGTTCATCGAGATCTGCCACGGAGAGAAGGACGCGACGGTCTGAGCCGCCGTGGGGCCGCGCAGGGCCGCGGGGGGGGGCAGCACAGGGCCGCGCAGGGCCGCGCAGGGCCGCGCAGGGCCGCGGGGGCAACGAACGCGGCCAAGGGCGACAGGTCGAGGCCTACGAGTCCAAGGGGTTGCTCACGCGGCCCACGAAGATCACGGCCTGGGTGGCGCGGTCACGGATGAAGAAGAGGAAGGGTCGATCGGCCTTCACCGACGGCGGTTCGTTGCTCGACACGTCGAAGCCGATCACCGCGGTCGAGGCGGCGGCCTCTGTGCCGCTCTCGTCGACGCTCACGAAGGACTGGTGGACGACCTCGGCGAGCGCGAGGCTTCCGCTGGTCGAGATGCCCGACAGATTGGCCTCGGAGGTGAAGGCGCTCGCCATGCCCAGCTTGCTCAGCAGCTCCTTGAGCTTGAACTTCGCGTCGATCGAGAACCTGGGCATCTCGAGCTTCACCGCACGGGGCGTGAGGCCCGCGACGACTTCGTCGAAGCGCTCGAAATCGAGGCCTTGCTCGAAGGCGTCGAGATCGTCGGGGACGACGAGGACCATCTCGACCTCGTCCCCGTGGTAGGGCAAGGCGATGGCCTGATAGCCCGCGCCTGCGCCATAACGCCCGTTCCGGAGGGCGCGCATCATGGGCACGTTGACCCGCGCGCCCGCCTGGGTGGCGAAATCGCTGTACTGCGTGTCTCCCACCTCGAACCGCTCGGCCCAGGAGGCAGAGAAGTAGATCGCGTTGGTGAGGACGAAGCGCGTGTCTGCGGTGACCGGCGGGCTGCTCAGGAGGTCGTTGACCTTGTTCTCGGTCTTCTCGGACACCCAGCCGTTGATGGCCTCGATGGAGTCCTGGGTGCGCTCCTTGAAATCGGCGACGTACAGGGGGGAGCCGTAGCTCTCGCTCAGCACGTTCAGGAAGGGGTTCTCGAAGGTGTAGCCGAGCTGGCCCCAGAGCGAGTTGGCGACGACGAGACGGAAGGAGCTCGCTCCGTCGTGGGACGCACGCTTCCCTCGGCTGGCGAGTGCCAGGTCGAGGGCGTTGAACGCAGGGTGCAAGCGGTCCTGCGGCAAGGTGAACTGGAGGGCGGTGGCGATGTCCCGCTCGGTCTGCTCACGGGCACCGGCCCACGTCATGGCGAGCGCGGTGGAGATGCTGTGCGGTGAGTAGAAGAGGTTTCCGGGCGTCTCGCGGAGGTGCTCGTAGAGGGCGAGCGCGAAGCGGGCGTTGTCCCGGGCCAGGACGTCGGCGTCGGCCGCCGGGACCTGGGGGCTCAGGTTGCGTTCGACGCTTCCGGCGAACGCGCAACCGATGATGGGGGCGTCTTCACAGGACGGTCTGCCCGTGTCGTCGGGCGTCTCGTCGCCGCTCGACCCCGAGGTGCATCCGACAGCCACCAGGGAGAGGAGGAGAGGGAGGGTCTGGGACCAGCGCATGGTCATGCGGAAAGCAAGCGGCGTTCCGGAGCCGAGGCGAGGGCGAGGACGCGCGCACGTCGCAGCGCAGGGGCGTCGGCGCGCGCGGTGGCACAGGGTGCCCCGGTCAGGGGTGATCTCACCGCGGCGCAGGGTGACACAGCTCACGGGCGGGAGAGGTGCCAGCGCGGGGTAGGAGGTCCGATGCCGTCGGCGAGGGCGCGAGGGCGCGGTGGTGAAGGGGGAGCGGCGGCGCTCAGGGATTGGCGACGCGGCCGACGAAGAGCACGGCGCGCGTCTCGATGTCGCGGATGAAGAACAGGAAGGGGCGATCGAGGTGCAGCTCGGCGATCTGCGAGGGATCCGGGGCGCTCGTGGGGACGGCGACGACGGCGGTCGCTGCAGCCGCTTCGGTTCCCGCCTCGTTCACCTTCACGAACGACTGGTGCACCACGTCGGCGAGCATCAAGCGGGTCTTCTCCGAGATGCCCGTGAGATCGGCGTCCGGGGTGAACGCGATGGCCATGCCCAGCTTGTCGAGGGCCGACTTGAGGCTGAACTTCGCGTTGATCTCGAACCTGGGCATCTCGACGTCGACGAGGCGGCGGCTCATGGAGGCGACCACCTGGTCGAAGCGCGCGCCGTCGAGGCCTTGCTCGAAGGCGTCGAGATCGTCGGGGAGGACGAGCACCATGTCGAGCTCGCTGCCGTCGTAGGGGAGCGTCGCCGCCTTGAAGCCCGCGCCCTCGCCGTAGCTGGCGTAAGGAACGCCGGCCATCGTGGGCACGTCGCGCACGTCACCGGCCTGGTTGGTGAAGGGTCGGGGCTGGGTGCGCTCCTCCTCGAACGGCTCTTGCCACGCGGCGTTGAAGTACACGGCGTTGGTGAGCACGAGTCGGGTGTCGGAGGTGACGGGGGGGCTGGAGAGCAGGTCCTTGATCCTGTCCTCCGTCTTCTGGGCGACCCAGCCGTTGATCAGATCCAGGGCCTGCTGGGTGTGGCGCTCGAAGTCGACGACGTGGACGCCAGCGCCGTAGCTCTCGCCGAGCACGTCCAGGAACGGCTGCTCGAAGGAGAAGCCCGTCTGGCCCCAGAGCGCGTTGGCGACATGGAGGCGGAAGGGCTGGCCGTCAGCGCCAGCGGCCCCCTGCCCTCGGCTCGCCAGCGCGAGGTCCAGGGCGTTGAAGGCCGGGTGCAGGCGCGCTCGAGGGAGGTCGAAGCGCAGGGCCTTCGCCATGTCCTGCTCGGTCTGTCCGCGCGCGCCGGCCCAGGTCATCGCGAGGGCGCTGGAGATGCTGTACGGCGAGTAGAACAGGTTGCCGGGCTCCTCGCGGAGCTGCTGGTAGAGATCGAGGGCGAAGCTCGTGTTGCCTTTCGCCAGGAGGTCACTGTCGGCAGGCGAGACCTGGGGGTTCAGGTTCCGCGCAGCTTCGCTGGTGACGACACAGCCCGCAGTGTTCGGGTCGCTGCACGCAGGGCCGGGGTCGTTCGGCTCGGATCCATCCCCGCTGCTCGTCGTGCAACCAGCAGCAGCCAGGGACAGAACCAGGGGGATGGACATGAAGAAACGCATGTCCCTTTGCCGAGCAAGGAACGTACCCGGCCGTGATGCCCCTCACTGAGCGGCCTCGTTGCGCAGCAGGGGCACGGCCTGACCAGGGACACAGGATCGGGGCCTCGGAGGTTTCGATGGGAGGGTGGGTGGCGCGCCGAGCGGGATGATGACGGCAATGCCCAGGTCGAGGCGCAAGGTGGCACAAGACCGTCCCTGGAGACCCGGTGCCTTCAGAGCGGCTCGTGGCCGGCGACGCCCGTGACGCGACGCCCCCACCAGACCAGGTGGGGGCTCCTGGAAGGAGGCCGTCGTGACGGGGAAGGTCAGTTCCCGGCGGGGTCGCTCACCCGGCCGGCGAAGACGACGGTGTGCGTCGCGATGTCGCGGATGAAGAACAGGAACGGACGGTCGAGGTGGAACTGCACCATGTCCGACGGCGCGCTGTCGCGGCCGATGATGACCGCCGTCGCCGCGGCCGCTTCCGTGCCGGTCTCGCTCACGTTCACGAACGACTGATGGATGACGTCGGTGATGGAGAGGTGCTCCTGCGTGGAGATGCCTGAAAGATCGGCCTCCGCCGAGAAGGCGATGCCCATGCCCATCTTGCTCAGGACGTCCTTGAGCGAGAACTTCGACGCGAACTCGAACTTGGGCATCCGCGTCTCCACGAGGCGGGGACCCAGGCCAGAGAACACCTGGTCGAGGCGGACGGCGTCGAGGCCTTGCTCGAAGGTGCCGAGGTCGTCGGGGAGCACGAGCACCATGTCCAGCTCCTGTCCGTCGTACGGCAAGGAGGCCGCCTTGAAGCCGGGTCCCTCGCTGTAGGTCGTCTCGAAGGTGCCGTTCATCATCGGCACCTGGACGCTCTGCCCCGCCTGGGTGGTGAAGCTGCCGGGCTGGGTGTCGTCCTCCTCGAACTGCGCCAACCACGAGGCGTTGAAGTAGACGGCGTTGGTGAGCACCATGCGGGTGTTCGGGGTGACGGGGGGCGAGGAGAGGAGGTCTTTGATGCGGTCCTCGGTCTTCTTCTCCACCCAGCCGTTGATCAGGTCCACGGCCTCCAGGGTCTTGTTCACGAAGTCGACGACGTGAACGCCGGCGCCGTAGCTCTCGCCGAGGACGTTCAGGAAGGGGGCCTCGAAGCTGTAGTTGATCTGGGCCCACACGGCGTTGGCGACCGTGAGGCGGAAGGGCTGGCCGTCCGCGCCCTGGGCGCCTTGTCCACGGCTGGTCAGCGCGAGATCCAGGGCATTGAAGGCGGGGTGCAGGCGGTCCTGCGGGAGGGTGAACCGGAGGGTGGAGGCCATGTCCTGCTCGGTCTGGCCACGGGCGCCCGCCCAGGTCATCGCGAGGGCGCTGGAGATGCTGTACGGCGAGTAGAAGAGGTTGCCGGGGTCCTCGCGGAGCTGCTGGTAGAGCGCGAGGGCGAACTCGGTGTTGCCCTGGGCGAGGGCGTCACGATCGGTCGCGGGGATCTGGGGGCTCAGGTTGCGCGAGGCCTCGCCGACGACCACGCAGCCGGCGATGCCGGGGTCGTTGCAGGCGATGTCATCACCCGGCAGGTCGGGGTCGGTGTTGGGATCCCTGACGCCGGTCGAGGTGCAAGCGAGGGCGGTCAGAGAGAGGGTAAGCGGGAGGAGGTGGAGGAAGCGCATGCCCTCTCTGAAGCAAGGGGCGTACCGCGGCAGGGGGCGTACCGCGGCAGGGGGCGTACCGCGGCAGGGAGGCGTACCGCGGCAGGGGGCGTACCGCGGCAGGGAGGCGTACCGCGGCAGGGGGCGTACCGCGGCAGGGGGGCGTACGGCGCGACTCAGGAGGGGGAGGGATCGCCGACGCGACCGACGAACAGCACCGCGCGGGTCTGGAGGTCGCGGATGAAGAACAGGAACGGCCGATCCAGGTGGAACTGCACCATCTGCGAGGGGTCGGGGGCGCTCTCGTTGCCGACGATGACGGCCGTCGCCGCGGCGGCTTCGGTGCCGGTCTCGCCGACGTTCACGAAGGCCTTGTGGACGACGTCCATGATGTAGAGGTCCCCTGCGGCGGAGATGCCCGAGAGGTCGGCCTCCTCCGTGAAAGCGATCGCCATCCCGAGCTTGCTCAGCGCGTCCTTGAGGGAGAACTTCGCCTCGAACTCGAACTTGGGCATCTTCGTCTCCACGAGGCGCTGGCTCAGACCCGAGAACACCTGGTCGAGGCGAGCGGCGTCGAGGCCCTGCTCGAAGGCCGCGAGGTCGTCGGGGAGGACGAGCACCATGTCCAGCTCGCCGCCGTCGTACGGCAAGGACGCCGCCTTGAAGCCAGGTCCCTCGCTGTAGGTCGTCTCGAAGGTGCCGTTCATCATCGGCACCTGGACGCTCTGCCCCGTCTGGGTGGTGAAGCTGCCAGGCTGGGTGTTCTCGTCGTCGAACTGCGTCTGCCACGCGGCGTTGAAGTAGACGGCGTTGGTGAGCACCATGCGGGTGTGTTTGGTGATGGGGGGAGAGGCGACGAGGTCCCTGATCCGCTCTTCGGTCCTCTTCTCCACCCAGGCGTTGATGAGACCTACGGCCTCCTGGGTCTTGTTCACGAAGTCGACGACGTGGATACCCGCGCCGTAGCTCTCGCCGAGCACGTCGAGGAAGGGGGCCTCGAAGCTGTAGTTGATCTGGCCCCACACGGCGTTGGCGACCGTGAGGCGGAAGGGCTGGCCGTCGGCGGCCTGGGCGCCTTGTCCACGGCTGGTCAGCTCGAGGTCGAGGGCGTTGAAGGCGGGGTGCAGGCGGCCCTGGGGCAGGGTGAAGTGGAGCGCGGAGGCCATGTCCTGCTCGGTCTGGCCACGAGCACCGGCCCAGGTCATCGCGAGGGCGCTGGAGATGCTGTGCGGCGAGTAGAACAGGTTGCCAGCGGGCTCGCTGAGGTGCCGGTAGAGCGCGAGGGAGAACTCGGTGTTGCCCTGGGCGAGGGCGTCACGATCGGCTGCGGGGATCTGAGGGCTCAGGTTGCGGGAGGCCTCGCCGACGACCACGCAGCCGGCGACGCCGGGATCGTTGCAGGCGATGTCTTCACCCGGACCCGGCTGACCGGGTTCAGGGTTCTCGGTGCCGGTCGAGGCACAGCCGAAGGCCGCGAGGGACAGGGCGAAGGGAAGGACACGGAGGAAGCGCATGCTCGCCTTCAAGCAATGGGTGTGCCGCGTGGCACCACGCGCGCTCGACCGCGGCGCAGGCTGGAAACGCGCCGAACAGGAGTGGTCATGCGCCGTGGTGTGCCAGACACGTGGCACACCGGGGAAGGCCAGCCATGCCGCTCTGGGGGGTGCGTGAGGTGAGCGTAGGCGACAGGCGCGGTGGCGCCCCCGTGGAGCGAGAGCGCGAGCCACCATGTCGCTGGAAGAGGTGGGGGTGAGGCCCGAAGGCGCGGGGGCCTTCGTCACGACAGGGAGCGGCTGGGCGGGGAGCGGCTGGGCAGGGAGCAGCGCGGCGAGGCGCTTCCCTGCACCACGTCACTTCGTGGGATCAGCGACGCGGCCGACGAACAGCACCGAGCCGGTCGCGATGTCGCGAATGAAGAACAGGAAGGGTCGGTCCAGCGTGATCGACGCCGGCTCCTCGGGATCGGGGATGCCACCCCCCAGGACGAGCACCGCGGTGGCCGCGGCAGCCTCGGTGCCCTTCTCGTCCACGCCGACGAAGGCCTTGTGGATCACGTCGGAGATCTGCAGGCCCTCGGTCGAGCTGATGCCGGAGAAATTGGCCTTCTCGGTGAAGGCGTCGGCCATGCCCAGCTTGCTGAGCGCGTCGGCGAGGCTGAACTCCGAGTCGAAGCTGAAGCGCGGGATGCGCGTCTCGACGCGGTGGTCCTGGAGCGAGCCGAGCACCTCGCCGAAGCGGGCGCCGTCGAGGCCCTGCTCGAAGGTCGCGAGGTCGTCAGGGAGGACGACGACCATGTCGAGCTGGTCGCCATCGTAGGGGAGCGTCGCGGCCTTGAAGCCGTCCCCTTCGCCGTATGTCGTGTCGAGGAAGGCGTGCATCATGGGGACCTGGACGGCCTGATGCTGGTCGGTCGTGAAGGTCGCCGTCTCGGTGTTGTCCTTCTCGAACATGTCCTTCCATGCGGCGCTGAAATACACGGTGTTGGTGAGCACGAGCCGCGTGGACGGCGAGACCATGTCGGGGCTCAGCAGGTCCTTGATCTTGCCCTCGGTCTCCTGCTCCACCCAGGTGTTGATCAGGTCCACGGCCTGGTCCTTCTTGCGGGCGAAATCGACGACGTGCATGCCTGCGCCGTAGTTCTGGGCGAGGACGTCGAGGAACGGCGCCTCGAACGCATAGCCGGTCTGTCCCCAGAGCGCGTTGGATGCGTGGAGGCGGAAGGGCAGGCCGTCGGCCCCCTTGGCTCCCTGACCCCGGCTCGACAGTGCGAGATCGAGGGCGTTGAAGGCGTTGTGGAGCTGCTGCTGCGGCAAGGTGAAGCCGAGCGTTGCGGCCATGTCGTCCTCGGTCTGCGCACGGGCGCCGGCCCAGGTCATCGCGAGGGCGGTGGAGATGCTGTACGGGGAGTAGAACAGGTTGCCCGACTCGGCGCCGAGGTGGCCGTAGAGCGAGAGCGCGAAGCTGGTGTTGCCCTCGACCAGCGCGGTGAGCTCGTTGGCCTGGACGGCGGGGCTCTCGTTCCGCGCCAGCTCGGAGCGCACCACGCAGCCCGCGGTGTCGGGGTTGTCGCAGCCGCAAGGCGGGGCATCGGCGGCCTTGGGCGTCGAGGAATCACCGCAAAGATCGGGGGCGCTCGTCGTACATCCGAGAGCGGCGGCGGAAAGGAAGAGGGGAAGGAGCTTGAGGAACCGCATGGCGTATCTGTTTAGCAAGCGACATGCCGGGTCTACCCCGCGATGAAAACAGCCCTCGAACGGCCAAGAATCGGGCCGTGAATCGGAAGGGATCATCCGCAGGTCAGGAGGGGGGGTCGAGAAGCGAAGAGGGGAGGTGAGCCCGCAAGGGCGTGGCTGCCGGACAGCGACACAGGGTGGCACAGCCTGGCTGAGGTCGTCGCGACGCTCCTCTCACAGGATGCCCTCGGCACACGGTGGGGAGAGTCGGTGAGCTCTGGCGGGGGGATGCCGAGGAGAAGACAGGGACAGGCCATTCCGGCAGATGCTCACTCGTCCTCGTCCTCGTCCTCGTCGTCCTCTCCTTCGGCCTCGTCTTCGTCCCCATCCTCCTCTTCAGCCCCGCTCTCGTCCTCGTCGTCGCCCTCGTCGTCGCCCTCGTCCTCTTCGGTTCGCTTCAGCGAGAGCTTCGGAAACCGATCGCCAGAGAGGTCTCGACCCGCTGCCTCCCACGCTTCTGCCATCTGGGTCAGCTCGTACCAACCGAGCGGGGACGCATCGATGAAGAGGCGCCCCTCCGAACGCTGGAACTCGAAGAGGGGCAGTTCGAACTCGCCCAGGATGCGGGGCCCATCCTCGTAAATCCCCCACAAGAGGATCGATTTCTCGCCACTCACGGCCGCGGCGACCACCCGCCCCTTGCAAGCGGATTTCATGTCGAAGCAGTCGAGGCCGCCGCGCATCCTCAGCTCGCTGACAGTGTCGCGTACGGTGAAGAGGTAGCCTTCCGAATGGGTCGCTACCAGGACCCACCCATCGGCGAGCGGCTCGCAGAAGTTGACCTCCTCCTGGTCCTCACCGAAGTCGCGAACGAGGACCATGTCGTTCGAGTGGATGCCGACCCGCCAGAGCTTCGTGTCGTCGTCGGTCTGTACGAGGGCGTGGGTCTGGTCCCAGTTCACCACGGCGTTGCTGGGGTGAGGCGTCACCAGGGCCGTCTCGAAGAGCTGCCCGTCCTTCGCCACGCAGAAGCGGAACGAGCGCTTCGCCTCTTTCTTCCAGCCCCAGCAGCTATCGCTTTCTTTGTCGATGTCGGTGACGTCCCGCGCGCCGGTGCCGAACATGGCGCGAACGGGCTTCGGGATGGTCTTTCCTCGTGGCAGAGGGGACTTCTTGCCGAGGTAGCGCAAGCCAGGGTGTCCAGCAGGCGGCTCGATGACGAAATCTTCGGGCTGCTTCGGTGGCGCCGCGGGGGTGTCATCGTCATCGTCCTGCGACTCGTCATCGTTCTCGTCGTCGTCGTCGTCGTTCTCGTCCTTGGCTCGGTCGGTCACGGCGACCTCCGGATACGAGCGTGGATCCGTGGCGAGCCGTTCGAGCAGCGCTTCAGGGTGGAGGATCTCGTACCCCCTGGCGTAGCTCCCCGTCCTCACGGGCTCCCCCGAGACACGCACGAAGAGACGGTCGCCGCTCGGAACGACGTCGGCGATCGAGACGTCCTCCTCGCACTGGAGGCTCGCCAGACTGCGGAGCGTGGCGCCGTCGAAGCCCAGAATGCGCAGGGATGGCGCGTCATTGCCCGCGTCGGCGAAGGTCATGACGATCCGCCCATCGAAGAAGGTCTTGAGATCGTCGGCGTGCACGTCCCATTCCGCCTCTCGTACGAACCCTTCGTCGGAGGGCCCGTACACGACCAGCGAGTCGCTCGACAGCAGCAGGATCCTGCCTTCCGGCCCACAGGCCACGGTAGACATCCAGCCATCGAACTCGAAGAGCTGTCGCACCTTGCCCGCGGCGAACTCCAGCTCGTACACGGCGCCGGAGTCGACGGCGACGAGGGCGGTCGCGCTGTCTGGGCGGGCGGCGAGGTGGTACTCGGATGACCAGACGCCCTCCAGATCGGCCAGGCGAACCTCGTCACCTTCCAGCCAGGCGAAAGCGATTGCCTTGCGGAGTGGCCTCACGATGCCGAAGGGGCGTCCGTCGGGCGCCACCTCCAGCGCGAGGGGCCTGGAGAACAGCCTCCGGACATCTACCGATGGCTGGGGCCGAGACGGTAGCTCTTCGCGCTTGCGCGCCTCGAACTGGAGGTCACCTTCGATCAACTGAAACGGGGGGTCCTTGGACGGATCTCCGGCAAACGCCTCGTCGTCCTGGTCTTCGTCGCCTTCGTCGTCGGACGCGGAATCCTCGTCGTCGGAGGCGGAGTCCTCGTCGTCGGAGTCCTCGTCGTCGGATGCTGCGTCTTCATCGTCGGACGCAGAATCCTCCTCAGCGTCTCGATCCTCGCGCTCCACCGCGACCCGGGCGACCTCGGCGAAGGCCCCGGGATCGGCCTCGAGGCGCTCGAGCATCGTGCTCAGACCGACCAGCTCGCAGGTCACCGGCCCGGCCTTGCGGCCTCCGCGCTCGCTTCGACCCTGTGCCAAATGCCGTCCGTGCAACGAGAACAGGGCGCCGACGCTCACGGTCTTCCGGGCGAGCAAACGAAGGGTGGGCCCGTCGAAGCCATAGACGGCGACGCACTCTTCACCGTCATCGTCCCACTGGGTCATGACGAGGATGCGGCCATCGAGGCAAGAGCACATGGCGTAGCCGGTGACATCCCACCCCTGCTCCAGCACCCAGGTGTCTCCATCGTTCCGGTAGACGACGAGCATGATGTCGGCGAGCACGAGGACGCGCCCCTCAGGTCCGTAGGCAATCTCATCGGCCCCGCTGACTCTCCCGTCGATCGGGAAGAGAAGGCGCTGGGTCCCGTCGCGGAAGTCGATCTCCCAGATGGCTTCGTCTTCGATGGCGATCAACGCAGTGCTGCCATCGTCGCGCGCCGCGAGGGTCATGCTGCTGACGTCTGGAAGCTCGGGCCCAGAGGCGGTGCAGAGGGTGTCATCGACGAGCCACGCGCCGACGCGGCTCCGATTCTTTTTGGCAACGCCATACACTTTGCCATCGGGGGCCATGCGGACATGAGAGGAGGAGCCGAATGGCTTCCACCGCAAGGCGAGCGCGCCAGGCCACGGCTCGTCTTCGTGGCGCTCGATGTTCAGCTCGAGCAGGGCGCGAGCGCCGGTTTCGTCCCCTGTCGCCTCGTCTGCCGCCCCCACGCTCCAGCTCCGCGAGGGCTGCTCTTCCGCGGCTTCTGTGCGCATGGCAGCGAGGGCGCGCTCGACCTCCGGATCCACCGCGGCGCGGGCCTCGAAGCGCGCGTGAGCGCCGGAGCGAGGCAGGTCGATGGGCCAGGCTGGGCCTGGTACGGGCTCGGGCCGGAGGGCAGCAGACCAGGCGTCCCAGTCGCCGTCGCTCTCCAGGACCTCGGCGAGCTGGACCTGATCGAGGGGGCAGGCTTCGTGGACGGCACGAAGCGCATGCGCGACGGCCTGCGCGAACGCTTCGAGGCACGGGCGGCTCCAGCCCGCGGGCCGCGCTCGCACGAGGGCCCAGCGCTCGGTCCACAGGAGGGGCTCGACCAGCTCCACGGTGTCCGGATCGAGGGCGCGCTGCCATGCCATCGCCGCCGCCCGCCTCGCCGTGCCATCCAGTGCGCTCGCAAAGCGGAGCTCGTAGGAGAACAGGTCCTGCTGGAGGGAAAACCAGTCCGCAGGTTCCACGCCGAAGAACACGAAGGGGTACGACGCTGCGTCCGACATCGGGCGCTGAGACTAGCCGAATACAATGGGCTCCGGGGAGCGACGCGCGGCGTCCCAGGCTTCGTCGAGGTGGTGAAACTCGTACCAGCCATGGAGCAATGCGTGGATAAAGATCCTGCCCTGGCGGTCGCGCTCGATGGACTCGGGCTCCATGGGAGAGGTGGCGAGGAGGCGCAGGCCGTCTTCGTACACGCCGCAGACACGGAGCGGCGCTCCCTGGGCCGACTGCACGACGAGCGTACGTCCACCAGGGCATGCGAAGATCCGCCGCAGGTCCAGGTCGCCGCGCGCTCGTAGTCTGAACTCGTCTCCGCACCGGGTGAAGCGCCAGGTGCCCTGGTAGGACTCGGCGAGGACGCCGCCGTCTGCGACTGCCTCGGCGAGGTACACGACGCGCTCCGCCTCGTCCTCGATGGCGGCAAAGTCGTCGCTGAAGTCGCGGACGAGCAGCGGCGCCGCGCCGCTCAGCGGGACCCACCAGAGCGTGGTGTCATGGTGCACGAATACCAGGGCGTGGGCGCGATCCCAGCTCAAGCTGACCCGGGCTCTGGGCTGCTGCGCGGGGATCAGGAAGGAGGTCTCGCGGCGCCTCTCCCCATCGACGACGACGAGGCGGTAGGTGTCGTCACGCACTCGCGTCCAGCCGGCGTAGAGAGCATCGAGGCCCACGTGCTCGATACGGTGCACCTCTTCCCCGAAGCGTGCGCGCACCTGCTCGGGGATCTCGCGACGCAGCGCTGGCAAGGGAGGCTGGCGACCCAGGTAGCGTAGACCGGCCCGCCCAGGAGCCGGCGCGATGATGAAGTCCTCCGGGGCCTCGTCGGCATCGGACCACGCGTCGTCGTCTTCGTCCGCGCCCTCCTCGGGCGCGTAGAGGGCGACCAGCGGAGACGCCTCTCGCTTCGCAGCGAACTCGACGGCGATGGCACGCAGGCCCAGCAGCTCGCACCAGTCGATCTGCGCTCGAACGAAGGCCTGCTCTCCGCTGACCCGAGCGTCGAACACGTCACCACGCACGGATGCCAGGCGGCGGAGCCGGGGGCCATCGCGGCCGAGAAGGACGATCCCCTCCTCGGCGTCGTCTCCCTCTCCGACGAAGCTGACGACGAGCAGGAGCGGTAGATGGGGGAAGGGGTGGATCTGGAAGGCGGGCAGCGCGAAGCGCTGGTCGAGCACCACGGCCTCTCCGTGGCGGCGGTAGACGTCGAGCGAGCGCGAGGTCCCCACGAGGAGCGTCCCCTCCGGCCCGTAGGCGACGCTGTAAATCGCACCTCCAGGGGAGAACATCTCCCGAGCTTCCCCGGTCGCGAAGTCGAGTTCCCAGACCACGCCGTGCATGTACCCGAAGAGCACGGCACCGCCGTCAGGGCGCGACGCGAGGGTCACCTGCCCCCCGGGCAGGTAGTCACCCGTGGCTTCGTGAAGCGCGCCCTCCTCGATCCATGCGGCGAATGAAGGACGACGACCGAGGGGGATGACGCCGTAGAGGCGCCCCGTCGGTGTGCAGTGAACCTGCGCCGCTGGGCCGAACAACGCTCGTTCTTCGGGCTTCGGAGTCGGCTGTCGCGGAAGTCGGTCCACCCCGCGATGCGTGATCTGGAGGGCTCCTTCGATGACCTCGAAGGGCAAGGGTCTGGACTCGACGGTCGCCCTGGCGACGTGACGCCTTCCGCGGCTCTGGCTGCGTCTGGCCTTTCCCCCCTGCTTGCTCGCGTCCTGTGGCTCATCGGGCGCGATCGTCGTCACCGACGAGAGCCAGGCCGCGGAGGGGGTCGCGCGGGCACGCGCATCGCGGTGGCTCCCCTCCTCGTCCCCTGCCCCCTCGACGTCGGTCCTCTCGTCGCTCGCGTGATTGTCGTCCGTCTGCTCTTCGACAGGAACCAGGTGGAAGGCCGTCGGGTTCCTGTCGAGCTGGGCGAGCAGTGTGTTCGTTCCGAGCAACTCGAGCCAGGTGCGCCTCGTGTCGCGCTTCTCGGCGATGACGACGCGCCGCTCCAGGAGGGCCATCTCTCCGGGGACGATGTCCACGCGGAGCAGCGCCCGCAGCGTCAGGTCGTCAAAGCCGTACAGGACCAGGCCGCCAGCGGCACATGCGTCGGAGGACCGCACGACCACGAGGCGGCCTCCGTGCAAGGTGACCATCTCGTCGCCAGCGACGAACCAGGGAGGGCTCTGCGAGGACACGGCGCCGTCGGGGCGAAGGCTCTCGCCATCGCGCCGGAGCAGGTGCAGTCGCTGGCCCGCGAGCAGGAGGATCCTGTCTTCGGGTCCGTAGGCGATGCCAGCGATGGGGCCGAGCGAGGCGTCGAGCGCGCAGAGTCGACGCACCGTTCCCTCGCGGAACAGAACCTTCCAAAGGCTGTCTCCGTGCAGCGCGAGCAGCGCGGTGTCGCCCTCGTCGTGGGCTGCGAGCGAGACGTCTCCGGACCTGGGCCACGCTGGGCCTCGTGCCGTATGAAAGGCGCCTTCGTCGTCGAGCCATGCGGCGAGCCGTCCCTGCCCCTTGATTCTCGCCACGCCATAGACACGCCCCGTCGGAGCGACGCGAACGTCACGACGGAGGCCGAACGGCTTTGCTTGCGCGGCAGAGACGCGGGGCAGCGCGAAGCTCCGGAGGCGCCGCAGGCGGACCGCGTTCTCGAGAGCGCGAGACATGACGACGAAGGTAGCCGAGGGCACGCGCCCGCAGGGGTTCGCCTCGCGCGACGAACCCGACAACGTCGGAGCTGACGAAAAATGGAGGGCTGGCGGACGGAAAGTGTCACACGACGCAATGCAATTCCCCGCGACAGGCTCTGGGCGGCCATAATTCGGTCCCCTCCCGGGATCACCGATGCCCTTTGCTCGATCGCTCGCCGTCTTCGCTCTCGCCTCCGCCCCGCTCGGCCTGTGGAGCTGCACGCCCGAGGGTCCTCATCGGACGCAGGAGCCTTCGCCGCGCCCCCTCGGCCCCCCCGATGACGAGGTCACCCTGAGCGAGCCACCGCCGCCCCCCGTCAGCGGTGGCACGCTGCTGATGACCCGTGAAGGGTTCGCGTTCGCCGCGGATCCGGACCGGGATCGGATCTGGATCGTGCGCCCGCCCGGGGACGAGGAGGAGGGGTCGGTGGTGGCCACCGTCGTCCTCTCTCCAGGGGACGAGCCCGGGCGCGCCGTGGAGACGCCGGATGGGCGTGTTCACGTCGCGCTGAGGGGCGGCGGCGCCATCGCGATCGTGGAGCCCGCGACGGGAGAGGTGGTGGAGCGCCGCGCGGTGTGCGAGGGCCCTCGGGGGATCGATGTCGATCCGGCGCTCGGTGTCGTCCACGTCGCGTGCGTGCGGGGGGAGCTCGTCAGCTATCCCCTGGCGGGCGGGGCCGAGGTGCGGCGCCTGCTGCTCGACGAGGATCTGCGCGATGTCGTCGTCGATGGCGATCGGCTGCTGGTGAGTCGTTTCCGGTCGGCGGAGGTGCTGGTGCTCGATGCAGCCGGCACGGAGACGGCGCGACTCCGACCCCTGGACGGCCTGTGCACACCGGGCGTGGCGTGGCGCATGACGGCGCTGCCTGGCGGTGGGGCCGCGCTGGTGCATCAGCGGGCCCAGATGACGCCGGTGAACGACGAGCCGGGGGCCTACGCCGCAGGGCAGCACGACTGCGACGGCGGCGTGGTCGCGACCCGGGTGGCGATCCTGCCGCCCGTGACGACGCCGGGCGATGCGCCACCAGAAGACGCCCTCCCGGGCGGCGCCACACCAGGGGGCGCGACACCGAGCGACGGGATCCCTGAGCACACCGCGCAGCTCGTCCCGCTCCTGACCCGCCCCTCGTCGCCCCTGAGCTTGCAGCACCAGCTCCTCGTGGACGTGGCGGTCTCACCTGATCACAAGCGCTATGCGCTCGTGAGCGCTGCAGGCGGGTGGATCGGCGAGCTGCGCCGGCGTCACGTCGGCGGGGATCTGCTGTCCAGCCTCCAGGTCACCGTTCTGCCCGACGCTTGCCGCGTCGCCGGAAGCGCCGTCCCCTGCCAGCCGACGGCCGCAGCTTACGACGCAGAGGGGGCGCTGCTCGTCTTCTCGCGAGAGCCGGCGCGGGTGCTGAAGCGGACGATGGCCCCCGATGACCGGCCCACCTGGCGAGAGGTGGTGCTCGGAGGGGAGAGCCGGCGCGACACGGGGCACGATCTGTTTCACCTGGCGCCCAGGGGGACGTCGATCACCTGCGCCTCCTGTCACCCCGAGGGTCGGGAGGACGGGCACGTGTGGCACTTCGGCAGCGAGGGTCCACGTCGTACGCAGTCGCTCGAAGGTGGAGTACTGGACACGGCGCCGCTCCACTGGGACGGGTCACTCCCGGATCTGGAGGTGCTCGCCGCGCGGGTGCTCACCGGGCGGATGGGAGGGGATCGGTTGGGGCCTCGACGGGTCGACGCGCTGGGTCGCTGGATGGATGCGCTGCCGGCCCTGCCGGCGCGGGTGGTCGTCGATCCAGCGGCGGTCTCCCGCGGTGAGGCGCTCTTCACGGACGCCCGGGTGGGCTGCGCGGGGTGCCACGCTGGGCCTCAGTTCACGAACAACCAGTCCGCGGATGTGGGCACGGGCGCCCCTCTCCAGGTGCCCCGGCTCTCGCGGGTGGGCGCGCGGGCGCCTTACTTCCACGATGGCTGTGCGCCGACGCTGGACGCACGCTTCGGCGCGTGCGGGGGAGGTGACGCGCATGGGACGACCTCTCACCTGAGCGACGCTGAACGCTCGGACCTCACGCATTACCTCCAGTCTCTCTGAGCAGGGACGAAACCGCGGGCCGCGAGCAAGCACGCGCCGACCAGGAGCAAGCGCGGGCAGAGGGGCTCGCGGAGCGGTTGAAGGCGCCGGGCGTCGATCCCGACGCCGACTGATCACGGGAGCGCTTCGCAGTGCCTCCATGCTCGGAAGGGCTCGCTCAGGGCTGCACTGGGGTATGGATGGGCATATGCACATGCCGCGTCGTCTCCAGGCTCTTGGCCGTGGCGTGCCCCGCCTGACCTTCCTCTTGCCGGTGCTCGGCATGATCGCAGCGTGTGCCGGCGCGCCCGTCGAGCCGTCGGCGCAACCTCCCACGGCCTCGACGAGGGCTGGCGCCGCCACGCCCACGCCACCTCGGGCGGGCGACATCGACGGCGTGATCCAGGGTCCGGACGGTAAGCCCGTCGCGGGCGCGCTGGTCTCGGTGGTGGCGGCCGATACGGACGAGACGCGCGCCGCAGGGCAAGCGTTCACTGGTCCCGAGGGACGGTTCCGCGTCAGCGGTCTCCCCTCGGGGAGGTACGGGATCACGGTCACTGCTCCCGGCTTGACCGGCGCCTACCTGGACGTCTTCCAGCACCGCGAGACCGCGCCGACCGAGAAGCTCGCGATCCAGCTCGGGGGCGAGGGAATGACCGTGGAAGGCGCGGTGCGCGACAAGGCGGGCAGGCCCGTGCCGGGAGCGATGGTGTCGCTCATCGGGTTCAGCTACTTCGACGCAGACATTTTCTTCGCCCCCGTCGATGGCGACGGTCGCTACCAGGTGAAGGTGCCGGAAGGGCGCTATCACCTGGCCGCGCAAGCGCCCGGGCACGCCGACGAAGGCAAGACGGTCACGGAGAGCACGACGCTCGATCGCACCCTCCAGCGCGCCTTCCCTGCCGATCAGCTGGCGCCGGAGGCCGTGTCGACCTGGCTGCGCGCGAACGTGGCCCCGATCGCTTCCGTGGAGGTCGGGCGAGGGTTCACCGATCTGGCCCCCGTGACCGCGATGATCGGAGAGGCCAAGGTGGTGTCGCTCGGCGAGGCCACGCGGGGAACGCGCGAGTTCTTCCAACTCAAGCACCGCATGCTCGAGGTGCTCGTCCACCAGAAGGGGTTCCGCGTGTTCGGCATCGAGGCGAGCTTCGCCGAGGCGCTGGTGGTGAACGACTACATCCGCACGGGCAAGGGAGATCCCGTCTCGGCGGTGCGCGGGCTGCGGTTCTGGACGTGGGATACGGAGGAAGTCGTCGCGCTGGTCCGCTGGATGCGCGCGTACAACGAGGATCCCTCGCACCCGCAGAAGCTCGCATTCCACGGCTTCGACATCCAGTCGCCGGCGTCCTCGGTTCGTGCACTGCTGACCTATCTCCGGCAGGTGGATCGCAGCTTCGGCGCCGAGGCGGAGCAGGCGCTCCGGCCTCTCGACAGCCAGTTCGACGTCTTTCGCTACGATCGGCGCGGGGCCTCGGTGTGGGAGGCAACGCGGACCGGCCTCGAGCGGATCGCGCAGCGGCTCGAGAGCGAGCGAGACGGCTACATCCAGCGGTCCAGCGCCGCGGCATGGAAGACGGCGCGCCTCCACCTCGACGTGGTGCGCCAGGCAGAGCCAGGGCTCGCGCAGGGAGGGGACGCGCCAGGAACACGTGACCAGGCGATGGCGAAGAACGTGCTGAGCTTGCTGGATCTCGAGGGACCGCAAGCCAAGATGGTGCTCTGGGCCCACAACCTCCATGTCGCGCGGGGGCAGCTCAACGGGAGCGCGACGATGGGGGAACACCTCCACCAGGCGCTCGGAAAAGATCAGGTGAGCTTGGGCCTGGCCTTCGACCAGGGCAGCTTCCAGGCGCAGGACATCTCCCCTGGGGCACTCCGGGCGCTGCGGGATTTCTCGGTGGGCGTCCTCCAAAAGGGAAGTCTGGACGCGACCCTGGGGCGGCTCGGTGTGCCGATCCTTGCGCTCGATCTGCGGCGAGCACCGGCCGGGAGCGAGGCGGCGGCGTGGCTCGAGGCGCCGCTCCAGAGCAGGACGATCGGGCCGTCCTTCCAGGAGGGAGCGGCAAGCTCGTACGTGCGAGAGATCTCGCCGCGAGCAAGCTTCGATGCGCTGCTCTTCGTGGAGCGCACCACGGCGGCGCGACCCACGCAGGGAGACCGTCCACCGCCACCGCCGAACCGCGGCCCGTTGCCGCTGCCCGTCAACCTGGGGTTCGAGGAAGTGGACGCGCAGGACACCGCCCTGGGCTGGTGGAACCCGCCCCTCTCCACGAGCGGTGACCCGGCGCAGCGCGTGACCACCGTCGGCAAGCCTTCGCGGTCGGGCAAGCGCGCGGCGCTGATCCAGGTCGAGCCGCGCGACGAGCGCCTGGCCGACGAGATCGGGATGCTGGTGCAGAAGGTCGACGCCGCTCCGTACCAGGGGCAGCGGGTGCGGCTCGACGTCGCGGTGCGGACGGCGCGCCTCGCCCCCAGGTCGCGCGCGCGTCTGTTCCTCGAGGTGGTCGGAACGAACCGGCAGATGTTCCGCTACGTCGACACGCTGGAGCGGCCGATCACTGGCACCACGTGGCGTGATCACACGCTGGAGATCGACGTCCCTGCCGACGCGACGACGCTCACGATGGGGTTGATGCTGGTCGGTGAAGGGCAGGCGTTCTTCGACGACGTGCGCCTGAAGGCCGTGGGCGCGAAGTGAGGCCGGGGCGCAGCAACGAGGGCGGCGCGGGGCGAGAGGGCTGGAGAGACACGATGGACAGGGGAGCCATGAGACGAGCGGGCGGGGCGACGGGTCGATGGTGGCGCGCGCTGGGTTGGATCACACCGACGCTGCTGCTGATGAGCGCATGCGGAGGCGTGGATGCGTCGACCAAGGGACAGCAGGCGGTCGCGCCGGCGCCTGGAGGTGACGAGGCGGCCCCGGGAGATCTCTCCGGGCTGGTCACGGCCCAGGACGGGCAGCCCATCGCGGGAGCGCTGGTCTCGGTCGTGGACGCTGCTGTGCTCGACGACGAGCCTGCGGCGCAGGTGAAGAGCGGCGCGGATGGCCGGTTCCGTGTCTCCCGGCTCCCCACGGGGCGCTACGGGATCACCGTGACGGCGCCCGGGGTGACCGGGACGCGCCTGGAGGTACTCTCGCACCGTGCCGAGACCCCGACCCGAGGCCTCGTTGCGCGGCTGGGAGGCAGAGGGATCGTCGTGCAAGGCGCCGTTCGCGATCCCGCGGGCAAGGGCGTGCCCGGCGCGACCGTGGTCGCGACGCGCCAGGGAGAAGGCGGCGTGGTCTCGTTCTTCGCGCCGGTGGCCCCGGAAGGGCACTACCAGATCATGCTCCCCGAGGGACGCTACGACGTGGCCGTGAAGGCCCCGGGTCATGTGGCGGGTGGCCCTGAGGGTGGGCGGCCCGTCACGGAGAGCGCGCAGGTCGACATGGCGCTGCGGCGAGCGCCTCCGCTCGATCAAGCGGCGCCGGCCGAGGTGGTGTCCTGGATCCAACAGCAGGCGATGCCGCTCGGTGGGACGGAGGCCGGGCGTGGGCTCGCGGACATGGCGCCGATCAAGGCGATGGTCGGCAACGCGCGCGTGGTCTCTCTCGGCGAGGCGACCCACGGGACCCGCGAGTTCTTCGCACTCAAGCACAGGATGCTGGAGCTCCTGGTCACCGAGCTGGGCTTCACCGTGTTCGCCATCGAGGGGAGCTCTCCGGCGTCGCTCGCGGTGAACGAGTACGTGCTCACGGGCAAGGGAGATCCGGTCAAGGCGCTCCAGGGGCTGGAGTTCTGGACCTGGAACACGGAGGAGATGCTGGCGCTGGTCCGCTGGATGCGCAGGTACAACGAGAACCCAGCGCACAAGCAGAAGCTCCGGTTCCATGGGTTCGATCTGGAAGACCCACAGCAGGCGGTGCATGCGCTCCTGAGCCATCTCCGCAAGGTGGACCGTCCCCTGGCGCAGGAGGTCTCGGCGCAGCTTCGCCCGCTGGACAATGAGCATGACGTCGAGCGGTATCCGCAACGCGGCGACACGGTGATGCGAGCGACACGGGCGGCCATCGTCCGGGTCGCGGAGCAGCTCGACCGGGAACGACCCACCTACGAGCGCCGCGCAGGCGCCGCAGCCTGGAAGCTCGCCCGCCATCACGCGCGGCTGCTGCAACGGACCGAGGCGATGCTCGCAGACCCGCGCGGAGGGGCCGCGCTCCGCGAGCAAGGCATGGCGGAGAACGTGCTTTCGTTGCTGGACCTGGAAGGTCCCGACGCGAAGGCCGTGCTCTGGTCCCACAACGTTCACGCGCAGCGCGGCGGACAGGAGGCGTACCCCAGCATGGGGGAGCATCTCCACCGCACGCTCGGCGCCGAGCACGTGGTCTTCGGCTTCGGCTTCAACCAGGGAAGCTTCCTGGCGGTGGAGCTGAACCCGGTGACTGGAAACAGGCTGCGGGATTTCACGGTCGGCCCGGGTGACGTGGGGACCCTGGACGCGACGCTCGCGAAAGGCGGCGTACCCCTGTTCGCCCTGGATCTGCGGAGGGCGCCTGCCGACGGCCTCGTGGGAGGATGGCTCGACGCGGCCCTCGGGACACGCTCGATCGGGTCGGTGTACCGGGAGAGCAGCCCGGCCTCGTCCTTCCGACGGAGCGCGCCACGGGGCGCCCTCGACGCGCTGCTGTTCGTGGAGCGGACGACGGCGACACGACCCCTCGCCAGCGTGCGCCGCGGCCGTCCGCCGAGCCCTCCTCCGGCCGCTGTCCTGTCGAATCCGGGGTTCGAAGAGGTGAACGGGCGCGGCGCGGCCGCCGGCTGGACGGCACCGCTGCTGACGCTCGACACCACCTCGACGGACGTCGCCACGAGCGAGCAGCGGCCGCGCTCGGGGAAGCGCGCGGCGGCGCTGCGCGTGGTGCCCAGAGGCCCGTCGACCGTGGGAGCCCACGCCCTCGCCACCCAGACGCTCGATGCAGCGCCGTTCCGCGGCAAGCGGGTCCGCCTCACCGTCGCCACACGCGTGGAGGGGCTTTCCGCCGAGGGCCGCGCCCAGCTCTTCCTGGAGACGGTGGGCGCCAAGGGGCAACCAATCGGTTACGCCGACCTGCTGGACCAGCCCATCACGAGCACGGCCTGGGCCGACCACGGCGTCGCGCTCGACATCCCGTCGGAGGCCGCGACCCTCACGCTGGGCCTCGTCCTCATCGGAGACGGGCAGGCCTTCTTCGATGACGTACGCCTGGAGGCGCTCGGCAACCCCTGACCCCCACGGTCGGAGACGTCATCGCTCCTCGGCGCGCGGGGGTCGGGCCTGCATGCAGGAGGGGACGGCAGGCGCCGCCCCCGTGGGCTCACTTGATGCCGTACTCGGCCTGCAGGAGCTTGGCGATGGTCGAGAGCTGCATGTTCGAGGTGCCCTCGTAGATCTTGCCGATCTTCGCGTCTCGATAGAGCTTCTCCACGGGGTACTCCTTGGTGAAGCCGACCCCGCCCATCAGCTCGACGCACTGCGAGGCGGCACGCTCCGCGACCTCCGAGGCGAAGAGCTTGGCCATCGCCGCCTCTTTCACGAACGGCTGCCCCGCGTCCTTCAGCCGGGCCGCGTTGTACACCATGAGCCGAGCGGCCTCGATCTCCATGGCCACGCGGGCGTACTGGAACTGCATGCCCTGGAAGTTCGCGATCGACTGACCGAACTGCTTGCGGTCGCCCATGTAGCGCATGGCGTGGTCCAGCGCGCCCTCGGCGAGGCCGAGCATCTGCGCGCCTATGCCGATGCGGCCTTCGTTCAAGGTCTCGATGGCGATCTTGTAGCCCTTGCCGACCTCACCCACGACGTTGCTCTCCGGGACCTCGCAGTCTTCGAGGATCAGCTCGCAGGTGCTGGAGGCGCGGATGCCGAGCTTGTCCTCCTTCTTGCCCACGGAGAAGCCGGGGAAATCGCGTTCGACGGCGAAGGCGGTGATGCCCTTGTAGCCCTTGGAGGGATCGACGTTGGCGAAAACGAGGAACAGGTGGCTCTCGGCCGCGTTCGTGATCCAGAGCTTGCGACCGTTGAGGATGTAGCGATCACCCCGCTTCTCGGCGCGCGCGGCGAGGGCGAACGCATCGGAGCCCGAGCCAGCCTCGCTGAGGGCGTAGGAGCCGACCCAGTCACGACACAGGCGGGGCAGGTAGCGGGACTTCAGCTCGTCGCTCGCCCAGCGCAGGTAGGCGTTGGCGACGAGCGTGTTCTGCACGTCGACGACCACGCTGACGCTGGGATCGACGATGGCGAGCGCCTCGACGGCGAGGATGGCGTTGAAGAAGCTGGCGCCGGCGCCGCCGTACGCCTCGGGGATCTCGACGCCCATGAGCCCCAGTTCGAACAGGGGCGGGACGATCTCCTTGTCCATGGCGCCGGCTTCATCCATGGCGTGGACACGGGGAGCGACGCGCTTGCGCGCGAAATCGAGGACGGAATCACGGAAGAAGCGCTCTTCCTCGGAGAGCTGGGTCAACGCAGGGTGAGTCACGGCTACCTTTCTCGGGGGTTCAGGGGTGAAGGCTCGGCGCCGTCGACGTTTCTCGGACGCCGCGGCCGCAGCCGTCGAGCTGGGATGAGGGAGGATTCTTGGTAGGGAGCGCCCCGAGCGTCAACCTGCGAAGGCAGGCCTCGTCAACCTGCGAAGGCAGGCCTCGTCAACCTGAGAAGGCAGGCCTCGTCAACCTGCGAAGGCAGGCCTCGTCAACCTGCGAAGGCAGGCCGCCCCGCGTGGACCCGCCTGGCGACGCAGGGGCACGTTTGACCGGCCAGGCCGTTCGGATTACACCCGAGCGTTACCGTGGCCACGAGGCTCGACCGCGACCAGCCACGCATCCAGAGGGGGGATGATGGAGCAAGATACGATCGACACTGCACTCAGCGCAGGTCGAAGCGGTTGGCAGCGCCTCGGAGCGCACAGCATCCGGTTCGAGGCGCCTGATCTCGTGTTCCTTCGGGTGGTCGGCGATGTCAGTCCGGATCAGCTCACCCACCTCTTCGCCGCGCTGCGGCGCCTGTCCTCACGTGCGGGCGGCGTCTGCTGGCTCATCGACATGACTCACCTCGGCGAGATGCCCCTGGCCACGCGCAAGGCCGCTCGATGGCACGGTCTCGACGGACAGCTACACGCGACCGCGATGTTCGGAGCGTCGCTGCTTCAGCGGGCGATGGCGACCTTGACCATCCACGCTGGCCGCCTTTCCAACCGCGGGAATGGACACCACAAAACCCGGTTCTTCACCAGCGAGTCCGAAGCGCGAGCGTGGCTCGACGGCGTGCGCCCCACGCCCCACCAGCTCGGCCCGACCGAGTGACGTGCCGTGGGTCAGGAGGCTGGCGGCCACGCGGTCCCGCTCCTCGGCACCGTCAGCGAAGCGTGCCCCTGTCGCCCCGTCCGGGAGCGATGCCTTCCGGAGGAAAGTTCGGCGTCCCGGGCGACTGCACCTCGGGCCGCGTGCCTGGCGGCATCTCGGGCGTGGGCGGAGGCTCTGCGGGCTGCATCTCGCGCTGCGTGCCACCCGGCATTCCAGGTGGGATATCACCGTTCGGTGGTCGAGGTCGCTCGGGAGACGAGTCGGGCGGCCCCCAGAGGGGGGGATCCGGCGGATACCGCGGGGCGGGATCGGGCTCGATCACGACGGGCCGCCTGGGCACAGGGGCGGGCTCGGCGCGCGGCTCGGTGCCAGCTTCGCCAGCTCTCGGTCGCTCTGCTGGCTCGAGGGGCGTGCTGGTCTCTCCGCTCGCTGGTCCCGGGCGCTCGGCGCCCAGCGCGCGCCCCTCGTCCCGCTCGGCGCGACATGCTGCGAGCCCCAGGACGCCGGCAGCAACCACGATGAACCATCGCATGGGCGTCACCTCCGTTCCTCACACAAGCGATGAGTGTGCCAGCGTCGGGGGCTCTCCCCGACCAGCAGGCTCACGCTCACCCTGCGCCGAGTGCGCTCTCCGTGCTCGGTGTGCCACCCGGACACCTTCTACGACCTCGCGCCTCGTTCCGGCCTCTCGACGTCTTCCGTGAGGTGACGTATGCGCCTGCGCTGGAGGCCTACCGAATGACCGTTCACTCTCCGGAGACCCGCCGAGAAGCGGGCATCCTGCTGCACCCGACCTCGCTCCCAGGCCCGCATGGAATCGGCGATCTCGGTCGAGCGGCGCGGCACTTCGTCGACTGGCTCTGTTCCGCGGGGCTGTCCTTGTGGCAGGTCCTGCCGCTCGGGCCCACCGACAACGACGCCCCCTACATGAGCTGGTCGGCCCTGGCGGGCAACCCTCTGCTCGTCGATCTGGCGGCTCTCCGCGAAGCCGGCTTGCTCGACGACGACGACCTGCGTCCGACCGAGGGGCTCGACCACGGCTCTCTGGTCGACTACGCCGCGGTCCGCGCCTTCAAGGAGCCCCGCCTCGCCAAGGCCGCACGGAAGCTACTCTCGACCCCATCTCATCCGCTCGCCGCCCGCTACCAGGAGATGAAGACGCGAGAAAGCTGGCTGCTCGATGCCGCGCTGTTCAGCGTCCTGAGGCGCCAGCACGGCGGGATCGCCTGGTGGGACTGGGCGACGCCACTGCGTGACCGAGACCCTCAGGCCATCGAGGCCGCGAAGCGAGAGCACGCCGAGGCCATCGAAGAGGAAGCCGTCGCGCTGTTCTTCTTCGAGCACCAGTGGGCCGAGCTGCGCCGCTACTGCAATGACCGTGGCGTGCGCATCGTCGGCGACATTCCCATTTACGTGGACCGCAATAGCGCAGACGTGTGGACACACCGGGATCTTTTTTTCCTGGACGAGAATGGCTTGCCCACGGGCGTCGCCGGCGTCCCTCCCGATTACTTCAGCGAGCTCGGTCAGCTCTGGGGGAATCCCCTCTATCGCTGGGAGCGAATGGCGAAGAACGATTTCGCCTGGTGGCGTACGCGCCTCGGCCGCACGCTCGCCCACGCCGACGTCGTGAGGATTGACCATTTCCGTGGCCTCGCGTCGTACTGGGAGATCCCCTTCGGTGCTCCTGACGCGCGCGGGGGCCGGTGGGTCGAGGGCCCCGGGATGGCCTTCTTCGAGGCCATCGAGCGCCACGAGGGTCGGCTACCGCTCATCGCCGAAGATCTCGGCATGATTGACCAGGAGGTCCTCGACCTCCGTCACAAGGCCGATCTGCCCGGGATGCGTGTGCTGCATTTCGCCTTCGGTGGCGGCGCGGACAACACCCACCTCCCCCATCACCACACGGAAGACAGCGTCGTTTACCCTGGTACCCACGACAATGACACGACCGTCGGCTGGTGGAGGAGCATGACCGCTCATGTCCGCACGCATACCCAGGTCTATCTGCGGGTCTCGGGTGACGAGATTCACTGGGACATGATCCGGACGGCATTCTCCTCGGTGGGCCGGATGGCCATCGTGGCGTTCCAGGACGTCCTGGGGCTCGGCGGTGAGGCGCGCATGAACAACCCAGCCGTCCCCTCGGGCAACTGGCGCTTCCGCCTCACGGGGGATCCCTTCCGCCAAGAGCATGCGGCCCGCCTGCGCGACCTCGCGGAGATGTACGATCGCATTCCCCGCCCTCGCCCGGAGCAGAGCTGAGCCTGCGCGCCCCGGGGCGCTGATCGCACCGCGAGAGACCTCCCGTCGCCGAGCTGCAGCACGTATCGCCAGCCAGCACTCCTCGGGCCCCAGCGTGTGACCGCACGCTTTGCACTCACGCTTCGCCGGGCTCGCGCCTCTCCGAGTGGCTCGGTCCCGGGTGGTTCGGTTCTCTCGACCCACCCTCCACCTCACGTTTCGTCGCCACCGCGCGCCTCGCCGACGCCGTCCGTCGATCGATAACTTCTCCGCCACCGCGACGCTCCCCTCACATCACAAGGGGCACATCGCATTGCAGGACCTGCAGCATTTTTTCCACCCGCTGCGGCCGCGCATGAGATTCGCCTCTTTCCGTCGGTGCAGGCGCCACTTACGGAGCGCTTACAGAATACGCAACACCATTTCCCCTTCGCTCGATGCCTGCTCCTCCTTGCCTCGTTCTCGGCTGAATTACCCGGCTCCACACACGATTCGTGAACCGTAATCTTCTTGCGAGACATCGTATTGCAGTGATAATCAGCGCGTCGTACCGCGGTAGTCAGCGCGCGGCATCGCTCCGAGAAAACACGGATGCAGCGCGGAATACAGCGGCAGGAATGCAAAGCCGTGAGTGGCTCACGAGTGGAGTCGAACTCGGATGGATGTCATCCGCGCAATCGCATCGATTGGTAATACGAGCACCGCACCCGGAGGGACATCGGCCAACAGGGCCTACCCCAGTGGCAAGGTGCCCGATGAAGCGGGGCAGCCGTTGCAGGTTTTCTGGACCACCGCGAGCTGGGCCCACGCAATACTCGAACTCCCTGTCGAGGGTCCGCTGCCGGTGCGGACTGTCCTGGTCCCGCACGGACGCGCGGCCCACGGGTTGCGTCGGGAGCTGTTGCGGCTGGGTCGCCCCGAAGGCCTCGCAGGGACGCGCTTCGTGACGGTCGCTGGCGCTGCTGCCGCGGTGTTGCGCACCGCCGAGACGTCGTTCACTGCGGGGGAAGAGTCGATGCGGGAGGCCCGGCTCGCGGCGCTGTTTCGCGAGGCGCTGCCCTTGGAGCGATTCGATATCGCCCAGCTCCGCAGCAGCAGAGGCTGGGAGGAAGCATTCGCCCGCACCCTGCGGGACCTGGAGGCTCAGGGGTTCGGGCCCAGGGATCTGCTCGTCCAGGCCGGTCCTCGGGAGCGCGACGTGGCGACCCTGTGGGCGGCGGCCGAGCGCGCCGCGGGCAGCTCGGTGACGACACCTCGCCTGCTCCGAGAAGCCGCCTCGGTGCTGACCACCACCCCCACGTCGTGGCCGTTCGAGGGCCCCACGCTCGCCGTGGTGGCTGGGGATCTGACGGTCGCGGAGCGCGATTTTCTGCTCGCGGTGCCCCGCGTGACGCTCGGGCTCCTCGCCGCCAGGCCACGGACGCCGGAGTACCTGGCGCGGATGGAGGCACTGCTCGGCGCAGAGGTCGCTGACGCGCTGCGGAACGACTGGCCGCCCGAGCATGCGTTCGGCCCGCAGGAGAGCACCAGGACGCAACCGCAGAGAGGCATCGCTCCCTCCCCCGCCCCGAGCACGACCGCGCCCGAGAGCGACGCCACTCCGGAGGGCGCAGCTCCTGAGGAGGTGCAGGGTGACCTGTCCCGGCTCGGCAGTCGTCTCTTCGAGGCCCCCGTGGTGCTCGCTGATCAGGAGAGAAGTTCCAGCGCCAAGGGCGATGGCGCGGTCCGCCTGGAGCTCCATGGCTGCATGGACGAGGAGCTGGACGCAGCCGCAGCGTGGGTGTCCGAAGCAGCGCGCGAGACGCCGCTCGACGAGATCGCGCTGCTGGTCCCCGCCATCGAGCCCTGGGCGGCGTTGCTGAAGGAGCGCCTGGAGCGCGCGTCGTGGCCTCTGGAAGGTGGCGTCCCCCTGTACGTGGCAGGCGGGCTCCCGATGGCGCAGACGGTGTTCGGTGCGCGGATGCTGGCCCTGGTCCGAGCGCTCCAGGAGCACCTGCCCCTGGCACGCCTCGCCGAGCTGCTGCCCACCTTCCGTCTCCCGGGGCGTGACCCACTCTCCCCGAGCGAAGCGAGCGAGGTGGTGGCGGCACTGATCGAGGTCGGGGGGGGACCCGAGGATCTGAGCGGCGCCATGGGCTGGGTCGAGCGGGTGGGTGGACGAGGCGATGAGGCGCGCATCGCGCTCCTGAGAGCCGCCAGGCAGCCGCTCCTGGCGCTGGCGAACCTGGCGCGTCTTTCGGCCGAAGGGGGCCCGCTGCGTCAGATCTGGCCAGCGCTGAGGACCCTCGCCCAGCGGTGGCTGCAGGCCCCTTCGGGGGAGGCTGCGCTGGACGCGGCGCACGTCGTCCTCGCGCCTCAGTGCACCGACCCAGCGACGGGCGCGCTGCGCGGGGAGGCGGCGCTCGCGCAGGTCGCGCGGACGCTGAGAACATGCCGTGTTCCGGCTGGTCGGTGCGGGGATCGAGCGGTGTTCATCGGGACGCCACGGCAAGCGCGGGGGATGCGGTTCGACGCCACCCGGCTCCTCGGGCTCACCGACGGCGTGGTGCCGGCGCCATCCGAGGTGGATCCCGTGCTCCCGGGCCGCCTCACGGTCCGGAATGCGGACCTTTCGACACTTCACGACCTGGATCGCGCAGTGCGTGATACGCGGCGCACCCTGATCCTCTCGGCGGCACGGCGGGACCGCAAGGGACTGGAGAGGGGGCCCTCCGTCGTCCTCCAGGACGTGGCCGCAGCCCTGGGGCGACCCCTCGTGCTCAGCCCGCCAGCGGTCGGACAGGGTGCCGCTGGGCCGAGCCACGCGAGCGTGTCCGGCGAGGCAGCGACCGACCCAGGGGGAGATGCGCTCGATGTCGCCCGGGTCCTCGCCCTCCTCGCCTCGGACGCCTGGGATGCCCCCATCTCCCCCGGAGCAGGGCCCCTCCGGCTGCCGGGGATGAGCGCCGACGTCCCCATCACGGTCCCCGAGCTGCAGGAGTTGCTGGCGTGCCCGCAGCGCTTCCTGCTGATCCACGGGCTGAGGTTCTCGCCGAAGAGGCCCCTCCCCATCGCCCACGCGCTGGGCCCGGAGCCGCATGGGCGGCTGCTGCGTCGCGCGCTGGCTGCGTTCTTCGCCAAGCATGGAGAAGAGTTCGGCAAGCGCGAACGCAGCTTGCCCGCCTGGGAGGTGCTCGCCGACGCCGCGGCGCGGACCGTCTTCGCGAACAGCATGGTCCCTTCGCTCCGGGCAGGCGCCGCGGTCCGGGAGCAGCGCGACCGGCTTCGTCGCGACGCTCGCCTGTTCGTGTCGCAGGACTGGTGCGGTGGGCGGCCGCGTCGCTTCCTGGATGTGGAGAGGCCCTTCTCGGCGGTGCTGCCTGCCGGAGAGGTCCGGCTGCACGTGGCGAGTGTGACGCACCGGCTGGACGAGGATCGGGATCGTCTGCTCGTGCGGATGCTCAGCACCGAGCGATGCTGCCCCAGGTCATCGGAAGGGCCGAGCCCCGAGCAGGATCTCCCGGTCGCCGTCGCGGCGCTGGCCTCCGGAGATCAGGCCCAGGCGCTCGGACTGAGTCCTTCGGCGGCCACGGCCTATGCGGGGGTGCAGGTCCCCTCGGAGCGGGCCTACCATGACGACTTCGACGAGCTGGCCAGCGCGGCGAGGGCGTGGCTCGCGATGCTGGGTGGCCTGCTCGCTGCGCGCGCCTTCCCGCATACGCCCCGAGAGAAGGACTGCCATCGCTGCGCCTTCCAGACGGCGTGCGGCTCCCGCGCGTCAGCGCGCGCGGCGAGCAGACTCGCAGTCGGCGCAGAGCCCGCGCTCGGCGCGTTCTGGGCGCTGAAATCCGCGAGGGCGGTCGGCGCTCCGGGTAGCCAGGGAGGGGCGTCGCTCACGTGACGCGCGACCTTCCTCCGGGACCGTCGTCGACCGATGAGGCCGCGCGACGATCCGCATTGCGCGAGCGAGGCCGGTGCGTGCTCGTCGAGGGCGGGGCGGGGACCGGCAAGACCACCCTGCTCGCAGCGCGCATCGTCGCGTTGCTCGCGCCGGAGGAGCGGGAGAGGGCGCCTGCCCTTACCCTCGAGCAGGTCGCCGTGCTCTGCTCCACGCCCGAAGCTGCAACACGGCTGCGCGCCAGGGTCCGGGAGCAGCTCCTCGACGCGCTCGACGGCGTGGAGCGTGACGACATGCTCGAGGAGGAAATCACGGGTCCAGGAGGAGCACGAGCGACGAGGCTCCGCGCCGCCCTCGCAGGCCTGGGGACCACACCTGCGTGGACGCTGACGCACCTGTCGGAGCAGCTCCTCCGAGAGTGGCCCCTGGAGACTGGTATCGGTCCTGCGGACCTGCTGGTGGAGGATCCGACGGCGCTCGCCCACGAGACGTTCTGTGAGCTCCTCGATGGCGCCCAGAACGGGACCCTGGCGGCCTCGCTCGGCGCAAAGCCCGTCTCGGCCACGACCTCGACCGAGCACCGTGGGCCACACGATCTCCCCATGTCGCTCGCTGCAGAGGCGGAGCAGACGGTGCAAGAAGCGCTGCTGCTCGGGATCCATGCCAGAAAACACGTCGGGGGCCAGCGAGACCAGCTCACGCTGGAGGACCTCGTGACGGGCTTCCTTCTGGAACGGCACACACGCCCTCGGCTCGAGCTGCCCGTGTTCGACCGGGAGCGGTTCCGCCGCGGCGTCGACGGTCTGATGACGCTGACCGAATCGCTGGGCGTGGCCTCACCGGGCGCCGCCTGGATCCAGGGCTGCGCATGGCTCGCGGACGCGATGCGCGACAAGGTCGATCCGCTGACGATCCTGCGGACGCTGGGGCCCGCTCTCGGCGCGCTGCGCGACCGGCCGTACCGCAAGGCATTCGACGGAGATCCAGGCGCCTGGGAGGCCTGGAGAAGACTCTCGGAGGGGTCGGGGCGACCCGACGAGCCCCCCTTGCTCTTCGAGCTTCTCGGTCCAGCCGAGGAGCAGTTCGCAGCCCGGCTCTCGCGGCTCGAGCCGGTGGTGCTCGCGCTCCACGAGCGGGTGAAGCGACGCCTCCGCGTGCTCGATCGGCGCGACGTCCTTTTCAAGCTGCGCGCGCTGCTCACCTCGAATGTCGCTGCGCGCGCCGAGTTCCAGAGCCGAATCCGCCACCTCGTCGTCGACGACGCCCAGACCCTCGATCCACTCGAAGCAGAGATCGTGCTCCACCTCGCCGGAGATGGGATGGCAGCCTGGACCCCCCCCTCGGCCCGCTTCGGGGAAGGGCGCGTCACGCTGGCGCTGGACCCACTCTCTTTTTCTGGTGGCTCGTCCCCCGAAGACACGCCGGGCGAGATGCTCCGCGAACGGGCCCTCGAGGCGGGGGCGCTGCGGGTGCAGCTCACGACGAGCTACCGGGCGACGCCTCCCCTCACGCGCTGGCTCGCGCGCCGTCTTCCAGCGCTGCTCGGAGTCTCCTCATCCAGCGATGAGGGTCCCACGCTCCCCCTGCTCACGCCGAGGCCCATGGAGGAGGAGCGCGCGGGGGAGCCCCCTGGAACGCGACACCCATCCGTCCACCTGCTCCCGCTGGCGCTGCCGGCAGGAGCGCCATCCGCCGAAGCCACCTGGAAAGCACTGGAGGCGCGGACGCTCGCCGCTCACCTGCGGTGGCTGGTGGAGGAGAGCGGGCTCCGGATCGATGCGGAAGAGGGGAGGCACCGGGCCGTGCGTTACGGAGACATCGCGGTGATCGCACTGAACGGCGAGCACCTCGGGGCGCTGTTCACCGCGCTCGATCACCAGGCGGTCCCCCACGCAGCCGCAGACGGGCCGCTCGCGCTCGAGGATCCGCTGCTGAGGCGCTTTCTCCTCGGCCTGCGCGCCCTGGCCGATCAGGACGACGGAGCCGCCATGGCGACGCTGCTCCGTCCACCGTTCTTCGCGCTGACCCTGGAGGATCTCTGGCGACATCGCGCCGGTGACGCGCAAGATCCAGCCGCAGCGCGGGTCGCAGTAGCGCTCGACCTCGTGACGGCGCTGCGGAAACGACGGCTGGAGCGCTCACCAGGAGCGACGGCCAGGGACCTGCTGGAGCAAACGGCCTTCGGTCGGACCACCGCGCTGGGCCCAAATGGCGAGGCGCGACTGGCAAGGCTCAGGGCGCTCTGCTTCGCGCTCGGTGAGCGCGCGGCGCGCGAAGGGCTCGACTACGACACGGCCACCGCAGGGCTCCACGGCTGGCTGGAGCGCCCCCCCCCTCTGGGGGCGCTGGGGACAGGGCTGGAGCATGTGCGGGTGCTGATGGCCCAGCAGGCCGGAGATCTCGAGATCCCCGTGGTGGTGCTCTGGGATGCGCTCTTCGCAAGGACGCGCGACGCGAGTCCTCCGCTGCCGCGACGCGCCTGGTGGGTCGACCCGCGCACAGAAGAGTGGGCGGTCTGGCTCTCGGCGGAAGGGGGCTGGCAGCTCCGCTGGGGTAGCCAGGTGCTCTCGCGCGCGCGCGACGAGCAGCTTCGAGAGCATCGGTGGCAGATCTACCGGATCATTACGCGCGCGCGTCGGCTCCTCGTGCTGCCTCACCCCGAAAGCGCGACGCACGATGCAGGCTGGCTCGAAGCGCTCTTGCGCGTGGATGACCAGGAGCGCGGCGCCACGCGCTCGACCGATCAAGAGGACGTCGACGCGCCCTGGGCGCCGACTCGGGACATCACCCGGGCTCTGACTGAGCTTTCCTCCCCTCCCCTGCGCGCCGGCGTTCAGCTGGGTGCGCGGAGCGCCCCTCATCGCGGCCCCCCCCCCCTAGAAGTGCCACGCCCACGCGCCCAGCGGTCTCCGCTCCGATCCGAGGAGCCAGAAGGCGACACGCTGATGCCCATCTCTCCTGGTGATCCGGCCGAGCCACTCCCGAGGACGACCCGCGGCGCGCCGCGGGTGAGCCGCTTCGATCCCCCCTTCGCGGCCACCGTCCAGCGAGCGCTGTCCTTGCTCCTGCGAGGCGCGCTCTCCCTGGAGGCTGCGCTGCACATGGCGGCGCGGGAGACCGGCCTACAGCGTCGGCTCGGTGAGGCAACCCGTGACGTGGGACGAGCGCGGACCGCGCTCCGCGCTGAAGGCCTCTGGGAGCGCGCCGGGATCACCCTGCACACCGACTACCCGATCGCGGGCTCGGAGAGCGGGACGCTGGTCCATGGGAGCATCGATCTCGTGGCCGTGAGCGCCACGCGGCTCGATCTCCTGGAAATCAGGACCGAACAGCCCATCAGGAGCGCCTCTGAACTCGAACGGGCGGCGCAGCACCTGGTGGCGTGCGCGCGGCTGCTGGAGACGACGACGCGAGGCACGGGCCGACGGCTGCGCTGCGGGCTGCTGTTCACGGCCGAGGGGCGGGTGTGGTGGCTTTAGCGCGCCTTGCATCTCTCTGGCCAGCTCGGTCCGGTTCGGCACACCCAACTTTTGCATTCCAGGCCACAATTTCAACCCCACCTGCTGAACCTGGTGCCGGAGCTTTTTTTTTCGTCCGGTCACGGTCGTGAACGAAGAGATGCAGCGAGCGACACGGTCCAGCTCCTCCTCGATCCTGTCCTCCTTGGCCGACACGATCCCCCTGTCACGCAGAACTCGACGTCCCTGGCCGCAGGCCAGACCAGGGTCCCCTCCCGTTCAGGTCCCCACGCCAGCAGGCGACACCTCGTCTCGAGCATGACCCACCGCCGAGAGCCACATCCGGAAGGATGGTTTGCTGACCAACATCCCATGGGTGGCCGGCGGCACCTGGTCACGCCCGAGACAAGGTCGCCTCAACGGCCGACGGCACCTGGTCACGCCCGAGACAAGGTCGCATCAACGGCCGACGACGCCTGTTCCACCGAAAACCTGGGGCCGTCCTGCCCTTGGAAGCACATTTTCCTTCCCGCAGCCCTCAAGCCGGACGGTTTGATGACGCGATCCTGGCCATCCGGAGCCACGGCGTAGATCGTTCAGGACAGCACGCCTCTCGCACGAGACGGAGCATGGATCTCGGTCATCCAGAGACCCCCTCGCCCTCAATCTTCCGTACGAAACCGCTGGAAACCGGCGCGAACCGCATCCCCAAAGCGTGACAGGAGGTTCTTCGCGGTGCGCCTCCGAATTTAACCGTCGCGTTATATAACGCGCACGCTACACAAGGGACTTCGGCGATTCATGGTTTCCGGCCGTCCCGATCCAGGCTGAGCCAGTCTGCGCATGCGGGTGATGGGAGCGTTCGTCCCAGCGTCCTCAGCCATCAGTTCAGCGATCTAAATCACATTCAACGAGGACCTGCTCGCCAAGCGGTGGAGCTCGGCAGCGGAGAGTCACCGGGCGACACGTCTCATCTGGCGCGCGCGATCGTCCGCGGCGGGATGCGAGCTGCATCGATTAGGATGCGCAATCATCGGGCACGCGCAATTCCATCCTCTTCCTTCACCAAACGAGCACCGCAACATCCAAGCGGATCGACATGACGAGACCCGTGATACGGTGCCGAAACGTAATTCGTGGCACGTGCTATCAGCATACCGACCCTTGCCCTGTGAAGCGGCTTGGAGGAGGATGACTCCGTGGCGACAGTCGACCATTCCAGGAAGCAGATCCTGGCCAAAGTCGTGTGGTATGGGACCTCGGGTTCCGGGAAGACCTCATCCCTTCAGCACATTCGCGAAACGACCAGCTCGCCCGCGGAACGAAGGAAACCTCTCGATACGAGAGCAGCCGGCCCGGAAGGGGTCTACGAGCATTACACGCTCACCGTCAGCGAGCAGCGCGGTTATCGGACCAGGCTGGGGATCTTCACGGTCCCGGGTGCGCCCAGATTCGCCGAGGCGCGGCGCGTGATACTCGAAGGCGTGGACGCCGTGGTATTCGTGGCCGACGCGCGCCCGGACCGTCAGCAGGCGAACAAGGCCGCGCTCGACGAGCTGCGGACCCACCTGGACTCGTACGATGTGCCGCTGGAGCGGCTGGGCTTCGTCGTGCAGTGCACGTTCATCGACGCCCCCGATGCACTGCCCGTGGCCGATGTCGTGACCCCCTTGCTGGCGGATCGAGCCGATGCCGCAGCCATCCCGGTGGTGGGCACGGTCCCCGTGCGAGGGCAAGGCGTCCTCGACACCGCCCACCAGGTGGCGCGCCAGATCCTGAAGCTGGTTCCCCCCGGCTGACGCCCTGGCCCAGCAGGGACTCCCGAAAGAGGAGCCCGGACGCCACGAGACCTTCGGTTGACGCGGCGCGCGCATGCGAAGTTTAGCCAGAGTCCCTCCGATCGCGGTACGACTCGGCCATGAGACCTTCCCGACGAGCCGCTCTGGTCGCCATCGTGGCGTGGGCCCTCGGCCTGTCTGCGTGCGGCGCTCCCCTGCCCGAGCCCGAGATCCTGTCTTCCGCACCTCAAGGAGGCTACGCGGCGCGGTTTCCCGAGGGCCTCGGCGAGACCACCTCGCGGGTCAACGTGCAGGACGAGACAGCCAGCCGCACCGCGAGCGAGATGGCCAGCTATCCCGAGGCGCTCAAGAAACCCGACTGGGCGCTGGTGCTGAAGATCGTGGAGCGCGCCGAGGACACGGGTCGAAGCCACGACTACGTGGAGCGAGCGCGCCGCGTCGAGGGCGCAGCTGGCTTCTTCGTCGACAACAAGGACGACATCACCCGGAAGGTCGCGGGCTCGGCGCAGTACGTCGCCAAACAGAAGGGGTGCGAGGTCGAACTCTCCGGGACGGTGGCGCACGCGCTCGAAGAGGCCGTGGAGCGTGAACTCCAGCGAGAGCTGCGCAAGCGCAACGAGGCGCATCGGCTCATCGAGCGCCACAAGACCGGGCTCGGCAAGGAGAACGTCGCGGCGCTCGAGAAGCAGGCCGACGACATCGCGCTCGCGAGCTACATCGTCCACATCTCCATGGTGGAGGACAAACTCCGGCTGAAGCGCCTGCTCGAAGAGGTCGAGCAGGTGCAGGCATCCATCGACACCGCCATCGAGGAAGAGCGCGCCTTCGAGGCCGAGCCGAACCGCACCGCCGAGGAGAAGAAGGCATCGGCGCAGCGATCGCAGGAGCTGTCGAAGGCCAAGGCGCTCCTCGCCTCCACCGCGGAGCAGGCCAGGAATGCCTCCGAGCGCATGGAAGAGCGCATCACCACGGCGCGCAAGCGGCACACCGACGCCATGAACAAGCTCACGGCCGACATCCGCCAGCGCGGTGGCCTGCCGGCCGCCGAGCAGAAGCCCTAGCGGCGACGCACCAACGAGCATCGAGGCCCATGTCACTCCGAGTCCCTTTCGTCTCCGTCAGTCTCTGCGCCGCCGCTCTGCTGGCAGCGGGCTGTAGCTCCAGAAAATCGGAGCGCCCCGACTGCAGCAAGCCCGAGGTGTTCTGCGTCGGCCTCGTGACCGACGTGGGCAAGGTGGACGACAAGTCGTTCAACCAGTCGGCCTGGGAGGGGGTGCAGCGTGCGAAGCGAGAGCTGGGCGCTACCGTGCAGTTCATCGAGACCACGGACGCCAAGGACTACGCCAAGAACATCGGGACCTTCGCCGAGGACCACTACGATGTGGTCGTCACCGTCGGTTACGCGCTCGCCGAGGCCACGCAGACGGCCGCAGCGCGGTTTCCTTCGGTCGCGTTCATCGGCGTCGACCAGCTCCAGCCACCCGGCCTGGGTACGTCGAACCTGGCCAGCCTCGTCTTCGCCGAGGATCGAGCGGGTTTCCTCGTGGGGGCGCTGGCGGCGATGACCACGAAAAGCGGGAAGCTGGGCGCGGTTCTGGCGACGGACGCCGTGCCGCCCGTGTGGCGCTACGGCGAGGGCTACCGCGCAGGTGCGAAGCACGTGAGGCCCGACGTGGATCTCAGCGTCGTCTACCACAACGACGTGGGCATCGATCGAACCTTCACCGATCCGGAGTGGGGCAAGACGACGGCGATCTCGATGATCGACAAGGGGGTGGACGTCGTCTTCGGCGCGGGTGGAAAGACAGGGAATGGCGCCTTGCTCGGCGCAGCGGAGAAGGGCGCGTATGCCATCGGTGTAGACACCGATCAGTACGCCACGGTCCCCGAGGCGCAGAAGGTGATGCTGAGCAGCGCCATGAAGCGCCTCGATGAGGGCACCTTCGATCTGCTGAAGCTCGCCAAGGAGGGGAAGGTGCAAGCAGGCAACCACCTGGGCAAGGCGACCTACGCCCCCTTCCACGACACGGAAAGCAAGGTTCCGGCCGAGGTGAAGGCTCGCCTGGAGGCGCTCGAGAAGAGCCTCGACGACGGCTCGCTGAAGACGGGCGTGCCCCCGACGAAACCCTGACGTCCAGCCAGTCCCCTGGCCAGTCCGTGACGGCCGCGCGCCGGGGCGGGTGGGAAGCGCCCACCCAGAAGGCTGCTCTCCCGCATGCGATGTCCGGTCACCCTCCTTTACAATCCTCCAGATCCAGGGCAAAGGACCGAGCATGGCGGTAGCAGCCAGAACGACATCGGCGTTCGACGCGGAGGTCGCGCGCGCCGTCGAGGCGGTCGGCGCCAGCGCCTCGGATTCGCTGATCGACGGCCTCACGGATCCGATCGGCGCAGCCCGAGCGCTCAGCGAGCGAGGCGCGAAGCCCCCCTTGCTGCGCGCCGTGCCAGCCCTTGGGACCGGATCCGAGGGATACGGGCCCACGCCTGCTGACTCTGTCTGGATTCGGCCGAGCGGGAGTTCCATCCGCATCGCGCCGTTGCGTCTCGACGCGGGCGGCAAGGCGGAGACTGCCGAGGTGGCGCGCGTCGCGATCACCTCACGGCAGCTCTCCTGCTGTGAGTCGCCGGCGTGTAACCGGCAGCGCACCCACCTCTCGGCGTGGGTCGTCCTCGCAGGAGGCTCAGCGGACGGCGCTCGGACGCCGCGTGATCGCTGGCTCGTCGCGGAGGTACGGAGCCTGGACGCCGCCCGCGCCGAGGCCCAGGTCGAGGCCTTCGCCGCCAGGCTCGCCCGGGTACTCGGTGTCCCTCTGGAGACCGCACATGGGACCGAGCCGGCCGACGCCATCGCCCACCGCGCGGTGCCAGAGCGCGACGGCGACCGCGAGACCGTCGACGACCACCCGCCGCCAGGGGTGGCGGACCTTGCGCGCTTCGTGCTGCGCACCGAGGGTGACTACCTCGTCCTCCGCGACCACGCGAGCATCGGCCCCCGCACCACGGCCCCCCGCAATGTGACCATCGGCTCGCTCCTGCTCGCGGTCTCCGTGCCACTGTGGATCCAGGTCGCCCGCAGCCTCTCCGCAGGCCAGAACGGTCTCGCCATCGGCCTGGGCGCCTCGGCGATGCTCATCTCCCTCACGGCCTATGCGTTCCTCGGCGTGGCCCGCTTCGCCGTGAAATATGTGGCGCTCTCCAGCCCGCTGTTCTGGCTCGCGAAGGACCGGATCGTCGTCGCGCCATGGGTGAGCCGGGTGGGCGGCATCGATCTGAAGCCAGAGGGTCGCTTCGGTGCAGGGATTCCTCTGGGTGAGCTCAACGGGGTCCATGTGCGCGCCGCGGCCGGGAGCTGGGCGGTGGAACTCGACACCGAGCACGGCCCCATCGACGTCGTCGCCGCGCCCACGGAGCAGGTCGCGCGGCACCTTGCCGTGATCGTCTCGCGTGCTGCCGCCTCGGTGCGTCACCCGGGAGGCCCGTCGCTGAAGCAACGGCTGCGCGCTCGCGCCCGCCAGCAGGCCGAGGCCCACGGCGGGAGCGCAGCCCGCGGCGCTGCGGCGCGCTAGCCTCAAGCGTCGCCGGCAACGACGCGCTGACTCTCGCAGCGCGCGCTCTCCAGCGTGCAGGCTCACGCTCGGCGCGCGGACAGAGGCATGTCGACATCTGCGGCACCTCCCAGCTGATGCCTTCGCGGCATCTTCTCACGTTACATTCCTCTGTCACCCTGAACCCACCTCCTGTCCAAGGAGCATCTCCATGATCCGCAAGATCCTCGCTGCCGCTGCCCCCCTCGCCATCGCGCTCGCGTCCTTTCCAGGGGACAGCGCCGCATCGAACTACCCGCCCGACTACGACTTCTGCAGCCGCGTCGACACGGCCTCCTCGGGCCCGTTCGACATCATCCGGGATCATGTGGACGTCACACGCCACATGAAGCTCACGATCAGCTACGACGGGTATCTGCGTGACCACTTCGCCGACGACGAGATCAACATCTACATCCGGCTGAACGGGAACGACGCGTTCGTCGCGGCAAACGCCGGCGTGAACGACGATGCGTACGTCTTCCTCGACTCCGGCCCCCGCGGCTGTTTCTGGTGCAGCGCGGGCAGCTACAACCAGAACCCTGCCTGTGAGGGGGTCGAGCACGCGCCCTACTCCGGAGGGCGTTACGTGTGCAGCGATCCCACCCCGACCGAGGAGCATGTGTTCTTCTGGGCGTTCGGCGAACAGGGGCAGCTCAACGCGTGGGACATCGAGGTCGCCGCAGAAGCCAACGGCTGGTGGGACAGCAACTACGGCGCCAACTACAGCGTGCGCCTGGAGCCCACCAGCTGCTTCGGCAACTGAAGCGCTGACAGCCCCTCACGGCCTCCAAGAGGGCGCACCACGGCCGCGCGTCACGGGACGCGCCGCACGCTCTCCGCCCTCACCCAGCGCTCGAGGCCCTCACCACTGTCAGCCCCCACGCGGGGCGCTCACCGCCCGGAGCAGCAGCTCTCCGGCGCGCTCCACGTCCTCTTCGGTGGTCCCTCGCCCCAGGCTCAGGCGGATGGCGCACACGGCATCCTCTGCGGCGATCCCCATGGCCGTCAGCACGTCGGAAGGCTTCGCGACGCCTGCGTGACAGGCGCTGCCCGTCGTGAACGCCAGCTCTTCGCAGAGGCGGGTGGCGAGCGTGGCTCCTTGCACGCCCGGAAAGCGACCGTTCGTGGTGTTCGGAAGCCGCGACGCGCCGGCTCCGTGGACGACGAAGCCCGCCGCACCGAGCCGCTGCTCCAGGGTGTCGCGGAGGCCTTGCTGTCGCTTCGCCTCTTCGTCGAGTCCCTCCAAGGCCATACCGCAGGCCTCACCGAGTCCCACGATCCCGGGGACGTTCTCCGTCCCTGGCCTCAGGCCGCGCTCGTGACCCGCGCCCACCAGCAGCGGCTGGATGGTCACGCCGCGTCGCACGTAGAGCGCTCCCACGCCCTTGGGTGCATACAATTTGTGTCCTGCCAGCGAGAGGAGGTCCACGCCGAGCGCGTTCACATCGACCGGAATCTTGCCCACGGCCTGCGCCGCGTCGACGTGCAACAGGGCGCCGTGAGCCCTGGCGAGCGCCGCGATCTCGGCCACGGGCTGGAGGACGCCCGTCTCGTTCTGGGCGAGGAGCAGGCTCACCAGAACGGGCGGTGTGCGCATCGCGTCGAGCGCAGCGGACACGTGGTCGGCCTCCACGCACCCGTCCGGGGTCGGCGCGACGCGCGTCACCTGCACCCCCGCGGCTTCCAGTGCGCGCGACGGCGCCTGGGTGGCCGGATGCTCGATGGTCGTGGTGACCAGTCCGCCTCCGTTGGTCCCGGGGAGCACGCCGCGCAGGGCAAGGTTGCTTGCCTCGGTGCCACCGCTGGTGAAGACGATTTCTTCAGGCTCCGCGCCGATCAGCCGGGCTACCTGGATGCGCGCGCGCTCCACCATGTCCCGCGCTCGACGCGCATAGGGGTGAGCGGCGCTCGGGTTGCCAAAGCCCTCTTCGAGGGCCCGGAGCACCGCGGCGCGGACACGCGGCGGGACGGGGGTGGAGGCGTTGTAGTCGAAATAGAGTGGGTGGCCGGTGCGGTTCAAGGCATTGGCTCGGATGCAAAGGCAGGCAGGAGGGATTCTGCCCGCTCCCCGAGCGCTGCGTAAGGGGACGACCACCCCTTCCCTCCGAATCGGCACGGCCAGCGTCTTGCAATGAGACGGGCGATCCGACCAGAGCACAGCGCCGAGGCACTGCTCGTGGGGGCAGGACATGCAAGCCGGTCGCGCGACGGGCCGTCCGTGCGGAAGACGGTGTCGTCCGTCGCGTGCCGTCCGTCGTGGCGGGCCGTCAGTTCGGAAGGATGATTCCACCCGGGGTGCGAGTGCCTTGCACCCTCGGGGCCACGCCAGGCAGAGAGAAATCGACATCGCCTGGCTTGATGATGCGCGGCGGCTGGATACGGGGGCTCTGGCCTGGAAGCAGGATGGTCCCCTGGCCGCCCGTGGGGCTGGCGACCCGCGGTGGTGGCGCGGGGAGGAGCAGGCCGCCGTCGGTTCTGCGCATGCCAGGAGGCGCGTTGGGCACCAGGAGACCCGACGCCCGCTGGGTGGTTCCGGCGGGCGCCGTGGGCACGAGCAGGCCGGCATCGTTCCGCATGTAGCCCGGGGGAGGCTGTGGGGTGCGGACCGTCGAAGCAGGCGTCGCCTGCGGACGCATCCGGAGGAAATCCCGGCCCGTCTTCACCGCCGCAGCACCGCCGAAGATCAGCTTTCCGTACTGGTAATACTGGTTGTCCGCGAGGCTGGTGCCGCTGACCGCCTTGTCGAAGGCGTAGAGACCGATCGAGCCGAGGTCGTTCCAGTTCTGTCGCCAGAAGGAGGGCTTCAGGAGGTTGCGGGCGAGAAGCCTGAGGCCGCCCCTGGCGAGGCCGGCCGCGCTCCCGAGGAGCGAGACCACATCGAGCGTGTTGCTGATCCAGGTGAACCACCACGGGTCGTCCGGTGACTTGATCTCGAGGACCTGCACCGAGGGACCGCCGTAGATGACGGACGGGCATCCCTCCTTGATCTTCCCGTTGCACTCGGTCTTCTCTTCGACCCGTGCGGCAGGCTCGTCGTTGATCGTGATGGTGGCGCACCCCGACGCGATCCGCTTGCCTGGATGGCAGTTGACGGGATCGCGGACCCGGGCAGCCTGCAACATCATGCTGCCAACGGTCACGTTCGGAGAGCCACGTTCTATGTCACCTGCGTTTTTATTGAAGAACCCGCCTATGAACCTGCCGATGTCTCTGCCAAAAGCACCGCACGTCGCCACGGTGCCCGCCGCCATGAGCACGGGCACGACGGCGAGCGCCATCCCGCCGGAGAACACGACGGCTGCGACGATCGCAGCGCCGATCGCGAGCCCGATGGCTGCGCCGACGATCGCACCGAACAGGCCTCGATCGTGCTCGATCGGGTCGACCATGTGGCGGGCAGCTTGACCCATCGCGCTCATCTCGTCGTCCTCTCGCTCAGGTGTCTTCGGCGTCGCGAATGGTGATCGTCGCACGCAGCCGCTGGAACAGCGCGTCGATGTGCTCCCCGGCCTTCACCGGGCCGAGGACACCGACGGTCACCAGCTTCTCGCCCACAATCAGCGTCACCGCGTGCTGGTAGAGGTGCGCATCCTCGTCGCGGTAGCGCATCCCCAGCTCGACGGCTGCGCGCCCGGCCACGAGCACCTCTTCTTCGAGGATCAGCTCGAAGGCCGCGAGCCTCCGGCGCAAATCCACGAGGCGCGCGGTATGCAGGTCTTTCAAGGTGCGCTGCTCGGTGGGCTCGCGCTGCACCACCACCCGGGTCACCCCCTCGGGGCTGCTGTACTCCAGGGATGTGACCGAGCGATCCAGCCAGCTCGCTGGCACATCGAAGCGCGCTTCGTCCGTTTCGTAGGCCGCCATGATCACCTCTTGCGAAACTTGATGCTGTCGGCGAGCGACTCGACCGCTCGGTCACAAAACGACTGGTGAGCGCGCTTCGTCGTGACGGTCATGGTGAGCAGCGTCCCGTAGTAGGAGACGAAAACCTGGCGCGCGTAGAGAAGGATCTTGTTCGCCGCGGTGGTGGTACGGACCTCGCGCGCGGCGAGCCCGCCCATGGTGCGCTCTCGCTGCCCGGTCACCTTGCTCCCGGGCACCTGCTTCAGCATCGCCTCCAGTACCTGAGACACCTGCGTCGCGAGGGGCGCGTCTGTCCGCGGCTCCCGCGTGATCACCAAACTGATCGCGGGCTCTCCCGTCGGGGAGAGCACGGTCAGGGAGCGGTCGTCGAAGCCCTCGGGCACCTCGAAGCTGATCTCGTCGGTGTGGTAGATCGGCATCGGTTCACCCCAGTTGCACGACGAGATCACGTGGGACCATTCCGATCACCGCTGGCGAGCGGGTCGCGACCACGAGCTGGTTGTCCTCTTCGAGCGAGAGCAGGCCCTCCACGAACTCGCGCGCCTCCGTGTCGGAACGGTGCAGTTCCGGCGTGTCGACGAGGACCACAGAGTTCCGGATGCCGTTGCGTACGAACGACGCCGCGAACAGCAGCGCGTCGAGCTCTCCGTCTGAGAGCTGGGTCAGGCCCAGCGCACGCCCCGCTTTGTCCTGGAAGCCAGGAAACACGCCGTCGCCGACGCGGTAGAGGCCAGCGAGCTTCTTGGTCGAGCAGAGCTTGGCGAAGGCGGCGGTGACCCGCCCTGGCTGGCGCGGCTGACCTTCAGCGTCGACGTCGAGCCCGAGCCCGGCAGCGACGATGTACTTCACGAGGGCGCTGAACTTGCCGTCGTCGCGGGTCAGCCGCAGTGCCCGCTCCGCCAGCCCTCCGGAGAGCTGCGTCGCGTCCACTGGCTGCCCGGGGTTCATGCGGCGCGTCGCGTGGAAGTATTCGATCTTCGACGACGCCGGATCGAGCGAGTATTCCCCGAGCACGGCGGAGAGGGCGGGGTCGTTCACCGGCGGGGTCAAAGAGCCCCCGAACATCGCCTCGCTCTCCAGCGTGGGCACCCCGAGCCCGGTGCGCCCCCGTTCGGCGTCCGACAGCTCCCAGACGATCTTGACCTTCGCCGCCCCGGCACCAGGGCGCACGTACGTGGTGTCGGGACGCATCGGACCGTAGGCGGCCACCTTCTCCTTGCCAGCGATGATCGCCTCGAGCAGCGAGGTCTTGCCTGACCCCGTGGCACCAGTCACCACCACCAGCGACCCTGCCCGCCCATTGCTGGGATCGATGAACGGAAATGCCTTGTCGGGGAGGCCGCGGAACCCGTCCACGCTGACGCGCTGAACCTTCATGGCGCACCGAAGAAGAAGCCTTCCGGCGGCGTGATGTTCACCTCGTTCACTGGCGGCGGAGGGGGATCCGCAAAACAAAGGCTCGGGTTGATGTGGACCATGTCTCCCTGGATGATGATGTGCTCATCGCTCATGATGATGACGGACTTGCCGCACTTCAGCCGGATCTCTTTGGCCCCCACGCTCTGCACCAGCACGTTCTCGTAGGCGTAGAGCATCAGACTCTTCTCCTGGGCGTGCTGGATGATGTGCTCCTTCACGGAGTGGATCTGGTCTCGGCCCACGCTGACCAGGCGATCCTCGCCGACCTGGATGTACTGATCGCGGGTGACGCTCTCGCGGTCATCGTTGTTGACGTGGTGCTGGCGGTCGTGACCGATGTTGAGGGCGAAGTCGTTCTTCACGAGGCCCGAGAAGTCCTTCTGCGCCTGAAAACGAACGAGTTCCTTGCCCGCGGAGTCCTCGAACATCAGCTCGCTGTAGCCGCCGTTCGATGGTGACGAGTTCGACCGGAGGCCGCTCTGCGTCTTGTTGGCCGGCAGCGCGTAGGGCACCTTCTGCAGGTTGGTGTAGACGCGGCCGACGATGACCGGCCGATCCGGATCGGCGTTCAGGAAGTCGACGATGACCTCCTGACCGATGCGCGGCAGGTTCATGCCGCCGAAGCCGGCGCCCCCCCACGGCTGGCTCACATGGATCCAGCACGAGCTGTCCTGGTTCATGCCGCCCTCGCGATCCCAGTGGAACTGGACGCGAACCCGGCCGAACTCGTCGACATGAATCTCCTCACCCGCAGGGCCGACGACGGTGGCACTCTCGCAGCCATCCGCTTTGGGCTTCTCGGTCGCGAGCGGCGGCCGGTAAGGTAGCGCCGCGCTGCGCGCCTCGATCCGGTGCTTCCACGCGCCGTCGTAGGTGCCCTCGTAGGTCGCCTCGACGACGAGGAGGGGCTTCTCCAGCTCCCGGTGGGGGTGGTCGGAGACACTGAGCACCGTACCCGTCCGGACGTCGAGCGCATGGACCCGCATCACCACGGACTTGGCCGAGGCCCGCTTCGCCTCCAGCCGGTGTCGTGCGATGCGTGCCGCCTCGCCTTCGTCGTGCCGCGCCGACCCCTTGTCGTCTGCCGAGGGTGTGGGCTCTCGCCCATCGCTCCGGAACAGCGACATCCCGGGTACGTAGTGGAATCGCTCCATCCGCTGCTCGATCGCGTCGCCGGCGCTGTGCGTCCCCTGGAGCTTGAAGCTCGCCGGGCGTCGGTAGTCGTGATCGAAGATGGTGTACTTGCCAGGCCTCGTCCGCTGCTGGACCCGCACCTCGGTCGCGAACTCCTCGTCCTTGTCGACCATGGGCCGCTCGATGAACGGCAGCGAGCCACGCGGCGGGTTGTCTTGAGGCGCGTCGTTCAGCACGAGCTTGGTCTCGTCGTCGACCTGGTCGAAGTAGAACGAGATGCCCGCATCCTCGAGGAGCCGGCAGACGAAGGAATAATCGCTCTCGCCGTACTGCACCCGGTACTTCCGCTTCTTGTAGGCCCCCTGATCGACGGACATCACGGGGGTGATGTCCCACTCGGCGAGGAGCTTCAGCACGATCTCGAGATCCGAGAGCTGCTGGAAGATCCGGTGGTTCCTGCGCTGGGTCAGGAACCAGAGGGTCGGCACGATGGTCAGCTCGTAGGTGCTGAGCCCCTCGTCTTCGACGCCGACCTGCTGGATACGGCAGCAAATACCACGCCACAGCCGCTCCAGCGTCCCGACCAGCCGATTGCGCTGGATGCGAAACAGCGCGGGCTTTCCAAGCACCGCGTCGAAGTCGATATCAGGGTTCGGGGAGACCACCCGGAGCTGAACCTCGAACAGCGAAGAGAAGCGCTCCTGCACCTGGAATTCGCGCACGTCGAGGATGTCACCCGAGTCGACCCGCAGCTCGAAGTTGGGCTTCTGAAGATCCGAGGCGATCGCGCCTGCCGAACTCACGAATGAGCTCATCACCATGACGTGCTGGCCTTTCCTGCGAGGGAGGCGACGCCTCCGCGAGGCCGGCGAGTCTACACGAGACACAGCGCATGCAACGCCACAACCTGCGCGCCTCATCTCGTGGGGAGAGGATCACGCCGCCGATCTTGCCCCTCCTGCGGAAGAATTTTTGTGTTCGTGTGCTCGTCCACGGTTCCGCGACGGGCTCTGCATTCGCGCTGCGAGCCACCCCATCGACGCCCGGGCCGTGAAGTTCGCGCCCACGCTCGGCGCCTCTACGGCCCCAGTGCGCGGCGCACTTGCTGCTTCCGGGGAGAGCCCAGGAGAGGCCATGCACCAGCACACGTCACGACGGGTCTTCCTGCAGACCATGGGCGCCGGCATGGCGCTCACAGCGTGCTCCGGGGGCGCCCCCAGGGGACCCTTGCCGGGCGCGCCCGAGCAAGGTGACATCCGCCTTCCCCCGGGTGGGATCATGCCGACGAGGAAGCTCGGGCGCACAGGCCAGACCGTGAGCCTCGTGGGGCTCGGCGGGTTCCACATCGCGATGCCCAAGGAAGAGCAAGACAGCCTGCGCATCGTCCGCCATGCGATCGATCACGGCGTCACGTTCATGGACAATTGCTGGGACTACAACGAGGGACGCAGCGAGATCTTGATGGGAAAGGCGCTCGCCGATGGCTACCGCCAGAAGGTCTTCTTGATGACCAAGATCGACGGCCGCACCAGCGAATCGACGACGAAGCAGCTCGAGCAGTCGCTGAAACGCCTGGCGACCGATGTCATCGATCTGGTGCAGATCCACGAGATCATCCGGATGGAAGACCCCGCGCGCTGCTTCGCGCCCGGAGGCACCATGGAGGCGCTGCTCGCAGCCCAGAAGGCCGGCAAGATCCGCTACATCGGCTTCACCGGACACAAGGACCCAGCGATCCACCTCGCCATGCTGAAGGCTGGCTTCGACAACGGCTTCACCTTCGACAGCGTGCAGATGCCCCTCAACGTCATGGATCCGCATTACAAGAGCTTCGAGCGACACGTACTGCCAGTGCTCGTCGAGCACGACATCGGCGTGCTCGGAATGAAACCGCTCGGCTCGGGCGCGATCTTGAAGAGCAAGACGGCTTCTGCGACCGAATGCCTGCACTATGCGATGAATCTGCCCACCTCGGTGGTGATTACCGGATGCGACAGCGTGGGTGTGCTGGATCAGGCGCTGGCAGCCGCGTACGACTTCCAGCCGCTCTCTTCTCGGTCCGTCGATGCGCTGCTCGCGCGCACAGCCCCAGCCGGCAAGGCTGGCGAATACGAGAAATTCAAGACGACGGAGGATTTCGACGGGACGACGAAGAACCCGCACTGGCTCGAGACGGCCTCGCTCTGAAGGTGCTCGTCGGGCGATGGACGAGGTGGTGCTGTGTGGGTCCAGCGATGGATCGTGTGGGTCCGAGGAGCATGAAGAACACGTGATGCACGGCGTCGTGCCCCGGGGGAGGGCCTTGCCGCTCCAGACGGTCCTCTGATAACCTGTCCGGGCGTGCTCTGCGTCATACGATCACACATCAACGATGCCGCTCCGGGTTCACGAGCAGCGATTTGTCAGAGCACCTCGCCCCGGATCCATTCATTCTCTTCCGGGAGAATGTCTCCGTGAAAACCATGGTGTCCACGCTCGTGGGCAATACCCTGGTCCTGCTTCATTCGGAGGCGCCCCCCAGCGACGACGAATGGGCCAAGTACATCGATCTCATGCGATCGATAAAAGATATCACCAAAGCGCGCAGCATCGCGTTCACGGACGGAGGCGCTCCCAATTCGAGGCAGCGCAAGGACGTCAACGACATCCTGCGCGGGCGCCCTGGACTCGCCGTGGTGGTCTCCCACAACACCCTCGTCCGGGGTGTCGTCACCGCGCTCAACTGGTTCAATCCGCTGGTGAAATCATTCCCGCCGGACAAGCTGTCGGAGGCGTACGATTACCTGAAGCTCAGCCGTGAAGAGGTCTTCAAGCTCAACAAGGCGATTGAAGATCTTCATGTCGAGCTGGGCTTCAGGTTGAAATGCTCTCCCACCAAATTGCAGCTCAGGTGAGACGACGCGCGGGCGTCCCTCGCCAGACAAGGAGAGCATGGCCCATCACGCTGGTCTGAAGTCCCTCGCCATCTGCTCTCCCTCCACGCTCCGCACGCCCGACTACTGGAGAAAGCACCACGCGCAGGCGGTGGCCGAGGCCGAGAGCAAGAGCCTCGGGCGCCTCTTCGCGGGAGGCTCGGCTCCGTCGACCGATCCATTCCAGATCGAAATGCAGCCGTATCTCTCGACCCCCTTCCGCGGCACGGTCGAATGCCGCGTGCTCGGGCCGGAGGAGACGCCGCTGTCGCTCGAACTCCAGGCGGCGCGGGGGGCGCTCGCTGCAGCGCAGCTCTCTCCGGGGGACCTGGACGCCATCATCGTTGCGTCGTTCGTTCCCGACAGGCTCTTCCCTGGCAACGCCGTTTTTCTGGCGCGTGAGCTCGGCGCAGCGGCGCCAGCCTGGAACCTCGAGTCGACCTGCACGGGTGCCATCGTGGGGCTCCAGAGCGCGTCGGCGCTGATCCAGGCGGGGGCCTATCGAAACGTTCTCCTCGTTTCCTCTTGCTCGTATTCCCGGATGCTCGAGCTCTCGGACTCCCTCTCCTGGTTCATGGGGGATGGCGCCGGGGCCCTGGTGCTCGGTGAGGTGCCGGAGCCCTACGGGGTGCTCGGGACGAAGCTCGTGAACACCCAGAGCACCTGCGGCGCGTTCGGCACTGGCGTGAAGCTCGACGAAGACGGGAGGGCCGTGTTTCGCATGTGGTCCGGTGACGAGGAGGCCGCACGACGGATGCGGGACGACGCGGCCTCGCAGCTCGAGGCCTCGGTGGCGGGGGTGACCGCGGCGACGGGAGTCGCGTTGGAGGACATCGATTTCTTCGTCTTCAACACGCCCACGGCCTGGTTCGCCAGCTTCTGCGCGAGGGTGCTGGGGATCTCTTCGGAGCGCACGATCAGCGTCTACCCCAGGTACGGGAACATCGGCGCGGCGCTGATGATGGCCAACCTGTTCCACGCCGCCCACGAGAAGAAGATCGCGGCGGGGGACCTGGTGCTGCTCTATGGCGTGGGTTCGGTCTCCACGGCAGGGGCGACCCTGGTGCGCTGGGGCGATGTCGCCCTGGGGCCCCTCCCCCCGCCGTCGAGCACCCTCAGGCTCGCCTGAGCCCTGCTGGCCAGCGCCGTCACGCTCTGCCCGAGGCGACCGGCGCAAGACCCGAAGCGACGTGGAGACGAGCCCTCTCCGTTCATCGACGGGAGCGCATCGACAGCGGCACGTGGTCGAAGGAGGCCGCGAGCGTTCTGACGCGGCGCGACAAGGTCTGCGGCACCTCGCGCGGGTCGACCAGCACGTCGATGACGCAGGGGGCCTGGGATGCCTGGGCCTCCTCGAAGGCAGCTCGGAAGGCCTTGCGCGTCTCCACGCGGAAGCTCCGCGCGCCCAGCGCCGTGCCGAGCGCCGCGATGTTCAGTGGGGTGCGGAACCTGCAAGCGTCGAGGTGTCTGCCGAGCAGCAGGCTCTCGCCGTGCATGATCATCGCGTGCCCGCCGTCGTTGAGAACGATCCAGATCACGGGCGCCCCGTGCTCCACGGCGGTGTGAACCTCCATCCCGTTCATCGCGAACGCCGAGTCACCGACGAGCGCCACCACCGTCTTGTCGGGAGCGGCGAGCTTGCCGCCGATCGCGCCGACGAGGCCCGTCCCCATCGACGCCAGCCCCAGGGCGACGAAGTAGGTCCCCGGCCGGCGGCACTGGTAATAGTGCCCGGCCCAGCTCATCGCGTTGCCGATGTCGACGAAGAACAGCGCGTCGTCCGGCATGAGCTGCTGCAGATCCTGGATCAGGTACTGCGGTTTCACTGGCGTCGACTCGTCGTCTCCCTGTGGCTCGTTCAAGAAGCGCGGCGTCGTCTCCCGCATCGACTCCACCGCCTCGGTGCTCATCCGCCGCTCTCCACGGCGCTGGGAGAGGACCTCGATGCCCTCATTCATCAGGGTGAGTACCTCCGTGGCGTCGCCGACCACAGGGACCTCGACATGGAAGTTGCGCCCGATGATGGCCGGCTCGATGTCCACCTGGATGAGCGCGCGCGTGGGCTGGAGCCGGCTGCTCCAGGCGTTCGTCGACCACTCGCCCATGCTCGTCCCGACGACCAGCAGGACGTCGACGTTCGTCTGCAGCAGGTATTTCTCCGCGTGCGCGTGCCCAGCGAAGCCGAAGACGCCCAGGGAGAGGGGGTGATTCTCCGGAAACACGCCCTTGGCCTTCGGGGTGGTGGCGACCGGAATGCGCAGCCGCTCGGCGAGCAGCAGGAGCTGCTCCGAGGCGTTGGCAATGCTCGCGCCGTGCCCGGCCAGGATGGCTGGCCGCTCGGCCTCGGAGAGGGCTTTCACGGCCTCGGCCGCCGCCGCGCGATCCGCCGGTCGGCTCCTGGGGCGCAGCTGCGTGGGGAGGATCCGCGTTGCGGCCACGAACTCTTTCAGGAAATCGGCAGGGATGTTGATGTGTACCGGCCCTGGACGACCAGCACGCATGGTGCGCAAGGCCTCGTTCAGAAGCGCCGGGAACCGCTCCGAGTTCGGGAGCATCACCGAGAGCTTGGTGACGGGCTCGAAGAGCCGGACGATGTCGATCCCTTGAGGTGAGCTCTCCTGGAAGGCCCCCTTGCCGAAGAACTGGGTCGCCGCTTGCCCGGTCACGAGGAGCACGGGGACCGAGTCCGCATGAGCGGACGCAATTCCCGTCAGGGCATTGGTCGCTCCCGGCCCTGTCGTCGCGCAACAGACCCCGATCTTGCCCGAGGCCCTGGCGTACCCCATCGCCATGAGCGCGGCCCCCTCTTCGTGCTTCGCGAGGACCTGCTTGATGCCCGGGCGCTCCAGCAGCGCCTCGTAAATGGGGGTGAGCGACGCACCTGGTACACCGAAAACGTATTCGACCCCTTCGGCCTCGAGACAATCCATCAGGATCTCGACGACCGTCGCACCGTAAGCCCCTGGCATATCGAAATGCTCCGATCGGTGTTCAGTCACCCGCCACGGGAGCCGTGGCGACGTTCGCCAGCAATCATTGCGAAATCACCGACGGCCTGGCTCAGCTCGTCGCCTCGATACCGATAATCAAAGGAGACCGTGTCTCCACGGGCGGGTCAAGCACGATACCCCTGTTCTCGTGCATAGCAGAGAGCGCAGCATTTTCGCGTTCTCTGCGCCGGAACAGAACATTCGTGTCCTCACCAACGACTGCAAGCGCCGAGAACGGCACCATTATGGTCTGCACGCAGCGCTACGACGTGGCCGGAGTCACCGGGTAATCAGGCTCTCCCGAGAGCGCCTCCTCGATGGCAATCATTGCGGCCAGGACGACATGCTCTTGATAAGGAAAGCTCACGACCTGGACACCCACCGGCAGCCCGGCGCTCTTTCGGTCCACCTCGAGGGCGCGGCGCTCGAGCCGGTCTCTCGGATCGTCACGCCGCGCCTCCTCCGCCTGCACCCGGCTGACGGGGACGACTCCGGCCGGGAACTGGCAGATGTTCCACAGCATCGAGTAGCTGCCCGCCAGCGCGAAATCACGAGATGCTCCGTGCGGCAGCGCGGGGGTCGCGTGGGGCGGGCATAGCACCACGTCGAGGCGCTCCGCCCGCATTGCAGCGTGAATTGCATCACGACTCTGCCGCATAGCGTGGGTCAGCCCCCAGAGTTCTGCGGTCGACCGGGCCCCCACCGCGGTCAGGAAGCGCTCCAGTCGATGCTCGCCGGCCAGACCAGCGACCCGAGCGGCTGCGACCCGGGCGAGCGGCGGGAGCATCGCCAGCGCACGAATGGACTGGAGGGAGCGGTCGACCTCTGACCCCCGCAGCAGCGTGGCGGCCGCAGCTCCGCCATCGGCCGAGAGCGCCGAGAAGTACCCGAAGATGGCGTCTGGCATGCCGGGCGGTGTGAACGGGAGGATGGTCGCTCCTCGCGCGTGAAGGGCAGACGCAGCCTTCGTCACGGCGCGGGCCACCGCCTTGGAGGCAGGGAAGACCCCATCATCGACGTAGAAGCCGACGCGCAATCCGGCGACATCCACCGACCCTGGGTCGGAGACCGGGAGCGGAGGGACCCGGGGATCCATCGCGGCCATGGCCAGCGGATCCAGCGTCGTCATCGCCAGCGCCAGATCGCGCGCGGTGCGAGCCATCGGGCCGAGCTGGGAGCGAATGACCTCCTGACCGAGGAGGGCGCCGTTGCTGCCCTTGTTGGTCCAGCGATCGAGGGTGGGCTTGAGGCCCGCGATCCCGGCGAAATGTGCGGGGACGCGGATGCTGCCGCCGATGTCCGTCCCGACGCCGAGGGGAGAGAGTCCGGCGGCGATGGCCGCGGCTTCGCCTCCCGAGGAGCCCCCCGGGGTGTGGTCGAGGCTGAAGGGGTTGGCCGTCTGACCGAAGAGAGGGTTCCTGCTCTCATGGAACAGGAGGAGCTGGGACACGTTGGTGCGACCGAGGACCACCGCCCCCGCACGGCGGAGGAGCTGGACGATCCCCGCGTCCGTTGCAGCCCGCAGCGTCTTGCGGGCGTGGACGCCCAGCGTGGGCGCCTGGCCCTCCATGTCGAGCGATTCCTTGATGGTCACGGGCAGGCCGTGGAGGCGACTCCGCACCTCACCCCGACGGCGCTCCTCGTCGGAGCGTCGTGCGGCCGCGAGGGCTTCGCTCCGGAACACCTGCGTGAAAGCGTGCAGCTTCGGGTCGAGCGCTTCGATGCGATCGAGGTGCGCACGGGCTGCCTCTTCGGCGCTGATGGTCCCCTCCTCGAGGAGTTCGACGAGGCGGGTAGCGGATTGCTGGGTGAGGTCGGTCGCTGTGCTCACGAGCCCTGCTTGCGGTGGAGGAGATGACGCCGGGTCGACGCGACCCTGATGCCCCCACGCCTAGCACAGGTCGGTGTCCGTCAAAGCTTGCTACGCTGCGCCCCCTTCGTCCCCCAGCCACGGCTTCTCCATGCTCGCGCTCCCCATCGATCCGCTCTTGCCAGAACTCTGCTCACGCCTCCGGGCCTCGAGCGCCGTGGTCCTCGAAGCGCCTCCTGGCGCGGGCAAGACCACCCGCGTCCCCCGCGCACTGCTCGACGAGGGGTTCGCAGCCCAGGGCGAGATCCTGGTGCTGGAGCCTCGACGGATCGCGGCCCGGCTCTCCGCGCGCCGCGTGGCCGAAGAGCTGGGCGAAGAGGTCGGCCGGCGTGTGGGGTACACCATGCGTTTCGAGGAAGCGGCGGGCCCGGAGACCCGGATCCGCTTCATCACCGAGGGCGTGCTGACCCGGCGCTTGCTCGCCGATCCGACGTTGCGGGGCGTCAGCGCCGTTCTGCTGGACGAGTTTCACGAGCGCCACCTCGCCGGTGACGTGGCCCTCGCGCTGCTCCAGCGCCTCCTCGGAGGGGCCCGTCCCGATCTCAAGGTGGTCGTGATGTCGGCTACGCTCGATGCGGGACCCATCGCTGCGTTCCTGGGGGGCAGCGCGCCCGTGCCCATCCTGCGCGCCGAGGGGCGCATGTTCGAGGTGACCATCGAACACCTGCCTCGCCCCGACGAGCGCCCTCTGGAAAGCCAGATCGCCTCGGCAGTCCGGCAGCTCCTCCAGGACGGGCTCGAGGGTGACGTGCTCGTCTTTCTGCCAGGAGCCGCCGAGATCCGGCGAGCGATGGAGGCTTGCGGCAACCTCGCTCGCAGCGCCGATCTGCTTCTGGTCCCTTTGCACGGCACGCTCGGCCCGGCCGAGCAAGACCGCGCCGTCCGTCCTGCCGATCGGCGCAAGATCATCTTCTCGACCAACGTCGCGGAGACCTCCGTCACCATCGACGGTGTCACCGCCGTCATCGACAGCGGGCTGGCCCGCGTGGCGGCCCACTCGCCCTGGTCCGGCCTGCCCACGCTGCGCCTCGCGCCCGTCTCCAAGGCCTCGGCCACCCAGCGGGCCGGGCGCGCCGGTCGCACCCGCCCCGGGCGCTGCTTGCGCCTCTACACCCGCACCGACTTCGCTGGGCGACCGGATCACGACGCGCCCGAGGTGCGGCGCGCCGATCTCGCCGAGGCGGTCCTCGATCTCCACGCCGCAGGCGTCGACGATCTCTCCCGCTTCGGCTGGCTGGAGGCGCCACCTCCCGCAGCGGTCATCGCGGCCGAGGACCTCCTCGTCCGGCTCGGCGCGCTGGTGCGGACCCCAGCGGCTGCTTCCTCCGATCCCGCGAGCCAGCGCCGCCTCCAGGTCACCGCCACTGGCCGGCGCATGCTCCACTTCCCGACCCATCCCCGCCTCTCGCGGATGATCCTCGAAGCCGAGCGCCGCGGTGTCGCGGCCGACGGCTGCGCCCTCGCAGCGCTCGCCGGGGAGCGCGAGATCCAGACGTCGTCCGGTCGCCGCACCGACGCTCGCGGCAGCTCGGATCTCATCGCCGCCCTCGACCGCCTCGACGAAGCCGCTGCAGCCCGCTTCGATCACGATCGCCTCCGCTGGATGGGTGTCGACCCCCTCCGCGCCACGGCCGTCGACCGCACCCGCAAGCAGCTCGCCCGCATGGCCGACCGACGCGCAGCCGCCCCCGGCTCTCCCGAGGCGCACGAAGAGGCCCTCCTCATCGCCATCCTTGCCGGCTTCCCCGATCGCGTGGGCCGCCTGCGCCGTCCCCAGAACGCCACCGGCCGCGCCGGTCGCGAGGTGGTGCTCGCCGCTGGCGGCACCGCCGTGCTCGCCGAGAGCAGCGTGGTCGACGGCGTCGAACTCGTCGTCGCCGTCGACGTCGAAGAGCGCAGCGAAGGCGGCCGCGCGCGCGCCGTCGTGCGCTCCGCCAGCGCCATCCAGGCCGACTGGCTCCTCGACCTCTTCACCGACGCCATCGTCGACACCGCCGAGGCGGTCTGGGTCGAAAGCGCCGAGCGCGTCGAGGTGCTGCGACGCCTCTCCTACGACGGCCTCGTACTGGAGGAGAGCCGCATGGCCGCCGCCGACGGCACCCCGCTCGCGGCCACCGCCGAGAGCGCGCTCGCCACCCGGGCCAAGCTCCGCGGCTGGCGCACCTTCACCAAGGGCGACGATCTCGACCGCTGGCTCGCGCGCGTCGCCTTCGCCCGGTCGAGCTGCCCGGAGCTGGCCCTCCCCGCCCTCGGCGACACCGAGCTCGATGCCACCCTGGAGGATCTCTGCGTGGGGCGACGCAGCTTCGCCGAGCTGCGTGAAGCCGACTTCGCCACCGCGGTGCGCGCTACGCTCGACCCCGCCACCCGGCGGCTCCTCGAGGAGGTCGCTCCCGAGACCATCACCTTGCCGGGTGGGCGCCGCGCGAAGCTCGAGTATCCCCCTGGCGCGCCCCCGTCCCTCGCCTCCAGGCTGCAAGACTTCTTCGGCATGGCCGATGGCCCGGTGGTCGCGCGAGGCCGCGTCCCCGTCGTTCTGCACCTCTGCGCCCCCAACCAGCGCCCGGTCCAGGTCACCACCGACCTGCGCGGCTTCTGGGCACGCCACTACCCGGCCGTCGCCAAGGAGCTGCGCCGCAAGTACCCGCGGCACGCCTGGCCCGACGATCCCCTCACCGCGCGCCCCCCCACCGGCGGCCGACCTCGCTGAAGCCCGGCGATGGCGCTCAGCGCTGCACGGCCACGTTCTTCAGCACCTCCGCCCCCTGCCGGAGCAGCATCCGCGCCATGGTGTCGTTCAGCGGCAGCGTGAACGCCACCTCGCTCTGATGCTGAGCCACCTGCATCTGCGGCGCGGACCCGAGCCCCCATGACGTGAGCAGCGACGCCACCCGGGCGATCTGCTCCACGTTCCGCAGCGCCTGCGCCCCGCTCGCCGCCGTCTGCGGATCGCCGTACGTCAGCGTCCCCGCGTAATTGACACCCGGCGACAGAAAATTCCCCAGCACCCGCACGTATTTCAGCCCCGCGAGGAACGGCACCTGCTGCGCCGCGCTCGCCACCGCGGCCTGGCCCGAGAGATCCCCCGCGAGCGCGAACGCCGCGCCCTGCGTCTCGGTCAGCTGCACCATCCAAGGCGGCATGCTCCGCGACAGCTTGCCGCGCTGGATCCGATCGAGGGCGCGGCGCATCCCCGTCTCGTTCCCCGCCAGCGCCGTGCGCGGCGTCAGCGGCACGAACCCGATGTTCCCCGCCGTGTACATGTCGTTGCCCGCGTAACGCGATTTCACCAGCGGCACGCCGAGCATCGTCGTCGCCCGCGCATCGGCCGCGCGCCGGATGGCCTCGGCGTCGAAGTTCCCCTGAACCACCGCGCAGAAGTCCGCCCCCTGCATCGCGTACACCCCGCCGTAGATCCGGGTCACGTCACGCGAAGCCACGAAGTTCGACTCACGACCGATGGGCACGAGCTGGCCGACCAGGGTGTCGACCTCGCCCCCCAGGCTCGACTTGAACAGCGTCGCTGCGTCGAGGTAGGCCAGCATCAGCACGCCGCTCGGCAGGACCGACAACGGATCCTTGTCGATGGCCGCCGCGTCGATCGGCTCGCCTCCGACGAGGATCAGGCTGTCCTTGGCCGAACCACACCCCAGGAGCCCGGTCCCTACCGCGAGCACCCCCGCGCCGAGGGACAACCGCAGCGCGCCCGCGTAGAGGCGCTTCACCACCCAGCTGTTCATCCGCATGTCTTCAGAGTCGCTCGGCCGAAGGAGAAGGATCGATCCGCTCCAGCGGGAACGACCCGATGATCTTGAGCATCTTGGTCTCCCGCTTCACCCCCTCCAGCGCGGCGACCAGCGCCCTGTCCGTCGAGTGACCGCTCACCTCGACGTAGAACACGTATTCCCACCCCTCTCCGGGGATGGGACGGGAGTGGATCCGCCGCAGGTTGCAGCTCCGCTCCTTGAAGTGGTGCAGGATGTCGTGCAGCGCTCCCGGACGATCCCGCACGCTGAACAGCAGCGCCGTCGTGTCGTGCCCCGAGCGCGGCGCGGGCAACCGGGAGACGACCGCGTAGCGCAGGCGCACCTCGCCCTCGTCGCCGATGTTCTCTCGCACCACCTTCAGCTCGCGCGGCCCGGCGAACCCCCGGGGCACGATCGCCGCGGCCGTCGGGTCCTCCGTGGCAAGCTCCCAGGCCATCTGGGGCGAGCGCACGTCGATCACCAGCGCCTTCGGGTGATGCTGCTCCAGGTAGCCCACGCACGCGACGTGATCCTGGGGTGAGCTGTACACCTTCTGCACCTCGGTCGGGTTACCGACGCGGCTCACCAACACCAGCGCTTGCAGGAGTTCCCGCTCGGCGACCACCTTCAGATCGGCTCCGCCGATGGCCTGGAGCGTGGGGAAGATGGGCCCCTCGGTGAACGACTCGTAGGGGACCACCGCGAAGTCCGCGCGCGAGCGCACCACCTCGTCGAGCGCGGCGGAGGTCGCCTCCACCCGTACGAACTCCGCCCCGTGACCGAAGTGATCTCGCGCGGCGAGCCACCCGAAATCGCCCTCGGCGCCGAGGAACACCACCCGCGGTGTGATCTCCGAGACCCGACAGGCGGCGTCGATCGCCGTGAAGATCGGGCGAATGGCGGCCACCGGAATCCTGGAGGCCGCCGCCGCCTCCAGCTTCTGGAGGTCGCTCGCCTCGGCGAGGGGCGCGTACCGCGACGTCCCGGGCCGCAGCTTGGTCAGCTCCTGCGCGATGCGCGCCCTGCGCTCGATCGCGCGCACGATCTCTTGATCGATCTCCGCTATCTGCGCACGGAGCTCTTCGAGTCGCTTCCTCTCGTCCATCCCTGCTCACCCTAGCACCAGGCGAGCTTGAGCGGGTGGCCGAGCACGCCCGAGCCGCTCGGCCCGAGAACCTCCGGGCGCGCCACCGTGCCCCCGGAGGCCTGGATTCAGACCGAACCGTTCCCCCCTCGGGAGGCCGCGCGCTTCAGGAAGCCGTGCTCGTCGAGGAGGACGAGGTCGATGTGCTCGGTGCAGCGGTGCTGGTGCTGGAGGAGGCCGAGCTCTCGCTGCTCGAGCTGCTGCCCGCAGTCGGCGTGCTCGCCGCCGACTCGCCCGAGCTGCTCCCCTCAGACTTGCTCGCGCCATCGCTGCCCTTGTCGGGGCGCGCGTTCGAGCCACCCGAGTAGAGGTCGGCGTACCAGCCGCTCCCCTTCAGGATGAACCCGGTCCCCCGGGAAATCTGACGCTTGGCGGTCGCATTGTTGCAACGTGGACAGTCTTTGAGCGGATCGTCCTTGATGGACTGCTCCGCCTCCCATTCGTGGGTACACGACGAACAGGCGTACTCGTAGGTGGGCATCGGGGTTGTACTCCTGGAACAAGCGACGGGTACGGCTCGCCTAGCCACCTGTCAAGGTGAGTGCCGCCCCAGCAGGGTGCCAGGGCCATCGAAAGAACGTTCGAACGAGCACCAACGGCGACTCCGCTCACGTCGCCAGCACGCCTTCCGACCTGGTGAAACCTCGTCGCGCGTTCAGTCCTCACGCCCATGGTTCAGCCCGGATCGAAAAGGGCGGCCAGAGCATCGGGGGTGCGATCCATGATCTTGCCGCCGCAGGAGGTTGACCTTAGACCGCGTCCCTGGTGGCAGTACGTGACGTGCGGTGACGCTATATCACCCCGCGGGGACTGACCGACCGCCCTGATTCTCTCATGCGCATCCGCAAGCTCGAAATCTCTGGCTTCAAGTCGTTCGTCGACCGGACCCTCATCCACTTCGACAGCGACGTGATCGGCATCGTCGGACCGAACGGCTGCGGCAAGTCCAACATCGTCGACGCCATCCGCTGGTGCATCGGCGAGCAGAGCGCCAAGCACCTCCGCGGCAAGTCCATGTCGGACGTCATCTTCAACGGGTCCGAGACCCGCCCGATGCACGGCATGGCCGAAGTGACGCTGACCTTCGAGAACAGCGACCCCGAGTCCGCGGCGCAGCTCCCGCTCGAGTACAAGGATTACGCCGAGATCGCCGTCACCCGGCGCCTCTACCGCGACGGCACCAGCGAGTACCTGATCAACCGCACCCAGGTCCGCCTCAAGGACGTCACCGACCTGTTCCTGGGGACCGGCGTCGGGACCAAGGCCTACTCCATCATCGAGCAGGGCAAGATCGGCCTCATCGTCTCGGCCCGCCCCGAGGACCGGCGCATGCTCATCGAGGAGGCCGCCGGCATCACCAAGTACAAGGCACGCAAACGCCAGGCCGAGCAGAAGATGGAGCAGACCCGCCAGAACCTGCTCCGCGTCGGAGACATCGTCTCCGAGATCCAGCGCAGCCTCGCCTCCCTCAAGCGCCAGGCCGCCAAGGCGGAGCGCTATGTCGCGTACCGCAAGGAGGTGGAGGACCTCATCCTCCACGAGGCCTCGCACAAGTACCTGGAGATCACCGTCCTCAACCAGCGCGAGGAGTTCGCCCGCAAGGACCACGCCGAGCAGGAACAGGTCGCCAAGACGGCGCTGGGGACCCGCGAGGCCGAGCTGGAGGTCAGCCGCCTCGAAGCCCTCGCCTGCGAGGAGCGGGCCGAGCGCGCCCAGAACGAGGCCTTCATGGCCGACAACGAGGTGCGCACCCACGAGGCGGAGATCGCCCGCGCCAAGGACAAGCTTCGCCACCTCGAAGAGCGCCGCACCGTCGCCGCCCGCGAGCAGGCCGACCTGGAGCGCTCCATCCAGGAACTGAGCGCCGAGCGCGCGCAGCTCGAAGCCCAGCTCGGTGCCGTCGCCGAGGAAGAGGCCCAGGAGAACGAACTCGCCCTCGAACAGCACGAGCGCCTCGAAGAGGTCCGCTACGGTGAGCGCAACGCCGAGCAAGAACTCGCCGTGCTCCGCAAGCGCGCCGCCGAGGCCACCGCGGCCGTCGCCGCCGCCGAGGCCACGCTCACGGGCTTCGATCGCCGCCTGGTCGACATGAGCCAGCGCCGCGCCAAGCACGAGGACGAGCTGGGACGCCTGAGCTTCGAGGGCGAGGACTTCGAGCGGCGCCGCTCGGATCTGGCCCGCGAAGTCGCCGAACTCTCAGGCAACAAGCAGTACGCGACGGACGAGCGTGCGCGCCTCGACACCGAGCTGAAGCAGCTCCGCGAGCAGGCCGTCACCTCCGATCGCACCGTCGAGCAGGCCAAGAACGAGCTGAACCAGCGCAGAAACCGCCTCCGCGCCCTCGAAGAGCTGCACACCCGGCTCGAAGGCGTCGGTGCCGGCGTGAAGAACCTCCTCAAGACGAAGGACCCGGCATTGCTCGGCCTCGTCGCCGACCGCGTCGAGGCCCCCGCCGAGCTGACCGCGGCCTTCGCCGCCTTGCTCGGCGATCAGCTCCAGTGCGTCGTCGTGAGCGATCTCGATCGCGCGATGAGCCTCCTCGGCGATCTGGCCCAGAAGAAGCAAGGCCGCGCCAGCGTCATCGCCACGAACCCGACCTGGATCCCCGACCCGAACTTCACGCTCCCCGAAGGGGAAGGCGTCCTCGGCCGCCTCGTCGAGCGCCTGCGCTTCGCCCCCGAAGACGACGCCCTCATCCGCGCCCTCGTCGGTGACGCCGTCGTGGTGGAGAGCGCCGAGGTCGGCGCGCGCCTCGCCGCCCAGGGCCTCCGCTGCCCGCTGGTCTCGCTGGACGGCACTGTCTTCGGGTCCGACGGCACCGTCAGCGGCGGCCAGGGAGACGCGGTCGCCGCCGGCATGATCGAGCAGAAGCGCGAGATGCGCGAGCTGCACGAGTTCATCGCCCAGCGCAGCGACGAAGTCACCGCCCTCCTCGAAGCACAGCAGACCCTCCGCCAGCGCATCACCGACGCCACCGCGGCCCTGGAGCGCGCCCGCACCGAGGCCCACCAGAGCGAGATCGGCCTCCTCGCCGCCGAGAAGGACCTCAAGCGCGCCGAGGAGCAGCTCGCCGGCGCCCACAAGCGCCGCGGCGTCGTCGAGCTGGAGCTGGAAGACCTCCGCGAGCACCTCGATCTCGCCAGCGGCGAGCACGAGGCCGCCCGCGAGCGCCTCGAAGCCGGCCGCGCCACCCTCGAAGAGGCCCACGGCGGCCTGGAGCACGCCGAGCAGGTCGCCGCCGAGTGGCGCGAGCGCGTCCTCGCGCAGCAGTCGGTGGTGACCGACCGCAAGGTCCGCCTCGCCCGCGTGCGCGAGCGCGCCACCGCCGCCCGCAACACCGTCGAACGCCTGGCCCGCTCCTGCGAAGAGCTGCGCATCCGCATCGACCGCCTCGATCAGGAGCGCACCGACGGCGCCGTCGGCGCCGGCCGCGCCGCCGCGACGATCATGCTCGCCCACGAGGCCCTGCGCCGCGCCGCCGCCGAGGCCCACACCGCGCAGGCCAACCTCACCGAAGCCCGCCGCGCCCTCGACGAGAGCCGCCACGCCCTCGCCGGCCGCGAGTCCGGCTTGCGCGGACTACGCCAGCAGCTCGCCGAGATCACCGAGCGCCTCCGCAAGCACGAGCTGGCCCTCGAACGACTCGCCATCGAGCACACCCACCTCATCGAGGGCGTGCGCGAGCGCTTCCGCGGCCTCGAGCTGCACACCGTGGTCGGCGACTACCACAAGCGCCCCCCCGTCGAGGCCTCCCACCGCGCCCGCATCGTCGAGCTCACCGAGCTGCTCGATCGCATGGGCCCGGTGAACCTCGAAGCCGTCCGCGAGTACGCCGAGGCCGAGGAGCGCCACACCTACTACGCCAGCCAGAAGGCCGACCTGGAGAACGCCATCGCCGACCTGGAGAAGGCGATCGCCCAGATGAACCGCGAGTCGAAGCGCCTCTTCAAGGCCACCTACGACAGCGTCAACGCCCGCTTCAAGGTCCTCTTCCCCAAGATGTTCCGCGGCGGCACCGCCGAGCTGCGCCTCACCAACCCCGATGACATGCTGGAGACGGGCATCGAGATCCTCGCTCAGCCCCCTGGCAAGAAGCTCGGCAACATCGAGCTGATGAGCGGCGGCGAGAAGGCCCTCACCGCCGTCTCCCTCATCTTCTCCATCTTCCAGCACAAGCCCTCACCGTTCTGCATTCTCGATGAGGTCGACGCTCCCCTCGATGAAGCCAACGTCGCCCGTTACAACGAGGCGATCAGGAGCATGACCAGCCACTCGCAGTTCATCCTGATCACCCACATCAAGCGGACCATGCAGTCCGTCGACGTCCTCTATGGCGTCACCATGCAGGAGGCCGGCGTCTCCAAGCTGGTCAGCGTCCGCGTCAACGAGACCGTCCGCCGCGCCGACACCCCCTCCACCGCCGTCGCCTGAAGCGCGGAACGAAAAGCACGCCAGCTCACCGCGAGAACACGTTCGCCTCGGCGCCCATGCTGGCGCTGGAGCGGCGTGGTCATCCTGGTGCGCGCACATGTGCGGCTCGGCGTACCGGGTCCTGGGGGCGGACGCACGGGAGGTGCGGGAGGCCACGGAGTCGCACTTCCCCATGATTCATGGCGCTCGCTGCCATGCCGGGTAGACGGTATCGATGTTGCCAGGGGCCTCAGGACGAAGGGCCGCCTCGCACGACGCCGAGGTCCGGCCCTGGAGGATGATCATGGCAAACCCGATCGAGACCGTGGACCTGTCGACGTGCGCCCAGCGAAACACCGCCGTGAAGTCCCCAGCGACACCAGCAGGACCCAGCAAGCGGCCGCCCCTCGGGCAGCTCGATCCGAGCGTGAAGGACTACGCGCTCTACGATCTCACGATCACCACGAGCGGCGGGCGCCTGAAGGCCCAGGTCCTCGCGGTGAACAACCCGCACTTGACGACCTTCGGCCCGTACGAGGCCGGCGCGGAGTACTGGGTCGTCGACGAGGCCTTCGTCCGCGCCGTCAACGACACGACCTTCGCCAGACGGAAGCTCATCGTGACCGTGAGCAGCGGCGACTGGGGAAACGAAGACCCGCTCTCGGCGCGCTACGTGCTCGAGGACGCGACGAAGATCACCTGGAGTGCGGAGGAACCCCGCGATGTCACCTGGCTCGAGTGCAGCGCCGCCAACGCAGGCATCGGCATGGCCTGGAAGGACGACAACCTCACGGTCTACTGGCGCCTCCTCGGAGACGAGATGGGCCCTCCGCCTCCAGGGATCTACGCACTCTCCAGCAACAGCAGGTCCCCCTACACGTTCACCACCCAGGTCATCCCCGACAGGAACAGCGTGTGGGGGTATCACGTGAGCGGCCGGAACGAGGATCGCCTTTCACAGCAAACCCATGACCGGCTCGACGCACGTCGTGACGCGAGCCTGGATCAGCGGTAGCTGCGCGCGAGACGGATGCCAATCACGGGGCGGCGCACATCGGGACGGGCACCGAAGCGCGCCGCAGCCCGGCTGTAGGCCATCGCGCTCGCCCACGCGCCGCCCTTGATGGCCCGGAAATCGTCGTCGTCCGGCTGCGCGGCGTCGATGCAGAGGCGGTCGCCCTCCGTCCGGGGCCCCTCGTACCTCCACGTACCGAGACACCAGTCGCGCGTGTTCCCGGCGAGACCGCGCACGCCATAGGGGCTCTCGTCCGCCGGATGCCCGTGCACGCTCTGCCGCGAAGGCTCCAGGGAACTCGCATCGACGACGGCGGCGAAGGTAGGGTCGGCGTGACTCCCCCAGGGAAACTCGCGCCCATCCACGCCACGGGCGGCCTTCTCCCGCTCCAGCTCGTCGGGGAGACGCCAGGGGCCACCACGCACCCCCGCGAACCAGCGCGCGTAGGCCATCGCCGCATGCCAGTCGACGAGGACCACGGGCCAGTCTGGACGCCAGGAAAGGCCTTTCTGGTCGGGAGGCAACGAGAACAGACCACGCTCGTCGCGCTGGAAGGCCAGGTGCGCGTCCGACGTCTCTGCCAGGCCGAGCTGCGCACGAGGACAGACGGCGCGGGCTTCGGCATCGCGGCCGCAGGCCACCAGGTCGTTCATGAACGCCAGGTATTCGGCGGTGGTCACGGGGTGCCGACGGAGGATGAAAGCGTCGATCCAGAGACGTCGCCCTGGGAGGCTGTCGGACGCCCCGGAGTCGCCTCCCGTCCACGTCCACCCCGCGGGCACGTACACGTCGTCCGGCGCGAGCGCCGCCTCGTCGGGCAGCGTGATCGGAAGAGGCTCCACCGCGCCCGGCGGCACACCGTCCCAGTGGCTGTCCCGGGTGATGAGCACGGGATAGCGCACCTCGGCACGTCCGGGCGCCCGCACGACGAGGAGATAACTCCCCCGGGCGACGGGCACCTCGCGGAGGGGAGTGACGCCGAGGTCACGCACGAAGATCGGAGCGAGACGGCGGTCCTGCGAGGCGTAGCGAAACAGGGCGACCGAGGCGCCAGGGGGATCGGTCAACAGCGTCAGCGCGCCATCGCCCCGCAGGAAGGCGGCGTGCCTCCCGCGATCGTGCGCCTTCAACATCGCCTCGAAGCGTGCCGCATCCGCATCGGCGTGCGCGCGCTCGGCCCGGGTGAGGGCCTCGCGGTAGTGGTCCGCGAGCACCTCGTGCGCCTCGGGGAGCTCGCCGTCGATGGCGAGGGCGCCGTGGACGCGCTGGAGCCACAGCGTCTCGGCGAGGGCCGCTTCACGGACGCGCGCAGCAGCCTCGTCTTCGAGCTGCCACGCCGGACGCTTGGTCTCGACGGGATCGAAGGGCCGCACCTCGGCGAGACGGACCCGTGCCTGGTGCTGTGCAGCTTCGGCCGCACCGTGGAGCTTCTCGATCTCGGGACCGAGCGCCCGCGCCTCCCCCAGCACGGCGAGCGCCCGCTCCCGCCGCTGCACACCATCGAGCCACGCGAAGAGATCCTGGGCGAACCCCTCCGCCGTGCCACGCGCCGCCATCTCCCGATCCAGGGCCCTCGCGCACACCCGCGACAGCTCCAGGGGGACTGGCGCGTGCCCAGCCGCGGCGCTCTCCACGGGCGCCGGCGGCCCCGCCAGGATGGCCTGCAGCACGTCTCCTGCGGTCCCCACATAGGGAGGGCGGCCGGCGAGCAGGTGGTAGAGGATGGCGCCGAGCGCGTAAACATCGCTGGGCGGCCCGTGCCGCTCCCGCTCCCCCCTCGCCTGCTCCAGCGGCATGTACGCGGGCGTCCCGAGCACGTCGCCATGACGCGTGTGCGCGCTCCGATCATCATCGGCCCCCACGCGCGTCGGTGCGAACGCCTCGATCTCACGCCCCGACCCGATGCGCCGGGCGAGGCCCCAGTCCATGACGAGCACCTCGCCGAACTCGCCGACCATGAGGTTCTCCGCCTTGAGATCACGGTGAACGACACCACGACCGTGGGCATACGCGACGGCCTGGGCGATGCGCGCCAGCGCGTCGACGAGCCGGCGGAACGTCCAGCCCGAGGCGGTGACCCCGTAGGCCTCCGGGCCCGACGCCTGGTGCAGCTCGTCGATCAGCTTGCCGAGCGTGCAGCCACGCACCTCCTTCATCGCGTACCAGAGGCGCCCATCGGCAAGCTCCCCATGATCGTAGACCGGCACGATGCCGGGATGCTGGAGCTGCGCGGTGATCTGCACCTCGGTGAAAAAGCGCTTCCGGATGGCTGGCAACGCACCGAGCTCGGCGTGCAGGAGCTTGATGGCCAGGCGGCGTTCGAGGAGCGTGTCGCGCACGCGGCGCACCTCCCCGAAGGATCCGCGGCCGATGAAGCCCAGATCCTCGTAACGACCCGGCAGAGCGCCCCCCCCCGTGGAGACGGGCACGTCCATGTCGAAGGCCGCGGCATCTCGCGATGGCGCCGGGATGGTCACCTCGAACCTCCCCTCGCCCTCCGAGGCGACGTCCGCTCCGGAACCAATCACAGGGACGCCTGATCCCGAGCCGTCCGCAGGGAGGAGCGAGGGCTCCGTGACCAGCGTGGCGTCGTTCGGGTCGCCATCGCGCATGGAGGACGCGGATGGTAGCGTGCAGCGTTGCGCGGATGCACTCCTCCAACGAGACGCGGGCAAAGCTGTGATGGGGATTTCCTCCACACTCGATACCGCTCCCTCGATGCACCAGGCAGACGAGGACGGCACGCTCGACGTCCTCGGGCTACTCATCGCCTGGTCGCGCGACGAGCCTCACCGCGTGGGCGAGGTGGCGCTGTTCGAAATGGAAGGGGCCGCACTGCTCCTCGGCCGCGGCGATCCTCCTGGCGGATCGACCGCCGGCCGCGCCGTCTTCCTCCAGCAGCACCCGGGGACGACCACGCGCATGCCCCCGCTCGCGAGCCCCGCCGTGTCGCGCGAGCAGCTCCGGATCACGCCCCGACGAGGGCAGCTGCACATCGAGCGCCTGGGCCGCTGCCCCCTGCTCTTCCAGGGAAAGCAGGTCGACCACTGTGTCCTCGGCCCCGGGGACGCGCTGCTCCTGAAGGGGCAGCTCCTCCTGCGCTGCACGACGCGACCCCACCGGCTGCCTGCGCTGCGCGACTTCCCGGCTGCGGCGGTGAAGGGCTTCGGAGAGCCCGACGCCTTCGGACTGCTCGGCGAGAGCCCGACCGCGTGGTGGCTGCGTGACGCGCTCGCGTTCCAGGCGAAGGCAGGCGCGCACGCGCTCGTGCTGGGTCCGAGCGGCGCCGGCAAGGAGCTGGCAGCGCGCACGCTCCACCTCCTCTCCAGCCGCGCCGAGGGACCGTTCGTCGCCCGGAACGCAGCGACCTTGCCAGCCGGCCTGGTCGACGCAGAGCTGTTCGGAAACGCGAAAAACTACCCCAACCCCGGCATGGCCGAGCGCCCGGGCCTCATCGGCGCCGCGGATGGCGGCACGCTCTTCCTCGACGAGATCGGCGAGCTGCCGGCCGCGCTGCACGCCAACCTCTTGCGCGTGCTCGACGGCGACGGCGAGTACCACCGCCTCGGCGAAGCCCGAGCACGGCGGGCCCAGATGCGCCTGGTCGCAGCGACCAACCGCACCCCCGAGGCGCTCAAGCACGACCTCCTGGCGCGCTTGCCCCTCCGGCAGCGCATCCCGGGAATCGACGAGCGACGTGACGACATCCCCCTCCTCGTACGCCACCTGCTCCGACGCGCCCTCGAACGGAGCCCGGAGCTGGTAGGGCGGTTCGCCGAGCCGACCGGCGAAGTCCGGATCGGCAGCGATCTCGTGCTGCACCTGCTCGGGCGTACGTACACGACCCACGTGCGCGAACTCGATGGACTCCTGTGGAGAGCGATGGCCGCGAGCCGAGGCGAGCGGGTCACCCTGCCCGACGACATGGCAGCCGAAGAGAAGGTCGACGAGCGGGCGGCGAGCGCGTCGAGCAGGTCGAGCGCGGCGAGCAGGTCGAGCGCGGCGAGCAGGGCGAGCGCGTCGAGCGCCGAGGCGGAGGAACAGGGCCGCGTCGATGCTCCCACGGACGGCGGCTGCTTGGCGTGCACGACCAAACACCGAGGTGACACGACGTCCCCACCCCCGGCCACACCGTCCATCCCTCCTGCACCTGCAGCCCCTCCTGCACAGGCGGCCCTTCCTGCACCTGCGGCTCCACCAGCCGCGACCGCGTTCACCAGCGACCAGCTCCGAGCCGCCGTGGCTGCGCATGGCGGCAACCTGGTGAAGGCCGCTCAGGCGCTCGGTCTGTCGAGCCGCTATGCGCTCTACCGCCTTCTGCGGAAGCACGGCATCGACGTGGACTCGCTGCGCGACGACGACTGACGGACAGCGCCCTCGCTCTCCTGGAGCCCGGAAGTCCGGTCGACCCTGCTCCTCTTCACGACAGACAAGGACGAGCCGCATCACCCGGCCGCCCTTCAACCACCGTACTTCCGTCGACCATCGTGGTTGGCGATGTCCTCGCGCACGAGGTCCTGAAACTCGAAATCGCCGGGCTCCCAGCTCCCATCAGGCCTCTGGCCTTCGGCGAGGAGAGAGACCCCGTCTTCCCCGTCTTCCAGGTGAATGTTCCGCGCCATGCGCACGTAGGAGCTGCCAGGTAGGGGGATCAGCACGCCATCCCTGCTGGCGACGTAGTACGTCAGCGCGCTGTCGCTGAAGCTGCCTTCTCTCCTCGCTCGCCGGGCAGAGAGGGAGCGGCTCCCGTTCACCTGCTCGAAGGAGAGGTCACGGGAGGTCTGGGTGCAGGAGCCGGGGGAGAGTGCGTCGGCCATGTCGTTTCGCCTACCAGGAGTGGCTTTCATCGCCGGATCCGGAGCGTGCTCTCCGCCGACGATCACCCCCTCAAGCAATGCCGGTGCCGACGCGGCTCACCTCTCCTTCGCCCCCCCCCGCATGCACCTCGTGCAGAGGCACCGCGCGGAAAAGTGCATCGGCACGGCCACACCGCCCACTGCGGGCGGCCGTGTGCGCGGCGTGTGCGCCGCACATGTGCGGTGCGCGACGGCCCCTACGCCGAGACCGGGGGGCGCACACCACGCTTCAAGACAGCACGCCCCCGCTCACATCGAGCACGGAGCCCGTGATGTAGCCCGCGTTCGGCCCTGCCAGGAACACGATGGCCGCGGCCACCTCCTCGACCGTCGCGATACGACGGATCGGGTGCATGTCGAGGACCGACGGCGGCAGGTTGTGCGCCGCGCTGGCGGCCATGTCGGTGTCCATGATGCCTGCCTGCACCACATTGACGGTGATGTTGCGCGGGCCGAGATCACGCGCAGCGCCGCGCGTATAGCCGTTCACGGCCGCCTTCGTCGCAGCGTAGTCGGTCGCCCCCGGAAACAGCGAGCGGGTCCCGAGCCCCGAGCCCACGGAGATGATCCGACCCCCTTCCGGCAGCACCTTCGCAGCCGCGCGAATGTTGGCGATGACTCCCGCCACGTTGATCGCCCACTGACGATCCAGAGCGGCGACGTCGAGATCGGGATCGTCGACCCGCTTCCCCTGAACGGCGACGGCGGCATTGTTGACGAGGATGTCGAGGTGACCGAAGTGCTCGACGACCGCGCGCACGAGCGGCTCGGACTGACTCGGGTCCCCCTGATCGGCGCGGAACGCGCGCGCCCGGACACCCAGAGCGCTGACGTCACGCGCGACCTTCGCCGCCTTCTCCTCCGATGCGACATAGCTGATGGCCACATCCGCTCCCTCGCCGGCGAAGGCCAGTGCTGTGGCCGCGCCGAGTCCACGGGAACCACCGGTGATGAGAACCACTTTGCCTGCAAGTACCTTGGTCATCGAATGCTCCTTTCAATCGTCGAGGCGTGTCACCACGGCAAACGTTGCTCGCGGAAAAAGAACCCCCCCGTGGGCCCGTCGTCATCGAGCAGCGCGTGGACGACGATCGCATCCGCCCCCTCCTCGATGCCGAGGTCTGCCGACGGGCCCCCCATGTCGGTCCGCACCCAGCCCGGATGCACGGCATTCACCTTGATGCGCGTGTGTCGAAGCTCCTCCGCGAACAGCAGAGAGAACGCATTGAGCGCGGTCTTCGAGGTGTCGTACGCCAGCGTCTTGTTCGGGTAGACGGGGGAAGACGGGTCGGCTTGCAGGGTGAGCGACCCGCGGATGCTCGACACGTTCACGATGCGGCCCGCCGGCGAGCGCCGCAGGAGCGGTAGCAGCGCCTGCGTGAGCGCGAACGGACCGAAGAAGTTGGTCTCGAACGTCTCTCGAAGCACGCCGAGGGGCGTCTCGCTCGGCGACCTCGACGTGGCGGAGCCTGCGTTGTCGCTCTCGAGCCACACGGCGGCGTTGTTGATGAGCACATCCAGCCGCCCGGACGTGCGCTCGATGAACGCCACCGCATCGCGTCGATCGCTCTCGCGCGTCACATCGAGCGGGAGCGCGTACGCCTGGACGCCATCGCGCACCAGCTCGGCGACCAGCGCCTCGGCGTCTGCCCCCCGTCGGCCGGCAGCGACGACCACCGCACCGAGCGCACCGAGCCGCCGGCACACAGCCCGCCCGAGCCCGCGGGTGGCGCCCGTGACGAGCGCGACACGATCACGAAGGGGATGGAGCGTCTCCGCGTTCGACATATGTACCGATCGGTACTGTACCAATCGGTACACGTCAAGCGAAGAGGGCGACCTCACCCCCGGCGCTGCGCCCCGTGAGGGAAGGGCCGAGGTTCCCGCGGGAAAACGCCGGGAAAACGCCCTCCCACGACAACCACGGCTCGCGATCGCCCACCGAGCGAGGGCTCACGAGCGCGATGCCGAGGAGGAACCGTCGCGCTGGCTCGTGTGTCAGACGGCGCGCGTCGTCACCGTGGTGCGTGAACGAACCACGCCGACCTCTCGAACGTTCTCCGCGACGTCACCGTGAGGTCCGAACGGATGACCCTCGCTGACTTCCTGCCAGCGTGGATGCAAAGGCGCGTCGTGGGAGCAGCCGGTGGCTCCAAGGCAAAGGCGCGTCGTGAGCCTTGCCCGTGTCGGTGGCGAAGATGGCGCGCCTCAGCGTGCGCGCCATCTCAGTGGAAGTCCCGCGACCGCGCCGGCACGTTCCCCCCGCCCGGCAGATCCAGCCGCTCCAGCTCCCGCGCCAGCACGTGGATCACCTCGCCCTGACGCTCCACCCGCCCGGCCACCAGCATGATCTTCGCGTGCCGCGCCACCTGGTAGCTGTCCGCGAAGAGCTGCTTCTGCACGATCACGTTCACCGTCCCCGTCTCGTCCTCCAGCGTCACGAACGTCACCCCGCTCGCCGTCGGCGGCCGCTGCCTCCCCACCACCAGCCCCGCCAGCCGCACGCTCTCCCCGTGCTGTAGCTGCGGCAGCTCCTCGGCCCGCCGCACCCGCCGCCGCCGCAAGGACGCCCGCAGGTGCCGCATCGGATGATCATCGACCGACAGCCCCACCCGCCCGTAGTCCAGGCTGAGCTGCTCCAGCGGCGCCAGCGCCGGCAGCCCCACCGGCTTCTCCGCCTCCAGCGGCACCCCCTCGAACAGCCCTCCCAGCCGCGGCGCCCGCGCCTGCCACAGCGCCTCCCGCCGTGACGGCGAGAGCCCTTCCAGCGCCCCGGACTCGGCCAGCGCCTCGATCTCGTTCTTCTTCAGCCCCGCGCGCCGCACCAGATCTTCGAGCCCCGCGAGCGGCGCCTCCTCGCGCGCGGCCACCACCGCCCGCCCAGCCGCCTCCCCCAGCCCCTTGATCAACCGCAGCCCCAGCCGCATCGCCGGCTGCGCTTGCGCTCCCCCCAGCGCATGCTCTCCCCCGTCCACCTGCGGCTTCCCCGCCTCCGCAGCCTCCTCCAGCGTGCAGTCCCAGTCGCTCTTCAGCACGCACACCGACCGCACCTCCACCCCGTGCCGCTGCGCGTCCTGCACCAGCGCCGACGGCGTGTAGAACCCCATCGGCTGCGAGTTCAGGATCGCACACACGAACGCCGCCGGATGATGCACCTTCAGCCACGCCGACGCGTACACCAGCAGCGCGAAGCTCGCCGCGTGCGACTCCGGGAACCCGTACTCCCCGAACCCCTGGATCTGCTGGTACAGCATCTCCCCGAAGCGCGCCGAGATCCCTTGCGCCACGAACCCTCGCAGCAAGCGCTCCCGGTGCCGCGCCAGCCGCCCGTGCTTCTTCCACGCCGCCATGTCGCGCCGCAGCTGATCCGCCTCGCCGGGCGTGTAGCCCGCTCCCACCATCGCGATCTGCATCACCTGCTCCTGGAACAGCGGCACCCCCAGCGTCCGCGCCAGGATCGGCTCCAGACAGGCGTGCGGTGACACCGGCGCCTCTTCCCCCGTCCGCCGCCGCAGGTACGGATGCACCATCCCGCCCTGGATCGGACCCGGGCGCACGATCGCCACCTCGATCACCAGATCGTAGAACGTCTTCGGCTTCAGCCGCGGCAGCATCGCCATCTGCGCCCGGCTCTCGATCTGGAACACCCCCACCGTGTCCGCGTGGCAGACCGCCTCGTACACTTCCGGATCCTCCGGCGGGATCTGCGCCAGCGCCAGGATCGGCTCGAAGCTCCCCTGCCCTGCCAGCGCGTCCCCCAGCGGCGCCATCCCCCGCCCGTGCAGGAGCCCCAGCGTCTTCCGGATCGCCGTCAGCATCCCCAGCCCCAGCACGTCGATCTTGAAGAAGCCCAGCTCGTCCAGATCGTCCTTGTCCCACGGGATGACCGTGCGCCCCTCCATCCGCGCCGGCTCGATCGGCGCCACGTGGTGCAACGGCGCCGACGACAGCACGAACCCGCCCACGTGGATCGACAGGTGCCGCGGGAACCCCTCGATCGCTTGCGCCATCAGCACCGTCTGCCGCACCCGCGCGTCCAGCGGATCCAGCCCCGCCTCGGCCACCCGCTGCTCGGACACATCGATCTCGTGGTACGTCGACAGCCCGCTCAACCTGTCCAGCTGATCCAGCGACAGCCCGAACGCCTTCCCCACCTCCCGCAGCGCGCTCTTCCCCCGGTAGCAGATCACCTCCGACACCATCGCCGCCCGGTCTCGCCCGTAGCGCGCGTAGATGTCCTGGATCACCTCTTCTCGACGCTCGTGCTCGAAGTCCACGTCGATGTCCGGCGGCTCGTTCCGCTCCTCCGACAGGAAGCGCTCGAACAGCAGGTTCGACCGCGCCGGGTCCACCGCCGTCACCCCGAGCACGAAGCACACCGCGCTGTTCGCCGCGCTCCCGCGCCCCTGGCAGAGCACCCCGCGCGCCCGCGCCATCTTCACGATCTCCTGCACGCTCAGGAAGTACGGCGCCACCCCCAGCTTCTGGATCAGCAGCAGCTCCTTCTCGATCTGCGCCTGCACGGAACTCGGCGTCTCCCCCGGATACCGCTCCTTGCACCCCTCCAGGGACAGCCGCCGCAGCGCCTCGTCCGCCGACTCCCCTGGCAAGCACAGCGTGTCGCTCGGAAAGCTGTAGCGCAGCTCCGACAGCGAGAACCGACAGCGCTCTGCCACCTCCACCGTACGCGCCACCCAGCCCGGTTCGTCCCGGAACAGCGCCGCCATCTGCCCGGGCGCCCGCAGCGCCGCCTCCGCATTTGCCGCCAGCAGCGTGCCCGCTTGATCCAGCGTCGTCCCGCGCCGGATGCACGCCAGCACATCCGCCACCGGCTTGCGCGACGGGTGGTGGTACAGCGGCCGCGCCGACGCGATCACCGACACCCCGAACCGCGCTGCCATCGCCCTCGCCGCCGCGGCCCGCGCCGGGTCCCGCCCATCCAGCCGGCGCCACGTCGCCACGTGCACCCGCTCCCCGAACCCCTCGCGCAGCGGCCCCAGCACCGCCTCCCACGCCTCCATCGGCACCGCCGGATCCAGCGGCACCACCGCCGTCAATCCCGCCGCTGCCGCGGCCACCGCCTCCACCCCGATCCCCGCGTCCCCCTTCTCGTGCTCCGCGTGCGCCGCCGTCAGCAACCGGCACAGGTTCGCGTACCCCGCGTGCTCCTCCACCAGCAACGCCACCGACGGCACTGGCCCGGCCGCACCGCGCCCCCGCGCCCCCTCCGCCACCTTCGGCACCTCCGACGACGACGGCGCCAAGGTCGGCTCGAGCGTCAGCTCCGAGCCCACGATCACCCGCTGCCCCAGCTTCTTCGCCGCGCTGTGCGCCCGCGCGCTCCCGTAGAGCCCGTTCCGATCGCACAGCGCCAGCGCGGCCAGCCCGATCTCACCGGCCCGCTCGCACAGCTCATCCGGGTGCGAAGCCCCTTCGAGAAACGAAAAACTGGAGCGCCCCAGAAGCTCCGCGAACGACGCGCTCACTCGCACCATCCCTGCAAGAATGCCTCACCCGAGGCCCGATCCACATAAATCCACGCCTCCCCCGCCGGACCGAGCGCCCCCTGGCGCCCCTCCCCCACCCCGCCCGAGCGCCCCCCGCCCCCCGCAGACGCTGGCGACGCCGCCGAGAACCACGCCTTGAAGTAGTCCCGCGACACCGGCGTCGACGTCCACCACTCCACCCCGTCGAGCCGCATCACGAAGCGCATCCCCTCCACCGAGAAGATCTGCCGATCCACCGCCACGATCGCCCCGCGCCCCACCTGCCCCAGCGGGATCGCCCGCGGCAGCATCCGCGCCGGCGCGGGCAGCGCCATCGCATCCGGCGCCTCCGGATCCACCACCTTCCCCGCGGCCGCGGCCTCCAGCGACGCCGGCACCAGCCGCGAACGCGCCTCGGGCCGGTGCGCGTCCACCACCTCCAGCACCCCCACCCGCTCGGCCCCGATCTCCGCCGACAGCTCCGCCAGCAGCGCCGGCAAGCTGTCCGGATCCGCGCACCGATCCCGCGACAGATCGAGCTGCACCCGCCGCGCCGGCACGATCTGCACCGCCGTCAACCGCACCCCCACCGCCGGCGCCAGGAGCGCGATCTGCTCCAGCCGCGCCTTCAGTGGACGCAGCAGATCCGCCGCGTCCGCGAGCGGCGCCGGCAGCTCGATCGCGAACCGCAGCGCCTCCACGTCCTCCCCGTCCGCCAGCGGCCGATCCAGATCGAGCGCGCGCAGCCGCGCCACCGACCGATCGTAGGGAATCATCACCTCCAGCAGCCCCGTCGCCTCCCCGCGCGCCTCCAGCCGCGCCCCGAGCCGCGACGTCATCCCCCGCAGCACGAACAGCAGCGACTCTGCCCCCTCGACCCCGTCCTCGAACGACGCCTCTTCCTCCAGCACCCGCGGCGGCTGGAACGGCTGGAGCGGCGCCGGATCGAACCCCCCCGTGAGCGCCATGATCTCCGCCGCCGCCTTGCCCAGCCGCGCCGCCGCCGCCGCCCGCGGCAGCTTCGCCAGATCCCCCACCTTGAGCAGCCCCACCCGCACCAGGAAGCTCGCCACCTCCGCGTCGAGCGGCAGCGCCTGCACCGGCAGCGGCGAGAGCGCATCGGCCCCGCGCCCGGGCGGCGCGATCAACCACCGCGACGAACCCCCGCCCTCGCCCTCCGCGCGCGCACCTTGCGCCGATGACGCACGCCCCGGAGCGGCGCCACCCATCCCTTGCGACACCACCCCCCAGCGCGCCAGCGCCTGCGCGATCCGCGGCCCGTCGGCGATCGCGATCCGCGCCCGGTGCCCCAGCACCGACAGCCGCTCGGCCAGCTCGTCGCACAGCGCCTCTTCGCCCCCGACCAGATGCGCCGCGCCCGTGATGTCGAGCCACACCGTGTCGTACGGCCCCTTTCCCCACGCGCACCGATCCCCCGCCTCGATCTTCGTCCCGAGCTGGATCGCCGCCGTCGGCCCCAGCGCCAGCGCCACCTCGGCCACCCGCCCCAGCGCCGCGTCGATCTCCGCGAACGTCACCCGGTGCACCGCCAGGTGCGCCACCAGCGCCGACGCCTCCGTCACCCGCTGCCCGGGCCGCACCCCGTAGCGACGCGCCTCCTCGTTCACCACGTCGATCACCGCCGTCGCTGGCAGCGCCTCGCGCCCCTCGCCTTCGGCCCCCACGGCGTGCACCGACGCCTCCAGGATCACCGACAGCGGCCCCTTGCTCCCGGGCGCCACCGCTCCTCGCTGACCCACCAGCTCGCACGCGAGCTGAGGGAGCACGATCGCCGCGATCCTCCGTGCAGTGCTCATCGCAACCCCCTCACGCGCTCCGCGGCCACGCCGCCGTCACCGAAGACCCCGCCGTCGATCCTGCCGAAGCCCCTGCCGCCGCCGACCCCATCACCACGCCCGCCGACGTGAGCGGCCCACCCGCCGACGCCACCGGCCGCAGCGGCACCGCCGCCGGCGCCGTCACCCGGCCCTGACGATCCTTCGCCACCCGCACCGACAGCCGCCCCTCATCGAGCCGATCCACCTCGATCCGCATCGACACCGGCAACGGCATCGGCCGCGCCGCCAGCCGATCGGTCAACAGCAGCACCGTCGCATCGCTCCCCTCCACCGCCAGCGACAGCTTCCGCACCACGTTCAGCCAGCGCCCCAGATCGGCGCCTTCCTCTGCGCTCCCTCGCTCCCGGTCCGCGCGCGTCGCCTGCTGCCGCGACCCCCGCGAAACCGGCACCCCGCGCGAACGCCCCACCACACTGCGCGCCCCGGGCACCCCGAGGGTGTCCACCACCAGCACCGAGAACGACCCGCTCGACGCCATCCGCACCGCCACCCGCGCCAGCGACTCCAGCGGAGGCCGCACCACCAGCAACCGACCGAGATCGACCCCCGCCGCTGCCACTGCAGGTGCGTACAGTGTCGACATCACATCGATCCACGCACACCACGCCCCATCGCTCGTCGCCCCACCCCGCAGCCGCGCCTCTGCCTGTGCGGAAGCACACGCCGACAGCGCGATCGAGGTCGCCCGCCCCAGTCCCCGCGGGCTGGCGATCTCCACCACGCCCCCCCGAGGAATCCCGCCTTCCGGGAGCACCTCGTTGATTCCCACGAGCCCGAGCGGCAGCGCCTTGGCACGCCCTTCCAGTTCAGGCAGGGTGTGGCGCAACAGGTCCCGAGAAATCGTTGCGGGCAACGGCATACTGAACACGTTACCAGTAAGCCATCCTCAGGCCAAGTCCATGGCGGACAGGGAATGTCCTAGCCGCTCTGCCACGCGACGTCGCCCCGCGCCCACCTCCGTGACGTCGACCCGCGCTCGCCACCTCGACGCCCACCCGACGGCGCTCCTCCGACGACGCCCACCCGACGGCTCCCCTCTGATGCTCCTCGTGCTCATCGTGCGCCAGCAGCGGCATCGCTCGTTCCGCGCGCGGCATCACCAGGCCATGGCCTCACCCGTCATGGCCTCCCAGGCCCGATCGAGGGCCTGCAACGGTCGTCCTGCCTCCGCTTCATGACGTCACGAGCGCGGAGGGTCGGTTAGCCTCGCGGCCATGGCCTCCAAGAACCACCCGAACGATGAGCCCCTCATCGGAAACTGGAGCCTCTCCCTCGACTGGCTCGACCTGCTGATCCTCATCGTCATCGTCACCGCCGCCATCTCCGCGCAACACGCCCTCGGGCTGGACTCGCTCCGCCCCCGTTACGTGGGCCTCATGCTGGCCCCCCTGGTGCTCGGCGCCCTCGTGGCGCGACGCAAGCTCCTCCCCGTGCGGCGCGCTCCCGTGAAGAAGGGGCTCACGCTGGTGGGCGTGCTCTCCCTCTTCCTCATGGTCCCCGGCGTGATCGTGGGCGCCTTCGGCGCATTCATGTGGTGGAGAGGGATGCAGGAGGAACCACCTCGGGTCGACGAGTCCCTGGTGCAAATGGAGGCCGAGCTGCGCGCCAGCGCGACGCCGCTCGAGGTCGTCCCCGTCGTCGACGGCGTGGCCTTGCCGTCCGACCATGGCGAGCCCAGCGCCGGAGACACCGAGGCCCTCTTCGCCGCCCTCAGGGACGCCAAGACACCGTCGACCGACGTCCTCGCACGTCACAAGGCCGAAGTACGCCACCAGCATGAAGAAGAACTCGCCACGCGCTTCGCCGAGCGGCGAGCGGAGAACAACACCAGGGCGCTCTGGTGTGCCGCCATCAGCGCGCTGGCCATCGTGCTCGGTGGCTTCCTCGACAGCCGCCGAGCGCGTCACGCACCGACCCCAGAAGGCGCCTGACCGCCCGAACCGGGTCGGCGTGCAGCCCGGACCCATGCCCACGCGCGCAGGTCCACCGTCACACCAGCGCAGGTCCGACGCAGGGAGGACTGCGATCCGGTGTACCGTGGCCGCGTGCGCAGGCTCCTCATCTCTCCTCGCTCCGCGTGGCTTTCCCTTGCGTGGCTCCCCCTCCTGCTGACTTCAGGCCTGCTCTCGGGCTGCCTCTCTCACGCCTCCGAGGCCGGCCCCAGCGATCCCACCCACGAGCACGCCGCATCGAGCAGCGCCGCGCAGCGCGACGTCGACCCCCAGCACCGCCGCCATGACACCTCTGGCACGCCCCGCGTCCGCGCCAGCGCCGTCCCCGCGAGCACCTGGACCGCCTGCTACCGCGACTTTCAGCCCGAAGGCGACGCCCCCACCGATCTGGAGCGCCTGGCCACCGCCTGCGGCGCCATCACGGGCCTGTCACCGATCACCCCCGTCCACCTCGGCGCCCCCCAGAGCGCCGACGATCCCTCCGCACGTCTCACCTTCCGGGCACGCGCGGGCCACTGCTACCGCTTCTTCTCCGTGGGCACCGCCGACGTCGCCGATCTCGACGTCGCCGTGTTCGATGCCGACGGGCACATCGTCGCCGCCGACGCCTCCGACGATCGCTTCCCCGTCGTCCCCCCGCGCGGGCCCCTCTGCGCCGAGGACGACGGCACGTACGCGCTGGAGATCGCCGTCATGCGCGGCAAGGGCAGCTTCGTGATGCAGGTCTGGAGCGACTGAGCCCGGATCGCCGTCCCGCGCTTCGATACGTCACGCTTCGATACATCGCGCTTCGAAGGTCAGGCCGGGCGTCGCGCTTCGAGGGGTCAGGCCGGGCGTCGCGCTTCGAGGTTGAGCGGCACGTAGTCCAGCACCAGCGCAGGATCCGCCTGCCGGGCCTTCGCCACCACGGTGTCCACGAAGGCGGCGCGCGTGGCGTCATCCGGGAGCCTCGCCAGGTGGGAGCGCAGCAGCACCTTGTCGAGGAAGGAGCGCAGCGCCGTCGCGCCCGGCATCGGGGTCGGCACCTGCTCCAGGTAGGTCCGCACCGGCGCGAAGCCAGCGTCACGCAAGCGGGTGGCGCTGAGCTCCGCCGGGGCGAGCTCCCAGGGCTCGGTCCAGCCCTCGAAGAACCGCGCGTAGCCAGGCTCGTGCATCAAGCGCTCGGCGGGTTCGAGCACGCGGCGCATGCTCCCTGCGCCGCCGCACTGCGCGTGCAGCCGACCCCCTGGCCGGAGCGCGGCGAACAGGTTCCGGAAGAGGCGCGGATGATCGAGCAGCCAGTGGAAGACCGTCGTGCTGAAGATCACGTCCACCGGCCCCACGTGGAGCGACTCCTGCACATCGGCGACGTGGAAGCTCACGCGGTCGCCGTAGGCCGCCAGGTTGTGGCGCGCCTCCTCCAGCATGTTCTGCGAGCGATCCACGGCGATCACGCGCCCTTGCGGCAAGCGATCCAGGAGCGCCGCGGTGAGCCGCCCCGAGCCACAGCCGGCGTCCACCACCACCTCGTCTCCGCGGAGGTAGAGCCGCTCCAGCACGCGCGACCCCCACTGGAACTGCGGATCGGAGATGCGGTGGTACGTGGACGCATCCCATTCCACGAGCTTGTCGTCGCTCTTTCCGGCCACCTGCCAGCCCCCGGCAGCGACACGCCCATCGACGGCGACGCGCCCATCGACGGCGACGCGCCCATCGACGGCGACGCGCCCATCCATGCGGAGTTCACTCATGACCTGCTGCTCCTTCGCGTTGGACCCCTTCCTTGACACGGCCGCGCGCGCCGTCGACCGGCGGAGCACGACGCCGCACGACCTCGCAGCGCGCACGCCGTCCTGGTCGACGGCGTCGCCGTCAGGGCCTTCGCGTCCCGGCCATCCTCGCGCGCCTCACCGCACCGAGGCGCGAGGCACCCGGAAGTCTCAAGGCACCCGGAAGTACTGACGCCCCCTCTCGGCGAGCTGCGCTGCATCGAAGGTGAGCGGCTCACTCGACCAGGCCTCGAAGCGCTCACGCTCTCGTTGCTCCCCGCGCGTGGCCACGAGCAACTCCAGGTACGACGCGAAGTCCGTCGTCGCCGCCTTCGGTTCGAGGCAACCCGAGCTGATCAGCTTCACCACCCGCGCCCGCTCCGGATCGTCGAAGAGCACCAGCGCCATCGCCGCATCCTCGTTGCTGCGCCGCAGGTGAAAGTCGAACGGGAAGATGCGCCGCGCGAGATCGGCATGCGCGAGTTCGTCCCCCGCGAAGCGCGCCGGCTCGTCCCCGAGGACGACGAACTCGCGCGGCCACTGGGTGAACGCGACGATCTCCTCCAGCGGCGGGATGAGGATCCCGTGCGTCTGCTCGGGGTGGAAGTAGTCGCTCTGCGGCTCCTGGTCGATGTACGCCATCCACAGCTCGCCGGGCAGCTCACGCGGCGCGCGCCAGAAGACGGTGACGCCGTTCATCTCGCGGAAGAACGTGTGCGCCGCGGCGGGCAGCTTCCCCCCTGCCTCGCGTTCGAGCGCCTCGATCCGCTCCTCGGAGAGCCCAGGCGGAATCGCAGCGTCAAGGACCTGGATGCAAGGGTGACGTCGCAGGTCCTCGATCAAGGCCTCGAAACGCGGTCGGTAGTGCAGCAAGGGACGTCCTCCAGTGGAAAGCACGCCCGGTGGCGCGCGACAGGAGGGCAGGCCACGAGGCGAGGCATTCCCAGAGAAGCCTCCCAGCCACGCTCGCGTGAACCCCACACCCCACCGAGCCGAGTTCACCAGGCCCGTCGACGGAAGTCACGGGTCCCTGTCGCAGCCCGTGCGCGCCTGGACGGCTCACGCGCCGTCTCCGAGCCGCCACCGCACCAGACGTGGGTAACATCACGGTTCATCCGTGGGGGCGTGTGTTCCCTCGGAGGAACCCCGCTCCCAGAACTTCGGCGCGTGTGTTCCCTCGGAGGAAACCCTCCTCCCAGAACTTCGGCGCGTGCCTTCCCTCGGAGGAAGCCTGCTCCCAGAACTTCGGCGCGTGTGTTCCCTCGGAGGAACGCCGCTCCCAGAATTTCGGCGCGTGTGTTCCCTCGGAGGAAACCCTGCTCCCAGAACTTCGGCGCGCGTGTTCCTTCGAGGGAAGGCGCTCCCCACGGCTCGGAGGTGGGATTTCTTGCGAGGACGGCATCTGCGAAGGAAAGCCGGCCCACCTTGCCCTGGTGTCCATCGGGCTGGTGTCCATCGGGGAACCCCGAGCGTGTGGCGAGACGGCAGGATGAGGGTGGGCCTTCGCCGTTCGTCCGTGGGGTTGGAGCGATGGCGTTCCGCTCACGATGGATGAGGAAGGTCAAGGCGGGGAGGTTCGCTCGGGCGCGGAGGTGGTCGGGCGATGCGTGATGAGGAGGGAGAAGGGAGAGGGAGGTGAGGGCGCGACCAGGTAGCGGCGGGCGGAGAGATGCTCGGGCGGAGATGACGAGCGCAGGCGTCGTGTGCCCGGCGGGGGTGGGAGCGTCCAGTGTCCCCGCAGTAGCGTTTCCACTCTCGACACACGGGATTGCCCGGACGAGGGTGGATGAGGAGGCCGGGAGGGCGATGGCGCTGTACGACCGGCGCGGCGTCAGGCAAAATTCTGAGAACCGAAGGGGGTTTTGAGCAGGTTTGAGGTTCTCAGAAAAACGATGCCTCCAAGCCAGCACCGACCAACGTGATTTCAAGCACTTAGCGGAGCGCCCCGCAGTCCGCTCCCCGCTGATGAGGGGATTGAAACAGGCTTTGGAGCGCCTGAAGGCGCCCGGCGCTACCCCGCCCGCAGTCCGCTCCCCGCTGATGAGGGGATTGAAACCGCACCTCGTCCCTGCGCAGGAGTGGCGCCTCGTCCTCCCCGCAGTCCGCTCCCCGCTGATGAGGGGATTGAAACCACAATGCGCAACGTACCCTCACTGTCGATCTCGATCTGACCCGCAGTCCGCTCCCCGCTGATGAGGGGATTGAAACGCTACTGGTGTCACCACCCTCCCGTGAAGGTCAGCCACTCCCGCAGTCCGCTCCCCGCTGATGAGGGGATTGAAACTCGCATCGACCGCGTGGAGGGCTTTCGTCGCAGCCTTGACCCGCAGTCCGCTCCCCGCTGATGAGGGGATTGAAACCTGGAGGTGCCGCTCCTGGAGGCCCGCAGTCCGCTCCCCGCTGATGAGGGGATTGAAACGTGAACTGGGGTAGCTGGCCGTTCCAGCGACGCTGCGCCCGCAGTCCGCTCCCCGCTGATGAGGGGATTGAAACACTTGACGGATGCGATCCCTGATGGGGTCTTCGGCGACCCGCAGTCCGCTCCCCGCTGATGAGGGGATTGAAACTGCTCAGGCATCTGCGACTGGGAGGTGCTTTCCGCCCCGCAGTCCGCTCCCCGCTGATGAGGGGATTGAAACTTGTTGTCGAAGTACCCCTGGACCGCAGCCGCCGAGTCCCGCAGTCCGCTCCCCGCTGATGAGGGGATTGAAACCAAGCGGATACGTGCCGGTGCCGGTTGAGCTGTATTGCCCCGCAGTCCGCTCCCCGCTGATGAGGGGATTGAAACCCGAGGGGAAGCGAATCGAAGCCGAGCCCCATCGGTACCCCTTCCTGGCTCCAGACGGCATGGCCAAGCTCGCTGCGCCTCGACCGCAGCCACGCTGCTGAGCCGCGCATCGTCCAGAAATGCGCTAGGATCGCCGGGATGGGAGACCCCGCGGAGCAGCGGCCCGCGCCGGCCACGTACGCCGATCTCGAGGCGGTACCAGCGCACCTGGTTGCTGAGATCCTGGCTGGCGTGCTCCACACCTTCCCTCGGCCCGGACCTCGGCACGCCAGCGTCGCATCGCGTCTCGGCATCGATCTAGGTGGCCCATTCGACCGGGGGCGCGGAGGACCAGGCGGCTGGTGGATCCTCTTTGAGCCCGAGCTGCATCTCGGCGGTGACGTGCTCGTCCCCGATCTTGCCGGCTGGCGCGTGGAACGCATGCCGGACCTCCCGGATGCGGCCTTCTTCGTCTTGCCGCCGGACTGGATCTGCGAGGTCCTGTCCCCGTCGACCGCCGCTCACGACAGGTACGGCAAGCTCCCCGTCTACGCGCGAGAGGGGGTCACGTGGGTCTGGCTCGTCGACCCCGTCGAGCGGGCCCTCGAGGTCCACCACCTCGGCTCACGAGGACGCTGGGAAGTCGAGATGGTTGTTCGCGGTGACGTCAGCGTCCGAGCGGCGCCCTTCGACGCCATCGAGCTGGACCTCGCAGCCCTGTGGCCACGAAGCCGCGGATAGGGGAGCGCCCAGCCCGGAGGGTGCCAACCATCTCGGGCTGCGCTTGCGTCGACCCTGCACGCCGAGCTCAGCGCCCGCCACGCTCACCCCTCAACCTGCCGCGGAGGGCGTCGGGCGGTGCCGCTTCATCTCGGCGATGAACGAGGCGGTGTGCGGCGAGCCGCCCGCGCGCGCGGTCGCGGCGGACCAGTCGAGCCACAGGCCGCCTCCGATTCGCAGGGCGACGACCTCGCGTCGGGCCAGGTCGGGCTCGGCGAACCAGCGGGGGCAGACGGTCACGCCCAGGTTGGCGCGCACCATCTCCAGGGGCGCTCCGGAGGCGTAGGCGAGTGGCGTGACCCGCGTGAACGAGACGCCGTCGGCGGCCAGGGTGTCGCCGAGGGGGGTGCCGGGCGCGAAGCTGTCGGGCGCGCCCCAGTACGCTTCGGCGGCGAGATCGCGCGCGCGGACCTGACGACGGCGCGCGAGGGGATGGCGCGGGCTGACGAGAGCGACCAGCTCGTCGCGGAAGAGGGGGGTGAACTGCACCCGGTCGTCCGAGGGGGCGTCGCCGGCGTCGCCGACGACGAGGGCGAGATCGATGGCGCCATCGCGGAGGGCGTCGAGGGGGGCGACGCCGGCTTCACCGACGATCGAGACCTGGGTGTCGGGGTGCGCTCGGGACCAGCTTTCGAGGACGGGCGGGAGCCAGTGGTAGGTCTGCATGCACGCGGTGGTGATGCGCAGGGTGCCGGTGTGGCCGGCGAGGAGGAGCCGTGTCTCGGCCTCGGCGCGCGCGAGGTCGGCGAGGACGGCGCGGGCGGTGTGCGTGAGGCGTCGGCCTGCGGGTGTGACGTGGAGGCGGCGCCAGCGGCGCTCGAAGAGCTGGCCGCCGAGTCGGTCTTCGAGGTCGCGGAGCTGGAGGCTGAGGGCGGAGGCGGACAGATGCAGTCGCCTGGCCGCAGCGTGGAGGGACCCCAGGTCGTCGATGGCCACGAGCAAGTGGAGATGCCTGAGGTCGAGGCGCATGCGGTGAGCGTGCCTCGACATCCTGGTGAGAACAACGCGCTTTACGGGATCGAGGGCGGCGCCGCATGGTCAGGCACATGCGCGCCTGGCTGCTTCTCGTGATGGGGTTCCACCTGGCCGGCTGCGCGGGGAGATCTTCGACGATGCCCAGCACAACGGCAGTACGAGACACCATCGAGCGGTTCCACGATGCGGTGAACCAGCGGAGAGCCGACGTGATCGCGACGCTGTTCGCCGAGAAGGGGGTGTGGGAAGTCGCGCCGCCCTATGGCCTCCGGTTCGCAGGGAGGAGCGCGATCGAGGCGGGGATCACGGGTACGCTCGACGCGACCGAGGTGCTGGTGCAGTCGTGCGGGCCGATCGTCGTCGAGTTCGTCGACGCCACCCACGCAACGGCGCGCACGTCGATGCAGGAGTTTGGTCGGCTCCGGGATGGGACGTCGATGCACGTGGCTGGGACGTACCACGATGCGCTGGAACGCCAGGACGATGGGGCGTGGCGGTTCGTTCATCGGCGGTTCGTGGCGCACTACGCGGATGATCTGCCGGTGCCTGGGAGGGCGCTGTTCCCCTCCGCGCTGGCGCCCGCGTCGTCGCCGTGAGGTCGGTGTCGCGGGTGTCGCGGGGAGGAGGAGCGGCGGGGGCGACTCCAGGAGGTCAGCGGGCGCGGCGGGATTTCTCGGCGGTGGCCCAGGCGATGCCGCTCTGGAGGGTGCCGTGGGTGATGATGCCGTGGAGGTCGATGCCGAGACCGACGAGGGTCTGGGCGACCTGGGGGCTGATGCCGGTGAGCACGGTGCGCGCGCCGAGGAGGCTGACGCCCTTGGCGGCGCGGAGGAGGGCGTCGGCGACGGCGGAGTCGACGGTGGAGACGCCGGTGATGTCGAGGATCACGGTGTGACAGCGGAGCGAGACGACGCCTTGCATCAGGTTCTCCATGACCTGCTGGGCGCGGCGGCTGTCGACGGTGCCGATGAGAGGCATGACGACGACGTCGTCGCTGATGGGGATGAGCGGGGTGGAGAGCAGCTCCAGGGCCATCGCTTGGGCGCGGATCAGCTCTTCGGTGAGCCGGGTCTGCTCGGCCTGGGCGCGCTTCTGCTCGGTCAGGTCCTGGGTCACCGAGGCGAGGGCGATGGGCTCGCCGGTCTCGCTGTCGTTGATGGAGAACACGGTGTAGCGGACGGGGAAGAGCGCGCCGGTCTTCATGTTGCGGAAGCGGTAGTCGCCGGCCCAGCGGCCACCCTTCCTCAGCTCGGACAGGATGTTCGCCTCGACGAAGGGAAGATCCTCCGGGTGGAAGTAGTCAGGGACGATGGTGCGCTGGGCGGCCTCGTCACCGTCGATGCCCATCATCTTCTGGCCGGCATCGTTGAGGTACTTCACGTGCCCGTCGGGTGTGGCGAGGCCGATGAAGTCGGAGCACTGGTCGAGGATGGCGATGAGAAGCTGTTGCTCTCGCTCCATGGCGCGGAGGCCGTCGAGTTCGAGGCGCAGTCCGGCGAGCGCGCGGTCACGTTCGGCGAGCGCTCCTTCGAGCTCCGCCACGCGGCGCTGGAGGGCCTCCACGTTCTCGTCGGCGCCAGCATGCGCAGACGTCTCCTTGTGCGGATCGTCCATGGTTGCTTCGTCCCGTCTCCCCAAGTGAAGGAATCATGAGCAAGCGTCGCGCCGCGCGACCCTGAGCGCGGTCACGGCTGCCGTCTCGGTCCGGCCTGCTCGTGGCAAACGGACCGAGGATAAGCGTTTCGGTTCCACCAACAACGGGATGGCGCCATCGATTCCGAGGGGCCTGTTGTGGCGATCACAGCCGCGAGCGTACACCCGCGGAGGCGGGCGTCACACGGGGTGAGCCCGCGCCCACGCGGCGCTGGCGAGAGGACGCCACCTTGGAGAGACGGTGGAGGGGTGAGAATGCCTGGAGGCATGGCGTGCGGACGTCATGCAAGGCGAGGGGTCGTGCGTCGACGTGGCGGGTGGTGCGGGCGATCGCGCCGACGAGGACGCTCCTCAGGGGCTCAGCTCGGGCGCCGGGCGCACAGATCGAGGCAGATGTAGTCGAGCACGTACGGCGGATCGTCCTTCGCTATCATCTCCGTCAGCGTGTCCAGGAAGGCGGTTCTCGCGCTGTCGTCCGGGAGCCTCTCCAGGTGGTGCCGCAGGATCACGCGCTCGATGAAGAGGCGCATCGGCGGGGCACTGGGGTACACGATCGGCACGCTCTCGGTGGCGGTCTCCACGTCGACGAAGCCAGCGCGCCGGATGCGGGCGGCGCTGATGTCGGCGGCTGCGAAGTCCCAGGGGTCGGTGAAGCCCTCGAAGCAGGGGGCGTACTCCGGGCGGTGCATGAGGGTCCTCGTGTCTCGCTGCAGCCTGCGCAGGGTGCCGTCGCCGCCGATCTGGGCGTGCAGCCTGCCGCCGGGTCGGACCGAGGCGAACACGTTGCGGTAGAGGTGGTCCTGGTCGAGCACCCAGTGGAGGGCGGTGGTGCTGAAGAAGACGTCGACGGGCTCCTCCGCGACGAACGTCTGCAGGTCGGCGGCGAGGAAGGAGACGCGGTCGCCGAAGCGGGCGAGGGTGTGGCGCGCTTCGTCGAGCATGTTCTGCGAGCGGTCGACGGCGATCACGCGGCCTCGGGGGAGGCGCTCGAGGAGCTCCGCGGTCAGCCGCCCGGAGCCGCAGCCCGCGTCGATGACCACCTCGTCTCCGCGGAGCCGGAGGCGGCTCAGGGCGCGCATGCCCCAGCCGTACTGGGGGTCGGAGATGCGGTGGTAGGTGGACGCGTCCCACTCGAAGTTGCGGGCCTCGGTGGCGTCTGCATGTCGCCGGAAGGCGACGGTGTCCTGGGTCGTGCACTGGTCGTTCATGGCTGTTCCTCCCGTAAGCGCGTGCGGCTGGTGCTTCTGGATCGCGGGTGTCGAGGGGGGAGGTGGTTCATGGGGTTCACGCCGGGCGGCGGGCCTTCAGGTTGAGGCGGACGTAGTCGAGCACGTAAGGGGGCTCGTCCTCACCCGCTTGCGCCATCAAGGTGTCCAGGTAGGCGTTTCGCGTGGCGTCGTCCGGGAGCTTCGCGAGGTGGTGCCGGAGGACGACGCGCTCGACGAAGATGCGCATGGCAGGCGCGTCGGGGAACGGGGTGGGCTCCTGTTCGAGGTCGGTCTCGATGGCCTCGAAGCCGGCGGTCTGCAGGCGGGTGGTGCTGGTCTGGGGGGAGGCGAACTCCCACGGGTCGGTCCAGCCCTCGAAGTAGCGCGCGTAGTCGGGGTGGCGCATCAGCGCTTCGGCGCGGCCGTGCATGCGGTCGAGGTTGCCAGCGCCGCCGCACTGGGCGTGCAGCCGGCCAGCAGGTCGGAGCGAGGCGAACACGTTGTGGAAGAGGCGCTGGTGGTCGCGGATCCAGTGGAAGGTGGCGGTGCTGAAGACGACGTCGACGGGCTCCTCGGAGGGCTCTTCTTGCAGGTTGGCCGCGCGGAAGGTGACGCGATCGCCGAAGGGGGCGAGGGTCTGGCGCGCCTCGTCGAGCATGTTGAGGGAGCGGTCGACGGCGATCACCCGGCCGCGAGGGAGGCGTTCGAGGAGCTTCGCGGTCAGGCGCCCGGAGCCGCAGCCGGCGTCCATCACCACCTCGTCCCCGCGCAGGGTCAAGCGATCGAGGACGCGCATGCCCCACCGGAACTGGGGGTCGGAGATGCGGTGGTAAGCGGTCGCGTCCCACTCGATGGGCCCCTCGTGGGTGGGCGTCGAGGGCTGTCCGGCGGTACGGCTCCCGTTCGTGGGGTGTTCGCTCATGCGTCGGTGCTCCTGGGGTTCGGGGGGGGCGTTCGCGTCAGGGCGCTGCTGGTTCGAGGTACCACGAACCGGAGATCTCGGGATGGAGGGGTCGCACGGAAGGAGCTGCAGGAGACGCCAGAGAGGACGCCGCGTGAGAGGTGCCTTCGAGCAGATCATGGTGTCGTCCGGGCGCAGAAGCACCCACCCCTGCGCGGTTTCAGGGAGGGCGCTCGTCGGCGTGGCGCTTCGACGGGGGCATGCGTCGGTGTTCGCGTTCAGCGAGGGCGCTCGTCAGGTCGGTGGTTCGTCAGGGCGAGGTGCGCGCGCAGCGGCGGCTTCCCGGCAGCGCGCGGCGTAGGCCGCAGGCGTGGCGCCGACGAGGGCCTTGAAGTCGCGGATGAGGTGCGCCTGGTCGTGGAACCCGAGCTCGGAGGCCAGCGCCGCCCAGGCCACATGTTCGCCGTGGGCCACGCGCTCGGCCGCTTCGTGCACGCGGGCGCGACGGATGACCCACTTGGGACCGACCCCCACGTAACGGTCGAACGCGCGGTGGAGCGAACGCAGCGATGTGCCCGCGAGCTTCGCGAGGTCCTCGGCGCGGGTGAGGGTGTGGTCTTGCTGGGCGCGCAGGGCGAGTTCCATGATCTCGCGCAGGCCGGGTTCGTCCGCGGGGTGGAGCGACGCGAAGAACGCTTCGACGAGCGACACGGCGCCTTCGCCGCCGCGCAGGGCACGCACCCGTCGTTCGAGGTGCGCGGCGGGACTCTCCAGGGGCTCGGGCGGGTCGAGCAGCGCTGGCGTGGGGGCGCGGTCCGGGGAGACGAGGGCGGTGTCGAGGGCAAGGCTGCGATCCTTCAGCGCACGCATGGGGACGCGCGAGAACGGGTAGAAGCCACCCGGGCGAAACTTCACGCCGAGCACCCACCCGCGGCCTTCGAGGCGCTGGAGCGAGCGCCGGGTGCCGACGCCGTGCACCTTGGTGAAGGCGGACTCGAACACGAGGTTGACGCACGGGTGCGGGAGCACCTCTTGCTCGAAGGGCGCCGGGAGGTCCCAGTCGACGCACCAGATCCAGTCGATCCACGCGGCGAGCGCGGGCGAGGGGGCGTGGCGCACCAGGCGGAAGTGCTCGAAGCCCGCTCTCGGGTTCAAGATGCCGTAGGTGGACCTGGGGGTGGAGGGCGACATGCCGACAGGGGCTCGACGTCTGGCGCGAATCTACAATACCGCTCGGGCCAGGGAGGATACACCCGGCCGCAAGGAGTCACCCATGATCACCCAGCTCATCGAAGGTCCCCGTAAGCGCGGCGAACTCGTCGTTTTCCATGCACCGAACAGCCGCTCGGTCGGAACGCTCACGCTGCTCGACGAGCTGGGCGCGAGCTACGAGCTGCGCGCGATCGACCTGCGCGCCGACGAGCAGCGCGAGCCGGCATACACGGGTGTGAATCCGCTCGGGAAGGTGCCCGCGCTGCTCCACGACGGGGTGCTGGTGACGGAGCAGGTGGCCGTCACGATCTACCTGGCAGACCGCTTCGCCGACGCCGGGCTCGCGCCGGCGCTCGATGATCCGGAGCGAGGGGCTTACCTGCGGTGGATCGCGTTCCAGGGTTCGAGCTTCGAGCCGGCGATGGTGGACAAGGCGATGAAGCGGACGCCTGCACCGCGCGGGGTGGCCACCTACGGCGAGGTCGAGCAGGTGCTGTCGACGCTGCTCGGAGCGCTGGAGCGTGGGCCTTACTTGCTGGGGGAGCGTTTTACCGCGGCTGACGTGCTCTGGGGCATATCGCTCGGGTGGCTGGTCTCCTTCGGGCTGGTGCCGAAGGAGCCGGCGGTCGTCGCGTACGTGGAGCGCATCAAGAGCCGCCCGAGCGTGGCGCGCGTCGCCGATCTCGATCGGACGCTGGTGGCGCGCTTCGACGCGGCGAAGGAGACTGCCGGGTAGCGGCACCAACGGGGGGGCACGAAAAGGTGGTAGAGGGGGCGATGGGCGCGCGAGGGCGGAAGGAGTGGGTCGTTTCCACGGCGCTGGGGCCGCTCAGGCTGCGGTGGAGCGAGCAGGGACTCACCGGCATCCGACTGCTGGAAGAAGACGAGCAGACCGCGGGCGCGATGGCTGCGACGGGCGCGACGAGCACCACTTCGAGGCCGCGCGACGCACACGACGAGGAGGTGCCCGACTTCGTGCGGGAGGCGGCAGCGCGGCTCGCGCAGCACGTCGCAGGGGAGCCGCAGGATCTCACGGGCATTCCGCTCGACATGCGCGGGCTGCCCGATTTCCATGTGCAGATCTACGAGGCGGCGCGGCGGGTCGGGCCAGGGCAAACGACCACGTACGGGGAGCTGGCGAAGCAGGTCGGCGCGCCTGGTTCGGCGCGGGCCGTGGGGCAGGCGATGGCGAAGAACCCGTTCATCGTGGTGATGCCATGTCACCGGGTGCTGGCCGCGGGGCAGCAGCCGGGTGGCTTCTCTGCGCCCGGGGGGCTCGTGACGAAGGAGCGGCTCCTCCGGCTGGAAGGGGCGCACATGGGGCCTCAGCAGCTCACGTTGCTGAGGTGAGCAGGCTCAGGAGGTCGCAGGGCGAGCGCCGACGTAGCGGGAGTTCGGGCGGATGAGGCGGCCGGTGCGGCGCTGCTCGTCGACGTGAGCACACCAGCCCGCGATGCGGCCGACGGCGAACGTGGGGGAGAAGAGCTCGCGGGGGAGGCCCACGGCTTCGAGGAGGACGGCGGTGTAGAACTCGACGTTGGCGCGGAGGGGGCGGTCGGGGTGCTTCACTTCGAGGGCGCGCTCGGCGGCCTTCTCCACGGCGCGCGAGAGGTCGAGGCGGACCGCGGCGCCGCCGTGGGCTTCGCGGGAGAGGCGCTCGATGGCGCGCTCCAGGACGGCCGCGCGGGGGTCGCGGACGCGGTAGATGCGGTGGCCCATGCCCATGATGCGGCGGCCGGCGGAGAGTTCGGCGGCGATCCAGGCGTCGGCGTGTTCGGCGGAGCCCACGGCGTCGAGCATGTCGAGCACGGGGCCAGGGGCGCCGCCGTGCAAGGGTCCCTTGAGCGCGCCGATGGCGGCGACGACGGCGGAGACGCGATCGGAGCCGGTGGAGGTGACCACGCGGGCGGTGAAGGTGGAGGCGTTCATGCCGTGGTCGGAGACGGTGACGAGGTAGGTGTCGAGGGCGCGGGCCTCGGCATCGCTCGCGGGGGCTCCGCGAACCATGCGGAGGAAATCCTCGGCCTGGCGCAGGCTGGGGTCGGGGGCGACGGGGGCTTCGCCGGCACGGAGGCGGGCCCAGGCGGCGGCGAAGGTGGCGGCGGCGCCTGCGATCGCGGCGGGAGCGGCGTCGCCGGCGAGGTGGGCGACGGCGGCGCGGAGGGCGTCCATGGCGTCGACCGCACGGAGGGCGTCGCCGAGGTGGTCGAGGCGAGCGAAGGCCTCGACGCGGCCAGCAGCGAGGGCAGCGCGCAGGGTCTCCCGGCCCTCGGGGCGCGGGAGGGCGCCTTGCCAGAGGAGGGCGCAGAGGTCTTCGAAGGTGACGTCGCCGCCGGCCGAGAGGGTTTCGAGGTCGTGGCCCGCGAGGAGGAGGTGGCCGCGCTCGCCGTCGACCTCGGACAGGGCGGTGTCGGCGACGACGATGCCATCGAGGCCGCCTGCGCGAGGCTGCCCGGGGCCCGGCTTCGGGGCGACGTCCGCTCCGCTGGGGCTGATGGCGCCGTTGAGTTCGGTCCTGTTCGTGTGGTTCATGGAAGTCTCCTCCATCCCGCTCGTTCGCGGCGGGTGCTGCGCGGCAAGCGCACCCCTGCGTTCAGGGGTGGCCGCTCCGCGGGGCCCGTTCGTGGTGTGACCACGCGCGCTGGCCCGTCCGGCACGCGCGGGACGACGCCCTGGGAGGGGCTCCGCGCGTGTCGCACGTCTCGCGTGGACGGGGATAATGTTGGGGAGTGGGCAAGGTTGATCAATCTCGAATCGACAATCAACCATCCGACTACCTGACGGGGGAGGAGGCGGCCGCGCTGCTCGATGTGAAGCGCGAGACGCTCTATGCGTACGTGAGCCGGGGGCTGTTGCGCGGGACGCCGTCAGGGCGAGGGCGCGCGCGGCTGTACCTGCGCGATGATGTGGAGCGGCTGAAGGTGCGGAGCGATGCGCGCTCGGGGCACGGGCCGGTGGCAGCAGCGGCGCTGCGGTGGGGGGAGCCGGTGCTGGAGTCGGCGCTCACCGGGATCGGGGCGAACGGGCCGCTGTACCGGGGTCACGAGGCGGTGGGGCTGGCGCGCGCGGGGGTGTCGTTCGAGGCGGTGGCGGAGCTGCTGTGGACCGGGGCGACGGACGCGCTGGGGGCCGCCGGGGCGGCTGGGGCGACGGGCGTGAAGGGGGCAGCCGGGGCGGCTGACGCGGCTGACGCGGCTGACGCGGCTGACTCGGCTGGCGTAGTGGAAGCGTCGGAGATGCTGGAAGCGACGGGGGGCTCGGAGGACTCGGGCGCGAAGGCACAGCCGCTCACGTGGGATGCGCCTCCCAGGCCGCCCGTGCAGCGCATCGCCGCGCTGCTGCACGAGGGGGCTCACCCGTTCACGACGCTGGCGGTGGCCATCGCGGCGCTCGGCGCAGGAGGCGCGGCGTCTCGCGCGCTCGCGGTTGGAGGGGAGGCGTCGGGCGAGGAGCTTTCGCACGCGCGGGCGATCGTGGGGGCGCTGGGAGCGCTGGTGGGGCTGGGCCGCGGGGTGGAGGCGGTGGAGGCGGCGCTGTCGGAGCGGTCGCTCGCGCGGCGGGTGCTGCGCGCCTTCGGGGGGCCGCTCGCGGAGAAGGCGGCGGCTGCGATCGATCAGGCGCTGGTGGTGTCGGCAGATCACGAGCTGAACGTGTCGACGTTCGCGGTGCGTGTCGCAGCCTCGGGGGGCGCCGATCTGTGGGCTTGCGTGACCGCCGGGGTGGCGGCGCTGTCGGGGGCACGCCACGGGGGGTGCTGCGATCTCGTGGAGGCGCTGATCGACGAGGCGGGGTGTCCGGAGCGGGCCGCGCAGGTGATCGAGGGGCGGCGCGCGCGGGGGCAGGATGTGCCGGGGTTCGGGCACCCGTTCTACCGGGCGGGGGATCCCCGGGCGGTGGTGCTCGTCGAGACGGCGCTCTCGCTGGAGACCGCAGGCGTGGCGAGGGAGTGCCGGTCTTCGCGGCTGGGGACGTTGCTCGCCCTGGTGGAGGCGACGCGCGCCGAGGGGCTGGAGCCGCCGTCGCTGGACGTTGGGCTCGCGGCGGTCTCGGCAGCGCTGGAGCTGCCCCGCGGGGCGGCGGCGGGGCTGTTTGCCATGGGGCGCACGGCGGGCTGGATCGCGCACGCCTTCGAGCAGCGGGCCGCGGGGTTCATGCTGCGGCCGCGGGCGCGCTACACGGGGCCGAGCGAGGCGCCCGAGGAGCACCCGTAGGGGGCGCGGGAAGGCTCAGACGAGACCGAAATCATAGCGGTTCAGGATGCTGGCCAGCAGCTTCGTGTGGTCGGGAGCGGCCAGGGTACCGAGCTTCTCGACATCGAGATCCGGGGCGATCCGATCGAAGAGCGCAGCGCAGAGTCGGCTTGGATCGTGACGGGAGCGATAGACGATGCCATCCGGTTTTTCCGGGTGCTCGTGAAGAGCCAGTATCCACCTCTGGGAGAGGTCGTAGGAGTCGCCGGATGTCAGACGCGAGTCAGCGCCGATGCGAGCGAGCCCCTCACTCGTCAGATCGACCAGCCGGAGCGCGCGCTTCGGTGTGATCTTCGCGAGCCCGCGGGCGGAGATCTCCGCCCACGGCACGAGCCGGTGCGCAGGTAAGCGCCCCATGGTCTCGATGAAAGAGCCGCGCGCATCTGCGGCAGCGTAGAGCACACCGAACTCTTCCCTCGGTGCGTCGAAGCGATTCGCTCCCGAGCGGCCGAAGAACATCGGCTCGTGCATCGTGCGGTGAATTCTGAACCACGCGCGGCGGAACTTGCGAATGAGGGGTTCGAGTCGAGCCCAGTCCGAAGGCGGGTTCGGGTGCGGATCCAGAGCCATTGCGTGGAGTCAGCCAGAGATGGCAAGACGGCGCCGGGACACGGACGGAGCGATCACCCCGCCCCCTGTTCCCCGAAAACCTGAGCGGCTCGAATCACTGGATCCAGCACGCCGCGGCGGAGCATGTCGAGCGGGCGCTTGCCGCCCAGGAGAGGATGGCTCGACAGAAAGAAGCGCATCCGGGTGAGAGGCGGGTCTCCTGCCAGGATCACCAGCACCTTGTCGATGTCCGGAAGCAGCATGGGCCCGACGAACTGCCAGGCGGGATATCCGTAGGTCTGGTGCTCCAGCTCCACGGCGATCAGCTCTCCTGCGCCCCGTCGCTCCTCGACCTCGTCGAGGGGGATCCGGAGCTGGATCGCGACTTCTCCGGCGTCGAGAAGACCGCCTTCATCGTCGAGGAGCGCTGCGAGGGCCTTCACGCCTCGAACACGCGCCGGAGCGAGCGGGTCCTTGAAGGCCCTGCGCGCGCTCGGCTGCTGCAGTGCCATGATGAGCGCCATGTAGTCGCTGGATGAGCGCTGGACCTGAGCGAGCTCGTCGGGCTGGAGTTCGGCGGCGAGGCTCTTGAGCGCGTTGGAACCGCGCTCCAGAAACTTTGCTTGGAGAGGCTTCAGTTCGCTCTCATCCGTCTTCTTGGTGGCCGAACTCTGTGCCCGTCTCATGACCCAAAAAGGGTGAGCCGGCATCCACCAGCCGTCAATCTTCTCCTGCCATCGAGGCGGACCAGCGGTTCCCAAGCCCCGCCAGCGGGTCCGCGGCACACCCTCGGCACAGCATGCTGGCTCCAGACGGCCTCGCAGGTGAGGCTGATGCCCTGCAGTCGGCTCGACAGCCACGAGCTACAGGTCGATCTGCATGCCCAGCTCGACGACGCGGTTCGGGGGCAGGCCGAAGTAGGCGGTCGCGGGGCGGGCGTTGCGCGAGATGAAGGCGAAGAGGACCTTGCGCCAGCGGGACATGCCGGAGTGGCCGTCGATGAGCAGCGTCTCGCGGCCGAGGTAGTAGCTGGTGCGGCGAGGTTCGATGGTGAGGCCGTAGGCGTTGCACATCGAGAGGACGGAGGGGGCGTTCGGTGTCTGCAAGAAGCCGTAGTGGGCGGTGACCTGGAAGAAGCCCTGGCCGAGATCGACGACGTAGACGCGGCGCTCGTCGGAGACCTCGGGGACGTTGGCGACCTGGATGGAGAGCAGCACGACCTGCTCGTGGAGCACCTGGTTGTGCTTGAAGTGGTGCAGGAGGGCGGGCGGGGTGCCATCCGGGTTCGAGGCCATGAACACGGCCGTTCCGCGGACGCGGTGGGGCGCGGTCTGCTTCACGTCGTCGAGGAAGGTCGCGAGGGGGAGGAGCGCGTTGCGGAAGGCTTCGGCGAGGTGCGCGCGGCCGGTCTTCCAGGTGGTCATCACCACGAACACAACGAGGCTCAAGGCGACAGGAACCCAGCCGCCGTGGAGGAATTTGGCCCAGTTGGCGACGAAGAAGGGGATGTCGAAGGCGAGGAAGAGCGCGGCGAGCGGGGCCGCCTTCCAGATGGACCATCCCCAGGCTTCGCGGACGACCACGTAGTAGACGAGGGTGGTGACGGTCATCGTGCCGGTGACGGCGATGCCGTAGGCGGCGGCGAGGCCGCTGGAGCTCTGGAAGCCGAGGACGAGGACCAGGCACACGACGAGCATCGCGGCGTTGATCTCGGGGATGTAGATCTGGCCGTGCTCGGTCCTGGAGGTGTGGACGATGGTGACGCGAGGGAAGTAGCCGAGCTGCACGGCTTGCTGCGTCAGGGAGTAGGCGCCCGAGATCAGGGCCTGGGAAGCGACGACGGCGGCGGCAGTGGCGACGATGACCGTGGGGTAGAGCGCCCACGAGGGGACGAGGGCGTAGAAGGGGTTCTGCGCCGCGGCGGGCTCGGCGAGCAGGCGCGCGCCCTGACCGAAGTAGTTGAGCAGCAAGGCGGGCCAGACGATCGCGAGCCAGGTGCGGACGATGGGAGGGCGCCCGAAATGGGACATGTCCGCGTACAGGGCCTCGCCGCCCGTGATGCAGAGGACGATGGAGCCGAGGATCAGGAAGCCGTGCCCTTTGTTCTCCAGGAAGAACGTCACGGCGTGGTCCGGGGAGATGGCGAGGAGGACGCCCGGGTTACGGACGATCTCCTTCAGGCCGAGCGCCGCGATGACGACGAACCAGAGCAAGGTGATCGGGCCGAAGATCCTCCCCACCCCGGCGGTGCCGCGCTTCTGCACGAGGAAGAGCGCGAGGATGATGCCGCAGGTGAGTGGGACGACGGCGGGCTTCAGCTTCATCGTCGCGACTTCGAGACCCTCCATCGCGGAGAGCACCGAGATGGCCGGGGTGACCACGCCGTCGCCGTAAAGAAGCGCCGCGCCGAAGAGGACGATGAGGAAGAAGAGCCGCCGCTTTGCGCTCGGTGTGCGGCCCTCGGGTCCCTCGCGCGTGGGGACCAGCGCGAGCAGGGCCAGGATGCCGCCTGCGCCCTCGTTGTCGGCGCGCGTGATGAAGGACAGGTACTTGACCGTGACCACCATCATCAGCGACCAGAACACCAGGGAGAGCACGCCGAGGATGTTCTCCGGGGTGACCGGGACGCGGTGCAGGCTCTGGGGGCTGAAGCACTCCTTCACCGCGTAGAGCGGGCTGGTCCCGATGTCGCCGTAGACCACGCCGAGGGCGGCGAGCATCAGCGTCCCCATGCGGGCCTTGCCGTGATCACCCTCGGTGGTGGAGGCTGTCATCGGCGGAGCACGCTAGCGCTTCCGCGAAGCGGGCTGATCAGGATCCGCTCCGGGCTCCGTTCGCTCGCCCCTCTCCTGCCCTGCCCCACCGCGCATGGTTTCACCCCTCTGAAAAAGATTGACGCGAGATGCTTGACGGTTGCGCGGCACACCCGCATTCTGACTGGCCAGTCAACCATGCCTCGTGTCGCCGACCGCCGTATCAAGATCGAGCTTCTCCGCGCTGCCGAGGCAGTCTTCTCGGAACGTGGTCTCGCCGGCGCGCGGGTCGAGGACATCACGGGTCGCGCCGGCGTGTCGAAGGGCGCGTTCTACCTGCACTTCAAGAGCAAGGAAGACTGCTTTCAGCAGATCGTGGAGGGCTTCGTGGCGCGGCTCGCGAGCACGACGGAGCCCCCGGACGACATCTTCGAGGGGCTGCCGGCGACGGCCGGGGAGCTGCTCGAGCGCGTGCGCGAGCACCACGTGTCGATCCTGGAGTTCTGCTGGCAGAACCGCTCGCTTCTCCGGATGATGCTCGCGGGCGGCGGGGGCACGCCGTACGCCTACCTGATCGACGAGTTCGCAGTGCGGGTGGCGAGCAGGAGCAAGAGGCTGCTCGCCAGAGGGATCGCGGCAGGCCTGTACCGCACCGACCTCGATCCCGAGCTGGCCTCCGCCGTGCTCTCGGGAGGCTACGAGCGGCTGGTGCGCGAGCTGATCCAGCAGGACAAGCGGCCCGACCTGGTGGCCTGGTGCACGCAGGTCCAACGGATCTTCCAGGACGGGATCCTGTCCTCGGAGGCCCGTCAGCAACGTGACCGGCGGGTCAGCAACGAGGCGCTGGCTGTCGAACCGGTCTGAACGCGCGCCGAAGGTTCAGCGGGTCGACGCCTGGCGGGACGTGGGCTGGAGCGCACGGGGCACGCGGGGATGGCTCGACCCACGCGACGCGGTAGGACGCTGGGCCATCGATGGACGCTTCTCCGTGGAGGTATCGGCCGCGATGTGCCGCGGCGAAGGCTCGCTCCACTCACTCCAGGAGGACGTCGGGCGTGGTCAGCGGATGTGGCGGCTGACCGCGTCGAGTAGCTCCTCGAGCCGGATCGGCTTCTTGAGGAGCTGTACCGCGCCGAGCTTGGCCACCTTGTCGTCCTTGCCCGTGGCCGAGACGACGACCACGGGGATGTCGGCGAACTCCGGGTCCTTGCTCTGCTCGGCGCGAAACTGCCAGCCATCCATGACCGGCATCATCAGGTCGAGGAGGATGAGGTTCGGCCTCGTCTGGCTGCGCAGGGTGGCGAGCGCTTCGCCGCCGTGCGCGGCGTTGAGTACGTCGTACCCTTCGTCCACCAGGAGTTCGGTGAGCGTATCCCGAATGTCTTGATCGTCATCGACGACCAGGATCGTTTTGCGATGGCCCGTCACGAGAGCCCTTGGATCTACGTCAAAATCCCTAACGCGCGAATCGGGGAATCCCCGAATCCGGTTCGGGCTCCCACGTGCCCCAGAAGATGCGCCCACGGCGAACGCTGACGTCAGGAACATGACCCTGTTACGCTGGGTTCAATGCCCTCTTCCGGCCGTGTCGCGCTGCTCTCCATGGAGCCCCGCATCTCCGGCGCAGACTACACGCCCTTCAGTTACGGGGTGCGGCGGATCCAGGCCGCTTTGCTCTCGGATCCGAGCCTGTCGGACGTCGCGGTCCACCTGGTGGAGTCTCAGACCCAGGACCCGGAGGCCTGGGTGGCAGAGGTGGAGGCGGTCGACGCCGACCTGGTGGGGTTCTCGACCTACACGTGGTCCTTCGCGACCTTCCTGGAGGTGGCGCGGCGGCTGAAGAGGTCCAGGCCGGACCGGCTGATGGTGATGGGGGGGCCCTCGGCACGGGCGGCGATGTTCGCGCTGCCCCCCTGGCGGGCGTCGCTCGGGGTCGTGGATGCGCTGGTGGCGACCGACGGGGAGCAGATTTTCCGGGACCTGGTGCGGGCGCGGCCGAAGGATCGAGAGGCGCTCCGGGGGATCCCGGGGCTCCATCTGTCGACATCGAGCGGCTTCACGCCGACGTTGCCCGCCGAGGAGATCCACCGGCTGGACGACCTCCCCTCCCCTGCGCGGATGGGGCTGATCCACGGGGGGCGCACGGTGCCGCTGGAGACCTACCGGGGGTGCCCGCTGTCGTGCGCGTTCTGTCAGTGGGGGGATCTGAACAAGCCGGACCGGATCTTCTCGGAGGCGTATCTGACGGCCGAGCTGGGGGCGCTGAAGGAGGCGGGGGCGCCGAGCGCACAGCTCGTGGACGCGGCGCTGAACCTGAACTCGCGGGCCTTCCGGAACCTGGCGGCGGCCGAGCGGCAGGTGGGGTTCTTCCGGGACGCGATGCTGTTCGCCTGCGTGTACCCGACGCACTTGACCGAGCAGCACCTGGAGTTCCTGAGCGGGGTGCCGCGGGCGTGCCTCGATGTGGGGCTCCAGTCGTTCAACAAGGAGACGCTCGACGCAAACCACCGGCCGTTCAAGGAGTCGAAGTTCGCGCAGGTGATCGAGGAGCTGTCGCGCCTCGCCCACGTGGAGGTGGAGATCATCCTGGGGCTGCCGGGCGACAACCCGGAGGCGTTCCGGAAGACGGTGGAGCGGGCCCGGGAGCTGCCCTGCAAGGTGCGGGTGTTCCACTGCCTGGTGCTGCCCGATGCGCTGATGACGCGGGCGCCGGCGTCGTTCGAGATGAAGTTCGATCCGGTGACGCTGCGGATGGCGTCGTGTCGGGGGTGGTCGGAGGAGGCGCTCGCGCGGGAGCGGGCCTGGCTGGTGGAGACGGTGGGGCGCGTGGACGGGGAGATCAGCGCGGACATGTGGTCCTTCCCTGCTCCGGAGCGCGCACGCCGGTCGGTCGCGCAGCATGTGGCGCGCTTCGGGAGGAGCGCGGGAGCTCAGGGGGTCGGAGGAGGCAGCGCGACGGGTTCGGTGGGGATGGGCCGGGTCGGTGAGGTGGGCCGGAACGGTGAGGTGGGCCGAAGCGGTGAGGTGGGCCGGGGCGGGGACCGAGGCGGGGAGCGTCAGGGGGGCGCGGCGCGCGGGGTCGCTGGTGCAGCTGGTGATGAAGGAGAGGCGAGTGCCGGGCTGAACGGAGCGAGCGGGGCCTCACAGGTGGGGGTGCTCGGGAACGCTCCTGCCGCGCCCGGGCCGATGCCGCCCGCGCTGCAGGAGGTGATGGCGTCGGCACTGCGCGAGGTGACCGGCGGGATCTGGAGCTTGGTGGAGGGGTCGCAAGGGCCAGCGCAGCTCGCGATGACCTTCAAGACGCGGGAAACGCGGCTCGTGCTGGAGGCCGTCCCGGCGGCCGGAGCGGTGCGCGCCTACCGGATGCTGGACGGGGTGGCCTTCAGTTACCGCGTGGGGTCAGGGGTGCGTCTGAGCGACGGGGCGGTGCGGCTTCTCGATCGGGTGCTGCGGCGGCTCCACGGTCCCGTGCAGGAGGCGCTCGGGGTGACGTCGAGCCTGTCGGCGCGCCCCGGTGGCGTGCGCCGGCTGCCGGTGGCGCCGTGAGTGGGAATCAGGCGACGGCGGCGCACGAGCCGCTGTCGCGGAACGCGCCCGTGGAGGCCTACCGGGCGCTGTTCGCTGCGTGGGCACGCCTGGAGGGTGAGCCGGCCCCTGCGGTGGCGCGCTCGCTGGAGCAGGTGCTGGCGCTGTTCGCTGCGGACCGGGGGCGGTACGGCGACGTGCTCGAGCCATCGCTGTCCTGGGAAGGGAGGCAGGGGCGCGAGGGGGCGCGCTGCACGCAGCGGAGGTTGTCGTACGCGCTGCCTGGATTTCGTGCGGATCCCGAGGGGGGAGCGCTGGCGCTGCGCGCGCTCTGCGCGCCGTTCGGGGAGGCGGTGCTCGCTCAGGTGGAGCGGGTGGCGCGTGCGGCGCGTCATCCCGTGGTGGCGCAGCCGCTGTTCGGGCTCGCAGACGATGGGCCGGGAGGGCTGCGGCTCAAGCTGTACCTCCAGCTCCGGGACGGTGCTGGAGCGGCCGGGGTCGCGCTGGTCGAGCGGCTGCTCGGGGCGCGGCTCGCGGGGACGCTCCCGGCCCGGGGAGCGCTGCACCTCGTGGGGCTGGATCTGGGGCCGCACGGGCAGCTCGTCGGCGCCAAGCTCTACGTGAGGCATGTGCGGGTGGGGCTGCGCGCGGCGATGGAGCAGGTGGGGCCTGCGGCGCTGTTCGAGGCGCTGGCGGCGGCCGGGTGTCGGCAGCTCCGGGAGGTGCTGGGGATCCATCGCATCGATGGACCAGAGGCCGCGGGGGTGGCGCAGGCCGTGGAGATCGACGTCGCGCTGGAGGATACGGGCCTGAGCTGGGGCACGCTACGGACGCTGTTGCCAGCAGCAGCGCACGTGCTTGGCGAGGGCGGTGCGCTGGCGAGGCTGGAGGCCGAGGGGGCGCGGCTCGTTCCGCGGCGGTTGTCGACGCCCGTGGGGCGCGACGACAAGCTGAACCTGTACTACGTGCTGGCGACGGAGATCGCTCGGTGAGCCTGCGCCGCATCCCCAAGGATCGTTACCTGAGCCGTGAGGCGCTGCTGCTGGAGCGGGAGCGGCTGTGGCGACGGGTGTGGTTGCTCGCAGGGCACGCATCGATGCTCGATGCACCGGGGAGCTTCTTCACATTCGAGACCGGCGTCGAGTCGCTGCTGCTTTCCCGTGATGCGGGAGGGCGGGCGCGCGCGTTCCACAATGTGTGTCAGCACCGGGGGACGCGGCTGTGTGCGGAGGACAGGGGCCACGTGGAGAGCTTCCGCTGTCCCTACCATGCGTGGACTTACGGGCTCGATGGGGCGCTCCTGCGTGCACCCGGGATGCGCTGTGCGCCGGAGGCGCTGCCGCGCGGGCTCTCGGAGTTGCGCTGCGAGGAGCTGGGGGGGTTCGTGTGGGTGTGCCTCGATGCGGAGGCCGAGTCGCTCGACGTGTTCCTGGGGCCGCTGCTGCCGAAGCTGGTGGCGTACGAGGCCAGGGGATACCGGCTGACGCACGATCTGACGGTGGAGATTGCCTGCAACTGGAAGACGTCGGCCGACGTGTCCAACGAGGCGTACCACCTGCGGAGTCTGCACCCGGAACTGTGCGCGGTGGTGGACGATACGCGGATCACCGTGGAGCGGCTGGGGCTGCACGGGAGGATCACGGTGCCAGTCGGAGCGCCGTCACCAGGGACACCGTACGAGGGCAAGGTCGCGGGGGCGCTGCGGGAATTGCTGAAGCAGAGCGGGCTGGATCCGGCGCGCTTCGAGGGGGATCCAGGGTCGGTGCGGCCGGCGCTGCTCACGGCGGCGAAGGAGCGCGCGGCGGCGGCTGGGTGGACGCTGCCAGGGCTCGAAGAGGCGCAGCTCCTCGACAAGCATCAGCTCTACGTGTTCCCGAACGTGCAGCTCAATTTCACGCTGCATCGGCTGGAGATCTACCGACACCGGCCGCACCCGGAGGATCCGCAGGTGACCTACTTCGACGAGCAGGCCTACGAGCGCTCCGGGGGTGAGGGAGGGCGCGGGGTGCGGCCTTTGCCGCAGCGGCGTCGGATCCGTCACGGCGAGGCGCCGCTCGGTCCGGTGATGGGCGCCGATGTGGATCTGCTGCCGGAGCTGCAACGAGGGATGGCGTCGAGCGGATTCTCGGAGCTGCTGCTGGGCGAGGGCGAGAGGGCTATCGAGACGATGCACCAGGGGCTTCAGCACTACCTCCACGGGACGGAGCGACCGACGTGAGGCTCACCGAGGCGGCGCGGGCGCGGTTCGCAGAGGAGGGGTATCTGGTGCTGGCCGACGCTCTCCCGCGGGCGGCGTGCGATGCGCTCTGCGTGCACCTGTCGGAGATGATCGTGGGGGTCGCGGGCGAGCATGTGCGCGGGGAGCGAGAGGACGTGGGCTTCTGGTCGGCGCTGCGGCGCTCGGCGCAAGGGGTCGAGGTGTTCGTCGATCCAGCGGCAGGCCCGCCGCGCGCACTGAAGCCAGTGGACTGGGAGCGGCACGTGATGCGGGTGGGCCACGGGCTGCACCAGGTGGATCCGCGCATCGCGGCGCTGTGCCGCTCGGCGGCGGTGGCAGAGCCGCTTGCGTCGCTGGTGCCCGAGCCTGCGGGGGTGGTGCAGACGGCGTTCATTTACAAGCAGCCACGGAGTGAGGTGGTGCAGTTCGGGTTCCACCAGGACTCCTGGTACCTGAGCGCAGAGCCCGACACGCTCGTGCTGGCGTTCGTCGCGCTCGACGGCATGGACGAGGAGAACGGCTGTCTGTCGGTGATCCCGGGGAGCCACCGGGCAGGGCTCGGGACGCGCCTGGTGCTGGGGGACGCAGGTTACGTTGCCCTGGGCCGGAAGCAGGGGTTGCCAGCGCCGCCCCATCCGGAGCGTGCTGTGCTGCTGCCGGCGAGGAAAGGTACGATCATCCTGACGCACGGGCGGACGTACCACGGGTCGGGTCCCAACCGGTCGGACCGGCCGCGACGCGCGTTCATCGTGCATGCGCTGGGGGGCGGCTCGCGGATGCACGCGACGAGCTGGATCCAGCCGCCTCGGGGAGGATTCATGGGCCTCGGGCAGGACGCGACGGTCGGGTAGCACCGGGTCACGAGCACCGGGTCACGAGCGACCGGCGCTGCGCGCCCTGGGGCCTGTTCGCGAGGTGCGGGGCGCATCGCCTGCCCGCCGCCTTGGTACGTCAGGGGGCCTTGGATGGAGTGCGGGCGTCAGGTGGTTCGCGAGGACCTGGAGCGCTCCCAGGACGAGATCGCCGAGCTGCCAGCGCCTGGCCTGCGCTCTTCGTCGTGCTCGGACGGCGCCGCGCACAGCCTGGATGAGCAGGTCGGGGGTCGGCCCACGCGCCGGTACGCTCTTCGAGGATGCAGCCTCCGGCGACGCGGGGCTCGATGGTCGCGCCTCCGCCTTCGCCCTCGTCCTTCTCGGTCTCGTCCGTCTCGTCGGCTCCGCTGGACTCGACGTGCGCGAAGCGTTCCTTCCCGGCCGTTCGCCGTCGGCGTCGCGCGATGAGGTCTCCGCAGTGACCCGCTCCTTCGGACGGCGCTCGGCACGCTTTGCTGCAGGGGCTCGCCTCGGCAGCTCGGAGCGCGCGTCGCTCGTCCGGCGCCCCTCCGTCGCCCCCTGCGGGCGGGCCTTCCTCGTCCTGGCTCGCGGGCGCGCTTTCGTCGTCGCCTCCTTCGGCTCGGTCGTTGGTTCCGACGCCATGCTTTCGGGTGCCGTGTCTCCTGGCCTCGCGGTTCCACGCCCCCCAGAAGATCTCCGGGATTTTCGGGCACGAGAGGGCGCTTCCTCGCCGAGGAGGGACTCGGACTTCTTCGCGCGAGCGCGGCGCGTTGCAGGAGCCTTGCGCGGGGGGCGCTCGGAGCGCTTCGTGCTGGGGCGACGGGAGGTCGACCCATCGGCGGGGGCGCTGTCGGAAGCGCCCTCGGCCGCGTCGGTCGCGGGCGTGGTTCGCTCGGTCTTTCGAGGTTTCATGAGAGATCCTCCGGGACCTGCGAGGTCCGCGTTCTCGTCGTGAAGAGGCAGCACGCCACGACCGAGGCGCGCTGCATGAGCTGGACGCTGAAAATCGCGAGGAAGCGGTCCATGACCTGTCAGACCCGCACCGGCCGGTCCATGCGATGGCGGGGTTCTCTCGGTGCTCTCTCGGAGGGGCTCGCCGTCTCACCCCCCGAGGGACGGGCACGCCGGGAGCGCCACCATTTCTCCGCGCTGATGATCGGGAGAATGAGCGCAGCCACCGCGGCCGACTTGAGCCAGGCCGTGAAGGACAGCGGGGCAGAGCCGAACAGGGTGTGCATGAAGGGCAGGTAGACGAAGCCGACCTGGAGCAGGAGCAAGAGGAGCGCGCCCGCGTAGACCCAGGGGTTGGAGAAGAGGCCGACGCTGCGCAGCGAGCGGTGCAGCGAGCGGCAGTTGAAGACGTAGAAGATCTGGAACAGCACGACGGTGGTGACGGCGAGCGTCTGCGCCTCCCGTGCGGCACGCGCGGCAGGCTCGCCAGCCTGGAGGGCGAGGTGGTAGTCGACGAGGAAGAGGCCGATCGCGCCGGCCGCCATCAGGACGGCGACGAGCGCGGTCCTGAACAGGACGAAGGGGCTGAGGATGGGGGCGTCCGCGTCGCGCGGAGGACGGGTCATGACGTCCTTCTCCATGGCCTCGAAGGCGAGCGGGAGCGCCAGGGCGACGGTGGCCACGAGGTTGATCCAGAGGATCTGGACGGCGGTGATGGGCATGAGCGGGGAGCCGCCCACGACCGGGAAGAAGAGGACGGCGATGAGGAGGATGAGCGCCTCGCCGAGGTTGGTGGGGAGCACGAAAGCGAGCGATTTGACCAGGTTGTCGTAGACGCGCCGGCCCTCCTCGACCGCAGCGCGGATGCTGGCGAAGTTGTCGTCGGTGAGCACCACGTCGGCAGCTTCTTTGGAGACGCTGGTGCCGGTGATGCCCATGGCCACGCCGATGTCGGCCTGACGCAGAGCGGGCGCGTCGTTCACGCCATCACCAGTCATCGCCACCACGCGCCCCGAAGCCTGGAGGGCGCGCACGAGGCGCAGCTTGTGCTCGGGGGCGACGCGGGCGAATACGTGGGTGTCGAGCGCGGCCTGTCGCAAGGCGCCGTCGGCCATTCTGGAAAGCTCGGCGCCAGACAGGGCTTTCTCTCCCGTCGCAAGGAGGCCGAGCTGCTCGCCGATGGCTCTGGCGGTGCTGATGTGGTCGCCGGTGATCATCTTCACGGTGATGCCGGCCTGACGACACGCGGCGATGGCCTCCACGGCCTCAGGTCGCGGGGGATCGATCATCCCCATGAGGCCGAGCAGGGTGAACCCTCCCTCGGCATCGGCCTCGTCGACGGTGTCCCGACCCCCATCGACCTCGCGCTCGGCGAAGGCGAGGACGCGCATGCCCTGTTCTGCCATCCGCTCGACGCGAGAGAGCACGTCGGACGTCTCGGGCTCGTCGAGGGAACAGCGGGCGAGGATGATCTCGGGCGCGCCCTTCAGGTAGAGGATGCGGGCCCCCTCGGCGCCGCCGTGCAAGGTGGCCATGAACTGGCGCTCGGACGCGAAAGGAATGGCGTCGATGCGGCCTCGCTCGTCACGCAGGGCGTCGACGGAGATACCGACCTTCTCGGCTGCGACGAGCAGCGCCCCCTCGGTGGGATCACCCGTGAGGGTGGGCTCCTCGCCGTCGCGCCGCTCGAGGCGGGCGTCATTGCAGAGCGCCGCTGCGAAGAGGAGGGCGGTCACGTCGTCGGACGGGTCGATCGACGCGCCAGCGCGCTGGAGCTCCCCGTCGGGGGTGTAGCCGACGCCGGTCAACTCGAGCGGCTCGTCGTCGAGGGCAGGGGTCCAGAGAGCCCGGACGGTCATCTCGTTCCGGGTGAGGGTGCCGGTCTTGTCGGAGCAGATCACGGCGGTGCTGCCCAGGGTCTCGACGGCGGGGAGCTTGCGGATGATGGCGCGGCGGCGGGCCATGCGCTGGACGCCGATGGCGAGGGCGATGGTGATGATCGCCGGGAGCCCCTCGGGGATGGCCGCGACGGCGAGGGAGATGCCGGAGAGCACGGCGTCGACGAGGGGGTAGCCGCGGAAGAGGGCCACGCCGACGATGAGCGCGGAGACGCCGAGGATGGCCAGGGTCAGCGTGCGCGCGACACGCGACATGGCGCGGGTGAGCGGGGTCTCCAGCTCGGTCGTCTCGTCGAGGAGAGCAGAGATGCGGCCCAGCTCGGTGGAGCTGCCAGTCTCGACGACGACCGCGCTGGCAGCACCGCTGACGACCATGGTGCCACCGAAGGCGAGGTCACACCGGTCGCCGAGCTCGGTGTCTTCAGGCAAAGCAGGAAGGCTCTTGTCGGCGGGCACGGACTCCCCGGTGAGGGCAGCCTCCTCGATGCGGAGGTTCCGGGCAGAGAGGAGGCGCACGTCGGCCGGGACGCGGTCGCCGGCTTCGAGGAGGACGACGTCGCCCGGCACGAGCTCGGCGGCGGCGATCGACACCTTTTTGCCCGCCCGGAGTGCCACCGCGTTCTGCGGGACCATGCCACTCAGCGCCTCGATGGCCTGGCTGGCGCGCAGCTCCTGGACGAAGCCGACCACGGTGTTGAGCACGACGACGGCAAGGACGACGGCACCGTCGACCGCTTTGCCGAGGACCATGGCCAGCACCGCCGAGCCGAGCAGGACGTAGATGAGCGGGTTGTGGATCTGGTGAACGAGCAGGGCGAGGACGCCTTCGCGGCGCTTGCGCGGGATCACGTTGGGACCGCTGTCCACGAGCCGCTGCGCAGCGTCCTCGGGCGTCAGGCCGTCTTCGCTGCTCTTCAGTCGAGCGAGCGTGTCGTCAGGACCGAGGGCGTGCCAGGCCGTGGCGTCGGGTCGATCGGGCGCGTCGTTCGCAGACTGGGGCGCAGACATGGGTCCTCGGTGGGGCGCGCAGGGGTGCCCAGGTCATGGAAGAGCAGCTTCCGTGCCGTGCCAGGCAGACGCGACACTGCCTCTCCTGCGCGCACGACCGGGGCACGGCGCTGCGCCTTTTGCTCGGAGCGCCCCCTCCGTGCGAAGATCGCCGCCTGCTCGTCGGTCACCGTCCATGAGGGAATCCGAACGCTTCTCCGATCGCTTCGGCGCGTGGATCGACGCCCGCGCCGACGTCCTCGACTTCCGTGACAGCCTGTACCGCCCGACGATGGCGGAGGTGCCGCCACGCATCCCCCTGGAGGAGTTCCAGAAGCACGAGATCCCGGTGCTCGATCAGGGCCGGGCGAACGGCTGCACGGGGTTCGCGACGGCGACGATGGCGCACTACCTGCTGCGCAAGCGGCAGATCGATCCAGACAGCGCGCTGGTCAGCCAGAACATGCTGTACACGATGGCGCGGAAGTACGACGAGTACCCGGGCGAGGACGACGCGAAGGGCTCGAGCCTGCGCGGGGCGATGAAGGGGTGGCAGAAGCACGGGGTCTGCTCGGGTGAGCGGTGGCCCTGGGACCCGAACGATCTCTACGGGGCGCTGACGCAGGAGCGCTCCGAGGACGCGGCGCTGCGCCCGCTGGGGCTGTACCAGCGCGTGAACCACAAGGACATCCCGCTGATGCACAACGCTCTCGCCGAGGTCGGAGTGATCGTGGCGTCGGCGCTGATCCCGCTCGGGGGCTGGTACTACGGGACGCGCGAGGACGGGGTGCTCGCGCCGGTGGATCGGTCGAACCCGTTCATCGCGCCATGGGGTGGGCATGCGTTCGCGATCGTGGGGTACGACAGCGAGGGGTTCTGGCTGCAAAACTCGTGGGGCCCGGAGTGGGGGAAGGACGGGTTCGCGCGGATCAGCTACGACGACTGGCTGAGCTTCGGCATGGACGCCTGGGTGGGCCGGCTCGGGGCGCCCATGCGGCTGAACAGCGCGCGCGAGCGGCGGGGGGTCTCGTACGCCGGTCGGACGTTCGCAGACCTGCGACCCCACCTGGTGAGCATCGATGATCACGGGCAGCTCCAGCGGCGCGGCGCCTACGGGACCACGTCCGAGGATGTCCGGGTGATCATCGAGGAGGACTTCCCGAGCATCACGCGCGACTGGAAGAAGAAGCGGCTGCTCCTGATCGCAGGCGGAGGGCTGCGGAGGCAGCTCGAGGTCGTCGACCGGATGTCGCGCCTGCGGCCGAAGCTGCTGCAGCAGGAGATCTACCCGCTCGAGTTCCTGTGGGAGACCGACCATTACGCGCGGCTCGTGGAGATCGCGCACCGCGCAGCCGAAGGCAGGCGGCAGGACGGCTACGATCCCAGGGAGTTCAGCTTCATGATCGATCGGCGCGACGACGCGCTGGAGCCGATGGTGCGGCGGATGGGCGGAAAGGCCGAGTGGGATCGGATGAAGCTCGCCGCCGGGGATGCGGTGATGGACGCCGACGCCGGCGGGGTGCGCGAGGCGATCGGGCGGATCGCCGAGCTGATGATCAAGGACCCGAGCATCGAGCTGCACCTCGTGGGGCACTCGGCGGGAGTGTTCTTGCTTGCGCCGCTGGTGCAGCTCATCACCGCCGACCGGGGCAAGAAGATCGAGGGGGGGCCGATGCGCGGACAGATGGGGCTGGGGCTGCCCGTGGAGTCGGCGGCACTGCTGGCGCCTGCGTGCCCGATCGAAGCCTTCCGGGACACGTTCATGCCGGCAATCAAGGCGGGGCAGGTGCGAAGGTTCACGCTGTTCACGCTGACCGACGAGGCGGAGCTTCAGGACCACGTGGAGTCCTACGGGCGCTCGCTGCTCTACCTGGTGTCCAACGCGCTGGAGCGCCGGCCTCGGGTACCTGGCGGGACGGGGGTGAGCCTGCTGGGGATGGAGCAGTCGTTGCTCGATCCGGAGAGCGGTGACGTGCTGGGGTTGCTGTCTATCACGCGGGATCCGCAGCCATCTTCGCCCGAGGTGATCGTGCAGCCCTCGCCTTCGCTCACCCTGAGCCAGACGTTGATCAGCGCCGGGAGCAGCGCCAGGGCGTTCCGCGCGGCGGTCAACGAGGGCGGCTTCGTCGAGCCACCGACGATGCTCAGCGTCGGCTCCCTGCGCTCGCCGCGACAGAAGCAGATGGGCTTCCCGAGGGCGGAGTGGATCCGGGGGCCAAACACATGGCCGGCGCCCTACGGCTCGGAGGCGCGGAGGCACGAGGATTTCGAGACCGACGCGACGACATGGCGCTCCATCAGCGCGCGGATCCTGAACAAGGCCTCGGCCGACGAGCCCCCGGCGTCGTCGACCCGGGAGTCGTGGTGACGGTGGCCGCGAGGCCCTCGCTGCCCACCGTGCAAGGGAGTGCCCCGCCAGCGCCGAGGGCACGGACGTCGTTCGAGCGCGTCGGCCCAGAGGATCAGTTCCACGACTACGTGCTGGGGGCTTACACACCAGTCGCTCCAGCAGAAGGGAAGCTTCGCTCGCTGGCGCTCCTGGTGGAGTCGTTCGCGCTGGCGGGCCTGGAAGAAGAGGGGCTCCGGCTCGTGCGCTGTGTACGCGAAGGCCTCGGAGCCTTCCGTACGGTCTGGGGCGTGAAGCGCGTCCACGCGACGGAAGCGATGGCCTGGGAGCTGTATTTCTACGACTGGGAGCGGGCGCACGCGGACGTGTCGCTCCCGCGCCTGCGGGAGATTCTGGCCCCCTCGGTGGACGTGGACGCGCGGGAGCCGTTCCCCCTGCCCTGGCACATGGTGTCGATCGAGGTGTCCTCCGAGGCGCTCGCGCAGCGAGGCCGGGTGGCGGCGCACGTGTACATCGACATGCGGAGCTATGAGCTGTCGGGAGACAAGTTCACGTTCGAGAACGTATACACGTTCCATGATCCACGGACGGAGGTGGACATGATCCTGCACCGGTTGCGGTCGTCGGTTCACTTCGATCCGGATCGCGATGGGCTGGCGACGCTGATGCCTCCGCCGCTGCGACGCTGCGGGAAGATGTGCGTCGCGAACAAGCGCGCCTCCGACGCGGTCTACTTCTCGCGCATCCGGACGCCCGCGCTGACGTGGTTCCTGCGCACCCATGGGTGGCCCGAGGCCCTGGCGTCGCTGACGACGACGCAGGCGGCGGCGCTGGATCACCTGCTCTGGGACGTGGGTCTGGATTTCGATCGCGCAGGAGGGGTGGTCTCCCCGCGCAAGACGGGGATCTATGGAAGCTTCTGAGCGTCCCCGGGCGAAGGCGCTTCAGCTCGCGCCGCCCCTTCCCTCGGTCCGTGAGGAGCACGCGCCGATCCCGCGGGCAGAGGCGTGGTGGGCGGAGAGCCTGCTGGTGACGTTCGCCTTCCGCTGCAACCTGGCTTGCACGTTCTGCATGGTCGAGGACGCGCTCGACGTGTACGCGGGGACGTCGCTGGAGGAGATGCGGCGCGCGACGAGAGATCCGACCGTTTTGCGGGGAGCGAAGCGGATCATCTTCAGCGGCGGAGAGGTGACGCTGGCGAAGGATCTGCTGGCCTACGTGGAGGCGGCGCGACAGCTGCCAGGGATCGAGCACGTGCGGCTGCAGACGAATGGGGTGCGGCTCGTCGACAAGGCGTATCTGAGAGCGCTGCTCGATGCAGGCGTGGACGAGCTGTTCATCTCGCTGCACGCACCGGACGCGGAGACGTGTGATGCCGTCACGCAGCGACGAGGATCGTTCAGGCGGATCCTGGCAGGCATCGAGGCGGTGGCCGAGAGCGGGGCCGCGCTGTTCACGAACACGGCGATCGTGAAGGCCAATTTCGAGGTACTCCCGGAGATCGTGTCGCTGGTGGCGCCGTTCGGTCCGCGATCGATGGAGTTCTGGAACTACTGGCCGAGAGGGGACGAGGAAGGCGCACGGGGGATGAACGCGCGGGTGAGCGAGGTGCGAGAGCCGCTGCTGGAGGCACTCGGGCGCTGCGTCATGCGGGGGATCCCGCCCGTGGTGAAGTGGTTTCCGCGATGCCTTCTGGGAGAGTTCGCGGCCTGTCACGATGACGGGCAGCCGCCGTCGCTGATCGAGGATCGGTACTGGGAGCGGGAGCCCAGCTATGGGTGCATCTATGAGGGGGTCTGCCAGGAGGCGCCCGCACGACCCGGTGGCTCGACGGCAGGAGCGTGCGTTGGGCTGAGCGACTCGTACGTGTTCGAGCACGGCTGGGAGGAGCAGGTGCTCGCGCCGCGCAGGGGCGTGAGAGGTCCTGGTCGAGACGATGGAGAGAAGGTGGTCAGGGGAGATGCCGCTTTCGCAGATGCGGCGGGGGTCGGGCGTTCACTCACCGCAGACGCCGGGCCGCGACGGAGCGAGCAGGCGGTGCTCGCAGAGTTCCTGAAGCCACTGGACCTTCACGTGGGGATGAGGTTCGGAGGGAGCTGGGCACTGCAGGAGGTCGGGCGCGCGCGTGGAGCCGAGGGCGCTCTGGTGACGCTGACGTTCACGCCGTCGGCCCCCGGTGGGCGCGTCATCGTGCGCCTCCACGGGCGGGATCCTGCCAGGCGATGCGCGGTGCGGACGAAGAGCTTCGACGTGAGCTACCGGGTGGAGGGCGCGGTGCGGGCGGAGGAAGCCGCGGGAATGCTGCGGTTGTTGTTCGAGCAACTCGATGGCCGTGATCCTGGTGGGCTGCGGTTGCCGTGAGTCCTGCACGGCGTGGGGACCCCGCTCAGGCCAGGGGAGACGCGAAGGTGAAGAGGAGCGCGCCTGTCGGCCGTATCCATCTGGCCCACGCTGCACTGACCATCACGCTCGTTGCTTGCGCAGGGGACGGGCCGGCCGGGGAGCCTTCTGGAAGCGGTGGCGCCGGAGGGAATACGACGAGCACGACGGGCGTGGTGAGTTCGTCGGGGACCGGCGGTGAGGGAGGAGCGCTCCCCGAGGAGTTCTCGGTGGGTGGTGTGGTCACCGATGGGGTAGCGCCGATTGCAGGCGCGATCGTGATGCAGGGCGGCGGCTCGCCGGACTTCGTCACGGGGTTGGATGGCACCTTCTCCATCCAGCTGAGCCGCACCATCCCGGGCACACCGACGGTCGTGGCCGCCAAGGTGGGCTACCGCAGCCGTGGCGTCGAGATCACGCGGCTCCCCGAGGTGCCCATCGAGCTCGCTCTGCTCGCGGTATCTCCACCGGACAACACGGCCTACGTGTTCGGGAATCCGGGGAAGGGCGACGCGGGTCACGACAATTCGACGGCCTTCTGCGGGCACTGTCACACGACCTTGACGGCGCAATTCCAGACGTCGGCACACGCACGAGCGACGCGCGATCCGCTGGTGCAAGCGCTGTACGCCGGGACGTCGCGCGCCCATGGTGACGAGGCATCCTGCGTGGCGGCCGGAGGGGTTCATCGCGCCGGGCGCGTGCCGGGCTCGGTGGGGGACGTGGAGCCGAAGTGCTACCTGGGCGGCGGCGTGCTGTCGGATCTGAACCCTGCCTGCGGAGGCGCAGGTCAGCTCGCCTGCGATGATCCTGCGCTCCCTGCCGGGAGCCGGCCGACGAGGTTCGGGGGATGCGCGGACTGCCACGCGGCAGGCCTCGAAGGCGCAACAGGAGGGAGAAATCTGCTCGATGCGGTGGGCGTGGCGTTCGAGAACGGCAACCACTGCGACACGTGTCATAAAGTCCGCGACGTGGATCTGTCGCGTCCTCCAGGGACGGCCGGCGCGCTGGTGCTTCAGCGTCCTCGGGAACGGCTGACGGACATGCCGGGCGCACCGCTGAGGCAAGTGATGTTCGGTCCCTACCCTGATGTGCCGAACGAGTTCATGGGAGGAAGCTACCAGCCGGTGTTCTCGAGCGCCGTCTTCTGCGCAGGATGTCACGAGCAGAAGCAAGCCGCCCTGCTTCCAGGAGCGACCCTCGATGCGAGCCGCTGGCCCGAGGGACTGCCGACCCACAGCACGTACTCGGAGTGGTCGGAAAGCTCGTGGGGGACACCAGGGACGCCTTGTCAGTTCTGCCACATGCCCGCGGTGACGAACCTGAAGAGCACCGTCGACGTGACGACGGAGGAGAACGCAGGGATTGTCTTCGGGTTCGTGAGGCCGGAAGGCGCCATCCGGTCCCACACTTTCCGCGGACCGCTGGCGGGAAGCCCGCGGTTGATCGACGAGGCGCTGAGGCTGGGGGTCTCCGTGACGCCTCAAGGTGGCGCGCTGGGGGTGACGGTGCATCTCCGCAACCAGGAGTGCGGTCATGCACTGCCGACGGGTGAACCCATGCGCGCGCTGGTGCTGCTGGTTCGGGCTGAAGGGTGTGACGCGCCGCTGCTTCCGACCGGCGGGATGACGGTGAACGATGTGGGCGGGGCGCTGGTCAGGGGGGTGCTCGGTCAGGGTGCGGTGCTGTCCGGGGTGACGTTGACGTGGGCGGCAGGCGCAGCGCGCGCGCGGCCAGGGCACGTGGTGCGTGTGGTGCGGCCGACGGGGACCTTCGATGACTACACGGGCGTGGGTCGGTTTGCGGATCCGCTGCTGAGCGCGGAGGACAAGGGCCTGGAGGTGCATGCGCCGGTGGGAGAGGCGGTGGTGCTCTCGGTGGGCGGAGGCGTCCTGATGCTGGAGACGCCGATCACGGCGCAAGCAGGGGACGTACTGCTGCTCGGGGAGACGCTGGCGTGGCCCCCGGTCGATGGCCAGGCAGCGCTGGCGCTCGCCGGCATCGCTGGGAGCACGTTCGCGCGGGTGCTGGTGGACCCGTCGGGAGAGAGGCAGGTCCCGCACCACCGTGCGGTCGACATCGCCAGCGACAACCGGATCCCAGCGCAGAGCGAAGGCGTCAGCGAGCACTCGTTCGCGCTTCAGCCGGGATGCTCGGAGGCACGGGTGGAGGTGGTGGTGCTCTATCGTCCCGTGCCGCTCGGCCTGGGGCGCGAGCGAGGAGCCGAGACGCGCGATCACGTGATCGCAAAGACCACGCGGGTCGTGCAGCTACCATGAGGGACGCAGGAGCCAGGCTACAGGGCGGATTTCATCGCGCGCTCCTCAGTCCATCTTCCCACGCACCCTCAAGCCGAAGCCGTTGAAGCCGAGCCAGAGAGGCATGACACCGAGATCTCGGAGGTTCTGAAGGGTCGGAGCCAGGTTGCGGAGCTGAGCCAGGAGCTGATGCGCAGGTCGAGCGCGGGGAGGTTCCGTCGGCTCTCGCCCGGCATCCGCATCCTCCTCGACAGCGACCGCTCTGGCTTCCGCCCTGGCGCTGGCATCTTCACGGAGCGCCGTCTGAAGCCACGCACGGTCGACGGGGAGCACGAAGAACGCAGCACCGTCACCTTCTGCAACAGCGGACCCCGACACCATGAGCAGCGCGATCCCCACCATCGTGCCGCCGATCCCCTGCGACCAGCAGAGTCTCTCCCTCATCCACGAAACCTAGAACGCGCCAGCTAGACCGGCAGCCCCACCGCTCTCCGGATCACGCGCACGACATCGTCCGTGATGGAGTATGCAGCGAGTGTGTCGAGGGGTACCAGGGCGACCTCGGAGGCGTCGTCACCTGCGCGCAATGTGCCCGAGAGTGGCACGCAGGCATAGTCGAGGATGACGTAGTGGTACGGCGGTTCCAGGATCTCGATGATCTCCACCAGGGCCCCCACCTGAACGGAGAGCCCCGTCTCTTCGGAGACTTCACGGGCCACGGCATCGACGAGCCGTTCTCCAGGTTCCACGCTCCCGCCAGGCAAGGACCAGCATCCAGCGAGAGGAGGTCGCGCGCGACGTACGAGCACGACGCGAGGCCCGCCAGGGTTGCTCTGGTCGAGCACCACGGCCCCGATGGCGAGGCGTGGAACGCCAGGGGCATACGGCGATGTGGTCATGCTCAGTGCGGCGTGTCGGAGCGGCCAGGCGCACAGCGCGCGTCGCCTGGAGTGACGACGATGAGATCGTGATCGCCGACCGGAAAGTCACGGGGGACGACGACGGCGCCTTCATAGTGGCCGCGCTCATCGGTGGACAGGGAGCCAATGACGGTGCCCTGAGGCGTGGCGTCGCTGCGCAGGATGACGTCGATGCGGACACGAGCGCAGGGACCAGCGTCGCCGGTGGTCTGGCCTTGGAGGTGGAGCGGGAGGCCGCGCTGGATGTCCTTGTCGATCGAGGTGATGACGACCTTGGTCCTCGATCCGGTCGTTTCCTGGAGTGTGCTCGTCGGAGGCGTCGCCGAGAGGGGCGCCGTCGGTGTCGGGGCCGACGTGCTGCTGGCGCCGTTGCCAGAGCCCCCTGGACCCGACGGAGAACGCGCCTGCTGCTCCGCCCTGGACCGTTCGGCGAGGTCTTGACCGGAGTCGCGTGCCTCGGGCCAGGTGTAAGGATCAGGCGGCGGCACGTAGGGGGGACGGTTGGCGTCGAGGTTTTGATCCATGTTGAGCGCAGCGCCCCCGAGGTCGATGCGGTGCCACAAGGTGCCGTCGAAAACCTCGATCCAGGCGTGGGCCTCGTTGACGACCATGCGCGCAGGGACCCCCAGGTGCAGCGCCGTCACCAGAAAAGCGAAGGCGCGGTGACGGCAGACACCCTTCTTGGAGAGGGCGAGGTCGAGGTAGATGTCCCCTCGCTCGCGGGGAGGATCGTCCGACGGAGCGAAATCGCGGAAGTACTCGACCATCTTTCGCACGGCGACCTGTGGCCGGATGGCGCGAGAAATCCCGATGGCGCGCGCGACCTCGTCGAACGCGGCGGAGGCGGGGAGGCGCTGGCGGGGGTGCTTGTCGAGCGTCGACCAGTCCACGTCGGCGAAGTCGCTGCCGAAGGTGGCGCGAGGGATGGCGAGCTGCATGACCAGCCTCACCCGCGCCTGGGTCGTTCCACGGACGAACCAGTTCTCGGCGCCGTCACGAAGGATCGTGACGTCCGCTGGAGGCGTCACGTGCATGCGCAGGATGCGGGAACCAGGTCCAACGGTCGGGATGCGAACGGGCTCGTTGGGAACGAGGTCGACGCCGATGTCGCCATAGAAGGGCTCGTCACCCGGGGTGAGGGCGCCGCCGACCCGGACGAGCTGAAGTTCCTTCTTGTCGACGAACAGGGTGTAGTTGGGGTGGACGGCGTCGTACGCGCTGAGACGCTTGAAGGGTGCAGTCGCCGGAGAGAAGGGGTCGTCGTAGTTCTCGACGTTCGGTCGGCGCGTGTCCCTGTCTGGCTCGTACGTGGAGTCGATGGACGAGTCCCCAGCAGTGTTGTTGTAGATCTGCTGGCGCGTGGGCGGTGGGTTACGCGGATCCGGCGCTGTGGCCATCCCGCTGGGGGTCTGGAGGTAAGCCGGGATCTCTCCGTCCAGGATCGTGGTCGCGAGCCTCAGATCTTCTTCCGGATCGGGCTCGAAATGCTCGTGCAGAAGGGAACTCTGCGCATCCGCGAGAGGCGCGACGGCGAGGACCAAGGCGAAGGCCAGCCCTCCGTGGGCTCGCCAGCGGGCAGCGGCGCCCGTGGAACTCCTCTGGGCGCGGCCGGCGGGACCTCGGGAAGAGAACGGGATGCGGTGGGTCATCGCGTCCGCCTATGAAACCATGGCCGACGCAAAGGTTCCAACGAGTGCTACCGGCCGAAAGGCCCCTCGGAACGGTAACGGCGAGGGGCAGGCGCGGCACGGAAGCGATCGACAGGCTCGGTGGACAGGCCCCGAGCGGCGAGATCCGCCGCCGCCACCTCGACGGAGGACTGGAAGATCTCGGTCCGAGCAAAACGACCAGCACGGCCGCTCACCAGCCGAGGCAGCACGGCCACGATACGGCGCATTCCATCGGCGTACCGTCTGGAAATCGCGAGGCGCTCGATCAGTGGCTCGAGGAAGTCGGCCACGGCTCCAGCGCGGTCGCGGGCGCCTTCACAGACCTCCTTCATCGGCTCCAGAAGCAGCAAGGTCCAGAGGACGGTGTCATCGAGCGGCCGTCCCTCGGCCGTCCTGCGGTCGGCGAAATCGAGGAGCCGCCACAGCCGCTGCCCAGGGCCGTCGTCGCCTCGATCGTCGTAGATGAGTGCGCTGACCTCGGGGAGGAGCACGTCGAGGACCCCCGTCTCCCAGGCCAGGTAGATGGTGCGGCGCGCCTGCCCCCCGCGCATGAGGCGCAGGATCTCTTCCGACAGGCGAGGCCGCGCCGCGAGGGCCAGCACATCGCGGCAGAAGACGATGGCATCGTAGACGTCAGGGGTGATGCCGAAGCCCAGCCGACCGGCGAACTTGAGGGCGCGAAGGATGCGGATCGGATCCTCGCGAAAGCGGGTCTCCGGGTCGCCGATGGTATGGACGACCTGACGACGCAGGTCCTCCATGCCGCCCATCCAGTCGAGGACCTGCCGCGCTTCCAGATCGTAGAAGAGCGCGTTGATCCGGAAGTCGCGTCGCAAGGCATCTTCATGAGCCGCGCCGAAAACGTTGTCGTTCCGGATGAGCAGCTCCGAGGCTTCTTCACCTTCCTCCTTGGGATTCCTCCGGAAGGTGGCGACCTCGATGACCTTGCCGCCCCCGAAGAGGACGTGCACGAGCCGGAAGCGGCGCCCGATGATCCGCGAGTTGCGGAAAAGATCGCGCACTTCCTCGGGGCGAGCGCTGGTGGCGACGTCGAAATCCTTGGGTCGCCGGTCGAGAAGGAGATCTCGGACACAGCCGCCGACGAGGTAGGCCTCGTGACGGTGACGCGTCAGGCGTCGAACGACCTTCTGGACGTCAGGATCGAGTCGAACGTCGTCGAAAACGACGTGGTAGCGACGGGGCTCCGGGATCGTCTCGGAGACGAGCTCGACCTGGAAAGGATTCTTGACCGCCGCCAGAGACTCCGGATCCAGCGGACGAGGGGGAGGTGCCGAAGCATCCGGCTCGTCTGCGAAGGCGACATGTTCGGCCTCGAGGTCGGGATCTGGGTCGAGCAGAGGCTCGCTCCCCGACGCCGAGAAATCATCGAAGTCGTCGGGCTCGAACTCCAGCTCATCCTCGACGGCCGCGAGTTGCTCGTCGTCCTCGAACCCAGCGGTCTGGGTCGAGGCGTCCGGAAAATCATCGAGGGGAGGATCTGACGAGCGAGGTGCCCGAGCTGCAACCGTCGATGTACTGGTAAGGACGTCGTCACTTACCGCAGAAGGGTCATTTTTTACAGGGATGGGGGTCGGACGACCCATGGCTAGAAACCAATGCCAGCCGGGCAGTGCCTCAGGACGCTGCCGGCTTGAAGAAGACCTGTGTGGCGTCTAGCAGGGCTTTGGTGCGAGAGCAAAGGAGAGCTTGCAAAAGCCGCTGCCATGGCTCCGTCTCACGCGGTTCTCGCTCATTTTGCGACCCGGATGGAGCCCTCTGACGAGGCAGTCGTGGCCGCGGGGGGAGACGTGGGCTCATCGATCACGCTTCCCAGGGGGGAGCTTCTCCTGGCCGGAGGCGTCGGTTCGGGTTTGTTCACCCGGGCGAGTTCTTCACGGGCCTCCGGCGTATCCAGAAGATTGGCGCTCAGCTCCGTCATGGTGGCAAAGCGAGCACGCGGATCTTTGACCAGAGCTTTCTTGACGACTGCATCCAGATCCCGCGAGACGAGAAGGCCCGGGTGAAAGCGGTGCAAGGGAGGCAGTGGTTCCCGCTGGTGTTGCTCCAGGATGGCGTGCGTAGGACCGACAAAAGGGGCGCGGCCAGCGAGCATCTCATAAAGAACGATCCCGAGCGCGTACACGTCGGAGGCGGGAGAAGGCTGGCCACCGCGCACGATCTCGGGAGCGACGTATTCGGGCGTCCCCACGGGCGGGTTCGAACAGGCCTCAGCCCCCGGCTTCAGATGGCGCCCAGCGGCCTGCGATGCGCTCGGCTGGTTTCTCAGCAAAGAGAGGCCGAAGTCGAGCACCTTGACCAGCTCTCGGCCATCGGGAGCATGCACCAGGAACAGGTTCTCCGGCTTCACGTCGCGGTGGATGACCCCCTCGAGGTGCGCTGCCCCGAGCCCTCCCGCAGCCTCCAGCGCGATGCGAACGGCACGAGCCGGTTGAAGTGCTCGCGCCGACGTCAGGGTGTCGGCAAGGTCCAGCCCGAGGAGGAGCTCCATCGCAAAGCAAAGGACGGCCCCATCTCGTTCCAGGCGGTCCACGCGCAGGACGTGAGGGTGCCGTAGGCGAGCCGCCGCCTCGGCCTCACGCTCGAAGCGGGCGACGATGGCAGGCGACCCCGTATGCTCGGCGCGCAGCACCTTCAGGGCGAGTCGCTCATGGGGATGCCTCCCCATCCGCTCTGCGAGATAGACGTTCCCAACCCCCCCGCTGCCAAGGAGCTGGACGACGCGGTAGGTGCCACAAAGAACCCTGCCGACGAGCGCATCAGCGGAGGCACGAGGCCAAGGCATGAGCGCAGGGTAGCGCAGCCGATGCGGCGCCGGGAGACGAAGGCGGGTTCGCCCGCGAGCCTGGAACGCACGGAGCGCCATCGATGGTCACGGTCACGGTTCTCTGCGCGCACGCCTCAGACGCTCGCAGCGATGTGGGCTTGAGGCCGCGCGGGTAGAAGGCCACGCTGGGTCACGGATGTCGTCTCAGCCTCCCTCTGCCGTGCCTCTTCGATGGAGAGTCAACCTTCTCCTCTTTCTCCTGACGGTAGTCGCCGTCTTCCACAGGGGCGCCGAGCCGACGGAGAGCGGCTGGCGAGGGCAGCTGGAAGGGTTGATGAGTGGATGGTCCTTCGCCGTTCCGCTGCTCGCCATCCTGCTCGTCCACGAGTTCGGCCACTACTTCGCAGCGCGCGCCCATGGTGTGGAGGCCTCACTTCCCTACTTCATCCCCCTCCCCGTCGTCGGTCTGCTCGGCACGATGGGCGCCGTCATCGCGATGCCCGACCGGATCAAATCACGCAATGCACTCCTCGATATCGGCGCCGCAGGTCCTCTCGCAGGCATGGCGGTCGCGATCCCGGTGCTGGTGGTCGGTCTGCTCCAGTCGAACATCGAGCCGGTGACCGGGCCAGGTGCGCTGGAAGGTCAGAGCCTGCTCTATCTGGCGCTGAAGCGCGCGCTGCTGGGGCCGATCCCGCCAGGCCACGATGTCTTCCTGAGTCCGACGGCGTTCGCTGGCTGGGCAGGGCTCCTGATCACGATGATCAACCTGCTGCCGGTGGGTCAGCTCGATGGAGGGCACATCGCCTATGCGCTGTTCGGCCCGCGGCAGAACCGCCTCTCACGCGTGGTCCACCCGCTCCTCCTCGGCGTGGTCGCCTACAACCTGGTGAAATTTCTCCCTCCGGCCCTGTCCGCTGGGACTCGAGAAGCGCTGTGGCAGGCCATTGGAAACTCGAGCTTCTGGCTCGTCTGGTTCCTGCTGGTGCTGATGCTTCAGCGCCTCGGTGGGGGCGATCATCCACCCACCGATCCGGGAGAACTCTCACCGACGAGGCGGCTCGTCGCAGTGGTTTCGCTGGGGCTCTTCGTCGTGCTGTTCATGCCCACCCCCTGGTCCACGTACTGAACCTGGGGCGCCTCGCGGGCCGGTGGCCTCTGCGCGCTCATCGTACCGACGCTCATGATCACGAGCGCCGGTACGACCGAGGAGTCAGCCTTTTGAGGGGGTCGCGAACTTGGCTCGGAGCGCCTCGCACACCACGGGCGGTGCATAATGGCTCACGTCACCGCCGTGGCTCGCGATCTCTCTCACCAGCGACGCGGAGACGAACCCGTAATTGGCGCGCGTCGGCAAGAAGACCGTGTCGACTCCAGGAACCATGTCGGCATTCGCGTGGGCGATCTGGAGCTCGTATTCGAAATCGGTCGCTGCGCGCAGGCCACGAACGATCGCTCGGGCTCCCATCCGCTGGCAGTAGTCGATGAGTAGTCCTTCGAACGAGTCCACCCGCACATTGGGGAACGGACGAGAGACCTCGCGCAGCAGGTCGAGCCGCTCTGGATAGGTGAAGAGAGGTTTCTTCGTCGGGTGACGGCCAATGGCGATGATCACGTGGTCGAACAGCTTCGACGCGCGCTCGATCAAATCGAGATGCCCGAAGGTCAGCGGGTCGAAGCTGCCTGCATAGACTGCGAGGAGATCCTGGGCCATGGAATGCTCACTGATCAGGCGTGTTCCGCGGTGGCTTGGTCGCAGGCTTCGGAGGAGAGGGCGGAGCTGCGCCTTGCTGCGAAGCAGGGGGTGCCGGCATCAGCGAGGGACCGCCAGGAGAACCAGGCGCGAAGGACGAAGGAGGCCCCCCCTGCCCCCTCTCGGGCTCCATCCCCCCACCAGGCTCCCCATCTTCCGAGGAGGATGCAGCAGCACCGCTGCGCAGGACCTGGTCCACGGCGGTGTCATCCTCGATCCACATCAAGCGCCCGCCGTCCGCGAAGGTGATCCGGAAGAAGGCGAGCAACCCCGCGCCAATCACGCCATCCACGTCGAGCTTGAGCTGCTTCTCGATCTCGGTGAGCGGCGCCCCATAGACACCGGGAACCTTCGGGATGTCATAGGCACCGAGGCGCAGGATGGAGAGCACCCCCTGCTTCAGCTTCTGCTCGGGATCCTGCTCCAGCGGCTTCAGGCTGGCGACATCGAAGCCCGCTTTCTGCCAACCCTCTTTGTCGAGGGCGACGGGAAAGCTCATCGAGGTGTCGATGAGCATGGGACCACGCACCTCTTTGTCGGCGCTGACCCCGCTCCTCAGGACCATGCCTCCACCGCGCACATAAAACACATCGACGCGGGTCGCGTTGGGAGGAGCGGGAGGCGAGAAGGATCGGACGACGAACTGACGCCCCGCATAATCGAGCGTCGCGTTCAGATGCCGCAGCAGATTGACGCCGAGCAGTGCCTTGATGGGCGCCCCCATCTGCTTGGAGAGGCCCGATAGATCCTGCGACAGCGCCGGGACGTCGTGCACCTCGAGCTTCTTCCCGAAGCGGAGCGAGACCCAGCTCGGCTCGGGGCGCGTCGCGCTGTCCAGAACGACCTCGCCCGTGCCGGTCGAGATCATGGCCAGAGCGGACTCGCCGTCGATTTCTACCGGAACGACGAAGAAGGGGGCGTAAGGGCTGACGTGCGGCATCTCCACGGGCGCGAGGAGGGCGCTGGAGAGAGAGAAGGGCGTGCGGCCTGCGCCGCGCCGAGCCAGCTTGGCAATCGACTTCGCCCAGTCGTCGACCACATCGGGGTCGTCGAGCATGGCCTCCAGCTCGTCAGCAGCAGCTTCGAGGTCCCCCTTGTACCAGTGCGCTCGGCCTCGAAGGCCAGCGGCCTCGGAGCCCTCGATCCCCTTCAGCAACCTGAGGGTCTCTGCGAAGTCCAGACGCGCCAGCGCGATTCGTCCAGCGAGGAGCCGGACTTCCTTGTCGGCGGGGACGATCGCCAGGGCCTTTGCGACAGCATCGCGCGCGTTGTCGACGTCTGCGCTGAGATACTCCTGCTGCGCGCGCTGGTACCACTTGTCAGCCGCCTGAGGCCGAGTGGCGCCTTGGCCCACCGCCCCCGAACAGGCAGCCAGCAGGACGGGAAGCGCGAGCGCTCCGAGGAACCTGCGTGTCCGTGCAAAGCCGGGTGACCAGGCGTTTGCATCCCCGAAGGCCGGCGCGGCCCGTCTCTCGGTCAACCATCGATTCAACAGACTTCGCACGTCGATCCTCATGTTCCCTGCGCGTCGCCACCGGGCTCAGCCCTGCCCGCTTCGGGGGGGGTGAAGCGGCTCGAGCGCAAGGATGCGATCGGCCCGGAGCTCACGACGACTGCGCGAGGGGAGGAGATAGCCGAGAACCAGGGGGGGGTCGAGGTCCGTTCGTACGCCCGTGACCTGGACGGTGAGCTCTTCCGCGGGGCGCCCTGCGGGGCGGTAGCGAATCCGGACCGACTCGCCCCGCTCCGCAGCTCCGCAGGCAGCCTCGACGAGATCGGGGCGAGCGCGGCGCTGTCCCGTCCGGATGCGCCAGAGATCCCGGGGAGTCGCAGGCGAGAGCACCGCCACGATCCGAGAGAAAATCTCCCTCAGTGCGCGCACGTCGTCCTCCGCCCGGTGTGCTCTCTGCCGCTCGATACCGAACTCTCGGCAGAGCGCTGCAAGGCTGTTGCTGGGAAACGAGAACGCGCGGCGCGCTAGCGTGAGGGAGTCGAGGAAGTGTGGGAACGCGTAGACAAGCCCGGCTCGCGCAAACTCCGCCTCGAGGAACGCCACGTCCCAAGGAGCGGAATGCGCCACGAGGATCGCCCCCTCCGCGAGCACGGCAAACTGCTTGGCGAGCGCCGAAAACGTAGGGGCTTGCTGGAGGTCCTCCGGCCGGATTCCATGAACCTGAGCGTTCCCGAACGCGGCAGGCACGGGTCGAACGAGGGAGGTGAGCGTCCCCTCGACGACGTCGCCTCGCACGCGCTCCGCACAGATCTCGATCACGCGATCGGACTCGGGTCGAAGCCCCGTCATCTCGAGATCGAGAAACAAGAGCGATGCTCGCTCGAGGGGTTCGTCCCACGGAGCCCCGGCAGGCGGCTCTTCCTGAGACGCACGCTGGTTCCTCCCAGGTCGCCGCACGCTGGTGTCGTTTCGCCCCTTGCTCACCTCGACGGTGTAACCGAGGACCCGCAGCGTCGAAAGCCTGCACCGAGAATGCACCATCCGATCGCACATTCGTGCTTCGGGTCACGCCTCCAGACGACCACCGCGGGAGTTGAGTCCCCGCTGTTTGCCTCGTCTTTCGCTGCTAGACTCCGGATCGTGGGGAGAGCAACCGCTCAGTCTTCTGACGGATCGAGTGCGACGTGCACAGATATCCAGCCAGAAGAGAAGCCTGTTCATACGTCCGAAGAAGTCGAGGGAGACGCCACCCCTGCACACGCTCTACGGGGGGTGGAGCCACTCGACATCCCGGTCCTCATCGTCAATCGACATTTCCAGGCTGTGCAGATAACCCCTGCACGACGCGCCTTCATTCTGCTGTATAGCGGCTCCGCCCTGGCCCTCGACGACGCAGGAGATCTGCACGACTTTCCGGCGTGGCGTCAGCTCCCGATTCGCGAGCACGACCATGGGCTCCCCGTCGTGGATGGCACGCTCCGGGTGCCTCGTGTCCTGCATTTGCGCCGTTATGACCGAGCGCGTCGCCCGGTGATACGGCTGTCACGCAGCAATGTCATGCTTCGAGACGGTCACCAGTGCCAGTACTGCTCGAAGCGATTGCCCATCCGGGATCTCAATATCGATCATGTCATCCCACGCTCACGTGGAGGCGGGGACAGCTGGGAGAACCTGGTGACGGCCTGCCGTCCCTGCAATCTCCGAAAGAGCTGGCGCACTCCGGACGAAGCGAGCATGCGTCTCATTCGCCCCCCACGCCCACCTCACTGGTCGACGGCGGCTCAGCTCCTTCTTTCGTCTCCGGTCGCTTTCGAGGAGTGGGCTCCGTTTCTCAAGGCAGGCTGAGAGGGCGAGAACGGGAGCGAACCTCCAACTTCACGTCCACATTCGCGCGGGCGGGGAGAGGCTGTGAAAACCTCATCGCTCCTAAAATACGCGTGAAACAAGCGCGCGCGTCCTCACTGCCATAAGTCGTTGTGCCCAGCAGCCGCAGATCGCTGACGGAGCCGTCACGCTCCAGAGAGAGGCGCAATGCCACGACGCCTGTCGACCGATCCGGCTCGACACACCAGCGCAATGCCGACTCGGCTTCGCGCAGCGACGCTCCGATGGCCGCAGGATCGACACCAGGCTCTGCTCGCACGTCGGCGACAGCGATGGTCAACTCCGGCTCCGGCTCCGGCTCACTCGAAGGCTGCGACGCCGGATCGCTGCCAGCCCGCGCGTCCGACACAGACTCTTCCGAGCGGCAGCTCGGACCACTCAGCGCCACACAAACTGCCGCAATACCGACAGAGGAAAGTTGAGTGCGGTACTTCACTGGATCAGAACCACCTCCCCATCTTCAGAGCAGTATGCCACCTCCCGCCAGCCCTGCTCGGTACACAGAAAAAAGTCCTCGCAGCCCGTGAGGCAGACGGACGCCTCGCACATATCTGCGGCGGCCACGGGGCAGTCCGGATCGCGCAAAGCCGGAAGACAGCCCACTGCTTCGCCGGTGCGATCGATCTGGAGCGGCTCACACCCACCTGCTCCTCCATCTCCCGACCCTGCCCCTCCTCCCCCCATGGACGAACCGTCCCACTCACAATCGACGACCTGCACCCAATTTCCCTCGGTGCAGTCATACAGCGCCGCGCAGACCTCGTCGTCGCACGTCCCGCCACGCCCGATCGGGCAGCCATCCTCGGGAATCTCGCCACACAGCAGAGGACGATTCACCGTCCGACAGGCTGCTCCCAGCGTGCAAAGCAGGGCCCCCATCCACAGGGCAGCAACCCCCGAGCACCGCTGACGTTCTCTACCCCACATCATCAGCCCATTTTTTCAAGCTGCAAGAAAAGCGCAAGCTGCCCCTACGCACCCCCGGCGAAACGACTACTATCCGCGCCATGCGTGCCTGTGCCACCGCGAGTGTCCTGCTCCTCGGACTCACCCTCGGCGCCGCGTCGATGGCGGCGTGCTCCAGCGGAACCACCACGACACAGGTGCCCGCAGGCGAGGGGCCTTCCAACAGTCCGACCGTGCGTTCACAGGCGACCGAAACAGCCCTACCCGCCACGGCGGCGCGCCCACCTGCCGCGCCCCAGAAAGCACCGGAGACTGCCGCCGATTGCAAGGAGATGCTGTCGGAGATCACCAATGATCCTCCCGAGGGTGGCGTGGTCATGAACAATGCAATGACCGCGGGAGACGCCGGATCGAGCGACCGGTTGTATTCGATCCTCGAGGTCATCAAAATGAAACGCGACAGCTTTCGCTGCTGTTTCGACGTCTATGCCCGCAAGCATCCAGGGGCGAAAGGGCGACTGGCTCTCCAGATCAAGCTGGACCCCCAAGGCAAGTTCCTCGAGACCAAGATCAAGCCGGACGAGAGCGACATCACGGCGCCCGAGGTCGAGTCGTGCATGAGCGACCTCGTCCAGTCGATGAGCTGGCCGAAATCCCCGAGTGGCAAAGAGACGCTCTACACTCACCGTTTCGATTTCAAACCGCGAACTTGATCAGGACCACCGTGCCGAGCGACGCCGCCCTGCCTGCTCGCAATGCCACGACCACGGATGTACGTAATGCTTATGCCGAGCTCCTCCGCGACACGAGAGGCTTGAGGCGTGAGCAACAACAAGCGCGTGAGGCCTGGTTCGCGCGCCTCGCAGCGGACAAAAAAGAAGAGACACTCTTCGAGCTGGAAATCCTGCTCAAGGGCCTGGCGTGCTTCGCCAACCCACGGAATCACCCGGGTGCCGGCCGCCGCCAGACCATCGTCGGATACGATTTTCGCGAGCACCTGCAGCTAGCGCGTGACGGGATGGCGCGCGTGGTCCACCTGGCGCGAGCGATGCTGGGTGAGCGTGACCGCGCGTTCGTATTCCAGCGTTACCTCGAGACGGTCCTCCCCGAAGACACCGCGCGTACCCGTCTCCTCCACGCTACGATGACCCAGGAGACCCCGGAGGGGAGCCTGTTCGTACTGCGCCATGGATTCACCAACCTCATCGAGGTGGCAGGCGGCCTCCTGCGCGTACCTCGCCTGAACTTTCGCCTTTTCTATGCGCATCTGGCCACGACGATGCGCGAGATCGCACAAAGCGCCTTCTTCAACCCCCTTCACGCCCTCGAGTTCCGGCCCGAGTTCGATCGAATCGCCTCTTCCCAGGTCCTCGAGCTGATCCAGCGGGTCCCCGGAGAGCAAGCGCATCGCCTGGTGGCGCTCACGTTTCTCGCACTGTTCCGGATGCTCCGCTACCTGCGCCTGCTCGACACGATTGCGCTCGACCACTCGGATCGACGCATTGCGGGTCGGGCGTACCTGGTCCTCGCGGTCCTTCGAAGCGACGCTCGTGCCCTTGCGAACTACCTGCGCCGTCGCGCTGGTGCTTTGCTGGCGGGCAGCTACGAGCGCAGCCTGCTCCGTGTCCCCGCCACCGATCTCGACGCTCGTTACGACGAGCTCGCGGCAGAAGGCCACCGGTTGATGGCCGTCAAGGTGGCACTGACCGGCGTGGCCGCGAACCTGCGCCTCGAAATGCGACGCACCTTCGAGCACGACCTGCTTCCAGCAGACAGCGCCCTGTCCGAAGCCGAACACAGAAGCCGCCTCCGCGCCGCGACAGCGAATCTTCGCCCGGCGCTTCAGAACGCCATCCTCTTCCTGGGCCGCTCCCTGGGCGCTCATTTCGAAGAGGGGCGCGTATTCGATGACCATGCTGCCCGCCGCACCACGAGCGAACGACTCCGCAGAGACGTCTGGATGTTCGCGCAGATTGCCCGCGCCTTCGCAAGCAAGGCTCGCCACACGGGCCCCGCTCAGGACCGCTGGACGGGGATTGCCAGCTTCGCGTTCGTTCGAGAATTTCTCTCGTACTTCCGCGCCATGGGGTATCCCCTCCTCCGCGTCGGCGATTATCCGCGCGTCGACACGTTCATGGCAGCCATGAGCCGCCTCGAGGAGACGGATCTCCTCGATCCCGCGCGACTGGAAGCCGCAATCCTCGAATGCGAGGCCTTCTACGAGTTTCTGACCAGGCTATTCGATCAGATCTCGAAGAGAGACGAGCTTGCAGGAGTACCCTTCGACCGGAAGGATGCAGCTCGAGCGCTTCGCCTTTATCTGGGCGAACGATCGTGAATCACGACTGCTCGAACTAGCCGGTTCTACTTGGTACAGGGGGATCGCCCGCGGTTCATCTCACCGCGGGCGTCCACGCGATGGCTCCGACCAGCGCTCAGCTGGACGCAGCCCGCGACACGAGGAGACTATTCCGTCTCGTCGCTGCCGCCGCCCTGAGCGACCTGGGCAGCAGCAGGCGCAGGCGCCGCCTTCTGCCCACGCGAGCTCCCCTTGGAGGCCCGCTTGGCAGCCGTGCGGGTGCCCCGCGCTGCCGTCGTCTTCGTCGCCTTGGCCGCCTTGCGGGGGGCTGCAGCGCGCTTGGCCGCCGCGCGCGGCTTGCGCTTGGCTGCCGTCTTCTTCGGGGCCGCCTTCTTGGCCGCCGTGCGCTTGGTCGCCTTCTTCGCGACGCCACGCTTGGCGGTCGTCTTCTTCGCCGCCTTACGGGCCGGGGTCTTCTTGGCGACCTTCGCAGCCTTGGCTGCTGCCGGCTTCTTGGCCGTCTTGGTCACCTTCTTCGCGGCTTTCCTTCCGGTCTTCGCCGTCTTCTTCGTAGCCATCGGGAATCCTCCTGCATGTGCTCCGGCTACCGGCCGTGCAAGTCAAACTACACTGGCCACCTACCGAAACAACAGATGTTGCGAGACATATATTGCCATGCATGGTGATGGTCAAGGAAATTGTTGCGTGGCCTATACCCGCCTACCCCATGTGTTCGGGCCGAACTGCTCCGCAAGCGTTGCATGGGTAAACGCCAGATCAGTCCATCCCTCCCAGAAGTACGCAAACCCACGAGGCTTTTCCCCATGTTCTCCACGGCGAGCGTTCAGAGCAGTACCGCGTACGACGGGCCGTTCGCCTGAACCGAAGTGAGTTCTCTCACCCACTCTGGGCTTCAGATCACCTTCACCCCTGGACCCACATCAACGCACACATCGTCCACACAAGGACGACAGCCTCTCCAGACCTTGTGCTGACCGACGCGTCTGACTTAGGGTCGCGGGAGCGTCTGCCGTTTGCCGCAGCGCGTACACCGTCCCCATATCGGCTTCTTCAGGAGAAAACCCATGTTGCTTCGTCGCTCCACGCGAGCGTTGGTCCTGGGAGTTGCACTCATCGCCGGCTTTGGAGGTCCTGGTTGCGGCTACTCCGAGGAGGAGATGCAAGCCAAGATCCGTGAGCTGGAGAACCTCAGAAATCAGCTGAGCAGTGAGCAGGCACAGAGCAAGAAGACCCGCGCGGAACTCGAGGAGGCATCAGCCAAGGTCGACCAGCTGAAAGCCCAGCTGAAAGCTGCGGGCGTCGACATCTCGAACCTCAATGCCAACCTCGAGCAGCAGGCGCGCGCTCTCGAAGACTATCGAAAAAGGGCCGAGCAGCTCGAAGCGATCAAGAAGCGATTCGAGCTCCTCCGCGACAAGCTGCAGGCATTGACCAAGCTCGGGCTCAACGTCACCGTGCGCAACAACCGCATGGTCATCCAGATGCCTGGCGACGTGCTGTTCGACTCCGGCCGCGAGACCTTGAAGAAGGATGGGCAGGACATCATCCTCAAGGTCGCCGAGGTCATCCGGAACGACTCGGGCCTCGCGTCACGCTCCTTCCAGGTGGCTGGCCATACCGACGACGCGCCCCTGCAGGGCGGCCGCTTCAAGGACAACTGGGGCCTCAGCGTCATGCGGGCGCGCGAGGTGCTCGCATTCCTGGTCACGCCTGTCGAAAAGGGTGGCGGCGGGCTCAATGCGACGCGCTGGAGCGCCGCAGGATTCAGTGACACCGACCCGATCAAGCCGAATGACTCGCCCGAGAACAAGCAGGCCAATCGCCGCTGCGAGATCGTCGTCGTCCCGAATGTGGAAGAGATGCTCGATCTGAAGACACTGGTGCAGTGACACGATGCGCGTCGCAGCGATCGACATCGGCACGAACTCCGTGCTTTTGCTCGTAGCCGAGCGTCGAGGCGCCGACATCGTCCCCCTCGCCGAGCGCGCCACAATCACGCGCCTCGGCCAGGGGGTCGATGCCACGCGAGCGCTCAATACGGAAGCCGTCGAGCGCACGCTCGCCTGCCTGGCGCGTTATGGCGAGGAACTCAAAGCGCTCGGCGCGGAGCGGATCGAAGCTGTCGGAACCAGCGCCATGCGCGATGCCGCGGGTGGCGACGAATTCACGAACCGCGCGGCATCTCTGCTCGGCGTGAGACCTCGGGTCATCTCTGGCCTCGAAGAAGCCGAGCTCACGTTTCACGGAGCGCTGAGTGGCCTCCCAGCTCGCCCTGGGCCGCGCGTCGTATTCGACATCGGAGGCGGCAGCACCGAGATCATCTCCAGCACAGCACCTCATGAAGCCATCACCGCAGTGAGCCTCGACATTGGCAGCGTCCGGCTCACGGAGCGGCACATCCACTCCGACCCACCTCAGCAGGTCGAGCTGGACGCCACCAAAGCCGACATTCGTGCCCAGCTGGCTAGCGTCCCCCGCCTGGCTTCCAGCACCGAGCCGCTCCTGGTCGGCGTCGCCGGGACGGTCACCACGGTCGCGGCCCTCGTGCACGACGTGGCCCCCTACGACGCCCAGCGAATCCACGGCTCACAGCTGAGCTACGAGGACATCCAGCGGACCATCGAGCAGCTTTCCTCCATCCCGGTCGCCGCGCGAAGAGCGCTGCGAGCGCTCGATCCTGCCCGGGCCGACGTCATTGTGGCCGGAAGCCTCATCGTCCAGGAGATCCTCCTCTGGGCGGGTCACCCGACAGGCGCTCCGGCCCGCAGCATCATTGCTTCAGACCGCGGGGTTCGCTGGGGGATAGCGCACAAGCTCCTCCAGGCGAAGTAACGCATCGGCCAGCCCTCCTGCCGCCGGCCTGCGCCCACGCCTCATCGCGCCTGTGGTTCCCTGATCTCGAGCTGCCCTCTCCCACTGGTCCCCTACCTGCCCTAAGCTCACATCATACCTCCCCCGTGAAGCCGACATGGCCGCAGCCGCCCCGACGAACAAGGGTTCTGTGCGGCCGACAGCTTCATCCCAAGAGTCACAATCCGAGCAGATCGTCTCAGGCACACAGAAATCCGGACTGTACTCCCGCCGTCGGCATGTGTATGTGGAAGCTGTAATTTCACCACATGCGCGACCCAGGATTCCTTCCACCGCGAGCGAGCGGGAACGGAAGTGGCTGGCTTTCACGCTGAAATATCAAATTTATTGACGTTGCACATCGATCTGACTACATTGCGCGCGCTTGGCGCAAACCGGACTCGCTTCTCGAGGTCAACTCAACCCCAGAACTTTCTACCTCTGACCGCCTACCTCATCCGGCGCAGCCAACGAGAAACGCCACAACAACCTCGCACCTACTGCTCCGGCGAAACTCCTCATTACTCCGTGCCCGTTACAACCACGGTTCTTTCGACCTCTCCATGCCCTATCGCTCCTCGAACGATGCGAGCCACCCCGCAGAATTTCTCAGGAATGTGGAGGGGGTCGAATCAGTTTTGTCAGTCGGCACGACCGACCCTGGTAACCGGGCGACGACACAGGGGATTGTCACTTGAGCAGTAAAAAACCCGAAGGACTCGGGGACGGCGGGGTAGAAGGCAAAGGAGATCATATGCAGGCTCGTTCGGAGATCCAGTTCAAGGTAGGTGACAAGGCTGTTTACCCGGCCCAAGGCGTAGCTGAGGTGGTGAATATCGAGGAGAAGGACATCGCTGGAAATCGTCAGCGGTTCTACGTGCTTCGCATCCTCGACACGGACCGAAAAATCATGGTCCCCGTCAGCAATGCCAGCGCCGTCGGCCTGCGCCAAGTCATCTCTGAGCAGGAGATCCGGGAGATTTTCGATATCCTTCGCGAGCGAACGATCGCCTTCGACAACCAGACATGGAATCGCCGTTATCGCGGCTTCATGGATAAGATCAAGACGGGCTCGATCTACGACGTCGCCGAGGTTCTTCGCGATCTCTACCGCCTGAAGACGGATAAGCAGCTCTCCTTCGGCGAGCGCCGCATGCTCGACACTGCCCGGACGCTCATCGTCAAGGAGATCGCCATCGCTCGGGATCAGACCGAGGAGCAGGTCAAGACCGAGATCGAAGCCATCTTCATGGCCAACTGACGCCCGGAGTCGGCTCGAGGCTCCCCGCAGACAGTTCATTCGATGAAGGGGCCAGCTCACGCTGGCCTCGAGCGTTTTGTCGTCTCGACGCTCATTCACTGCCAGGACGCTTCTGCACTGGCGGGAGCGGAGGAAGAGCGACATCCACACGCCAAGCCGAGTCTTCGAACACGCAAGGGACCTGGGCTCGATGGCCGGGCAGGATGCCGGCGACCTCGACCAGTGCGTGCGTCCCCGCAATCTGCGCAACGTAGTTCTGCGGTTCGAAATGCAGCTGAAAGCGAGACGGCACGATCATCGCCTCGGGGGCGATCATCTTGCCGGTGGCCGCGCTGTAGCGCTGAGCACGAGCCAGGAGATTGTCTCGCGCACGCTGCGACAACAGGTCGTAGATCGCCTTCGCGTCCCCAGGATCACCGTGCAGACGCTGCAGTCGCTCCGTGAGCTCTCTGACCGAGCCTTCTGGCGTGGCGTGGGGTGGCCGGCGGCCACACCCCATGGTGAACAGCACGAGCAGAAGCCCGAGAAACGAAGCAATACACTGCCCTCGCCCGGGTCGACTCACCAGGTCTCCATCAGCCTTTCCGCTCGCAACCACCGCGCCGTCGCACTCGGACCCGCGGCCACAGGAATGAATCCCGCCCGCCTCTTCCCACCCGCCGATCTGGCTGACGAAAGTGCGCAAGGACATGCTCCTCACCCTGCTCGGCGAGATCGGTCCATACCCATTCATGACTGCGCCTGCGGGGTATTCAGTGCCCCGACTTGCCGAAGAGCCTCGTAAAGAACGATGGAGACCGCATTCGCCAGATTGAGTGACCTGACAGCCCCTGGCATGGGAATCCCGAAGACCGAATCCGGCATGCTCTCGAGGAGAGCTGGGTCCAGTCCCATGCTCTCCTTGCCGAAGACCAGTGCGTCTCCCGGCCTGAACTCCGCGTCGAGATAGGAACGGGTGGCGGAGGAGCTGAAGAGGCGCAGGCGCGCGCCCGGATGAGCATGCTTGAAATGGTCCAGGTTCACGTGCTGCTCCAGCTGCACGAGATGCCAGTAGTCCAGCCCCGCGCGTCGCACGGCATGCTCGTCGATCCGGAAGCCCAGCCTCCCGATCAGGTGGAGGGGGCTCTGCGTCGCCGCCGAGAGGCGCCCGATGTTCCCCGTGTTCTGCGGGATTTCCGGCTCGATCAACACGAGCCGGAAGGGAGGCTCGAGAGGAGCGGCGCGAAGACGAAGACGGGTTTCATGGGGCACGGCCCCCTTTCTCCACGACCCAGGTCGCTGACGCAAGCCACCCGATGCCACTTCCCGACCCGAGGCCCTTCCGGTCCCGATGAACGCCATCCGGCGGCTCGCCCGACAGCAGGCGCAGGCCTCGACGTCGCGCCCGGCGACCGCTCCAGCGCCCTCCCACAAAAGCTGAGCGCCTCGTCTGTAACCTTGACGGCCGCGCAAACGCAAACGTAGCCTCCCGCTCGGAGACTCGTTATGCGTGCAACCTCCTGCCTCGCCCTGGCAACAGCCATCGCAGGTGCAGCGCTGTCATCACCGGCGGCCGCAGACACCATGGACCCGGCGCTCGCACGCCTGGTCACGAACGGAGGCTGCCGGACGCTCGGGCCCGGAGGCGGGCTTTACTACAATCCAGCGTCCAGCTTCGCTCGCTGCCAGCCGGACAACGCCTCGTTCGCCAAGCTCGTCGCCCAGTACGGCTTCGCCGTCGCACCGACCGCGATGCACTCTGCGCGCACGACGGGCTATGGCGGCTTCGAGCTGGGCATCGAGGCGGCTTATACAAAGATCGACAGCAGCGCCGAGTACTGGAAGCAAGGGACTCGAGGTCCTCAGGATCCGACGACGAAGCAGTTCTCCATCTACAACCAAGAACCCGACAGCATGCTCCAGCACTACGCGCTGAAGGTCCGGAAAGGATTCCCCTTCGGCCTCGAGCTGGCGAGCGCTGTGGGCTTCCTGGGCAACACCAGCATCGTCACGGCCGGCGCCGACGTGCGCATGTCGGTCTTCGAGGGCTTCAGGACGGGCATCCCCGCCATCTTCCCCGAGCTCGCGGTCGGCGGCAGCGTCCGCACCATCACCGGGACCGAAGAGTTTCAGCTCACCGTGGCCGGCGTCGACGCCCAGATCTCGAAGCCTCTGCCCATCGCGGGCACCGTCGTCCTCACCCCTTACGTGGGATATCAGTGGACCCGGATCTTCGGCGACTCGGGTCTCATCGACACGACTCCGAACACCGACGCCCTCGATTACTGCGACTTCCGCGGCACGAATACCCCTGCGACCCCCGGCAACACCACGGGTGTCTACGATGGCCAGCCCGTCTGTGGCGCAGGTTCGAGCGCAGACTTCAACAACACCGTCGTCTTCGACGCGGTGAGGCTCACCCGCCACCGACTCAACTTCGGCGCGCAACTCCGCTTCCAGATGGTGAAGTTCGGCGTGCACTTCATCACCGACCTGACCAGCGCAGAAGACGCCAACCAGGGCCAGGACTACGAGATCGATGGAGTGAACAAGTTCGCTGGCGTGGGCCGTCAGTGGACCCTTGCACTCGATCTCGGCGCCGTCTTCTGACCTCGCCTCACCGCAGACCCTTGCGTCTGCATCAGCGTCGCCGCGAGAGCCGACTCCCTCGACCTCACCTTCGGCGCCGTCACCAGTTCCGCACCGGCATCGTCACCAGGCCTGCCAACCAGGGCCTCGACGCCGCCACCTCAGCCTCGCCCTCTGCACGGACTTCCGACGAGAGCGCCCTCTCCGACGCCCTGCTCAGCGCCCCGGCGTCGTCTCTGGCAGCGTGTAACCCATCTGGGCGATCATCGCCCGGAAGGCCCGATCCTCGTTCCGCGCCGCGAGGAGGTGTTCCATGAACTTCTTGAAGTTCCCCTGCGCCGCCGCGTCCACCGCCCGCTCGCTGTTCTCCAGCACCAGGAGCAGGTGCGGATGGGCTTTCGCCACCGAAGCCGGACACTCCATCTTGCGCGCCGCTTTCACCCGCGCCTCAGCAAGCGCCTGGATCAGCAAAAGCAGCTCGCGATCGTGCGTCCGTGGTTGCAGCAGATCCCCTTCCCGCCGCGCCTCGTCGAGCAGCAAGCTCGCTCGATCCAGGTAGCTCCCCGCCCACGCAGGCAGCACGAGCAGCATCCCGCAGACCACCACCACCAGCGTCGCGATCAACCTTCGCATCTGTCGACCCTCACCGGACGTTTCCCACAGTCCTCGCCGGCCTTCCACCCTCTCCATCGGCCACGGCGGCACCTGCCTCGGCTTGCACGAACGCCTCCCCGCCACCGTTCGACTCTGCCGGCAGAACCCCGAGTCCCTCCAGCGCAGCCCTCGCTGCCGCCTGCTCGGCCAGCTTCTTCGAGCGACCTCGCCCCTGCCCCAGCACCTCTCCGTCTGCCTCGGCCACCGCGGTGAAAACCCGCTCGTGATCCGGCCCCTCCACCCCCACGATGCGGTAACGCGGGGACGGCCCCCCACGCGCTTGAATCCGCTCCTGGAGCTGGCTCTTCGGATCCCGCCCGATGCGCCCCCCACCTTGCAGCCGCCCGATCGGCTCCGCGGTGATCCGTCGGCTCAGGGCGCGTGCCACGTCCAGCCCACGGTCCAGGTACACTGCTGCCACCAGCGCTTCCGTCGCGTCGGCGAGCACGTTCGTCTGATCCCGCTCACCTGCCACATCGGCCCCACGACCGAGCCGCAGCGCTGCCCCCAGATCGACCGCCCGTGCCCACGTCGCCAGCGCATCGGTGTTCACCAGCGCCGCGCGCATCAGCGACAGCTCCCCCTCGCGCGCCTCTGGGAAGCGCGCCATCAGGATCTCCGTCACGCACAGCCCCAGCACCGCATCGCCGAGAAACTCCAGCCGCTGGTTGTCCAGCCGCCGCACCCCGCGCTGCTCGTTCGCGAAGCTCGCGTGCGTGAGCGCCTCCTCGAGGTGCGGAAGCTCCCCCTCCAGCTCTGGCAACTGCCCGAGCTCACCCGGGAGCGCCGACCCCTCCACGCGCAGCTCCTCTCCCCTCAACCGGCGCTGAGCCGATCGCAGAGCGCGGCCATCTCGGTGTCGAGCCCCGTGATCCCGCCAGCATCATGCGTGGACCACGACACCTTCACCTTGCCCCAGCTCAGCAACAGGTCCGGGTGATGATCACGGCGCTCGGCTGCAAGCGCCACCCGCATCACGAAGCCCACCGCCGCACTGTAATCAGGAAACGGGTACACCCGCTCCAGCGCATCGCCAGCGCGCTCCCACCCCGGGTGCGTCCCGACGAAGGAGGCGATCGCATCGCCAGAGAGCTGCTCACGCTTCGACATCCACCTGGGACGATGAGCCAAGCGGCGAGCGATGGCAAGGGGAGCTATCTTCCCCTGGTGCCCCGACTCGAGGCGTGCCCCTTCTGCCGCCAGCTCTTCGAAGCCGGCGAGGTCAGCACCTGCCCCGAGTGCGACCTCCGCCTCGCCGACCCCAGCGACCTCCCTCCCTCCGCCGACGCGCTGGCCATCGACCCGACGCCTCCCCTGCCACCGCACCTCCAGCCGCTCCCGTGGACCTACCTCGGCCGAGGCCGCGCCCTCTTGCTCGGCCTCGCCGTCCTCGGCCTCCTCGCCTTCTTCGCCCCGTGGGTCCACGAGACCGCGCCCGAGCTGCGCGACCTGAGCGGCTTCCACCTCGCGCGCAGACTCCACTGGATGTGGGCCCCCGCGATCGCCTTCTTCGTCCTGATCCCCCTCGTCCTCACCCGACGGTCGATCCACCGCATGCGCGGCGCCCGCCTCTCCATCGCCATGCTCGCCACGATCGCGCTCCTCACCGTCGCGCTGCGCGTCGCCTTCACGCCTGCCACCTCCTCGCTGCGCCCCGTCCGCTTCACCTGGGGAGCGGGCCTGTACGCCACCGCCACCATCGCCCTCGCGGCGCTCGCCGCCTCGGCGCGGTTCGGTGGCCGGCTCGACCCCCTGCCTGCGAGCACACCCCCGGTCGACACCCCCCCCCGCGCAGCGTAACCTTCTCTGGTCGGGTCCACCTGGCCTGCATCGAAGGGGGCGCCATGGGCAACGAGCCAGCCATCGTCCGCCGCCACCCCTCGCGGGATGACGAGACGTTCGACGTCCCAGCAGCCGTCCTGTGCGCCTGCTGCGGCCAGCCCGACTGCGCCGGCTGCACCCCGGCGACCGAGGAAGGCTCTGGCGTCGTCGCCGTCGTCCCCTGGGAACGTCACACCGACGGCACCTGGACCCGCCTCTGGAGCACCGCCAAGGCCACCACCCTCGGCGCCAACACCTTCTTCGCGGCCCTCCCTGACGGCGCCATCCTCCCCGCCATGCGCTTCGCCGTCCTCGCTGAAGGCCTCGCCGTCCTGTCCATGCTCGCCGCCCTCCTCCCGCTCGGCGCCATCGCCCTCCCTGGCCTCACCCTCGAACTCGCGCAGAACCCCAGCGCCCGCGCCAGCGCCGCCCGCTGGCTCCTCTTCGGCGTCCCCTGCCTCGTCACCTGGATGATCCTCGCCCACGCCGCCCACGGCGCCGCGCTCGACCTCGGCGCCTCCCGCCAGGGCGCCCACCCTGCCCGACGCCGCGCCCTCCGCTTCGGCCTCTACGCCTGCGGCTGGGACCTCATGACCGGCCCCCTCGGCGCGCTGTTCGTCCTCTTCTCCGAGGGAAGGAAGCGCATGAACGACCTCCTCTCCGCCGCCGTCCGCGCTCCCCGCACCGCCTCCAACGCCTACCTGGAAGGGATCCACGCCCTCCCCCCTGCGGCAGCGGCGCGCGCCCAGCGCACAGGAAGCATCGCGGCTGCGGCCCTCGCCGTGATCTCCGGCTTCGCCATCATCACCGCCCTCGCGCTTCTTCTTTAGCGCCAGCGCCGCGTCCACTAGCGCCGCGTCCACTAGCGTCGCGTCCACCAGCACCGCTGCCAGTCAGCATCGCTGCCGCCTCCAGCACCGCCGCCAGTCGAGGCCGTCGATGCCAGTCAGCACCGCCGCCCCGCACCGACACGCGCGCAGCGCCCACCGAGCAGAAGCGGCCCTCGCCGCTCAGTGCTGATGCTGGTGCTTCTGATCCTTCAACGACGGCGCACTCGGCTTCCGGCTCGCCGGCAGCGCCCCGGGACGCCGCGTCGGCTGCAGCTCCCCCGCCGTCGACACCTCCAGCAGCGACACCGCCTCCGGATTGAACTCCGACAGGTGCTCCTTCCGGAGCCGCGCCAGGAGCTCCTTCACCTGCGCGTCCGCCTTCTGGTGCGCCAGCATCTGCCGGATCCCGGCGCCTTCCTGCTCCAGCGGCCGCGTCACCGCCTTCATGCTCTGACGACGCCACACCACCGCCCAGCGTTTCCCCTCCGGCACCGGCTCGGGCACCAGCTCTGCGTCCTTCACCTTCGACGCCGCCTCCAGCAACCTCGGATCCACCTGCAGCTCGGGATCCGTCGTCGCCCCGTCCGGCAGCACGAACCCCAGGTTCCCGCCCCGCAGGCTCGACGACTTGTCCAGCGACTTCTCCCTCGCCAGATCGTTCCACTTCTGCACGTCCAGCGACGCCTTCTGGAGTTCCGCGATCAGCTCCGCCGCCTCCTCGCGCGTCGCCACCAGGATCCGCCACAGCGCCACCCGCGCCGGCGACACGAACTTCTCCTTGTTCGCCTCGTAGAACACGCGCACCTCCTCATCGGAGACCGGCGACGTCTTCACCAGCTCTGCGCGCATCCGCCCCAGCAGTGCCCCGCGCAGCACCGAACGACGCCGCTCCTGCACCTCGGGCCGCTCCTTCACCCCCGTCTGCTCTGCCCCTTGCGCGAGCAGCAGGTCGCGGATCATCACCTCGTCCACGAAGCGCTTCCGGATCTCCTCCTGCGTCGACCCGTAGGCCACGAGCTGGAAGGGCGCCATCTGCCCCATCCGCCGCTCCACATCGCGCACCGTGATCACCGCATCCCCCACCCGGGCGACCACGGCATCTTCCCGCGCATCCGCGCGCACCGAGCTGCTCGTCCCCACTGCCACGACCGCGGCCAGCACCGCAGCCCCGAGGACCGTCACCGCCGAATTTCGCCAACGCGCGCGCATTGCCCGCGTTATTGCCGCGCCTCGGGGACGGGTCAAGGACCCTGGCACCACCCCATCCACGCCCCCAGCGCCGCCACCAGAAGGAGCGGCCACGCGACCCGCAGAAACCCGACCACTTCCGCCCGCAGCCCCTGCCGCGCCCGCCGCGCGGACTCGGCCACCCCGACGCGGCGCACCCGCTCCTTCTCGATCTCCCCGCGCTCCTCGTCATCCAGCGGATCGTCACCCGACAGGTAGTGCAGGTGGTGCGTCACCTCGTGGTCCAGCGTCTCCTTGATCTCCGCCAGTACATCGAACCCCGGATCTGCCCGGTGCTCCGCCTCGAACGACCGGTAAAAGATCCTCACCTCCGGCGGCCGCTCGATCATCAGCACCGGATCCATCCCCCCTGGCGTGTAACAGCCCAGCAGCGGCTCCCCGCCATCGTCACAGAGCGGCACCCCCGCATCCACGAACAGATCGATGTTGCGCACCCCGCGCACCCGGTACACCCGCTCTGCGGCTTCGCGCACCTCCCGCTCGAACGCATCCAGATCCGGGAACGCCGCCCGCTCGCCGCCTCTCCTCCGCCCCCCGGCCCGCACCTCACCCCGCGACAGTTCACGCTCCAGCGGCACATCCAGATCGTTGCGCGCCCCGCACCCCGCGCACCGATGCACCGCCCAGAGCCGCGCCGGATAACGCGCCTCGTGGTACACATCCACCACCGCGGACCACGCCGCCTCTGGCGCTTCCGAGAGCGCCTCCGCGATCACCGACGCCCGCCGCTCGCTCCCCAGCGCCACCACCCCCATCGCCGCTGCCACCGCAGGCGTCATCCGCAGCGACCTCCCACCAGCCGCCAGCAGCAGCGGCATCGCCTCATCCACCGTTCGCTCGGCCAACCGCACCCGCCGGCACAGCGTCCCCCCTGCGCGAAACGCCGGCACCGCGTGCCACGCCCCTGCATCGAACGACCGATCCAGATCTGGATCGTGCAGCTCCCCGTCCGTGAACGGCCCCACCTCCAGCAACGCCGAAGGCGCCGCCCGGAACACCTCACCGCAGTTCTCGCAAGAGAACTCCCCCTCCTCCTCCGGCACCACCGACGCCCACGCCAGCAGCGCCCGGAGCACGTGCGCATCCCGCAGCGACAGCGCCCCGATCGCCACCGCCTCTCCCCCCTCCGTCACCACCCCCGCCCCCTCCAGCACCCGCAGATCCCGCAGCCATGGCGCCCCCTCGCGCGCCGCCAGCGCCCCCTCTCCCTCCACGCGACGCGCCTCTCCGAGCGCCTCCCCCACGACCTCCCGCGCCGCGACCCGCGCTGCCGCATCCGACAGACACAGCACCCGACCCGAAGGAACGTGCACCCGCTCGGGCAGCACCCGCCCGGATGCCCCGCTCACCCCCGCCTCACCCACCACCGCTCGTCCTTGCGCCATCCGCTCCCGGGAGGTCTAGCGCTTCGACGCCGGCGACACCCGCCCTTCGCTCAGCGGCTGCAGCGATCGCAGCGACGACGACGGCGGCCCGCTCACCCCTGACGGCTCATCATCGATCTCCGGATCCGAGCGCCGATCCCGACCTCTCGTCCGCGACGACATCGGCGCGCGCTCCCCGTCTCCCGACGGATCCGGCGCCGCGGCGCCCAGCCGGTGCAGCGTCGGCCGCAGGTGCAACCGCCCGAGCCGCTGCGAACTCGAGCTCACCGGCGGCATCGACGACGTCACGCCCAGCGGCAGCGCGCCGGTTCCCAGATCGATGTAGCGCGTGATGAGCAGCGTGTAGATCACGTTCCGGATCGTCTCCGGGTGAGCCACCCTCGTCGCCAGCAGCTCGTCCAGCGTGAGCGGCTCGTCGCGCAGCTGCCGGAGCACCTCCATCTCCCGCCCACCGAACCCGAACCGCCCCGGATCCAGCGCCGGATGCATCCGCAGCGGCATCGACGACACCCGATCCAGCATCATCGCCCGCTGCGCCGAACGGGCCCCGTACTCCCGCAGCCCCGCCCAGAGCAACGCCAGCGGCCCCACCGTCGCCGGCTCACCGCCCCACTCCTCCAGCACCGACTGCCCCTCGAAGTACCGGTAGTGCGTCTCCGCCGGCAGCGAGAACAACCGCACCATCCGCTTGACGAACTGGACCTCGGCCACCCACTCCAGCGTCACCGCGTCCACGCACCCCGACAGCAACAGCACATCGCCGATGAGCCCCCGCGTCGCCAGCGCCGCGTCCACGATCTCCCGCGACACCAGCCCATCCGCGACCAGCAGCTCACCGAACAGCGCGTAAGCATCCCCCGGCCGCACCTTCACTGCCGACCCGCGCAGGAACTGGACCACGTGTTCCGCGCCGTCGGGCTCGGAGAACACCATCGCCCCGCTCAACCGCCGGTCCGCTGCGTAGACGAGGAGGTGCGCTATCGGCGTACGCTCGAGCTTCCCCTCGGCGGTCACAGCGCCCTCCAACGGCATGATGGTCGATCACGCTACCACAGCCTGCCCAGCCTCAGCGCTCGCATTCGTGTCGCCACCAACCTTCTGATCGCGTGCGCCAAGAACTTGCCACACAGAGCCGGATCTGCGCGCTGCCTCTGCCGCGCCTGACGGCCTGACGCCTCGCTCCCGCGACCCACCCGCGCCCCACCCGCGCCCCTCCACGCCCTCGCCCGGCCCTGACAGCGCCGCGGCCCACTGCGCCACGGACCACTGCGCCACGGCCTACTGCGCCACGGCCTACTGCGCCACGGCCTACTGCGCCACGGCCTACTGCGCCACGGCCTACTGCGCCACGGGCTGCGGCCCGCCTGGCCATGGTTTACCGTGGTCACCATGCCGCGCGGCCATGTCCTCGTGCTCGACGACGAGCGCTCGATTCTCACCACCCTCCAGAAGGCGCTGACCCTGGAAGGCTACACCGTCGATGTGGCGGGCGGCATCGCCGTCGCCGACGACAAGCTCGCCAAGCGCAGCTACGACATCGCCCTCTTCGACGTCTCTCTCCCGGACGGCGATGGCGTCGACCTCCTCAAGCGCCTGCGCCAGAGTGGCTCCGACCTGCCCGTCATCATGATGAGCGGCCACGCCACCATCGACGCCGCCGTCCGCGCCACGCGCCTCGGCGCCCTCGACTTCCTCGAGAAGCCCCTCTCCACCGATCGCCTCCTCCTCGTCCTGGACAACGCCCTCCGCCTCGTCCGCGCCGAGGCCGAAGCCAAGACTCTCCGCGCCCAGGCCGGCAAGCTCGGAGAGCTCATCGGCGACAGCCGCGCCATGGTCGACCTCCGCGACCAGATCGCCCGTGCCGCCAAGGCCGCAGCCACCGTCCTCGTCACCGGCGAGCGCGGCACCGGCAAAGAACTCGTCGCGCGCGCCATCCACATCGCCTCCAAGCGCGCCAAGGGACCGCTCGAGAAGATGAACTGCGCCGCCGTCCCCAGCGAGCTGATCGAGAGCGAACTCTTCGGCCACGAAGCCGGCGCCTTCACCGGCGCCACCAAGCAACGCCGCGGCAAGTTCGAGCGCGCCAGCGGCGGCACCCTCTTCCTCGACGAGGTCGGCGACATGCCCCTCGCCATGCAGGCCAAGCTCCTCCGCGTCCTCCAGGAGCGCGAGATCGAGCGCGTCGGCGGCAACGAGACCCTCAAGGTCGACGTCCGCGTCGTCGCCGCCACCAACCGCGACCTCACCACCGCCTGCCAGAACGGCCAGTTCCGACCCGACCTCTACGATCGCCTCAACGTCGTCCCCCTCGCCCTGCCCCCCTTGCGCGCGCGCCGCGAAGACATCCCTCTCCTCGCGCGCCACTTCCTCGCCCTCGCCACCGAAGCCAACGACCGCCCGGGCATGAAGCTCTCCGACGCCGGCCTCACGGTCCTCGCCGGCTACAGCTACCCCGGCAACGTCCGCGAGCTGCGCAACATCATCGAGCGCCTCGTCATCCTCACCCCTGACGACACCATCGACGCCGACGACGTCCGCCTCTGCCTCGGCGGCCCCGCAAACGGCTCCACCGCCGGCCTCTACCGCCCCGGCGTCCCCTTCCGCGTCCTCTCCGAAGAAGCCGAGCGCACCATCCTCGAAGAAGCCCTCGCCCACCACAGCGGCCAGATGACCGCCACCGCCCGCGCCCTCGGCCTCGAACGCAGCCACCTCTACAAAAAGTGCCGTGCCCTCGGCCTGCGAGGCACCGACAAAGCCGACGGCGACGACGACGCCGGCTGAGCCCCAGCCCCTCGCCAACACCACGACGACGCGACGGCGCTCCAGACGACCAGCACGTCGACGAGCACCAGCGAAGCCAAACGTACCGTGAGGAGAACCGACACCGCGGTGCGGTGGGAGCGTCATCTCTTCGGAATTTGCCGTGAGGAGAACCGACACCGCGATGCGGTGCGAACGTCATCTCTTCAGACGCTTCGATGCGGGGACAGACAGCATGCGCTCCCCGAGCATCCCCTCATGCCACGAGGAGCGCACATCACGCGGCACGCAGCTCAGCCGCTCTCGCCTTCGCCTTCACTCTCCCCCGGCTTCGGCGACCTCGGCCTCGCATCCATGAAGAAGCGCTTCACGTAGTCCCTCTGCCGAGGGAACCGATGCTCCATCGCCCCCCGCAGGCTCGCCAGCGAGAGCGCCGACTCCACCACCAGCCGCGCCGCCTCGCTCTTCTTCTGCATCAGCAGCTTGTACCCCGCGTCCCGCGCCCTCAGGAACGACTCCTGCTGCTCCGCCCGGCGCGTGAGATCCTGCTGCAGCTTCTCCTTCTCATCGAACGGCGGCACATCGTTCAACCGCTGCACCGCATCGAGCACCGCCCCCGGCTCCGCCGCCAGCGGCTTCTTCACCAGCTCATCGACCCGCGTCCCGAACGCGTGGCTCGCATCCAGCCCACTCTTCCCACGAAGCCCCAGCTTCGTCCGCGTGTTGGCCACGCGCACCCCGCGATCCAGCACCTCGTCCCCCATCTCCACCTGCCCCTGCAGCACCTCCCCCGGCCCCAGCTCGTGATCCTCGATCGCCAGGTGCACCGACCTGAGCTGCGCCACCAGCGGCTCCAGCTTCGACTTCTCGTTCTCGAAGAACGTTCGATCCTCGTCCGTCCGCTCCAGATCCGCAGCGATCGCCGCCGCCAGCGCCCCCATCGAGTGGGACAGCGCGCGACGCATCAACCGGGTCGAAGAATTGGGTCCAGCAATCATAACAACCTCTTTTCCATGTCAGGGTCCACCGCGGAGCGTGTCCGACCGCCTCACCACCGTCCACGGAATTTTCCCGCCTCCGACACAATAGGTGCGACCTTCACCCCTTCTGTAGGCGCCCGATTTCCCCAACCATTTCCGCCCCTCGCCCCCCCATCTCCCCTCCCCCTCCCCCTCGAAGCTCCCCCCTCGACCCCGCCCCGAACCGCATTTCCCTCCCCGCGCCGACGCGCGCCCTCACTTCGCATGCGCACCGACTCCCCGCGCCGACGAACGCACCCACTTCGCATGCGCACCGACTCCCCGCGCCGACGAACGCACCCACTTCGCATGCGCACCGACTCCCCGCGCCGACGCGCGCCCTCACTTCGCATGCGCACCGACTCCCCGCGCCGACGAACGCACTCACTTCGCACGCGCACCGACTCCCCGCGCCGACGCGCGCCCCCCACGTCGCATGCGAACGCTCCCCGCGCGTCGACGCACGCAACCTCACACCAAACACGCCCGCGATCCCCCGCCTCCCCCCGTCAGGACTCCCGCCATCCCCCGACGCTCACGTCACCCCCGACGCTCACCTCATCCCGCCGCCCCTCCCCCACCATCCCGCAGCGCTCTCGCGCCATCCCGTCTCCCCTTGCACCCACCCCCCAAGGAGCAGGCGCCTCGCGTGCAGCGGGCTCTGGGGGGGCCCCGCCGCTCTGAGCACCGGCCCCCACCCATCTCCACCTCCCCGCCCCACCTCCCCCCTCCCCGCTCACAACTTGCCTTCTACAAGGTGCGAATCGGCGGGAGGACCCAGAGCCCGCTGCACGCGAGGCGCCTGCTCCGCCCGCTGCACGCGAGGCGCCTGCTCCGCCCGCTGCACGCGAGGCGCCTGCTCCGATCAATCCGGGAGCAACCCAGGCTGCCGCGACGCCCCGTTCCGCTGCACTTCCTGCTGGTACGCGAGCGCCTTCTTCGCCAGATCATCCCGCTTCAGCTTCTCGTAAGCCTTCGCCAGCTCACCGTAGATCTGCTCCGCCTCTTGCGCCTTCGGGTGCGTCAGCAGCGCGCTGTTCAGCTCGAAGATCGCCGACAGATGGTACCCCGTCCGCGCCAGCGCCCGCGCGTAGAGCCGGTGCGTCTCCGAACTCGCCACATCCACGAACAGCGCGCTCTCCCCAACGCGCCGCGCCTCCTCCCAGTGCCCTTGCTCCACCAGCAACCGCAAGAGCCTCCGCCACACACGACGATCGTGCTGATCGAGCTGGGCCAGCCGCCGCAGCGCGCTCAGCTCCCCGGCCGGGTCCTTCGCCTTGTGCGCCACGTCGTAGAGCGCTTGCAGCGGCTCTGCTTGCGAAGGATCGAACTGATGGGCGGCCTCCAGGTGCGCCTTCATCTTCACCCGATCCTTCTTCACCTCGGCCAGGTCTGCGGCCTTGAGCCGCACCGCGTAGCCATCGTGCCCGTTCGCGATCATCTTCGCGATCACCCGCTCGGCCTCGTCGAGCCGCTTCTGACCGAACGCCATCCGCAGCTTGATGTAGTGCGCGTCGGGCTGCTTCGGATCGATCCGCAGCGCCTCGGCGAGCACGGCCTCGCCCTCTTGCTCCTGACCGTCGCCGAAGAGCGACAGTGCGAGCTGCACGTGCTTCTTCGGATCGCGCGGCGCCTTCAGCACCGCCTTGCGCGCGTCGTCGAGCGGGGGCGCGTGCAGATCGGGTACGTACTGCTTCTCGTAGCGAGCGAGGCGCGGCTTCAGCCAGGCGCGGAAGCGACGGTCCAGCTCCGTCGTCGAGATCCCGAGCGCGGCCTGCACCACGGCCGGCGTGCGCTCGCCGGCGCCCCAGCGCGGGAGCATGGACGCGACCTTCTCGAAGCCGAACGCCTCCACCATGAACACCACGATCTGGCTCGCGGCGAAGTAGGCCATCGTCACGTCGGACACGTCGTCGACGTGCGTGAAGGCGCGGTTGAAGCTGTTCACCTCGGGGACGCGCCCGGCCTTGTAGGCGGCGTAGAGGGACGACTCTTCCTCGCGCTGCCACTCGGAGCGGCGCACGATCGTCTCGTACTCGCTGAGGCCCTCGGTGAACCAGCGGGGCACGTGGTTCTTCGACGCCTGGATGGCGAACACGTGACCCAGCTCGTGCCAGATCACGTTGCCCCAGTTGAACTCGGCGGCGGCGGGGCTCATCGCGGCCAGCGTCTGACCGAAGCAGACGCCCTGGATGCCCACGTTCGGCAGACCGCTGGTGCGCACGCTGAAGTGCTCCTGGTCGGCGTACAGCTCGATGGCCACGGGCATCTTCGGTGTGAAGCTGTAGCGCTGCACCATCGACGTCCACGCTTCGTCGAGCATGCGCGGCACGTAGCGTTCCAGGATGGCCTTCTCGTCCTTGTGGTAGCGCATCGTGAAGCGCTGCCCCTGGATGCTCACGTAGGAGGTGGCGATGTCCTTCTCGTAGAGGTTCAGCGTGTTGAACACGCGGACGTTGAAGCGGTCCTTGTCCCAGGAGCGCTGCAGCGCCTCCAGCCCGCTCTTCTCGTCGCCCGATCGGATCAGGTTCAGCCCCAGCGAGGCGAAGGCCTTCGCGTCGAAGCGGTCGACCTTCACCGCCTCCTGCATCATGCGCACGATGTCGTCGTAGCGGTGCTCCCACTCCGCGTACTCGCCTACGATCCGGTAGAACTCCGAGTACTCCGGGTTCAGGGAGAGCACCTTCTTGCGCATGGCCTCGAAGCCCGTCTGGTCGTCGGCGAGGAAGCGGATGGCCGCCTTCATCGAGAGCAGCTCGAGGTGCGATGGGTTGATCTTCAGCCCTCGATCGGCGGCGGCGTCGGCCAGCTCGATCTCCAGATCGCGCAGGTGCAGGCCGGCCTTCACCACGTGGGCCTCGGCCAGGTTCGGGTTGGTCTCGAGGGCCTGGGTGATCTCGCTCTTGGCGCCACCGAAGTCCATGGCGCTGTCGAGCTTCACCCGCGCCGCCATCACGCGCGCGCGCGGATCGGCGGGCGCCAGCTTGAGCGCCTCCTTGACCATCGCTCCGGCGCGGCCGGGGTTGTACTTGTCGAGGAACAGGTCGGCGCGCCAGAGCAAGGTCTCGGCGTTCTTCTTCCCGCCCACCCGCTCGGCTTGATCGAAGGCGTCGTTGGCGTCGCGCGGGCTGCGAAGCAGGTGCGCGGCGCGGCCCACCAGGCTGAGACCCACGGCGTCGGTCGAGGCGATCGCGTCGCTGTTGTAGTCCTCGATGAGGGTCATGAGTGGCGCGCGGGCTTCGCCGCGTCGCCCGGCGCGGATCAAGAGTTCGCCGAGCACGAGGCGGGCGCGTCGGGCGCCGTCCTCGCGTTCGACCTCGCGCGCGGCGGCGATGGCCTCGTCGACCTTGCCGAGGTTCGCGAGGGCTTCGGCGCGCAGCGCAGCGGCGGCAATCTTTGCCTTGGCACCAAGGCCGGCGGCGGCGGTCGCGGTCTTCTGGGCTTCGTCGTAGCGGCCGGTGCGCAGCTCGATCTCTGCCTTGAGCAGCGTGGCTTCGGCGCGCGAGGCTGCGTCCCGGAGCAGCGGGGTGACCTCTTTCTCCGCGTCGGCGTACTCGCCGCGATCGATCGCGGCGCGTGCGCGGCTCAGGGCCGTGCCGGGCGTAGCCTCGACGAGTGGAGCTGGGCCGCGAGGTGCCGTCGCGGGTTGCGCGAGGGTGGGCGCGGCGCCGAGGGAGGCCGCACCGAGGGACGCGGTGGCGAGGAGGGCGGCGGCGAGGGTGCGGCTGGAGAATCGGGAGGGTCGCATGGGCTGCCGGAGCGCTCGGGGGCGAGGGTCGACTCTTCGAAGGGCGAAGGATGTGCCTGCGAGGGCGAAGGTGCCAGCGTCGTGACACCGAGTTCGGGTCACGACCGGCGAATCAGGAGGAAACATGGTATCCCAGCTCTCCACCGCAGGGGAGGGACCATGGGCGGTCACATGCGAGGCAAGGTCGTGTTGATCACGGGCGCGTCGTCGGGGATCGGGGCGGCGCTCGCCCGCGAGGTCGTGCAACGCGGCGCGCGGCCGGTGCTGGTCGCTCGCCGCAGCGAGCGCCTGGAGGAGCTGTCACGCGAACTCGAGAATGCCGGAGGCAAGTCGCTCCCGGTGACGTGCGACATCCGCAAGGAGGGGGAGATCGAGCGGGCCGTCGGCGCGGCGCGCGAGGTGTTCGGCGGCATCGATGTGGTGGTCGCCAACGCAGGCTTCGGGGTGCTCGGACGCGTGGAGGCGCTGACCCTCGACGACGTGCAGCGCCAGTTCGAGACCAACGTGCTCGGCATGATGCGGACGATCCAGGCGACGCTCGGTGACGTGCGGCAGAGCCGTGGGTGTCTCGCGCTGGTGGGGAGCATGTCCGCGTACATGCCACTGCCAGGGTTCGCGGCGTACAACATGAGCAAGGCGGCCGTGAAGGCGCTGGCCGACACGCTGCGGCTGGAGCTCTTGCGCGACGGGGTCGCGGTGCTGCACGTGGTGCCGGGCCTGGTGCACAGCGAGCTGCCCAAGGTGGACAACCACGGCGTGTTCGATGAGTCGCGGGTGGATCCGGTGGTGCGTCTGAGGGTCCCGGCGCAGGAGGCGGCGCGGGAGATCGTGGATGCGATCGCCGCGCGGCGAGACGAGGCGGTGATCACGCGGCACGGGCGGGTGCTCGCGGCGATGGCGCGCTACGCGCCAGGGCTCACGGGCGCGGCGCTCGGCATGGCGGCAAAGCGGGGCTGACGGCCGTCATCCAGGGGTCACTGGCTGTCCCAGGCGAGGAGCACGACTCACTGGCTGTCCCAGACGAGGAGCACGCGATCCCGGAGGATGCGCCCGTCGGCCTTGCGGGCGAGGTGCTGGGCGATGACCTTGTCGCCGGCGGCGTAGGTGCGCACCTCGGTGAAGGCGATGGCGTCGTCGGTCTCGATCGCGTCGGTGACCTCGATGGACGCGAGCTGTCGTGCCCAGCCCGAGACGGGGTCGTGCAGGATCTCTTGATGAAGGCGTTCGTTGATGGCTTCGCGCCCCTCGGCGAGGTGCGGATGAGAGGGTGGGTCGAGCTGGCTCAGCTCTTCGAGCACGGCGCGCTCGGCATAGAGGTCGGCGAAGGCGTCGAGGTCCTTCTTCGCGAGGGCTCGGCGGATCGTGTCGACGAGGCAAGCCGACGGGTCGGCCACGCTCGGGCTGATGGGCCTGACGTTCTCCATCCTCATGAAGGGTTGCATGGGGCACGAGGTGTGTGGTGTCGAGCGAGGGAGAGGGCGCGAGCGCGGGATGAGGGCGTGGGAGGGGGTCTTGCATCGAGGGGAGGTCTATGGACACAGTGTGAGACGCATGGGTATGCAGCGTCGTACGGTGGTGCTCGCCGACCTTCACCTGGTGCGGTCGACGCCTCCGGAGGTGAGCCAGGATCTGGCACGGCTGCTCGCTGAGCACGCTGGATCGCGGGTGGTGTTCGCCGGGGATCTGTTCGACCTGTCGTCGGAGTCACCCGGGATGGCGCGACCGCGGGCGCTGCGCGAGGCGCTCGGGGTCCACGCCATCGTGCGGTCGGCGCTCGCCGAGCACGTGGATCGCGGGGGTGAGCTGTGGCTCGTGGGCGGCAACCACGACGCCGAGGTGGGCGAAGACGATTTCACCGGGGAGCTGGTGGGAGCGCTGGGTCTGGGGCAGCAGGCGATGGGGCGCGTGCGGACGACGCCGTGGTTCTTCCGGGAGGAGGGCCTGCACATCGAGCATGGTCACCTTTACGATCCGGACAACGCGCCAGCGCACCCGCTGGTCTCGGGGCAGCGCAGCCTGGGCGTGCACTTCGTGGAGGAGTTCATCGCACCGACGGGTGCGCACCGCTACCTGCAGGCGAACGATCAGACGCCGCTCAAGCTCTTCCTCTCGGCGTTCAAGTGGTACGGGCTGCGCGCGCCGTATGTGATCTACCGGTACTTCCACGCGGCGATCAGCGCGGTGATGCAGAGCGGGCCGCTCTACCGCGGTCACGAGGAAGTGGCGGACGGGGAAGCGCGGATCGCGGGGTTCTCGCAGGAGGCCGGGGTGGGTCGTGAGGTGGCCGATGCGCTCATCGGGCTCTCGGCGACGCCGACGATGGAGAGCGTGGCGCGGACGTTCTCGCGGCTGTACTTCGACCGGGTGCTGGCGACGCTGGCGATGGGTGCGGGCGCGACGGGGCTGGCGCTCGGGAAGCGGGGGATCGGGGCGACGTCGCTGGCGGGCGGGGCGATGGCGATGGCGGTGAGCTGGGCTGCCGGGCACAACCGGTACGCGGGAACGGTGTCGGAGCGGCTGGCGACGAGCGCGAAGGGCGTGGCCGAGGCGACGGGCGCGAAGCTCGTGGTGTTCGGTCACACGCACAAGGAAGCGCTGGGGGACCAGTACGCGAACACGGGGAGCTTCTCGTTCCCGCGGGAGGCGCCCGGGCGCCCGTTCGTGGAGATCGAGGGCTCGGCGGCATGGCCACGGGCGGCGTCGCGGTACTTCACGCGGCAAGCGGCCTGACGCGCGACGCCTGGTGACGGGCGCCGGAAAGGCGCGGCGATGAGGAGCGGCGCTGGAGGTCGCTCAGCGGCCGCTGGCGTGGGCGGTGAGCGCACCTTCGACCAGATCGAAGGCGGTGCGCAGGTCGTCGAGGGGGATGGTGCCTTCGCCGCCCTCGGCGATCGCGGCGAGGCGCTCGCGGAGTTCGGCGCGCAAGAGGAGGCGGCCACCACCGCAGGCGCGGCAGACCAGGCCTCCACGGGCAGGATCGGCGAGGGCCGAGGTTCCCTGGGCGCACGCGCGCCCGCAGCTCACGCAGCGGCTGAGGTCGAGGCCCCAGCCGAAGGCGCCGAGGAGGCGCAGGCCGGTGGTGACGAGTGCGGCGTCTGGAGGGAGGGCAGGCGCGTCCGCTTCGGCGGGGCCGCGGCGGGGCGCTTCGTCGAGTTCGTCGAGCAGGCGGTTCAGCTCTCGCCAGACCTCGGGCTCGGCGGTGTGCGCGGGCGCGATGTCACGGACCCAGCGGAGGGCGCGGCCCGCAGCTTCGAGGCGGGCAAGGTTGCTGGTGAGGTGGAGGCGGGGGTGTTCGATGGAGGCCTCCGAGAGGACGCCGAGTTCGGCGCCAGGTCGCTCGTCGAGGGCGAGGCGGAGCAGGTGCATGGGCTCGAGGCCGACGAAACGCTTGGCGGAGCGGCGGGCGCCACGGGCGAGGGCGGCGAGGAGGCCGCGCTCCTCGGTGAAGAACGTCACGACGAGGTCGGCTTCACCGATGGGGACGGCGCGGAGGAGCAGCGCCAGCGTCTGGAGGCGTTCGGTTCTGCGTCGACCGGCGAAGGCCATGGTCTGGAGAGGTGACCGGAAAAGCGGTGACGCGCCCAGCTCCGTCGCGAGAGACGGGAGAAAATTTGGCCCTCAGGCCAGCGGGGCGATACCGAGGGAGTCGACCTGGCCGCGGTCCGCCAGCTCCGGAGGCATGTCGTGGCCGCGCGGTCGAAGCACGATGCTGAGCGCCAGCGTGAACAGGATGAGCAGGAGCACGAACGCGATGGCGACGCCGAAGCGCTTGCCCTGGGTGCGACGCGCGGGCGCGGCGATGGGCAGCGGGGTGACCAGGGCGATGCGGCGGCTCGCGGTGTACCGCGCGAGCACGTCCTCCATCGCGAGCCCGACGGCTCTGGCGTAGGCCTTCAAGAAGCCACGGACGAAGACCTCTCCAGGGAGATCGTCGAAGTGATCCGCCTCGATCCGTTCGATCGAGATGACGGGAATGCGCGTGGCACGGGAGACTTCCTCCACGCTCATCGCCCGGGCTTCACGAGTACGCCTCAGGTAGCGGCCGATCGAGTCCATCCCACTTCACCCATCATCGTGCGTCCATCTACTGACTGCCTTCCTCAAGTTCTCGAAGCTCAGTGACAGTCTCCCGTCCGGGAGTCAAAGCACAATCATCATTCATGGGAAGGCGCGGAGCTGTGCAGCACAGCGCTGTCCCGTCGGCGTCGACGCCGCAATTTCACGGCAACGTTCGTAGTCGGCGCGCGCGTCGTCGCGCAGGCCCTCTCGGAAACTCACCCGCGCCCTCGCCTCGAAGGCGTCTTGCATGCGCTGGCACTCGGGAGATTCGGTCTCGAGCGCGGCGCTGAACGCCTCGCGTGCGAGCGCGAGTTCGTTCCGCTTTTCGTAGGCGAGGCCCAGGCGGTAGTGACCGACGCAGAAGAGTGGCTGCGCGGCGATGGCACGCCGGAGGGCGTCGATCGCGAGATCCGCGTCGCCCTTGAGGAGATACGCCCAGCCGAGGTTACCCCACGATTTCTCGGGGGAAGCATAAAGGATGTCTTCGGCGAGGGGCTTGAGGAGGGTGATCGCCTCGTCGTAGCGCTTCTCGTGGACCAGGATCACGCCGAGCGTGTTCTTGGCGTCGCGCATGTCGGGCTTGATCTCGAGGGTCCGACGCGCCATCCGCTCGGCTTCCTCGAAGCGGCAATCGCTCGACTGCGCGTCCACGGCGCAGAACATGAGCATGATCAGCGCGCCGAGGTGCGCGGCGTCCGCGTTCTCGTCGTCGTGTTCGAGCGCCTTCTCCACGTGATCGAGCGCTTCGCGGAGCCTGTCGTTCTGGAAGGCGTCCCGCGCGAGATCGTACTCGGCAACCGAGCGCTGCTCGCCCCCCTGCCCGGCCTGCGAAGCCGCGCACGCACCGGCCGCGACGAGCATCAGCGGCGACACCAGCACGAAAGCGCCAGCGCTGAACCGCTGTCGCCCTCCTCGTGCAGGTCGTCGCATCTGCGTCATCCGCTCCAGCTCCTCGTGATCCCGCGGTGTGCCGTGAAGTGCGCCGCTCCGGGCCGTATTCCTCGCGCCGCTCCTGGGGTGTCGCGTCGCGAGCGTCGAGGCCGGAATGATCAGGGTCGTGGCCTCAGGGACCCCCTGAGTAAACCAGGCCAACAGTTCAGTCAACCTGCGATTCGGCAGGGAATGACGCTTCGCGCCGTGCGGATGACGCGGTCCATTCCGTCCCGGACCGCGATGCGATAACCTACGCTGGGCTCATTTCATCTTTTGTCGTTGTACGCGACGCCGAACCGCAGCATCGGCGCTGGTAAACGCCGAGCGCTTGGCAGCGTCGGCGCTGGGAAACGCCGAGCGCTCGAGGAACCTCGCACGCCGAGGCGTCGCGACAGGCGTGCATTGCGCCCTTCGGCTCAGCCTTCTCCGCGGATCTCGTCTTTCACGCCGAGCAGGTGGTAGAGCCTGCGCAAGGCGTCGAGATCGGGGATCTCGAGGCGCTCGTCGGAGACGCGCAGGTACTGTCCATCGCGGAGCTGCTGCACGGCGCGCTTCACGGTGTCCACGTCGAGGCCGACGCGGATCGAGAGTTCCATCGGTGAGACGGAGAAGGAGACGGTGCCTCCCGAGCCTTCGTCGCGGGCCTGCTGGGCGAGCTTGAGGAGCGCGTTCACCACCTTCGACTGGGTGTCGGTGAGCATCATGCTCTCGATCTGATCTTCGGCGTCGCGCAGGCGGGCGACGAGCTGCTTGACGATGCGGAGCGCGACGAGGGGGTGGTTCTCGAGCAGGCTCTGGAGCGTCGCCTGATCGAGCGCGAGGGCAACGACCGGAGAGAGGGCGATGGCCGTGGAGGAGCGCGGGACGCCCGTGAGCAAGGCCGATTCGCCGAGCATGTCGCCGGCCTTGAGGACCATGAGGCTGCGCTCTGCGCCGCGCACGCGCTTGATGAGGCGAACACGTCCCTCCTCGATGAGGAAGGACTCGGCGCCGAGATCGCCTTCGCGGAAGATCACCTCGCCCGCGGCGAAGCTGCGGCCGAAGCGCGCACGGAGGCGCTCTGGATCAGGAGGGCTCGCCTTGAGCTGGGGCGCGCTGCTCATGGCCTGACGCGGAGGAGGAGGAGGCGCCGAGGTGCGCGCAGCTTCGGGGGAGAGGGTCGGACGCCTCGCGGGTGCGGGGGAAGGGCCAGGAGCCGGAGGCGGGAGGTCCGCTCTCTCGGCGACGGGCTCGGCGGCGGTCTGGGTCTCGAGGTCCCGAGAGCCTCGGGTCTCAGCAGAGCGAGAGGTCATCGCGGGGGAGCATATCCCGGCTGGGCGGGCTTCGCGTCGGGAGCGCGTACATAGAGTGGCTCGATCGTGGCGGCGTCGTGCTCGTCGCGCGCTCCGGGGTTCGCCGCGAGCCGTCTGGCCGCCAGGCGGCCGATCCAGGTGGCGTGGGGGAGGTCCATGCCCTCACCCCGGACGAGGTGAGGTCGGAGGGCAGGGATTTCCTCGGCAACGGCACCGGCGATGATCAAGCGGGCGCCCGTGGCGAGCTGAGCGAGCAAGGCCGGAACGTCCTCCCGGGGGAGGTGCCGCGGGACCATCCGGAGGGGGGCATCGAGGGCGTCGTAGGCCGCGAGGAAGAGCTCTCCCTTCTTGGCGTCGATCATGGGGACGACGAGATCGCCCGGTGCAGCGGCCGTGTCGAAGGCTGCCGCGGCCATGGCGTCGAGGGAGGAGATGCCCACGGCAGGCGAGCCGAGCGCGAGGGCGATGCCCTTGATGGTGGCCACGCCGACACGGACGCCGGTGAAGGAGCCAGGGCCGATGTCGCACGCGAGGGCTTCGAGGTCTGCTCTGGAGGCCGATGCGTCCCGGAGGGCCTGCTCCACGGCGGAGAAGATGCGTTCGGCGTGGCCCTGGAGATCGTCGTAGGTCGCGGCGGCGAGAACGTGCTCGCCGTCGAGGAGGGCCGCGCTACCGCGGGGCGTGGAGGTGGAGAGGGCGAGGAGCTTCATGGTGGATGGGGCGAGCGACTCGGTGGGGGGCGTGGCAGGATCGGGAACGGTCCGGCGCGGGCGGTGTCTGACAGAACCCGTGAGCACCGGCAATGCCTTCCTGGAGATGTCCGCGATGCGCGATCCACGAGCCCCGTCCGCCGCCCGAGAGGCGCCGGGGTCCGGCGTGTCCGCGCTGGCGGTGGCGCTGTCGGTGGTCGTTCATGCGGCCCTGTTCGGGGCGGTGCACCTGACACCGGCCGGTTCGGTGGAGCACGCCGCCGTGACGCCATTGAAGGAGCCAGCGGACGTCTGGGTGGGTGACACGGCGGCGTTGCCTGGTCCGGCGGTGGGAGATGACGCGGTGCATGAGGTCGAGCTGGACGAGGCGGCCTCGTCGACGCGCGCCGCTCCGGTGATGCCGGTGGGCGAGGCTGCACCTCCGGCCGCAGCGCCGTCGCTCCCGGAGCCTCCCGTTGCAGCGCCACCGCCGCCGCCCGTCGCAGCGCCACCGCCGCCGCCCGCCGCGCCGAAGGAGCAGGAGCCAGCACACGCAGAGTCCCCGAGCGAGCAGAAGGTGGTGACGCCGAAGGAGCAGGAGGCGGTGCCGCAGAAGCCGCCGAAGGTCGAGCAAGCAGCGCCGGAGCCGAAGAAGGCACCCGTGGCCTCTAGCGCGAAGCCAGCGCGCGAGAAGGAAGACGACGATCCGTATGCCGAGGCGAGCCCTCCGCGTCCGAGTTCGTCGGCAGAGGCCAGCGCAGCGGCGCAGCGTCCGGCTGTGTCCAGTGGGGCTTCGGATGCCGAGGGGCGTCGTGAGGGGAAGCAAGCGCAAGGCGGAGGGGCGCAAGGCGCTTTCGGGGCGGAGGGAGTGAGCGGGGTGCGCAGCCTGGGGCGAGCGTTCACGCGGGCGATCCCGCCAGCATGCCAGGCCGATCCTGCGTGGCGCGCGCTGCCCGCTGGAAGCGCAGGGATCGCGCGGATCGTGGTGGAGATCGATGGCGAGGGGCACGTCGCGGGCTGGAAGCCGGAAGGGACGTCGACCGTTCCCGCGCCCCTCGCAGGGCTGGCGCGGCGCACGCTGGCGCTGCTCCGCGCCGGGGTCTTCGCGATGCGCGGGTCGGAGGTGGTGGCCGGGTCGCAGACGCTGGAGATCAGCGCCGAGGTGCTGGAGGGGGCGGCCGGCGATGACCTGGCGTGGAAGTTCGAGGACGGGCAAGGGCGGGCGTCGTTCATTCCGACGGAGGGGCGTCGCATCGACGTTCGGCTGCGCGTGCTCCGGGCGACGACGTCGGATTCGAGGTCGCCCGGCTGACCAGGAGGGACTGTCACGGACGTGCTGCTGCCATGGTCAGCATGACGGTCCGCGCGCTAGGGTAGGGCCATGGCAACGCGTCCCCCCCCCCGGTGTCCCACGTGCGGGCAACCGGTCGAGATTTCCGCCGAGAATGCGGTGTTTCCCTTCTGTACCGCGCAGTGCAAGCTGGTGGACCTCGGTCGATGGCTCGACGGGAGCTACCGGATCCCGGGGGCGCCTGTGGATCCGGAAGAGTTCGGGGGCAGGAACGCCGTTCGGGAAGAGGAGGACTGAAGGATGCGCTTTCGCTTTGCCTGGTCGTCCGTTCGAACTCTGGGCCTCGCGCTGACGCTGGTCGGGATGAGTGTGAGCACCGCTCATGCGCAAGGTCAGCCGTGGACGCAGCCTGCTGGCGCTGGAGTGCCAGCCGCTCCGCCCGGGCAGGCGCCTGCGCCGAGTCCTTACGATCCGTCGATGCAGGCTGGAGGGCTGGCGCCGCCTCCGCCGATGCAAGAGCCGCCGCCAGCGACCGAGGTTCCGCCGAGCGAGACGGAGCAGCGGCTCGACGATGCGAAGAAGGACGACTCGGGGCGTGGGCTGGAGTTCTTCTACTTCAACGTGGAAGGCGGCTTCCAGCAGGTGGGGTTGTCGACGTTCTCTGCCAACGAGGACGAGCTGACGGCGGGTCTGGTGTCGACCTCAGCGAGCGGCGGGATGGTCGGCGCAGGGCTCGGGCTGCGGCTGTTCGCGCTGACGCTGGGGGCGCGGGCGCGCGCCGGGTTCTTCAGCAACTACCAGCTCTTCAGCGTGGGCGGGGAGGTGGGGCTGCACATCCCTCTCGGCCGGCTGGATCCACACATCGATCTCGGCTTCGGCTACGCGGGGCTGGGGAGCGTGACCGGCGCCATCAGCGGTGTGGAGGACGCGGTGAGCATCCGGGGGTTCTACGGGAGGATCGGTGGAGGGCTCGACATCTACCTGACGCGCGTGCTGTCCATCGGCGCCAACGTGAGCGGGGAGCTGATGGGACTGACGCGGCCAGGGCTCTCGGCGGCGCAGGTGGAGCGGCTCCAGAGCGGCTCGGGGGGAGATCCACAGCAGGTGCGCGCCGACGTGCTCGCCGCGGATGGGAGCAGCCTGGGCTCGGCGCTGGCGATCACCGCGGTGATCGGGCTGCACCTGTGAAGTTCGCTCCCACAGTGATCCGTAGCCGTTGAGCGCCATCTCCTGGTTGCTGTGGGGGCTCACTGTCGTCGCACCGGCGGCGGCGTGGCTCGCCGTGCTGCGACGAGAGCGCCCCGCCAGGACCCAGTTCTCCGTCGGGTTGTTCGCGGCGCTCCTCGGCGCGGTGGCGTTCGTTCCGGCGGTCCTGCTCGAGGAGATCTTGCTGCGCTGGGCCGGGCTGGATCGGTACGCGCGCACGGCCGACGTGGCGACGCTCGTCTATGCGCTGCTGGTGGCGGCGCCGCTGGAGCAAGGGCTCAAGGTCGCGGCGGTCGCGCCGCTGGTCCGCACGCGAAAGGTGGTCGAGCCGATCGATGGCGTCGTCTACGCGTCGACGGCAGCGCTGGGCTTCGTGACCGTGCACAACGCCGTCTACCTGTGGGGTCGCGCGCTGCCATCGGTGGACATCGCGCGCGCGCTGCTGGCGCTGCCGGCGCACGTGGCGTTCGCGACGGCGTGGGGCTTCACGCTGGGGAGAGACCGGAGGCGGCGCATCGGGGGGCGCTGGTTCAACGTGGCATGGCTCGGCGCAGCGCTGTTCAACGGGGTGTTCGATCACCTGGTGTTCGCGCGCAGGCCGGTGGCGATGCTGGCGGCGCTGCCGATCTTGCTGTGTGCCGGGGTGATCGCGCTGGTCGCGGTGCAGTCGCTCCTGCGACAAGGAGAGGCGATCTCGGACGCGCGCGTGAGCCGCTTGCTCACGAGCATGACGCCTCCCTCGATCGGGGCGGTTCGCGAGGCGCTGCGTCGCACCGAGCGTCCGGTCACGTTGCGCTGGATCGTCTTCGGGGCGCTGGTGACCACGGGGGTGCTCACGGCGTGCCTCGCGGGCGCGGTCGCCCTGGGGCACCGCGTGGGGATCGACTTTGCGGCCGTGGATCGCGCCGAAGCGCAGGTCGCGGCGATGGTGCCGCTGGTGTTCATCGGGGGCGCCGCGATGAGCGCGTTTCCGATCGCCGGCTACCTCGTGGCGCGGGCGTCGGCGACGCGGAGTGTGCTGGAGCCGGCGATCTCGGCGGCGCTCGCCATCGTCGGATCGCTGGTGCTGCTCGGGCTGGCAGCACCAGTGGCGGTGGTGTTCGCGATCGCCTTCGCGCCAGTCGCGTTCGGCCTGGCGTGCGTCGGCTCGTGGATGGGGATGAGTCGGTGACGGAGCTCAGGCCGTCTTGGCGCCGCGCTTCTCGCCCTTCGCCAGCTCGCTCTGGAACTTCTGCAGCAGGTCCTTGGCTGCGGCCGAAAGCTCTCGAGGGACCTCGACCTGAACGAGGACCTGCAGGGCGCCGCGACCGCGACCATCGAGACGCGGGACACCCTTCCCCTTCACGGGGATGATGTCGTTCGGCTGCGTCCCTGCGGGGACGGTGACGTCGGCCTTGGTCTCGTCGGGGAGCTCGACTTCGATCGTGGTGCCGAGCGCGGCGTCGACGAAGGTCAAGGGGAGGCGGTAGACGAGGTCCGTGCCGTGTCGCTCGAAGCGTTCGTCCGGCAGGAGGTCGACGTCGACGTAAAGATCGCCAGGGGGCGCGCCGGGAGAACCGGGCATCCCCTGGCCAGGAACGCGCAGCCGCTGCCCGCCATCGATGCCGGCGGGGAACGAGACGACGACTTTGCGGGAGCGCTCGACGGCTCCTGCTCCTTTGCAGGCGGCGCACGGGGTCTTCACGATGGATCCCTCGCCGCTGCACTCGGGGCAGGTCTGAGAGAACATCACGAAGCCACGGGCGGTCGAGACCTGGCCTGCGCCGTTGCACGTCCCGCAGGTCTTGCGCTTCGTCCCTGGCTTGGCGCCCGTACCGCTGCACTCGTCACACGGCGCAGGCGTCCGGAGAGCGACCTCTCGCTTGCAACCGCAGATCGCCTCTTTGAGGGTGAGGCGCTGTTGCACGCGGATGTCCTGGCCACGCGCCGGGCCACGGCGGCCTCTCCCTCCTCCTCCGCCGAAGCCGCCGAAGAACTCCGAGAAGATGTCCTGGAAGTGCGAGAAGATGTCGCCGCCTTCGAAGCCGACCGCGCCTTCGAGCCCAGCGTGACCGAACTGGTCGTAGCGACCGCGTTTGTCAGCGTCCGAGAGGACTTGATAGGCCTCAGTCGCCTCCTTGAACTTCACCTCGGCCGATGCGTCGCCGGGGTTTCGGTCAGGATGAAACTTGAGGGCCAGCTGTCGGTAGGCCTTGCGGATGTCGTCAGGAGATGCGTCGCGCGCAACGCTGAGGACTTCGTAATAATCGCGCTTTTCACTCATGGGCGGCCAGAGCGCGGCGAGGGTTCGCCGCGGCGGAGAAAGGACAGGGAGCCGCGCCAGACGATAAGTCGCAGCACGCCGAAGTCAACGCGTCGCTCGTGCGATGCCAACCTTACTGGCCGCGACGCTGGAACGCGGGGGTATCCCAGTCGCCGTCGAGCGGGGGAACGAAGCTCGAGCGATCCCTGGTTCCGCCCGCTGCACCCGCCTGAGCCGGGGCTTGCGAGGGAGCAGCGCGACGTGAGGTCGGGTAACCCACATCCTCACGGGTCGGGGGTCGCTGCGTCAGCGGAGGCGCGTTCATGGCCGCACGGGACGAAAGGGGCGCCGCCGAGGCTGCGATCGGGGAGAGGGCGTGCGTCCCGCTGCGCCCGGTCGAGGAGCTCGTGTACTGCTGCGGGACCTCCACGACGGGATGATCGAAGCCGGTCGCGATGACCGTCACCTTGATCATGTCGCCCATGCTCTCGTCGATGGTCGCGCCGAAGATGATGTTGGCGTCTTCGTGCGCTTGCTCCTGCACGAGGGTCGCAGCCTCCTCGATCTCCTTCATGCGCATGTCGGGGCCGCCGACGATGTTGATGAGCACGCCGGTGGCGCCTTCCACGGAGATGTCATCGAGCAGCGGCGAGCTGACCGCCATCTCTGCCGCGAGGCGCGCGCGCCCCTGGCCCTTGGCGCAGCCGGTGCCCATGAGGGCGCGGCCCATGTTCGACATGACGGTCTTCACGTCGGCGAAGTCGACGTTGACGATGCCGTTCTGCGTGATGAGGTCGCTGATGCCCTTGATGGCCTGGTAGAGCACCTCGTCCGCTTTGCGGAAGGCCTCGACGAACGACAGGTCCTCATCGCCCAAAGAGAGCAGCTTCTGGTTGGGGATGGTGATGAGGGTGTCGACGTGCTCGGCGAGCATCGCCAGACCGAGCTCGGCACGGCGTGCACGCTGCTTCCCTTCGAAGAAGAAGGGCTTGGTGACGACACCGACGGTGAGGCATCCCTCTTCACGGGCGAGCTGCGCGATGACGGGCGCAGCGCCGGTGCCGGTGCCACCGCCCATGCCGGCGGTGACGAACACCATGTCCGCGCCGGCGATCATTTCCTTGATCCGCGTCACGTCCTCGAGCGCAGCCTTGCGGCCCTTCTCGGGATCAGCGCCCGCACCGAGCCCACGGGTGACGCTGGCACCGATGTGCATCTTGGTCGGGGCCAGGCTGGCGCCGAGCGCCTGCGCGTCGGTGTTGACGACGATGAACTCGACCCCTTCGAGGCCGAAATTCATCATCGTGTTGACCGCGTTGCCGCCAGAGCCACCGCAACCGATGACCTTGATGCGGGCTTCGTACCCAGCATGCTCTGGGGCGAACTCGATGGAGAAACTCATGAAATCCTCCCGGGGGATGTGCGTGCAGTCGCTCTGCCCGCCGCCTCGCGGGCTTGGTTTGGAGGCGAGGGCACTTCGCCCTGCGCCGGACTCGCGGTCAAGAGGCGCCTCTTCCTCTTGACGCTGTCACGTTCAAAACCTTGATCAGGACCCGTCGAAACCGCCCTCTCCTAACAACTTTTGGTAGCCCCGTCATGCTCAGAAAGCAGCACGAAGCCAGCTCCAGAATCTCCCCCCAGACTTCGTCTCGATCCGCATCTCTTCTTGAAGTTCGCGGCGCGGCTCCTTGACGATTCTGTCACGACGGGCGTCGATGCGGGTAACCTCAGGCGGCACGGGTGTGAGCGCGCGAGCCTGCGCCAGCGCATTTGCTCCGTACTGAACAAGTCCCACCCCTGTCGCGTACTGGGGGCCAGCGACGAGCTGCGTGATCCCGCGAACGCCCACGGGCACACCCAGCCGCACAGGCATGCCGAGAATTTCCTCGGCAAACTCGGTCATGCCTTCCATGAGCACGCCGCCGCCCGTCAGGACCGCGCCCGCAGAGAGCTGCTCGAGGAGACCCGTGTCCTCGATGCGCTTGCGGATCACAGCGAAGATTTCCTCCACGCGTGGCTCGATGATGTCCGACAGCACACGCCGAGCGGTCCGACGAGGCGGGTGACCGCCGACGCCAGGGACCTCGATTTCTTCATCATCGCCCACCATGCGGCCGAGCGCGCAGCCGAAATTGCGCTTGAGCCGCTCCGCTTCGCCCATGGGGGTGCGCAAGCCCGCCGCGATGTCCGCGGTGACGTTGTTGCCACCTGCGGGAATCACGCTTGCATGGGCGATCCCTCCATCTACATAGAGGAGGAGATCGGTCGTCCCTCCACCCACGTCGATCAGCGCGACGCCGATTTCTTTCTCGTCTTCCGAGAGAACCGACTCAGCGCTCGCAACGGGCTCGAGGACCACGTCTGCAACGGTGAGGCCACAGCGCTCGGCGCAACGGACCACGTTCTGAACGCACGACGTCGCGGCCGTGATGAGGTTGACTTTCGTGCCGAGCCTCACTCCGCTCATGCCCACGGGATCCCGGATGCCGTCCTGGTTGTCGACGGTGAACTCGCGTGGGAGAACGTGCAGGATCTGGCGGTCTGCGTCGACCGGGATTGCGCGCGCACCTTCGAGGACGCGCTCGACATCCAGCCGGGTGACCTCACCGCCCGAGATGGCTGCGACACCATCCGATCCGTGGCAACGGATGTGGCTCCCTGCCACGCCCGCGTAGACGGTGCGGATCTCGACACCGGCCATGGTCTGGGCCGCCTCGATCGCTTCGCTGATCGAGCGGACAGTCCAGTCGATGTTGCTCACCACTCCCTTGCGGAGACCTCGGCAAGGGACGTTCCCTACCCCGAGGATCGTGATCCCATCGGCGTCGACCTCCCCCACGACGGCGCAAACCTTCGTGGTCCCGATGTCCAGGCCGACAACAATCTCGGTGGTCTCCATCCGGCTCTTCATCGCGTGCACAGTCCTCATGCTCGGCGGGAGCCCGGTCACGGAGTCGGCAGAACGCAGGTCATGGCGCTGGGCCACGCGGCCTGGGACCGCTCCCGATTCGGGCAGGGAGGACGCTGACATGCTCCGACCGAATCGGACAAATTTTGGTCGCGGGAGTCATTTCATCCGGACGACGACCCGCTCCGGATGCGCTTCGTTGTCGAGGAAAAGCACGGAAGCGTTCGCCTTCCGCCTGGCGAGCTCGTTCAAGACCTGCGCCGCCTGCGCGACTCTTTCGCGGTAAGGTGGGTTACCCAGGTGCAAGGAGATGCCCTCTTTGCCGATCATGAAGACGAGCGTTCCATCCTTGACGAGATGCAGCTCCTGGACGGGGTAACGGCGAGAGATGCCGGCACGATCGAACTCGTCGAGCACGTCGAGCGCGCGACGCACGGCGAGGACGACGCCAGGGCGATCTTTGGCCACTTGCTCGGGTGAGATGCCGGTGACGACGGGGAGGTCCGCGGGGTCGTCGCCGTCGTGACGCTTGAAGAGATCGCCATCGCGGGTCGCGAGGTAAAGCTCGCCTCCGATGGCGACGAGGGCCTGCGCTTCGCGCTCGACGACGGAGACGTGGATGGTGGAGGGGAGGCGGCGCGTCACCGTCGCCTTCTCGATCCAGGGATCCGCGGAGATCGCAGCCGAGGCCATCGTGGGGTCGAGGGTGAAGATGTTGCTCCCGACCTCGATGCCGCCAGTGGTCGCTACCTCCTGTGCGCTCCGGCGCTGCTCGCCTTCGATGAGCACGGAGCGGATCGCGAAGCGCGGGCTCGACATGACGTATCGACGCGCGCCCCAGCCGACGGCGATCGAGGCGGCGAGGACCACGGCGATGCCGGCCACGACCTGGAGCCAGCGCAAGCCCTGCGGCAGGCGCGCGGGTCGCTTGGGGCTGCGCGCCGGAGCAGCAGCCGTCGGCTCCTCGGGGGGACGAACCGAGACACTGGTGGCAGGCGGCGGCGGGGAGTGCTCGTTCGAGGGCCGTCGCTCGTTCGCCGGCGGTGTCGGTGGCTTCGAGGGGGGCCTGTCGCTGCTCCGCGCGGCGTCCTTCCCCGCGCGGCCCGCGTGACTCGCCGTGGCTCCCGCCTGCTTGGGGGGCGGAGCGGAGCCGTGTTGCGAAGGAGCGACGCGGCGGTTGGGCGGCGGGGGCGCGCTGGAGCGGCGTTGGTTGTTCACGGTTCGGCGGTCTCCGAGCCCGGTGCCGTCCCGCCGGAGCGGGCTTCGAGCTTCGTTCTGAGTTCGCGCACGGCCGCGTTGATGTCGCCAGCGCCGAGCGCGATGACCACGTCACCAGGGCGCACCATGCTCTCCAGCACGGAGGGGAGCTGGTCCTTGTCGCGGACGTAGGTGGCGTCCTGGTGGCCATGCTCGCGGATCGACTGGAGCAAGCGCTCGGCGGTCACGCCCGGGAGGGGGCTCTCTCCGGCAGGGTAGATGTCCGTCATGAGAAGCACGTCCGCCAGGTTGAAGGCGCGCGTGAACTCGTCGAAGAGATCGCGGGTCCTGCTGTAGCGGTGAGGCTGGAACGCCACGACGACACGGTGATCCTCGCCGGGGAAGGCGCGGCGCGCGGCCTCGATCGTGGCGCGCACCTCCGCAGGGTGGTGTCCGTAGTCGTCCACGAGGGTGATGCCACCGAAGGTCCCCAGCACGGAGAAGCGCCGGGCGACGCCGCCGAAGGTCGCAAGTGCCTGCTTCGTCACGTCGAGGGGGACCTCGAGTTCGTCCGCCACGGCGATGGTGGCGAGGCAGTTCAGCACGTTGTGCGCTCCCGGCATTCTGACGGTGAAGCCGCCGAGGGGTTCGCCACGTCGGTATGCGTTGAAGCTGGTCTCCAGGCCCCGGAACTGGATCCCCCGCGCGGCGTAGTCGGCCTGGGGTGACATGCCGTAGGTGACGTGGCGTCGAGGGATGCGGGGCAGGATGTCCTGCACATGGGGATGGTCGAGGCAGAGGACGGCGAGGCCGTAGAAGGGGACGCGCGCCGCGAACTCGATGAACGCTTCCTTGAGCTTCTCGTGAGAGCCGTGGTGATCGAGGTGCTCGGGATCGATGTTGGTGACGACGGCGATGGTGGGGGTCAGGCGCAGGAAGGATCCGTCGCTCTCGTCCGCCTCGGCGACCAGCAGGTCCCCTGCCCCCAGGCGGGCATTGGAGCCGAGCGCAGCCATCTTGCCGCCAACGACCACGGTCGGATCGAGGCCCGCGGCGCGCAGGACGGTGGCCACGAGGGAGGTGGTGGTCGTCTTGCCGTGAGAGCCGGCGATGGCGACGCCGTACTTGACCCGCATGAGCTCGGCGAGCATCTCGGCACGCGCGATCGCCGGGATGCCGAGGGCGCGCGCCTCCAGTAGCTCCGGGTTGGCGGGGTCGACGGCGCTGGAGTAGACGACCACGTCGACGCCGCACACGTTCTCGGCTCGGTGGCCGATGTCGATGCGGACGCCGAGGGTGCGGAGGCGCCTGGTCGTGGAGCCTTCCTTGAGATCGGAACCGGAGACCTCGAACTCGAGCGAGCGCAGGATCTCTGCGAGCCCGCTCATGCCGACGCCTCCGATGCCCACGAAATGGATGTGCCTGACGCGGCCGCGAAACATGAACTCTACTCTCCAGCCGAGGGTGGGATGGGGGACTCGTCCCGCGCAGTCGACGAACCAGATGCTCTCCGCCCGGCCGTCTCGTGCGCGAGGGCGAGCAGATCGGCGGCCACACGCGCTGCCGCGTCGGGGCGACCAAAGCTCGCCGCAGCGCTGGCCATCTGGACTCGCCGCGGCGCGTCCATGACGAGTGACGTGATGGTCTCCGTGAGGCGCTCCTCGGAGGCGTCCTGCTGTGGGAGGACGATGGCGCCTCCAGCTCGCTCGAGCGAGCGAGCGTTCTTCATCTGGTGGTCATCCGCCGCGTGGGGATAGGGGACGAGGATCGAGGGGCGTCCCACGGCGCAGAGCTCGGCCAGCGTCGACGCGCCGGAGCGCGCGACCACGATGTCCGCAGCTTTCAGCGCGGCAGCGACGTCGTCGATGAACGCCGTGACGAGGGTGCGCTCGTCCTGGCCGTGCTGCGCGTAGAGCGTCCGTACCTTCTCCTCGGACGCCTTGCCGGTCTGATGGACGACGTCGAGCGAGAGGCCAGCCTGACGGCAGCACGCGATCGCGAGGGGGACCGCCGCGTTGAGCGCCGCCGCCCCCTGGCTGCCACCCAGGACGAGCAGAGAAACCTTTCCTTCGCGCGGTTGGTAGGGCGCTCGCTCCATCGAGCGTCGGAGGGGGACGCCGAGGCGGCGAACGGTCCAGGGGAGAAGCCCACGCGCGGTCTCGGGGAAATTGATGTAGGAGCGATCCACCAGGGGGATGAGCAGCTTGTTGGAGAGGCCGAGGACGCTGTTCGGCTCCAGGATGGCGATGGGGAGCCCCAGGGAGCGTGCAGCGAGCGCGACCGGCCCCCCCGCGTAACCGCCCAGCGACAGGACCGCGCTCGCTCCGAGGCTTCGAATCAGCTTGCGCGCTTCGGGCAAGACCCGCATCGCGGCAACCGTCCCTCGAGCGAAGCCTCGAGCCCCTCCGCCTCGGAGGGGGAGGATGTCCAGGAGCCGCAGGTCGTCTCCACGGCGACCCATGAGCTGGACCTCCAGGCCTCGGGCGGTGCCCACGTAGACCACCTGCACGTCCGAAGAGAGGGCACGGAGAGCATCGCCAACGGCGATCATCGGGAAGACGTGTCCTCCCGTACCCCCTCCAGCAATCACGATGGTGGTCACGCCGCGTCCCTGCTTACCGCCGCCACCCCGACAACGCCAGAATTCGACAACCGTGCGGCCTCACGGGGTGAGGCCGTCGTGGATTCGGTCCCTGGGCTGCGGCTGATGCTCAGAAGGATGCCGGCGCCCAGCGCATTCACGATCAAGGACGAACCACCGTAGCTGACCAGTGGCAACGTGAGGCCCTTGGTCGGGAGGATGGCCATGGCGACCGAGAGGTTGACCATCGCCTGGACACCGAACAGCGTCGCGATGCCGAACGCGATGAAGCTCCCGTAGTCGTCGTCCGCAGCCAGCGCGGCCTTCACGCCTCGGGCCACGATGACGAGGTACGCACAGCACAGCGCGACGATGCCGAGGAAGCCGAGCTCCTCGCCGACGATCGCCGAGATGAAGTCCGTGTGCGCCTCCGGCAAGTAGAGCACCTGCAGGCCACGTCCAAGACCGAGCCCCGAGACGCCGCCCGAACCGAAGCTCATGACGGACTGAAACGGCTGGTAGGCCAGGTCGGCGCGGTTGCTCTCCATGTCGATCCACGCCAGGTAGCGGGCGTAGCGGTAACCGCTGAACCGAACCAGCGCTGCCGCAGCGAGAGCAAGGAGCGCGGAGAACGCTGCGATGTAGGGAATCCTTGCGCCAGCGACGAAGAGCAGCGTGAAGGTCAGGAACAGCAGCACCATCGCGCTCCCGAAGTCCGGCTGCTTGAGGCAAAGCAACATCAGCACGCCGACGACGAGGAGGTGCGGGAGGAAGCCGACGGAGAACGAGCGGATCTGATCTCGCTTCTTCGAAAGCGAGTAGGCCAGCCAGAGCACGATTCCGAGCTTGGCCAGCTCGGCAGGCTGTACGTGGACGGGCCCGAGGGCCAGCCATCGGTAGGCGTTGCCCGCCCTGTGGCCCAAACCAGCCACGGTGGCCAGCAGCATCGCCGCGACGGAGAACAGGATGGGGTATGTGAACGGCTTGATCTTCCGGTAGTTGATCCGGCTGGCGACGGCCATCACGATGACGGCGAGGACGGCGTAGACGGCCTGACGCTTGAGGAAGAACTGCGCGTCCTTGTACCGGACCGTGGCCTCGATCGCGCTGGCGCTGTAGACCATCACCACACCGAAGCCGATCAGCGCGATCACGGTGGCGGCAAGGACGGCGTCGACGGGTCCCGTCCGGCGCCGGATGCTCTCGGTCGCGGCCACGCTCTCGTCTGTGGAGCGCTCCTCGACCGGCGCTTCGGGCGACTTCGACGCCAGCAGCACGTTGCCACGTCGGCCTGGGTCTTGCGCAGTCCCAGCCGCCGGTGCGCTGCGTTGCGCGCCTTTCTTGCCGCCATCGCCTGCGCGAAAGCGACTCCAGATGCTCATGCGTCCACTCCTGCGCAAAGCTCACGAACCGAGTGCACGAACGCCTCCCCACGGGCCTTGTAGTCCCGGAACATGTCGAGGCTCGAACACGCAGGGCTCAGAAGCACGGCGTCCCCTGGCAGGGCGAGTTCCTTGGCGCACACGACCGCCTCCTGCATGCTCTTCACACGGCGGCTTGGGAGCACGTCACCCACGGCATGCTGGATGCGCTCCGCGGCCTCCCCGAGGAGGATCACTGCGCGACCCCGCTCTCGTAGGATGTCCACCAACGGCCCGTAGTCTCCGTGCTTGTCCCGCCCGCCGGCAATCAAGACCACCTTCGGCTCGGGAAGTCCAGAAAGTGCCGCGACCGTCGCGCCGACGTTCGTGCCCTTGGAGTCGTCATAGAAGTTCACGCCATCGAGCGCCGCCACGAAGACGGTGCGATGCGGCAACCCTTCGAAGGAAGTCAGCGTGGCCAGGATGGCATCTGGCGAGACGCCCATGCTCGAGGCGACGGCGATCGCGGCGCAGGCGTTGGTGAGGTTGTGGGAGCCCCGCAAGCGGAGTGAGGAGATCGGATAGCGGCTCCCCGTCGAGCGATCGACGATATCGGGTCCGTCCACCCCCACCTGAGCGAGCGGCGTGGCGCCGAAGGTGACGATCCTCGCCTTGCCACGAGCCGCCTGCGCCGCGACGACCGCATCACCGTGCGGGACGACGGCAACATCTTCGGGCTGCATCGGAACGAACGGGTTCCCCTTTGCGTCCGCGTAGGCTTCGAAGGTGTGGTGTCGATCGAGGTGGTCCTCGGTGACGTTGAGGAGGGCGTGGACCTTCGCATGCAGGCACTTCGAGCGCTCGGCCTGGAAGCTCGAGATCTCCACGACGAGCGCCTCGAAATCCTGCCCCACCGCTTCGCTCAGAGGGACACCGAGGTTTCCCCCCACGAAAACGCGCTTTCCTGCCTTCTTCAACATCGCGCCGACGAGCTCGGTGGTGGTGCTCTTCCCGTTGGTGCCGCCGATCAAGACGATCGGTGCCGAGAGCCAGCGGGAGGCAAGCTCGACTTCGCTGATCACCTCGCAGCCACGATCGGTCGCGGCCGAAAGCTCCGGGAAATCAGGGACCCCCGGAGACATCACCACCAGGTCCGCCGCGGCGAAAAGCGCGATGGGGTGCTCTCCCGAGACCAGCTCGATGCCAGCTGTCTCCAGAGCCCGCGCCTGTGCTGACAGCGCGTCTCGCGGAGACGCGTCGTTCGCGACGACACGAGCCCTTTTGGTCTGCAGAAGCCGCGCCGCCGACACGCCGCTGCTTCCCAGGCCAACCACCACGACCTTCAGGCCAGTTACGTCCACCGGATGCCTCACCGAAGCTTCATCGACGCCAGAGATACGAGCGCGAGCAAGATGGAGATGATCCAGAACCTCACGATGATCTTCGGCTCGGCCCACCCTTTCTTCTCGTAGTGGTGATGGATGGGTGCCATCAGGAAGACGCGTCGCCCGGTCAGCTTGAACGACACGACCTGGGTGATGACGCTGACGGTCTCCACGAAGAAGACGCCGCCCAGAAAGATGGAGAGCAGCTCGTTCTTCGTGAAGACGGCCAGCATGCCCAGCCCGCCACCGAGGGCGAGCGCGCCGACATCTCCCATGAAGAGCTGCGCTGGGTAGGTGTTGTACCAGAGGAACCCGATGCCAGCGCCGATGACGGCCCCGCAGTAGACCGAGAGTTCTCCGGCAGAGGCGATCTTGGGGATGTCCAGGTAGGTCGCGAGCGAGAAGTTCGCGATCGATGCTCCCGCCACGTAGGCCAGGATCAGGTAGGTGCCCGCGTTGATCATCACGGGACCGATGGCCAGCCCATCCAGACCGTCCGTGAGGTTCACGGCGTTGCTGGTGGCCACCACGACCAGTACAGCGAACGGGACATAGACCCAGAGGGGAAGGTCGATCGGGAACTTGGAGAAGGCCACGAAGGGCACGGAGAGGCGTGTCTTGATCGCGGCCCAGTCGGCCGGGATCTTGTCGGTGATCACGAATGTGTAGATGATCGCTGCACCACCGATGAGCAGCTGGCCGATGAGCTTGTAGCGGCCCGGGAGCCCGCCAGTGCTCTTCTTCTTGATCTTGAGATAGTCGTCCAGGTAACCGATCACGCCGTAGCCCGCAGTGACGGCAGTCGTTGCCAGGACGAACGGGTTACGCAGGTCGGCCCACAGGACCGTGGGAAGAAGAAGCGACAGCAAGATGAGGGCCCCACCCATCGTGGGCGTACCCGCTTTGATCCGGTGCGTCTCCGGGCCCTCGGTGCGCACCACCTGACCGATCTGCTTGCGCCTCAGCTCACGGATGAACCAGGGAGCGAGCACGAAGGTCAGGAGCATGGCGGTGATCGTCGCCATGATGGTCCTGAACGGGATGTACCGAAGGACGTTCAGCCAGCGAAGCCACCCGTAGTGGAACTTCAGAGGGTAGAAGAGCTCGTAAATCATGATTTGCCCTGAAGCGCTGGCCCGCTGTTGAGACCGCGGCTCGTTCGTCGCTTGGTGAGCGCCCGCCTGACCTCCTCCCGGTCATCGAACGGCGACGTCACGTCACCCACGATCTGGTAGGGCTCATGGCCCTTGCCAGCGATCAGGACGAGATCGCCGGCTTTCGCACTCTGAATGGCACGCTCGATGGCCATCGCACGATCCAGCTGCACCTGGACCTCGATGTCACTCTCCCGTAGCCCGTCGAGGATGGCGTCAGCGATGCGCTGCGGGTTCTCACCGCGCGGGTTGTCGTTGGTCACAATCGCGATGTCGGCGGCGGCCCCCACGGCAGCGCCCATCAAGCTCCGCTTGCCCGCATCGCGATCACCACCACAGCCAAAGACACACCAGATGCGCCCCGAGCCGAGCCCTCTCACACTGGCGAGGGTTCGCTGGAGTGCGTCAGGCGTGTGGGCATAGTCGACGAGCGCCATGATGTCGTCCTGTCCGGGAACATCACAGCGTTCCAAACGGCCCGGAACTGGAACGGGACGGCTGAGCGCTTCCGCTGCTTCCCGGACATCGAGCCCGAGCAACCACGCGATCGAGAGCGCCGTCAGCAGGTTCTCGACGTTGAAGATGCCGAGCAACGGGGACCGAACTTGCACGTTACCGGCTGGCGTCCTCGCCTCGAGCATGGTCCCGTTGGCGTCCTGGGAGATGTGCAAAGGGGCGACCTCCACCCGCGATGAAGGTTCAATCCGCGATGAGATACGAGCCAACGGGTGCTGGGCGAAGGACGCCTGGAATCGTTCGGCGAGCGCCCGTCCGAAGGGCTCGTCAACCTGAATGGCTGCCGTACGAGGGGCGAGATCGGTGAACAGGCGCTCCTTGGCCTGTCCGTAGCTCGCCATCGTGCCGTGGTAGTCCAGGTGGTCCTGCGTCATGTTGGTGAAGGCCGCCACGGAGAACCTTGTGTGGTCCACGCGATGCGCAGCCAGCGCGATCGACGAAACCTCCATGACGAGATGGGACGCACCACGCTCCCTCATTGCCGCTGCCACCCGCGCGAGGGCGTCAGCTTCGGGGGTGGTGTGCTGGGCTGGCATGTCGAGCCCATCGAACCGATAACCCAGCGTGCCCACGATCCCGGCGTGTCCCCCGCAGTGGTCGATCACTGCCTGAACCAGGTGGGCCGTCGTCGTCTTGCCATTCGTTCCCGTGATCCCGACGACCTCCAGGTGGGCTGTTGGATCGCCGTAGATGGCGTGAGCAGCAGCCGCCAGGGCCAGCGGGACGTTGGCCACCTCGATCCGCGGAATCTGGACGCTGTCCACCAGGGCGCCGGGCTCCAGGAGCACCGCGCGGGCGCCTCGACTCACGGCATCGTTGATGTATTTGCTTCCATCGAGGCGCAGTCCTGCCCGCGCGATGAAGAGGTCCCCAGAGGCGACATGGCGAGAGTCCTGCTGCGCGCCCGAGACGACGACAGAGCCAGCATCCGCTGGGACGAGCCGTGCGTGGGGCAAGCTTCGCACGAGCGCGTCCAGCGAGATCTCCTGCGTGGACTGAGGCTTGAGCATGGCTGGACCGTGACTCATCAAGAGGGTGACTCGAACACCAGGCGTACCGTCGTTCCCTTCGGAACGATGCTGCCAGGGGCTGGATCTTGGTGCGCGATCCGGCCTGACCCCTCCATGCTCACGGTCAGTCCGAGTGACAGGAGCGCCCTCACCGCTTCACGGGCGGGCAGTCCTTTGACATGGGGCACGCTGGTCCCGCCACTTCGAAGGGCGGCCGAGTTCGGGGTCGGCAGGGGTCGGGGTTCTGTTTCGTCCTGGCCAGGGGTCTCCTGCGCCCCTCCGAGCCCGCTGCTCCCCGCCTGCTTGGCGACCTCGGAGAGCTTGATGGGATCGCTGCCTCGGGGCGCGACGCCCAGGTGACGCAGGACCATCTCTCCGACCCGTCGAAACACGGGTCCCGCGACCGAACCACCGGCATAGGTGCCACCCATCGGTTCATCCAGGACCACAGCGATGCTCACGCGCGGACGCTCGGCCGGGATGAAGCCGACGAACGAGGCGACATAGTGGGTATCGGTGTACCTCCCGGTCGCCGGGTCGATCTTCTGCGCCGTGGCCGTCTTCCCAGCCACCCGGAAACCCGGGATCGCAGCCTCGACTCCTGTGCCCTCCCCCTCGGTGACAGCGACGAGCATGTCCGAGACCAGACGAGCCACGCTCCCAGGGACCACCTCGCGACGAACCTTGGGAGACGCCTTCATCAGTGAGAGCCCGGTGCTGTCGGAAACCTGACTCACCAGCACCGGCTCCATCAGGCGTCCGTTGTTCGCGATCGAGGCCATGGCCATCGCAAGCTGGAGTGTCGTGACGCTGATGCCCTGCCCGAAGGATGAAGAAGCGGTCTCGACCTGAACCCAGGGCCGTCCACGAGGTCGCAGGACGCCGCTGGACTCCCCGGGCAGCGGAACCCCGGTGATGTCCCCGAAACCGAAGCGCCGGAATCCCTCGTACAGGCGCTGCTCGCCAAGCCCCAGGCCGATCTTGGCCATCCCGATGTTCGAAGAGAGGCTGAGCATCTGAGTCGGGCTGAGCCACTTCGCGGGATGAGTATCGTGAATGACGACGTTATCGATCGCCATGCGCCCCTCTTCGCAATAGAGACTCGCAGACGGCGAAATGGTCTTCGCGGCGAGCGCCGCCGCCATGGTGAACACCTTCATGGTCGAACCGGGTTCGAAGCGGTCGACGACACATCGGTTTCTGCGCGCAGCGGGGTCGCTGTTCGAGTAATCGTTGGGGTTGTATCCAGGCGCGCTCGCCATCGCCAGGATCTCACCCGTGGCGGGGTCCACGATGACAATCGAGCCGCCATGCGCCTCGTAGGTCCCAAGCGCGGCTTGAAGCTCGCGCTCGGCCGTGAACTGAATCACCTTATCGATCGTGAGATAGACATTGTGACCAGCGAGGGCCTGTTCGTTGGAAATGGTCTCGGAGAAGATCAGTTTTCCAGAGCGATCTCGCAGACCTCGGACCTCGGACGCCTCGCCGCGGAGCTGGGTCTCGAGGCTGAGTTCGAGCCCTTCCTTCCCTTCACCGTCTGGCGCGACGAAGCCGAGCAGGTTGCCAGCGAGTTCCCGGTTTGGATAAAAGCGCCTTCCCTCACCCTCGATCACCAGCCCTCGAATCGGATGGCGCTCGCTGCGATCGCTCAGTGCGCGGATCGCCTCGACTTCGCTCTCGGAAATACGCCGCTTCAGCCACGCAAAACGCCGTCGCCGGCTGATCTTCTCCGCGACTTCCTCGACGGGGAGATGAAGCGCCTGAGCGATTCTCTCGGCATACTGTGTCGTCCGCATGGGGACGTACTGGGGCTCGATCCCCCGCAGCATTTCCACGGCATCGAGTGAAACGCTGGGGACTTCGACACTCTCGGCGAGGGGAGCTCCGTTTCGATCGAAGATCGTGCCGCGCTTGGGGGTAATGTGCAATCGACGCTGACGCTGCCGCTCGGCGAGTTCGAACCACTCGGGACCGTCCTCGACTTCGATGCGATAGGCGCCGCTCACGATCGCGCCCAGTCCTGCCGCCATCACGGCACACAGGATCCCCATTCGAATTCTGATCCAGCGTGCCCGGAGGGGATGAAGGTTCTTCATCGGCCTGCCTCAGCGTCCTGAAGTCCGGTTTCCGGTGAAGGCTCCGCAGCCCTCCCCGAACGCAAAGGAATGATCCGCTCAGGAGGCGGGGAAGCCATTCCCAGCAAGGTCCGTGCGATGATCTCGACACGCTGCGGGGTCTCGTGGCTGGCAGCTTCAAGAGAGAGGACTCGCCTCACCTCGCGCAGGCGTGCCTGCTCAGCTCTCGCCTTGCCGAGTTTGTAACCCATCTCCACGGTACGTCCACGCAATGCGAGGTGTACGATGAACGCAGCCACCGTTGCACCCACTGCAATGGTCCACAAGATCAGAAAGGGTCGACGGCTCCTCACGTGATGCCTCGCAGTTGTTCTTCCTCGACTCGCACGGCGGCCCTCAGCTTCGCGCTCCGCGCGCGGGGATTACCTTCCACCTCTGCATCCGACGCGGTGAGAGGCTTCTTCGTGAGCGCACGCCAGATGCTCCGCTCCTTGAACGCCTGCTTGACCATTCGATCTTCCAAGGAATGAAAAGAGATGATCGCGAGCACGCCGCTCGACACCAGAAAAGTAGGTGCCATTTCCAGCAAGCTCGCCAGCTCCCTGAGTTCACCATTGACCGCGATGCGCAGAGCCTGGAAGGTCCGAGTCGCCGGGTCTATACCGCCGTGCCGCCCGGGTCCTACCGCGCGAACGATCGCTCTCCGGAGATCCGTCGTCGTGGCGAGTTCGTTCCGCTCACGCGCAAACTTGATGCTGCGCGCAATTCGCCGGCTATGACGCTCCTCACCATAATGATAAATGAGATCGGCCAGGTCCTCCGCCGTGTGATTATCAATGAGGTCGAGTGCCGTTTCACCTACAGTGGGGTCCATTCGCATGTCGAGCGGTCCCTCGAATCTGAAGCTCATGCCACGAGCAGGGTCGTCGATTTGCATCGAGCTGAGTCCAACATCGGCGAGAATGCCGTCGACGCGCTCAAGCTCCAGGCGAGCAAGGTGCTCCTTCAAGTCCGAGAACCGACCATGAACACCGAAAAAACGGTCGCCAAATTGAGCAAGACGAACGCGGGCGAGTTCCAGAGCACGAGGGTCTCGGTCAATGCCAACGACCACAGTATCCGGCATCTGTAGAATCGCCTCTGAGTGCCCTCCTGCCCCCAGCGTCGCATCGACGTACACCCCGCCCGTACGAAGTGACGAGAACAGCGCCACCACCTCCGGTCGCATGATGGAGGTATGCAGCTCAGAGCCCGAGGGCATGGAGGAAGCATTCATCGTGGCAATCAACGTAGAATGACGAGGAGATCCCTTGGCGATGGCTTCGACGCCCTCTCAGGAGAGATGGAACGGCAGTTGTCGTCAGCCAATGAATTCGGTAAGCTTTCGAATGAATGCCTAGTCTTTCCATGGAATCGTTCTTCCCTGGAATCACTAACCATTTTCGTGACGAACCATCAGAGTGGACGTCAAAAGACGTCCGCACGCTGCAGATACAGCTTGCCGCCTATGCAACGAGGGAAGCGCGACGCTACGATTGTGTCGACGCATGGGTCAACAATTTGGGTCCGTTTGCTTGACACCGCCAAAGACCTACATCAGCGCACATGAGCAGGGGCCGCTCCAAACGCCATCTCAGAGATTCAGCCCACGGTCATACGGTAAATTTCCCCCGAAGCCGTCCTGAGCTGCCTCGTTTCGCTGAGTTCTTAACCCACGTCCGCGTCCTTTCGCGCACTACCACGAACAACTCTCGGGGGTGTAGCGACCGTTCTCGACGCCAGGCGTCTCGGTCACTGCCTCGATGCAGGCGATCAGAATCAGCAGCCACTGGAGACCTTCATAGGCATCCCGTGAGAGAACTTTGGTCTGGCTGAGTCCGGTGAACGCAGATCCCGCGGGGAACGACGCATCCTCTCCAATGGTGTCAGGCAGCACGGTTGCGAACAATCCCGTCCCTCCAGAGGGGACTTGGAGCGCTTGGTGCAGTGTGCTTCCCGGACGACACGGATCACAGGCCGCGGCCATCCAGACCCGCCCACGCTCATCTGAAGGCACGAGCTCGGCACGACATGCTCCCCCAAGCGGCGCAAGAAGCACTCCGCTGCTGTGTCTGCGAACTTAGACTAACGACCACATTACAGTGGGCGCGTTATCTACGCTTCTTCGCGGACTCGTGGTTCATGGGCACACAAGAACTAAACTGAATCTGTCTGCGGATGCGCGTGACGGAGCGAGTGTCCTAGAGTCTCCAAACCCTTGCACTGAACTCGGTGGGGAGTGTCGACGTTTCCCCTGACAGTCATACGTGACCCATGTCTCTCGTCAGGTCAGGCAGTGGGCTTGAGGTGATGAGGTCGGCTGCCGGTTGCCACCGGCTTGTGGAAAGATCCCTATGAGACCACCGGTGTCGGGTCACACTCAATCTCCGAGGCTTTCATGGGCCACATTGGCCTCGCCAAACAAGGTCTCGGTTCACCACTGTCAGAGCAATCCTAGTAGATGCTCTTTGATCGATTGGCGTGTTGGATCATCGGGTGCAACGCTCAATGCGCGCTCCCAGGTCTCAATGGCCTTATTGCGAAAGCCTGCTTTTTGGTACAGAACGGCCAGATTCTTCAGAGCAGGAAAATGCTTACTATTGATGTGCAACGCCGTTTCCAATTCCTGAATGGCATCATATAGCTGCCCCTGCTTTCCGTAGAGCAACCCAAGATGAAAGTGAAGGCGGTAAGCGAGGGGATCCAGCATTGTTCCCTCTCTCAAATTCTTCACTGCGGTCTCGAAGTCGCCTGAGCGGTAGGCCGCAATCCCTGCAGCAAGCAGCCGCTCCGCCTCGGCTGAGATTCGATCTTGGTCGCTGCGCGTCGAGCGACTGTGAACTGCATTCTCTACGGCAGCCACCACATCAGCCACTCGAAACGGCTTCTCAATATAAGCGTCGACACCATAGCTGGACTTGAGATCTTCTGCGAATCTCCAACCGCGATAAACGGCCGAGATCATGATGATGGGGATGTGACCGTAGCGCTGCGTCCCCTTCATTCGTCGCGCAATATCGAAGCCGTGAACCTCTGGGAGCATTGCGTCTAGAATCATGACGTCCGGCGGATTCTCTTTCACCATCCGCAGTGCCAGAAGTCCTCGGTCTGCCTCCTCCACGCGATAACCACGTTCTTCGAAAATGCGCCGGAGAAGGCGACGGATCTCGGCCTCATCGTCCACGACGAGAACAGTTGGCTGCTCACCACGAGGAGCCTCTTTCGGTAGTGTTCCAACGAGAGAGAGGTCTCGATCCGCCTCGCCAAACTCTGCATCACTGAGCTCATAGGTCGCTGCCACGCGACTCATGGCATCATCAACAATGATGTCTGGTTGCCCCACGAAAGCGGCACCAGGCGGAGAGGCAATATCGGCAGTAGCTCCCTCCGGAGCCGCCTCGTCCATGACGTCCGCGAAGGATGTCTCGTCGTTCGTGAACTTCGAATCGAACGCGGACTGGTGAATCTTTGCTGCTTGAGTCGTAATTGTAGACTCGGCCGAGGCCGGAAGAGGTTTGGCCACCGAGAAATCCTGCAGCGCCGCGACTCGCGAGCCATGAGCAGGAATGCGCTGCGCAGGCGTGAAAACTGGATGTGAAGGGGGAGATGTCGCCAGAGGCGGTGTCGAGCGAGCTGGAGACTGAACTCCGGGAGCTTCCGTCGGGGCTGGGGTACTCGCAGGAGACAATCCAGCGCGGCGCAATACCTCGGGCGGGCATTTTGGGCCGACAAAAAACGGCTCCCCTTGGTCCTTCATATCATACGCAGCAGCCACGGTTCTCATCAGCGGCCCCGCAAGCGCGATGTAGGGAAACACTCGTTTACCGGTAACGAACTCAAGCTCATCAACGACTTTCTTGTCCGTTGGAGCCGCCATCGCGACCAAAATTCTATCGTCACGAACAAGCACGGGCAGCAGTTTGTGCTTCATCGCGATCTCTCTAGGAAGGATCGACAGGTCGCTGAGTCGGATGCAGACCTGTGTGAGATCAATCCCAGGAACCCCGCTCTGCTCAGATAGAGCTTTGAGAGCAGCGACCTCTGAAAGGGTCCCGCTCTCGATCATGCCCGTCGCGAGTGGCACACCTTTGGCTCGAGACTCCACCAAGGCCTGCTCCAGTTGGGGCTGGGTGACGGCCCGCTGCTGCAGCAAGATGCGCCCGAGTGGTTTCTTGTTCGGATCTTGAGTCATTCCGCGGCTGTTGTTGGATGAGGAGGCCTCAGAAATTTTTCGCCCCGGCCCGTATATCTCCCGGAGCTTACAACATCGTGTGGGTGGCGTCGGCGTGGATCGCGGGGCTCTTCAGGATCTTGGCCCTCGAGCCGTAACTTTTCCTACAGTCACACGCTGACCAACCATCACGAATCAGCAACGTCTTTCGTCAGCCATGAACGTGCGAAAGCCGCATATCTACCGGCAGCGATCGCAGCACGTGCCTCCCGAACGAGACGTCCATACAGGTGTAGGTTATGCTCAGTCAGCATGCGCAGAACGACTACCTCACCCGCCATGAAAAGGTGTCTAAGGTAAGCGCGGCTATATCCTTGCGTGCATGTTGGACATTCACACCCTGGATCGAGTGGAGAAAAATCTTCTTTGTAACGAGCTTGCTTGATGACGATGCGACCCTGCTTCGTGAGTGCCTGACCGTTGCGAGCATTTCGAGTAGGCAGGACGCAGTCGAACATGTCCACCCCTGCACCAATCGCACGAACGAGGTCGGTGGGTGTTCCAACACCCATCAAGTAGCGAGGACGCGACGCGTCCAGACGAGGAGCGACCTCAGCTAGAACTTCGTGCATTTTTTCGATGGGTTCGCCAACCGAGAAGCCCCCCAGAGCCAATCCATCAAAGGACATGGCCGCGAGTTCGTCCGCATGTGCGAGACGCCTGCGGACATCGGTCCCTCCCTGCACAATGCCGAACAGCGCTTGATCGGGACGCTTCGCTGAGAGGCAGCGACGCGCCCAACGGGTGGTGACGGCACAGGCTTCATCCATCTCGCGGGGAGATGCTGTCCCCGGAGGACAGATATCTAGCTGCATCGCGATATCCGCACCTAGAGCGCCTTGCACCTGCATGGCCACCTCCGGAGTGAGGACGCGCCGAGAGCCATCGAGATGCGAGCGAAACACAAAGCCTTCTTCCGAGACGGTGCGGCGGTCCGCCAGAGAAAACGCCTGAAACCCGCCTGAATCAGTCAGCATCGCATGTGGCCAGCAAGTGAATTTGTGCAGGCCGCCAATCTTGTCTATCACCTCGGGTCCCGGGCGTAGCCATAGATGGTACGTGTTCCCCAGAACGATCCGCGCCCCAGTGGCAGCTACCTCTTCAGGAGTCAGTGTCTTGACACTCCCCTGTGTGCCGACTGGCATGAACGTCGGCGTCTCGACTTCTCCATGGGGTGTCGTCAACACCCCCGTACGAGCTGCTCCATCCTGAGCAGTTTGGCGAAATTCGAAGCCAAAAGTCGATATGGCCATTGGTCTACCCGAACACCATCATTGCATCACCATAGGAATAAAATCGATAAGATGATGTTATCGCCGCACGGTAGGCAGCCAGCGTTCTCCGCCCCCCTGCGAACGCACAGACCAGAGCTAGAAGAGTCGACTGGGGCAGGTGAAAATTGGTGATCAAGGCATCTACCACGCGGAACCTGTAGCCAGGCTGGATGAGCACTCGCGTCTCACCGCTTGAAGCGGTTACTCGTCCCGGTCTGCTGGGATCTGCTGCCGTTTCAAGGGCCCGGACGACCGTTGTTCCAACAGCAATCACGGGTACTTTACGTCGGCGCGCATCATCAATCGCTTCGCTCACCTCGTCGCTCACGAAGTATTCCTCTTCATGCATTGGGTGGTCGTCTAGATCGAGCGCAGTAACAGGCTTGAAAGTCCCCAGTCCCACATGCAGAGTAATGCTCGTCATCTTTACCCCGCGAGACTGAAGCTTTTCGACGAGTTGATTCGAAAAGTGCAGACCAGCCGTGGGGGCAGCAATCGCTCCAGGGGTACGGGCAAAGACTGTCTGATAGCGTTCTCTATCGGACGCATCGTCGGCACGTTTCATGTAAGGAGGAAGCGGAATATGGCCGTGAATGCCAATGAGCTTCTCGACAGCCACACCTCGAGGCGAGGACAGTACGACTTCAAGCATTGCATCACCAGCGCACTGAACAACGTGGGCCTTGATCTCACCATTTTCGCCAAACGCCAGCTCGGCTCCTTGTCGAATCGGCTTCGATGCTCTTCCACGCGCAAGCCAGTGCTCTACGAGGCCTCCCTCGCTCGACTTCAATTTGCGCAGAAGCAGAAGTTCGACCTGGCCACCAGTTGCGAGCTTTCGACCAAGCAGGCGAGCTGCAACGACACGAGTGTCATTGACAATCACCAACGCACCAGGAGGGATGTGCTCGTCGAGCTTGCAGATGGTCGAGTGACCCACCTCTCCAGGCGGTTGAGTTCGGTCGACAAGCAACAGGCGAGCCTCCTCTCTCTCCGCCGTTGGTCGTGAGGCGATGAGTTCATCTGGCAACGAGAAGTCGAGCAATGCACGATGCACACTCAGCTAGTAACACGTATGAGGCACGAGCGTCCCGAGTCCTGCAGGTAAGGACCACCTCAATCTCACAAGGAGTTCCGCGACGCAACGCGACCCTCCCCCACGATGATAGTTTCACACCCCTCAAAAGCGCGTCTTTCAGTGTCTGTTCAACAAACGCTCGTTGCCCGACGAGCGACCTCCGCAGCATCGACAGGCGGAACTCGGGAAGTGGCACGTCATGGCTCCGACCGAGGCCCGGTCAGACTGAAACGCCTATGCTTCGACACTGTTCTTCAGCTCTCTCCGCGGCCAAAAGATGAGCGCTTTAGACGTCCGAGGGACCTTGAACAGGTCAGGTTCGGCCGCTATGGTGCCCACATGCGTGGTGTCTTCGTAGCCTTTTCACTTGCGCTCGGAGGACTTCTGTCGGCCAGCGGATGCGACAGACACTCTACCCTCTCTCTCTCGGTTGCAGATCCCAAAGGAGAGGACCTCGTCAAAGGAGCCGTAGTAGCAGCGTCCGAATCCTCGGGTGGGATCCGGTTGTACAAGATAGTCCATGTCGACGACTATCCGCCTCCTCTCGATTACGAAATTCATATGATTGCCTATGAGCCAAAGGCACAAACATTTGAGGATGCCGCAGCACTTTGGTCGAGAAGAGAGCGCCTGACGATAGCATCAGATCATGTTTATGTTCAACGTTCCCAATTTTTGCTTCGTGAACGACATGTCCTAAGAGTTGAGCCGGTAACCGATCAAGAGGCTGAAGGATACGCGCGCAGCAAGCACTAGCGATAAGCCCGGTATTTACAAGATACGGAGAATGCCTTCGCGGGAAGACAGTCTTCCTGCGCTTAGTTCCCGTCCTCAAAGTCCCCGAACCGAGACCTCCGGCCCTTGTTTATCGGGAATCGTGTAGTCTCTGATGGCGATGAAGGACATTTCGGGACGGGAACTAGCTAGTTCCAGACCTTAAAAGCCCACATCTGACATCAAGGCCCCCCCAATTACCGCGAATTAGAAGGTAGAAATCTCAGTTCAGAAACTATTGAGATGGGGAATACTTGGGCAGCGACAACGCTTCGCTGTGCGTAGCGAAACATGGCCGCCTCCGCATCGAGATTCGGCTCAATCCTGTGCGGGTCACGGGAACTGAGTGTTTACGCTGCCTGAGGTCGGCGACCAGCCGTGAAACATGAGCAACAAGCGCTCCACCAGGTGCACGGAATGCGTGTCCAGCGCGACAAAATCAACAATCTTCGTCAGAAGATATGATACAGGCTGCGGAAGAACGCGGCAACGCCGTCATTGACTGCAAAACTGAGAAGGAAGAGGAGAGAAATAGATGCGACTGAACGACGCCAAGTTCATCATCACGGGTGCAGCCTCCGGCCTAGGTCGTCATTACGCGGTAAGGCTGGCTGAGGCAGGGGGCCAAGTTGTCGCGGGCGATGTCAATGAAGCTGGGCTTGCCTCTCTGGTAGAAGAGGGGAAAAGCCTACCCGGGAAAATTCATGCGAGACCATTGAATGTCGCCTCCGAAGGAGAGGTCGGCGAGTATGTAAGCTGGGCCAACGAAGCAATGGGGGGATTGAATGGTCTCGTCAACAACGCTGGAATTCTTCGAGATGGCCTGCTGGTGAAGAAAGATCGCAAGACCGGTGAGGTCTTGAAGATGAGTGCAGCGCAATGGCAGGCCGTAATCGATGTGAATCTGACAGGTGCGACATTCATCGCTCGGGACGTCGTTGCAAAGATGATTGAGACGAGCACGAAAGGTGTCATTGTCAACATCAGCTCCATCGCGCGTCACGGAAATAGGGGACAATCAAACTACACAGCCGCCAAGGCAGCCCTAGCCGCGAATACACGGACTTGGTCGCTTGAATTTGCACCTTTCGGAATTCGAGTCGCAGCGATTGCGCCTGGGATGATTGAAACTCCGATGACGCAAGGGATGAATCAAAAGGCTCGTGATGCTCTCGTCGCGAACATTCCGAGTGGACGCATCGGAGAACCGGAGGACATCTGGATCGCCGTCCGGTTTGCAATTGAATGTGATTACTTCAACGGGCGCTGCATCGATGTCGATGGTGGTCTCTCGATGTGAGCAAGAGACACCGGACACACACATTCACCCACGTTCACGCAGGGAACTTAGCTCACCTTTCCGTGTCACGAGGAGAGTAATCTCCGCTTGATCCGGGCGATATTGAAAGCTACGTTCAACTTCAAGCACTTGGCTCCGTAGCGAGGTGGTTTGAAGTCATGTACGTCTGCCTCTGCAATGCCGTCACGGACCACGAAATAAAAGATGCAATCGGAGGGGGGGCCTCAACCATGGCAGAGGTGATGAGGTGCACAAAAGCAGGAACTTGCTGTGGCTCTTGCCAGCCAACGATCGCTTTCCTGCTGGATACGACTTTTCTGGTGAAGCCTAAAACCAGACTTGTTGCCCCTGAGGAGCTAGAAAACTCTAGCGCAGCCTAGGTTCTAACTTCGCCCCTCAGCTCGCCGGACAGCTTGAGGCTATGCACGCCCGAGACGCTCCATTTCGGGACGTCGTGGTGGCTTGCTGCCTACCGCCTGTTTTTTCGTTGCGCTTACCCCGGCGAACGCACCATATGGCGTTTGGATCTCCGCACGGTGACACGATCCGTTGCGGAGGGTGGACGACCCAGGTTCGGTAAGAGGGTGCGATGAAGGGATCCAAAGAGGTCATCGATGCACTGAACGAGGTGTTGGCGGCAGAGCTCGTTGCCATCAACCAGTATTTCCTGCATGCAAAGATGTGCGAGAACTGGGGCTACATCACGCTTGCTGCTCACTCGCGCTCAGAGTCCATCGATGAGATGAAGCATGTCGAAACCATCGTCGACAGGATCCTCTTTCTCGAGGGGCTCCCCAACTTGCAACGCTTGGACACCTTGCACATCGGACAGACGGTTGTCGAGCAGTTCAAGAGTGATCTCGAACTGGAGTACCGCGCAGTAAAGCGGCTCAATGATTCGGTAGCGCTCTGTCGTGACAAAGGGGACCGGACAAGTGAAGAACTGCTGGCCGAGATTCTAGCGAGTGAAGAACAACACGTCGATTGGCTTGAAAAACAGCTTGGTCTAGTGGATCAGCTGGGCGAGCAGCAATATCTCGCTCAGCAGATTCGACAGTAGAACCCGCCTAAATCAGACGAGAGATGATGTTCGCCAAGGTTGGTAGTTCTTAGGCGCCGATGGCGCCAAGTCTGCCTTGGCGGAAGCAAGTCGAACTCCTCCTTCTTGCTGGGCGGGTGAGGAGTAAGTACGCAGTGAGGTCGCCCATCGATCTAGCTGTTGAGATAAGTTGGACGGCGGATAGGCCGCTCAGCCCCCAGAATCTCACTACTTAGGGGGGTTGCCGACGGGAGGGGCCGACGGGGGCGTGTGATGGCAAAGATTCTCATCGTTGATGATCAGCGAAACATGCGGACACTTCTCGCAATGTTGTTGCGAGGGGCAGGCTATGAAGTCGATGAGGCGACCAACGGTATCGAGGGCGCAGATCTAGGGGCCCGAGGTGCCTACGATGTCGTCCTCACCGACTTGCGCATGGGTGGCTCAGACGGTCTCTCTGTTCTGAGGGCAGTCAAGGAAGCCAATGCCATGACGGAAGTCATCGTCATGACCGCATATGGGACCATCGAGAGCGCCGTGGAAGCGATGCGCTTGGGTGCGTTTGATTATCTCCAGAAGCCGATAGAAGAACCTGAGCTTCTTCTGAAAGTGGAGCGCGCACTCCAAAATCGAAAACTGGCGGGAGAAGTCCAACTACTCGCAACCGAGTTCAAGGAACGTTATCGCTTCGAGAACATCATCGGTCGTTCGCAGCCGATACGAGATGTTCTAGCCCGGATTGTAAAAATCGCTCCAACAGATGCGACGGTGCTCATCACAGGAGAGAGTGGAACGGGCAAAGAACTCGTCGCGAAAGCCGTCCATGCGAATAGTCGGCGTTCAGATCGGCCCTTTGTTCCGATCAACTGTGCAGCCATTAGCGAAACACTGCTTGAAAGTGAGCTATTCGGTCATGCTCGCGGTTCCTTCACTGGAGCAGTTAGCGCTAGGAAGGGTTTGTTCGAGGAAGCGGATGGTGGGACATTCTTCTTCGATGAAATTGCCGAAACTCCGCTGACCTTTCAGGCAAAGCTGCTGCGCGCTATCCAGGAAAACGAGATTCGCCGAGTCGGCGAGAATAAACCTATCCATGTCGACGTCCGGATCATTGCCGCAACGAATCAAGAGTTGCTGAGCGCGGTTGCCGAAAAGCGCTTCCGACAAGACCTATATTATCGTCTCAATGTGGCACGATTCACTCTTCCGCCTTTGCGATCGCGTCGAGAAGATGTCCCCCTGCTGTTTGCGCATTTTCTGACAAAATTCAACCGGAAGATGAACTGTCGTGCTGTAGCAGGAGAGGGTGTTGTGGATGCGCTTTCTCAGTATGATTTTCCAGGGAACATCCGCGAACTGGAAAATATGGTCGAGCAGGCTGTGGCTCTTTCTGGAGGGGGAGTCATCACCGCCGACGATATCATTCCCTCGCCCACACAAACGCGACGAGCTGCAGATGGTGCAGGCCGCACGCTCGCAGATGTCGTTGACGCTGCAGAGAGACAAGCGATCGAGGCGGCGCTGCGTGAGACCGATGGCAACCGCGAGAAGGCCGCAGATGTCTTGGCAATCAGCGCGACGACCCTCTGGCGTAAAATGAGTCGGCTGGCAATCGTCTATCCGCCATCAGCTTAATTTCCAGAGAGATTTGAGGGGGGGAAGTTAACGACACCTCCTCTCTCAATGAGCTCTCGTGAGTTCGAACGGGGCGGAGTGATCTGCTCCCATGCTAGTTCAAGTGCTTAGATGCTATGCTGTCATGTTCAAGGGCGGGATCTAACCAGGAAGTCGGGAAGCTCGTCACCTACAGTAGCGCATCAATCGCTTTCTCTGAGCCTGCGACTCAGTGTCGCAATGGCCTGCGCATGAAGACGGCTTGCTCGGCTTTTGCTAATTCCGAGTTCTTGAGCGATGTGATCGAATCGTTCACCATCGTAATAATGGCGTTCGACCAGAGCTCGTTCGCGGTCGGGTAGTTCCTGCACCGCTCTCCGAAGCGTCACGGCCATTTCAGCCGCTACAGTTTGCTCTTCCGGATTGCCCCTCCCATCCGCAAGTCCGAGTCCTATACCCTCTCGAGCGACGGTCATTCCGAGCACCATCGCTGCGGCATGGCCGGCCAAGAGGTCACTGAACTGATTGGCAGCATCTCCAGACAACGAAAATGCCGCACCTTCATTTTCGTCAAATGCTTCAGCGAATCGGTCTGAAGCGCCTATCGCGCCAGCGCGGGCCGTCTCGAATAGCCACCGCCGTTCCTGCTTGACGCCATCAAGCATCGCCCAGTTGAGCTTTGCCCGTGCATACGTGGCGAAGCTCGAGCGGGTTGAATCATAGCTGCTAACGATTCTCGGCAATGCCGAATAGCCATAGGACGAAAGATCGTCCAAAGGAACTCTTTGCCCCAGCCTTCTTGCAAGACGGCGGGCGGCGATTCTCAGTAAGTTTACACCTTCGACGTACAGATGATGGTTTTCGGAAACCACTTAACCAACCTTCCAATTTTTGGAATCAGCTCTGTCCGGCGAATCACTTGTACCGTACCCACCTGGCACGATCCGTTCACCACTCTCATCCACATGTCGTGGATGCGCTTCGCGCAGCAGCTTCGCAGCCGTCGCGTCACGGCTCAGCAGTTCTGTCAGTTGCTCACGCATCCAGTCCAGATCCTGCGCCGAGAGCCGTCCCTCATAAGGCCGCACAGCGGCTTCAATCTGAGCGTTGATCCAGGGATCGTCCAAGGGAGGGTGCGGCATGGTGGTCCAGCATCCTAAACTATCCCTTGATCGCCGTCACCTCTTGTCAGAGTTTCCTCGGTCGAGATCCTCACTGCCCAGGATTCGGCTCCACGTTCAAGCACTTATCGAACGCCAGCACGGTCGTCGCTGCCAAGGCGCAAGCGATCGACTTGCGCTCGACGATCTTTCCGACGAGGGCATCTTCGCAACCTGCGATCCACTTATCGCTCATGCGGGCCGCAACATCAGCGATGTTCTTCTCTGCCTGTCCCCGCTGTGCCGAAGTCAGTTTACTACTCAGCTGCGCGACCTGGTCTGAGTGTGTCAATGCGGCCAGCTGTTTGCCCAGTTGCGCGCAGTCCCCACGCGACAAGGCGTAATCGTCGGGGATCGTGTCGTCTACCGCAGGCTTGGCCGACGGAGGCGTCTCTACCTCTTGCGACGCCTCGCCCTCGCTTTGCTCGACGCGCGGAGTCTCGTCACTTGGTTGCCGCTCTCCCACATCCGTTGGAGGTGGCGGATTCGACCCTCCACACCCGAGCGGGAGCGCCGCTCCCCCGATCACGATCGAGAGTACAAGAGCACCACGATTCATCATGCCATGAGGGTTGATCGGTTCTCCCCCTCATGTCCACAAGGCATGCTCTCACTCCTACCGCGGTCCGAGTGAGTCGCAGTCGACGCCGTTGCTCAAGACGCCAACCTTCCCCACCCACTCAGACCCCCCCGCGAAGCTCGACCACTTGCTTTGTTCGAACTCACAGGTCTGTACTTTGGCCGAGCTCGAATCGACGAGCTTCACCTCGTACCTTTCGCTCCGTTTCCCCTCTCTATCGCAACCGACACATGTTCCGGGACGCTTCAAAGTGACCTTTGGCCATACGGGAGTATCCTCGAGCACTGAACCGCTAGCCGTCACCACATCCTTGGCGGCCCATGCATTCATCTCATACTCGCATCGTTCCCCCATCACAGGCTCATCACGGAACTTCGGCTTGCACTCACGGCTCTCTTTGAATGTGCCATCCCCCTGGTCTTTTCGCCGGGTACTGCACTCTTCCCCCGCTTGAACTTGCTTCGTCGATCGAGTCTCCCTCCGTCGACTGATCTCCTTCACCCCCCCTGGCAACTCGTCGCACCATCCAGATTTGCGAACAGGACCGAAGGTCTCGATCTCGACACGACGTTCCCACGCATGCCCGACAACCTTGAAGCTCGCTGGCTTCGTCCAGAAGAGGAATGCACAAGCGAAGCCCAGGGCGCCGAGGCCCAGCACGACAGCCAGTGCAACGACGACAGAGAATGCCTTCTTCTTCGGTTGTGCTCCGCGCGGAGGAGCTGTCGCTCCAAACTCACGACGCGCATCCTGAACGCTCTCGATGCCAAACACTTGGCCCTCGTGGCGAACTTGGTCCGCGCGCATTCGCGCTTCTTGCGCAGCAGTAAGAGGCCCGCCGCAGTGAGTGCAGCAATTGGAGCGACGACTATTCCACGCCGAGCAGGCAGGGCAGCGAAGGTCTACACCCACGTGCTGATGTTCCTCCACGGCGACCTTCTCCTGCTCGGAAGGGAAGTACCGCGCGGCAGCATCCTGCGGAGCTCCACAACTGGCGCAGAAGCGATGGGTCAGTCCTAGGAGTTTTTTCTGGCCGCAGTATCTGCAGTCCCAGAGCATTTCATATGTCTTCTCGGTAGCCGAGCCGCTCATTGGAGCATGCTACTCCACCTATCGGCACCCTGGACGATCAGAGGCTTCGTTTTGAACGCCTCCTGCGTGCTTTACCCGCTAGTGCGCTGCTGCAGAAGGAAGCGAGGCACCTCGAACAGCGCCCCGCTCAGGGCGCGCGTCGATGGCTTGCAACAAGCGACCAGCGTCCAGCCCGGCGCCTTCACGGTGGTGGTACAACACTCCGACCACCCTCCCCCGAACCAGGTGCCTTGGAACTGGACCGATCTCGCGGCTATCGAGGGAGGCAGCGCGGTTGTCACCCATCATGAACACATGCTCGGGTGGAACCACCACGGGACCGAACGCAGCAAGGTCCACCGAACCCGCGGCATGCGCCAGAGGTCCGAGATGCTCCAGAAGTTGACCATCTCCCAGCACCTCCAGCGTCTGTGGAGCACCGTCGATCAGCAACACGCCTGATTGCACGGCTACAGTCTGCCCAGCAACAGCGACGACCCTCTTGACCAAGGGTACTGCTCCACCGCGCGGATCCGAAAACACCACCACGTCGCCAGAACGAGGCCCTTCGCCTTCCAGAAGGTACCGGCTCGTGAAAGGCAGCCTCAGACCATACGACAGTTTGTACACGAAGATGCGATCGCCCGGAGCGATGGTCGGCCACATCGAACTCGTAGGGACGTGGTATTGATCCGCCACAGTCGTGCGCAAAAGCGTGAGTGCCATGGCCAGCAGGATCGCGCGGGTCGCTATCCAGCGCAGGCCGGGAAGCCACTGACGGATCCGATCACCGACGCCGAGCCGAACCGTGAGTTCCACGGGGGCAACCTCGGAAGCGCTGGAGGACACCGCTCCAGCAATTTCAGTCAGCTCATCAGCTTGACCGGGGCCACCGTGTTTGAACATCGGGATTACCCTGAGTAGCATCCTCCGAGTACCTAGGCCAGCCTGTACACCATGGCTGAGCCCCTCTCGCCTGCTGCTCTCACGCCCTCGACGGCAAATCTCTCCAGGCCACTTTCTATCTGCGGCTCCCTTTCACTCCACCCTGTTCCAACGGGCGCGGTCATGCATCACGCTGGCTACCGTGCGCTTGGCCTGCCATTCACCTATTTTCCGTTCAAAGTGACAAATCTTGCGGACGCCATGCGAGGCATGCGAGCCCTGGGGATCCGAGGGCTCGGCATCTCCATGCCCTTCAAACAGGCCGTCATCCCGTTGCTCGACGAGATCGAACCGATGGCCTCGCGCATCGGTGCAGTGAATACAGTGGTCAACGAGAATGGACGACTCATCGGCCACAACACGGACTGGCGCGGTGCAGTGCTCGCCCTCGAGGAGGCCACCTCTCTTCGGAGCCGTCGCGTGCTCCTGCTCGGCGCGGGCGGTGCCGCACGGGCGATCGCCTTCGGCCTCTGCGAACGCGGGGCCGAACTCACGATCGCGAACCGCGATGCTTCCAAAGCCGAGCAGCTCGCAGCGGAGTTCGGCTGCACTGCAGCTCCCCTCCTCGACGTCTTTCAGAACGATTACGAAGTAATTGTCAATGCCACTTCGCTGGGCATGAACAATGTCGACGCAAGAAGCCCTGTTCCAGAAGATGTGCTGAATGCTGGGCGAGTCGTCATGGACATCGTTTACAACCCTCTGAGTACCGAGCTCTTCAAGGCAGCTCACCGACGCGGAGCCACAGCGATCCATGGCGGGCGCATGCTACTTCATCAGGCCGCAGAGCAGTTCCGTCTCTACACCGGGCAGCAGGCGCCACTCGGTGCGATGGACGAGGCTTTGAGAACGCAGCTCGTCGACTGATGCGGCAGCCTCAGCCATCCCAAAGCCATCATCTGCACGATGTAGCTCCGGATGGGGGCCTGTCCATCGTCACCTTGTTGATGCTCCTGCTCACCTGTTGTCATGAGCAGCTGCCCGACGGCGTCTCGGCTGTCCCTCTTACAGCGCCATTCATACCTGCTCTCATTGAAGAGAAAGAGCTACGCTCTCTCCCCGCTCACGCCTCAACCCCTCCCGACATGGTGGAAGTCAAAGAGGGGATGTTCCTCATGGGCTCACGCATTTCCGAAGGATGCCCAGAAGAGCGTCCGATGCACGAGGTCGGTGTCGGCGCCTTTTTTCTCGATCGAACCGAGGTAACGGCGAGCGCGTACGATGCCTGTGTCCAGGCGGGCGGCTGCACGCCCATGCTGGGCTCCAGCTTTCTGTGCAATGGCCCCACCAGTGGAAGGGGCGATCATCCTGCCAACTGCGTCGACTTCTCTCAGGCCGAAGCCTACTGCCGCTTCGTGGGTAAGCGCCTGCCAAGTGAGCGCGAGTGGGAGTATGCGGCACGCGGAGGCTCTGAACTCCGACGTTTCTCTTGGGGAGACGAGCCGCCGGACAGTCAGCGCGCCTGCTACAATCACCCGGGTACTTGCCCCGTAGGCAGCTTTCCCGAGGGCGCCTTCGGTCTCCTCGACATGTCCGGGAATGTCTGGGAGTGGACATCGACCTGGTTCGGCGCATACCCCAACGAACACACCTCCGGGACCCACCGTGTCTACCGCGGCGGCAGCTTCAGTCGTCGTTTTCCCAAGTGGCTCCGAAATGCGCTACGGAACCGCTATCAAGCGCATGAGTGGAGTGCCTCCCTTGGCATGCGCTGCGCCCGCACCATCTCCCCTGTTCGATGTCCCGCCAGCACGGAGCACCGCCCAAGTCACGACGCTGAAGGCCCCCCCAGCTGCGAGCGCGTCAGCGGTATCCCCACGTGTGAACCAGGCATGGAGTGGACGGGCGAGCGCTGCGCCCTCATCGCGGCTCCCCATCTGATGCCAGCTTCCTATGTTGGTCCCCGGAATGAACAACGATCCACCCAGACCAAGACTCGAGGAAACGATCTCCCGAAAGGCGCCCTCCCCTCTCTGGCCGAAGCCGCTACCCAAGAAACAGACACCGTTGTCAGAGTGCGTACACCTACCCACGATGACGACTGCAAAAGGCACTACCCAGGCACTCCCACCGCTTACCAGTTCAAGGGGGGCACATTTCATGGCCGCAACCCCATGATCCGTGCGGGTGGATGCGTCCGCCGTGACATGGGAGAACACTGGACGAGCGCATGTTGCCCCTGAGGAGCATCGACGCATCTTTCTCGAAGATGTTCGAAGCGTGGCCAAGCGCTAGCCGCACGCGTAGGCTGCGACCGCATGATCTCGTTTGAGATACGGGCAGCCATCCCGGGTGACGAGGAGCAGTTGCTCGCGGTCGCACGCCACCTGAACTCGGTCAACCTCCCGAACGATCGGGACGCTATCCACGAAATTGTGGAGATGAGCCACCGGAGCTACAGCGGGGCCATCGAGAACCCCCGACTTCGACAGTATGTGTTCGTGCTCGTCGACGTCAGCGAAGGGACACCCCCTGGTGGGACGATCATCGGCACCTCCATGCTGATCTCTCAGCTCGGGCGGCGCGATGCTCCATACATCTACTTTGATGTCCTTGATGAGGAACGATACTCCGCGACCATCGACAAGCATTATCACCACACGGTGCTGCGCATTGGCTACTCGTACAATGGCCCCACGGAGATTGGCGGACTCGTTCTCATGCCGTCCTATCGGCAGCGTCCCGAGAAGCTGGGCACGATGATCTCGTACGTGCGCTTTCTGTACCTCGCCGCGCACCGGGATCTCTTTCAGGACGAGATCTTGGCGGAACTCCTTCCGCCGCTCGAACCAGACGGCACCAGCCATCTCTGGGAGGCACTCGGCCACAAGTTCGTCGATCTCAGCTATGCGGAGGCAGATCGTCTCTCGAAGAAAAACAAGGAGTTCATCAAGGGCCTCTTTCCCGAAGGAACGATCTACGCCTCACTTCTTCCTGAGAATGCGCAGCGGGTCATCGGCAAAACGGGCATGCAGACACGAGGTGTCGAGAAGCTTCTACGTCGCATCGGCTTCCGCTACGCCCACCGCGTGGACCCCTTCGACGGTGGACCACACTACACAGCCCGCATGGATGAGATCACCCTGATCCAGGAGACCCGACACGGCCGGGTCACGCATTCCTTTGCCCCCACCCCGGCAGACCGACAGGCCCTCATCGCGACCGAACAACCCGAGGCTCCTTATTTTCGCGCTGTCCTGGCTGCCTATCGCGCAGATGGCGCGGGCGGGCTCGCCATTGCAAAGGAAGCATGGGAGCACCTGCATCTCCAGCCCGCTGCGCCCGTCGTCATTCTCCCCATTCCATGACCCTCTGAAACGCGACGCACTCCCGCACCGCGTTCTCCGCCTAGCGCCCCGGAAGTCCACGTCCGGACGAGAGCGCAAACGCGCCCGAGCTCCTCGAATCCCGTAGAGCAGCGACCATTCTGAGTGCGTCCTCATGCGGCTTGGCCAGAGCGGCGCAGGTCCGCTCGTCCACTTCGTCCAGCTCACAACACTGATCTCTTTGAAGAACAAGGGTGCCACCAACTCGATCATCAATTATTCTACAGATACAGAACGACAATAACTCACAGATCATGCGGTGAACCCATGACGATGCAGCTGGAAACGAACCAGACGGTCCCTGGCGAGTCCGAGCGCTCCCATCCCCTTGTCGATACCGACAGCACCAAGCGGGCCCGACGAGCACAGGAGGGGACCCTCACCGAGAGAGAGACCCGCATCGTCGCAGCCATTGCCGAGGCGGCCATGCCCCCAGGCGAAATCCTCCCAGGAGCTGGCGCACCGACTGCGATGGCTCTGGCAGCCTGGCTGGCGGACGTCCCGACGCACATCGCGGGCGGTTTCAGGGCCATGCTCTGGAGCGTCGAGCTCGCCACCATGGCGACTCGCCTCCGCCCCTTCTCCGCATTGCCGCTCGAGCAGCGGATGAACCTGCTCTCCACCTGGGAGCAACGCCGCTCCCCCGCTCTCCGCACTGCGCTTCGCGCGCTCCTTATCCCGTTGAAGCTACTTCACTACGAACGCGCCGAAATGTTCCGGCATGTTGGTTGCCGAATCGAGCTGCCATCGATCCGTGATGAGCACCCTCGCTGGCTGTCTCAGGTGATGAATGGCCGGGAGGTCGACGAAGACCTCGACATCGAGTGCGACGTCGTTGTGGTCGGTAGCGGCGCCGGTGGAGCACCTGTCGCTCATGAGCTGGCGGCGAAGGGCCATGCGGTCCTCTTGCTCGAAGAAGGCGACTTCCATCGCCGCTCCGCTTTCAATGCTCGGGCTGCACGCGCCCACCGCCTTCTCTACCGTGACCAAGGAATGACGGTATCCATCGGGAACCTCGGGATTCCCATTTTCTCAGGAAAAGCCGTCGGAGGAAGTACAGCGATCAACTCGGGTACCTGCTATCGGGCCTCCGAACCAACCTTCGCGTCATGGCGCGAAGAGCTCGGACTGCCTGAAGAGTTCTCCTCGAAGGGCATGGCCCCCTATTACGAACGCGTGGAGAGGATGCTGCAGGTCGCGCCAGCGAACCCCCTCCACTTGGGCGCCATCGCGCCGATCATCCAGCGCGGCGCAGACCACCTCGGTCTCCACCACGCTCCCCTGCTGCGCAATGCTCCAGACTGTGACGGACAGGGTGTTTGCTGCTTCGGTTGCCCGACAGGGGCGAAGCGCTCGACGGATGTGAGCTACGTTCCAGCTGCCCTTCTCAAAGGGGCGCAGCTCGTCACGGCAGCTCATGTCGACCATATCGACATCATTGGCGGCCGCGCGCGCGGTGTCACAGCCACCCTGCTCGGCCCCCACCCGCACTCCACGGGTGGCCGCCGTCCTCGGCTGACGGTTCGCTCTCGAGCCGTCGTCGTCGCCTGCGGCACCTTGCTGTCTCCCCTGCTGCTTCAGCGAAGCGGCGCCTGTCGAAGCAGCAAGATGCTCGGCAAGAACCTTTCCATCCACCCCGCGAGCAAGGTCATGGCCATGTTCGACGAACGCATCGAGCAATGGACCGGGATCCCTCAGGGGTACACCATCGATCACTTTGCCGAAGCCGGCCTGATGTTCGAAGGCAGCTCAGTTCCACTCGACATCGCGGCCATTGGCATCCCCTGGACAGGGAAACGATTCACCGAAATGATGGAGCGCTATCCTTACCTGGCCACGTTCGGCTTCATGATCAAGGACACGAGCCGAGGTGAAGTACGAGCTGGTCTCGGCGGCTCTCCCTTCATTCGCTACAACATGAACCGCCGCGATCTCGAGCTGATGCAACGTGGCTTCACGATCCTGAGCGAGGTGTTCCAAGCCGCCGGCGCCCGACGAGTCCTCCCACTCATCGCGGGTCATGATGAGGTGAACACTCCTGAAGCCCTGGCGCAGCTCCGGTCAGCTCGGATTCGGCCCGGCGATTTCGAGGTCACCGCTTACCATCCGCTCGGAACCTGCAGCATGGGGCTAGACCCCGCGACTTCCTGTATTGGCCCGGACCATCAAACACACGACGTCAGCAACCTGTATGTCTGCGATGGCAGCGCGGTCCCAACATCCCTTGGCGTGAACCCGCAGCTCACCATCATGGCAATGGCGATACGTGCTGCGGAGATCATCGATACACGGCTCGACGGCTGATACCAGCCGACGGCACCATCGCCGCCCTCTTCAAGACGGGACAGCGCTGACAGTTCCCTCTCCATCTTCAGAGAGCGCAGCTCGAGCAGGGGACTCAGGTTCTGAAGCCTGACTCGCTCCAGGACGCTGGTCGGCACGACGCTCGTCGGCCTCGATTCGTCCATCGCGCATCCGAACGACCCGAGGCATCGACTCCGCAAATGCCATATTGTGTGTGACCACCACAATGGTGGTTCCGTGCTTCCGGTTCACATCGAAGAAGAGCTGATGCATCGCCTCGCTCGTCTTCGTGTCCAGATTCCCTGTTGGCTCATCCGCCAGGATCAGCTTTGGAGAGAGGACCAACGCACGGGCCAGCGCCACGCGTTGCTGCTCGCCACCGGACAGCTCACCCGGTCGATGAGACGCCCGCTCAGCGAGCCCGACCTCCGCCAGCAGCGAGTTCGCCAAAGGTTCCAGTTCCTTCCGACTCCGTCCCTGGATCATGCCCGGCATCATCACGTTCTCGAGGGCATTGAATTCGGGCAACAGGTGATGGAACTGAAACACGAACCCGATCATGCGGTTGCGGATCGCTGCCAGCTTCGAGCTGGAGAGGCTGGTCAGCTCCTCACCACCCAGCGAGATCTTCCCACTCGTGGGGAGATCGAGTGTCCCGATGCAATGCAGGAAGGTGCTCTTCCCTGCTCCCGACTGGCCGACCATGGCCACGATCTCTCCCTGATCGATGGTGAGATCGATGCCACGAAGAACATGGAGCTCGCGCCCCATGTGAACGAACATCTTGCGGAGATCTTGGACGACGACGAGCGGAGTTCCCATGGCTACTCGTAGCGGAGGCCGTCGACCGGGGAGAGCCGCGAAGCCGCCCGCGCCGGGTAGATCGTCGCCACCGTGCAAATCACGAGAGCTGCCAGTGCGACGAGCGCATAGTCCACGCCGTTCACATTCACGGGCAGCCGGTCAATGTAATAAACGTTGGGATCGAGGCGGACACCAAACCATGACAGGCCGAGGCAGGTGGCCAGCGCAGTCCCGACGCCGAAGATGGTTCCGATGGCACCGATGATCACGCCTTCCAGCATGAAGATCCGCATCACGGCTCCGTCGGAGGCGCCCAGGGCTTTGAGAATCGCTATCTCCTTGCCCTTCTCCGTGACCATCAGAAGCAATGTGCAGACGATGCAAAAGCTCGCCACGGCGATGGCGATCGACAGAATCACGAAGGTCGCCACCTTCTCCAGCTTCAAGGCGCTGAAGAGGTTACGGTTCATCTCGACCCAGTCACGCACGACCAGCCCAGAACTTTCGGCTACCTTGTCCACCAGAGGTCGAATCTCTGCGACACGCTCGGGATCGGGCACATGAATGTCGATGCGAGAGATCTTCTCTCCCAGACTGAAGAACTTCTGTGCCTCCCCCATCAAGACATACGCATGTGTGGCATCATAATCGTACATGCCACTGTAAAAGATCGCCGCTACCCGAAATTTGCGGGATTTCGGCATCACCCCCGTCGGACCGAGCTCCCCGATTGGCGAGAGCAGCGTCACTTCTTCGCCGACGAGCACGTGTAGTGATTTCGCCAGCTCACGACCGATGATGACCGAGGGATAGACGCGAGCTTGCTTGCGCAGAAACTCCTTCACCGTCGGGTCTACGTCGTTGTTGAAGCGGACATCAGGCCCTTTGAAATACGGCTCTCCTCCTGGGCCTCGCCCGATGACTTCATCGGCTGGCAAATCGACAAGTCGTTCGGGCTCGGTGAGATACTCGAAGCGACCGACCTCAATGTTGTTTTTGAGGTCGATGACCTGACCGATCGTCTCCGGATCGATCCCGCGAACCAGCGCACCTGCTGTGTTCGAGGAACTCGAACCCATCGCATCACCAGCCACGATGGGCGTCGCTGCGCCGCCCACAGGTCCGAGAGCGACCCGAAGCTCGGTGAGGCGTTCTTCCCAGTCTTCAAAACCGCCCGAGCGCGGTGCTTCCACGACGATGTGGGCGTTGTTGTTCAGAATCTTGCGCTTCAGATCAGCCCCGAAGCCACCCATGATGCTCGTCACCGAGCAGAGCGCGCACGAGCTGACCCCCACTCCCGCCATCGACAGCACGGAGATCACCGTCAGAAAGCCGCTCTTCGTTGCCCGCACATGCCGCGCGCCGACATAGGATGTGAAGCTCCGCCGTTCCAGCGCGTCGAGGATCACTGGCAGCAGCGCAGCGAGCGCTATCAGCAGAAACACCGTCCCCGAGACGAGCGCACCACCTCGGATGAGTTCGTGCCGGAGCACGGGAGGAGCCGAGCCACGCGGAACAGGAAGGCGCGAGGCCATGCTCGAGAGCAGGAGGAACCCTCCGCCGAGCAGCCCGCCGAACCACCAGAAGATCGCCCGCGGCAGGCTCTGACGCATGCGACGGATGCCACGGAGCACGAGCAACGCGCTCACCAGCAGAACGACTGCGACGAAGGCGATGTAGAGGGGTTTAGGGAGCGGCGCCAATCGCTTCGGGCCTCAGGAGGGGAAAGAGGATCACGTCCCTGATCGACGACGAACCCGTGAGGAGCATGACCAGCCGATCGACACCCATACCAAAGCCAGCGGCGGGCGGCATGCCGTGCTCCAGCGCGCGGATGTAGTCCGCGTCGTAATCCATCGTCTCTTCCGCCCCACGCGCCTTTTTCTCGACCTGGGCGCGGAAACGCGCATCCTGGTCCTCTGGATCGTTGAGCTCGCTGAATGCGTTGCAGAGCTCGCGACCATCGATGAACAGCTCGAACCGATCGACGAGGGAAGGCTCAGCGTCCTTCTTCCTCGCCAGCGGCGACACCTCGAACGGATAGTCGATGATGAACACGGGCGCGCTCTTGGTGCCGTCGGGGTTCCGGTAGTCCCGGGTGAGGAACGGCTCGGCCAGATACTCGTACGCGCAGAACATGCGCTCTCCTGGCGTCTCGCACTTCTTGGCGCCGGACCTAAAATTCGCCCAGTCGATCTCGCGCCCTTTCGCCTTGGAGGCCTTCGCCCACTCCTTGATCGGAGCGTCGTCCGCCGTCACCCGCTGGGTCACGTCGACGGGCAGCCCCGCCGCCTCTGCCGCTCGCGCGAGCGCCTCCGACATGGGAATGCGCACGAACCGCTCGAAGGACCACGTCCGCGACGCCGCCCATGCAGCGTGCTCCGCTGGCATCTTGTGAGCAAGCTTGGCGTCCACGTGCCGCAGCATCGCCTCCGTGAGATCCATCAAGGTCTCGTACGTGGCGTATGCCTGGTAGAACTCCAGCATCGAGAATTCGGGGTTGTGCCGCGTCGACAGCCCCTCGTTGCGATAGCAACGCGCAATCTCGTACACCCGCTCGAAGCCGCCCACCAGCAGACGCTTCAGGTACAGCTCCGGCGCGATGCGCATGAAAAGCTGCATATCGAGCGCGTTGTGATGCGTCAGGAAGGGGCGAGCCGCCGCCCCCCCGATGATCGAGTGCATCGTCGGCGTCTCTACCTCCAGGAAGTCCCGCTCGTCGAAGAACTCCCGGAGCCCTGAGACGATGGCGGTCCGGGCACGGAACACCGAGGCCACCGGCGGATTGGCGACGAGATCCACGTACCGCATGCGGTAGCGGGACTCGACGTCCTTGAAGCTCGTCTTCGTGGGGAGCGGCCGGTATGCCTTCGTCAGCATCCGGATCGCCTCGGCACGGATCGAGAGCTCCCCCTTGTTGGTCGCCATCGCCTTGCCGTGCGCCTCGACCAGGTCTCCCAGGTCGAGATCATCCAGCCGATCCCACCCGTCCAGGGTCCCCTGCTCGCAGTAGAGCTGAAGCTCACCCGTCCGGTCTCGGAGGCGGATGAAGACCACCCCGCCGAAGGACCGCAGGAAGAGGATTCTCCCTGCGACCCGGAACGGGACGGCCTCCACCAAGGTCGCATCGTATCGTCCCCCCTCGCCGCGGACGCTCTCGAAGCGCGCCCGCACGGCGGCGAGATCCACCAGCTTCTCGCCGGTGGTGACGTCGTTCGCGAACGGGTTCTCCCCCCGCTCGCGCACCCGCGCGGCCTTGGCCTTCCGGGCAGCGATCAGTGCAGCCTCGGCGGCATGCGCCTCGGCCTCGTTACCCGGCTTTCCGCCTCCCTCACGACTCACAGACCATCCTCCTCGGTCCCACCACCCTTACGAAGTGTCCCACCTGCAGCAGCGAGCAAGTAGCTCTCGACGAAGCCGTCGAGATCTCCATCGAGCACCGCCTCCACGTTGCTCGCGTCGGTGCCTGTACGCACGTCCTTCACCAGCCGGTAAGGGGCGAGGACGTAGTTGCGGATCTGGCTACCGAACTTGATCTCGCTCTTCAGCGCGTTCATCGCAGCGACCTCGGCGTCACGCTTGGCCAGCTCCATCTCGTAGAGCTTCGCCTTCAGCACCTTCATCGCCATCGCTCGGTTCTGGTGCTGGCTGCGCTCGGCACGACAGACGATGTTGAGCCCCGTGGGGAGGTGACGGAGCCTCACGGCGGTCTCCACCTTGTTCACGTTCTGTCCCCCCTTCCCACCGGCACGCATCGTGGTGATCTCGATGTCTTTCTCGTTCACCTGGATGTCGATGGCGTCGTCCGTGTCGGGCGTGACCTCCACCGCAGCAAACGCCGTCTGGCGCGTGTGATCCGCGTTGAAGGGGCTCATGCGCACCAGCCGATGCACCCCGTTCTCGGAGCGCATGTAGCCGTAAGCCGAATCGCCAGTCACCGAGAAGGTGACCGCATCAATCCCGGCCTCGTCACCCTCCTGGAAGTCCAGGATCTCGGTCTTGTAGCCGCGCCGTTCACAGAAGCGGAGGTACATGCGCATCAGCATCGACGCCCAGTCCTTCGCGTCCGTGCCACCAGCTCCTGGATGGATGCTGACGATGGCATTGCCACGATCGGCTGGACCGGACAGCATCCGCTCCACCTCCGCCTTGCGGAGCCGGAGATCGATCGCTTCCGCCTGCTTCGCTGCGTCGGCGAGGACACTCTCGTCCCCCTCGCTGGCACCCAGCTCGAAGTACTCCGCCAGGTCGTCGATCTCCTGGCCGAGCTTCTGACTCAGCTCGAGCTTGGACTCTACCTGCGCACGCCTCCGGAGGACGGCCTGGGCCTTCTCGTTGTCGTTCCAGAACCCGGACGCAAGCGTCGTCTGGGTCAGGTCCTGGAGCATCCTTTCAAGTTTAGGGACGTCAAAGATGCCCCCTTAGCGCATCATGGCGCCTTTTGAGGTCGACGATTTTGTCGCGGGTCTCGGACAGCATGGCCGGGGGATCTATTCCATCCGGTGAAGAAGCGCCAGCTCCAGCGCACGCCTCCCCAGCCCACGACCTCGAAGAGGCCGCGGCGCTGCATCAGGGATCGAGATCCTGCCGGATGGTCGTACGCAGCGCGGACAGGGAGGCTTTCAGCGTCTCGATCTCGCGCTGACGCTCGGGCTGGACGAGCCCATCGTCCATCATGTCCAGATACGCCCGAGCGTCGTCCCAGAGCGGCCGCGCCCGCGCTCCGGCTGGGACCTGACGACGCAGCGCGGCCGTCATTTCGCGTACCCGCATCACGCGCTCGTGCGCTTCTCCGAGCGACACCTCACCCCCTGTGTACCGCTGGAGCAGCCCGCACTCGTAGGTCCCGCAGACCTTGGGTCGTGTTGCGTACACCCCGCAGACGGCCCCGTCCTGTCGCGGACAGGGCAACCGGAAGGCGTCGTACACCGGAGTCTGGATCAGCGGCAGCCGCAGGCGCTCCGCCAGCGGCAGCTCTGGCTCTTCCAAGGGCGCGATATCGAACAACAATCCCGTACAGCACAGACCACAGATCACGCACACGTCGGATCCGCTCGGCCTCGCCTGGACACCAACCCCTGGTTCGGGTGCGCCCGGGCGATCGGCTTCGGATGGGTACGGGGAACTCGAACCAACCTGGCTCACGACGTGCAGTCTACACGCCCCCGAGCGCTTTGCCCTTACTTCGCCTGGGCAGGCAGGCCTGGAGGCGCGGTTCGAGCGCCTGGTAAACCTCTCTCAACGTCGCCGAGAGCGCCCGCAGACTTCGCTCTCGAGGAGAGCTGCTCCGCCACAGCAGCGCGACCGTCCTTCCTGGCGCCGGTGCCACGAGCGTCCGGATGGCAAGATCGCCATGACGGTTCTCCGTGGGCAGCGACAGCAGCGGCAGGAGCGTCACCCCTGCCCCCGCAGCGGTCATCTGCACCAGCGTGGGCAAGCTCGTCGCCCGCAGCTCGGCCTCCTTTGCCCTGGCCTCCGCGCAAAATGGCAAGGCTTGCTCCCGGAAGCAGTGACCATCCTCCAGCAGCAGCACCGTCGCCCCGGACAGCTCCTCGATCTCCACAGGCCCGTCCCTCTGCGCCAGCGGATCTCCTTTCGCCATGGCCAGGACGAACGGGTCTCGCCCCAGGATCTCCTGCGCCATGTCCCCCAGATCGGGCTCCAGCGCCAGCAAGGCCGCGTCGAGCTCCCGTGCCCCGAGGAGGCCCCGGAGGACCGCCGTCTTTTCTTCGATCCAGGTCACCCCGAGGTCCGGATGGCGAACCCGCAGCGCCGGGACGAACTCTGGCAGCAGGTAAGGGGCCATCGTGGGGATCACCCCGATCCGTAGCTTACCCACCAACGGCTCTCCCAGCTGCACGGCCATGTCGAGCAGCGCGTCGGCCGCCAGCAGGATCTGCCTCGCATGCCCGAGCAGCTCTTCTCCCGCCGCCGTGGGCACCACCCGTCTCCGATCCCGCTCGAAGAGAGTCACCCCCAGCATCTCTTCGAGCTGCGCGATCTGAGCGCTCAGCGAGGGCTGAGACACATGACAGAGCGCCGCCGCCCGGTGGAAGTTGCGCGTCTCGGCGACCGCGAGCGCGTACTGCAACTGCCGTAGCGTGAACGGGTGCGGTGCGTGGCGCACGATAGGCTCACCCTATCACGACGATTGGCTTCTGGTATTGGCGAGGCCTCCGACGCAGCGCCATCTTCCCCATCGAAGCACGGAAGCAACACGCACCGGAAATCAGCCTTCAGGAGGACGACATGTACCGCAGCCCCAGTCCACTGCCCGCCGAGGCGCGCTCCCAGATCGTGGAGACCCTGAACGCGCGCCTCATCGACGGCCTCGACCTGCACAGCCAGATCAAGGTTGCCCACTGGAACATCAAGGGTCCGCATTTTGCTGCTCTGCATCCCCTGTTCGAGACGTTCGCCGTCAGTCTCGCGGAGTTCAACGACGCCATCGCCGAACGTGCCGTCACGCTGGGTGGCCAGATCCGCGCCACCGCCCGCCACGTCGCCAGCACCTCGACGATCCCCGACTACGACCAGAGCGCCACCCGCGACCTCGACCACGCGCGCCTGCTCGCCGACAGGTTCCAGAAGTACCTGGAGGGCCTCCATGCGTCCCGCTCCATCGTCGATCGGCTCGGCGACGTGGACACCTCCGACCTCCTGACCGGGATCATCGGCACCTTCGAGAAGCACACCTGGTTCTTGCGCTCCACGGTCGAGACCTGACCGAGCGCCTCTTCATCATCCCGTCAGCGGTACGGGTTCGCCATGTCGCTCGGGGGCGGAGGCGCCTCCGTCGCGGCCTTCTTCGCCGGCACCACCGGATTCGAACGCACTGGAGCTGGAGCTGGACTCGCCGCCTTGATGGGAGGCGCGCTCGGCGCTCCTCGCACCGCCTCCGCAGGGCGGTCGATGCTTTGCGGCGTGAGCGCCTCCGCAGAGGGCGCTCCGACCGGCTCGCCCAGGAGCGCGGCGCTCCCCTTCTCCGATGGGGGCCGCAACACAGCTGGGACGACCGCCTCGGCGGCGTCTGCAGGCGGCACCGCATGCCCCGGCGTGGACGCCCCCGTCTCCGTCACCGCGGTCGGCGTCGACGAGCTCCCCAGGCCCGCCCAGAGCGCCCCACTGCCCCCCAGCGCCAGCACGGTCACGGCGATGCCGGCCAACCACCCCCGCCCCCCTTTGCGTCGAGCCGCCACCATCGGCACGGCGGACGTCTGCCGGGTCATCGCCATCGACCCCGGTGTGATGCTCGGCTCCCTCGCCCCCGACGGTGGCTCGTCGGGAAGCGCGACCGGAATGATCTTCGACACCGAGCTGGAGCCAGCGGACAGGGTCCCGATGCTGCGCCCTCCCTCGCTGCTCTCTCCCCACGAACGAAGCTGCAGATCGGCCCCGCTCGACTCGTGCTGCAGCCATACACGCACACTCTCGCGCTGCGCAGCGATCTCCTGCCCGAGCAGCTCCTGCATCACGGCGGCCACCTGTCGTGGCGACGCCACCCCCTCGGGCAGCGACTCGCTCGCCGCACGCTCCAGCGCCTCTGCCATCTCGGCCGCCGTCTGGAAGCGCGGCTCAGGATACCGCTCCAGCGCCCGCGCGCACACCTCGTCCAGCGCCGCGGCCGCCTCGGGATTCGCATCGCGCAGGCGTGGGATCGGCTCGGTCATGATCCGGGTCAGCGTCGCTCCTTCCGAGTCTCCCTTGAACAAGCGACGCCCGGCCAGCGACTCCCAGAGCACCGTCCCCATGGCGAACAGATCGGAGCGCCGATCGAGCGCATCGCCCCCGGCCTGCTCGGGTGACATGTAGGCCAGTTTCCCTTTCATCCGATCGGGTCGCGTGCTCGACAACCGCGACGTCGCGCGCGCCACGCCGAAATCGGTCAAGCGCGTGCAGCCATCCACGCCGATCAGGATGTTCTGCGGCGAGCAGTCTCGATGCACCAGCGAGACCGGCCGCCCATCCGGCCCCAGAAGCTCGTGTGCCGCATGAAGGCCGACCAGGGCGTCCAGCATGATGCGCACCACCACCGAAGGAGACAGCGCGTTCCCGCGGCTCGCGGACCGAGCGAGCACGCGCGCCAGCGTGTCGCCCTCGATGTACTCCATCACCAGGTAGTAGCCGGCGTCCGTCGTGCCGATCTCCAGGATGGGCACCACGTGCGGGCTGTGGATCCCTGCCGCGAGCCGCGCTTCATCGAGGAACATGTCGATGAACTCACGCTCATTCGCCAGGTGCGGATGCAGCCGCTTGATCGCGATGAAGCGCTGGAACCCGCCCACACCCGCGAGGCGGGCGAGGAACACACTCGCCATCCCGCCGGAAGCGATCTCGCCGATCAGCTCGTAGCGATCGAGCCGCCGTCGCGCGTCGCTGGGATCGAGAAGCTTGACCTGGGGCACGGAGCCCTCCTCGCAGCAGGTGACCTTCGTGCAGACTAGAACGTCCCCCGAGCCCCGAGGAAGCCTCCTTCACCGGTTGCCCCCATGAGGGGCTCCACCCGCAGGCGTCCGGCTGCCTCCCGTCCCTTCGAGCCTCCCCAGTCGGTGAAAAACGCGGACACCACCGTCAGCACGCCGACGCCGGCCGTCACGCCGATCAGCACGTTGGTGCGCAGCTCCTTGGCGAGTCCGTCCTGGTACAGCGCACAGCTCGTCCCCTGGCCCGCACACCCTTGCCGGATCGCCTCCGAGCCTGGATTGTTGATCGTGTCGATCCCGCTCCAGGTCGTCACCCCGCCCAGCACGGCCGTTGCAGCCACCCCCCCGAAGAACACCCACCGCGGCAGCCCCCCACCGCTCTCCGACGCGACGCTCTCTCCCGCTCCTGCTGGCGCACCGGCGGTCGGCGCCTCCGCCCCAGCAGATGGACCTGCCGGCCCCCCCGTCACCTCTTCGGCTCCCGAGTGCGCCCCTCCCGCTGGCTCGCTCTGCGCGGAGGACAGCGCGATCTCACTGCTCCCTCCCGCCTTGGCGTCCACCTCGACCTGCCGGCTACCACCGCCCTGGAAGCTCGCGCTGAGGGTCGACGGCTGTGGATCGAGGTAGACCACCCAGCCCGTCGACGATTCCCCGTGGATGGCTCGCGTCCCCACCGCCAGCACGCACGCTGGAGCGCACGTCACCGTCACCTTGTGGAGCGCCGGGGCAAACCGCCCGAGCGCCTCCTTCACGAGCTTGAGGGTCCCCTCGTCGCTCGGATACCGCTGCTGCGCCAGCGCTGCGAGCGTCGCCGCACGCGACCCCTGCCCCGCTTCCGTCCGCGCGCGGATGGCTTGCCGCAGCGCCTGCGGGTTTGGCACGGCCTCATCCGCCTCCTCGAAGCGCGATGCTGCCAGCTCGGGCTGCCGCTCCTTGAGCGCCGTCACCCCCCCATCGAACGCCGCTGCGGCCCGCCGCACCTGGACGGCATCAGGCGCCTTGCCCACCTGCGGCGTTCCGGTCGCGGCTGGCGGCGCCTGCGTGGGCGCCTGCGTGGCACCAGGCGCCTTTCCCCCCTGCTGCGCGGCCGCTGCAGCCCCCCCGGTACCGTCTTCACCGGGGCGTGGCGCTGCAGCCGCAGCCGCCGTCACGAGAAGAACCGCCGCGAACGAAGCCCCCACGCTGACGCGCATCATCGCGGCAGATCCTGTCCCCCTTCCGCCCAGCGCGTCAAATTCAAAGGGCCGTTTGCACGCCCTGGGAGCTGCCCCCCCGCCGAGAGGTCAGGCTTCGTTCAGCACCAGCTCACGCAGCAGGTCCAGCCCCACGGAGCCCGCACCCAGCACCTTCCCGTGGAACGCCTTCAGATCGAACGCCTCGGCCTGTCGCCTCCGCATCTCCGCGCGCAGCTCCAGCATCACGCGCTCCCCGACCTTGTACGAGATCGCCTGCCCTGGCCAGCCCAGGTACCGCGTCACCTCGCTCCGCGCGTGGTCGCTGGCCATGAACGCGCGGCCCTCCATCATCTCCACCGCCGCCTCGTAGCTCCAGCGCTCTCCCCCGTGCGCCGGTGCGTCCTTCGGGATCGGCAGATCCAGGTGCATGCCGATGTCGATCACCACCCGGTACGCACGCATCAGCTTTGCGGCCAGCATCCCCAGCACATACTCGGGCTTCTCGAAGTACCCGAGCTCGCCCATGAGCTGCTCTGCGTAGAGAGCCCAGCCCTCTGCGTACCCCGAGTACATCACCAGGAAGCGGTGCACCCGGCTGAGCTGCTCCTCGAAGTAGACCTGAAGCCCGCACTGGAGATGGTGCCCCGGAAACCCTTCGTGGTAGGCGGTGCTGATCTCCCCGTACAGCGGCACCTGGCACACCTCGCCGGGTGCGTACCAGATCGTCCCCGGCCGCTTGAATCCTTCACTCGGCGGCAAGTAGTAAGCACCGAGCGCACCACCCGGCGGCGCCAGCTTCACCTCGATCCGACGGATCGGCTCCGGTACGTCGAAGTGGACGCCTTCCAGATCGGCGAGCGCGCGGGCCTGGCGCTCTCGCATCAACTCCAGAAACTCGTCCAGCGATCCAGCGCAGCGTGCAGGATCCTGCTCCAGCATCCGGATCACCTCTGGCACCGTCGCCCCCGGCTGGATCTGCTCGGCGAGCGCGGCCATCTCCGCCTCGATCCTCCGCACCTCCGCCCAGCCCCAGGCATAGGTCTCCCTCAGATCGATGTTCGCGCCGAGAAAGCGTCGTGAAGCCCGCTGGTAGCGCGCTTCTCCGACCCCGTCGACCTCGCTCGCGTCGGGCAGGTACGTCTCTGCGAGGTAGCGCGCGAGCTCTCCGAAGGTCCGCCGTGCGTTCTCCACCGCGGCAGGCAACCGCTCCAGAACCGCGACCGACACGCTCCCTGGCGTCGCTTTCTCCGCCGCCTCGGCCGTCGAGAGCAAGGTCAGGAAGAACGAGGATGGCCCCGCCTGGTGCTCCGCCTGGGTGATGCCGGCTTGCACCTGCCGCTTCGCCACCACCTTGCCCGATCTCCGCCCCTCCTCCAGAGACGCCTGGTAGCTCTTGGCGGCACGATCGACCGTCTCCAGCCGCCGGAGCACGGCTTCCCAGCCCGCGGCCGACGAGGTGTCCATCATGTCGAACACCATCCGCATGTGCTGCAGCGTCGAGTCGATGTTGTTCAGGTTGACGAGGTGCTCGCCGTGCGCCTGCTCGTCGAGGCGCTCGTCCAGGTAGTTCGCCATCACCCGCCGGGCGAGGCTCGCCCAGGGGTTGCTCGCCACGGGCGGCAGCGCATGGAGCCGCTCTCGAAACGACGTGAGCGTGGACCCCCAGGCGGCGACGCCGGCGGGGCTCCAGTCGTTCCAGGCGCCTGCGTCGCACGCGACACCCACCAGCGAGGCGTCCACCGGACACGCCACTGCGAAGGCATCGACGAATTCGTCACTGAGGGAAAAGATGGGGTCGCGCGAAGAAGAGGGCTCGGTCACGGCGGGGAGCCTACCAGACCTCCCGCCGTCCGATCACTCCTCGCCCCCGGCTGGCTGATGCGGTGGGTGCATGTGCATCCCGGACGACACCGGCTCCGGAGGGACCTCGCTCTGACGCCAGGAGGCGGGCAGGAGCTTCATCAGTTTGTTCGAGAGGTCGTCGAACAGCGAGTATGTCACCGGCGTCGCCAGCAGGGTGAGCAGCAGCGCGAGCGTCTGCCCCCCGATGATCACGAAGCCCGTCGCGCGGTTGGCGCCGGAGCCGGCGCCGCTCGACACCACCAGCGGGATCATGCCGGCCACGAAGGCGACGGTGGTCATCAAGATCGGCCGGAGCCGGTCGCGGTTGGCCTCCATGATCGCGTCGTACCGTGACATGCCGGATGCCCGCAGCTTGATGGTGTGATCGATCTGGAGGATCGAGTTCTTCTTCACCACGCCGAACAGCACCAGGATGCCCAGCATCGAGAATACGTTCAGCGACTGCCGGAAGATGATCACCGAGATGATCGCGAATGGCACCGTGAGGGGCAGCGAGATCAGGATGGTGATCGGGTGCAGCCACGACTCGAACTGCGCGGCGAGCACCAGGTACATGAAGATGAACGACAGGAGGAACGCGAGGAGGAAGCCCTGCGCCGCTCTGGCCAGCTCCTTCGAGGCGCCTACCGGACCGGCCGAGTAGCCGGACGGCAGCTTCATCTCCGCGACCGCCTTGTCCAGCGCGTCGATGACCTTCTGCTGCGAGTTCCCCGCTTCGAGGTTGCAGGTCAGCATGAACTGACGCTGGCGGTTGAAACGCTCGATACGGGAGGGGCCGCTCCCCTCGGTGAAGTTCACCACGTTGTCGAGGGTCACCGCGCCCAGCTTCGAGGTGGGGACCGTCATCCTGGCCAGACCCGCCTGGTCGGCGCGGTAGGTCGGTAGCGCGCGGGCAAAGACCTCGTACTGCTCGCCGCCCTCGTTGTAGGTCGACACCTTGTAGCCGCCGACCAGGAGCTGGAGCGTGGAGGCCACGTCGAGCACGGAGACGCCGAGATCCGCCGCCTTCTTCCTGTCGATCTGCGCCCGGATCTCCGGCCTGCCTGGCAGGAGTGTCGTGTCGGGATCGACGACGCCCGGGATTTTCTTGAGCCTCTCCAGCAGCTCCAGCGTGACCGCGCTGAGGCGCTGCATGTCGGGGCCCTGCACCATGTAGGCGATCTGGGCCTGCGCGCCGCCGCCGAACGCCGGGATCGGACTGACGCTGGTGCGCAGGTTCTCGGAAGCGAACTTCGGCAGCACCTCGCGCCGGCTGGCGTCGATGAGCTGCTCTTGCGACATCTTCCGCTGGTTGGCGGGGACGAGCTTCACGTAGAGGGTCGCCAGGTTCTGCGTGAGCTGCTGATCGTCACCGATGGTGGTCAGCGCGTAGGCCACCCCCGGCATCTTCTCCAGCTCCGACGCCATCCTCGTCGCGATGATGCGCGTCTGATCGAGGCTCGTCCCTTCGGGGGCACGCATGGTGACACCGAACTGGGACTCGTCCTCGACGGGCATGAAGTTGATGTTCGCGAACTTGCCGAGCACCGGGATCGAGAAGAGCGCGAGGACGCAGGTCACCACGATGACCCAGCGGTGGGCCATGCTCCAGCGGAGCATGACCATGTACACGCGCTCGATGGGGCCGTAGAACGGCGACTTCTTGGCGCCGTGCTGGCCGTGCCCTTCTCCCTGCGCCGGGCGCTTGAGGAAGCGCGCCGAGAGCATCGGGGTCAGGGTGAAGCTCACGATCAGCGAGACGGCGATGGCGAACGCCATGGTCAGGCCGAACGAGTTGAGGAACCGGCCGACGATGCCGGTCATGAACGCGACGGGGAGGAACACCGCGATGAGCGACAGCGTGGTCGCGAGCACTGCGAGGCCGATTTCCTGGGTGCCGCCGAAGGCCGCTTCCCAGGGCGAGATGCCCTTCTCCTCGATCCAGCGGTAGATGTTCTCGAGCACGACGATCGCGTCGTCGATGACGATACCGACCGAGAGGGTCAGCGCGAGCAAGGTCAGCCCGTTCAGCGTGAAGCCGACCACCTTCATCAGGGTGAAGGTGGCGATGATGCTGGTGGGGATGGCGATGGCCGAGATCAGCGTGCTCCGCGCGTTCGCGAGGAAGAGGTACACGATGATCGCCGCGAAGAGCGCGCCGAGCACGAGGTGCTCCTTCACCGCGTTCACCGAGTTCTGGACGAACTCGGACTGGTCGCGGGCGATCTCGATGGTGTAGCCCTCGGGCAGCCGCTTCTCGACGTTCGCGAGGCGCTCCTTGACACCACGCACGACGTCGATGGTGTTGGTGCCGCTCTGCTTCCGGACGTTGAGCAGCACGGCCGGGCTGGTCCCGCGGAAGCCGACCGACTCGGGCTCGGCCATCCCGTCCTGCACCTCGGCCACGTCGCCGAGGCGGACGACGTAGCCGTCGCGCATCGCGACCATGATGTCTTTCATCTGGTCGACGGACTGAACGCGACCGCTCGTTCGCACCGTGAGCGCCCGCTCGCCTTGCTCCATGCGGCCGGCGGGCAGCTCGATGTTCTGCGCGGAGAGCGCCATCGTCACGGCGCCCGCGCTCAGGTTGAACTTCTGGAGCTTGTCCGGATCGATCCAGATGTTGATCTGCCGCAGGCGCCCGCCGATCAGCATCACCTGACCGACGCCGCTCGACGACTCCAGTTCACGACGGACCACCTTGTCCGCGAACTCGGTGACCGCGCGGACGTCGCCCTTGCTCGACGAGATCGCCAGCGTGAGCACGGGCGCCGCGTCCGGGTCCATCTTCATGACCACCGGCGGGTCGATGCCCTTCGGCAGATCGCCGAGCGCGAGATCGATCTTCTCGCGGACCTCCTGGGCGGCGACGTCAGGATCCTTTTCCAGCGCGAACTGGACGATGACCTGGCTCAACCCCTCGACCGAGTACGACCTCAGCTCGTCGATGCCGCTGATGGTGTTGACCGCCGACTCGATCTTGTCGGAGATCTCGAGTTCCACCTCCTGCGGCGCCGATCCCGGCAGCGTGGTGTTCACGATGACGAACGGGAAGTCGACCTTCGGGAAGCGATCCACGCCCAGCCCGAAGTAGGAGAAGGTGCCGAGGACCGTCAGGACCAGCACGATCACCGTCGCGAAGACGGGCCTACGGATACAGACTGCTGCGAGCCACTGCATGGTACTTCCTCAGGGTGCCTTCTCAGGGGCTGGCGCCTCGGGCGCACCGCCCGCGGCCGCCACCTCTGCGCCGTCCGAGAGCTCATTCAACTTGTCGACGGCGACCTCTTCGCCCTCGCGCAGCGGACCGATCACTTCCACCAGACCGTCCAGGCGGCGGCCGACTTTCACCAGCCGCTCGGTCACGCGATCGCCAGCGCGCACGAACACCCGTGAGCTGGACCCGGAGCTGCCGATGGCCCCCTCCGGGACGAGCACGGCGGGGCTCGGATTGCCACCGAGCGTGATGCGTCCCTGAGCGAAGAAGCCAGCCCGCAGTTTGCCGTCGCTGTTGTCGAACTCGGCTTCCACGGGCAGCGTCCTCGAGGCCGCCTTGAGGCTCGCGCCGATTCGCTTGATCGCGCCCTGGAAGGCCTGGCCCGGGTAGGCGGCCACCGTGACCTCCACCGGCTTGCCCATCTCGATCGACGAGACGCCCGTCTCGGGAACGTCGATCTGGAGCCGCAGCGGGTTGTCTTTCACGACGATCATGACCGTCCGACCCACGCCCGCGAACTCACCGACGCTCACCTGTCGCTCGGACACGGCGCCGTCGAAGGGCGCGCGCACGGTCGTGTCGCTCAGTGCCTTCGAGGCCAGCCCAGCCTGGGCCTGCGCCGACGACAGCGACGCGGTGGTCGCGTGGACCCCGGCGACCGCCGCGTCGTACTGCGCCGCCGCCGATTCCGCGCGCGTCCTCGCCTCGTCCCAGCTCGACTGCGAGAGCGCGCCTTGCTCGAACAGCTTCTTCACGCGCTCCGCCTCGGCCTTCGCGAGGTCCGCGTTCTCCTTCGCCGCCCTGACCTCGGGAACCTGGCTCAGATCCACGCCGCCCTTGTCCGCGAACACGAGACGCGCGCGTGCCTGGCTCACGGCCGCCTGCGCGGCCTGTGCCTGGAACTGTGCGTTCTTCGGATCCAGGATGACCAGCGGGTCACCCTTCTTCACCCGCGTGCCCACGTCCGCGATCACCTGCACGATGATGCCGCTGGTCTGCGCCGCGACGGCGCTCGTCTCGTCCGCTGCCAGCGTCCCGCTGATGTCCAGCGTCTGCGGCAGGGGCCGGACCACCACGCCAGCGAAATGGACCGACGGCTTTACCTTCACGGGCGTCGTCGCGTCGGGCTTCGCGGTGCTGCTCTCACCGCCCTTGCAGCCCGTTCCGAGCGTCGCTGCTGCGACCATCGCCAGCACGAAGGTGAGCCCGGTGCGACGGGCGCCCGGGCGGAAGTTGCGACCGGTGGCCTCGCAGATGACCTTGCGGGGCCCCGAGGTGCGGGGGAGAGGTCCGATGGATTCTCGTCTCATGGGATGGGTCCAGCTCGCCCACCGTCGGGCGGGACCGCCTCGGCCGAAGACCTCTGGCAGCGACGGCAGCTACCGAGAGGAGGTGACCAGGCGGTCATCGGGGGGTGGAACGAGCCACTGAGGGCCTGTGGGGAACTCGCAGAGGAGTGGGCGGATAATAATGACTGAGGGGTCAGCTTCGCAAGGTCGCGGGTCACGATTGAGCAGCCGCGCCAGGGAGCGCCGTGTCCTGGAAGCCGGTGACCGTCTGCCGGCGCCCGGGTTCGGTAACCCGAGACCCCGCCGACGTCACGCCGATTCTCTACCCCCTGGAACCAGCATCTCCCGCAGCGCTTCGCCGGAAACCTCAGCAAGAAACGGTGCATGCCGACATACCGAGCCGACCCAGGCGTCGTCCTCGGGCGAGCCACCTCCACGGCTGGCGAACTCGGCCAGGCGTCGAGAACGGATGACGTGCGTCCGGACGCGCGCTTCTGCGTATGACGTCATCTCTCCACGATCGATCATGAACGCCCAGTCACTCGCCTGTAGAAGGAGCAACTCGCGCACGGCCTGATCCACGGCAGCCCCCCGAACCCCCTCTTCTCCGAGGGCGCGTACCCGTTGAACGGCAGCGCGGACAGGACCTTCGGCGTGGTGCACGTGACGCCACAGTCTCGCCGTCCGTTGCCCGATCCACACGGTCCCGAACCCCCCTTCCCCCCAGGTCGAGGCGACGGGATCGGCTCCGACCGACGTACCGTGGCGTTCCACGTAGGCGCCGGGCGTCAAGAGACCCGCCGTGGCACGCCCCTCCTCGCTCGAACGCCCTCCCCTTCCCTCTCCCCCCAGCATGCGCAGCACGTGCTCCAGGAACATCGGCCCTTCCAGCCACCAGTGACCGAACAGCTCTGCATCGTAAGCGGCCACCACCACGGGCGGCGTTCCCCTGCTCCCTTCATTCCCCGTCTCCGCCACCTCGATCGCGCGCGCCAGGTGCTCGCGACGCCGCGCCACGAACGCTGCCGCGTGCAGGCGTGCCCGCGCGCTCGCAGCGACGGGATCGTAAGGCGCCTTGTCCGCATCCGGACCCGTGATCCGGTGCAGCTTGAGCCCCGTCATCAAGCGGCTGCCATCCGGTCCCAGCTCGTCTCCCAGGACGGACTCGTCCAGATCGTGGCCGACATCCCGGTAGAACTCCCGGTAATCGGGGTGCCCTGGGTACCCCTCCTCGCGCGACCACACTTCCCGCGCCGACACGCGATCTCGCCCGAAGAACACCACGCCGCTCGCGGATCGCACGGGCACGAGCCCCGTCGCTGCTGCGCTTCCAGCAGCCACACGCCCTGCCACAGCGCTCCCCGTCGAGGGCGAGAGCGCGTGCTCATCGACGACGGTCCACACCACCCCGGCTGACGAGAGATCCGGCGCAAGCCGCGGATCCCAGCCGCACTCCGGCAACCAGAACCCTGCCGGCGCCCTTGCTGCATCTCCGTGTACGAGCGCTCCGAACCCCTGCCGGCCGAGGCGCACCTGCGCGCGCACGGAGGCCGGCGTCGGCAGCAAGCCCGGCAAGAAGGCGTGCGTCGCCGCCGTGGAGAACAGCTCGACGTGCCCCGCGCGAGCGTGCCGCTGCAACGCGCCCAGCACATCCCCATCACACCCCTCCCACACGGCCCACGCCGCCTCGAGCCGGTCCCGGTAGAACGCCAGCGCCGGCGCGAAGACCCCCGCCCCGAGCACCTGGCCGACCCGCTTCGCCAGCGCCTCCGTTCGCTGCACGTGCAGCTCGAAGCGGCGGCACAGCAGCGCGTCCCGCAGCATGGCCGCGAGCGTGGGCGACACCGACAGCGCGATCGGCGCCCGCACCCCTTCAGCGGCCAGCCGGTCGAGGACGCCGAGCAACGGCAGGTACGACTCCCACAGCGCCTCGAAGAGCCAGCGCTCTTCGAAGGAGCGCGGATGCTCCGGGTGCCGCACGTAGGGCAGATGTGCGTGCAGGACGAGGGCGATGTGACCGTGCATGGTGGCCTTCGCGCCCGCCTTCACCACCACCCGCGCGCGCGCGCCAGCTCCTCGATCGCGGCCGCCAGCTTGCGCGGGTCGTGCCGGATGAGCCGCCCCTCCGCCAGCAGATCTCCTGTCGCGAGCAGCCCCTCCGGCAGCGCGTCCGGCTCACCGAGAGGCACCGGCCGCGAGCGTTCCGAGGCGTAGTGATCGAGCCGCGCAGACGCCCAGACGGCGTTGTAGAGCACCGCGTCGAGCCGCGCTTCTCCCAGGTACATCGCCATGGTCCCCACGAAATCGCCGACGGTGTAGCCAGGGGTCTCGTTCGGCTTCGTCATCAGGTTGCACACGTAGAGAACCTTGGCGCGACTCTGGGCGATCGCTTCACGCACGCCCTGCACGAGCAGGTTGGGGACGAGGCTGGTGAACAGATCACCCGGGCCGAGCACGATCAGGTCTGCATCTGCGATCGCCGCCAGGGCGGGGGGGTATGCCGCGGCCTCTGGATCCAGGTACACGGAGAGCACGGGGGCCTCCAGCAGGTCGGCCAGCGTGTCGATGGAGGCCTCGCCGCGGATCACCCGATCGCTCTCCAGATGCATCACCAGGTCGACCCGGTCGGCCGTCACCGGGAGCACGCGGTTCTTCACCGCGAAGATCTCGTGCAGCCGATCCACGGTGAGCGGCACCGAGCCGGTGATCTCCTGCACTGCCGTGTAGAGCAGGTTGCGCACCGTGTGTCCGCCGAGGCTCCCGGCGCGGAAGCGGTGGCCGAACAGCTCCTTCACGGCTTCGGGGTGTGAGGACAGCGCCGCGAGGCAGCGGGTGAAGTCGCCGGGCGGCAAGAGGCCGTACTCGTCACGGAGTCGGCCCGAGCTGCCGCCCGAGTCCATCATGGTGACGATGGCCGTGATCTGCGCGTCGAGGGCGCGCAGGCCGGTGAGCAGGGTGTAATGACCCGTGCCCCCTCCGATGGTCACGATGTGCGGCCTCGCCATGGAGCACCCGCCCTCGCCGCCTAGGTCGCCTCGAGCTCCACGCCGAGATCGTGGCCACAGCGCGCGGCTTCGGCGCTGTCTGCGGGCCAGGGGATGCGTCGCTCTCCCGTGCGCTGCCGCGACCCGTCTGGCTCCGCGAGGAAGGCGCGGAGCCACAGCGTGTCGCCATCGCGCACCGCGTAGGCCGCCACCGGGGTGCGGCAGTTGCCCTCCACCGCGGCCATCACCGCGCGCTCGGCCGAGACACGCACCGTGGTCTCGGGATCGGCCACCTTCGCCAGCACGTCCTGGATCGCGGCGTCCGCCACCCGGCACTCGATCCCCAGCGCGCCTTGTCCGATCGCAGGCAGCGACACCTCGGGCTCCAGGATCTCCGTGGCTCGCCCGGCGAGGCCCAGGCGCTTCAGGCCCGCCAGCGCGAGCACGGCCGCATCGACCGTCCCGTCCTCGACCTTGCGCAGACGCGTGTCCACGTTGCCCCGCAGCGGCTCGATCTGGAGGTCCGGGCGCACTGCCCGCAGCGCCACCGCCCGCCGCAGGCTCGACGTTCCCACGCGTGCCCCTTCTGGGAGCGCCCGCAGCGAGACACCAGCTCGCGTGACCAGTGCGTCCCGCGGGTCTTCTCGCGCAGGGATGCATGCCAGGGTGAGCGCTGGGGCGATCTCGGCGGGTACGTCCTTGATCGAGTGCACGGCGAAGTCGGCGCGGCCGTCGAGCAGCGCCTCCTCCAGCTCCTTGATGAACAGGCCCTTGCCGCCGATGTCCTGGAGCGGGCGATCCTGGGTCTTGTCCCCCGAGGTCACCACCTGGAGTTCCTCGATGGTGAGGCCAGGGACGGCGCCCCGGAGGTGGTCGGCGAAGGCGCGGGACTGGGCGAGCGCGAGCGCGGATCGACGGGTCGCGAGAACGAGGCGCATGAAGATCAGACTCCCTTGATCCCCATGGCGCGTGCAGCGCCAGGGGGCATCACGACGGACACCGACGGCACGGCCGGCGGTGGAGGGATGGCCGGCGGAGCGGCCACCGCAGACGACGATACCCCACGGGCGCTCCGGCCGCTCTGGGGCGGTGCGCTCTGACCATCGGCTCGCTGAGGCGTCGCGCGTCCGTCGCCGCTCGGGGGGGGCACGCTGCGTCCCCTGCCGCTCGGGGGCGGCACGCTGCGGCCGATACTGCCCGGGAGCGGGGTGTCACCGGACCTCGAGGCGCCGTTGCTCGCCCCGTCGAACGACAGCGGCAGGAGCTCCCCCTGGGGGGAGCTGTCGAGGTCGAACAGTTCCCGCAGGGCCTCCACATGGTCCTCGGCGCGCTCGTCGCCTGCCATGGCGCGCAGCCGCGTCGTCGGGACGTGGAGCAGCTTGTTCGTCGCCGCCTCGACCATCATCGCCAGCGCCTGGCGGTCGGCGGTGCTCAGGTGCCGCAGCTTGCCCGACAGGCTTCGCTCCACCTCGGCGGCGAGGATGGACCGGGTGCGCGCCCGGAGGTCGACGATGGTCGGCGTCAGTGCCCGCTCCAGGGCCCAGGCCTCGTAGCCCCGCACCTCGTCGCGGACGATCTCCTCGGCGCGCGCGGCCTCGACGGCGCGCTCCTCCAGCGACTGGGCGACGATCTGGGAGAGATCGTCGACGTCGTACAGGTACACGTTGTCGAGATCGTTGACGGCCGGATCCACGTCGCGCGGGACCGCGATGTCGATCAGGAAGAGGCTGCGTCCTCGACGGGCCTTGCGCGCGCGCCGGACGAGATCGACCGGGATCACGTAGGTCGGGCTCGACGTGGAGGAGACCACGATGTCGGCCTCGATCACCGACCGCTCCAGTTCGGACCACGCCCGCGGCTCGCCCCCGACCTCCCGCGCCAGCGCTGCTGCGCGCTCCGGGCTCCGGTTGACGACCGTCAGGCGCGCCCCCGCGCGCACGAGGAGCCGCGAGGCCGCCTCCGCCATCTCCCCCGCGCCCACGAGCAGGGCGCTGCGTCCGGCCAGATCCGCGAAGATCTGGCGCGCCAGTTCGATGGCCACGCTGGACACCGAGACCTGGCCCGCGCCGATGGCCGTCTCTGCCCGTGCGCGCTTGCCGACCTTGAACGCGCGGTGCATCGCCTGGGCGAGCCGCGGCCCCACGCTCCCGGCTTCGCGGGCGGAGACGAGCGCCTCCTTGAGCTGCCCGAGGATCTGCGGCTCGCCCACCACCAGCGAGTCGAGCGACGCCGCCACGCGGAACAGGTGCAGCACCGCGTCCAGTCCGCGCGCTCCGGCGAGGTAGGGCCGGATCCCGTCGCCACCGAGCCCGCAGAGCGCGCCGACGACGGCGTGGAGCGCCTCCATCTCGCGCGTCTGCGTGACTTCGGGCGGCAGCGACGCGGGCGGGCGCTCCGACGTCATCGACCCCGCGCCTCCCGCGCCGCCAGGCCCGCAAGGTGCGGCGTAGATCTCCACGCGGTTGCACGTCGAGAGGACCACCGCCTCGCCGATGGCGGGGTGAGCCACGAGGCGCTGGAGCAGCGTCGGGAGCGCGTCGCGCCCCACGGCGAGCCGCTCGCGGACCTCGATGGGCGCCGTCTTGTGAGACAGCCCGACGACGACGATCACCGGCGGTGGCCTCCACCCGACAGCGCCGCCGTCTCGATCCCCGGCGCTGGCGACGCAACCGTTCCTGGCGACACAGCCGATCCTGGCAACGCAGCCGATCCTGGTGACGCAGCCGATCCTGGCGACGCAACCGATCCTGGCGACACGGCCCACCCGGGCGGGGTGGGGAACACCCTCGATGCTGCGGTCATCCCCACCGGCCCGCCGTCCTGGTGACCCGCCGCAGCGATCGCCGGCCGGAACAGGTACACGACCAGCACCACCCCGGCACACGCGAGCCCGGCGATCGTGCCGTACGCCGCTCGACGCCCGCGCCACCCCGCCGCCGCGCGGAGGAGCAGCACCATGCCCACGAGCAGCCAGGTGGCGTATCCGAAGACGGCGCGCATCACCTCGTCGGGGTGACCCATCTCCAGCCGACGCGCCCAGAAGGTCCCGGTGATCACGCCCAGCGTCAGCGGCAGAAACCCGGCGGCGAGGAAGCGATGGACCGCCCGATCCAGCGTGTCCAGGGCCGGGAGGTTTCCAGGGGCGAGGGCCGCGCGCTTGCGCTTCAGCCGCTTCTCCTGGACCAGGTAGAGCACCGCCGCCGCCCCGGCCAGGAGGAACAGCGCCACCCCGAGCAGGTTCGCGAGCACGTGCGCTGCGATGAAGGCCGGTGAGAGCCCTTGCTCGGCCACGGGCTTCCCGAGAAAGAAGGTGCCCAGGAGGCACACGAGCCCGATCGGCGCGATGACCAGCCCGAGCGCGTCGACGCGGAACCAGCGCCGCGCGAGCAGATAACCCGCCGCCGCGAGCAGCGAGGCGATGGAGAGCATGAAGTGAACCGAGTGCACGGGGCACACGTGCGCGACGAAGCTGGCCATCGTGACGTACCCGGCATGCGCGAGTGCACCGAAGCCGAGCAAGCGTGGTGCGTGGCGGGTGATCGAGGTGACCGCCTGGGCCGGCTCGATCGGGAGCCCGGGGATCGAGGCGCGCCCGATCGGCGGCAATTCTGCGCGGCCGATGGGCTGAAGCTCGCCGCGACCGATGGCGGGCAGCTCCAGGACTGCCGCGGCCGAGAGCGACGACGCGCTGGTCGAGGGGAAGCTCGGCAGCGGGGCGCGCGAACGCGGAGAGCGGGCTCCCGCCACGTCGAGGAAGAAGAGCGCGCTGGCGCCACCGTACAGGAGGAGCGCGGCCGCGAAGGTGACCGCGGAAATGGCCTCGGTCATGGGAGGCCAGGGTAGCGCGGTTCGGCGACGAGGAGGAGACGGTTACGGCAACGTTGCAACCGGGACCAGCTCAGCCAGTGGCCACGAACGGCGTCCGTGCGGCCCGACGCGACGAGTCCACCCGTCGTGCGCTCAGAGCTTGGTGGCCAGGAACGCGGCCAGCATCTCCTCGTCCGACTTTGCTGCGGCGGCCTGGGAGGTCCCCGGCGCTGGCGCCACCCGCCGGTGATCCGAGAAGCTCCCCACCGGCGCGCCGATGAAGCCCTGCATCACATCGTAGGCGTTGTCGCCGATGATCATCGATCCTTCCAGGATCTCGGCGCCCAGCTCCGTGAGGAACGCGCGCGTCTTCACCTTGCCGACCACCTCGTGGGTGTCCGACGTGCCGGTCACCTCGTTGAGCACCCGGATCGCCTCGATGATCTTGTAGCGACGGTTCTCCCCCTTCATCAGGAGCTCGTCGCCCTTCAGCTCGATCCTGTCCGTAGCGATCCACTCGTCGAGCGCGGCCTGCGGGAAGAAAACCCGGTTCCTCATCAACGCTCAGTGTAACCGAAAGCGGGGGGGCGTGATGTGCTGGAAAGGGGGAAGGCGCTGCGGGGCGCCTCAGAGCGGCGGGGTCCCGGGCGGGACGGAGTCGCGGGGCGGGAGCGAAGCGGCGCTGGAGCGCGCATCGGCCTGGACGCCTCCACGCAGGCGGCCGGGGAGCTGCCAGAGTGACTCACAGATGCCGAGCATCACGTAGACCCCGAGGAGCCACACCAGCACGAAGGCCGGCTTGAGCTGCGCCGAGATGAACGCGCTCGATCCGATGGCGAAGGCGACGAACGCCATCGTCCGCGCGTTGAGCTTCACGTCTTTGAAGGACCGGAACCGGATGGTGGAGACCATCAGGAGCGACAGGAGCAGCGTCACCCCCAGGATGGCTGCGGCGTACTCGGCGTTCCCGATCATGCCCCCGGCGGCATGGTTCGCCACCACGATGGAGACGAGGATGCCCGCAGCGCCCGGGATGGGCAGGCCGACGATGTACTTCGACGGCTTGGTCGGCTTGCCGCTCTCGCCCATGGAGAGGACGTTGAAGCGAGCAAGGCGCACGGCCCCCAGCGCCGTGAACAGAAACGCCACGACCAGCCCGACCGTATCGAAGCGATGGAGCGTCCACTGGTAGACCAGGATCGACGGCGCCACGCCGAAGGAGACCACATCGGCGAGAGAGTCGATCTGGAGCCCGAACGCGCTCTGGGTCTTCGTCATCCGCGCGACACGCCCGTCGAGCGTGTCGAAGAACATCGCGAAGACGATCAGGAGGGCAGCGCGGTAGAAATCATTCTCCGTCGTGGCCGTCGCCGATACGCGGATCGAGTCGAACCCGCAGAATATCGAGGACAGCGTGATCAGGTTCGGGAGGAGGAACAACGTCTTCCTCAGCTCCAGCCGCCGCCGTTTCCGCACCATCGGGTCCCTCCTTACAGCTCCGGCTGGTCAGGCTATCCCCTGCACTGCGTCACGCGCAAGAAGCTTGGTCCGGGCCATGAGCTGGAAAGTTCCACTGAATCGCGGATTTTCCTTTCTCGGCATGCCTGTCCGTGCTGCGGGGCTCAGAAGCCGAGCTGCGTCGTGCCTGGCTCGCCCAGCACATCCTGAGGCAACTTCACCGCGGGGTCGAAGCGGCAAGCCATCGGTCGTGCCTCGAAGGAGTCGCGGCTGTCTCTGGCGCGGAACAGCCACGCGTGCGCCAGATCGCCAGGGATGACGGCGGTGAACTCTCCCGTGCCCACAGCGCTGGCCTCCCAGGCTGCGACGCAGGGCTCCTTCGGCGTGCCGTGCAGCACGACCGCCGACGTGAGCAGGGTGAGCGATGGCGGCAGCCCGCCCAGGCCGCTGGGATCGAGCACCACGATCGGGTGGCGCGTCCCCGGAAAGAGCGGGTCACGCCGGGCGAACATCGGGGCCACGATCCTCGGGGTGGCGGCGCGCTCGGTCTGCGAGCAAGGCCGCGGGACGGCAGGGAGATCCCATGGTGTCGGCAGCGCTTGCGCAGGGCCCAGGATGCCGTCGCTCCGGAACACCTGGAACGACGCCCACCCGCGCCTCCGGATCGGGTGGCTGAGCAGGGTGGAGACGCCGATGGCGCCGCCCGCGTAGGACCAGTCGATCTGCACGAGGGGCCCGCCCTCGCCAGGCGGTGGGGCGATGGTGAATGCTTCGATCGCCCAGCCGCCGCTCGTCACGCCGTCGTCCGACGCGCTCGAGGCCCCCGCCTTCCCTGCCCCGCTGCTTGCGGCCACCCCGGCGTGCTGGCGCGCGAGCAGCAGGCCGGTGATCGCGGCGCTGCTGTCGAGGTGAACCATCCCCACCGCGAGGGGTCGTCCCTCCACCCACGCGGCGTCGCTGCTCACCTGCAGCTCGCGATCGGTCCCGCTCCGTGGCCAGCTCGGGTAGTCGAAGCGGTGGCTCTTCCCTCGGCCGGCGGGCTCCACGAAGTACGCCGCGGCGCCATCGGCGTGGGGCCGCATGAACAGGCCGCGCACCGACACCGAGAGGAGCTCTGGCTCGTACGCATCGCCAGCGGCCGGGACGACGTCCCGCAGTTCGAGGGGGCCCACGTCGGGGAGCCTCGTCCGCCCCGAGACCCCATCCATCCAGTTCTCCCAGGCGATCTCCACGTCCCGCAGCGGCATGCCGATCGGTAGGGGTGATCTCGGCGCCCCGGGCAGGCGCATGCGCGCGGCGGCGTAGCCCTCCATCTGGTAGCGGATGGCCAGGCCCATACGGGTCCCCGCTGGTGGCGGGGAGAACAGGGAGCGCTCGACGATCTTCGACTCTCCGATGGGGGCGGAGGCGCCTGCGGGGGCCCGCTCCGGGAGCAGGGCGGCCACCGTGCCCACCGCGCCGCTCGGACTGCGCGTGAGCACCGACCACACCGCTCGTCCCCGCATGATCTCGCTGGCCCCGGGCATGGTCCTCGGGCGGCTGACCACCTGCTCGACCCGGGTCCACGCGCTGCCTCTGGGGAACTCGCAGACCATGGGCGCCTTCAACGCGGCCTCTTCGCGCGGTGGCTCGGGCCCCGAGGGGAGCGGTGGCTCGGCCTGACCGTTCCAGCCCACGCGGGTGACGCTCTGGCCGAGCAAGCACCCGGCCACACCGCAAGCGATGAGCGGTGATGTGCCGGCATCGTGAACGATCGCTGGAGAGAGCGGCAGGTCGACCCAGCGCGCGCCGCCGTCGAGCGACTCCCAGACCATGGGCACCGAGTCTCCCCCGCGCTCCTGCGATGAGATGCTTCCCCCGGCCAGCCCACGACGCCCGACGATCCCGATCGAGGTCGCTCCATCGGGCAGCGGCTGTGTCGACAGGACCCGTCCATCTTCGTCGGTCACCACGAACTGAAGCTCTCCCTGGCGCCCGAGCAGCATCCCGACCGCGCCATCCTCCCCGGGCACGAGCTGGCTCTCGTCCACGACCTGGAGGGCTCCGACGCCCCGGCCCGTGTCTTCCTCGTCGTCCTCGGGCGGCGTCTCCTGCGCGTCCGGATCGGTTGGTGCCCGCTGCGGCGCCACATCGCGCGCGAGGAGCCGCATGGCGAACGTCTCTCCGCCATCGTGCGATACGAACAGCGCCAGGTGGCCGTCCTTCACGCGCTCGCCGACGAAGTACGCAGAGCGCCCGTCGACGGAGAATGCCGGGAGCATCGCCGAACCACCGAGTGCCGGCGCCGCAGCGCGTGAGAGCACCGGACGGTCTCCCTCCATCTGGAGCAGCAACGGCCCCCTCGGACGACACGCCACGTCCCCGGCCGCCGAGGCCTCCGAGGCCGAAGCGTCGGCGTCCTGTCCGGCCTCCTCCGTGGGGCGCTCTCCTCCCCCGGGCTTGCACACCCCGGTGATCAGGACCGTTCCCTCGGGCGAGACCGCGACGGCGATGCCATCGACATGCGGCGTGTCCAGGCGCGTCGCGCGGGACCAGGTCTTCCCGGCGTCATCGCTGCGCAGCACGTCGGCGACGACGAGATCTTCCTCTTCCTTGACGCAGATGCCCACCACCGTGCGCCCGGCAGCGCCGAGCTTCAGGCTGCTGCACGTCTCGCTGCCACGGATGGGAACCGCAGCGAGACCCCCCTCGAAGCTGCCGCTGTAGAAGGTCCACGGCGCGCTCTCGTCCTCGGAACGTTCCACCTCGACGTAGCGTGTCCCGACCAGCGCCGCGCGCTGCATGCGCACCGCCATGGCCGAAGGCGGCAGCCCGGCCTCCGGGGCGGCGTGGAGCCTGGCCGGAAGCTCTCGCTTCACCACCTCGAACGCTTCGGCGCGACGTGGATCCCAGTGGACCGAGCGCAGCATCCCTTCGGCGAGCAGCGATCCCTCGGGCAGCCGGCCGACACGCGACAATCCCTTGGGGCTCACCGGCGCGCGCGCCCAGGTGGTCCCGCCGTCGACGCTGTGGAAGAGCGCCTCGGGGACGGCCAGCGCGAGGGCCTGGCCGTCATCCCCTGCCGCCACGTCGAACGCCCACGGGGCCGCGCCGGTCGGTGTACCGGACGCGGCGGGCGCCGACGGGAGCGGGATGTCCTTCCAGCCTCCCTCGCTCTCCACGAGGCGCAGCAAGCGCCCCTCCTCGGAGACCGCGAGCACCCCCGACGAAGATCCTGTGATCTTCCGCAGCGGCGCGGGCGGTGCGAGCGTCCTCTTGAAGGCGCCGAGCGGCGTGCTGGCCTCGTAGATCGCGCCGCTCTTGCCGAAGAACCACCATGCGCTGGATGCGCCGCGCGCGACGCCCACCAGGTCCTCGACCGCGGGGATCGGGCTCGCCGTCGCAGGCCCCGCGCAGGTGCTCGCTGCGCTGGCCCCCGCGCCTCGGTCCGTGCCCCGCGGCGTGACGAGCCACCGTTGCCCGCCCTCGGCGGTGAGCACGCACTTTCCGTCGGACAGGCGCAGGACGGCCGTCGGCTCGACGGGCAGCAGGGGGTGGTACACCCAGCGCGCCGGCGATGTGTACGTCGGCGTCTGCGAGGTGACGGGGGCCCCCACGGGCGACACCGTCGATGTGGCGGGAGGGGCCGACCCCGAGCAAGCCGGCGTGCCTCCGAGCAGTCCGAGGGTGCCGAGGAGCAGCGCCCACCGCACCCGTTCCACGCGACCGAGCACCTTCTCTCTCACGGCCAGGGGCGTCGGACTCAGGTCCCTCGACGCCCCGGCCTCCGGCGCTCGCCGCGTCAGGCTCATTCGACCCAGCGTGCCACGAACAGGTTCGTTTCGCCGGGCTTGCCGCCGAAGCGGTTGGAGGCGAACACCAGGTACTGGCCGTCCGGCGAGAACATCGGGAAGCCGTCGAACCCTTCGTAGTGGGTGATGCGCTCCGGCGTCGGCGCGCCCTCCGGCCCCGGCGTGCCTTCGCTGTCGACGACGAACAGCTCGAAGTTCGGGACGCCTCGGTGCCCGGGGGGGGAGGCCATGTCCGAGGAGAAGATCACGCGGCGAGAGTCCGGGAGGAAGTACGGGCCGAAGTTCGCGCGGCCGTTCTTGGTGATGGTCCGGGGGTTGGCGCCGTCCGCCGAGGCGACGACGATCTCCAGCTTGCTCGGGCGGACCATGCCCTTGGCGAGGAGGGCCTTGTACTCCTCCAGCTCCGCGCCCTCGGGCCGGCTGGCGCGCCAGACGAGCTTGGTGGAGTCGGGGGAGAAGAAGGCGCCACCGTCGTAGCCCGGGGTGGTCGTGATGCGCTTGATGTCGGTGCCGTCGAGGTTCGAGGTGTACAGGTCGAGGTCGCCGTCACGCGTGCTGGTGAAGACGATGCGCGAGCCGTCGAAGGCGATGGTGGCCTCGGCGTCGTAGCCCTTGCCCGTGATGAAGGGCTTGATGTCGGTGCCGTCGGGGTTCGCGGTGTAGATGTCGAACTCGTCGAGGGGCCAGACGTAGCCCTGGGACCGGTCGGGCTTGGGGGGGCAGGCGGGGCTGTGCTCGTGGGAGGAGGCGAAGAGGACCTTCTCCGGTCCCTTGTCGCCCGGGTAGAAGAAGTAGCTGCAGGTGGTCTTGCCCTGGCCGTTGGAGACGCGGTTCGTCTCGCCGGTGCCGAGATCCAGGAGGTAGATCTGGTCGCACTCGTCGTTGCCGCGGGTCGACTGGAGGATGAGCTTGCGGCTGTCCGGCGACCAGTAGGCTTCGGCGTTCTCACCACCGAAGGTGAGCTGGCGCAGCTCGGTGAGGTGCTTCTCCTTCGGGTCGGACTCGACCGGCTTGCCCGCGCGGATGCGGAAGGGGAGCCACTCGGGCTTGGCGGTGGTGGAGGCCTCCGGCATGGCGCCGAGCGGCTCCTTCGGGGGGGTCTCGGAGCTTCCACAAGCGGCCGAGAGGAGCGCCGGGACGGCGAGGAGGAGGGGAAGCAGGCGGCTCATGGCGGCGCACTCTAGTACAGGTCGTCACCCCTGGGTCGAGGGGTGGCGCGGTGCGGGGGTCGGGCGGGGTTCCTGGGTCGGCACGTCGGGCTGGCCCCTGGCCGCGCGGCGCAAGCCCCTTCAGGAAGGGGACTGGAGCGTCCAACGAGGGTCCGGAGGGCCGAGTTCTCTCGGTTCAGCCGTCCGCTGCCTTCAGCAAGGCGGCGATGTCGAGCTTCTTCATCTGCATCATCGCGGCCGAGGCGCGGGTGGCCCGGGCCGGGTCGGGGTCGCTCAGGAGCTGGTAGAGGACGACGGGCGTGACCTGCCAGGAGAGGCCGTAGCGGTCCTTCAGCCAGCCGCACTGCTGGGCCTTCTCGTCGCCGCCCTCGGAGAGACGCGTCCAGTAGTGGTCGACCTCGGCCTGGGTGTCGCACTTGATGACCAGGGAGATCGCTTCGGTGAACTTGAAGATGGGGCCGCCGTTGATGGCGGCGAAGTCGACGCCGTCGAGCTGGAAGTCGATGGCGAGCACGGTGCCCTCCGGAATGCCCGAGATCTCCGCGCTCTCCTTGCCGTGGCGGGTGATGGTGCCGATGTGGGAGTTGGGGAAGATCGAGGTGTAGAGTGCCACGGCTTCTTCGGCCTGGCGGTCGAACCAGAGGCAGGGGCTGATGCGCTGGATTTTCGTTTGCATGGTGGTCGTCCTTGCTGGGGGTCGATGTTCGTGGTGGTGAGCCGGGTTCCAGGACTTCCGCGCCCCGTTCCCCCCGTGTTCACGCTCGTTGCTCCATGGACCCCGGGTGGGCGTGAAACTCATCGGTCGACGTGACGAAATCGTCATCGGGGCTCTTTCCCCCGGCAATGCGGCGCCGAGGCTTCCCGCTGGGCGTCGCGCGGGCACCTCTTTGCGTCTGCGGTCGAGGAGGCTCGCCGCGGTTCAGGCAGTCCGTGCAGTGGGTCAGGCAGTCCGTGCAGTGGGCGGGAGGATCGGGGTGACGGCCTGAAGGCTTCGGCCCCCACACTTCCCCTCACCTGTACGCAGCAGCCTTGCCCTGCCCTTTAGCCTTCCGGGCGTTGCTGTCGGGCTCCGAGACGTTGCTGTCGGGCTCCGAGACGTTGCTGTCGGGCTCCGAGACGTTGCTGTCGGGCTCCGGGGCGTGGCAGTCGACCTCCGGGGCGTGGCAGTCAGCCTCCGGGGCGTGGCAGTCAGCCTCCCGGGACATGGCAGTCGGCCTCCGGGGCGTGGCAGTCGGCCTCCCGGGACATGGCAGTCGGCCTCCGGGGCGTGGCAGTCGGCCTCCCGGGACATGGCAGTCGGCCTCCGGGGCGTGGCAGTCGGCCTCCGGGACGTGGCCATCGGCCTCCCGGGACATGGCCATCGGCCTCCCGGGACATGGCAGTCGGCCTCCGGGACATGGCAGTCGGCCTCCGGGACGTTGCAGTCAGCCTCCGGGACGTTGCACTCGGCCTCCCGGACGTCGCGGTCAGCCTCCGGGACGATGCACTCGGCCTCCGGGACGTTGCACTCGGCCTCCGGGATGTTGCAGTCGGCCTCCCGGACGTCGCGGTCAGCCTCCGGGACGTCGAAGTCCTCCTTCGGGAGGTCGACCTTCCTCCTTCAGGGTGACGACGTGTTCCTCGGATGATCTGGAGCACCTCTCGACCCGTTCCAGCGCCGAGCTGGAGCACGGTGGTGTCCGCCAGCGTTCGTCGGGCTCCAGCGGGCGAGACCACGCTTTTGCCCTCGTGCCTCGGCGGGCTCGCGGCTCTCTGGCAGGCTCGGTCCGGGGTTGGTCGGTGCTCTTGGAGGTAGGGCGATGCTGTCGACGCGAGGTCGAGATCAGAGCGTCGGTGTCGTCGGGTTGGTCGTGCGACGACGAGGCCGACGGCGCAGGCCGAGGAGGCCCAGGGCCAGCAAGCCGACGCTGCCGAGGCCCGCGGCTTCTTGCGCGCCGGCCGCGCGGCAGCCGCAGCCGCTCTCTTCACCCGCGCTGCCGTTGCCGCCGCTCGATGTGCCGCCGTCGCCGCCGACGCCACCGGCGCCGCCGTTGCTCTGGGAAGAGCCGCCGACGCCGATGCCGGAGCCCGTGGAGTTGCCGCCAGCGCCGCCGACGCCGGCCGAGGGGTCTTCCACGCAGGCGCCCTGTTCGCAGATCTGGCCGGTGGGGCAGACGGCGCCGTCGCAGGAGTCGATGCAGGTGCCGGCGACGCAGTGGGTGCCGGGCTGGCAGGTGACGGTGAGGCAAGCCTCTTCCATGCAGAGGCCGCCCTGGGTCTCGCAGGCGAGGCCGGTGGCGCAGGGGGCGCACGCGCAGCTCGACTTGCAGACGCCGCCGTCGCAGACCTGGCCGTCTTCACACATCACGTTGGCGCAGGGGTCGACGCAGACGCCGACGCGGCACACGGTCGGGTGCGGGCAGACCACGCCGTCGCAGGGGGCTTTGCAGGTGCCGGCGGTGCAGACCTCGCCCGCGGGGCAGTTCACGTTCGCGCAGGAGGGTTCGACGCAGAAGCCGTTCGCGTCGCAGACCTTGCCGTCGAAGCACACGAACTCGCCGGTGCCGCACGCTTGCACGCAGGTGCCCTTGTCGCAGACGTAGCCCTGCTGGCAGAGGTCGCCCTGGTCGACGAGGCCGTCGCAGTCGTTGTCGATGCCGTCGCAGACCTCGGCACCGGCCGGCACGAGCGGCGCGCACACCACGCCGCCAGCGGCACACTGGGTCACCCCCTGGGCGCACACGCCGAGCAGGCCGGTGTCGCAGGGCTCGCCGCCGTCGGAGCAGGTGAGGCCCTCGAAGAAGTAGACGTAGTCGTTGTAGTCGCCATCGTTGTTGAAGCTGTTCGGGGTGTTGCCGACGTTGCCGTCTTCGAAGGCGAGGTAGTAGGCGTTCGGGGTGACGACGGAGTGGTAGATGACGGCGGTGATCCAGGGGCCGGGTGGGTTGCAGCCCGTGCAGATGGGGTTCCACTTGGGCTCGGAGTAGTGCGTCTGGCCGCCGACGAGGGCGAAGCCGATCTCGCCGCCCGCGTAAGCCGGGCTGTTACGGATGTCGGCCGCGGTGATCACGGTGTTCACCGGTGCGTTGGCGGGGACGATGACGTGGATGTCGGCGAGGGCCGGCGGCATCGTCGCCGCCGGGTCGGCGTTGTACCAGCCGACGCCGAGGGTGGAGCTGGACTGCTTGAGGACGAAGGTCGCCCTGAACTCGCACAGGGGCGAGAAGGTGGACGGGGAGGTGGTGCCGTCCTGCTGGTAGTCGATGGCCTCGCCTCGGTTGGCGAACAGCGTGTAGAGCTGCGTCTCGCCGTTGTTCGAGTCGACGGGCATCACGACGCCGTTGGGCTGGGTGACGAGCGCGGATGCTGGCTGCGCCGTCACCAGCGTCGCGAGCACCAGGGACGCGCCGAGAACAGGGACGAAGGCGAGATTCCGCGTCATGGACTGGACATATCAGAGCCGGGGGCGCGCTGGGCACTTTTGCCGGGCCGATCCGCGGGAACATGGCGGGCCAGCGCCGGGGTGGAGGGGACAGGAAGACGCGCCAGCGTGGAGGCGTGTAGGTGGAGGGGTGCAGGAGGGAGACTGACGCCAGGAGAGGTCGAGACGCACGGTTCCGGCGGGTCGGGCGGATGGTGCGCTCGGAGGCACCTCGCCTAGCGTGGAGGGATGAAGCAGCTCGTCTTCTTCGCCCTGGGTCTCGCGCTCTGCGCCTGCGGCGGCCAGATGGAGGACCCTCCAGGAGGTGGTGCCATCGGCGGCAACCCCGGGGTGGGCGGGAGCGGTGGTGACGTCGGTCGTCCAGGGGAGCTCCCCGCCCTCCCCCTGCGCATCCTGGGACGCTGGATCCTCGATGGCGACGGGACGCGGTTCAAGCTGGCCAGCGTGAACTGGTACGGGGCCGAGAAGCGAGATCACGTGCCCGCCGGGCTGGAGCGCGCTCACCGTTCGGACATCGCCCGGCGAATCCGGAGGATGGGGGTCAACTCCGTACGCCTGCCCTGGTCCAACGAGCTGGTCGAGACGGACCCGGTGGTGGGCGATGAGGTGATCGCGGCGAACCTCGATCTCGGCGGACGACGCGCGCTCGAGGTGCTCGATGCGGTCATCGAGGCGCTGGCCGCCGAGGGACTCGTGGTCATCCTGGACAACCATTCGAGCGACACCGACGCCTGCTGCGACGAGACGGACGGCAACGGGCTCTGGTACACGAGCACGTACACCGAGGAGCGCTGGCTCGCGAGCTGGAGGGCGATCGTGACCCGCTACCTGGACCAGCCGGCGGTGGTGGCCGCGGAGCTGCGCAACGCGCTTCGGCCCGCGAACGGCGTGACCCCGGTCTGGGGCGGAGGGGACCCGGCGACCGACTGGCATGCCGCGGTGCAGCGCGGCGGGAACGCCGTGCTCGAGATCAACCCGGATCTCCTGGTCGTCGTGCAAGCGCTGGACGGCGCAAGTGATCTGAGAGCCGCGGGCACGTTGCCCGTCCAGCTCGCGGTCGAGAACCGGCTCGTGTACGCGGTGCACGACGACCAGCGATTCTACCCCGGGGTGAACACGCCCGAGGATCTGACAGGTCCACTCGAGGACCACTGGGGGCACCTGCTGGCGTACGACCAGCCCAACAAAGCCCCGATCTGGATGAACGAGTTCAGCACCTGCCACACGAGCGTCACCTGCGTGAACGACGAGAGCGGTCGGGGGCTCTGGTTCCAGTCGCTCCTCGTGTACCTGAGCCAGAACGACGTCGACTGGGGGTACTGGGCGCTCAATGGGACGCAAGCGAGGGGGATGGAGGGGACGTTCGGTGAGGAGGACACGAACGGCTTGCTCGACACGTTCTGGAGGGCGCCCGCCAGTCTGGATCTGCTGGTGCAGCTCCAGCTCCTCATCCCGCCCAACCAGGGGCCTTGAAGTCGGGTCATCCCGCCCAACCAGGGGCCTTGAAGTCGGGTCGTCACGCCTCTCGGGTTCGCGTAGCCTCCGCGGCATGAAGCAGTTTGCGTCCTTTGCTCTGGCTCTCGCGCTGTGTGCCTGCGCAGCAGGGACCCAGCCCGGGAGTGCCTCGGAGTCGACCTCCAGCAGCAGCTCGGGCGGCCCGGGCAGTGGAGGGAGCGGCGGTGAGGGAGGTGCCGGCGGCGGTCAAGGAGGGAGCGGGGGGATGGACGAGCCCGTGCCGCTCCCCGCGCTGCCTCTGCGCACCAGCGGGCGCTGGATCCTCGACGCCAACGGGCAGCGGTTCAAGCTGGCCAGCGTGAGCTGGTACGGGGCCGAGGAGATGGACTACGTGCCCGCGGGGCTGGAGCGCGCGCACCGCAGCGCGATCGCGAAGCAGGTGCGGACGATGGGGTTCAACTCCGTGCGGCTCCCGTGGTCGAACGAGATGTTCGAGCTGAACCCGGTGGTGAGCGACGGGGTGATCGCGGCGAACCCCGATCTCGAGGGGCGGCGCGCGCTGGAGGTGTTCGACGCGGTCATCGAGGCGCTGGCGCACGAGGGGCTGGTCGTGATCCTGGACAACCACGTGAGCGACGCAGACTGGTGCTGCAGCGACACGGACGGGAACGGGCTCTGGTACACGAACGGTTACCCGGAGGCGAGCTGGCTCGCCGACTGGCGGGGCATGGTCACGCGGTACCGGAACCAGCCGGCGGTGGTGGCCGCGGAGCTGCGCAACGAGCCTCGGCCTGCGAACGGGGTGACGCCGGTCTGGGGTGGGGGTGATCCAGCGACCGACTGGCATGCAGCCGCAGAGCGGGGCGGGAACGCGGTGCTCGGCGTCGACCCGGACCTCCTGATCGTGGTGCAAGGGCTGAACTACGGGGCCGATCTGAGCGGTCCGTACACCCTCCCCATCCAGCTCGCCGTCGAGAATCGGCTCGTGTATGCGGCCCACGACTACGCCTGGTTCCACAATGGCCTCGCCAGCTACCAGGATCTGAAGGCGACGCTCGGCGACGCCTGGGGCTACCTGCTGGTGCAGAACCAGCCCTACACGGCGCCCGTGTGGGTGAGTGAGTTCGGGACGTGCCACACCAGCGCGACTTGCGTGACCGACACGACGGGTCAGGGGTTCTGGTTCTCGTCGATCCGGCAGTACCTGATCGAAGCCGACATCGACTGGGCGTACTGGGCGCTCAACGGGACCCAGGCGCGAGGGACGGGGCGGACGTTCGGCGCCGAGGAGACCTACGGGGTGCTCGACACGTCCTGGAGTGCGCCCGCGAGCGCAGCGCTGCACGGCGCGCTGGAGGCGATCATCCCCGTGACCCAGGAGCCCTGACGCTCCTGCCACCAGCCTTTCGACGACCGGGCTCGCCGCCCGGACGAGCGGAGATCGATACCGAATTCGCCGCCCGGACGAGCGGAGATCGATTTCGTCATTCGCTTGTCAGATGGAGCTGCGGACGCTCGTAGACCCTGGAGCCGGTGACGATCTCCAGGGCGCGGGCGCGCTCGTGAGCGTCGATCGCTGGCGTGACCAGATCACACATGCATCCCGCGCGCGGTGCGTTCCGAGCCCGTGCGCGAAGAAGGGACAGTTCCATGAAGATTTCGCCATTCCGCGGTCTCCCGGCGCTCTTCGCGTTCACCCTGGCAGGGTTGACGGCTTGCGTGCAGGAGTCGCCGCCGATCCTGGACGAGGAAGAGGGAGCCGTGCGCACCGAGGAGTCCATCGAGGCGCTCTGCGACAGTGCGTCGCACTGCTGCCCGGTCACGGAGTCCTGTGCCGGACTCACGGACGCGGAACTCCTGGCCCGTTCGAGCAATCCGCAGCGCTTCGGCACCTGCTACTGGCACGATCAGAGCGCATGCCCGGGCTGCGCGTGCCCCTTCTACCTGAAGAACACGCAGCTCCCTCCCCCCAGCGGCTTCGACGGTGGGACGGGCTGCCTCCCCTCGCAGCAAGCGGTGCTGAAGGAGCTCCGCAGGCTCTGCGCGAGCGGGCAGTGCGGCTGTGAATTCGGTGCGGTGATCGAGCCGCCCCTCTCGCCACTCTGATGCATGGAGGCATCGGGTCAGGAGCGCCAAGGGCACGCCGGTCTTCCCATCGGCGGGGTCTCACGGCGCAACGAACTCGACGCTTTGACGAACTCGACGCGTTTCCGACGCGGTGCAACGTTCTGCATCACCCGCCCTGATCCCTCGCCCTGATCCCTTCGGCATCGACCCCGGTCCAGATCAGGGCCCCACCTGCTGCGTGACCCGCAAAGAGAAACGCGACCCGCAGCCTGGCCGTGGCGAGGCTCGCGTTTGCCGAGCGAGAGCACTCCTCGGCTGAACGAAGCCGCCTGCCGGAACGGAGCACGGGGCCAGCGACGCAAGGGGCGGGAGTTCCGCCCGACAGCGAGGGGAGGCCAGACGGGATGCTTGCTCAGCGTCGGATCAGGATCTGCTCGGTGACGGAGCTGGTCTCGTCGGTCTCGGTGTCGGTCACGACCCAGGCGATGGAGGCGGACTGGACCGAGGAGAGGTCGCTGGACCAGGCGATGTCCATGATCGAGAAGGGCTCGGTCGAGGCGCGGATCTGGCGGAGAGGGACGAGGGCGTACGAGACGGTGCGCGGGCGCTGGCCGAGGAATTCCGGTCCGGTGAGGGTGAGGGTCGTCTGGGTGAGGACGCGGCGCTGGGGGTAGTCGGAGGCGATCTCGATGTAGAGGCTGCCGTTCGAGGGCTGGAAGATGCAGGCACCACAAGGGGGGCGCTCGGGCTGAGGGTGGACCCACGGCGCTGCGGCAAGGCTGCGGTAGCGTCGGGGTTCGGGGAGAACGTCGAGCCGGGTGTGAGGACCGAACAAGGGGGGCGCGGTGGCGAGGTCTGTCGCGAGAGCGCTCAGCAAGGATGGGGTCCAGGAGGGGTTCTGCGCAGGTTGCGGCGGTGGGAAGGAGGCGCAAGGGACGCCAGTGGGTGGGCAGGTGGAGGTGCCACCGCCAGGAGGACACGCGGCGGCGAGCGCGCGGCAGCGGGTGACGCGACGGACGAGATCGGAGACGCCGGAGGCGTGGAAGTCGGCCTTGCGCGAGAGGATCGGGCCGGCGCGGTAGACGAGGTCCATGATCTCGGTGGCGGTGAGGTCGGGGCGGTAAGCCCAGGTCGCAGCGGCGATTCCGCTGACGGCCGCAGCAGCGACGGAGGTGCCGGTGAGCGGTGCAGGGAGGGAGAGGCCGGGCTGTCCTGCGGTGCCATGCAAGGCCAGGGCGGCAAGGCGCGGGTTGCCTTCAGGGCGGGCGCGCACGATGGGTCGATCGGCGTGGTCGACGCCACCCACGGCGAACAGGAGGGCGTCGTCGATCGGTGCGCCAGGGGCTTCAGGGGGCGACGGTGGTGTGTAGCGGAGCGGAAGGGCGCTGAAGGGGGTGGCGTAGCCTGTGCCTTCGAGGTCGGTGCACCGGCTGGACGAGGGTGCGGGCTCCACGGACCAGGCGGCAGGACAGGTGGGGCCAGACGGCATCGGGGTGCCTGCCGGGTAGTGGGGTTCGGGGCCGCCTGGATCGTTGCCGGCGGCGGCGATGAGGAGCGCACCGTGGCAAGCGGCATGCTGGAGGGCGAGGAGGACCGCGCGCTCGGGGAGCGGCAAGAGTTCGGGGGCGCTCGGATCGCCACAGCCAGCGTCGGGTTCCCAGCCGACGCTGAGGTTGATGACGAGGCGGCGCTGCGCCGGGTAGGCGGCTTTCCAGGCGTCGACGGCGCGGTGGATGGCCTGGGCGAGCTGGCCACGGGTCCCGAAGTAGCCGCCCTGGGCGAGGTCGACGGTGGCGTTGTCGATGTGCGGGAGGGCGAGCTGGGTGCTGAGGTAGGCGGTGCAGGGGCCGCCGGCAGGGCACGCGAGGTCGCGCGCGAGCCAGGCCATGGTGTAGCCGTGGTCCAGTCGTCCGCGCGGGATGCTGCCCGTCACGCCATCGGGTCGGGCGTCGGGGGAGGTGTCGGCGACGGCGATGGCAACGGGAGAGGGGGTGCCGCCTTGCGGGAGCGGGCCGCTGGCGTCGAGCTGGGCGAGGAGCTGGTCGTGCAACCAGGGGCGTGAGGCCGCCTGGAGCTGGCCGGCGAGGGGTTCGACGACCACGCAGTCTTCTTCGATCGCGGTCGCTCCCTGGGTCGTGAGCGCGGTGTGGAGGGCGGTGATGGGCTGCGGTGGGACAGGGCCAGGGAGGCCGGCGTGGTCGTAGAGGCAGAGCGAGGAGAGCCCTGGTGGCGCGGCGGCGCCGAAGAGGGGGGCCATGATCCAGCCCAGGGGTGGTGCGGGGCAGGTGCCAGGTGGCGGGATGTGGGCGATCCAGCGGCGTCCCGTGCAGCCGAGGGGGCCCGTCGTGCTCGCCAGGGGATGCGCGCCGGTGAGGGTGAGGGTGCCCGGTTCGGCGGTGGGATCGGGCGGGGGCTCGGGTTCGTGGAGTTCGCTACACGCTGCGGTCAGGAGGCCGGCGAGGGCGCAGGCGAGGATCGGGGTCGGGGGGAGGTGCTCCATGATCTGCTCCGGAAGGCCGGCGCTCGGGGGTGAGGCTGGCGATGCGGTCTACGATCCGAGGAGGGCGCGTTTGACAGGAGATGCGCCGAGGGCGCTCGGGCGACGGCGATGTTCACCCAGGCGGCGATGTTCACCGGGCGGCGATGACCACCGGGCGGCGATGTTCACGGGACGAGGACGCGGAAGCTCGCGAGGTGCGCGCTCGATGGGTCGGTGCGCAAGGAGAGGTGGGCGAGGCGGAGGGCAGCGGCGAGATCCAGGGTCGGGTCGGAGGCGAGGGCGGTGTGGACGGCGCCCATCAGGCGCTCGGTGAGGTGGTCGTCGACGGGGCGCATGGCCGCAAGGATCTCGGTGGAGCCCGCGACGGCGAAGGCCTGGGCGAGTCCGAGGCCAGCAGCGGCATGCTCGCCGTGGCTGCGCGCGGTTTCGCAGGCGGAGAGGATGACGCGGCGGGGGGCGCGGCGGAGGGTCATGATGTCGGCGAGGGTGAGCCATCCTCCCTGGGCGAGGGGGAGGCCGCTCTCCCAGGCGTCGAGGCCCTGGTAGATGCCGTGGCCGGCGTAGTGGAAGAGGGAGAGGTCCTGGGCTTCGAGGGCTTCGCGGACGGCGAGGTGGGTGGCGTCGGGACCCTGGAGCAGGAGGGGGCGCGCACGAGCATCCTGGGGGGCGAGGGCTGCGAGCGTCGTCTGGGCTTCGCGGCGGGCGGCCGGGAGGTCGCCTCGAGGGTCGGCCACGATCACCACGCTGCCCGGAGGTTGCGCAGGGGGAGGTGGCGCGGGGGGTGCCGTGGGCTGCGTCTCGGGTGCGAGGGGGCCAAGGGGCGAGGGAGGACGGGAGAGGTCGAGGCCGTAGACGATGGGGAGGTGTTCGATGAGGGGCGCTCCCTCCCAGGGCAGGGTGTGCAGATCGAGGTGCTCCAGGGGGCCGAAGGGCGCGACGCGCACGCGCCGGGCATGCTGGAGGCGTTCGCGAAAGGGCGTGAGAAGCTGCGCTGCAAGGGCGTCGAGCGGGGCGCGCAGGTCGATGGGGCCGAGCGGATGGACCTGCACGCGCTCGGGGGTGATCGCGAAGCCGACCCAGCCTTCGCGGACAGGGTGGTAGACGAGCTGGACTTCGTCCGAGGTCGGCTGGGGGAGTGCGCCAGACCGGGTGTTCGGCTCGGCACCGCGAAGATGGGTGGACTCCGCGTCGCGGGGATGGGTGGGCTCGGCGCCGAGGCGGGAGAGGGCCTCGTCGAGGGCTTCTCGTAGCGCGCCGTGCGTCAGGCGCCGTGCAGCCACGGTCTCGGCGAGGTGCGCGCTGGAAAGCTTCCAGTCGTTCGCGGCGGCTTCGTCGAGGTGGGCGCGCTCGCGGCGGTAGCGCGCGACAGCGGTATCCCATCGGGCACGCTCGTCCGGGGGAAGTGCGCCGAGGCGATCGGCCCAGCGCAGGGCGCGAAGAAGGCGAGCGCGGCTCCGGCGTGCGGCTTCGGCAGCTTCCCGGAGCACCGCCTGCGCGCCAGCAGGGTCATGGCCGTGGGCGTCGAGGGCGCGGGCGTGGCGGACGAGGAAGTCGATGCGCTGGCGTGCGCCCAGCTCGTGGCCCGCGAGGAAGGTCTCGCGGCCTTCGCCGAGGGGGACGAGCAGGCTGGCGTCCTCGATGCGGTCCTCGGCCTCGGCGTGAGCGAGACGGGCGTCGTCCGGGCGATGGAGGGCCTCGAACACCTGGGCCCGGCCCAGAGCGGCCTGGAGCGCCGCCGCGGGGAGCAGGGCGCCGTCGGCGATGTGGACGAGTCGTTCGTAGGCGGCGAGGGCTTCGGTGGTGCGGGCCTGGGCGAGGGCGATGCGGGCTTCGAGGAGGAGCCACCAGACACGGAGTCTGGGATCGGCATCGGGTGTGAGTGCGCGGGCCTGGTCGAGGTGGCGGAGGGCGTCGTCCGGTGCGCCGCGTTCGAGCGCGGCGAGGGCGAGGTTGGTTCGCACGTTGGCGAGATCGGCGGGCTCGGGGCAGGCCTCTCGGTACAGGGCGAGGGCCTCTTCGAGCGGGGGAAGTGGGTCTTCGTCCCCTCGTTCGAGCGCGCTGACGGCGCGGAGAGCGATCCAGCCGCGATCGTTGGCGAGATGGGCTCTGCGACAAGGGCTGCCTCCGGGGCCGAGGGCGTGCTCGGCCTGGCGCAGAAGGCGCATGGCTTCTGCGTGACGGCCCAGCAGAGAGAGGGTGGTGGCCCAGGGCTGGAGGACGTCGATGCGATGGTCGTCGAGGCCGAGGCGCTCGGCATCCTCGGCGGAGGCTCGGAAGAGGCGGAGGGCTGCGCGGAGATCGCCGGTCTCGTAGGCGAGGAGACCGCGGTAGTAGGCGGCGGTGGCGCGGCCATCGGGGGAGAGCTGGAGGAGGTCGTCGAGGCCGTCGAGCGCCTCGCGCGCCTCGGGGAAGCGGCGCCCCTGGTAGAGCAGGGTGTACGCGAGGGCGAAGCGGTCGTTCAGCTCGTCGGAGACGCGCCCGGCCTCCCGGTCCAGGCGCACGGCATCGCGCAGGAGCGCCACGGCACGGTCGATGTCACCACGGCTCCGTGCGATGCGCGCCCGCTTGCCGGTCACGGCCGCGCGCACGGCGGGATGAGGGTCGTCAGCGACGAGGGCGAGGTGCTTCTCGGCATCGTCGAGCCGACCTTCTCGGCGGAAGGCCTCGGCCTCGTCGAGGGCAGGCGGCAGGACGCGGGGGGCGAGGAGGATCTCGCGCACGCGCTCGGATGCACCGCGCTTCGCGGTCACGCGGAGGGAGCGTGCCGCATCGGGGATGGGGACGAAGCGGCGCACACCGTCACGCGCGGGAAGGCCGAGCGGGAGCAGCACCGGGCGCGCGTCGAGGGCAAGGTGGAGGGATGCGTCGGCGTCCGTGGCGATCCAGAGCCGCAGCAGACCGCTGCGAGGGATCTCGCAGAGCGGGCCGTCGTGCCGCACGTCGAGCCGTACCGCGCTGCAGCCAGAGGCCTCGACGGTGAGCGACACGCCAGCGCCCTCCACGAGGGGCGCTGGATCATGGCAAGCAGCGGTGGCGGCGAGGAGGGTGGTCAGGAGAAAGAGAAACCCGAAGCGCATCCCACGCCTCACGGTGCTTGCCGGCCTCCGTCGTCGAGACGCAGGCGCACGCGCAGCACCCGGAAGGGAGCGTGCGCTCTCTGGTCCTCCTCACGCTCCGCGCGCAGGGCGGCCGCCGCATCTTCTGGCAGCTTCCCCTCCGCGCCCACCACGAGAAGCACCGTGATCTCTCCAGCAGGAAGGTCGGGGAAGAGCGCTTCCCGCGTGCCCGCGATGCGCACGGCGCCCTCGGGAGAGATCTCCACCGGAGGCTCCCACCGACGCACCTCCGACAGCGAAGCCGCACCACGGGTCGCCAGGAAGGCGCGCACCGCCACGGACTCATGGGCTGGCTCCGCTGGCCGGAGGAGCAACTCGAGGCGAGAACCCGAGCCGAGCTGAGGGGGCTCCTCGCCTGGGGCTCGCGGCGCGCTGCGTGTGCTTTGCTCCCCCCCGACCACCGTCAGCTCGTACAGGGGGACGCCTGCCGTCGTGCCGAAGCGACCCAGCCCCCACACCGCAGCCACGGCCGCAGCGAGGGACGCGGCCATGACCCAGGTCATGAGCGAGCGTCGCCTCCCCTGAAGCCGCACCACGCGGGCGCTGTCTGGCCCCTCTTCCTTCGATGCTTCCGGGGCATCGACGCCCGTCGAATGCGTGAGCGCGGCCAGGGCACGCTCGACGGTCGCCGCGCGCACGTCCTCCCCGAGCGGGGCGAACGCCTTCAGAGCCTCCTGCGCCTCCGGGTCCTGTCGCGCGAGCGCTTCCAGGGCTTCCCGGTCCTCCTCGGACAGGCGGTCGGCGGCGAGCTCGTCCCAGCGAGGATCGACGAGCGGATCGTCCTCGCGGGCGGCGCGGCTCAGCGCCCGCAGCAGCTCATCGTCCTTCACGGGCCTTCTCCACGGGTTTACGCGACGGCGTGCCGCCGTCTGACAGGATTTCCTCTCCCAGGGCGCGCGCGAGCCGGGTGAGACGACTGCGCCAGGCGTAGACGGCGTCCGGCGACATGTCCGCGAGGGCGCAGACGTCCTCCACGGTCCGCTCCTCGACGAGGAGCCAGGTGAACATCTGGAGTCCCTGCTCGCTGAGGCGCTCCTTCATCGCCCGCACCAGGGCCGTGAGCGCCTCGCGGGAGGCAACGCGCGCCTCGAGCGCGCCGCCGTCGCCCTCCCCTCCCCCTTGCTCGAGGTCCGCACACGCGGTGGCCTCCTCGGTGAACGGGCTGCGGCGACGGCTGCGCAGCACGGTCACGGCTTCACGCTCGGCGAGCAGACCCACGTAGTTGAGCAGCGACAGGCCGCGCGCGGGGTCCCACTGGAGCAGGACGGCACCACCCCCGGCGAACAGCCGCTCGAAGACGTGCTGGGTCAGGTCCTCGACCTCCTGCCGGACGTCGCGCCCGCGGACGCCACGGCCAGCGCGCAGGAGCACCCGCGCCACGCGCGCCTGGATGACCGGCGTCAGCGCGTCCACCAGCGCGCGCACCGTGGGGCGATCTCCCGCGGTCGCGCGGCGGACTAATTCGGGCGTGATGACGGACACCAGGATGACCTCGGCGGAGCGCGGCGGATGCTAGCCAGGCGTCCCCTCTCTCGCCACCCTCTCCGCGTCCTCCGACGACGGCTTCTCGGCGTAGCGGCGCGCGAGCACCGCGCACACCATGAGCTGGATCTGGTGGAAGAGCATCAGGGGCACGATCATCACGCCCACCGTCGCGGCCGGGAAGAGCACGCCGGCCATGGGGACGCCCGATGCAAGGCTCTTCTTGGAGCCGCAGAATACGATGGCAATCTCGTCCTCGCGCGAGAACCCGAGGGCCCGCGCGCCCCAGGTGGTGACCGCGAGCGCCAGCGCAAGGATCAGCCCGGACACGGCGAGGACGACCGCGAGATCGAAGCCAGAGACTTTCTGCCACAGCCCCTCGACGACCGCCTCGCTGAACGCCGTGTACACGACGAGGAGGATCGAGCCGCGGTCGACGAGCGAGAGCACGCTCTTGTGGCGATCGACGAAGGCGCCAATCACCGGCCGCAGGAGATGGCCAAGCACGAACGGCGCGAGGAGCTGGAGCAGGATGGAGCGGATGGCGCCGAGCGAGACACCTGCCCCCTGCGCGCCGAGCAAGGCCCCCGTGAGGACGGGGGTGATGAAGATGCCGAGCACGTTGGAGATCGAGGCGCTGCACACCGCCGCCGGGACGTTGCCGCCCGCCATGGAGGTGAAGGCAATCGAGGACTGCACCGTGGAAGGCAGGAGGCAGAGAAAGAGGAAGCCACTCGCGAGCTCTGGCCCGAGCAAGGAGGAAGGGAGAAGGCCCGTCAGCAGGCCCAGGGCGGGAAAGAGGACGAACGTCGACGCGAACACCAGGAGGTGGAGTCGGTAATGCGCGAGGCCCGAGAGGATGGCTTCGCGAGAGAGCTTCGCTCCGTGCAGGAAAAACAAGAGGACGATGGCGAGATCCGTCAGCAGCGAGAAGCCCCGCGCGACCTCACCGCGGCACGGCAGGAGCGTAGCCAGGGTGACGGTCCCGAGCAGCGCCAGGGTGAAGTTGTCCGGCAGGAGGCGTCGCCACGCGCTGCGCAACGGAGAACGCACCGGCGTGGGTGCGGTCATGCGCACTCTCCAGGGTGGGTGGGTCGTCGACGAGGAGGTCGCTGCACCAGGCGCAGGATATACCGCGCATGACGCGGGTGAGGTAGTTGGCGAGGATACCGGTGAGGGTGCTCCTCCGCATGCTTTCACCACGCCCGGTCCTCTTTCTCTTCGAGGAAGCGGCACGAGCGACGGCAGCGGCACAATCCGCTGGCAGACGCAGGAGCGGTCCCGGCTGGCGAAGGCGCTGGCGTCATCGCTCGGTTGCTGACTAAAACGGCGTCACGATGGCCCTCTGGACCGACGGCAACGTGTTTGTGGTCGCGACAGGCTGGGGAGTCGCGCGATGCATCGACGGAGAGGCGAGCGTGTACCGCTTCTCTCTGTCGGGCCTCCGCCGCGACCAGGATCCCCCCTTCCTCTCTTCCTTCGTCATGCTCGACGCTCAGGGCCAGCGCGCGCTCCTGCGTCGGAACCGGGACACCCCGCTGATCTGGACCGACGGCGAAGGGGGCGGGGCGGTCGCTCCGTGCGAAGCCAAGGGCGTCGTGGATTTCGCGGCGGCCCCCGGAGGACCTCTCGTGGCGCTGACGGCCGAGGAGGCCCCAGGCAAGCGCTCCCGCATGCTGCTGCGCGCTGCCCAGCTCGAAGGAGATCGGCTGGTGCTCGGGGAGGAGGTGCGCATCACGGAGGCGCCGCGGCTGGAGTGGACGTCGGCGGCGCCGCGTCAAGGCGGCGGCTGGCCCGAGGACTGGAGCGAGGACGAGCAGGAGACCGACATGCCTCCCTTCGACCCGCTGGCGCTGAATGCGCAGAGCATCGGAGAGTGGGGGCCCTGGTGGCGCGGCGGGGTGCGGCTGTCGGCGAACCGCTTCGGGATCGGGGTCAGCACGACCTACAGCGGGATCGTGGCGGTGCTCGATCCGAAGACGCTTCAGCCGAGGCTCACGGCGCGGGTGCCGATCGATCGGGAGCATCTCGAGGTGTTCGTGCTGCCGGTGCCGAGCGGGGCGCTGATCACGCTGGTTGCGAACCTCCGGCACACGGAGTTCATCTTCGTGGACGAGGCGGGGACGGTGCGCGCCATCCGGCATCAGTTCGGCGAGGAGCTGGCGTGGGGCTCCGAGTCGCCAGGCTTCGCGTGGGACGAGGAGACGGCGCTGGTCAGCCAGACGCACAGCGACGATCACATCCAGGCGCTGACGCTGCCCGCCCTGAGCGCGCGGCGCTTCTCCAGGGAGCCCGGGTTTCTGATCGATGGCGGCTCCACGCCGGATGGGTCGGTGCACCTGCTCGCGCGCACCGATCGCCACTACCGGCGCCCGCACAACTGGCGGCTGGAGCGGTGGGAGCGCAAGGACGGGCGGTTCGTGGCCAGCGAGGTCGAGATGCCCGACTTCCGCCGCTCGTCCGCGCCGCCGACGCCACCGGCGCTGCCGCGCGTCGATGGGACGCCAGCGATCGGCGTGGCCGGAGATCACAGTACGCGGTGGTGCGCGAGGATCGGCGCGACGACCACGCTGCGCTTGCAGGTGAACAACCATGGAGGGGTGGCCAACGGGCTGTGGGTCGAGCTCGGTGGTGCGGCGATCGTCGAGCGGTACGTGACGGTGGAGGCCGTGGCCCTGGAGGACGGGACGACGTCCACGCCCTGCGTGCTCCGGGGAAGCGTGGCGCGGGCCGAGCTGCCCGAGGTCACGCTGGAGGCCGGGTTCGCCGTCCCTGCCAGAGCGCCCTACGGTGAGCCGATGCCGCTGCAGCCTTCGCTCACGCTGCTCCTCCGGGTCCGCGCGGAGCGGCTGGGCCAGGCATTGATGACGGTGCGGATCGGCCCGCGCGGGGGCGTGTCGACCACCGGCTCCGGGATGGTGGGCCGGTCGTTCATGATCGTGGAACAAGAGGACGAGTGACCGGCGGCCCCGCGCGGTGCGCGCGGGGGCGTCGAGCCCCGAGCCGGTCGTAGAGCACGGGCAGCACCAGGAGCGTCAGCAGGGTCGAGGAGAGGACGCCACCGATGACCACGGTGGCGAGGGGTCGCTGCACCTCGGCGCCGATGCCGGTGCTGAGGGCCATGGGGAGGAAGCCGAGGCTGGCGACCAGCGCGGTCATCAGCACGGGGCGGAGGCGTTGCTCCGCGGCGAGCGGGATCGCTTCCTCCCGGGGCACGCCACGCGCGAGGAGACGTCGGATCGTGGAGACGAGCACCATGTCGCCCAGCACGCTCACCCCGGCGAGCGCGATGAAGCCGACGCCCGCCGCGACGCTGAACGGGAGGCCGCGGATCCAGAGCGCAGCCACGCCGCCCACCGCCGCGAAGGGAACTCCGGAGAAGACGCGGAGCGCCTCCAGCGCGCTCCCGTACGTGGCGTAGAGCAGCGCGAACACGAGGGCGAGCGCGAGAGGAACCACGAGGAAGAGCCGCTGCTGCGCCCGCTCCAGGTGCTCGAACTGGCCCCCGAAGCGGACATAGTAGCCTTCGGGCAGGTCGACCGAGCGCTCGATCGCCGCCCGCGCCTCCTCGACGAAGCCGGCGACGTCACGTCCCCGCGTGTTCGCCTGGACGACGACGCGGCGCTTGCCCCACTCGCGTTGCAGGGTGGCCGGGGCCTCGACCTGGGTGATCCGGGCGAGGCGCGCCAGGGGGATGCTGTCGCCACCCGGGGAGCTGACGAGGATGCGGGCGACACTCTCGGGGTCGCTCCGGTAGCGATCGGCGAGACGCACGGTGATGGGGAAGCGCCGCTCGCCTTCCTGGAGTACACCGACCTGCCGCGTGCCGAGGGCCTCGACGACGTCGAGCACGTCGCGCGCGGCGATGCCATGCCGGGCGATGGCAGCACGATCGACCTGGATCTGGAGGACGGGCTGGCCCGTGAGCTGCTCGGTGGTCACGTCCGCGGCGCCAGGGAGGGTCCGGAGAAGGCGGTCGATCTCGCGGGTTTTCGCGTCGAGCACCTCCAGATCATCGCCGAAGACCTTCACGCCGACGTCGGCGCGGATGCCGGCGGTCATCTCGTTGACGCGCATCTCGATGGGCTGGGTGAAGACCATGCGCATCCCCGGCAAGGGGGAGAGCACCTCTTGCATCGCCTTCACCAGCGCTTCCTGCGTCGTGGCGCGGCGCCAGCTTTCGCGCGGGGTGAGGGTGACGAAGACGTCCGAAACCTCGAGGCCCATGGGATCGGTGGCGACCTCGGGCGTGCCGGTCCGCGTCCACACCCGCTCGATCTCGTCGGGGAAGGCGGTGAGGAGGGTGCGCTCGATCGCGCTGCCGTAACGGATCGACTCGTCGGCCGAGACCCCGGCGAGGCGGATGGTGTTGATCACGAGGGCCCCCTCGCCGAGGCGGGGGACGAACTCGGCGCCGAGGCGTATCGCGAGGCCAGCGCCCGCGGCGATGGTGAGGAGGGCGCCGCCGAGCACCAGCACGCGGTGCCGGAGCGCGGTGGCGAGGACGGGGCGGTAGGCGCGCTTCAGGAGACGTACGAGCAAGGTCTCGTGCTCCCCGGTCCGGCGCGAGAGGACGAGGCTCGCGAGCGCCGGCATGAGCGTCACGGAGAGCACCATCGAGCCCAGCAGCGCGAAGACGACGGTCAGCGCCATGGGCCGGAAGAGTTTCCCCTCGATGCCCTCCAGGAAAAGGATCGGGAGGTAGACGACGAGGAGGATCAGCTCTCCGAACAGGGTCGGCTTGCGGACCTCCAGGGCGGCGTCCCGCACGATGTCGAGCGTGCTGCGCTCGTCGTCGGCCTCGCCGAGGCGCCGGGCCGCGTTCTCGACCAGGATGACCGAGCTGTCGACGACGAGGCCGAAGTCGAGGGCGCCCAGGCTCATGAGGCTGCCGGCGATGCCCGCCTGGAGCATGAGGCTGAAGGCGAAGAGCAAGGACAGGGGGATGGCGGCGGCCACGATGAGCCCTGCGCGCACGTTACCCAGGAACGCGAAGAGCACCGCCACGACGAGCAGTGCGCCTTCGAGCAGGTTGCGGCGCACGGTCACCAGCACGTCGTCGACGAGGTGGGTGCGATCGTAGGCGGTGCGGATCCGGACGCCTTCGGGGAGGGTCTTTTCGATCTCGGCGAGGCGGACCTTGAGGCGGTGGGTGACCTCGCGGCCGTTCTCGCCCATGCGCATGAAGCCGAGGCCGAGCACGACCTCTCCCTGCCCATCGGCGGTCACCCCCGCGCGGCGGATCTCGCGGCCTTCCCGGATCTTCGCGACGTCACGGACGCGGATGGGGACGCCGTCGTCGGTGCGCACCACGATCTCTTCCAGCTCGGCGGGGCGGGTGACGAGGCCGATGCCCTGGATCAAGCTCGACGCGCCCGCCTCGTCGAGGGTGCCGCCGCCGACGTTCGCGTTGTTGCGCTCCAGTGCCTCGATGAGCTCTGCCAGCGTCAGGCTGCGAGCGAGCAGCACCGTCGGGTCGACCACGACCTGGATCTGGCGCTCGTCTCCTCCCCAGGCGTTCACCTCGGCCACGCCACGCACGGCGCGGAGCTGAGGACGGATGATCCAGTCCTGGACCGTGCGCAGTTCGGCGAGGGTCTTGCCCTCCCCTTCGACGGTGTAGTGCAGGACCTCGCCCAGCCCCGTCGCCACCGGGCCGAGCTGGGGGCGCGCGATGCCCGGCGGTAGCTCCACCACCTGGAGGCGCTCCGCGAGGACCTGGCGTGCGAGGTAGATGTCGGTGCCATCGTCGAAGACGACGGTCACCTGGGACAGGCCGAAGCGGGTGAGGGAGCGGACCTCGGCGAGGTGGGGGAGCCCGCCGATCACCTGCTCGATCGGGGCGGTGATCTGGCGCTCGATCTCCAGCGGGGAAAGGGCGGGTGCCACGGTGTTGATCTGCACCTGCACCGGGGTCGTGTCGGGGAAGGCGTCGAGCGGCAACCGCCGGAAGGAGAGGACGCCGGCCACGATCACGCCCACCGACAGCAGGATCACCAGCGCGCGGTGGCGGAGCGAGAAGGTGATGAGGCGGCTCAGCATCAGTCGGCCTCGCAGCAGCCTGCGCCGATGCTCCCTTTGAGGGTCTCCGTCTTGAGGAGGAAGCTGCCCTGGGTGACCACCTCTTCCCCGGCGCGGAGGCCTCGTTTGACCTCGACGCGCTGACCGTCGCTGATCCCGATCTCGACGCGGCGGGTCTCGAACTCGTGCGCGCTCAACCGCACGAAGGCGAGGCGGACGTCCTTCGCACGCTGGATGGCCATGCGCGGTACCAGGACGGCCTGCCGCGCCTCCGCGGTGATGCGGGCCTCGCCGTACATGTTGGCGCGGAGCAGCCCATCCGGGTTCTCCAGCGGCACGCGGGCCCTGGCCGTGCGGGTGTGCGGATCGAGCCAGGGCGCGACGTAGGTGATCGCGCCAGAGAAGGTGCGCCCCGGCAGGCCGTCGAGGGTGAGCTGCACGCGCTGGCCCGCAGCGACGAGCGGCAGGTCGATCTCGGGGACGTCCAGCTCCGCCCACATGGCGGAGGTGTCCACGATCTCGTAGAGGATCTGCTCGGCGCTCACGAGCCGGCCGATGGTGGCGTTGCGCTGGGTGACGACGCCTGCGATGGGCGCCGTGAGCGTGTAGCCCCCGGCGCCACGGCCTGGCGTCCCGAGCACCGACAGGGACGCGGCGAGCGCGGCGCGGGCTCCCTTGGCGTCGTCCAGCTCCTGCCGTGCGGCCAGCACGCTCTTCTGCGAGGCGATGCCGTCCGGGGCCAGGGCGAGCTGGCGCTGGAAGTTCTGCTCGGCGATCGCCACCCGCGCGCGCGCCGTTTCGAGCCGGGCGCGATCGGCCCCGACCTCCGGGCTGTCGATGACGACCAGGGGATCCCCCGCCGCGACCCGGCTGCCGACGTCCGCGGCGAGCGCCCGGACCACGCCCGGCGAGCGGGCGTTGAGGTGGGCGAGCCGGGTCGCGTCGTAGTCGAGGTGGGCGGTGGTCGAGACGCCCCCGGCCCCCTCGCGGAGCTCCGCCTTGACGGTCTCGATCCCGGCAGCGACGACGGTCGCCGCGTCCTTCAGGCGGACCTTCGTGCCATCGGCCGGCGCGCCATCCTGCGCCACGTCGACCACGGGCTTTCCGCCGCGCTCCGGGTGGCAGATCGGGCAGATCGACTCCGGCAGCGCGTGCTCGGCGCACCAGTCCCCCCTGGCCTGGAAGACGGCGGCGAGCCTGGGATTGCACCGGGTACAGAGCGCTTCGAGCACGCCGTGCTCCGCACACATCACGCCCTCGGTGGGCGCCGCGCGGCCTTTCCCGTCGCGTTGCTCGGCAGGCGCGCGCTCGCCCCCCTCCCCCGCCCCGGGCACGAGGCTGCAGGCGGCAGAAGGGAGAAGCCCACCGATCAAGGCGAGGACGAGGCCACGGCGCCTCGATGCGCTCGGTCTCATGTCACGAACCCTTGGGCGGGCGGGTGATGGTCAGGTTCGGGTTGCACTTGAGGCACTGCGACTCGGGCAGGCCATGCTCGGCACACCAGTCCCCGGTCGCCTTGAAGGCGGGGATCAGCTCGGGGTTGCAGCGAGAGCACTGCGATTCGGGGACCCCGTGCTCACCACACCAGTCCTCGTGCGATCCGGGTTTGACTCCCGCGGGCGCGTGGCCCGGTGCCACGGCGACGCTCTGCGCTCCTGACGCAGGAGCGTCCTTCGGGCCGGCCTCCTTCGAGCAAGCGGCGGCGCTGCAAAGGAGGAGGGGAAGAAAGAAAACCAGCTTCGAGAAACGACGAATGCTCATGATCCAGCTCCAGTCGACGAACCATCCCAGTGCCCCAGCGCGACGCAGCCCCGTTCGCCAGCGGGAGGGGTGGAGACCCACTCCGCGCGGGAGAGCCGGACGCGTGACGACAGGGCGATCGCGCCCTGCGCCGCATGGATCGCGACGCATGGCGTGTCCCATGGCGCGCCGTGCTCCAGGCGAGGGCTGCCGGCCGCAAAGCCTCGACGTCCGGCCGCGCAGCCTGCCCTCACGCACGCACGGAGGCGCACGCAGGCCTGACACCGCAGCCGATGGACGGGCAGCGCTCGCCACGAGGGCGCAGCGCACTCACCAGGTCAGGCGTGGGCTCTCGGGACGTGGAGGATCTCGGCGGGCGTCGTCGGAGGCGGACCGCGCTCCGCGCTGCACCAGCGGCAGCTCTCGACGAAGGGGCTCGGCAACACGAACCCCAGGGCCGCGGGCGGGATCGCGCGCAGGGCGCTGCCAGCGCAGGAAGGACCGCAGTCGATCGGGCAAGGGCAACGCGAGTGATCGGCCCCCTGGTCGTCATCGTGCCCGCCGCCTTCCGGGGCGTCCGCGTCTTCCGCGTCGTCGTCGCAGCACGGGTCGTCGTGCCCACTTCTGCCGCCAGAGCAAGGGAAGGCGAAGGCGAGCGTGGACTGGCTGACGAAGACCGCGAGCACGAGCAAGGAGAGGAGCCGGACGATCTGCCGGACCCTCGAGGACCTTCTGCTCCGCTGGCGCCGTCTCGGCACGGAGCGAGCCTACCGCACCCTGCGGTCGTGCCGCCAGACGGAGGACACGAGCCCGCGCTCAGCCTGGCGTGGGGAGCCCCGAGGCGAGGGTCGCGCAGACGTCGGCCGCGGTGGTGCTCGTTCCGTAGACGGTGTTCAGCACCGTCGAGAGCAGCGACGCTCCTGTGCCGTTCGAGCCGTCGGGGCCGAGGTACGCGGCGCGGGGGTGGCAGAGCTTGCGGAGCGGCTCGGTCGCGAACGAGACGTCCCCCCCGGCTTGCTGCTCCGCGCGGAGGACCTGGAGGAACGAGGCGACGGCCTCGGGGGCAGCGATCGTCACTGCTGGCTGATCGTCGCGGGTGAGGGCGAGGGCGATGTCGAGATCGGTGAGCGTGAGGGCGCTGGGGTAGCCGGGCTCGTTCATGAAGGCTCCGTGATCGAAGCCGGCCGTCGTGTAGTCGATGGTTCCCTGACGCGGCCAGTAGAGGCCATGCACCAGCTCCGGGCACGCGGCGACGAGCGCCGGCGTCGCACCGAAGGGGATGAGGACGTCCCACTCGTCGTGCGGGACGAGGACGCGCGTCCCCCCATCGAGCGCGCGCAGGCCTTCGCAGATGGCCGGCTGCTGGTAGCGCGCCCACGCCGCCGGATCCTCGCTCGGCGCTGCGCCGCCCGTGGCCGCGAGGACCCGCCGCAGGTACGTCGAGTAGAACGCCTCGATCCGTGCGGGCTCGGGGTACTCGGCGGGACCACGGACGCGCGCCCAGGTCCAGACGTCGGCGAAATCGCTCGGGGGTGAGAGCGGCGTCACGCTCAGGATCGTGACCCCGGCCGGCGCGCGCGAGGCCCCGAAGAGCGCCATCATGCCGCCCCAGCTCCCACCGAAGCTCGCCATGCGGCGCACATCGACGTCGTCCTTGCGGGAGAGCGCGAAGTGGTATGGCGCGCTGGCGTCGAGGATGTCGTCTTCGAGCGATCCTCCCGCATAGAACCGGCCGTAAGCGTGGACGACGGCGAAGCCGTTCAGCAGGTGGAGCGCAGACGACCGGGCCGCCACCTCGACGGGCTGCGCCTCGTACGCGATCACGTCGTCGCCGTCGTAATCCGGCGCGTCCGCGTCCGGGTGGAGTCCGTTCCCGAGCGCCGCCCAGCGCGCGTCGACCTCCTCGCCCGTCCAGTCGATGCCCGCGTACGGCTGGTTCATCACCACGAGTGGCGCCCCCACCGTCTTCGGATGGATGTAGAGGAGGTACGTGCGGCCCCCGTCCGGCCGGTGGCTGCGAATCAACTCGATCGTCCGCTCCTCTTCGAGCACGGTCTCCGTGCGGGTCTCGATGGTCTCGAACGACCAGCTCTCGGCTCCCCCCTCGCCCGGGGACCCGGGTGGCTGAGGGGTGCGAGGCTCAGCGCAGCCGATGCCGAGCGAGCAGGTGGAGAGCGCGATGGCGGACCACGCCGAGAACGCCGCGGCGGAGAAGGCACGGGCCGAGCCGCGCGAGGACGGTGCTGCAAGCATTGGTGGACTGTAGCGCCGAGAGCGCAGACAGACCTAGACGGCAAGCTCACATCGATCGCGCTTCGATCGTCGAAGCACGACCGCACTGGCAACGATCAGAGCAGATCGATTTCTGTCGATGCCGCATGAGGTGGATCGAGACGACACCTCGAAGGCATCTCTGAAAGCACCCGCTGCTCGATGGCCTGCGATGGCCGGAGCGCCATGGGCGGGTCGAGTCGTCAGGGATCGACGAAAGCAAGGTGAACGAGTCAGCGCGCCCGTGCGGCGCTGGAGCGTCTCCGATCGTCCTCAGGCGGCGCTGCTTGGCGCCCTCGTGACCTGCGGCTCGATGTACGTCTGGAAGCGGCGGATCTTCCCGCCCGCGTGCTCCAGCATGCTCACCCCCTTGCACATCACCTCCGCACCGTCGGACGCCCTCGCCCGGGAGGTCCACTCCAGCGCCGAGGCCCGCTCGCCCTCGACGACACAGCGGAACTCCGAGCGGATGGCCTTGAACGTCCCGCGGTAGGCGGCCCAGAAGCGACGCACGCCGTCCACACCTCGCTCCACGTGCGGCATCGTCAGGTTGCTCAGCTCGGCTTCCGGCGTGAACAGCCGGGCCATGGGCTCGACGTCGCCGGTCTCTTCCACGTGCTCCAGCGCCTCGATGAACTCGAACACCACCGACATCACCACCTCCCCGTGGTCGGAAGAGCAACGTGCGCGCCAGACGAGAGCGTGCAGTCCGCCGCATACTTCGACGCATGTCCGCACGGCGATCCCGACGGTTCCCCGGGGAGATCACACGCCCAGCGCGGCGCGGGATGTCCATGGACGTCGACGCCCGTCGCGTGGGTGTCGTCATCGAGACACTGGACGGCAGCTCACGAAGCGTGGACGGGATGGCGAGGAGGCATCTCCACGTCGCTCCGGTCGGAACACGCGACCGCCGCGCGTCGTTCACACGGCCAGGGCTCACGGCCGCGTGAAGTGGATGCGCGCTCGGCGCCACGCTCGCAGTCACGCACCGGAACGCGCGGCCCCCTCGAACGACCTTCCCTGCCAACCAGAAATGCCACGACGTGCTCGCTGTCCTCTGGCGCTCCGATGCGGTCGGATGGCGAGCGCGCATCGACGACCACGAACAGGAATCATCGCTGTGGCGCCGCGAGCAGAGAGCTGTCGAGGCGTCGACGTTCGCTCGCTCAGAACCCCCACTTCGGGCGGGTCGTGGCCGGCGCTGGCGTGCTCGTCGGTGGCGGCTTGGTTTTGGTGGCGGTCGTCGTGTTCGCTGGAGAAGAGGTCGTTGGCGTGCTCTTTCCGCCCGCCGTCGTGCTGGTCGGCGCGGTCTTCTGCGCGGCTCCGCTCTCCTTGCTGCCGGACTTTTTGTTGTCATCCGACACCTTCTCGGCCAGCTTCCGCTCGTCGGCGTCCTTCTCGGCCTCGGCTGCTGCCTTCTCCGCTTCCGCTCTCTCCCGGGCTTCCTTCTCCGCCGCGGCCTCCGGGCTCACCGTGGGCTCCGCGACGGCTGCCGTCGACACGGGCGCTCCCTCACCCGCTTGTGCCTCCGGCGCACCATCCGAGCGCCCTTCCGACAGCGCGACCGCGGCGATCACCCCGACCAGTCCGATCGCAGCGCCCCCGATGGCGAAGATCGCCTTCCGCTTGCGGGCCTGCTCGGAGGCCAGCGTGGAGAAGGTGGACACGTCGATCGTCCCCCCCGACGCCAGCGTTCCCACGGGGGTGCCCACCGGGATCGGTGCGGCGAGGTTCAGTGGCATCCCGGGCGCTGCGCTTCCAGGAGCCCCCATGCCGGGCATGCTGTGGAACGATCCGCGCGGCGGAGACGCTCCGAACCCCGGACCTCCCACCTGGGCCGCGCCCACCGCGGGATAGGCACCGGAGCCCGGTCTCGGCGCCGACGAGGGCATCTGTGCGCCGTGCGCAGCGCCCTGCGGATACGAGCCGGCTCCCGAGAGGGGACCCGACGGATAGGAGCCCGAGCCCAGCGAGCCCCCCGAAGCCGGCGGCACACCAGGCGCCTGGGCCGGGTAAGCCCCCGAGCCACCAGCGCTCGCGAAGGGGCTCATCTGGACGCCCGCCGTGGTGACCCCGAAGGGTGCGCCGCCAGCGAGCTGCGCGAACGCATCGACCAGCTCGCGGATGTTCTGGAAGCGCTGCTCGCGATCGCGGGTCATGCAGCGTGCGAAGAAGGCGTCGACACCGGGTGGCAGATCCGGGGCGATCTGCGTCGCCTGCGGGACCGGATCGACCAGCACCCGCGCCATGACCGTGCCGAGCACGTCCCCCGGGAACGGCAGCCTCCCCGTCAAGCAGCGGAACAGGATCACGCCCACGGACCAGAGATCGCTCCGCGCGTCGAGATCACGATCGGCACGGAGCTGCTCGGGGCTCATGTAGTGCGGCGAGCCCATCAGCTCGCCGGTGCTCGTGGACTCGGCCACGGAGCGGCCCATGGTGTCCTTGGCGATGCCGAAGTCGAGCACCTTGAGCACCTCCTCGTCGTCGACACGCGCGAGGAAGATGTTGCGGGGCTTGAGATCACGGTGGATGAGGCCCACCTCGTGGGCGCGACGCAGCGCCTTGCCGAGCTGCCCGAGCAGGACGCTCACCTCGTGGATCGGCAGGCGCTTGCGCTGCTCCAGGCGGGTCTGGAGGTCTTCACCGTGGAGCAGCTCCATCGCGATGAAGGGCCCGGCGGCGTCGATGCCGTAGTCGGACACGTGGACCACGTGCGGGGTCTTGAGGCTCGCGGCCACCCGCGCCTCGCGCTCGAACCGCGTCCGGAACGCCGGCGACGAGGCGAACGACGGATCCATGAACTTCAGGGCGACCGCGGAGCCGAGCTGGAGGTGCTCCGCGGCCCACACGGATCCCATCCCGCCTCGCGACACCGGCTGCCCCAGCCGGTACTTTCCCCCCACGATCATCCCGGGCGTGATGCTCATCCGCGCTCCTGCTTGCGGCGAGGAGTCTACCCGACGAAGCGGCCTCGTGGGGCCCCCTTCGCCCCGAGACGCCAGCGATCCGCCGTTTACCGCCCTGGTTGCGCTTCTCCGCTCGCGCCGCCCCGCAGGTCGTTTCAGCTTTCGCCTGCACGTGTCCAGCCGCTTCCTGCGCTCGTCCAGCGAGCCTTCGGGTCGCCCCAGGCGCGTCCAGCGCGCCCCGATCGCCTCGACCGAGCCTCGACCAAGCCCCGCGCTCGTCTCGTGCGTCGACCTTCGCAGCGCCGCGCCCCATGGCTCTGCCGGGCATGCCGATCTACGCTACGTCCCGTGCGCTCCTTCGCCCTCGCCGGCTGCCTGGCCCTGCTGGTCCCCGCCGTGACGACGCTCGCGCTGCCCCGCGCCGAGGCCGCCGACTTCGATCCCTCGGGCCGCGGTCGCAAGAAACCGCCGAAGCCTGCGCCCCCGAAGCCTGGCGGCGCGACGAGTCGGCCCACGCAGCCGAAGCCCGGGCCAGCGAAGCCCCCTGCGCCTCAGCCCGGCGGCGACGAGACCGGCGGCAAGGCCCCCTCGCAGGACGCCCTCGTCGCGCGCTACACCGCCATCGTCCTCAGCCAGCCTTCGGCCCCCTTCCCGCTCCAGCGCCTCGCACAGCTCCACCGCGAGCGCGACGGCAACCTGAAGAAGCTCGTCGAGGATTTCGAGAAGCGCGCGGCGCAGCCAGGCGCCGAGGCCTGGGCCGCGAAGGTCGCCCTCGCGGGGATCTACCGGCAAGACGGCCGGTACGACGACGCCATCAAGACGTACGAAGCGGCGATCACCGAGAAGCCGACCGACCCGGCGCCCATCCTCGCGCTGGCCCAGCTCGAAGGCGATCGCGGCGACAAAACCTCGGCGCGGGCGCGCTACGAGAAAGCGCTGCCGCTCATCAAGGTCGCCGCCGAGATCGAACAGATCCGCCGCACCTTGCTCGGCATCTGCCTCGATCTGAAGGACTTCACGGCCGCCAAGAGCTACCACGATGCGCTGGTGAAGGGTGCCCAGGGCTCGCTCTTCGTGAAGGCCGAGCTGGGACGCGAGCTGTCGGCCCGCGGCCACCACGACCGCGCCGAGGTCGAGTTCCGTGAGCTGGTGAAGGCCGCCGCCGGCGACAACCGCGCGCTCGCGCCGGCCCTGAAAGAGCTGGGGCAGTCGCTCGCGAAGCAGAAGAAGACGCAGGAAGCGCTCGAGGTCCTGAAGCGCGCGCTCAACGTCGCTGGCGGCGCCACCGGCGTCCGCGCCGAGATCCTCTTGATCATGACGGACGCCTTCCGCGCGGAAGGCAGGCTCGCCGAGCTGATCACCCTGCTCGAAGCCGAGCCCGGTCAAGACTTCCAGCGCCTCGCCACCATGGGCACGCTCTACGAGGAGACCGGCGACGTGGCCAAGGCGATGGCCATCTACCGCAAGGCGCTCGCCATCGACGGCAAGCACATCGACACGCGCCTCAAGCTCGTCCACCTCCTCCAGACCGCCGGTGAGCTGGAGGCGGCGATCAAGGAATACGAGCTGCTCATCCGCGCCGCGCCGAACAATGCCGACTTCGTGTTCGAGCTGTGCGAAACGCTCATCCAGCGCGGCGACCGCCCCAAGGCGCTGAAGCTGCTCACCGAGCTGGAGGCGCGCGTCTCCTCCGATCCCGAGGTGCTCGCTGCCGTCGCCGACTTCTACGAGCGGGTGGAGGAGAAGGACAAGGCGCTCCGCGTCCTGCAGAAGCTCGCCGGTGTGGCCGGGGGCGATCCGAGTCACCTCGTCGATCTCGGTGATCGTTACTTCCAGGCTGGCGACAAGAAGAAGGCGCTGGAGACCTGGGCCCGGATCAAGACCGTGGTGCCGAACCGCGCCCGCGCCGCGGCCACGCTCGGCGAGGTGTACCTCGATCACGATCTCGTCGGCGAGGCGCTCGCGTCGCTGCGCGAGGCCGTGCAGCTCGAACCCGCGAACACCCGCTACAAGAAGTCCCTGGCCATCGCCATCGAGCGAACCGCGAGCTCTCTCGGTACCCCGGCACCGCGCTACGCCGAGGCACGGGCGCTCTGGGAAGAGCTGCTCGCCACCGCGGGCACGACCGGCGACAAGCTGCTCGCCCGCGAGGCGCGGACGCACATCGTGAGCCTCTGGTCGCTGAACCACGAGCTGCCCAGCCGGCTCTCGCCGCTCACGACGCGGCTGAACGCCACGCCGCCCGATCTCGAGGCGGGGCGCCTGCTCGCCGAGGTGCAGCGCAAGCTGGGCAAGCTGCCGGACGCCGAGGCGACGCTGCGCAAGATCGTGCAGGCCGCGCCCGGCGACGAGGAGTCGCTGCTCGCCCTGGAGCGGGTGCTCGTTCTCCAGCAGAACCTGCTGGGAGCCATCGAGGTGCTGGAGAAGCTCGTCGAGGTGAACCCGAAGCGCGCCCGGGAGCTGTACCAGCGCATGGCGCAGTACGCCGCGGAGCTGTACCGCGACGACGACGCCATCCGGTACGCCGCCAAGGCCGTGGAGCTGTCCCCCGAGGACGCCGGCGGCCACCAGAAGCTCGGCGACATGTACCGGCGCCGCCAGGACATCCCCCGCGCCATCGCCGAGTACCGCCAGGCCATCGCCCGGAATGATCGCCTGTTCCCCGTCTACTTCGATCTCGCGGAGCTGCTCCTCTCGTCCGGGCAGGTCGACGAGGCCGATCGCCTCTTCCGGCGGGTGATCCGCTCGTCCCCCGACGAGGAGCTGGTCGCGCGCGCCGCGCGCATGTCGATGCAGGTGAACCTCGGCAAGGGCTCGCTCGACGTCCTGGAGCGCGAGCTGCTCCCCGTCGCCGTCGGCAATCCGCAGAAGCCACTGTACCGACGCCTCCTCGTGGAGCTGTACGGCGCGATGACCTTCCCGCTCGTGCAGAAGGTCCGCAGCCCCGACACCGCGCAGCGAACCGGGGCCCGCGCGGAGCTGGCCCGCATCGGCGCGCGCGCCGTGAAGCCCTTGCTCGACGCGCTCGCCGACGAGCGGGAGTCGCAGCAGAAGATCGCCATCGAGGTGCTCGCCTACGTCGAGAACAAGAGCGCCGGGCCCGCGCTCTACAACTTCGCCACCGGCCAGGCCGACAAGTCGCTGCGCACCCGGGCAATGATCGCCTGCGGCGCCCTGCGCGATCCGGCGATGTTGCCCCGCTACGAGCAGATGCTGATCCCCAAGGACGGGACGGCGACGGTGCTACCGAACGACACGATCGCCGTCGCGGCGGCCTGGGGAGTGGCCCGCCTGGCCGATCGGAGCGTCGCGAGCACGAGCGGTGTCAAAGCAGGCGCGCGCCCGGCCGCGGGTGGACCGAAAGGCGAGGCGCTCCTCGTCCAGCTCCTCGGCTCTGCTGCCCCCGAGGTGCGCGCCATCGCCGCCATCGGCCTGGGGCTCACCGGCGACAAGCGCCACACGCCGGCGCTCGTGACCCTCGCACGCTCCCCCGAAGCCGGCCCGATCGCGCGCGCAGCGGCCGTCCATGCCCTCGGGGAGCTGGGCGGTCGGCTCACGAACGAAGCCAGCGCGAACGGCGGCGGTGGCGCGAACGGCGGGGTCGATCAGGCGCTGCTCCTGTCCCTCGCCGAGAGCAACGACAGCCAGCTACGTCAGGCAGCGCTGCTGACGCTGGCCAGGCTCGCGGCTCCGAGTTCGGGCGCACTCCCCCAGAGCGCGGCCGAGGCGATCGCGGCAGGCGCCTTCTCCGCGGAGCCCGAGAGCCGCGACGCCGCCGTGTCCGCCGCCGTGGCGCTGACCCGCAAGGCATACCCCCGCACGCGCGAACCCCTCGCGGTCCCGGATGGAACCCTCACGCTGAAGGAGGTGCTCGCCGGGCTCGCCCCCGACGCCGCCTCTCCTGCCGATCGCGCCGCTGCCCTGGTGGCCCTCGCCCCGGCCCTGCGCAAGGCGGCCGTCGCCGCGGTGTCCACCTCACCTCACCGCGCGCGCCTCGTCGCCGACGCGCTGCTCGCCGGAGCGTCGGGTCGCCAGGGGCTCGCACCTTTCCTCGGAGGGGACGAGGCGCTGGACGAGGGCGCAGAGCGCGCCGTGCGGAGCGCCGCCGAGGCCATCGCCGCGGCCGTCGTCGCGCCGTTCGTATCCCTGGTCCGTCACCCGGCCGTCGAGGTGCGCACGCGCGCCGTGGAGCTGCTCGCCTCGCGTCCCGAGCCCGAGGCCCAGGCCGCGGTGATCGACGCGCTCGGTGATCCCGACGAAAGCGTGCGGCGCGCTGCCCTGTCGGCCCTCGGGAAGGTGCGCGACGGCGGGACGGTGGCCGCCGTCGCGGGCATCGTGAAGTCGTCCCCGAGCTGGCCTCTGCGCGTGCGCGCCGCCGAAGCCCTGGGCCGCCTCGGCGGCGCCGGCGCAGACAAGGCGCTGCTGGAGACGCTGACCGTGGCCGCGCGCAGCGACGGCTACGCCCTCGTGCGAGAAGCGGCAGCGCGGGCCCTCGCCAGCGCAGATCCCACCGCCGCGACGCCGCTCTTGCGCGAACTCTCGCAGCGGGATCCGGAGCCGAGCGTGCGCAAGACCGCTGGCGAGCTGCTGCGAGGGAAGCCTTGAGACCGAGGCGGTGGCGATGCAGCGCCTTGCTGCTGGCGAGCGCGCTGCTCGCCGGCGCCACCGGCTGCGATGATCTGAGCCGCTTCTCCACGAAGCCCGGGCAGGCCTACTGCGGTGCGGTGACCCTGGGCAGCGCGTTCCGGACCGGGCTCTCCCCACGCGTGCAGATGCGGCTGGAGATCGACGCCAGCGCACTCGACGGACCGGACTCGCCAGGAACCCTGACGACCTACGAAGCAGCGACCCAGGATCAGCCGGAGCGGAGGCTCCTCGACGGCGCCGAGCTGCGCACGATCGCGCCGATCGCACACGACGCCCTGTCACGCCTCCAGTTCGGAGAGGGGCGCGAGCGCAACGCCCTCTTCGCCGTGAATCCCGCCGATCCCGCAGGCGAAGGGCTACTGGCGATCGTGTCGTTCCAGAGCGACGAGGCCATCGAGGTCCGGCTCTTGCGGCCGGGAGCGCCCGTCGTGGAGGGCGCGGCGCCCGGGATCGAGCGGCGCCAGATCTTCGGGATCTTCAGGCTGACGAAACGCAAGGAAGGCTGCGGGTTCTAGGGCGTCGCGGCGAGCGCGCGCCCGCACGCGCCCGCTCGCGCAGCGAAGAGGTCGTGGCCGAGGAGCGCCGCGCCACTGCGAAACGTCGTTCTCTCTTTGTGCAGCGCGTCTGCGAAGACGACGCGCCGTGTCAGACATCGGTTCGTCGGGAGTGTGCTGGGAGGGCGATGACAGCCCGGAGGGGCGTGCTATGCATCGCGCCCTTTTTTGCCCAGCTGATGCCCGCTGCGAGACGCAGGGGGGCGGAGGTCTTCGTTGTACTCAGCAGTCATTGCCGCCACGGGTCTGTTCACCCCCTCGGAAGCCGTCTCCAACGAGGAGCTGGTCAAGGCCTTCAATGCGTACGTGACGCGGTTCAACGCTGAACACGCCGACGAGATCGCCACGGGGAAGGTCGAGGCGCTCCAGGGCTCCTCGGTCGAGTTCGTCGAGAAGGCCTCCGGGATCAAGTCACGCTACGTGATGAACAAGGGCGGCGTGATCGACTCCGAGGTGATGCGCCCGATCATCCCCGAGCGCCCCGACGACACGCTGTCGGTCATGGCCGAGATGGCCGTGGCGGCGGCGAAGGACGCGATCGCGCGGTGGGGGAAGCCGGTATCGGAGATCGGTGCGGTGCTCTGCGCAGCGTCGAACATGCAGAGGGCGTATCCGGCGATGGCGATCGAGGTGCAGAACGCGCTCGGCATCGACGGCTTCGCGTTCGACATGAACGTGGCCTGCTCGTCGGCGACCTTCGGGCTCAAGACCGCCGCGGACTTCATCGCCACCGGCTCGGCGAAGGCGGTGCTGATGGTGAACCCCGAGATCTGCTCGGCGCACCTCAACTTCTGCGATCGCAACAGCCACTTCATCTTCGGTGACGTGGCGACGGCGGTGATCCTGGAGCGCGCCGAGGAAGCGAAGGGCGGCTGGGAGATCCTCGGGACCCGGCTGAAGACGGAGTTCTCGAACAACATCCGCAACAACTTCGGGTTCCTGAACCGCGCGGCCCCGGAGGGGATCGGCAAGGTCGACAAGTTGTTCGTTCAGCAGGGCCGCAAGGTGTTCAAGGACGTGGTGCCGATGGTCTCGGAGATGATCGTGGAGCACGCCTCGGACCTGGGCCTCACCCCGCAGTCCCTGAAGCGGCTGTGGCTGCACCAGGCGAACATCAACATGAACGACCTCATCGGGCGCCGCGTCATGGGGCGGGATCTCACGCCCGAGGAGAACGTGATCATCCTCGACGAGTACGCGAACACCAGCTCCGCGGGCTCGATCATCGCGTTCCACAAGCACAGCGAGGACCTCGCGCCCGGCGACACGGGGCTCATCTGCTCCTTCGGCGCCGGCTACTCGGCCGGCACGGTGTTCGTGCGCAAGCGCGCCTGACCCCACCTCGGCCCTCAAGGCCGCCGCTCCACGCCGGGGCAGTCCTCTCTCCAGCCTCAGCGGAAGCACCGTGCCACCCCCGGACAGCAGCTCTCCTTCCAGCATCAACGGAAGCACTGCCTGTGCTGGGAGCGCACCTCCTTCCAGCTTCAGCGGAAGTACCGCCCTTCGACAGCGGAAACACCGTGCAGATCACCCGTACGAAGCCTTGGTGAGGTCTCACCAGGCGTGCGGATCACCCGCATGCTGCCTTGATGAGGTCTCACCAGGCGTACGGATCACCCGCATGCTGCCTTGGTGAGGTCTCATCAGGCGTGCGGATCACCCGCACGCAGCCTTGATGAGGTCTCATCAGGCGTGCGGATCACCCGCATGCTGCCTTGATGAGGTCTCACCAGGCCTGCATACGGGTGATCTGCACGGTAGATGAGACCTCGCAGGCCTTCTGGGCGGTCGCGCGCCCAGGGCCCCCTCATCCCGTCGGTAGTCTGTCCCACTCTCCATGCGCCATCTCATCCAGCTTCCACGGATTTCGTTTCCCCACCGAATTCACCCGGACGGAAGTCAGAGCAGCGCGGGTCGACGGGATTCGAGGTAGAGAGGGGGCCATGCGGGTCCTGGGTATCGAGACCTCCTGCGACGAGACCGCGGCGGCAGTGGTCACCGAGCAGGGCGACGTGCTCTCCGACGTGGTGCGGAGCCAGGTCGAGCTGCACGCCCCTTACGGCGGCGTGGTGCCCGAGGTGGCCGCACGCGATCACGCGCGGGTCATCGTGCCGGTGGTGCGGGAGGCGCTGCGCAAGGCCGACCTCACCGTGGACGCGCTCGATGGGATCGCCGTCACGACGCGCCCTGGCTTGCTCGGCGCGCTGCTCGTGGGCCTGTCGACGGCGAAGGGCCTGGCCTGGGCGTCGGGCAAGCCGCTCATCGGGGTGGATCACCTGGTGGGGCACCTGCTCGCCGTGTTCCTGAAGCGCGAGGGCAGCGAGGCGCGCATGCCCGCGTTCCCGTTCGTGGCGCTGCTCGTGTCGGGAGGCCACACCGCGCTGTACCGGGTGGATGGGCCATCGCTCGACCAGATCCGCGAGCTCGGAGCGACGCGGGACGACGCGGCCGGAGAGGCGTTCGACAAGGTCGCGAAGCTGCTCGGGCTCGGTTATCCGGGCGGCCCGGTGGTCGATCGCCTCGCGGCGCAGGGCGACGCAGCGCGCGCGGTCGAGGCCCTGCCCAAGGCGATGGCGCGGCGAGACTCGCTGGAGTTCAGCTTCTCGGGCCTGAAGACGGCCGTGGCGCGCCACGTGGCGCAGCGGTCGGTGCGACCCGAAGGGCAAGCGCTCCACGATCTCTGCGCGGCGTTCCAGGGCGCCGTGGTGGACACGCTGGTGCGCAAGACGGTGACCGCCGCGCTGCGGGAAGAGGTGACCCGGGTGGTGCTGGGCGGTGGCGTCGCCGCGAACCGGGGACTGCGGGCGAGGATGACCGAGTCCTGCGCGCGGCGAGGCGTCGAGGTGTTCATCCCCTCCTTCGCGAGCTGCACGGACAACGCGGCGATGATCGCGTACGCAGGCGCGCTGCGGCTCGCTGCAGGCGAACGGGACTCGCTGGATCTCTCGCCCGCCACGAGGACGTCGCTGCCGCGGGTGACGCGCAAGGGCGGCGGTCTGCGGTAGTGTAGCGGCGTGGAGAGCGCGATCGGGGAGGGCACGGGTGGGGTCCCGCTGGAGCGGGTGCAGGTGGAGAACTTCGGCTGCCTCCAGAACGTGGAGGTGACGCTGGAGCCCCTCACCGTGCTGGTGGGGGCGAACGACTCGGGGAAGTCGATGTTCCTCCAGGCGCTGCTCACGCTGAGCCACGCGCTGGACGCCGAGAACGGCTGGGGGACCGTCTTCCGGGACGCGGCGACGCTCAACGCGCGGACGTTCGACGGGTCGGGAGGCGCGATCCGCTTCCAGCAAGAGGGGCGGGTCGGAGGGCTGCCGTACTCATACGAGGAGCAGGTCGACGCGCAAGGGGGCGTGATCCGAACGCGCGCCGGGCATTTCACCTGCGGCCCGGTGAGCGTGTGGCGGGCGCCCGACGGCATATGGCGCCGTGATCCGCAGAGCGGCTCGAGCAAGGGGCCCTACCCGTGGGGCGACCACGAGACGCCGCTGCTCCATCCCCGCCGCTTCACGGCGAGCCCGGGGCAACCGGAGGAGTTCAAGCGGCTGGCGCGGTACTTTCAGCCCACGCTGCCGGTGCTCGACGCGCTGACGTCGCTCCAGCTCTACGCACTGCGGCCAGAGCACCTGCGCACCTCCCGACGGCACGGGGAGCCCGAGGTGGACGCGGACGGCGTGGACCACGCGCCGCGGCTGGGGCGGTTCGGAGGAGGCCTGGCGAACGCCATCGCCGAGCTGCTGCTGAGCGGCCGTGACGTCCTGGAGGGCATCGAGGAGGCGCTTCGCCGGGCGATGCCGCAGGTCAAGCGGGTGGACGTGCGGCGGAGGCCCTCGTCGACCCAGGGGGACGGCTACAGCATCGAGCTGGTCGCGCGCTCCGGGACGCGCATCCCGAGCCACGCCATCTCCGATGGCATCCTGCTCTTCCTCGGCTACCTGTACCTGGTCCTCGGGCCCGATCCGGCAGCGATCCTGCTCATCGAGGAGCCCGAGACGGGCATCCATCCGGGCCTGCTCCGCCGGCTGATGCAGCTCTTCCGCGACATGAGCACCGGCCTGCACGGGAGACCCCCGACCCAGATCCTGCTCACCAGCCACTCGCCGGTGCTCTTGAACCTGGTCCGGCCGGACGAGATCCGCGTGTTCGAGCGCGGCGAGGACGGCGCCACCCGGGTGACCCCCTTCCTCCATGCCCCCGACACCGAGCGCCTGCTCGACGACCGGGGCCCTGGCGAGCGCTGGCTCGACAGCGAGCGCTGGCTCGACGCGAACGCAGCCGCCCTCGCCGATCCCGGGGAGCGATGAACCTGCGGCTGGGGTGACCCCCCTCGCGACCAGCGCGACGCCGCCGCGTGGCGGGCCGAGCTGCAGGGTCCGACGAGGGCCGGGAGATGCCCTTCCTGCGCGTCCAGGGCAACCCATGGCGGCACCGCGGCATCGAGGGTGAAGACATGTCGACGGGCAACGGCTGGCGCGTCACCGACATCCCGATACGCTGGTCCCTTCACCCGGAGCGTGGTGAGAGGATGACGAGGCGGTTCGAGGGGTGGAGGCTGGTCCTGAGTGCCCACCATGGACGGGGGAAACGTGAACAGGGAAGAGGAGCCGCCATGAACGTCTGCGGCCTGTCCTCCTGAAACATGCCAGCACGCTCCCCCAGTCATGTTCTCGGTGCAGCGCTGATGCTGGTCACGGCCATCGCACGCGCACAGCCAGCGACGCCCCCCTCTGCGCCCCCGACGCCAGCAACGACATCGCCCTCTCCTGCTGCACCCACGTCACCCGCGCAGGCAGCGCCCTCCCCTGCCCCAGCAGCGCCCGCGCAGGCAGCGCCCTCTCCTTCCCCGGCAGCTTCCCCACCAGCGCCCGCGCAACCCGCGCCCTCCGCTCCTGCGTCTCCGGCACCAGCCACGCCCTCTCCTGCCGCGGCGTCTCGCCCCGACACCGTCGATGACGTGATGACCCCCGGCGAGATGAACGCCGGAAAGACGCGCGACGAGGTGAAGCGGGATCGGCTGAAGCCCGAGCTGTTCGGCGAGCCCGAGAAGGGGTCGCACCTCACCGGCGTGGAGCGCAAGGCCAGCTACCCGAGCGACGGAATCCGCAGCGCAGGGAGCGCGCTGCTCGCCGTCCCTCGGGCCATGGTCGACTTGCTCTTTCTGACGAGCGGCACCGCGGCAGGTCTGGTGCAGGAAGATCAGGTGGTGCCTCGGGTCGCCGAGCTGGTGAACCCGGGCCGCGGCTCGGTCGGGGTCTTTCCGACGGTGTTCGCGGAGACGGGTCGAGGTCGGTTCAGCGTCGGAGCCCGCATGGTCGGCAACCTCGGCAGCCTCGCCACGGGCGTCCGGATCGGGTACGGCGGGCCGGACGAGACGGTCGTGGAGAGCCGGCTCCGCATGAGCCGGCTGGCGCCCATCCCGGCAATCTTCACCGTGGAAGCGTACGCCGATCGGCGCACCGATCTCGAGTACTACGGCGTCGGGCAGGCGCCCGAGGAAGATCCGCGCAACCACTTCGCGCGGGATGTGCAGACGCGGGAGGCGCTCTACCGGGAGCGGCGGCTGAGGTTCATCGCGGGCGCCGGTATCCGCCCGTACTCGGACGTCGAGGCGTTCTTCTCGGTGAGCGTGACGCGGCGCCAGGCGGATGATGCGCAAGGGGTCGCGGCCTCGGCGTTGAGCCGGGTCTTCGACGTGGACAGGCTGCCGGGCGCGTTCGCGGAGACGCGGTTCTTCTACACGGAAGCCGCGCTGCGCGCCGACACGCGCGCCTCGCGCTCCAGGCCCTCACCCGGCGTGCTGGCGGAGGTGTATAGCGGCGTGGGCGTCGGGGATCTGAGCCGCGGCCCGGCAATCTGGCTGACGCGGCTGGGGGGTCGGCTGATCGGCTCGATCCCGCTCGTGCGTCCGACGACGGTGCTGTCGCCCCGGATCGTGATCGACGGGGTGATCCCCCTCGAGGGGACGCTGCCGTTCAACGAACTGGCACGGCAGCCCGATTTCCGCGGGTTCGACCGGCGCCGCGATCAGGTGTCGGTGGTGGCGTCGCTGGACCACCGCTGGCTCCTCTTGCGCTACACCGGCGCGCGCATCTTCATCGACGCGGCGACGGTGGGACCGAATCCGGCGAAGCTCGATCTGGAGCACGTCCGCATCGCGGCGGGGTTCGGGATCGATCTGAACAGCACCACCAACGAGATCGGTCGCACCTCGGTCGCGTTCAGCCCGGAGGGCGTGCGCGTGCTGCTCACGCTGGGCGTGGCGCAGATGTTCGGCGACCGCCAGCACAGGGACTGACACCATGCGCGCCAGAGCCCTCCTCCTGCTCTCTCTCACCGCTTGCAGCTACGTGCCGCCCCGGTTCGCCGATCGGCCACCGGTGCGGGACGCAGGTGACGCGGTCCCGATCCCGGTGCCGCGGGTGACGGGGATGCTCTCGTCGGACACGATCACGAACCTCCACGTGCGGTACGTGCTGCTCGACGGGATGGACCTGCGGCGCAGGCCGGAAGCGGCCGACGTCAACGCCTTCGACGAGGTGCCCGCGTCGACCTGGTTCAGGCCTGCCGGGGACGTGCCTCCGCCGGATCCGCCGCCCGTGCCGCCGCTGACGCTGCTGCCCCCCGAGGAGGCGGGGTCGGCGTGGCCGCCGTACACGTCGGGGATCTACGCGGGGCAAGCGGGGTTGAGCCGGCGCACGACGTCGATGGAGGGCACGGTGGTGACCGCGCTCGACGCGCACGGGCGACGTTACGTGCTGCGGCGCGATCCGCGCGAGCACCCGGGGATGCGGACGAGCGCGGAGGCGACGACGTCACACCTGGTGCGGGCGCTCGGCTACCTGAGCCCCACGGTATCGATCCTCGATCTGCGGGCCATCGACTTCCGCAACACGACGCCGGGCCAGCCCAAGGCGTCCCCAGCCGGGGGCTGGAAGCGACCCGATCTCGTGCGCGGCTTCCTGGAGCCCGGTCCTTCCCCGCGACGGGGGCGCTACCGGATCAGCGCCACGCGCTGGCCTCCGTCCCCTGGCGTGGATCTCGGCGCCACGGTGGCGATCGATGTCCGGCTCGACGATCCCAACGACCAGATCCCCCACCGGGATCGACGCACGCTGCGCGCGCTCGGGATGCTCACCGGCTGGCTCCGGTTGCGGCAGCTCGATCCGGAGCACCTGCGCGACGTGTACGTGGGAGAGCCCGGTCAAGGTTACGTGAAGCACTACCTCGTGGCGCTCCACGGCGCGTTCGGTGCCGATCTGGTGGGCGCGCGCGAGGAGGACGGGATGTTCAAGCGCATCGTGACGCTCGGGCTGATGCCCGAGGAGAAGCCGGTGCAGGTGCAGACCCGCTTCCCTTCGATCGGGCAGCTCGATCCCGTGGTCACGCCGCGAGACCTCGATCCTTCGCCCGCGTTCGCGCCGATCGATCGAGCATCCCCGGGAGATCTGTACTGGCTCGCGCGCCGGATCGCGGCGCTCCCCCGGGCAACGCTGGAGGCCGCCGTGGCCGCGGGAAAGCTCGGTGATCCGGTGGCCGAGACGTGGCTCCTGGGGACCCTGGAGCAGCGGCGGAAGCAGATCATGGCCCTCGCTTACGGGAAGACCACCCCCTGCGACGTGGGTCACGTCGAGGGCAACCACCTCCTGTTGCGGGATCTGGGGGTGTCTCAGGGCCTGTGGGCGGCCGCCGCATCGCGTTACGAGGTCGAGCAGATGGATTACAAAGGCCGCCGGCAAGGGGACGCTTTTTCCCTGCTGCCAGCTGGAGAGAGGGGCGAAGTCCGCGTCCCTCTGCCTCGGCCCCTCATCGGCTCGTACCTGGTGATCCGCCTGAAGGTGGAGCGGTCGGAGGGCCCCCCCGCCGACGGTGTGCCCATGGAGGTCCACCTCGTCGCGCAGCCGGCCGAGGCCGTGTTCGGCACGATGAGAGCGGGAAAATCCGGGGCGAAGGGTGAAAACTCTGCGCAAGGGGGCCGCCCACGGACGGACGCGACCTGGGTCGTGCGCGGAATCCGGCATTGATCCGGAGGCTTGTTCCTCTGGCCTCGCCGTGGTCTTCTGGAACCACGGTACGGCCGGCCTGGCCAGGCCACCCCGCCCCGGGATAGCGCTGACATCACCCTCAGGCGGGGGCGCGAGGAGTGATTCCATGCTCTTTCTGACAATCTTGTTGGGTCTGGTGGCGCTCGGCGCCAGCGCGGCAGCCGTGGCGCTGTATCTTCAGACAAGCCGACTGAAGCAGCAGCACCTGGACGCGAACAAGCACATCCAGGCCTTGCAGTCCTCCCAGGTCCAGAACGAGTCGATGCGTTCGCAGAACGCGCAGCTCAGCCAGATGGTCGAGGAGGCTCGGGACGAGGACCGCAAGAAGGTCGAGTGGCTCGATCACCAGCAGCAGGAGATCGACTGGCTGCGCGCCGAGCTGGAGAAGCGGCCGAAGATCACGCAGAAGCGCTACAAGATCCTGACCGTGGGCGTGAAGTGGACGGGGAAGACGTCGCTCACGCTGAAGTGGTCGAACCCGCTGGTCGACCTCGGCGCGCTGCAGGGTACGAAGATCGAGCGCTACGAGCGCACCGTCAGCCACGTGACGACGAAGGAAGTCGTCACCGAGCACGTGTTCGAGATCGGCGACTGGGGCGGCGAGCACATCGTCGACGCGCAGCAGGAGCTGATCATGGACGAGATCCACGGCCTCCTGATGGTGGTCGATCTCGCCGGCAAGGAAGGCCAGCGGGTGGATCAGCAGCGGGTGCACGACCAGCTCCGCGAGTTCCAGCCGCAGTCGCTGAAGTACTTCTTCGGGCCGAAGACGCTCGCGTCCTGCAAGGCCGTGGTGCTCTTCATCAACAAGTCCGACGTGCTCTCGGGGACGCCGGCCGAGGTGGAGCGCGAGGCGAAGAACTACTACAAGCCGCTGATCGACGCGCTCGAGCTGTACAAGAGCCAGATCGACATCCGGGTGCTGGTCGGCTCGGCGACCTACGGGCACAGCACGCACTTCCTGTTCTCGCACTTCGTCGAGCGGATCCTCCCGAAGAACGCCTACGACACGCAGCTCCTGCAGCGCATGAAGGCCGACCTGCCGCACTCGGCCCAGGCCATCCCGCACGGCCTGCCGCCGGCCCACGGGATGCAGCAGCCCGGCCAGCACGGCATGCATCCTCACCAGGTGCCGCCGCCGCCGGCCGGGGCAGCGACGCGGCTGCCACAGCCGGCGTACCCGCAGGCGACCTCGAGGTTCAATGGTCGATAGCGAAGCCAGCGCGGGATACCAGATCCCACGCTATCGGGCGTCGGACGACGTGTGCTGGCACCACGTCCTCCACGGCAACATCCCGAACCACCAGATCGACTTCATGTACGGGCCGGAGGTGCCGCAAGGGACGCTCACGCCCACGCACTTCAGCCACATGACGCGGCTGATGAAGTACATCGAGCCGCAGACGCATGCGTCCCACGCTTTCGCAATCGGCAACCTGTCGCGTGACGACACGCAGCACGAGCCGGGTCACGGGGCGCTGGGGATCATCTTCGGGATGCGCATCGGTGGGACGACCGATCACGCAGGGCGGCAGAACCCGCCGTTCGCGCACGGGATCCTGACCGTGGACCGGGAGCTGGTGTACTCGACGGTGCTGGAGGCCGCGGCGACGTTCTACCGGCACGTGATGTACGCCGGCGAGGCGCAGTCGACGACGAGCGACTTCTACAAGGCCTACATCCGGACGATGGTCGAGAACCCTGCCGAGATCGGGCAGGTGCTGTCGCGCTACGTGGCCGACTTCAACGATCTGCCGCGGCTGCGCCGGAGCCCGCTGGGCTTCGACTTCGAGGCCGACGAGGAGGCGACGCCGAAGCGGGTGGTGATCGTGCACCCGCACGGGGAGTCGTTCGGGACCATCGCGCACGCGGCGGCGAAGATCGCGTCGATCCTGTACCGCTCGAACATCAAGTGGACGTCGATCTCGACGGGGCGGGAAGCGGACATCCCGGGCGGGGTGTCGATCCGGTTCTACTCGGAGTCCGACGTGAGCACCGAGGAGCGGCGGGTGGGCACCCTGCACCAGCTCGAGGAGCTGCCGGAAGACGAGGCGGAGATCGCGCGGCAGCTCTTCCACGCACGGCCGCAGGGCGGTGGTGAGACGAACCGGCGCTACGTGGGGTGGCGCGAGAAGTTCGCGTCCCAGGCGGTGCCCGAAGAGGCCCCTGGGCCGAGCGCGTCGTTCCGGCGATCGCCGATGGGGAGCCTGTCCGAGGCGGAGGGGCGGCACGAGCGTCCGGAGGGCCGGTTCGAGCGGCACGAGGCGCGTGAAGGGCGTGGGGAGCCGCCGCGGGCGGCGAAGTTCACGGACACGGGGCCCGAGGGGATGCCGCGCGCGCCTGGCCTGGAGCGGGGTGAGCGCGGGATGCCGCCGAGGGATCTGGGGTCGACCGCGTCGAAGGCGTCGAAGCCGCCGTCTGCCGGGGGGGCGCGCGAGAAGAACGGGCGGCCCATCACGGCGAGCGGGGCGTTGCCGGCCGTGTCGAGCACGACGAAGCCCGTGGCCAAGACGGTCGCGCTGGATGACGAGCCGACGCAGGTGCAGGAGTGGCGCGATGCGAGCTCCTCGGGGATGAAGGGGCGCGTCGCAGGGAGAGGGGCCGGGGACGAAGACATCGAGATCACGGTGGAGCCGCCCGCGGGCTCCTCGAAGAAGTGGGTGTGGATGGTGATCGGCGCCGTGGCCGTCGCAGCAGGCGCCGCCGCGGTGATGGGGGGGGTGCCCGGGAAGGTACCGGGGCTGGGTTCGCTGGGCGGGGGGACGCAGCCGGAGCTGACGCCACCGACGCCGACGCAAGATCCGGGGGCGGGGGAAGAGAAGGCGCCGACGCAGGAGGCGCAGCAAGGGCAAGAGCCGCAGGGGGCGCAAGCGCCAGGCTCACCCGACAAGAACTCGCCCGACAGCACGACGAACGCTGCTGCGACGACGACGTCCGGCACCGAATCGCCTCCCGGAAGCACGACCGGCACGACCAATTCAAACAAGAAGACCGTCCGGCAGGGGGGAGCGAAGGGCGCCACGAACAAGGGCTCCACGGGGACCAACAAGGCTGGGACGACGTCAAAAGAACCCGATGCCCCGAAGACCCCGAGCATCTTCGATCAAGAACTCAAACTGACGCCCAAGTAGGGCGCGCCGGCATGACCCATCCTTCCTCCAGCCCCGGCGGCTACGTTCGCGCGGATCTCGACGCGGCGCTGCCTCGCTTCAGCGGTTTTCGTTTGCTCGGTCGTGGTGGCGAAGGCGCCGTGTTCATCGCCTTCGACTGGACCCGCAAGGAAGACGTCGCGCTGAAGCTCATGCGCGCGGGCGAAGACCCGACGCTCTGGGAACGGTTCGAGCGCGAGTACGCCATCCTCGCGACGTCACGCGCGGCGAACCTGGTGCAGGTCTTCGCGTCCGGTCACGGGCAGATCCGGGTGCAAGACGGCTCGGTGCAGCACCACTTCTGGTACACGATGGAGATCTGCGAGACGACGCTCCGGAAGGTGTACCGGGGGATGAACCTGGAGCAGCGCGTCGATCTGATGCGGCAGATGTTCGATGGGCTGGCCTATCTGCACGCGAAGAACGTGGCCCACCGCGACATCAAGCCGGCCAACCTGTTCCTCGTGAAGGGCACGCAGCTCAAGATCGGGGACTTCGGTCTGGCGACGGTGACGAAGGTGCCGACGTCGAGCACCGGGATGGTCTCGGGGAGCCCGCCGTACCTGGCGCCAGAGCGGTGGCTCGGAGATCAAGCGTCCGACTGGAGGCCCAGCGATCAGTACGCGGCCGGCGTGACGGCGTTCGAGCTGCTGAGCTGTGGGTCGCCTCCGCTCGATTTCAATGTGGGGACGATGCAGGCGCACCTGTCCGGGGCCGTCAATCGGCTGGTGATTCCAGAGTTGCCGCGACAAGGGCTGTTCGCGGTGAACGCGGTGCTGCGGCGGATGCTGGCGAAGCGACCCGAGGATCGCTACCCGGATCTGGCCGAGTGCAAGCGGGAGCTGGACGCGGCGCTGGCGCAGGACGCAGTGACGGGCCTGGTGCGGCGGTAGCAAGACGGGCAGCGCGAAAAGCGGCGCGGTGAGGGAAAGCCGCGAGCTGCCTGACAGGCCACGTGAGGGGCAGCGAGGCCAGCGGAAGGCGACGCGAGGGGGGCCTCGCGGTCGAGCCACGTGCGGACGTCGCCAGGCTTCAGTAGCGGAAGGTCTGGGTGACCTGGGGGAGCTCGCCCGAGAAGGGGGCGACGCGGGCGCGCTTGAAAAGGGCGGCGAGGCAGGTCGCCATCGGGGTGGTGCCCAGGGTGCCTGGGAGGCTGGGCGCGGCGGAGAGTGCCTTGCCGCTGCGATCGAAGGAGACGTAGACGGTGCCAGTCCCCGACGGGTGGTTGGCCGTGTTGCAGCGGGATGCCTGGGCGGCGAGGGCCTGGACCTGGGATTGCGCTGCGGCGCGGTCGAAGGGAGGCGCAGTCTCCTTGGTGGGCGCGGGCGCGAGCGCGGGCTGCTTCACGTGGTGCCGAACGTCGTTGCGCTTCGCGTTGCCAGGAGGTCTGGGCTGGACGTCGTTCGAGGTAGAGGGTGAGGCCGGGGGGGTGAGCCCGTCCGGCGGTGGTGCCAGCGGGTCGGAGGGGGAGGCCGCGTCGGGTGGCGCCGAGGGCGATGGGGCGGTGTCGGGTGTCTCGCTGGGAGGCTCGAGCGCCACGCGCGCGGTGGTGGGCGTGGTCGTGGGCTCTCCGGTCGCGTCATCCGAACTCTGCGAAGGGACGGGCGCTCGGAAAAGGGGGAGGAGAAGGATGGCCGCGGCGACGAGGATGGCCGTCACGACGGCGATGGCCGGGACGAGGAGGGGGGAGCGCGCACGCCTTCCTCGGGTCGAGATGGCCACGGCCGAGCGGGCGGTGATGTCAGCGGCCACGGAGGGCGAGAGCGAGGGCTGAGCAGCGTCCTGAGGCGGGGCGTCCCGATGAGAGGCCGTCGGTGGTCGGTTGGCTGCGTGCGCGAGCGGAGCCGTCTGCGCGAGTGGAGCCGTCTGCGCGAGTGGAGCCGTCTGCGCGAGTGGAGCCGTCTGCGCGAGCGCCGGTGAGCCAGGTGTCGCACGGGGGGATTCGCCGTGGCCGTGCGAGGCAGCAGCGGGCGGCGAGAGCACGTGGGAGGGGGCGATGGGGCGCGCACCACCAGCAGCGGGTTGCGATGCGGAGGTGGGCGCGGGGGCCCAGGGCTGGGGTGTTCGTGAAGCTCGGTCGGGCGCAGTGGGTGAGGTGCCCAGTGAGGGCGCGGTCCCCGGGGTCGAGGGGCGTCCCGAGGGAGCAAAGCCTGGGGTCGAGGGGCGACCGGAGGGGGGGAAGCTCGGTCCGGAGGAGGGGAGCCCAGGAGCGGAGGCTGGAGCCGGCTGGGCGAAGGAGGGAGACGAGGGGTCTGCGCTGGCGAAGCCTTCGAGGAGGGACGCAAGCTCCGCTGCGGAGGCGGGGCGCGAGGCGGGGTCGCGCTGCAAGCAGGCGCGGACGAGGGCAGCGAGGGCCGGGTCGAGGCCACGGACGAGGGCGGCAATGTCCGGTGGCGGGCGGGTGAGGATGCCGGTGAGGAGGGTCTCGACGTTGCCCTGGAAGGGGCGGGCGCCCGCGAGCATCTCGTAGAGGACGACGCCGAGGGACCAGAGGTCGGTGCGGGCGTCGAGGGTGGCAGCAGCGCGGATCTGCTCGGGGCTCATGTACGCGGGGGAGCCGAGGACGACGCCGGTGGCGGTCTTGTGGACGTCGTTGCCAGCCGCGAGCTTGCTGATGCCGAAGTCGAGGAGTTTGACGGTGTAGCCCTGGACGTGCTCGTTGACGCTGAGGAAGACGTTCGAGGGCTTGAGGTCGCGGTGGATGACCTGCATGCGGTGCGCAGCGGCGAGGCCGCGGGCGATGTCACCGGCGATGCGGGCGGCCTCGGTGGGGTCGAGGCGGCGTTTGCGGGCAAGGAGGGCGGTGAGGGTCTCGCCCTGGAGCAGCTCCATGACGAGGAAGGGTTCGCCGCGCTCGGTGAGCTCGGCGTCGTAGAGGGAGATGACGTTGCGGTGCTGGATCTGGCCGCAGATGCGGGCCTCCTGGAGGAGGCGGGCGCGGAGGTCCTGGTCCGGCTGGAGGAGGAGCTTGAGGGCGACTTCGCGGTGGGTGCGTTCGTGCCGGGCCGCCCAGACGGCGCCCATGCCGCCCTCGGCGACGACGCGGAGGAGGCGGTACTTGCCAGCCAGGAGCGCGCCAGGGGTGAGGCTGGGGTCGTAAGGGCTGGTCATCCGGCGGGCGTGCTGCGAGCGAAGGGGGCGGGGCTGAAAGCCGGGGCCCGGTGATGAGGGGGAGCATACTGCCGGAGGGGGGGCGGAGGGGGGTGATTTGGTGGGGAGGGGGAGAGGAGAGGGCGGGAGGGCGGGAGGGCGGGAGGGAGGGGAGAGGGGGAGAGAGCGAGAGATGGGGAGGGAGGAATGGGGCCGGGGGTTTCGCTGGGGGTCAGGAGGTTGCCGCGGGGTACATCACGCCGGCTTCGGCTTGCTGAGCTGAATTGAGCGAGCCTTCGGGTTGGAGGAGGGCGCAGGGCGCTTCAGCAAGGCGCATCAGCAACCAGAGCGGAGAGGGTGCGTCACGAAGGGGGGTGATCTGGCACGGCCGTCTTCAAGGGCGGCAGCAGAGTTTTCTGGGGGTGGCGGTCGGGGTGGAGGCAGCAGGCATGCAGGTCCCCGAAGGCGCATGAGGCTTGATGGAGGCAGCGAATGAGATGGTCGTGAGCTGCGTCTGGGAGCACTGCGCCGTCGCGGGGATGGACTGCGATGGTCCGCTGCAATCCTCCGTGCCGTATGCGATGAATTCGTTTGGGCATGTGACGGCGCTGGCATTGCAGTCGCAACCGCAGGCGGCAGCTCTTGTCTCTGGGCTGTCGGGGCCATCCTGCTCCGCAAGGAGGTGGACGTTCCGCTCGTGGTCGTACTCCACCGGGCAGTCGTCGGACTCGGCCACGAGCAGGCATCCGTGTTCGCGGGGGATGCAAGCGCCTCCAGAGGCGCATGCTTTCGGTTCGTCGAGCTGGCAGGCACGAGGAGCGGGTGCGTTCAGCCTTGCAGTGCAGTGGGGAGTGACAGTGCCTCGGGTATGAATCGGCGGGTTCAGAGCGGTTACCTCCACGCAGGAGACGATTGCTGAAAACGCGATCTCAGCAACGCTGTTCGTACAGTTGGCTGCGCTGCTCGAGATGTACCCCGTGACTTCACAGCTCGACTCACAACCGCACTGCGTGCAGTCCAGCAGGTCACCCAGAGCGGAGGTTCCCTCTCCGCAAGAGCTTCCCACGGTCACGTAGACGGCATTCGCGGGAGCGACGGCGCACACCTCGTCAGCGTCACACTGCGTCAGACCGCCGCCGCCCGTCGTGGAGGGAGCGATGCTCGCGCCAGCACCGCCTTCGCCAGGTGGTGAATCTGAGTTTGAGAATTCATCGAGTCCAAGAATCAGGCCACAAGAAGCAAGGAGCCACGCGGTGATGATCGAGAACACGACGCGGGCAGGATGCACGGCATGACCACGGAGCATGGGGGTATCTTCCCGCGTTCACGTCACGGTGCCTTGCAGAAGATGGATTGCCGCTCTCAGATCCGAGGTCACTCCTCACACCGGACACCAACATCTTCGTCTCGTTTCGAGACGGCAATCCGGGATGCACTGAACGTTCAGGGGTTGGTCTCGAAGCGTGGGACGCTCACAGGGGTGCGTCGTCGCTGGCGAGCAGGGCGCAGGCGTGGGCGGCGAGGCGCGGCTCGTCGAGGGCCTCGTCGTAGACCGCGGCATAGTGCAGCACGCCCTGGAAAGAAGCGCCCAGGAGTGCATTGCCGAGGACCAGCACATCGGCACCATTCAGGCTGAGCTGCTCGTTCGCTGATGGCGGCGTCACGCTCGCTTCGCCGGGTACAGGATTGCCGTTCACATACAGCCTCACTCTGTCCAGCTCAGGCGCGTTCGTTTCTACCACCAGGTGCACCACCTGACGGGTGGACAGGTCCACGATCCATTGCCCTGCCAGTGCACCGTTTCTGCTGGGGGTGTGCTGATTCCAGTACGCTCCGAGGTGTCCCGGAGGGAGGAATCCTCCCGCGACCAAGGAGAAACGATCGATCTTGTCGTGATTGATGTCACGCGTATGAAGCCCGACCAGACGGGATGGCTCATCGACGTTCAGGAAGCCCTGTGCGCGCATCACCAGTTCGACCGTGAACGATTGGTTGCCGTTCAGCCGGCTGAAGACTTTCCCACCACCGATCGCTGCCTCTACGCGCGCGTCACGACCCGGGTTCTGGCTCCACGCCAAGCCCAACTGGCCGGGGGTGCCGTCGAGTTGTGGGTCTGTGTCCCCCATCGAGGTTGTCGCTGCGACGGTCAGGTTCAGGGGATCCAGCGCGGAATCCTTCACAGAAGCGGGCACCGAACCGGCTGCGCCGTCGGACGCGTCGATGAAGTACCGCACCAGAACGCCCCCATCCTCCAGCCCGTCTCCGCAGGCGCTGCCACCATTCCCCCCCTGCCCCCCTCCGCCCGAAACTCCTCCTCCGGGCCCTCCGCTAGGCCCCTGGCTCGTCGACGTCGTTCCCCCGGTGCCCGATATCGAAGAAGACGCGGCCTCTATCTCCAGGTCTGCGAGTCCCGTGAGCTGAGCACAGGCGGCCAGTCCTATGGAGGCCACACCAGTTGCGAGCATCAGGGCATATCGGATGGACATTGGTACTCCCGTGCGGAAATCTCGAACGCAGAGGTTCAGACTGCGGAGTCACGGAGCCAGGTCATCATCGTCCAGCAGGAGCAAGGATGCGTTGCGCTCGATCTCCTCGGCTGAAAGGTTCGTTGTATAGATTGCGCTGTAGTAGAGCAGGCCCTGGAATGAACGCATTCCCGAACTCCGGTTGCCAAGCGCATACCTCGGATCGTTGGAGAGATTCAGCGTGGTTCCGAGAGCAGGCACTGTCGGCGAGCCGTTGTTGCTCGCAGAAACCTGCACACCATTACGGTAAAGCTTGATGCGGTCAGCCGGCATGGGTGCGTCGGTGTCGACGACCACATGGAGCACACACCGTTCGTGAACCAGCGGCTCCCAGCTCGCCGCGAGCTGGTTGTTCCAGTAGAAGCGAAGGTTCTGCGGGGGCAAGAACCGGAGATCGAGCTGGCCAAAGCCGCCTCCCATGCCGAGGGAGGTGATTGCCGAGCCCTCGGACACATCGCCACCTGCAATCGAGAGAACGACCTCCACGGTGAGCTGCTTCGCCCCCAGCAGTTGGTCCTCGACCTTGGTCGTTCCCACCGAAGCCACACCACGACCTGCGGAGTTGACCAAGGCCCAGAACAACCCGCGATGTCCGTCGACCTCGGCAGCCGTCACCGTCCCTCCCACGACGTTGAGGTTCACCGGAGTTCCCTCTGGGGAAGAGTCCCTCAACGAGGACAGGGGCGTTTCGGGTTCGTCATCGAGAAAGTAGCGGGTCAACAGCGCCCGGGTCACGAGAGCCTGCGTCGCGCTAGCGTCAGCGCCATCGCAGTCTTCATCAATGCCGTTGCTGTAGATCTCGGCGGCGGGGGTTATTTCGCCAAGACAGTCCGCGATCCATTGTCCGGAAACATCGCAAAATGCCTTTCCGGGCTGACAGATGCCAATGCCTTCAGTCTCAGGTGCTGCGCTATAGCAGGACCGATCCTCGCCTGGACGGCAGACACCGCCCCCTCCGCTTCCTCCTGTAGCCCCCGCCTCGCCAGTGCCAGCAGAGCCACCGGGGCCGTTGGAATTCCCTGAGTCCTCCTCCCCGTTCGACGTCATCGTCACGAAAACGAGTCCGGAGAAGACGGCGGACAACAAGACCGTGGGCATTGACATGGGAACTCCTGAGCGCTCGGCAAGATCGAACACGGTTGGTTGGCGCGAAGGAAATCAGCCTTCAGGGGGTGCGTCGTCGCTGGCGAGCAGGGCGCAGGCGTGGGCGGCGAGGCGCGGCTCGTCGAGGGCCTCGTCGTAGACCGCGGCGTAGTGCAGCACGCCCTGGAAGGAAGCCCCTCCAACAAAAGCGTTACCAAGGACCAGCGCGTCGCTCGCCTGGAGGCTGAGCGGCTCGTTCGCTGATGGCGGTGTCACGCCCGCCACACCGGCTTCGCCAGGCACATGGCTGCCGTTCACATACAACCTCACCCGCTCCACCTCAGGCGCGCTCGTCTCCACCACCAAGTGCACCACCTGGCGGGTGGATAGGTCCACCGCCCACTGGCCCGCCCGGTCGTCCTCTTCGCTGGGGGTCTGCTGATTCCAGTACGCTCCGAGACGCCCTGAAGGGATCGAGCCTCCCGCGACCAAGGAGAAGCGATCGATTCTATTTACAGCGTCGCTCGCATGAAGCCCAAATAGCCGAGAGGGATGTGCAACAGCAGCCGAAAACCCCTGTGCGCGCAATACCAGCTCCACCGTGAGCGCTTGCTTGCCGTTCAGTTGGCCGAAGACTTTCCCGCTGCCGATCGCTGCCAAGGCACGCCCATCACCGTTAGGGGGCTGGCTCCACGCCAGACCACCGTGCGGAAAGACGCCTTCGCGACGCGGGTCCGGAGACCCCGGCGCCACATCCAGGTCCAGGGCGGGTGTCACCGCATCCGGCACCTTCTCCGGCACCGAACCGGCAGCGCCATCCGACGCATTGATGAAGTAACGCACCACCACGCCCCCATCCTCCAGTCCGTCTCCGCACGCGCCTCCAGCACTCCCCCCCTGCCCTCCTCCGCCCGGACCTCCTCCTCCGGGCCCTCCTCCGGGGCCCTGGCTCGTCGACGTCGTCCCCCCGGGGCCCGATGTCGAAGAAGACGCGGCCTCTATCTCCAAGTCTGCGAGTCCCGTGAGCTGAGCACAGGCCGCCGGTCCTACGGAAACCACGCCAGTTGCGAGCATCAAGACATATCGGATGGACATCTGTACTCCCGTGCTGAGGCTTCGAGCCGTAGAGGTTCTGCTCGCGGCGTTACGGAGTCACGTCGTCATTGTCCAACAGCACCAAGGGAGGCATTGCCTGCCAGGCAGGAGCGCGCCAGCGAGGCGTTGAAAGGTGCAAGACTGGCCATCGAGCCGTCGGGGCTCACGGGGGTGCGTCGTCGCTGGCGAGCAGGGCGCAGGCGTGGGCGGCGATGCGCGGCTCGTCCAGGGCCTCGTCATAGACCGCCGCGTAGTACAGCACCCCCTGGAAGGAAGACCCTCCTGAGGCCGCGTTGCCAAGGACCAGCTCGTCGTTCGCTTGGAGGCTGAGCTGCTCATTCGCGGACGGTGGCGTCAGACCCGCCACACCGGCTTCGCCAGGCACATGGCTGCCGTTCACATACAGCCTCACCCTCTCCAACTGAGGCGCGCTCGTCTCCACCACCAGATGCACCACTTGGCGGGTGGATAGGTCTACCGTCCACTGGCCCGCCAGGTCACCAGCGTAGCTGGCGGTTTGCTGATTCCAGTACGCTCCGAGGCCCCCCGAAGGGAGCAAGCCTCCCGCGACCAAGGAGAGGCGGTCGATTTTGTCACCATTGCCGTCGAGCGTATGAAGTCCGAACAGCCGGGATAGCGTGGTGCTCGCAAAGGCCTGTGCGCGCACCACCAGTTCCACGGTGAGCGCTTGCTTGCCGTTCAGCCGGCTGAAGACCTTGCCACTGCCGATCGCTGCCGAGGCACGCGCATCACTGCCAGGCGCCAGGCTCCACGCCAGCCCACCATGCGGAGCGACGCCTTCGCGCTGCGGATCCGCATCGGCTCCCCAACTCACCGCTTCAACGCTCAGGTTCAGGGCTGGTGTCTCCGCATCTTTCACCTCAGTCGGCACCGAGCCGACCGCGCCATCCGACGCATCGATGAAGTACCGCACCACCACGCCTCCATCCTCCAGCCCGTCTCCGCACGTGACGCCACCATTCCCACCTTGACCCCCTCCGCCCGGCCCTCCTCCGGGCCCCATACTCCACGACGTCGTTCCCCCGGCCCCCTGGCCTGACGTCGAAGAGGACGCCTCCTCTACCTCCAAGTCGGCAAGTCCCGTGAGCTGAGCACAGGCCAGCAAGCCCACGGAGACGACACCAGCAGCGAGCATCAAGACATGTCTGATGAACATCTATGACTCCCATACGGATGCTTCGAGCCGCAGAGGTTCAGCCCGCGGCGTCACGAAGCCACGTCAACTTCGTCCAGCAGGAACGAAGAAGACTTTACCTTCCAGTCGAGAGCGCACCGGGGATGAGTCGAGAGGCGCAGGTCGACCCATCAAACCGTGGGACGTTCAAAAGGGTGCGTCGTCACTGGCGAGCAGGGCGCAGGCGTGGGCGGCGATGCGCGGCTCGTCCAGGGCCTCATCGTATACCGCCGCGTAGTACAGCACGCCCTGGAAGGAAGCGCCCAGCGCAGCCGAGTTGCCGAGAATCAGCTCGTCGCTCGCCTGAAGGCTGAGCGGCTCGTTCGCGGATGGCGGCGTAACGCCTGCCACACCGACTTCGCCAGGCACCTGGCTGCCGTTCACATACAGCCTCACCCGCTCCAACGCTGGCGCATTCGTGTCCATCACCAGATGCACCACCTGGCGGACGGATAGGTCCACCGTCCACTGGCCTGCCAGGTCACCAGCGTAGCTGGCGGCTTGCTGATTCCAGTACGCGCCGAGGCGCCCCGACGGGAGGAAGCCTCCCGCAACCAAGGAGAGACGATCGATCTTCTCGTCATTGGCGTCGCGCGCATGCAGCCCGAATAGCCGGGATGTCACGGTATTCGAAATGCCCTGTGAGCGCACCACCAGCTCCACCGTATGCGCTTGCTTGCCGTTCAGTCGGCCGAGGAGCTTCCCACTGCCGATTGCTGCCCAAGCACGCCCATCGTTGCCAGGCATCTGGCTCCACGCCAGCCCACCATGAGGAAACTCGCCTTCACGCTGCGGGTCCATGTCGGCCCCCAAGTTTGTCACTTCGACGTCCAGGTCCAGGGCAGGAGTCACCGTATCCGGCACTTTCTGCGGCACCGAGCCGACAGCGCCGTCCGAGGCATTGATGAAGTACCGAACCACCACGCCCCCATCCTCCAGCCCGTCTCCGCATGCGCCTCCCCCGTTCCCACCCTGCCCCTCTCCACCGCGACCTCCTCCCCCGAGCCCCGCGCTGGTCGACGTCGTGCCTCCCGCTCCTGATGCCGAGGAAGAGGCCGGATCTATCTCCAGATCAGCGAGTCCGGTGATCTCAGCACACGCCAGCGGCACCATACAGACCGCACCGACCGCGAGCATCAAGACATCCCTGATGGTCATCTGTACTCCCGCACGGAGGAAGTGAGCCGTAGAGGCTCAGCCTGTAGCGTCACGGAGGCGGGCCGTCATCATCCAGCAGCAGCAGGGAGGCGTTGAGCGCGACCTCTTCGGGCGAGAGGTTCGTCGCGTAGAGCGCGCTGTAGTACAGCAAGCCCTGGAACGAACGCGCTCCCGATCCGCGGTTGCCGATCGCATAGAGCTGGTTATTAGGGAGAATCAGCGTGCTATCGGAATCAGGTACCGTGGGCGAGCCATTGGTGCTCGCGGAGACATGCGCGCCGTTCCGGTATAGCTTGATGCGGTCAGCTGGCACGGCGTCCAGGTCGACGACCACATGGAGCACACACCGCTCGTGAACCAAGGGCTCCCAGCTCGCCGCGAGCTGATTGTTCCAGTAGAAGCGAAGGTTCTGGGGGGGCAGGAACCGGAGATCGAGCTGGCCGAAGTCGCCCCCTGTGCCGAGGTAGGTAATGGCTGAGGCTCCAGAAACGCTGCCGCTTGCAATCGAGAGAACCACCTCCAGGGTGAGCTGTTTCGCCCCCTGTAGTTGGTCCACGACCTTGGTCGTTCCGACCGAAAGGACACCGCGTCCATCGGAGCTGGGCATGGCCCAGGACAAGCCACGATGTCCATCGACCTCGGCAGCCCTCACCGTCATCCCTGCAACGATGTCGAGGTCCACCGGTGTTCCCTCCGGGGCAGAGTCCATCAAAGGGGTGAGGGGCGCGTCGGGCTCGCCATCGAGATAGTAACGCGTCAAGAGCTTCCGGCTCACGAGGGCCTGCGTCGCGCTTGCTTTGACGCCGTCGCAGTCTTCATCGATGTCGTTGTTGTAGATCTCGGTGGCGGGGGTCGTTTCACCGAAGCAGTCTGCAAGCCATTGCCCGGAGACACCACAGAACGACTTGCCTGCCTGACAGATGCCAATCCCTTCAGTCTCGGGCGCTGCGCTGTAACAGTCTCTCACTTCTCCAGGAGTACAGTCACCGCCCCCTCCAAGCCCTCCTGCGCCCCCCTCTCCGCCAGTTCCAGCGGAACCACCGGGTCCGCTGGAGTCCCCCGAGTCTTCTTCGCAGTTCGAGGTCATTGCAATGAGAACCAGGCCGGAGAACATGGCGGACAACCAGACGGTGTGCTTTGACATGGGAACTCCTGTGCGCTCGGCAAGATCGACCACAGTTGGTTGTCGCGGAGGAAATCAGCCTTCAGGGGGTGCGTCGTCGCTGGCGAGCAGGGCGCAGGCGTGGGCGGCGAGGCGCGGTTCGTCCAGGGCCACGTCGTAGACCGCCGCGTAGTGCAGCACGCCCTGGAAGGAAGCCCCTCCTGCAAACGCGTTTCCAAGGACCAGCGCATCGTTCGCCTGGAGGCTGAGCGGCTCGTTCGCTGATGGCGGTGTCACGCCCGCCACACCGGCTTCGCCAGGCACATGGCTGCCGTTCACATACAACCTCACCCGCTCCACCTCAGGCGCGCTCGTCTCCACCACCAAGTGCACCACCTGGCGGGTGGATAGGTCCACCACCCACTGGCCCGCCCGGTCGTCCTCTTCGCTGGGGGTCTGCTGATTCCAGTACGCTCCGAGACGCCCTGAAGGGATCGAGCCTCCCACGACCAAGGAGAAGCGATCGATTCGCTCTAGAAGATCGCTATACGCATGAAGCCCGAATAGCCGAGATGGACGTACAGCATCAGTCGAAAAACTCTGTGCGCGCAATACCAGCTCCACCGTGAGCGCTTGCTTGCCGTTCAGTTGGTCGAAGACTTTCCCGCTGCCGATCGCTGCCCAGGCACGCCCATCAGTGGCAGAGTCCTGGCTCCACGCCAGACCACCGTACGGAAAGACGCCTTCGCGATGCGGGTCCGGAAACCCCGGCTCCACATCCAGGTCCAGGGCGGGTGTCACCGCATCCGGCACCTTCTCCGGCACCGAGCCGGCTGCGCCATCCGACGCATTGATGAAGTACCGCACCACCACGCCCCCATCCTCCAGTCCGTCTCCGCACGCGCCTCCAGCACTCCCCCCCTGCCCTCCTCCGCCCGGACCTCCTCCTCCGGGGCCCTGGCTCGTCGACGTCGTCCCCCCGGCCCCCTCTGACGTGCTGGAGCTCACGGTCGAATTTCCACCCGGACTCGGGTCATACGGCCAGCATCCCGACATGCCCCCCCAAATCAATGCCAGCCCTGCCAACCCGATCCCCAACCGCAAGCCAAGATTGCTCATCGCTCGCCCTCTCTCCACGTCCTACCAGGACCCCGAAAGCCACATGCCGGCATCTCGTGTTCCCACGGCCGGAACGAGGCGCCACGCAGACGCCCGCGTTTCCTGCTTCCGAGGGGCTACCAGCGCATAGACGACTGTGGCCCCCGCCACAGCGCCTGCCCCCACGAACGTCCACAGGGCCGTATTCGAAATGTAGGCCTGCTGGGCGATAGCATCTGCCTTCTCCTGCCCGGTGACGGAGTCTGGATCCACGCTGTTCGCCCATACCGTCAGCGAGGCCCCTGCAATCACCCCCACGCCAGCCGCAGCCCCCCCTGCAATCAGCACCCACGTCTTCGGCCCACCCTCACCTTCTGCCACTGGCGGCGGTGTCTTCGGCAATGTCTTGGGCTCCACCGCTCGGGGCACCACACGCAGCGCGATCTGCCGAGACTCCCCCGCCTTCAGCTCCACCGTCTCCGGCTCCGCCGCCTCCTTCCCGAGGCGCGCCTCCAGCGTGTGCTTGCCCGCGTCCACGAAGATCTCTCGCATGAGCGGCGCCTGCCCGACCACGCGGCCGTCCACCAGCACCTCGGCGCCTTCGCGATCCACCTTGACGATCAACGTCCCGATCTTCTGCTTCGCCTCCCCGAGGAGGCTCTGGATCAGCGCGCGGTCCTGGTCCTTGAGCTTCTCCGGCGGCTGCTGCAGGAAGAACGTGAGGCGCTCTGCCGCCTCGACGAAGCGGCTGGTCTTCAACGAGGCGCGCCCCAGGTGCAGCGCGATCAGCGGGTGCTGCTGCACGCGCCACGCAGCGCTGAAGGACTCGTAGGCCTTCTCCCACTCCCCGTTGTCCGCAGACGTACGCCCCGCGTCGTAGAGCATCTTCGCGGCCTTGATCGGGGCGCTGCTGGACGTGTCGTCCTCCTGAGCGTGAGCGGACCACGAGGGGGTCGCGGTGAGCAGCACGGCGGCGAGGGCGACGACCCACTTGCTGGAAGGCTGCTGGTGCCTGGTGACGGGCGTTCGATGCATCTCACCTCGGGGTTCACGGGGTCCTCGTCGAGGAGACCATCCTGTCGCCTGGCCTGTCAGGAGGGGCGCAGGGTCTGGACGCGACAGGGACGCGGGGTGCGGGGGGATGGCTCGGGGGTCAGTGGTCACGAAAGCGCTCCAGATTCGAGGTCAACGAAGCAAGACCAGGATGGACGGCCGACGGTGTCCCGGGCTCGAAAGGAAGGGTTGACGAGCGGCTGAGAGGAGGTGGATGCGCGTCGGCGGCTGCATGGGCTACTTGCCTCCCTTCAGGCGGTTCTCGCACAGCTTCTTCTCGAAGCCGGTCTTGCCGAAGCACGGATCCTGGGTTTTGCCTGCTCCGCGAGGGGGGGCAGGAGAAGACGCCGTGGCGGGTTTGTTGACGGTGGCGGGCGCGGTGGCACCCGTCGCGAGAGCAGCCGTCGACGCGCCCTTGCTGGGCTCTGCGCTGGGGGTGGCCACGGGGATCGCGGTCGGCTCCGCGGAAGGTGCGGGAACTGGAGCGGCCTCGCCGGTGGGCGCCGCGCTCGGCAGTGGAGGTGCCAGCTCCTGCGCGGGGACGGGCTCCGTGTCGTTCGGCTTTTCGTCCTTCGCTTGCGCGGGTTGCTCCGGGGTCAATTCGGGACGCTCGGGTGCGCTTTGCATCGTGATGAAGAACAAGGCTCCAGCGGCCACTGCCAGCCCGACGAGCACGCCGACGACGGCCGCCACCATCCGGCTGCGCTTGCGCTTCTCCTCGAAGAACAGCGTCGCACCCATGGTCTGGTTGGCGGGGGGCAGGTTCTGCGGGATGGCGCTGACCAGCGGCTTCGTCGTCGAGATCGCGCTGCTGTGCACCCCCATCGTGCCAGGGAAAGGGGTCGCACCGTCCGGCGCACCAGGGTGCCCTGGTCCTGGTCCCATGCCAGCCCCTGGGTGCAGGGGCGCCGTGTTCTGCAGGCCGGCGGCGAGGCCCCGGAGGGCCTGCGCTTCGTTGCCGGCGAGCTTCACCGTTCCGCCTTGCGCCCAGCCCTGGGCTGCAGGTTGCCCCTCCGGGCTCGCGCTCTGAGGGATGGCGCCACCCATGCCGCCGTAGATCTCGGGTGAGGAGGCCTGAGGTGAGCGCATCGGCATCGCGCCGGCGCCATGCGATCCTGGCCCGGCAGACCACGGACCGCTCTCCCGCATCGGGTCGCTCGTGGGGTGCGATGGGTGAGCGCCCGCCCGGGGCCACGACTCGCCCGTGCGGTACTGCTGCTGTTGCCAGGCGCCAGGTCCGGACTGAGGGGACGATTCTGCCGCATGGCCCGGCATCCCTCCCTGCCCTCCTGCACCATACCCACCCGCGCCTTGCGGGCCGCGCGGCAGCACCGCGGTCGCGCCGCCGGCAGGGAGGCCTTGCCCGGCGCGCTGCTGCGCGAGCTGCTGCATCACGGCCTGGGCCATGCCGGGGCGGATCGGGATGGTCTTGGCGTCGTCCTCGTCGATGACCTCTTCCAGTTCGCCGCTCAGCGACAGCACGTCCGCTCCCGCGGGCGCAGCCGCATACGGGCCGGAGCCGTAGGCGGGGTACGCGCCGGAGCCCGACCGCGGTCCTCCGGCAGGGACCGACACGCCCGGGTACGAACCCGACGGCGACGAGGGTCGCAGGCCGGGGACCGGCGACGCGGCGGCATAGGGGCCGGAAGCATAGGCGGGGTACGGTCCGGACCCCGGCCGCGAGGGCGCAGCCCCCGAAGAACTCGCGCTGCCAGCGCCGCCTCCGCTCACGGGCGCGTACGCGCCTGAAGGAGGGCCGCTCGCCGGCCCGCTGCCGAGCGCCGCGTTGGACCACCCCGCGGAGGTCGACTCCCGCGGCGTCATGAAGGCCTCGAGCGCGACCGCGACCTCGGCGGCGGAGTGAGGGCGCTCCTCGCGCTTCCGCTTCAGGCAGCGCTGCACCAGGTCGACGAGGCCGGGCTCGATCCGACGGACCACCCTGTCCAGCCGCGGGGCGTCGCCCGTCAGGATCTTGGCGAACACCTGCTGCGCGTCGCCGTCGAAGGGGCGCTGCCCGGCGATCATCTCGAAGAGCACCACGCCGAGCGACCACAGATCCGCGCGGTGATCTACGTCGCGCTGGGCGCGCACCTGCTCGGGGCTCATGTACAGCGGCGAGCCGACCGTGCCGCCGGCGGCCGTGTGCATCCCGTCCGAGTGGGCGAGGTTCTTGGCGACACCGAAGTCGAGGACCTTGACGACGACCTCGCCCTCTTCGCCCGGCTCTTGGTGGAGGAAGATGTTCGCGGGCTTGAGATCGCGGTGAATGATGGGCACCTGGTGCGCTGCGGCGAGCGCGCGGGCGATGTCACGGCCGATGCGCGCGGCCTCGTGCGGCTCCAGCCTTCGCTTGCGGCGCAGCATGTCATGGAGGGTCTCGCCGGTGAGGAGCTGCATGACGAGGAAGGGGTCTCCCTTCTCGGTCTGGTCGATGTCGTACACATCGATGATGTTTTTATGATGCAGCGCACCGAGCGCCTTGGCCTCTCGCTGGAGCCGGATGCGGAACTCGGGCTCGGGGCGCAAGATCAGCTTCACCGCGACGTCCCGCGACGTCGACTCGTTCACCGCGGCCCAGACGGATCCCATCGCGCCCTCGCCGAGGGGCCGGAGCAATCGGTATTTACCAGCAAGCAGGACCCCCGGGGCGATCAGGTCGACGGAAGAGGGCGGCATCATTGTCCTCGCGAGGCAGAGGGCCTCACCCGAGAAACGCAGGGTCGCCAGGCGTCGGAGCTGCCCACGCAGGACCGGCGTACCGATAACTGCACGTGAAGGCGGTTCTCAACGGGCGAGGCCATGCGCAACTCCCACACAGCGTGGCACGCGGGATTTACGCGGCGTGCCCTGAGCCACGATACTACTGCAAGCCAGTACGTCCGCACACCTTCTCGGCAAAAGTGAACCCGAGGTTGCTTGCTCGACGGAGACGTCTCGAACGGCCAATCGTGCATGCCGACCGAGGCTGGCCACGCATGACCAGCCTCGCGCCAGACACGGTCAGCCCCCGCGCTCGCAGCGCTTGCGCTCGAGGAGCTTCAGCTTGGCGCAGTTCTTCTTCGTGGTCGTCGTGGGAGACGTCGCCGGACGCGTCGCCGTCGTGGTCGTGGCGGGACGCGGGGTGGTCGCTTGAGGCTTCGCAGTCACCGCGGGCACGAGCGTCGAAGGCGGTGCGGCACTCGCGGAGGCCGAAGGGGCCGGCGGAGGCTCGGCAACAGGCTCGGCTTCGGGCGGAGGCTCAGGGGTCGGCGGAGGCTCAGGAAGAGGGCTCGCGCTGGCCGCCGCCGTCGCCCCCGGGAGTGGCGTGGCCGAGGAGTCGGAATCCGGCGTCCCCGAGGCGGGATCGTCCTTCGGATCGTTGAGGACCATCACCAGGCTGACGCCGATGATGCCGAGGGCGACGATGAGGCCCACCAGCAGGGCGATCATCGATCTGGAGAGCCGGCGGGGCATGAGCGAGGCGCCGCCATCCCCTTCGAATGCCGCGTTGCCGCTCGCCATCAAGGGAGTGAACGAGGAGCTGGGTGTCCCTTGTGGCTGACCGGAAGGCTGCAACGGCTGCGTGGACAGCTCCTCGCCGTATAGGCCCGAACTCGCACCGAACGACGCGGTGTAGGCGGGAGAGCCGTAAGGATTCGCCCCAGGAACAGACCCCTGAGAAGGCATCATCCCCGGCGGAGGGGGAGGTGCAGGAGGTGCGGAGGTGATGACCGAGGCCGAGCCCTGGGGCAGGCGGTAGCGCGCCATGTCGTCGGCGGCCATCTTGACCGTGCCGCCACGAGTCCACGCAGGCGCGTCAGAGTAGGGGGAGTCGAGCGCCGCCGTCGTGTCGAGCGAGAGACCAGGAGGCACGGGAGGCCCTTCGCCCCAGCGCATGGTGTTCGGAGGCTGGCTCCCGCCTTGAGCGAGCCCAGGCGCCATCGCGGGGCCTGGCGGCAGACCCGGGGAAGAGCCACGCGGGTCCGGCGGGATGTACTCGTCGGCCTTGTAGAACGTGGTGGGCGCCTCGTCCTCGTCCTCGTTGTCGAGGTACATCATGCCCGGGTTCGATCCGCGCGAAGGTGGCGGAGCAGGCATCCCGGGCGGTGGCGTCAGGCCCATCGGCGACCGGGGCGCAGGGCCAGGCGTGGCGAGTCCAGGGAGGGGCGTGGCGATGGCCGGGGTGTACGGCGGAGACGCTAGAGGCGTCTGCCCTGGCGAAGAGGGCTGTGGTGCGCGGTTGCCCTGCAGGGACGGAGCCCCTGGTGCGAAGGGCGAGTTCGCCGACTGCCCGCGCACCAACGGTTCGAGCAAGGCCGTGACCTCGGCCGCCGAAGAGTAACGGTGCTCGCGCTCGCGCGAGAGGCAGCGCGAGACGATCTGCGCGAGGCGCTCATCGACGCGGCGCACGTAGCGGGTGACGCTGGGGATCTCGCCGGTGAGGATCTTCGCGAACACCTCTGGGGTCTCGCCCTGGAAGGGGCGAACGCCGGAAAGCATCTCGAAGAGGACCACACCGAGCGCCCAGATGTCGGCGCGGACGTCGATGGTGGGATCGCCGCGGACCTGCTCGGGGCTCATGTAGAACGGCGAGCCCACCGCGCCGCCCGCCACGGTGTGCAACCCGTCGGAAGCGCCCAGGTTCTTGGCGATGCCGAAGTCGAGGACCTTGACGACGTAGCCGTCGATGTCCGGCTCCTGGTGCAGGAAGATGTTCGCCGGCTTGAGATCGCGGTGGATGATCTGCAGCGCGTGCGCGGCGGTCAGAGCGCGGGTCACGTCGCGGCCGATCGACGCAGCTTCCTCGGTCTCCAGGCGGCGCTTGCGCGCGAGCACCTCGGCGACGGTCTCGCCGGACAGGAGCTGCATCACCAGGAACGGCTCACCGCTCTCCGTCTCCATGATGTCGAAGACGTCGATGATGTTCTTGTGCTTCAGCGATCCGCAGGCGCGGGCCTCACGCAGCAGGCGATGGCGGTGCTCCGGATCGGGCCGGAGGAGGAGCTTGAGCGCGACCTCACGCGTCGTCACCTCGTCGATCGCAGCCCAGACGGCACCCATCGCTCCTTCGCCGATCTGGCGGGTCAGCCTGTACCGCTTGGCGACGATGGACCCGGGCACGAGTCGGGAAACGAACGAGGGATTGACCATGGTGGAGATGCCGGTGTCCTTCTCGCAGGCTGGACCGAGTTGCAGGATGGTATCCCAGGGAGGCGCAGCAGCGCACCCCCCTTCCATGGCCCGAAGGCGCGAAGAAACCCTTCGCAGCGGTGGTGGCTGCGGTTGCGAGCCGGACTACGCTCCCTGGCCGGACGGGGTCGGCGGTGTCGCTCGTCGTGGCGCAGATCCAGGTGATTTCGACGCGTTTCCAGGCGTCTTTGACGCAGATCCGGGCGTCTTCGTCGGCGGCGTCGCGTCGACCGGGGTGCTCGCGCCCGCAGGGATCGTCTCTGAATCTGCCCCGCTTTCCGGCTCGTCCGGTGTGTCGGAGGCATCAGGCCGTAGCAGCGCAGGCTTCACCGATCCCTCGCTGCCAGGGTCGATCGCGGCGGCGATGGCCTCCTCGCCGTCCCGTGGCGGAGGAGCGATGACGGGCTCGCTGGGGCGATCCAGCGGCACGTAGACCACAACCTTCTCGCCAGGCTGGAGCGGACTGCGCCGCGAGCGATGATTGATGCGCTCCAGCATGCCGAGCGACAGACCGTAACGGCTGGAGAGCTTGCGCCAGTCGTCGCCGTCGCGCACCGCGACTTCGAGCCGCTTACGGCCCTTCAAGGCCTCGAAGTGCGCGAAGAAATCATCCGATCCGACAGGGAGGATGCGCGCGTCGGCTTCTTCGAGGAGCAGCACGTCGTCGGTCCGTCTGCTCTTGTGGAGGAAGACCTGGAGGCTCATGCCCTCGTGCAGCGAGGCGCTCGGATCGAGCGCGTTCCACCGGCAGAGCTCGTCGACACCGACCCCGAGCACGGAGGCGACGTCACGCAGCGCATCGCCAGAGACGACGCGGTAGAAGACGCGACGGCGATCTTCGTAGGAGAATCGCTGCGGCGGGACGGTGATCACGGGCCGGGAGTCCGGGACGTCGGCAACGCTTCCCTTCGTCGTCCCTTCGCCGAGCAGCCCTCGCGCCGGAACGAAGAGCAGCGTCCCAGGGCGCACGGACTCACCCGAGCGAAGGCCGTTGAGCGACTGCAGGGAGCTGCGGGTGGTGCGGTGGGTGGTGGCGATGTTCTCCAGGGCCTCGCCCCAGCGCACCAGATGCCTGCCCAGCTTTGGCTCCCGCTCCAGGACACGGGGAATGGCCTTGGCGGCCTGAGCACCGACCCCAGGGGGCACACGGACTTCCCAGCGGGTGAGCGCGTCGTTCTCCAGAGGGAGCGGGGGGGTGCGACGCGCGACGAGCTGCGGGTTCAGCGCTTCGATGTCGGACTGTGGCGCGCCCGAGGCCGTGGCCACGGCCTGCAAGGATACCCCGGAGCCCACGGCCACCTTGTCGAAGCCCACGGCGGGCTCGAGCTCCACGTCCTCGACGCCGAAGACTTCGGGGTTCCGCGCGACGATGGAGATGGCGATGATCTTCGGCACATAGAGCGCCGATTCCAGGGGCAAGCCCGCTTCCATGCGCGCGAGCTCCCAGAAGTCGTTGGTGTTGTACTTGCGGATCGCCGCGAGCAGACCGCCATAGCCCATGTTGTACGCGGCGAACGCCAGCTCCCAGCTCCCGAAGCGCTTGCGCAGATCGGAGAGGTAACGCGCGGCGGCCAGCGTGGAGCGCTCCGGATCGAGGCGCTCGTCGATCCAGCGATCGACCGTGAGTCCGTAGATGCGCGCGCCGTCGGGCATGAACTGCCAGAGGCCTGCGGCGCCCACCGCGGACTGCGCCGTGGGCTCGAAGCCGCTCTCGACGAGGGCGAGCCAGACGACGTCCTCGGGGACCTTCTGCTCACGGAGCACGCGCCGGATGGCCGCGCCGTACCGCCCGCTCTTGCGGAGAAAGATCACCGCAGCCGACTTGCCGTGCGGATCGTTCTTGTAGTGCTCGAGGTAGCGCACGACGCGCGCGTCCCAGCGGACGGGGATGTCGGGCATCTTGAGCTGGCGGAGCCAGGAAAGGTCGCGCGGGGGCGATGGCGGAGGGCCAGGATCGACGGGGGGCGCCGTCCCCGGGAGGAGCGCCGAGGGGGGCACCCCGGAAGCGTCGACCCGTGGACCACCAGGATCCATGAGCACCGTGCCATCGGCCACCCAGGCAGGCCCTGGCGCGGGAGCTGCCGTGGGGAAAAGGAGGCGATCGATGTCGCGAAGAGCGCGCAGCTCGCCGGACTCCGCAGCGCTCGTCCCTTGCGGGGCCGCCGCCCCCGAGACCACGCGTCGCGCCGTCTCGTTGGGTTGCCCGGGCTCACCAGGCTTGCGGGTGCGCTTGGGAGGCGCCTTCTTGACGGGCTTCGCGGCCGTCTTGGGGGCAGGACGGGCGGGCTTCTTCGCCTGGGGCTTGACCGCGACCTTCGCCGGCTCGGCCTTCGGGGCGACCTTCGCCGCCAGCGTCGTGGCATCTGTCCGGGGAGCGTCCTTCGCAACGTCGGCCTTCGGAGCGTCCGTTTTTGGCGTGTCTGCCTTCGAGGCCTCCGCCTTCGGCGCATCCGCCTTCGAGGCCTCCACCTTCGGCGCTTCCGCTTTCGGTGCCTCCGCTTTCGGTGCCTCCGCTTTCGGTACCTCCGCTTTCGGTGCCTCCGCCTTCGGCACCTCTGCCTTTGTCGTCCCGGATTTGGCCGTCTCGGCAGTGGCTCCCGTTTTGTCGGAAGCCACGGCCAGTGCAGGCTCGCCTAGCGCTGCGAGGCCCAAGAGGGCCGCGAGACAGGAACAAACCAGGGGGCGGCGCACGATTCGGGTCCGCATCTCGGGCTTTCGAGCTGTCTCACGAGGGGCCTGAAGGGTCAACTTCGAGGCGAGACGCTCACCTGGGAGCCTGGTGACGAGAGCGCCGAGCGGAGAAGCGCCTCGTGCACCGCGCACTGCGTCATCGGTCAGCCTCCCCTCGGACCACGGCGGATTTCCTGGTTGGTCTCCTTGGAGCACCGACCAACCGGGAAGGAGCCGAACAAGATGATACGAGCCTGGCGAGGCGCGCGAGCTGGAGCGTGATGCTCTTGACGCGCTCCTGCTCAGCTCCCCGCTTCACCCCGCCATCTCGACACGCCGGGGGCACTCCGCCACGACAGCCGTCAGGCGAGCAGCGCGATGAAGTCGCCGATCGCGCTGAGTGGCAAGCTCTCGTTCACCACCCCGGCGCGCACCGCGGCCCCAGGCATGCCATAGACCACGGCGGTCTCTTCGCTCTCGGCCACCACCGTCCCGCCAGCAGCACGGATCGCGCGGGCGCCGATCACGCCATCGTCGCCCATGCCCGTGAGAATCACGCCCACCGCGCGGGTCCCTGCGACCTGGGCCACGCTGCGGAAAAGACGATCCGCGCTCGGCACGTACCTGTCGCCCGATACGGGCGGGCCGACCTTGATCCTGACGTCGCCTTGCAACGAGTTGCCGGAGGTCACCACGACGTCCATGCACATCCTGCCCGGACAGACGTAGGCCTTTCGACTGATCACCTGATCGCCGTCCTGCGCCTCCACCACCCTCACGCCGCCGCGCCGGTCCAGCCGCTCGGCGAAGGTGCGCGTGAACTTGTCCGGCATGTGCTGGGCGATCACGATCGCTCCGGGGAACCTTTCCGGGATGCGGTTGAAGATCTCCAGCAGTGCCGTCGGCCCTCCGGTGGACGAGCCGATGGCCACGAGGTGGCGCAGCGGCAGACCGAGGCGCGGCTCGGTGGGCACACGCTGGTGCCCGGGAGGCGCCGACACGGCTCGGGGAAGCGCAGGGGCTCTCGGCTTGAGGTAGCGCACGAGGAGGACCTTCTGGATGATCTCTTTGCGGATGGTGGCATCAGGAGAGAACTGCCTGTCCGGCTTGGCCACGAAGTCGACCGCACCGAGTTCGAGCGCCTTGAAGACGTTCTCCTTCTGAGCGTAGCTCGAAACCACGATCACCGGGGTCGGTTGCCGCGCCATCAGGATCCGGAGGAAGGTGAACCCGTCCATCCGGGGCATCTCCAGATCCAGCGTGATCACGTCCGGCTTGAGCTGGGCGACCTGACGGAGGGCCTCGTCTCCGTCGCCGGCCTTGCCAACAACCTCGATCTCGTCGCTTCCACCCAGAATCTCGGCGATGTTGCGCCGGTTGTAGGCAGAGTCGTCGACGACGAGCGCACGCAGGGGAACCTGAGACGTCATCAAGAGGGGGACTTTCTCGATCCGCAATTCTAACCAGAGAGGCTCGGTTTCTGAAACGGCGGCTTTGCGGGAGCCTCGGGCGCCGGAGGTTCGGTGACGCCGAGACGGACGGGGGCCGCCGGCTTGCGGTAGACGAGATCCTCCCGGAGATGGACCAGCTCGAACTTCGTGGGGACGTTCAGGAGCGACTCGGAGTGGCCGAGGAGCAAAAAGCCTCCAGGAAGCAGTCGTTCGTGGAACGAGTTGATCACTTTGATCCGAGACGCCTCGTCGAAATAGATGAGGACGTTCCGGCAAAAGATGATATCGACGCCGCTTACCACCCTGGCCGACGATCCGTCGAGCAGGTTCAAGCGCCCGAACTGGCACATCGCCCGGATTTCGTCGGCCACGTGGACGCCGTCAGGGCGATCGTAGAAGTAGCGCCGCCGCATTTCCGGGGGAATCGCGCGAAACGACGAGCTTCCATACACGCCGCGCCGCGCAACGGCGATGCACCGGCGTGAGATGTCGCTCCCGAAGACGCGCACCTCGCGTGACGCGGTGAGGCCAGCGTCGTGGGCGACCATGGCGATGGAATAGACCTCTTCCCCGGTCGAGCAGCCCGCGCTCCAGATGGAGAGGCGGTTTCGCGCCCCACCCGCCTTGATGAGCATCGGCACGATCTCCGACTTCAGCGCGCGGAGCTGGTAGTCCTCGCGGAAGAAGTAGGTCTCGTTCACGGTCACCACGTCGAGCGCCTCGTCGAGCTCGGCCCGGCCCCGGGGGTGATGGCGGAGGAACTGGTGGTACTCCGCGAAGGAGCGGTGGCCCAGCACCGCGAGCCGCTCACGCAAGCGCCGCTCCATGGACAGGCGAGACTCGGGCCCGAACTGCAGTCCGCAGTGCTGGTTGAAGAACTCGCGCAGGAGACGGAACTCCTCGGGAGACAGCCGGATTTCTTCGTTCTTCGGGCTCACGGTGAGCTGGGCCCCTCCGAAGGACGCCAGGACGCGCGGGCGCGGCTTGGTGGCAGCCCCGACACGTCAGGAGCGCACGGAGCCGCAGCGGCCAGGAGCTCCACGTCACGGGACTGGCCCAGCAGGTCCAGAAGCTCCTCGGCGCGCGCCGCCACGGCCGGCGTCACGGCGGGATCGAGGTTCGCACGGAGCCTCCCCAGGGCCCGCGCCGCCGCAAGCTGGACCTCCCGCTCCTCGTCCGCCAGCGCGGCAGCCAGAAGCTCCAGCGAGTCCGCTCCGGAGACGGCTGCAGATGCCAGGACCGCGGCACAACGCGCTCGTGCGTCGCCCGTCGCCGCGGCGTGGGTCAGGAACGAGAGTTCGTCGACCTCCAGCGCGCTCGAGGGGCCTCTCCTCTGCCCTCCCGGAAGCACCTGGGGCGCCCCCAGCGCCTCCAGCACCACTGCCGCTGGCAGGTAGCGCGACGGGTCATGCATCATCTCCCGCACCAGGGAGCGCGCTGCCCCCGGATGAAGCGCCGAGAGCGCCGCGAGCGCACGCTCGGCCGCACAGGCCACCGGCAGCGACGCCTCCACCGACTGCTCCGCCATGAGCCGGAGGTCTTCTTCCTGACCCAGCTTCGCCAGCGCGTAGACCGCGGAGGTCGCCACCAGGGTCGAGGGGCTGCGCAGCGCGCCATGAACGACCGCCTGCACCTCACCGATGCGCTCGCTCTCGTCCTCCACGAGGACCACCGCGACATCGAGCAGGGCTGCTGCTTGCTCCGGTTCCAGCGGATCGACGTCGATCACGACGCCCGTCAGCAGGCGTCCCGCGGGCCCACTCAGGCGACCGAGCACCTCACCGAGCGCTCGCGGCCCGAGCGACACGAGCGCGCGCTGGGCGGGCTCGGCCAGCGCAGGCTCGGCCAGCGCGTCGACGGCCGCCTCGACCGCGCCGGGCGCGTCCGCGAGGGCGGCGAGAACCAGCGCTTGCCCCCGCAGCTCCAGGGAGCTGCTGCTCGGACCCCGCCAGGAAGGAGGCTCCACCAGGGCACCGGCCTCGTGACGCGCCGGATCCGCTGCAGCCCGCGTCAGGCGCACGCCCACGTCGGGCCCTGCAGAGCGCAGCGCCTCCACGACGTGATCGGCGAGCGGGCCCCCGATGAGACGCGACAGAGCCCCCACGATCTGCGCGAAGGCGCGCCCCCTCCCGGTGGCGAGCGCGTTCACGAGCGCCGCGGGCGCCTCGGGGCTCTCGGCAAGCGCCGCCGCCTCCAGCGCCGCAGGACGCAGCATCGGATCGGACAGAAGCGGCTGGATCTTCGACCACGGGGCCGAGGCCTCCAGCGCGTTCAAGCCGTGCAGCGCCGTGAGCTGCACCAGCCGATCCTCGTCGGAGAGCGCTCTCGTGAGCACCTCCACCACCTGCTCGGGCGCTCCTGGACCCAGCGCAGCGATCGCCTCCACGGCGGCGTGGCGCACGTTGTCGTCTCGATCCGAGAGCGCCGCAGTGAGTGGCCCGAGCGCCTGCGGGTCACCCGTCCTCCCGAGCGCCTCCACGGCCAGCTTCCGCCCGTCCGCGTCGAGGTGCGGGAACGTCCCCGCGATGATGTCGATCGCCGCGCGCCCGTGCCCCGCGAGCACGTCGATCGTCGCGTTGCGGAGCCCCACGTTGTCCCCCGGTCGCAGCGCCTCGACCAGCGCCTCCAGCAGCAACGCCTCTCCCCCGAGGTCCCCGCGATCCGCCGCCGCCGCCAGGAGCTCTTGCCCCGCGAGCGTCGCATCCTTGCGCACCCGCCAGTCGGCGTCCCCCAGCGCCAGGAGGAGCAACGACGCCGCCGAGCGCGCTTCCAGCGCAGGCAACCTCACCGCCGCCAGACGACGGACCTCCGCATCGGGTGCGAGCAGCTCTTCACCCAGCACGGCCACGCTGATTCCATCGGGTACGCTCACGACCCCTCCGGCAACACGCCCGACGCGGCGAGCGCGAGCGCCATCTCCACGAACCGGTGCTCATCGAGCACGAACACGAGCTGATCGTTGTGGTTGGTCACCCCGGAGATGCCCCGCAAGTCGCGGTCACCACCGACGGCCGGCGTGGGACGCAGGGGACCATTCACGCGGAACACCTCGGTCACCGAGTCCACCACGAGCCCCACCGTATGCGTCCCGGCGTCGACCAGGATCCATTTCGTGCTCCGGGTCGGCTCGATCTCGTGCAGCCCGAAGCGCAAGCGCAGCAAGATGACCGGTACGACGTCTCCCCGATGATCGGCCACGCCCAGCACCTCGGCGGGCGTGTGCGGCAGCGGGGTGACCGGGAGAGGGTTCACGATTTCCCGGACCCGTCCGATCTCGATGGCGTACTGGACGTCCCCCACCACGAAGCCGACGAGACTACGCTGGGGATCGGGGCGGCTTCGCTCTCCAAGGATGGGCATGATGGCTGCTGCGGATGAGGGCCCAGCGGGCCGGGAACTCTGCTGCTCGGGCGCTACGATGCGAGGATGGCCTGAAGATCGAGGAGGACGATCACCGGCGGCTGCTCTCCTCCCCCTCCTTCGGTACTGACCTGTTGCATGGGACGGGCGATGCCCGCGATGTAGCTGGCCACGTCGCCGCCGAGCGCCGTGGCCGCTGGCTCCACCTCGGCGTCCGACAGGCGATACACTTGCTGCACCTCGTCCACGTAAAGGCCGAGCTGCTCCCCCCAGGGCGCCTCCACCAGCAGGATCCTGGTCCGCCGGGAGGCCTGTGACTCCGCCAGCCGGAGCCGCCGGCGCAGATCGATCACCGTCACGAGCTGCCCGCGCACGCTCACGATGCCCATGGTCGAGTCCGGCGCACGCGGGACCGGGGTCAGCGGCGGCGGCTTGACGATTTCCCTGATCTCTTTCACCGGGGCTGCATACGTCTCGCCGGCGAGCAAGAACGCCAGGTACTCACGGCGCGGCCCGCTCTGCGCGTGGACGTTGCGCTTGATCACGCCGCCGCGGGCGCGCCTCTTCGCGAGATCTGCAGCCATCAGCCGTGAACCCCTCTCGGCTCCGGGCGCGCCCTGTCGCTCCCGCTCAGGACCTCGAAGATGAGCGCTGGCGCATCGATGACGAGGGCGATGCGCTGATCACCGAGTTCGGTCGCGCCGGCGAACCCCCGCACCGAGGCGAGCGACGGGCCGAAGGTCTTGATCACCACGTCCTGTTGCCCGATGAGTGCGCTCACCACCAGCCCCAGCCGCTTCGCGCCGACGGCGGTGACCACGATGTACTTGCGCTTGCTCCCCGGGGACAGGCCCAGCGAACTCCGGTCGAGCTTCCTGCTCCCGGTGATCCCGGCCCGCATGCCGCCGAGGGAGCGTGTCCCCCCGAGCAGACCCGCGAGGCGCGCGCTCAGCTCTTCTTCTTCGTCCAGCCCGAAGAGCCGCGTCAGGTAACAGAGCTGCAGCGTCTGGTTGCGCAGGGTGATCATCTCCCTGCCGTCGAGCCGCTTCACCGTGTGCTCGTCCAGCCCCACCGCCTCTTGCACGTTCGCGAGGGGGATGGCGAAGAGCCGGTCGGCCACCCGGACGATGAGCGCGCTGATGATCGCCAGCGTGATCGGCAGCGTCACCGTCATCTTGGTGCCGATCCCGACCTCGCTGTTCACGTCGATCACGCCGCCGAGCCGGCCGATGTTGGTCTTCACCACATCCATGCCGACCCCGCGCCCCGAGATCTCGCTCACGTCCGACTTGGTGCTCACCCCCGGAAGGAAGATGAGGGTCAGCGCCTCGCGGTAGCTCGTCGTCCGCGCCTCGTCCTGGGTGATGAGGCCCCGCCGCAGCGCCACGTCGAGCAGCCGCGTCGCGTCGATGCCGCGCCCATCGTCCTCGATCTCGATGACGACGTGGTTGCCCTTCTGGAAGGCGTTCAGCGCGATCGTCCCCACCGCCGGCTTGCCCACCGCCTCGCGCTCCGCCCGCGTTTCGATCCCGTGATCGATCGCGTTGCGCATCATGTGCATCAGCGGATCGCTCAACTCTTCGACGATGAGCTTGTCGACCTCGGTCTCCGCGCCGGTGATCACCAGGTTGACGATCTTGTCCGCGTCGCGGCTGATCTGCCGGACCACGCGCGCGAGCTTGTCGAACACCTGCCCGAGCGGGACCATGCGGACTTCGAGGATCCCTTGCTGGATCGCCGCCAGGTGTCGCTCGAAGGTGCGCTGCAGCCGGTGCAGCTCCAGGCTCATCTCGCGCTCGGCCGGCGTCGCGCGCAACCGCTCCACGATGGCGCCCAGGGACGAGCGCACCAGCGCCAGCTCACCGACCGTGTTCATCAGCCGGTCGAGCTTGTTGATGTCCACCCGGACCGTCTGCGCCACGGAGCGGATCGAGCTGAGCTCCCCACGCTTCTTGCGCGCGCCCGTCGCGGAGTCCGGAGGCGCCGACAGCGAGCCCGAGTCCGACGAGCGCGGCGAGATCGGCCCCGCGGGCGCCATCGCGGGCCTGGACGAGAGCCCACCCCCCTCGAACGCCCCCGTGTCTCCGCCACCCCCGCCACCTCCGCCCGTCCCTGCGCGGCGAGGGATCTCCTCGACCTCCGCCCCCGTCTCGGAGAGCGCCCGCCGCAGCTCCTCCACGGACGAGCGGGAGGCCATCAGGATGTCGAGCTCGATCGAGTCCGCGTCCGCCCCTGTCCCCGTGGGCAGGTAGGTGATGATCTCCCCGAACGGCTTCGCCGTGACCTTCAGCTCGTCGAGCGCCTGGTCGATGGTGGCGAGCTGGAAGTGCACGCGGATCCGGTAGAGGATCAGCCCGCTCTGGATGTTGGTGCGGAGGCGGTGCTCCTCGTACTCGGTGAGCACGGCGAGCAGCCCCGGATCCAGATCGTACTCCGCCGCCAGCGGCTGCTGCTCCCGCTGCCCGAACCCCCGGTGCAGCTCCCGGAGCAGCTCGTCCACCTCCGGGATCGGCTGGTCGTTGCCGTCCTTCTCGACCTGCAGGATGCGCCCGTACAGCTCGATGCTCCGGAAGAGCATGTCGAGCACCACCGGGCTCACGTCGATGCGCCCGAGCCGCAGGTTGTCGAGCAGCTCCTCCAGCTCGTGCGAGAGCGTCGCCATCCGCGTCGCGCCGAACAGCCCAGCCAATCCCTTCAGGGTGTGGACGGCACGGAACACGTCGTTGATGAGATCCGGATCGATCCGGTTCGCGCGCACCGCCTCGTCGAGAGCGAGCAGGTCTCTACCGAGCCCCTCCACGATCTCCTGCGCTTCCGAGAAGAACTCGTCGCGCGCGCGATCGCCCGTGTCGACCATCAGCCCTGCACCTCGTCGCGATCGAGCAGCACGTCGTCGTCGCCGCGTGGCGCTTCGGCCCGCCGCGTCAGGCTCGCGGTCACGGCCTCTCGCAGTGCCTCCGGCGTGAACGGCTTCGGCAAGAAGCCGTCCGCCCCGAGCGCCAGGCCCCGCTCGATGTCTCGCTCCGACGCCTGCGTCGAGATGATCAGCACGCCGATGTGCTCGTAACGGGGGCTCTGACGCACGAAACGGATCAGCTCCAGCCCGTTGATGTCCGGCATGTTGATGTCGGTGATGACCAGGTCGAAGCGCCCGCGCGGGAGGAGCCGCAGGGCGGAAAGCCCGTTCGCGGCCTCGGTCACCTCGACATCGTCAGGTAGGCTCATCTCCGGGTCTTCGAGCGCAGAGCGCACGTATACCCGCATGGCCGCCGAGTCTTCGACGATCAGGATGCGCGTCACCGGCGGTAGCGTACCGGATTTGGGGCCCGAGGGGCGAGACCCCTGGTCCCTCGCGTCTCCGGGCGGTACGCTTTGCTCCGATGGCATCGCCCTACCAGCAGAGCGAACCCAGCTCACAAGCAGGATCACCGCGGTCGGGCCCAGTGAGCCTCACCCCGTTCCCCTCGCTCATCACGGAAGACCACATCCGCGACGAGCTCACGCGCCTCTTCGACGCCGGTCCCGAGGCGGGCCTGGTCATCCGCGTCTACGGGGAGAACTCCCTGGCCGGCTCTGCCGAGGCCGTCGCCACCTTCCGTGAGCTGTTCGCCTCGCTCCGGATGTACGACACCAGCCCCAAGGAGCGGGGCGAAATCCTCGTCGACGCCCCCAGCAAGTCCACCCTGACCAGCGCCCTGTCCGTGCTGGGCCGCGAGGAGCAGCAAAAGCGTATCCTCGACTACATCCTCACCACCTTCGGCCGCCGCCTCATCGACCCGCTGGCCGAGATCCTCGACACCACCCCCTCGGGCACCCTGGTCTCCCGCCTGCGCGTCACCCGGGACCTCATGCTCGCCCACATCACCGATCTCCGGATGACCGCGGAGAGTCAGGCGCTCATCAGCGACGATCTCCATAAACTCCTCACAGACGAGTACCTTTCCATGCTCGCCGAGCACGAGGAGCGCGTGCAGCGCCCCCGCGTCGCCCAGCTCGCCCAGCAGATCCTCCGCTTGATCGGCTCCACTTTTCACCGCGCCTTGCGCCGCTGGCCAGCGCACGCCGAGCCCATCGCCGCCTCCATCGCCCGCCGCCACCAGGGCCAGGTTCCGCTCCGGGAAATCCCCGTGCTCCTGCGCAACCACATCACGACAGGGATCGAAGAATTCCTCTGGATCGAGACCAGCGCCGAGATCGAGGGCGCGCTCCGCCACCTGCTCGCCGAGCACAAAGGCGTGATGCCCATCAACACCGCGATCAACCTCGACCGCTCCACCTACCGTGAGTTCGCCGACGCCTGCTGGGCGATCATCAAAGAAAACTGCTGACGCGCACTCCACGGCCGCACCGGCCTGTCCGCATTGACAGCCCGTGCCTCCACGGGCGCTAATGCGCTTCGTGAACAACCTCCCGCGCAAAGGCATCTGCCATGTGCTCCTCGCAGCCCTCCTCGCCCTCACCGGGCTCGGCTGCGGCGGCGGCCTCAGGGTCACCCGCATCAACTCTGCCGAGAAGAAGCCCAACAACGTCTGGGTTTTCTTCACCGTCGAGGAAGGCGACGAGCCCGTCGGTGGCCTCACGGCCGACAAATTCAAGATCTATGAAGACGGCGAGCTGGTCTCCGAGTTCGAGAGCAAGCAGACCATCCAGAACCCGGAGGTCGCGGCCGTCATGTACACGATGCTGCTCGTCGACATGAGCGGCAGCATCACCGAGTCGGGGCAGGCCGACGCGCTGGTCGACGCCGCCCAGTCCTTCAGCGAGCGCGTGGGCAAGCAGCAGAAGGTCGGCGTCTACGCCTTCGATGGCGAGGCGAAGATCCACAGCGTCGTGCCCTTCACCGAGGCGCAGGGCTCCGTGAAAGGCGGGCTGGAAGGCCTCCGCCGCTACAAGCCGAAGGACCCCTCCACGAACCTCCACGGCGCCGTGGTCGAGGGCCTCAAGGAGCTGAAGAAGGAACTCGACAAGGACAAGCGCCCCCTCAAGTTCGGCACCCTCGTCGTGTTCTCCGACGGCACGGATCGCGCCCGCCGCGTCCCCCGCAACGTCATGCGGGACGAGATGGCCAAGAGCGACTACGACAACTACGAGATGTTCGCCGTCGGCGTCGGTGCCGAAATCGAGAAGGCGCGCCTCGACGAGATCGGCCGCGACGGCACCGAGCTGGTGTCGGATCAGGCCAAGGTCCAGGACGCTTTCAACAAGATCGCCGCGAAGATCGAGGCGCACATGAAGCGCTTCTACCTCCTGTCGTACTGCACGCCCTCCCGCGCCGGCGAGCACGAGGTCGAGATCGTCGCCGAGCGCACCGAGCCCAAGGCCTCCGGCTCGCTCGAATACAAGTTCAGCGCCGAAGGCTTCGGTCCTCCTCCCGAGTGCAACCCCGACACGCCCCCCACCTTCGACCTGAAGGACACCCGGCCTCAGGGCAGCGACGACAAGGGCGGCGGCCCCGGCGTGAAGGCGAGCGGCAGCGTCAAGGTCAACAAGTAGCCCGACCACGCCACCGCGCTCCCGCGATACGCGACGCGACGGCCCGCGTCGCTACGATCCTCAGCCAGGCTCGGAGAACGACGTCGAGGCTTGCTGGCGCAGCAACCCGGCGAGCTGGCCACACGCCCCACCCACATCCCGCCCACGTGGCCGGCGCACCAGCGTGGTGACCCCCTGCCCGCTCAGCCTCGCCACGAACGCATCGAGTCGCTCCGCCGAGGGGGGCCTCAGGCGAGGATCGGGCCCTGGATTGCACGGGATCACATTCACGCGACAACGGATCCCTGCCACCTGCGTGGCGAGCAGATCGGCGTCCTCGGGGGCATCGTTGTAGCCGTCGAACAGCACATACTCGAACAGCACCCGCCGCCCTGGAGGCAACGACCGCAAGAGCGCCTCTCTGAGCGTCGCGATCGGGAACCGCCCGTTGATCGGCATGATCGACGAACGCCGCCCATCGTCGGGCGCGTTCAAGCTCACCGCCAGCTCTGCTGGCGTGGTCTGGAAGAACGTCTCGATCTTGTCCGCCACCCCCACGGTGCTCACCGTCACCCGGGACTGCGCGAACCCGAACGCCCGCCCATCGGTCAGCAGCCGGATCGCTCGGCTGACCTCACCCAGGTTGTCGAACGGCTCGCCCATCCCCATGAACACCAGGTTCGACAGCGGCGGCGCCCCTTCCCCGGACGACGCCCGCCAGAGCGCCAGCGCGATCCGCACCTGATCGATGATCTCTCCCGCGCTGAGCTGCCGGGTGAGCCCCAGCCGCCCCGTCTCGCAGAACGCGCACGCCCGCGCGCATCCGACCTGACTCGACACACACAGCGTCGTCCGGGCGGGCCCCGGGATCAGCACCGATTCGAGGAACGCACCGTCGCGCGCTCGAAGGGCCAGCCGCAGCGTCGCGTCCCCTGCCGGTACCACCTCCGCTACCGACAGAGACCGGGTAACATCCAGCGCGAGCAGCGGCGCATGGGCCCACGCGCCGATTCCCAGACCGGCGAGCGCAGCACCGTCCCACGCGACCTGCCCATCCCCCCCGTCACGAAACAGGTACCGCAGCACCCGCGCCGCCGCCGACCGCGCCGCCGTCACCGTCCCCCCCGCACGCACGAGCAGCTCGGCCAGCGAAGCCGCATCGTGATCGGCCAGGAGCGGCCCAGCGTGTGCCTTGCGCGACACCAGCACACGACCGACCCGCACGTCGGGTTCTGGAGTCTCACGAGCGGATGCGGAGGACACGGGCGACTCATACCATCGCCCTCTTTCCGCCTGTGACACCGATGTCCCCTCACCTCCGGAATCAACCCTCGCCGACGACGGCCGAGGTCTTCGCGGCGAGGCCTAAACGACGACAGCTCAGCCCAGACGACAGTCCGCACGCTCGCCCCCTTCGAGACGTCGCGACACGTCAGCCCGTCACGCTCCCGTCGATTTCCTGTTGCACGTCAGGAGCGGATGGGCGACCGTCCCGCCCCCCCGCGGCACGCCTGAACGCGGTCTGCGCTCAGACGCAACGCAGCCCTCACCGTCGCAGACGACGGTGAGAAAAAAGACACCGAGTCCGGAATCCACAAGCTGGTGAAAAGCTGTGGATATCTTTGCTTTGTCTACTGCCTCCACCGCAAGCGGATCTCTCCACCCAAGGCGTTCCTGACTCCCTCCTCAGCGACGGCAACCTCGTCCTCGGATGGAGCCGACGACCACGAGCCTCATCAGCTGGCGACGGGCAGATCGAGGATGAACCGCGCCCCACGCTCGGCATTCTCGTCCAGCAGCACGTCTCCCCCGCAAGCGCGAGCGATCCCCCGCGCGATGGTCAAACCCAGGCCGGCGCCATCGTGCTCCCCGGACTGCTCCTTCGGTCCTCGGTAGAACGGCTCGAAGATGTTCGCGCGATCGCCGGAGGCGACCCCAGGTCCCTCGTCGCTGACCAGGATACGCACCCGCTCACCGCAGGCCTCCACGTGCACCTCGACCTTGCCGCCTTCGACCGTGTGGACCACCGCGTTGTCGACCAGGTTCCGCAGGGCGCGGGCCGTTTTCCACCGTGTGCCGCGCACCAGGATGGCCAGCTCCGGAGCCTCCGGTGTCGTCTCCACCAGGGACACGCCTCGCTCGTCCGCCTTCCCGCGCGCCATCCGGAGCGCTTCGTCCATGACTTCGGCCACCGAGACCGTCTCCGAAGCGGTCCCCCCCTGACCTCCGGGTGGGACCCGCGCGAGCACCAGGAGATCTTCGGCCAGCGTCCCCAGCGCTTCGACGTCGGTGAGCGCCTCCTCGATGGCATCACGGTACTCCGCGGGCTCGCGAGGCCTCCGGAGTGCGAGCTGGAGCTCCCCACGGATCGTCGCGAGCGGGGAGCGCAGCTCGTGCGCGGCGTGGGACACGAACATCTGTTGCGCTGCGACCAGCGCGCCGAGGCGACCGATCATGTGGTCCATGTCTTCGGCAAGGATCCGGGTCTCCGCCGAGCTCCGCACCCCTGGGCCCACCCGCGCGCCGAGATCGCCCTGCGCCACCGCACGGGCCACCTGCGCGATCGACTGCACGTCGCTCGCGAGCCTCGCGCTCAGCCACCGCGCGACGAGCGCCGTGAAGACCATGGCGGCGACGAAGATCACGCTCGCGGCGCGGCCGATGAAGCGCGTGTCTTCGTCCACCGTCCCCCGGGACGCCGCGTAGAGGAGCGACTGCCCCGCCGTCCCCAGGGGCAGCACCACGCCTCGGAGCGCCACCTCGCCCACCGAGAGATCCACGGCCACTCCCTCCTCCGGGAGTGGCGGCGTGATCCCCAGCTCGCTGAAGCGGGGTGGGCCACCACCGAAGCTCCGCGTCGCCGAGAGCAAGGAGCCATCCGCCTCGTACGTCGCCATGTATCGCGCGGTCAGGCCGAGGGACTCGGGCACCACCGCGTGCCCCTCGGTCACGCTCGGTCGCGAAGGAGAGCGCACCAGCGCCAGCTCCGCCGCCGTATGGGCCTGGATCAGCAGCGCGCGATCGAGATCTCCCAGCTCGTCGCGCCTCACGAGGAGCGCCACCGTCACGAACGAAGCGAGAAGCGCCAGCGCGGTGACGGCTGTCACCGTCAACATCACCCGGGTCTGTAGCTTCACGGAGACACCAGCTTGTAGCCCACCCCCCGGACGGTCTCGATCATCGACGCGTGGCTACCGAGCTTCTCCCGCAGGTTCTTCACGTGCGCCTCGACCACGTTCGAGCCCGGGTCGAACGCCGTCTCCCACACCTTCGTCAGTAGCTCCGTCCGCGGGACCACCCGCCCCGATTCACGCGCGAGGTAGGTGATGAGCGCGAGCTCGCGCGGCGTCAGCTCGAGCCGCTTGCCGTCGAGCAACACACGCCGCTCGGCGCGATCGACGAGGAGTGGCCCCACCCTGAGCACGAGCTCGGACGCCCCGGCGCGGCGCCCCAACGCCCGGACCCGCGCGAGAAGCTCCCCCAGATCGAAGGGCTTCGTGAGGTAGTCGTCCGCACCAGCGTCGAGGCCGGCAATGCGCTCCCCCACCTCGCCACGCGCGGTCAGCATCAGGATGGGCACACGGATGCCGCGCGCGCGAGCCGTCCTGCACACCGCGAGGCCATCCATCTCGGGCAGCATCCAGTCGAGGAGCACCAGATCGTACGCGATGGCCTGGAGCTGCTCGATGGCGGTGTGTCCGTCGGCGACCTCGTCGACGACGTAACCCTCTTCCAGGAGCGCCCGCTTCAGGAAGCGCGCGAGCTTCTTGTTGTCCTCGACGACCAGGACCTTCACACCGAACACTATACGATCCGACGCGCGCAGCGCGCGGGGGCAGCGAGGCATCGATGAAGGAATCTTCATCTTCGCTTCATGCTCACCCTGTCCCCCCTCGGTACGTTGCAGCCGATGGTTTCGAGACCACAGTCGTCGCGCTCGCCCCTCTCGCGCGCCGCCCTTTCCATCATCTTCGCCACGTCCTTCTTCACCCCTGCGCGCTCTTTCGCTGCCGACCCCGCTCCTACCTCCTCATCATCAGCATCATCGGCCGGCCGCTCGACCGCCACGCAAGACACCGCCAGCTCGACTGGGCGGGGCGGTAGCGACGCGCCTGGTGGCCACGGCGACATGTTCGTTCCTGCCGCGACGCTCGATCTGGCGGCGCTGACCCGCCTCGTCGCGCAGCGCAACGCCTCCATCGAGACGGCTCAGCTCGAAGCGGACCTCGCCGCTGCCGAGGTCGCTCAGAGCCGCCTCTTCGGCAACCCCACGCTCGACGCGACCTGGGACACGATCCCGGTCGGTGAGACCAACCCGCCCGGCCTCCGGAGGCCGTTCGCGAACGTGCCGAACTACGGCGTCGGCCTCAGTTACACGTTCCCCCTCGGGAAGCGCGGGCCCCGCATCGAGCAAGCCACGGCCATGGAGCGCGCGGCGCGCGCCAGCGTCGAGAGCGAGACCCGTGAGCAAGCCATCGCCCTCGCGCGTCTGCTCGGCGTCGTCGCGACCTCCACGCTGCGGCTGGTGGGCGTGCGCGACATCGTGACCAGCGGCAACCGCTCGATCGCCATCGCCGAGGAGCGACTCGCGTCGACCTTCGGGACACCGCTCGACGTCGATCGGCTGCGGATCGAGGTGAGCCGCTCCGAGCAGGTCGTCCTCTCGGCAGAGAGCGACAGGACCTACGCGCTCGCGGCCTGCGCCTCGCTGGTGGGCATGCCTTGCCAGGGGTTCCGCAGCGAGGACGAGGCGCGAGGCTTCCTCACGGGCTGGATCGAGCGCGTCGCCCGCGTCGCCATCCCCGAGCGCCTCGAAGAGCGCCCCGATCTGCGCGCCCTCGACGCCTACAGCAAGGCCGCGAGCGCAGAGGCCGATCTCGCCAGGGCGCAGGCCATCCCCGACCCCACCGTGCGCTTCGGCTACGTCCACGACCGCTTCCTCGAGTCGGGAAACCACATGAACTCGTTCAACCTCTCCGTGAGCTTGCCGCTGCCGTTCTTCGATCACGGCCAGGCGCAGGCGCGCGCGGCAGAAGCCAAGCGCAGCCGCTTCAGCGCCCAGCGCACCAAGGCGGTCCAGGCCGCGCGCGCGAAGATCCCCACGCTGTCGGCCCGGCTCAAGGCCCAGCGCGAGCGCCAGGAGGCGCTCTCGACGCGCATCATGCCCCGCGCCCTGGAGGTCCTGCGCAACGTCGAGCGCGCCGTGGATGGGCGGCTCTTGCCCCTCTCGGACGCGATCCAGGCCCGGCGCACCGTCGGTGAGCTCCTCGTCGAGGAGGCCGACAGCTTCGCCGACGCCTTCGACGCTGCGCTGGAGCTCTCCGCCGAGCTGCCCACCGTCACCGCTTCGTCCCCCCCCGCCGCTTCTCCCAGAACCCCGTGAAGGAACCCCAGGACATGAACCGCCGTACATCCCACCGCAACGCCAGCGCGGACAGCGCACGCCGCCGCGCCACGAGGCACCGCATCGCGGGGGTGCTCCTCGTCGCTGCACAGAGCCTGGTGCTCGGCGCTTGCGCCAAATCCTCGGCCGACGCCACGCCTGCGGCGTACGCGCTCGAGCAGGACGGGGTGCGCATGAAGCCGGGGGCGCCGCAGCCGGTGCGCTTCGAGACGACCGAGGCCGAGATGGGGGCGCCGCTGGTCCCGCCGCCGGTCACCGCGCGGATCACCACGGTGGAGACCTTGACCGCGCCGAGCTTCGCCCCCCTCGAAGGGCGCGTCGTCGAGATCCGGGCGCGGCTGGGCGATCAGGTGAAACAGGGTGACAAGCTGGTCCTCGTGCGCACGGCCGACCTGGCTTCGCTGCAGCACGAACTCCAGGCCGCCAGCCTGGCCATCCGCACCAAGCAGGCCGTCGTCGATCGCCTCGAAAAGCTGGCCGAGACGCGGGCCGCCTCGCAGAACGATCTGCTCGTCGCGCAGAGCGAGCTGGCCGAGGCCAAGCTCGCCGCCCACGCCGCGGGGGCCCGGATCCGCTCGCTCTCCGTCTCGCAGCAGGGCGACACGATGTACTGGGTGCTCGCCACCCGGTCCGGCACCATCGTCGAGCTGAACGCGACGCCCGGCTCCGAGGTCGGCCCCAACCGGGACCGGCCCATCGTCACCGTGGCCGACCTCGATCAGGTCCTCGCCCTCGGCGATCTCTCCCAGAACAGCACCATGCCCCTCGCGGCCGGCATGACGGCGCGCATCACCATCCCCGGCCGCGGTGACACGGTGGTCCTCGGCAAGGTGGAGACCGTCTCCGAGGTCGTCGATCCCAGCCGCCAGACGGTGCCGATCCGCGTCCTCGTGGAGAACAAGAACCGCACGCTCCGCCCGAACGCCTACGTCGATCTCACCTTCGAGCCCCAGGACCAGACGGCCATCGTCCAGGTCCCTGCGGCGGCGGTGGTCAGCGACGGCGCCCTCTCCGTCGTCTTCGTCGAGCACGAGTCCGGCGTCCTCAAGCGGCGCGAGGTGCGCCTCGGCCGCCAGGGCCGCGACAAGGTGGAGGTCGTGGCCGGCCTCAGCGCCGGCGAGCGCGTCGTCACCACCGGCGCCCTCCTCCTCCTGAACGCGCTCAACATCGAAGGATAGCCCCCAGTGTTCGAAGCGATCATCGCCGCCGCGGTGCGGCACCGGATGGCCGTCATCGTCGCGACCATCATCACCGTGCTCTGGGGCATCTGGGCCTTCAGCGGGCTCACCATCGAGTCGTTTCCCGATCCGACGGACACGCAGGTCAACATCATCACCATCAATGCCGGCCAGCCCGCCGAGGAGATGGAGCGGCAGGTATCGATCCCGATCGAGCGGGCCGTCAACGGCATGCCCGGCCTGTTCCGAACCCGCGCGATCAACCTGTTCGGCCTCTCGTTCATCACCCTGACCTTCCGCGACGGCGTGGACCCGATCTTCGCCCGCGCCCAGACGCTGGAGCGGCTCTCGAACGTCGACATGCCCGACGGGGTGAAGCCCGAGCTGGGCTCGTTCTCGACGCCCATCGGCGAGATCTACCGCTACACCCTGCGTGCCGAGCGTGACGATCCGCTGGAGCTGCGCACGCTCCAGGACTGGGTGGTCGCCCCCCGCCTGCTCCGCGTGGAGGGCGTGGCCGACGTGGTGAGCTACGGCGGCCTGGTGCGCGAGATCGAGGTGCGTCCCGACCGCGTCGCGATGGCGGCGCGCGGCCTGACCATGGCCGACCTGGAGGACGCGCTCAGGGAGGCCTCCAAGAACGCCTCCGGTGGCATCGTGGAGCGCGGCACCGAGCAGCTCATCATCCGCAGCGAGGGCCTCTTCCGCGACGTGCCCGACATCGGGACCGTCGCCGTCGCCACCCGTGATGGGACCCCGATCCTGCTCAAGGACGTGGCCAGCGTGCAGAACGGCTGGATGCCCCGCCAGGGCATCGTGGGCCGGAGTGACAACCAGGACGCGGTCGAGGGCATCATCCTCATGCGCCTCGGTGAGAACCCGAGCGAAGTGCTGGAGCGCGTCCGCGCCAAGATCGACGAGATCAACAAGCAGGTACTCCCCGCGGGCACCGAGATCTGGACGTTCTACGACCGCACCGAGCTGGTCTCCAGCACCCTCAAGACCGTCGGACGCAACCTGGCCGAGGGTGCGCTGCTCGTCACCTTCGTCCTCTTCGTGTTCCTGCTCGACATCCGGGCGGCGCTGATCGTCGCAGCGATCATCCCGCTGTCCCTGTTCACCGCGTTCATCTACCTGCGCTCGCGGGGGATGGCGGCGAACCTCATCTCGATGGGCTCCGTCGACTTCGGCATCATCGTCGACGGCGCCGTGGTCATCATCGAGGCCATCACCTTCCGCATGGCGCAGGCCGCGCACGGAGGAGCCCACGGCGCGGAGGCGACGACCCCGACCACCGTCTCCGAGCGCGTCACCCGCGCAGTGAGCGACGTCGCGCGGCCCACCGTCTTCTCGCTGCTCATCATCATCGCGGCCTACCTGCCCATCTTCCTGCTCCAGCGCGTCGAGGGGCGCATGTTCAGCCCGATGGCGCACACCGTCGTCGCGGCGCTGCTCGGGAGCCTCGCCTTCTCGATCACCCTCGTCCCGGTGCTGGCGACCTTCGCCTACCGCAAGCCGCGCCCGCACCGCGACTCGCCGGTGCTCATCTGGGCCGTGCGGGCCTACATGCCGGTCTTGAAGGGCGCCTTGAAACGGCCCGCGCTGGTCCTGTTCGCGGCGCTCATGTCGCTGGGAGGCGCCGGCGTCATCCTCGCCAACCGGGGCAGCGAGTTCCTCCCGGAACTCAACGAAGGCGCTCTCTACATCACCTTCACCCTGCCCTCGAACACCGCGCTCAACGAAGGCCGCCGGCTGGTCCCGACCCTCGCCGAGGTCGTCGACAGCTTCCCGCAGGTGGAGGCCCGCGTCAGCCAGCTCGGGAGGCCGGAGGACGGCACCGACCCGAAGATGGCGAACAACCTCGAGTTCTTCGTCAAGCTCCGGCCCGCCAGCGAATGGCCGGCGGACACACCCACGCTCGGGGCGCTGATCGACAAGATGAGCGCCACCTTCGAGGCCATCCCCGGCATCGAGGTCAACTTCTCCCAGCCGATCCGCGACAACGTGAACGAGAACATCTCGGGTCAGGTCGGACAGATCGCGCTGAAGATCTTCGGCGACGACCTGCAGATGCTCCAGACCACGGCGGAGGCGGCGAAAGCGGCCATCGCCGACGTGCATGGCGTCGCCGATCTCGGCATCGTGAAGAGCGGCGAGGTCCCCCAGATCCAGGTGCTCCCGAACCGGCAGGCGCTCGGCCGGTTCGACCTCACCATGGACGACCTGCAGAGCTTCCTGTCCACGGCGCTCGGCGGGAAGGCCGTCGGCACGCTGTGGGAGCAAGACCGCTCCTTCGACGTGGTGCTGAGGCTACCCCAGGCCTCGCGCGACACGCTCGAGAGCGTCGCCGGGCTGCGGGTACCGACGCCCCAGGGCGGCCTGGTCCCCCTCTCGTCGCTCGCCGAGGTGAAGGTCGGCTACGGCCGAGCCTCCATCAACCGCGAGAACGGGCAACGCTACATCGGCGTGCGCATGAACGTGCGCGGACGTGACCTCGGCTCGTTCGTGGAGGACGCGCGCGCCGCGGTGGAGCAGAAGGTGAAGCTCCAGCCGGGCATGAGCGTGGAGTGGGGCGGGGAGTTCGAGTCGAAGGAGCGCGCCATGAACCGTCTCCTCGTCGTCGTCCCCGTCGCGCTCGTCATCACCCTCGGCCTCCTGTTCAACGCCTTCGGGTCGATCCAGCTCGCCCTGCTCGTCCTGCTCAACGTCCCGTTCGCGCTCGTGGGCGGAGCGCTCGGCCTCTGGATCTTCGACATGCCCATGTCGATCGCGGCGGCCGTCGGGTTCATCGCGCTCGTCGGGCAGGCCTCGCTGAACGGGGTACTCGTGCTCTCCGCGGTCGACGACCTCCGCGCGAAGGGGGCCCCGCTGCGCGAGGCCATCCTCCAGGGAGCCAAGGACCGCCTCCGCCCCGTCCTCATGACCGCGGCCCTCGCCGCGCTCGGCCTCGTCCCTGCCGCCTTCTCCAAGGCCATGGGCGCGGAGACCCAGCGCCCCATCGCCGTGGTGATCGTCGGCGGCACGGTCTCGGCCGCGATCCTGACGCTCGTCGTCCTCCCGGTCATGTACCAGCTCATGATCCAGGCGAGGGCACGCCTCCTGGGCGTGAGCGTCGACGCCGCCGCGGCCGACAAGGCGTCGTGATCCACACGGCGGGGGCAGGTGTCCCCGCCGCCTCTCGCCGCCCACCACCGCACCGCCGACGAACCATCCCCAGCAAGCCCCGCCGCTCCGCGTCACGCGAGGCGCGCAAACCGCTTCACGGCGTGCTACTCCCCTGCCCTCTCCACGCGCGATGCGCCTCCTCCACGCGCGATGCGCCTCCTCCACGCGCGATGCGCCTCCTCCACGCGCGATGCGCCTCCTCCACGCGCGGGACGCTCACGCTCGGACCCTCGCCCCTCCTTTCGACCGGACCACGGGGTGAGTTACAGTGCGCGCCCCCATGCTACGTGCCCCCCTCCTCGCCCGCGTGACGTGTGCCCTGTTCACTGCCCTCGCTGGAGTGGCCCTGGGGCCTCTCTCGGCGCTCGCGCAGGAGACTGCTGGCGCCAAGGATGCCCAGGCGGAGAAGGCCATCCAGTCCGCGATGGAGGGAGACTTCCTCGAGACCCGCTTCGACAAGGCGCAGCAGAAGCTGTCGGCCGCGATCGAGGCCTGCGGAGAGACCGGCTGCTCGAAGAAGGTCAAGGCGCGGCTCTACGTCTCCCTCGGCACGGTGCTCGCCCACGGCATGAAGGAGTTCGAGGACGCGCGGGACGCGTTCTCCGAGGCGCTCCAGCTCGACCCGAACGCCCGACCCGACGCCGACCTGAACTCCACGGCCGTCTCGTTCGCCTACGAGCAGGCACGCAGCGCCCTCACCCGCGCCGGCACGCGCTCCGGCCTCGAGGTGAAACCCATCCCGGAGCAGCAGCTCAACACCCCCATCCCCGTCTTCGCCGAGATCCGTGAAGACCTGCTCGCGCGCGCCCAGCAGATCACCCTCTCGTACCAGGCGCCCGGAGGGCAGGCATACAAGCCGCTCGTGATGAAGAAGCTGCGCGACCGCGGCTTCGGCATCAACATCCCCTGCGCCGAGCTGACCACCGAAGGGACGGTCCGGTACTACCTGGTCGCGACCGACAAGGACGGCGCCATCGTCGCCACCGCGGGCACACGCGAGGCCCCGCTCTCCACCGCGATGAAGAAGGCGATCACCACGCCGCCTCCGAGCTGGCCCGAGTTCGCACCGCCCCAGATCTGCGGCGAGGTGGAGGCCGAGAAGCCCTCGCAGTGCCTCGACGACCGCCAGTGCAACCAGGGCTTTCAGTGCTCGGCCGGTGCCTGCGTGCCCCTGCCTCCGCCGCCTCCCAAGGACGACTTCCGCCGGAACTGGTTCTCCATCTCGTTCGGCCCCGACGTGTCGCTCTTCTCGGGCGAAGGCGTCTGCTCCACGCAAGGCCAGGCCGAGCAGAACTACGTGTGCCTCCGCAAGGACGGCTCCCGCTACGACGGCGTGCCGATGGACGACGTGGCGAACAACGTGAACCCCGGCTTCGCGCTGGGCACGCTCCGGCTCGCGCTCGGCTACGAGCGGATGCTGCTGGAGAACGTGAGCGTCGGTGCCCGCGTCGGCTTCGCGTTCCTGGGCAACAGCGACGGCGGCGCCTCCTTCATGCCGGTCCACCTCGAGGCCCGTGGGCAGTACTACCTCCTCCCGCGCGCGCTGAAGGGCGTCGGCGTGGCGCCTTACGTGCTGCTCTCGACGGGCCTCGCCCAGGTCGACAGCCACGTCGACGTCCAGACCTACGAAGAGGCGACCGCCTGCGGAGCGAACCCGGCCGACGCCAGCAGCCCATGCACCAGGCCGTCGGGCGGCAGCGGCGTCGTCGAGGAGCGCCTCCAGACCTTGCGGGCGACCAAGCAGGCCGGCCTCGGGTTCTTGACGGCAGGCGCCGGGATCAAATACGAGCCTGCCCCCGGGCTGGCGCTCAACGTCGCCGTGCGCACGGGCCTGACCTTCCCCGTGGTGACCTTGCTGGTCGCGCCCGAGCTGGGCGTGGCGATCGGATTCTGAGATGGCCATCCGTACGAAATCGGCACCTTCCGCCGGACTGCGCAGCGAGCGGCTGGAAGCGGCCCTCGCGAAGGCACTGGACGGCGAGCCCGCCGAGCTCTTCGATCAGCTCACGCGCTCGTCCGGCATGCCCGGCCCGCGCCCCAACCTGGATCTCGCCCGCGCCATGGGCCAGAGCATCGCCCGCGCTGGAGGCCGAGGCGTCGACCTCTTGCACGCGATGGAGGCCGACGAGAGGCAGGAGTTCCTGCTCATGGTCGTCGCCCACGGCTACGCCGCCCGCATGGGCGAGGGCAAGGCCGACGCGGGAGAGCTGCTCCAGCGCCTCGGCGAGGACGCGCGGAAGCAGGTGCGCGACGGCGTCGCCGACGCCCTGCGCGCCCTGCTCGGTGCGCGCGGAGAGGACGCCGTGCGCACGCTCCAGGCCTGGACCGACGGCTACCTGCAAGCCCACGTCGCCCTCTCGGCCCTGGCCGATCGCGAGGTGCTGGCGCACCTGCCTTCCAGCGCGGGCCAGGAGGTGGTCGCGCGCCTCGACGAGGCCTTCGAGCTGGCCGACAAGTCCCCGCGCGCCGCCGAGCGACTGCAAGGCGTACGGCAGCTCCGCGAGGGCATGCCGAAGCAGATAGGGCTGTTCGCATCGCGCTTCCCGGAGACCCTCACCTGGCTGGAGCAGAAGGCTCAGATCGTGGAGCGGCCGGAGTCGCGTCAGGTGGTGGACGAGGCCATCACTGCGCTGCGACGAGAGACGTTCCCTCAGGCCGAGGTGGATCGACTCGCGAAGGTGCTCGCCTCGAGCGCTCCCCCGGAGCGGTACGCCGCGCGCATCGTCCAGGGGACGCGAAAGCGCAGCAAAGGCCGGCGCTAGAGCCACGGCGTCGACCGGCCAGTACAGCGCCACCTGCACGCGGCGGAGCATGGGTTTCCGTCATCCAGTCCCTCTCGCGCTCATCCGGACGCATGAAATCGGCTCGATGCGCATCCCCGGGCGGGACAGGGGGCACTCCGCTGCCGCTTTCGCCCTCACGCCTTGACGTGCTCTCGTCTCTTGGCCGGCTCGGTCCGGTTTCGTTCAGAGCTCTTGACCGCCGCGTCCAATGACGCGGGCGTCGTCCACGGTGCTCCGCCGACCACGGGTCCACGGCGGTCCGAAATCCGGATGGCCTGGTAGAACGCACTCGCGGCGCAAACCGCTCGCAAAGAGATGCGCCGCACTCCCTGACACGGATGGCGCCCAGCAAGAATGCGCTCGCGGAAGAGGCGCTCGCGGAAGAGGCGCTCGCGAAGCAAGCACACAAGCATTCATACGCACGACTGCCGCGCCCATTCCCGACCAGCGACATCGTGGGACGCCCCGATCGCGCAGTCACCCCTCCGTCTGCGCGTGAACATCGTATACAGCCGCGTCGCGACATGGATACGCGCTCCTCTTCATACAGCGCACAACACGGCCGATTTCGAGGCCCATCCCCGATTAAACGAATCTCATCAAACGCCATTTTACAATGGCAACACGATGCCGCGGCAGAGCGGTGCGCCCCGGTCACACCATAATGAGTACGCGCCGCCAAATCGCTCGCACGGGTCAACTGCCTTCGTTAGGCTCTCCATCGATCCAGAGGCAATCGTGCCTCCTGGTGAGATCGGAGAGATCCGCAATGGCCAACAAAGCAAAGAACACGCAATCGCCCTCGAACGAGAAGACGAGCCAGCAGGCGCCGAAGATCAGCGTCCGCAAGCTGACGATCAAGACGAACGTCAAGGCGCAGCAGAGCCGCGGTTATTCCGCGGCCTGATCTCCTGCGAATGCCGTTCGTGTGATTGCCCGGGGGGCGGGACGATTGCGATCCCGCCTCTCGGGCATGTTTCAGGGCCGCCGGGCCACCACCCGGCAAGGGAATGGTCTCCAGCAGAGTGGGTCCAGATGCCACCTTCGAGAGAGGTTCACACCATAGGATTGGAGCGGCTCATTCGACCTGCATCCCTGGACGATTTCCGCGAGGGCGACGCCTGGCGATACCCGCAGCTCGACCGCGGGCCTCTCACGCGCTTCCCGGAGCTGCTCGCCATCCCGGAGCTCTTCGACCTGTCTCGCCTCGCCGCGGTCTACAATGAGCCCGTCCCGGTCTGGATGCCGGCGCGGTGGCTGAAGAGCGCGGCCCACCGTGGCCTCTACGGAACGTTCTTCGAGCCCGAGTCCGCGCTGCGCCTGCACCGGCTCGGAGCGACCCTCTTCTTCCCGAACGTGGAGCGCTTCCTCCCCGTGGTGCGCCCCCTCCTCGCGCGGCTCGAGCGAGATCTCGGCGTCGTCGAGGTCCACAAGAAGAGCGTCTTCAACGTCTTCGCCTCCGCGCCTGGCGCCGGCGCCGTCGCCCATTTCGATCCGGAGATCAATTTCGCCGTGCAGCTCAAGGGCAAGAAGCGATGGTGGATCTCCGACAACACCCAGATTCAGTTCGCCCCCTCGGCCTACAGCGTGATCGATACGGACGCCACGATGAGCCCCGCCTTGCGCATCGCCTGGGGCTCCGCGCCGAGGCCCAAGCGGCTCCCCGGCAAGCCGCGGGTCATCGACGTCGACGAAGGGAGCGCCCTCTACTTCCCGGCGGGCTGCTGGCACAAGACGAAGACCCTCGAGGAATCGATCCACGTGGTCCTGGCGATCTGGCCAAAGAGCTGGCTCGGCGTGCTCTCCAGCCGGCTCCGGGCATCCTTTCCTCAGCGGGTGGGCGGCACTCCGGTCCAGGCAGCGCGTCTCTCGGAGCGCGTTGCCGAACGCATTGCGGCGCTGCGCGCCGAGGAGCTTGTGGACGGCCCACGTGGCCGGCGGGCGCGGTCAGGACGCCGTCCCCAGGTCCAATGAGTGACTGGTTGAGCCTGCGGCGGCTGATCGCTCCTCTCCCCTTGGCGCGGTTCGAGCGCGACTGCTGGGGGCACGAGGCCGCGGTCATGCGCGGCCCCCTCGAACGCTTCGGTCCACTCTCCGGCCTTGCGGAGGCGTGGCCTGCCGAAACGCTGGTCCTCGCGCACCGCGCTCCCCTGACGGTCTGCTATCCCCGCCCATGGCTCCGCGGCGTTCGCCCGCAGGTGGCCCCGACGGCGGTTTACCCGGCCACGGAAGCGCTCGTCCTCCACCACCTGGGCGCCTCGCTCTATGTGCGGCAGCTCGAACGCTTCGACCCGATCCTGAACCAGGCGCTGGCGAGCCTGCGAGGAACCGCCGGGTCGACGACGCAGGTGCACGGCGACGTCCTGCTCACCGGAAGCTCGTTGCCCTCCGAGGTCCCCTTGCCGGACGGAGCCACGTTCCTGGTCCACCTCCACGGCGAGCAGCGCTGGGCGGTGAGCGGCCTCGTGCTCGACGCGGCCGCGCGGAGCCCGTCTCGCGCGCGAAAGCAGCGCACGACCGAGGTGCGGACACAGCCCGGCACGGTCCTCTACCTGCCCACGAACACCGCGCGCCTCACCGCGTCCACAGAGGGCGCCCTCACCCTCGTCCTCTCGGTTCCCGTCCAGTCGGCGATCGAGCCGGTTCTCGTGCGCGCCGCCGAGCTGCTGCTCCGGGTCGAAGCCCTCCGTGCACCCGCCCTGGTGCCCCCCACCGCCTCTGGCAAGCGGAAGGCGCTCGCCGCTGCCGCCCGCGCGATGCAGTCCCTCCCGACGGCCCTCCGCGACCTCCACCCGCACCGTCTGCTCGCGGAGAGCCGGGGGCGCCGCTTTCTCCGCACCAAGGGGGTGCGCGCTCGCTTCCGGCCCCTCCCGGGTCGAACGGACATGTCGTTGCTGACCCTGTCCCCCAGACACGGCCCCTCCACCGAGGTGACGCTCGACGCCACCTTCGGCCAGGCCTGCGCCTGGATCCTCGCCCAGCGCACCGGCTTCTGGGAGCAGGACGCGCGCCTCTCCCTCGGCATCGAGGTCGAGGCCCTGAACGGCTTGCTCGAAGCCCTGGAGCAGGCCGGCCTGCTCCAGGAGCGCCGCGGGTGAGGTCGCGATGAACGCGCACGACGGCCGCCGTGAGCGACTCTCACCAGCGATGATGAAGCGCCGTGCGCCTGGCGGTGGCTGGCTCGTCCTCGGACCGAACCTCTCCCTCTTCCACCTCGACCGGCTGCCCACCTCGCTCACGTCGATGCGCGAGGCGGACCTCCAGGCACTCCGGCAGCTCGGCCTCGTCGTCCCCAGCACGCCCTCTCCTCCCGCCGCTCCCTCGCCCTCGGCGCCACGAACGCGCAGACGCCGAGCCGGGTTTCACGGCGTGATCCTGAGCAGCCCTGGCCCTCGTGGCAGGCTGGCCGCGGCGCACCTCGCCCACGCCCTCGGCGCGCAGCACGGCATCTTCCACGTCGAGACCGCCGCAGCGCTCCGGCAGGCGGCCAGGGGGACCCTCGTCGTCTGGATGGCCCAGGTCGAGCCCAGCGCCCCCCTCACCACCATCCGACACCTCGTGCGCCGCGGCCTGCGGGTGCTCTGGTTCGGCGAGACGACGGAGGGACTCCAGGTCGGTCCGCTGTTCGAGTCCGTCGCCCAGGTGCGCGCATACACCGAAGCCACCTCGCGGCGGGGCAGCACCCAGGCACTGCGGCGGCTGGGCTTCCGCGCAGGGTGGCCCCTCTCGCTCCTCGATCGGACCCTGACCGACCCCCGCCCCATCGCCCGCGCGATCCGTCGCATCCTCACGGAACCACAGCGCTGCGTGCTCCTGCCCTCCAACCGGCAGGTCGCCCTCTGGACGGAGGCGCGCTCCGCTCCGCAACCCTTCGCCATCCTCCGTCAGCGCCAGCAGTGGTCGAAGGGTCTCTTCGCGGATCTTCAGGTCGAGCGCCTCCCCGGAGGCGCCTTCATGGCCTCCTGCGCCACCCCGTGCCGCGGGATCGCCGCACTCGAAGGCTGCAACGGCAAGGGACTGGATCGTCGCCACGCCGTCCTCACCGCCCTGGGCGAGGCCGTCGAACGCTTCTCCGCCGCCGAGGCGGGACTGCTTCTCCCAACCGAACCACCGCCACCGACGGCCTACCCGCTGAGCGCCTTCCACCCACGCGAGGATCGGCACTACGTCGCCCACCTCCAGGCCGGCGCCCCTGATCTGCCAGGGTACCCCGTCAGCGATGAGCTCACCGGACGCCCCACACGGGTGCCCGAGTGCCTGGTCCCGTTCCCCTACATCGCGCCGCGCAACCGCCCCCGCTTCGCGAGCGACACGGCAGGCCTCGCCGCGTACCCGAGCCGCGACGGCGCGATCTTGCGCGGCGCCTCCGAGGTGCTCGAACGCAACAACCTCTACCCCCACCTCCTTCACCAGCGCCCTGCCATCCAGCTCCGCGGCGAGCGTGACGCCCTCGGGCCGCGCGTCCTGCATCTCGTGGAGCGCCTCGAACGCAGCCTGCCCGCGCGGGTGTGGCTGCTCGAGTACCCCGAAGCGCACCGCCTGCCCATCGTCCACGCCTTCCTGTTCGACCTCCGGGCAGGCCACATGAGCCGCGGCACCGGCTCGGGGACCACCGTCGCGCACGCCGCGGAGCGCGCGCTGCTCGAAGCGCTGATGACCCGCGCCCAGCACGAGCACCTGCGAAACAACCCCGAACTGCGCGCGGACGGCGGCTTTCGCGACTGGGCCAGCCCGCACCGGGTGCGCTCCCTGATCGCCTACCTGGATCGCCAGCCGAGCGCCCCTTCGACGGCTCGTCCCGCGGCGGACGACACCGCGCAGCTCGACCGGATCAAGGATCACCTGCGGGCGGCGCAGATCCCCCTGCTCGTGGCGACGCTGCCGTGCCCCGTGGAAGGCTGGTCCGCAGTCCGGGTGCTCCTCCCGGGCCTCACCTGCCACGCGCACGCCTCCCGCAGCGCCGGCGGACGTGCCCTCCTCGGCGCATCGCTCCGCCTCCGGATCCCCACCTGAGCCGCACCGACGCATGCTCCACCCAGCACGCGGACTCCCAGGCCTCCCGATCGCCCCTCGCCTCGCTTGCGCCGCGGCGAGCGCTCTAGGCGTAGAGGTAGCTGGTCATGCGCGCTCGGGGCAGCTTCGCGAGCAGCAGCGCGAGCACGTACCGCGCGACGATCTCCGCCGCGTGGTTGACGCGCTCGTCCCGCCTGGCCACCTCGACGAAGTCCGCACCCACGATGTCGAGATGGCGCGCGGCGTGCTCGATCAGATCGAGGCCCTGGTAGTACGCGATGCCTCCCAGCTCCCGCGTGCCGGTCTCGCGTGCCAGGTGCGGCGCCATGCAGTCCACATCGAAGCTCAGGTACCAGGGCAGATCGCGCGGCAGCCTGGCGAAGACCTCACGCGGAGACCGCCGCGACAGCTCCCGCGCGGTCACGAAGTGGATCCGCGGATCCGACCGCTTCCGGTGTCCGGCCGGGATCACGTCGAGCGTCCGCAGGCCGAGCTGAACCAGCTTGCGCACCCCCGCCTCGCGCATCGCCAGCGCGAAGACGCTCGCATGGGAGAGCGGCCCGGGCTGGCTCGGATCGAGGTAGTGATCGTGGTGGGCGTCGAAGTGGAGGATGCCCAGCGCGGCGTGGTGGCGCAGCAGCGCGCGCAGCGGGAACAGGGAGATCGCATGATCCCCGCCCAGCGTGATCGGCGTGAAGCCCTGGGCCACTGCCCTGTCGACCACGAACTGGAGACGCGCACCGAACGCCGAGAGCCCCTCCCCGGGGACCCGCCGCACGTCGCCCACATCGATCGTCCCCAGCGACGGCGGCAACGTGTACACGCACCTCCCGTCGACATCGAGCAGCCGCGTCCCGGCATCCACCGCGGACGAGGCCCCGAAGTAGCGGAAGCGCTCACGGATCAACGAAGGCCCGTGCTGCGCACCAGACGCCGTGTGCGACCCCTGCTCCGAGGGCGCCCCGACCACGACGAAGCGCCTCGCCGACACGCGACGCTGCAGATCACCGAGCCCTCCAGGCGCTCCGATCGCAGGCCCACGCCCGACACCGACGAGCGGCCCCTCGTCCCAGTCCTCGGCCTCGGACTCGGGGACGAGCACCCGCGCCGCGAGGAGCGCATCGAGATCGCGCTTCGCGGCCTTCGTCAGGTGCGAGCCATCGGGCAGTGGCGACGGCTCCAGGAACGAATCCAGCGCACGAGCAGCACGCGCGCTGATCTTCATCCGCAACCCGAGCCGCTCGTGGAGCAGCACGTATCCCCGCCCCTCCCGCTGACAGAGAAGCCCTGGCAGAACGACATGGCGCGGAGACGGCATCGGCCACGATTTTATCACTGCCCTCTCTGGCACCAATCCCTGGAGAATGGCGCAAACCAGGGACTTTTCCCGTGATCCACCGATCGGGCCATGCACGCTGGCTCGTCCCCGAGACGCTGCAGACGTCGACCACGGACTGCGGCCCTGCGGCCCTTCGCTCCCTGCTCGAAGGCATGGGCATCCACGCGAGCTACACGCGCCTCCGGGAAGCCTGCCAGACCGACGTCGACGGGACCTCGATCGACGGCCTCGAAGGGCTGTGCCTCTCCCTCGGCCTGGAGGCCGAGCAGATGGTCGTCCCACGCGATCACCTCCTGCTCGAGCCGTCCCGCATCCTTCCCTGCATCGTCGTCGTCAAGAGCCGCCTCGGCCCCCACTTCGTGGTCGTCTGGAACGTGGTGGGTCCGTGGGTCCAGACCATGGATCCCTCGTACGGTCGCCGCTGGCAGCTCATCGACGCCTTCCTCGGCACCCTCATGCCCTTCGCCCTGCCCGTCGACGCAGCAGCCTGGCGCACGTGGGCCGAGAGCGACGAGTACAGCGGCGCCATCAAGGCGCGCCTCTCGGCGCTGCACCTCCCGAAGACCCGGCGCGATGCCCTGCTCGAACGCGCGCACACGGACACCACCTGGAAGGGCCTCGCTCATCTCGACGCTTCCCTCCGTTTCACGGCACAGCTCGTGAAATCAGGCGGCCTGCGGCGCGGAGGAGAGGCCTCTCGTCTCCTCGAAGCCCTGAGCGATCCTGCGCGCCAGCACGACGCCGAGATCCCCGAAGCCTACTGGTCCGTGCGCCCCTCCGCGCCAGACCACGAAGATCCCCCGTCAGACCACGATGAGTCTGCACCTGACCACGAGGATCCCCCGTCAGACCACGATGAGTCTGCACCTGACCACGAGGATCCCCCGTCAGACCACGATGAGTCTGCACCTGATCACGAGGGCGAGGAGCAGCTCTCCTTGCGCGGCGCCGTCGTCTTGCGCGTGCGCGCCCCGAAGAACGCCCCGCAGGACGACAACGAACCACCGCAAGACGCTGCGCCCGATCCAGACGCCACCGCGCCCCACGCGCAGAGCCCTCAGCAGCTCGCCAGCGCGATCGCGGACACCGGTCCCTCTTTGCGCGACCACCTCCTCGCGCTGCTACGAGCCGACGGCCCGCGCGAGCGCCTGCTGCTGCTCGGCCTCCTCCTCGTCGGCACGCTCGGTGTCGTCGTCGAGCTGGTCCTGTTCCGCACCCTCATCGACCTCATGGGCCGCCTGGGCCTCGCCAGCCATCGCCTCCAGGCCCTCGGCGTCGTCCTCGTCTTCACCCTCTCGCTTCTCCTCCTCGACATCCCCGCGATGAGCCTCGTGCTCCGTGCGGGCCGCCGCCTGGAGCTCCGGCTACGCCTCGGCTTCGCGGAGCGCTTGCCCAGGCTCGCCGACAGGTACCTCCAGAGCCGTCTCGTCTCCGACCTCGCGGGCCGGCTCCATCACGCCACACGGATCCGCCAGCTCCCCGACGTCCTCTGGCAGCTCGCCCGCGCGGGCATGGAGCTGCTCATGACCGCCGTGGCGCTCGCGTGGCTCGACCCACGCCTCCTCCCGCACCTCGGCGTCGTCGTCACGCTCGGCGTGCTGATCCCCCTGCTCACCTACAACGCCGTCCAGGAGCACGACTACCGCGTCCGCACCCTGAGCGGCAGCCTGTACCGCTTCTACCTCGACGCCCTCCAGGGCCTGTTTCCAGTCCTCACCCACGGCGCAGAGCGCGGCGTCCAGAGCGAGCACGACCAGATCATGAGCCACTGGGAGACCGCCTCCCACGCTCTCCTGCGCGTGCGCATGGGCGCCGAAGGACTCCAGCTCCTCGTCGGCCTGGGCTCCGCCGTGTGGCTCGTGCACGCCCACCTGCGCCACGTCGAGGGCCACGTCGGCAGTGTCCTCCTCGTCGTCTACCTCGCGCTGAACCTCCCCGCCCTCGGACAGCGCCTCTCGCTCCTCACACGGCAGTTCGTCCGGCTCAGGAACTACAGCTTCATCCTCCTCGAAACGCTGGCCGAGCCGCTCCAGCGTCCCCCGTCAGCAGCCCTCACGCGCGCATCGTCAGCGCCCCCGCCCCCGCGCGTGACCGGCATCCAGCTCGACTTCCAGCAGCTCTCCGTGGTCTCCGGCGGAAAGGAACGCCTCGCTTCCCTCGACCTTTCCATCCGCCCCGGAGAGCACATCGCCGTCGTCGGCCCCTCGGGCGCTGGCAAATCCAGCCTCTTCGGCCTCCTCCTCGGCTGGGTCGAGCCCACCGATGGACACCTGCTCCTCGATGGCGAGCCCCTGAGCCCCGCCGTCCTGACACGGCTCACCGAGCACCTCGCCTGGGTCGACCCGGTCACCCAGCTCTGGAACCGCCCCCTCCTCGACAACCTCACCTACGCCGCACCAGGCCGCAGCGTCGGCGAGACGATCGACGCCGTGGACCTCCGCACGGTCCTCGGCCGCCTCCCCCAGGGCCTCCAGACCTCGCTCGGCGAGGGAGGTCGACTCCTCTCCGGGGGCGAGGGCCAGCGCGTGCGCCTCGGCCGCGCCCACCTCCAGCACGACGCCCGCCTCGTGCTCCTCGACGAAGCCTTCCGCGGCCTCGACCTCCCCGTGCGCAAGCGCCTCCTGCGCATGGCGCGCGCGCGGTGGCGAGACGCCACCCTCCTCTGCATCACCCACGACATCGAGGAAGCCCTCGCCTTCGACCGGGTCCTGGTCATCGACGACGGCCGCCTCGTCGAGGACGGCGATCCCCGCGTCCTCGCCCGCACCCAGGGCACGCACTACCACACCTTGCTCACCCTCAAAGCCTCGCTCCAGGGCGCCTTGAGCGCGCCCGCGTGGCGTCAGGTCGTCGTCTCCGCGGGCCGCATCGCGCCTCCCTCCCCTCCAGGAGCCACACCGTGAGCCCCTCCATCGAGCGCGCCGCCTGGCCGATCGAGCGCCTCGGCGACGCCGCAGCCGCTCTCGCGCAGCACCTCGGCTCGACCTTCACGCAGCCGCCTGCCGGCACGCCCCCCACCGACGCCGATGCCTGGGCGCTGACGCGATGGCTCGAATCCCTCGAAGCCACACTCCACATCACCTTCCACCCGGTCGAGCCCTCCCTGAGCCGCCTCGGCCCCGTGCTCACCCACCCCCTGCCGAGCCTCGCCCTCCTGCACACCCCCCAGGGCCGACGGGTGCTGGTCATCCTCCGCGCCACCGGGCGATGCCTCGCTCTCCTCGCGCCCGACGGCCGACGCATCGAGGTCGACCGACACGCAGCCGAAGACACCCTCGCCCACGCCGCCCTCACCGCCGCTGCCCGGCACATCGAGCCTCTCCTCGATCTCGCCGCCGTTCCACCCCGTCGCCGCGCCGCCACCCGGCGCGCCCTCCTCGAAGACTGGCTCGGCGAACAGCCAGTCGCTCAGCTCTGGCGCGTGCGCATCGCGGCGGCGGCCCCGGTGCGACAGCAGGCCGCCCACGTCCATCTCCCGCGACTCGTCTCGCTCATCGCCATCGCCTTCGCCGCCTACCAGCTCCTCTTCCTCGCCTCGTGGTGGGCGCTCGGCGAGAGCGCCTTCGCCGGCCACCTCGACGCAGGCTGGATCGCCGCGTGGACCCTCGTGCTCCTCTCCTCGGCGCCCTTCCTCCAGGCCTCGAGCTGGCTCCAGGGGCACGTCTCCATCGCCGTCGCGCGCCTCCTCAAATCCCGCCTCCTGCGCGGCAGCCTCGCCGTGGATCCCGATCGCCTCAAGCACGAGGGCATCGGTCACCAGATCGGCCGGGTCATCGAGGCCGAGACCTTCGAGCTGCTCTCCTTGAACGGCGGCTTCCTCGGCCTCCTCGCCCTCTTCCAGCTCCCCGCCGCGGCCACGGTGCTCGCGCTCGGTCCAGGCGGCGCGGTCCAGGTCCTCGCGCTCCTCGCCTGGAGCGCGCTCACCGGACTCAGCGCCCTCCGCTTCTACCGCGCCCGCGCCGCCTGGTCCCACCGCGCCTTGCGCCTCACCCACGACACCATCGAGCGCATGGTCGGCAACCGCACCCGCCTCCTCCAGCAACCCGAAGCAGCCTGGCATCACGACGAAGATCGCGACCTCGCCGCCGTCGCCGAGGCCGCAGCCCGCATGGACCAGCGTGACGTCGTCATGCGCGCCGTCATCCCGCGCGGCTGGCTCGTCCTCGGTGTGGCCTCACTCCTGCCGACCGTCATCGAGCAGCGCATCTCCACCGCGCGCATCGCCATCGCCCTCGGCGGCGTCCTGCTCGCCTACCAGGCGTTCTACCTCCTCTCCCAGTCGCTCACGCAGATCCTCACCGCCCACGTCTCGTGGACGCTGGTCCGCGACCTCTTTCACGCCGGCGCAGCCCCGCCCCTCACCCTGCCGCTCTGCCCGGACGAAGACCCTGCCCGCAACGCCGTCGTCAGCGACGCCCACGGCGACCCGCCCCCCGACCTCACAGAGGCCCCTCCCGGCGACCCCCCCACCGACCTCACGGAGACCCCTCCAGCCGACGCACCTGCCGCTCAGATGCCGCCTGCCGCTCAGATGCCACCTGCGGCTCAGATGCCGCTTGCGGCTCAGCTACCGCCTTCAGCCCCCGTCCTCCTCGAAGCCACCAACCTCGCCTTCCGCTACCCCGACCGCGCAGCGCCGGTGCTCGACCAGTGCAGCCTCACCATCGCGCACCGCGACCGCATCCTCCTCTGCGGCTCCTCGGGCGGTGGCAAATCGACGCTCGCTTCCCTCCTCGCCGGCCTGCGCGAACCCCAGGAGGGAACCTTGCTCCTTGCCGGCCTCGACCGCCCCACCCTCGGGCACGAAGCCTGGCGACGACGCGTCGTCCTCGTTCCCCAGTTCCACGAGAACCACGTCTTCACCGCCAGCTTTGCGTTCAACCTCCTCGTCGGGCGCAGGTGGCCGGCCCACGACGAGGACTACCGCGCCGCCGAGACGGTCTGCCACGGCCTCGGCCTCGGCAAGCTCCTCGAACGCATGCCGGGTGGCCTCATGGAGATGGTCGGCGAGGCGGGCTGGCGCCTCTCGCATGGCGAGCGCAGCCGCATGTTCGTCGCCCGCGCCATCCTCCAGTCCCCGCGCGTCCTCATCCTCGACGAGTGCTTCGGAGCCCTCGATCCGCAGAACGTCCTCCGCTGCCTCGACTACGTCGCGCAGCAAGACTGCAGCTTGATCCTCATCTCCCATCCCTGAGCACCGATGTTCCACCGTGCATTGCAGGCGCTCGAATCCGACTCCTTCCGCACCACGCTGATCGTCTCGGTGATCGGCGGCGCCCTGATCGCGGCCTGGTCCTGCTGGCTCTTCTGCGGAAGCCTGCCGGTCTACGCCGTGAGCACCCAGGCCCGGATCGAGGTGGTCCCCGCCCCCTTCCCGGTGCAGTCCCCGGTCCGAGGACGGCTCACCGCGCTCCACGTCGACATCGGCGACGAGGTCACCGTGGGCACGCTGCTCTTCGAACTCGACAGTGTCACCGAGCAGCTGGAGCTGAAGACCGCCGAGCGCCGCCTCGCCGCCCTCCACCTCGAACTCGCCCCCCTCCGTCGCAAGGCCGGCGCCGTCGCCGACGCCGCAACCCGACAGCGCGAAGCGGCTCGGTTCAGCGGCCTCCAGGCCGAAGCACGCCTGGAGGAGGTCAAGGCCGCCGAGGGCTACCTCGAGAGCAACACCCGCAGCGTGATGGCCCTCGCGCAGCAAGGCGCCGTCGCCGAACTCGAACGCCGACGAGCCACCTCCGAACTCGAACAGGTCATCGCCTCACGCCGCTCCTCCCAGCTCGAAGTCGTCCGCAAAGGCCTGGAGACGCGCGTCGGCCACGCCGATCGACAGGCCGCCCTGGCGGAGATCGAGCACGAGATCGCCACCCGGGAGGGACTGTGCGCCGAACTCGAAGTCCGCATCGAGGCCCTTCAGCACGAGATCGCGCGCCGCACCTTCCGCGCGCCGGTCGACGGCCGCGTCGGCGACCTCGCCAGACTCCAGCTCGGCGCCTGGGTCGAGGCAGGTGACCGCATGGCCGCCATCGTCCCCCCTGGCAGCTACCAGATCCTCGCCGAGTTCGAGCCCGACACCGCCCTCGGACGCATCCGCCCCGGCCTGCCGAGCCGCGTCCACCTCGAAGGCTTCCCCTGGACCCAGTTCGGCAGGGTCGAAGGCCACGTCGTGCGGACCAGCAGCGAGGTCCGCGACGGCCGGATCCGCGTCGCCCTCTCCATCGAGCACGTCAACCCCGTGATCCCGCTCCAGCACGGCCTCCCCGGCGTCGCCGAGATCCTCGTCGAGAGCAGCTCCCCAGCCGAGCAGATCCTGCGCGCCCTCAGCCGTTATCCGTAGCGAAAGCCTGCGTCTCGTCGACGCGCTCCAGCACGCCCTCAGCCGCTCTCCGAAGCGGAGGCCTGCACCTCGTCGACGCGCTCCAGCACGCCCTCGGCCAGAAGAACCTCCAGCGCAGCGCGCGCCTCTGCCCAGGGGACCCCGGGCGCCGCGCCCGCACGGAAGGGTCGCCCACCCAGCACTTCCTGGACGATCGGCGACAGCGACGGAGGCAGCGCAATCTCTCGATCGCCAGCGCACAGGTACACCCCGACGCCGCCTTGCGCCTCTCGGGCATCCAGCGCGCTCAGCAGGTGCGGCGACACCGCCCGCAAGAGCGCCCCTCGCCGCACGGGCCCGGAAGGCTCTGCGGAGACCGTCGCGCTGCCCTGCGCGATGAAACGACGCCAGACCCGTGCGAGCTGCACCTCCGAGGCATCCGTCGTCTGGAGCTTCGCCAGCAGCTCCTCCAGCCGCGCGGTGACGTACGCGGCGACCGGCGCTGGCACCCCGCGCATCATCTCCCCCGTGGTCGTCATGCTCATCGGCACGCCCTTGATCCAGGCGTCGTTCTCCTCGAAGCACGACCAGAGCCAGCGCTCCAGGAACGCCGAGAACGACAGCGGAACGAAGTACAGCACGAGCCCCATCGACGGACTCCCCGCCAGCGTCTCGTGCCAGTGCCCCGCCGGCAGGTACAGCACATCCCCGGGCTTCAGCTCGACCTCGCGCAGCTTCCCTGCAGGCGGAGCAACGTCGGGGAAGGGCAGGTCCCCCGGCGGCGTCCCCGTCCACTCCACCTTCCCGGAAGCCTCCAGCACCGCGTTGGCCCTCGGCACCTCGATGGCGGGCTCCTCGGAGTACCGCCACACCTTCGCCCCCTCCACCTGCAGCGTCAGCACCGCTTGCGCATCGAAGTGGGTCGTCAGACCGTGCCCCGCCGGTGACACGTAGCAGCTCATCCCGACCTGCCCCACGCAGCTCAGCGCGTGCTTCGCCGCGCTCACCAGCGCCGCGAGCGCACCATCCGCCCGGTGGATGTCGTGCACGCACACACTGGCCCCAGCCGCGAGCAGCGCCTCGACCTGGTTCGGCGCGATCGGGATCTCGACGGGCCCCTCGTGCGCAGGGGGAAAGATGGCGCGAAGACTGAACCCATCCTCGCTGCCGCCGCGGCTCGCCGCGTGTCCCCGCGCGATCGCGCGCATGAACCGCCCCCTGTCGAAGAACGCCTGAACCCGCCGGCGCTTCGCTGGCCCCGCCGGCAGGTGCAGCGGCCGGCGATCCGCGTGCTCCTCGATGAAGCGAGCGATGCCGAGAGGCGAGAGCAGCTCGGCCAGCATCATCTCCTTCGGCATCGTGGATGCTGCACGAGCGACCCGGCCTCGGGTGCCCAGCGTCGACGGCGCGACACGCGATCTCTTCGTGGTGCTCACGGGCTCTGCTGACCTCGACTACGGCGCAGCATAAGGTCGACCCTTGCGCCTTCGCACCCTCCGCCAGGCAGCAGCCATACCGACCTCGCGCCGTCATGACGGCATCGCGCCTTGATCACCCTGCGCCTCGATCCACAGCGCGTGATGCTGCACAGCATTCCACCGAGACATCGACTCTTCCAATGCAGCCGGACCTCAAACGATTCGTCGGTGCGATTCCCCTCGAATGAAGCGTGCTTCTCGGTACACGGCACACAAACACGCGCGCTAACGTGCCGCGCACCATGAGGTCGCTGGCGAACCCCTTCTTCTCTTGCCTCCTGCTCATCTCCACGGCGTGCACCACGACGGCATGCGACTCCACCGCGACGGGCGACGGTGGCCTGGGAGGAGCGACCACGACGAGCAGTGATGGCGGCTCCGATGCGAGCGGAGGTGGCCAGGGCATCGGAGGCAGCCAGCTCACGGGCGGCGGACAGGGCGGCGACACGGGTGGCGACGGCAACACAGGCGGCACGGGCGGCGCGGGCGGCGACGGCACTTCCACCGCGGCATCAGGCGCTGGTGGCAGCGGACAGGGCGGCGCGGGCGGCATCGGCGCCTCCGCTTCGGCTTCGGGCTCAGGGGGCAGTGGACAGGGCGGCGCGGGCGGCATCGGCACCTCCGCTTCGGCGTCGGGCGCTGGTGGCAGCGGACAGGGCGGCGCGGGCGGCATCGGCACCTCCGCTTCGGCATCAGGCGCTGGTGGCAGCGGACAAGGCGGCGCGGGCGGCATTGGCACCTCCGCTTCGGCATCAGGCGCTGGTGGCAGTGGACAGGGCGGCGCGGGCGGCATCGGCACCTCCGTCGCAGCGTCGGGCGCTGGCGGCGCTGGCGGCAGTGGACAGGGCGGCGCTGGCGGCATCGGCACCTCCGTCGCAGCGTCGGGCGCTGGCGGCGCTGGCGGCAGTGGACAGGGCGGCGCGGGCGGCATGGGTGGAGGTAGCGGCACGGGCGGGAGCAGCGGCTTCCCCAGCGGCACCGCCTTCGCCGTCCACGGGGCGGTCGGAGACGACTTCACGAGGTTCGGCACCTTCGACGCCGCCACGTACGGCTTCTCGCTCGTCGCCGAGCTGCCCGGCATCGTCTCGCCCGGCAGCGAGGACGTCCTCGATCCAGACGCGCGCACGCTATCGTTCACGGCTGCGTTGAGCCACGCGTCGCCGGGAGACCGGAGTTACGTGACGATCGACATCGACACCGGCGACGTCCTCGCCACGCCTCCGTTCGCCGACGGCTTCAACTACCCGCTGCACGACCCCGTGACGGGGAACATCGTCGCGATCCGCTGGGATCATGCTGCCATGATGGAGGAGTTCGGGATCGTCGACGTCATGACGGCGACCTTCACACCCATCTCCACCCTGCCCGGCATCCTGTGGATCAGCGGCCCTGCGGTGCTCGATCCGATCGCGCGCACCTACTCCTTCTGGTCGAGTTCGAACCACGTGACCGTCGACATCGACACCGGCGACATGCTCACCGTCACGCCTGTCCCCCAGATGTTCATCAACTCCCACTACGACCCGGTGACGGGCGAGGTGTTCGCCCTTCGCTTCGACGCCGATGCCGGGATGACGCAGCTCGGAACCGTCGACGTCATGACGGCGACCTTCACCCCCTTCGCCGATCTGGTGGACGTGGCGTCGGTCGCCACCTTCGCGCTCCTGAACCCCGTCGCGCGCACGTACTCCTTCGGCCGCGGCGCCACCGCTGGCGAGCCGCCTGGCACCAGGTACATGAGCGTCGACATCGACACCGGCCTCGTGGTCTCCACCGCGCCGATCACGGACTGGTACACCAGCGTCCTCGCCCTCCCCTGAAGCGCCGGCCCGCTCCCGGGGCGGCCCCCTCGCCCTCGCTCACACGCCGTACTCCGGCAGCCGCAAGGACTGGTGGTGGCCGAGTTTGCCTATGAACCTGTTGAGCCCAGCGTAGGGCTCACACGGGCAACATCAGTGGCCGTCTGAACAAGCTAGGAGGACATGGCAGACAGGGGTCGGCTGCCAGCACCGCCTGCGAAGTAGGGGAAGCCCGCCTTGTGAAGCCCGGCGCAAGGAAGACCGACGAAGGGGGCCGAGGGCAAACTGTGCGCAACGAAGCGGTTGACGGACGCACTGTAGTAGCGTTCCTTAAGACACTGCACTCAACCGCATAACATCAGAAGAGAGAGAGGCGCATGAAATACTGGTCTTTAGGCACAACGGGGATTCGTCGACCGGACAACACATATTGCGTGTGCGCAATCAACGAACAGAAAGAAATCGCTCACGAAGCAATCGGTGCGCAAAACAATGTTCCTGCCGGCAGAGTATTAATCGCGGATCGTGGAAACTGGGGCATAACCAACATTGACGAACCTCGGATGTTCTTGTCGATCGTCTCCAAGGTCGCCGAGTCATGGACACCCAGATGGGACCCACAGAGCAGAACCTGGTCATCTGCAGAAATATTTGATGGATCCATATCGTGGTCCGACGATGCGACCCCGAAGCGGCCGGCATGCGCCCGATCTGTGTACGATAAGATGGATCACGATCATCCTAGAACGCGAGTTCTGCGCCTGAATTTTGATATGGTGCTAGTTGAGAGAAAAGATGATGGCTACGATTTTCGGCCGGCAAAACCGCACGATGGAGAGTGGTTGATAAAGTATAATGGAATAGCGCCTCCGCCTGCAGACCTCCCCTCTGGATCCATGGTGGCGGCCTTTCTCTCTCCTCATAGGTACGATCGGGGTTATGCCTATATGAAGTTCGGGAGCATTCTCTGGACTGGATAAGGTGCCTGATAAAATTTAGGCCCTGTCTTCGCTCGCCAAGCGATGGCTAAGCCTGTCGTAACTGACAGCCTGTAGGAACGCACTCAGACGCTACTCCCAAAACACAGGCCAAAGCCGCATAAAGGCAGACCAGTCGTGGAGGACCGCACCGCCCTTGCGGGCATCCTTCTCGTCTTGAAGCCAGAGCGCCATCGGCAGAAGCTTCTGCAAGAGATGGGGCTGTGGTCGTGGGATGAGGAGCTGGCGACGCTTGCGGGACTGGTGGAACCGGAGGGCTGGGCGCAGCTTCACCACTGCCTGCTTGATGATTTCGGCCAAGCCAACGTCATCGACTGTCAGCGAGCCTCGCTCGATTCTGCCGGCGTGAAAACCAAAGGGGGATGAGCAGACGAGCCCGAACCCTACGGACCGAGACAAACTCGGCATGGCACCTGCTCCCTGCAACCGTGCCCACGCCCACGACCCCGCCGGCCGCTACTCCCGTCGTCCCCCCAGACGCGCGACGCCCGCGCCCGCGTTCACGCAGCCACCGCGGCCAAGCCCGCGAGTCTCAAGTCCAGCATTCCTGTCCAGCTATCCCTCTTATCTGAGGGGAGCCGCTCAAAATCGGCCAATGAGGAGAAGGTGGCCGAAGTAGACCACTACCTGAGCACTGCGAGACGCGCTTCATCTTCTCGCCGGAAATATACCGAGACGCGCGCATTATCCGCATGCTCTGGTTACGCAACCAGATCGACCACGCGACCGCAGGCAGGAGGAAGCTCATCCCAGAGCTAGCGATCTCCTAGTTCTGCGCACGGCGAGATACTATTGCCATTAGCGAACGAACCGCGCGACGCCGCTCAGGACTCGCAGACGACTCCGGAGGCCTCTCCTTGCATCGCCCCGGCGTGACCGCTCAGGGACCGCAACCTCACCACCATCTCCTGCGCGAGCCCCTCGACCGTCGCGCGATGGTGCATCTTCGCGCTGTACGTCCAGCTGATCTGCAGCCGCCCCTCCATGACCACCCCGTGCACGTTGAAGAGGTAGTGCGCCCGGTCGGTCGTCGGGCTGTAGAACGAAGGCCTCTCTTCTCGAGCGAAGCGAAAGGCCCGGTCGGCCTTCAGCATCGGATCGTACTGACCGAAGTAGGTGAACGTCACCTCGGCCCTCGGGAGCGCGCGCAGCGCCTCGCGGACGGCGGCGTCATCGTGCAGGTACCGCAAGATCTCGAAGCCGGCCCCTTGCCCGGGGACGCCCTGTCGCTGTGCCTTCACACGCTGCAAGGCCACCTCGGGCCGCTCGTCGTCGGGCAGCGTCAAGAGGACGGGGTACTCGGAGACGAACCACCCCACCGTGCGCGAGAGGTCGACCCCTTCGGGCAACGCCTCTCGCCCGTGGGTGGCCAGCTCCACGAGCCGTGAACGCTCCCCGGTCCACCCGGCGATGGCCTGCACGAGCGCCGTCAGCAGGGCATCCTCGATCGGCGCGCCCAGGGTGGAGGGCAGCTCCGTGAGCAGCGCCCGCGTCTCGTCCTCGGTCAGCGTCACGAGCACGCGCCCGAGGTGCGCGAACGTGTTGCAGCCGGGCGAAGGCGGGACATCCAGGGGGAGCGGAGCGACCTGCGCCTCGCCGAGGGTGAGCCAGGTGGGCAGCTCCGCAGCGAGGGTCTCGGACTGCGCGTGCTGCTTCAACCGCTCCGCCCAGGCCCTGTACGACGTCGTCTTGCGCGGGAGCGCGATGGGCTCGCCGCGGCGGAGCTGCTGGTAGCTTTCGAGCAGATCGTCGAGCAAGACCCACCACGACACGATGTCCATCACCAGGTGGTGGACGACGACGATCAGCCGCCCCGGCGTGCCCTCGCCGAGCTGGACGAACGCCACCCGCACCACGGGCCCCTTCGCCAGGTCCAGGCTCCCCAGCAGCGCCAGATCCGCCTCCCGCAGCGCAGCCGGCTGCTCCGCCGCAGGAAGGTGAGCCAGATCGACGACGCTGAACGGCGTCTCCGAGGCATCCACATCGGCGTAGCGCGACTGCCAGACGCCATCCCGACGCTCGAAGCGCAGGCGCAGCGCATCGTGCTGCACGAGAAGCGTTTGCACCGCCTCCCGCAGGAGCGCTGGCTGCACGTCCGGCGGGGTCTCCAGCATCATCGAGAGGTCGAAGAACTCGGGGTGTACTTGCTCCACCGAGAAGAAGGCGTGCTGCACCGGGGTCAGCGGCACCTCGCCCGTGAGCACCCCCTGCTCCGCCTCGATGCCTCGCGCCGAGCCGACCGCCGCCGCCAGCTCGGCGATGGTCTGGAACTGGAAGATCTGCTTCGGCGTCAGCGCGATGCCCTCGCGGTTGGCGCGGGTCACCGCCTGGATGCTGAGGATCGAGTCCCCGCCGAGCGCGAAGAAATTGTCGTCCACGCTCACCTCGGAGGCACCGAGCAGCTCGGCCCAGATGGCCGCAAGGCGCGCCTCCGTCGGGGTCCGTGGCGCGACGACGGTGCGGCCCTGATCGCGCTGGGACACGTCGCCGGGCGCGGGGAGTGCGCGGAAGTCGACCTTGCCGTTGCGGGTCAGCGGCAGCCTGTCCAGCACGACGAAGGCGCTCGGCAGCATGTACGCCGGCAGCGTCCGCGCCAGGAAGTCACGCAGCGCGGAGATCGCCGGCGCGGGCTGCGTGGTCACCACGTACGCCACGATCCGCTTGTGACCGGCGCCCTCCGGGCTCCCCGCCGTGCCCCGCGCCCGGCTCGCCTCCTCCCGCGTCGTGACCACCACCTGCGTGACCTGGGGATGCTGGCAGAGCGCGCTCTCGATCTCCCCCAGCTCCACCCGGAAGCCGCGCACCTTCACCTGGGCGTCGGCCCGCCCCAGGAACTCCAGGTTGCCGTCGGGCAAGGCGCGCACGAGATCCCCCGTCCTGTAAAGGCGTGCTCCTGGCGTCGACGAGAACGGATCGGGGATGAACTTCTCCGCGGTCAGCGCCGGGCGGCGCAGGTAGCCGCGCGCCACCTGCACGCCACCGAGGTGCAGCTCCCCGGCGACACCGACCGGCACGGGCAGCAGCGCCCGATCCAGCACGTAGGCCTGCGTGTTCGACAGCGGGACGCCGATCGGCATCTGTCCACGCCCCACCTGCTCTTCGGAGAGCGAGGCAAGCTCGCAAGCCGTGGCGATGACGGTCGTCTCCGTCGGACCGTAGCCGTTCACCAGCCGGGTCTCGCCGCCGCCGAAGCCGCGCCACTGACGGACGCGCTCGGGCAAGAGCGCCTCCCCTCCCACGAGCGCGAAGCGCAACGACGCAGGCAGCGTCGATCCCCTGCGCTCGATCTCGTCACACACCAGGTGCCAGTACGCCGTGGGCAAGCACCACGCCGTCACCCCCCACGCGATCGAGCGGTCGACGAAGCGCTTCACCGACCGCCGCATCTCCTCGTCCCCGAGGAACACCACTCCACCAGCGCCGAGGTACGGGTAGATCTCCTCGGCGGAGCCGTCGAAATTGATCGACGCGAGCTGCACCACCCTGTCCTTCGGCCCGAGATCGAAGGTGGCGATGTCGAACTGGACGAGGTTCCACAGCGAGCGGTGCTCGGTCATCACCCCCTTCGGCTTCCCCGTCGAGCCGGACGTGTAGATGATGTACACGAGGTCCTCGGGCTGCGCCGCGCAAGGCGGGTTCAGCGCGCTGCACTGCGCGATCACCCCCTCAGGATCGTCCAGGTAGACGGCCTTCACCGGGTGAGGCGCGACCACTGCCGACAGGGCGCTCTGCGTGACGACGACGCGGAGCTGCGCGTCCTCGATCATGTACGTCAGCCGCTCGGCCGGGTAGCCAGGGTCGAGCGGGACGTAGGCCCCGCCCGCCTTGAGGATGCCCAGCATCCCCACGAGCATCTCCAGCGAGGTCTGCGCGCAGAGCCCCACCAGGGTCCCAGGGCCCACGCCGAGGCCTGGCGACTGGAGGTGGTGGGCGAGCTGGTTGGCGCGCTCGTTCAGCGCGCGGTACGTGACTGACGCGAGGCCCTCCCCCGAGACGTTCGCCCATGCCACCGCCATCGCGTCGGGGGTGCGCTCGACCTGTTGCTCGAAGAGCGCGTGGATGCACCGCACCGGCCCGTCGTCGACCGCAGTCGCATTGCGGGTGACGAGCAGCTCGTCGAGATCGGCCTTCGTCAGCAGCGGCAGTGTGGACACCGGCCGATCCGGAGCAGCGACGATCGCGTCGAGCAGGACCAGGAAGCTCCGCGAGATCCGCGCGATGGTCGACGCATCGAACAGGTCGGTGCTGTACTCCCACTCGCCGACCAGCCGCTCTCCTGCCTCCTTCACGGTCAGCGACAGATCGAACTGGGTGGTGGTGTTCTCCCAGGGCAGCGTGCCGAGCGTCAGGCCTGGCAAGCGCAGGTCCTCCATGGGGACGTTCTGGAGCGCGAACATCACCTGGAACAGCGGGTTGTAACGCATGGTGCGCGCCGGCTGGAGCGCGTCGACCAGGCGCTCGAACGGCAGATCCTGGTGTGCATAGGCGTCCAGCGCCACCTGCCGGAGGCGGGACAGCAAGGTCGCGAAGCTCGGGTCCCCGTGAAGCTCCGCCCGCAAGACCAGCGTGTTGACGAAGCAGCCGATCAGCGGCTCGCTCTCCCGGTGATGGCGCCCGGCGATGGGGGTCCCGACGACGAGGTCCTCTTGCCGGCTGAAGCGCGACAGGAGCACCGAGAACGCCGACAGCAGCGTCATGAACAAGGTCGCCCCGCCCTCGTTTCCGAGTCGCCTCACCGCGCGCGTCAGCGACGGCTCGACCTCGAAGAACATCGAGGCCCCCCGGAAGCTCTGGACCGGCGGCCGCGGGTGATCCGTCGGCAGCTCCAGCAGCTCCGGCGCCCCATCGAGCTGCTTCCGCCAGTACGCGAGCTGCTTCTCCAGGAACTCACCCTGAAGCGATGCCCGCTGCCAGTGCGCATGGTCGGCGAACTGGAGCCGGAGCGCGGGCAAAGGAGACGCCTCTCCCGCACAGAACGCCGCGTACAGCGCCGACAGCTCCCGCCGCAGGATCGCGATCGACCAGCCGTCACAGACGATGTGGTGCATCATCAAGAGCAGCGCGTGCGAGCCCTCCGAGAGCCGCAGCAGGGTCGCGCGGAGCAGAGGCCCGGCCTCCAGGTCGAACGGGCGCCGCGCCTCCTCCGCGAGCCGCCGCTGCAAGGCCTGCGCGGGCTCCTCCTCGGGCAGCACGTCCAGCGCCTCCACCGGGAGACGCAGCGCCTGCACGGGGCGAACGACCTGCACCGGGGTGCCCTCGACCGCCTCGAAGGTCGTCCGCAGCACCTCGTGCCGCTCGACGAGGGCGTTCAGCGCACGTTCCAGCGCGGCGACATCGAGCTGCCCCGTCAGCTTCCACAGCGCAGGGATCTTGTAGTCCGCGTTCTCTCCTTCGAGCCGATCCAGGAGCCACAGCCTCATCTGCGCAAACGAGAGCGGCAGCGGCCCACTTCGATCGACGGGCGTGGGCCCCTTCGTACGCTCCCCCGGCGCGGCCTTCGCCTCCGCCGTGCCCTTCGCCTCCGCCGTGCCCTTCGCCTCTGCCGTGCCCTTCGCCTCTGCCCTGGCCCCTTGCTGCTGCCGGAGCTTCTCCAGAAGCAGCGCCTGCTTCTCCGGAGAGAGCTGCTCGAAACGAGAACGTCGTGACTCCATCCCGTGACTCCTCGCTTCGACCACCGCGCCACGCGCACGCGGTCGAGCGCTGTGCTTCGTTCCCCAAAGAGCGCTGACCTAGACCTCTGTCTCTCCCTCGGAGGGCAGCGCATCCATGTCGTCCAGGAGCTGATCCAGGAGGTCACCATCCGCCTGGTCGAGCTGCTGCGCGATCACGTACGCCGCGAACGAGGCGACCGTCGGGTGCTCGAAGAGCGAGCGCAGGGGCAGCTCCAGCGCGAAAGCATCCTGCGCCCGCGAGACGGCCTGGGTGGCCAGCAGCGAATGCCCTCCCAGCTCGAAGAAGTTCGCCTCGACGCTCACTGGCCCGGCCCCGAGGACCTCGGCCCAGATGGCCGAAAGCGTCTCCTCCGCGGGAGAACGTGGCGCCACGAAGCCCGCTTCCCCCACCCCGCACGCGCCGGCCCGCGCCTCGTGCCCGGGCGCAGGGAGCGCCGCCCGGTCCACCTTGCCATGGGGGGTGAGCGGCAGCGCCGAGAGCCCCACGAATGCTGCCGGGATCATGAACTCCGGCAGCGTCTCCTTCAGCGCCGAGCGCAGCGAAGCGGGCGTCGGCGCCTCTCCCTCCGGCACCACGTAGGCCGTGAGGCGGCTGTCTCCTGGAGCGTCCTCGCGCACGATCACGGCCGCGTCCTGCACACCAGGGTGCTGCCGCAGCGCCGCCTCGATCTCCCCCAGCTCCACCCGGTAGCCACGCAGCTTCACCTGCGCGTCCACGCGCCCCACGTAGTCGATGCTGCCGTCCGGCAAGTAACGCGCCCGATCCCCCGTCCGGTACAGCCGGGCCCCAGGCGCGTCGCTGAACGGATGCGGGATGAACTTCGCCGCCGTCAGCGCCGGCTGGTTCAGGTAGCCGCGGGCGAGCCCTGCGCCGCCGAGGTACAGCTCCCCGGGCACCCCCACGGGTGTCGGCTCGAAGTTCCGATCGAGCAGGTAGACCTGCATCCCGGGGAAAGGTCGCCCGATCGGCGGCTTGCGGACACCATCGAGATCCCGCGCGATCGTCGCGGCCACGGTGGACTCCGTAGGACCGTAGCCGTTCATGAACCGGCGCCCTTTCGCCCAGCGCCGCGTGAGTTCCGCGCTGCATGCCTCGCCCGCCGCGATGACCACCGCCAGATCCGGCAGCCCCTCCGGAGGCGTCACCGCGAGCGCGGAGGGCGGCAAGATGGCGTGGGTGATCCGCTGCGCGCGCAGGGTCCGGGCCAGCGGCTCCCCGGGCATCAGCGACGTCGCCGGGCCGAGCACCAGGCACGCCCCCGCGCCGAGCGCCAGGAAGGCGTCCGCCACGAAGGCATCGAAGCCGAACGAGAAGAACTGCAACCCACGGCTGTCGGGCGTCACCGCGAACCGCTCCGGCACCGCCTCGATCAGGTTGCACACCCCCCCGTGCTCCACCAGCACCCCCTTCGGTCGGCCCGTGGAGCCCGAGGTGTAGATCACGTACGCCAGGGATCGCGACGTCACCGCGCTCTCCGGGTTCCCCTGGGGCCTCGCCGCGATCACTGCCTCCTCCGCATCGAGCAGCACCACCTCGGCCCCGCGCGTGGGCAGCCGCTCGCCGAGGCGCTGCTGCGTCACCAGCACCGACACCGCGGCGTCCCGCAGCATGTACGCGAGCCGGTCGGTCGGGTAGTCCGGGTCGAAGGGCACGTATGCCCCTCCGGCCTTGAGGATTCCCAGGAACCCGATCACCATCGCCGGCGACCGCTCGACGCAGATGCCCACCCGCATCTCGGGCCCCACCCCCAGCCCTTGCAGGTGGTGCGCGAGCTGGTTCGCGCGCGCGTTCACTTCGCCATAGGTGAGCTGCTGCTCCTCGAACACCAGCGCCACCGCCTCCGGCGTGCGCGCCGCCTGCGCCTCGAACAGGTGGTGCGCGCAGGCTCCCCGTGGCGGCTTCGCTGGCGTCGCGCTCCAGTCGACCAGGATGCGCGCACGCTCCTCCCGGCCGAGTAGCGGGAGGCGACCGAGCTTTCGCGCCGGGTCCTCGCTCATCCCTTCCAGCGCCGTCCCCAGGTGCCCCAGCATGCGCGCGATCGTCGCGCGGTCGAACCGCTGCGCGTCGTAGCTGATGCGCAGGAGGAGCGCGTCCTTCACGGTCGCCACGACGGTGAGCGGGTAGTTGGTTTCCGCCACGCCGCGCATCTGCTCGAAGCGAAGCTCGCCCGGCCTCCCCGGCTCCGCGCCCGCCGACGGGTAGTTCTCGAACACCAGCAAACTCTCGAAGAGCGGACTCCCGGCGGGCACCTCGCTCACCCGCTGGATCTCCGAGAGCGCCAGGTACGAGAACTGCTCGTTCTCCAGGTGCTGCGCTTGCAGCGCCTCGAGCCACGGGAGGAGCGGCGCCGCGTCGGAGACCGACGCCCGGACCGGGAGCGTGTTGATGAACAGCCCCACCATCGACTCCACCCCGCCGAGCGCACCGGGACGTCCCGCGACCGTCGCCCCGAAGACCACCTCGGTCTCACCGCTGTAGCGCGAAAGGACCAGCGCCCAGGCCCCCTGCACCAGCGTGTTCAACGTCAGGTGCTGCTGGCGCGAGAAAGCCTGGAGCTTGCTCGTCAGCGCCTCGGAGAGGCGGAGCGCTTCGAGAGCGTGAGGCCCCTCCGCCTCCCCCACCTTCGCGCCCCCCTCCGCCGAAGCCTCCGCAGAGACCCCCTCGCTCGGGGCGCACCGCGTCTCGCTCGGAGCGCACAGCGTGTCGACGTGCAGCGGGATCGGCCCCGCGAAGCCCGCCAGCGCTGCCCGCCAGTGCGCCTTCGCCTTCTCGGCATCCTGCGCCTTCAGCCAGGTGATGTAGTCCCGGTACGGCCGCACCGGCGAGAGCTGGAGCACTTCGCCGCGCACCTGCGCCCGGTAGACCGAGAGCACCTCGTTCAGGAGGATCGGCAGCGACCAGCCATCGAAGAGCAGGTGGTGGTGGCTCCACAGCAGCTCGTGCACCTCGTCCTCCACGCGCACCAGCGTGAAGCGCATGAGCGGCGCTTCATCCAGGCGGATCCCCGACGCCTTGTCGGCCTGCACGATCGCCTCGAAGCGCGCCGTGCGCTCCACTGCCGGAAGCTCGCGCAGGTCGTGCTGCACCCATGGGGGCGAGGCCGTCGTGTGGGCGATCTGCAAGGGCTCGTTCAGCTCCTCCCAGTGGAAGGAGCTGCGCAGCACCGGGTGGCGCGCGACCACCCGATCCCACGCCTGCCGGAGCGCGTCGACCCGCAGCTTCCCGCGCAGGGTGAAGACGATCTGCTCGAGATAGGCCCCTCGCTCCGGCGCAACCAGGGCATGAAACAGCATGCCCTGCTGCATCGGAGAGAGCTCGTAGACATCCTCGACGCCAGCATCCTCCACGGTCATCTCCTACTTCGCCTTCGCGCGCTTCACTTTGCCCAGCAGCTTGTCGAGCTGCCGCTGATCGAGCTTCGACGCCGAGAAGTCCGACGGCGTATGCCCCCCAGCTTCCGGCGCCTTGCAGTGCGCGATCAGCGCGCGCAGCGCCTCGACGTATCCCGACGACAGGCGCTCCACGGTCGCGCGCTCCAGGACCTTCTCGCCGTACTCCCAGACCGTGTCCAGCTTGCCACCCCGGATCACCGCTCCCACGGCGAGCCGGTGGCTGCGCTTCCCGCGCGGGCTCTGCGCGAGCTTCCACACGCTCGCCGTCCCCAGCACGCTCGACGCCGAGAGCACCTGATCGAACTGCCCGAGGTAGTTGAAGCTCACCTCCGCCGCAGGGTGCGCACGCAAGGCGCTCCGCACCGCCTCGTCACGGCGCAGGTATCGGAGCAAGCCGTGGCCGATGCCGCGCCCGGGCAGCTTGCGGAGCTGCTCCTTCACCGACTTCAGCGCCTCGCCCACACCCGCCTCGCCGCGCCCCTCCCCTGTCACGGGAAGCGCCAGCCGCACCGGGAACATCGTCGTGAACCACCCCACGGTGCGCGACAGGTCGGCGTCGAACAGGTCCTCACGACCATGCCCCTCCAGATCGACCCGCAAGGAGGGGCTCCCCGTCCACCGCGCGATGGCCTGCACCAGCGCCGTCAGGAGCACGTCGTTGATCTGCGTGTGGTAGACGGACGGCACGTCCTGGAGCAGCGCGCGCGTCTCCTCTTCGGTCAAGGAAGCCGTCACCGACGCGGCGGTCGCCATGGTGTCGAGGCCGAGGCCCGAGCCGACGTCGCGCGGCAACGGACGGTCCTCTCCCGCCGGCCGGTTCCAGAACGAGAGCTCGGACGCGACCGCGTCGGACTGCGCGTGCGCTTCGAGACGCCTCGCCCACGCCTGGAACGACGTGGTCTTCGCCGGGAGCCGGACGACCTCGCCCCGGACGAGCTGCTCGTAGGCGGTGCCGAGATCCTCCAGCAGAATCCGCCACGAGATGCCGTCCACGGCCAGGTGGTGGACGACGAAGAGCAGCCACCCCGGTTGACCTTCTCCACGCGAGAAGAACGCGAGGCGCGCGATCGGTCCCCGCGCGAGATCGAGGCGCCGCTGGAAGTCCTCTTCGGCCCGCAGCATCGCCGCCTCCTGCTCGCTGGCCGGCAGATGCGACAGGTCCACGACGACGAACGCCCTCCGCTCCGGGGGCACCGCCGCGAGGGCATCGTCCACCGGGGCATTCACCTGCACGAAGCCGTCAGGTGACGGCGTGTAGCGCAGCCGCAGGGCGTCGTGGTGCCGCAGCAGGTGGCCGAAGGCCTGCTCCAGGGGCTCTGCGCGGAGACCCGCGGGCGTCACCAGCAGCGCCGACTGGTTGAAGTGGTGCGGCTCCGAAAGGTCCTGCTCGAAGAACCAGCGCTGGATGGGCGTCAGCGGCACTGCGCCCGTCACCTCCCCTTGCGCTGCCTCCACCGCGTGCGCTCCAGGCCGCGTGGCGTCGCCTGCCTTCGTGGCGTCGAGCTCCGCCGCCAACCTGCCCACCGTCTGGTGCTGGAAGAGCAGCTTGGGCGTGATCTCCAGGCCCACCCGCCGCGCGCGCGACACCACCTGGATGCTCAGGATCGAGTCCCCACCCAGCTCGAAGAAGTTGTCGTCGACGCGCACCTCCGGCACGCGCAGCACCTCCGACCAGATCCTCGCCAGCGTCACCTCGGTCGGCGTCCGCGGCGCCTCCTGGGACGCACCGGCGAGAGCGCGGCTCGTGGCAGGATCGGGCAGCGCGCGAACATCGACCTTGCCGCTCGTGGTGAGCGGCAGCGCCTCCACCAGCACGAACGCGGTGGGCACCATGTAGCTGGGCAGCTTCCCGGCGATGAACTGGCGCACCGCCTCCACGTCGAGCGGCGGCTCCCGCGGCACCACGTAGGCCACGAGCCGCTTGTTGCCCGTTCCCTCTTCGCGGACCGTGAGGAACGCTTGCTGCACCCCGGGGTGACCGCTCAGCGCCGCCTCGATCTCGCCCAGTTCGATGCGGAACCCCCGGATCTTCACCTGGCTGTCGAGGCGGCCCAGGTACTCCAGCCGCCCGTCCGCGCGCAGGCGCGCCAGATCGCCCGTCTTGTAGAGGCGCTCCGATTTCGGGGCGAGGAGAGGGTTCCGGATGAAGCGCTCCGCAGTCAGCTCCGGTCGCCGCCAGTACCCCCGCGAGAGCCCCACGCCCCCGATGTGCAGCTCGCCAGGGGCGCCTACGGGCACGAGCTGGTGGTGCCGATCCAGGAGGTAGATCTGCGTGTTTCCGAGCGGCCGCCCGATCGGCACCAGCTCCGGCTCGGGGTCGTCGCAGTGCTGGAGCGTCGCCGTCACCGTGGCCTCGGTCGGGCCGTACCCGTTGAAGAGCTGCGGCGGTGGAGACAGGTGCGCCACCGCCTCGTGGAAGCGCCGCACCTTCTCGAGCTGCGCTTCCTCGCCTCCAACGATCACCAGCCGCACGGTGGGCGGGACGCGCGGATCCCGTGGCCCCAGCTCCGCCGTGAGCTGGTGCCAGAACGCCGTCGGGAAGTTGAGGACCGTCGCGCCCCAGGCCCGGCAGGTGCTCCAGAAATCGTCGCTGGAGTGCAGCATCGCCTCGGTGCGCAAGAGCAAGGTCGCGCCCCGCGTGAGGCACGGGAAGATCTCCTCCACCGCCGTATCGAAGCTGATCGATGCGAATTGCAGGATGCGATCCTGCCGGGTCACCCCGTACCACTCCGCCGCCGTCGTGGCGAAGTTCATCAGCGCGCGGTGCTCGATCATCACCCCCTTCGGCGTTCCCGTGGAGCCCGAGGTGTAGATGACGTACGCCAGGTGGTGCGGTCGCGCCGCGCCCGGAAGATCGCTCTCGTCGCGCGCGCCGATCGTGGCCCAGTCGGCATCGAGCGACACTGCCGTCACCGGGTGCGCTTCGAACCGCCCTCGCAAGCTCGCCTGCGTGAGCAGCACCGTGATCTCCGCGTCCGCGAGCACGCTCGCCACCCGCTCGTCCGGGTACGCCGGATCGATGGGCACGTACGCGCCCCCCGCCTTGAGCACGCCCAGCAGGCCGACGACCATCTCCAGCGATCGCTCGACGCAGAGGCCGACGAGCCTCTCCGGCCCCACGCCGAGCCCGCGCAGGTGCCGTGCGAGCTGGTTCGCCCGCGCGTTCAGCGTGCGGTAGGTCCACGAGCGCCCCTCGACCACCACCGCGACGGCCTCGGGCGTACGCGCCACCTGCTGCTCGAAGATTTCATGCGCACAGCGCTCGGCCGGGAAGTCGTTCTCCGTCGCGTTCCAGTCGTCGATCCACCGCTGCTGCGCCTCCGTCAGGAAGGGCAGCTCCGAGAGCCTGGCCGACGGGTTCGCCACGATGCCGCCGAGCAGGTTCCGGTACTGCGCTTCCATCCGCGCGATGGTCTCGGGCTCGAAGATGTCGCTGTTGTATTCCCAGATGACGGAGATGCCCGGTGTGGAAGCCTCGTCCCGGTTCGCGAGGCGCTGCTCCGCGTGGGGGATGGCCACCACGTCGAGATCGAACTTCGCCGAGCCATTGCCGAGCGCCACCTCCATGTCGATGGACAGCCCCGGCAACCGCAAGCTCGGCAGCGGCGCGTCGTGGAAGCTGAACATCGCCTGGAAGAGCGGGTTGTAGCTCAGGTCGCGGGCCGGCTTCAGCGCCTCCACCACCTTGTCGAACGGCAGGTCCTCGTGCGCGTACGCATCGAGCGTCACCTGACGCACCTGGGCCAGAAGCTCCTGGAACGTCGGGTCGCCGTCGATCTGCGTGCGCAGGACCAGGTTGTTGACGATCATCCCGATGAGGCCCTCCACCTCGCGGGATCGCCGGTTCGCGACCGCCGAGCCGACGCAGAGATCGTCCTGCCCGCTGTAGCGACGAAGCAGGATCAGGAACGCGGCGAGCATGGTCATGAACAGCGTGCTCTGCTCGCGGCGGCACAGCGCGCGCAGCCCCTCGCTCAGCGCCCCGGAAAGCTCGACCCGGAGCTGGCGCCCCTGGAACCGCTGCTCCGGAGGGCGCGGCCGGTCCAGCGGCAGCGCCAGCAAGGGCGGGCTTCCCGAGAGCTGCTCTTTCCAGTACGCGAGCTGCGCCTGGGCCGCTGGGCTCGACACCCAGCGCCGCTGCCAGCTCGCGTAGTCGACGAACTGGAGCGCCGGCTCGGGGAGCGGCGAGGGCTCGCCGCGCACGTAGGCCTGGTAGACCACGAGCAGCTCGCGCAGGAACAGCGCCGCCGACCAGCCATCGTGCACCATGTGGTGCTCGACGTGGGTCAAGAGGTGCTCGTCGTCGCCCAGCCGGAGCAGCGACCACCGCACCAGCGGGAGCCGATCGAGGTGGAAGACCCCCCTCGCCTCCGCCCCGACGAGGCGCTCCACCTCGGCGCCCCGCGCCTCGGACGAGAGGCCGCGGAGATCCACGATCGGCACCTCGATCGCGGGCGCCGGGTGGATCACCTGCACGAGCCGCCCGTCCACCGTCGGGAACGTCGTCCTGTAGATCTCGTGGCGGCGCACCATCTCGCCGAGGGCGCGCACCAGCGCTGCCACGTCGAGCCGCCCCTCGAAGCGCACCTTGGACTGGGCCTGGTACGCCGTCCCTTCGGGCGACATCTGCTCGATGAAGTGAACCCGTTCCTGCGCGAAGGAGACGGGCATCCTCGCCTCCCGAGGCGCCCGGACCAGCGCGACCCCCTGCCCCTGCGGCGCGAGGTCCCCGTGCGCCGCCCGGTGCGCCGTGATGTGGCTGGAGAGCCCCGCGACCGTCGGGTTCTCGAACAGGCTCTTCAACGAGATGTGCTCCCCGAACCGCTCGCGCACCCGGGAAAGGAGCTGGATGGCCGTCAGCGAGTGCCCTCCCAGATCCAGGAAGCTGTCGTGCACCCCGATCGACGCGACCCCGAGCACCTCCGACCAGAGGGAAGCCAGCGTCTCCTCCGTGGCGTCCCGGGGTGCGACGAGCCCCGCTGCGCCCTCCGAACGAGAGAGCGCCGCCCAGTCCGGCGCAGGGAGGCTCTCCGCGTCGACCTTCCCGCTGGGCGAGAGCGGCAGTGCCTCCAGCGCGACGAAGGCCGCCGGCACCATGAACTCGGGCAGGCTGCGGCACAGAAATGCGCGCAGGGCGCCCCCGTCCAGCGTTCCCGCCACGGCGCTCGATGGCGAGGCAGCAGGCGCTCCCTGCACAGGCTGCGGCACCACGTAGGCGACCAGCCGCGGATCTCCTGGCTGATCCTCGCGGACGCGCACGGTGGCGTCCCGCACCTCGGGGTGGCGGTGCAGGGCCGCCTCGATCTCGCCCAGCTCGATGCGGAAGCCGCGCAGCTTCACCTGCGCATCCAGCCGCCCGAGGAACTCCAGACGTCCATCCGGCAAGAGGCGCGCGAGATCTCCCGTCTTGTAGAGCCGAGCGCCGGGGACGTCGCTGAAGGGGTGCGCGATGAACCTGGCTTGCGTCAGCGCAGGCTGGCGGAGATACCCGCGGGCGAGCCCGATGCCGCCCACGTGCAGCTCGCCGGGCACGCCAGCCGGTGTGGGTCGCAGGAACTCGTCGAGGACGAAGACCTCCACACCCGGGAGGGGACGCCCGATCGGCAGCCGTGACGCCCCCTCCTCGAAGCGCTCGGTCGTGGCGCACACGGTGCATTCCGTCGGGCCGTAGGCGTTGGTGAAGCTCCGCCCCTGGCTCCACCGCTGCGCCAGGCTGGGCGGGCACACCTCGCCGGCCACGATGAGGTGCCGGAGCGCCGGTAGCGCCGCGACGGGCGTCACCGCGAGCGCCGAGGGCGGCAAGGTGACGTGCGTGATGCGCTGCTCGCGCAGCGTCTGGAGCAAGCTGGGGCCGGGCATCGACGCGGCCCGAGAGGTCAGCGTGAGGCGCGCTCCCGTGGCGAGTGCCATCACGATCTCCCAGATCGACGCGTCGAAGCTGAGCGACGCGAACTGGAGGATCCGGCTCTCCGGCCCCACGGAGAAGAGCGACGCTTGCGCGCGCGCCAGGTTGCACACGCCCTCGTGCTCCACCATGACGCCCTTCGGCTTGCCGGTGGAGCCCGAGGTGTAGATCACGTAGGCGAGCTGATCACCACGCGCCGTCTCGCCCAGGTTCTCCGTGGGCTGCGCGTCGAGGAGCGGCCCGTCCGCGTCGAGGCAAAGCACGTGGCCCGCGTAGGCCGGCAGCGTGGCGACGAGGGACCGCTGGGTCACGAGCACGGGGGCCGCGGCGTCTTCGAGCATGAAGGCGAGCCGCTCCGACGGGTAGCTCGGATCGAGGGGCACGTGAGCGCCGCCCGCCTTGAGGATGCCCAGGAGGCCGACGATCATCTCGAGGGAGCGCTCCACACAGAGACCCACCAGCACCTCGGGGCCGACGCCCTGGCGCCGCAGGTGGTGGGCGAGCTGGTTCGCGCGCTGGTTCAGCGCCCCGTAGCTCAGCGCGACGCCCTCGAACGTCAGCGCGATCGCCTCGGGGGTGCGCGCCGCGTGCTCCTCGAACATCTCGTGGACGCACGCACGCTGCCCGGTGCCCTCGGACCCGTCCCCGCGCCGTGATGCCATGCTCACGCTCTCCTGCCGTTCCTGGGTCATGCGATCTTCGACATCCTCCGTAGCGACCCCCTGCGCTCCCGGATGACCAGGCGCGCCGCGATGGGCTCGAAGGAGCGCTCGTCGACTTTCCGGGGCCCCTATACACCGGCCCCACGAGCCGCGGAATCGACGAGTCGTGCGCGACGACGCCACGCTCGGGACGGGCTCACCCGCACCTCGTGCAGCATGTCCCCCTGGCAAAATTCCACCATCTGCTGCGATGTCGGGGTGAGCCGCCTCGCCTTCTTTCGTCGTTCAGCGCAGTTCGTTTCACCTCGCCTGCCCTGGCGAGCCGCTGGCGACGCGAGGCAGCCGCTCTACGTTCATCGCGGTCCCCGAGCCCCGCAGCAGAGCGGCGGACGCGCAACCGGAGCCGAACGAACGCCCACGAACGCACGAGCGGTCCGCGCACCTCTGCGCGGCGCTCGCGCCTTCCAGCACGGCACACCGGAGCGAGAGCACGCAGCGAAGCCGCGCGGCATGGAGATGGAGGTCGATCATGATGAACACGATGAGGCGAGCTTTCCTGAGGAGCATGTCCTTCGCGGCGACCCTGGGTCTCCTCACCGCGCTCGGCGGCACCGCGCTCGCGCAGACGCTGGCTCCCGGCCAGAGCCTGGAGCGGGGCAACAGCGTTCGATCGAGCAACGGCAGGTACACCTTCGTCATGCAGGATGACGGCAACCTCGTGCTCTACGCGCCCGGCAGCCGGGCGCTGTGGGCGACGGGGACCGACGGCCAGGCCATCCGGAACGCCATCATGCAGCAGGATGGCAACCTGGTGCTCTACGACTACGCCAACCGGCCCAAGTGGGCCTCGAACACGAACGGTCAGAGCGGCGCTTACCTCGTCGTGCAGGACGACGGGAACGTGGTCATCTATCGCCCCCGGGTCCCGATCTGGGCGAGCAACACCAACCAGAACAGCCCCCAGTGCAACACGCCAGGCATCCTCGAGCCAGGCCAGTCGTTGCGACGCGGGGCGCAAGTCCAGACGGGGAACGGCACCTACCGCCTGGTGATGCAGGACGACGGCAACCTCGTCGTCTACCGCCGCAACGGCAGCGCCGTGTGGGCGACGGGCACGAATGGCGTCTCCATCCGCGAGGCCATCATGCAGCAGGACGGCAACCTCGTGCTCTACGACTACGCCAGCCGCGCCCGGTGGGCCTCGGGCACCAATGGCAACCCCGGCTCCACGCTGGAGATGCAGTGCGACGGCAACCTCGTCATCTACAAGCCGAACGCCGCGATCTGGGCGACGAACACCGTGCAACGCTGAACCGCCCTCGGCCGCTCTGCCCGACGCTCCTCACCCTGTGGTATGACGCCGGTCATGCGCCTCCAGGATCGCGTCGTGTTCATCACCGGGGCTTCGCGCGGCATCGGCCGGGCGGTGGCCCTCGCCTGCGCCCGCGAGGGTGCCCACATCGTCGTCGCGGCCAAGACGGACGTGGCGGAAAACCCCAAGATCCCCGGCACCATCCACGACGTCGCCAAAGAGGTCGAGGCCCTCGGCCGGCAGGCGCTGCCCATCAAGCTCGACGTCCGCGACGATGCCGCCTGCGAGCAGGCCGTGGCGAAGGCCGTCGAGCGCTTCGGCCGCGTCGACGCGCTCGTCAACAACGCGGGCGCGCTCTGGTGGGCGGACATCACGGAGACCCCGGTCAAGAAGTTCGACCTGATCATGGGCATCAACGTGCGCGCCTCGTTCGTGCTGTCCCGCGCCGTGCTCCCGCACATGGTCTCGCGCAAGTACGGCCACATCCTGATGATGTCGCCCCCCCTCGCCGGCGACGCGTCCGACCCGTCGGTCTACGCGCACCACGGCGCGTACGCCGTGTCCAAGCTCGGGATGACCATGATCGCCAACGCGATCGCCGCCGAGTACGGCGAACACAACATCACCGCCCACGCCCTCTGGCCCGCGACGGCCGTGGAGAGCTACGCGACCATGAACTTCGGCCTCGGCGGTCCCGAGATGTGGCGCAAAGCCGACATCCTGGCGGACGCCACCGTGGCGCTCCTCGCCAAGGAACCGTCCGCTCGCAAGGGCCAGGGCTGGATCGACGAGGACCTCCTGCGCGAAGAGGGCGTGACCGACTTCTCCAAGTACCAGTGTGTCCCTGGGGTCGAGCCACCGCACATGGTGTTCTCCTCGATCCCGAAAGCGACCTCGACCAAGGTGTAGGCATGCGTGACGACGACGAGGACGACGATCGGTTCACCGCGACGAGCGTGGATCCCACGCGGGAGATCAAGGAGCTCTTCGACGATCTCGAGGGGCTCCTGAAGAACGGCGACGTCGTGGCCGCACTGACGAAGAACGAGGTGAACGCGAGCCTCGCCTTGCTCGCCGTCGACGGCCTGCGCGCCTACCTGGAGAACCGGAAAGCCGACGCCGCGGAAGACCTCTCGACCGTCGCCGAGGAGATCAAGATGCGCATGCAGCTCTCCAGCCCCTCGCGCCGCGGCAACGGCCACGGCGAACCGAAGAACTGACGCCGCCGAGCCGCCGAGCCGCCGAGCCACCAGGTCCCCGAGCCCCGAGCCCCCAGCGCCGGAACTCCCGGCGCCCCTGCCCCCCGAGCGAGCCGAGATGTCCGTCACCAACCTGCCTCCCTGGGCCCCCGCCGAAGCCCTGTCGGGCGCGAGCTACTCGGCGGCCGAGCTGTCCGCCGACGGCGACCGCGTCTTCCTGCTGGAGCAGCGGGAGCTGCCGGTCGTCGAGCGCTACGTCACCCTCACCACGCCCGCCGAGGTCGCCGAGGGCATCCGGGCCATGGTGGTGCGCGGGGCGCCGGCCATCGGCATCGCTGCCGCCTACGGAATGGTCCTCGCCGCGCGGGCCGCGCGAGGCGAAGGCGCCGAGGGCTACCTCCATGCCCTCCGCCGGGCCGGTGCCCTCCTCGACGCCTCTCGCCCGACTGCCGTCAACCTCTCCTGGGCCGTGCGCCGCGCCCTCGCCCTCGCCGAGCAGCACGCTCCGCGCGACGGCGAGCAGCGCTTCCAGGAGATGGCCGCCTTCGCCCGCGCCCTGCACCGTGACGACGTGGCCGCCTGCCGCGCCATGGGCCGCCTCGGCGCCGCTCACCTTCCCGACGAGGGCGCCATCCTCACGCACTGCAACGCCGGCGCCCTCGCGACCGGCGGCTACGGCACCGCCCTCGGCGTGATCCGCGCCGCCATCGAGGCCGGCAAGCGCCTCCGCGTCCTCGCCGACGAGACCCGCCCTTACCTCCAGGGCGCACGCCTCACCGCCTGGGAGCTGCACAAGGACGGCATCCCGGTCGAGGTCCTCGCCGACTCCATGGCCGGCTGGCTGATGCAGCGAGGCGAGGTGAAGGCCATCGTCGTCGGCGCCGATCGCATCGCGCGGAACGGCGACGTCGCGAACAAGATCGGCACCTACGCCGTCGCTTGCCTCGCCCGCCACCACGGCATCCCGTTCTACGTGGCCGCCCCCTGGAGCACCGTCGACCTCGCCACGCCCGATGGCACCGCCATCCCCATCGAGGAGCGCGCCTCCGACGAGGTCGGCCTCATCGCAGGCAAGCGCATGGTGCCCGAGGGCGTGCGTGCCCGGCATCCCGCCTTCGACGTGACCCCGGCGTCCCTGATCACCGCCATCTTCACCGAGCGCGGCGAGGCCACACCGGGCGAGCTGGCGCGCCTCGCCGGCTGAGCGGCCGGCATCGTCCACCGACGGGTTAAGACTTTCTTCAGAAGCGTCGACTACAGGTGAGATGAGGGCGCGGAGGTTCGCGCCCGGCTGGCTCGCTGACCCATCTCCGGGACGGGAGGCTCCATGGGACACGGTGACGATCATCCTCACGACGGGCTCACGGCGGATCTGAAGGCCCTGGCTGCGCAGAGCAGCCGGCGGAAGGTCCTGGGGTGGCTGGCCGGGGCGACCCTCTTGCCGCTCCTGGGCTGCGAAGACGCGAACGGTGGTGCGTGCGCGGCCATCCCCGAGGAGACGGCAGGACCTTATCCAGGCGACGGTACCAACGGGGCGAACGCGCTGGTGCTCGACGGGATCGTCCGCAGCGACATCCGGTCGAGCATCGCAGGGCTCAGCGGGACCGCCGAGGGCATCCCGCTGACGGTGACGCTGACGGTCGTGGACTCCGGTGACGCCTGCGCTGCGCTCGCAGGGTACGTGGTCTACCTGTGGCACTGCGATCGCGACGGCCAGTACTCGATGTACACCCGGCAGGATCAAAACTACCTGCGTGGCGTGCTGGAGACGGCAGAGGACGGGACGGTGACGTTCACGACCATCTTCCCTGGCTGCTACGACGGCCGGATGCCGCACATGCACTTCGAGGTCTACGAGGACCTGGCGTCGGCGACCTCCGGTCGAAACGCGATCGCCACCTCGCAGCTCGCCTTCCCGACGGCCGTCTGCGATGCCGTCTATGCAACGACGGGCTACGAGGCGAGCGTCACCAACTTCGCGAGGACGAGCTTCGAGCGCGACAACGTCTTCAGCGATGGCGTCGAGCAGCAACTCGCCGAGGTCGCAGGCACCGTGAGCGACGGTTACTCGGCGACCTTGACCATCGGCGTCTGACTCCGGCCGACACCGCGCCCCCTCGTGCAAGGCACCAGCGCCCTTGCGCCCGAGACCTCCCGCCATCGTCCACGCTCCCTTCGGTCCTTGGTCGCGACGCCTTCGGTCCTCGGCCGCGACCCACGCGCCCCTCGGCCACGACCCCCCGAGCCGTGTGCTTCGACCTCCTCGGTCCTCGCTCCCGAGACGTCTCCCCATCGGCCACGCCCCGCTCGCCCATCGGCCACGAGCCCCACGCTCCTTGGCCACGAGCCCCACGCTCCTTGGCCACGAGCCCTTCCCCCATCGACAACGACAGCCTCGCTCCTTGGCCGCGAGCCCTGCGCCCCTCGACCGCGACCCCCGCTCCCATCACGCACGACAGGCCTCGCCCTCGGCCACGACACCAGACGCCATCGGGACCGACACCTCTCGACGCCGGTCACGAGGCCCTGAGCCCTTGGTCACGACACCCTCGGCCCTTGGTCACGACACCCTCGGCCCTTGGTCACGACACCCCCAGCCCTCGGCTTCTCGTCCTCAGGACGACAGACTCGACCCCCTCGCTCCCCACGCCTTCGTCCAAGCTGCCGCTCACCATTGCACTCTGGACATTCAAAATCGTCGTTTCGAGCTGCGCCGAGGAGCTCTTCGACATGCGCCTGGGCGCACCTGCTTTCGCAGCAACCATTCGAAATATCGGGACAAAAATCGCACGAGCCCATGCGATGAGCGGCCCCAGCGAGCCCCGCCACGGCGTCCACGCTCGGTCGACCGGGCGGCTCCGCTGCTCGATGGGTCGACGCTACGTGACGTTTTCGTTATATATGCATCAGACTATATACGCTTTCGATTATATATGCTTCCAGTTATACACACCGCATGGACATCTTCGAGATCGTCGCCGACCCGAACCGGCGGGCTCTGCTCGACATGCTGGCCGGGGGAGAGCGGACGGCTGGCGAGCTGGCATCCTGCGTTCCGAAGCTCACCCAGCCCGCCGTCTCGCGGCATCTCCGGCTGATGCGTGACTCGGGGCTCATCGAGGTCCGGCCGGAGGCGCAGCGACGCATCTACGCGCTGCGGCCCGAGGCGCTCCTCGAACTCGATGCCTGGCTGAGCCGGTATCGCCGTCTCTAGGGGGCGCATCTCGAGCGCGCCACCGCTGACGAAGCGGGATGGCTCCGAGGCTTCACCCGACAGAAAGAGCGAGTGACGACGAGGCGACTCGGCACGATGGCGCTACACGTCGGCGCGATGGCCCCGGCGCACGCCTGAGCTGCGACGCTCTCGCCGGTCGGTCCGGCTCACGCCGGAGCTGCGACGCTCGCGCCGGTCGGTCTGGCTCACGCCTGAGCTGCGGCGCTCTCCCCAGTAGCCGGCAGGGCGGATCGGCACTACAGACGAAGGCGTGACCACGACCGCCGAGCCCCAGCAGCCCGCGCCGACCGCGGGCACGCCCACGAAATCTCGCTTCGAGCCCAAGCCGGAGTGGTTGAAGGTCCGCGCACCGGGCGGGGACACGTACCACGAGATCAAGGGCACCCTCCGCAAGCTGGACCTGTTCACGGTCTGCGAGGAGGCGCGCTGCCCGAACATCGGGGAGTGCTGGCGCGAGGGGACGGCGACGGTGATGCTCCTCGGCGACGTGTGCACGCGGGGGTGCCGCTTCTGCGCGGTGACCACCGGCGATCCGCGCGGCGCGGTCGATGTGCGGGAGCCGGAGCACGTGGCGCGGGCGATCGCGCGGATGGGGCTCCAGTACGTGGTCATGACGATGGTCAACCGCGACGATCTGCTCGACGGCGGGGCGGAGCACGTGGGGCGGACGGTGCAGCGGCTGCGCGCGCTGCGGCCCGACATGCTGATCGAGACGCTGGTGGGCGATTTCCAGGGGCACATGAGCCACGTGGACACGGTGGTGGAGTCGGGGCCCGACGTGTTCGCGCACAACATCGAGGTGGTGCGGCGGTTGACGCGGACGATCCGCGACGTGCGCGCGGGATACGATCAGTCCCTCGAGGTGCTGCGGCGGGCCAAGGCGAAGCAGCGGGCGCTCTCGAAGGCGTCGGAAGGCGACGGGAGCGAGGCGGCGCGGCGTCTGACCAAGAGCTCGATCATGGTGGGGCTCGGGGAGACGGACGAAGAGCTGCTGGAGACGCTGCGGGATCTGCGCGAGGCCGAGGTCGACGTGGTGACGCTGGGGCAATACCTGCGGCCGTCGCCGAAGTACGCGCCGGTGAAGCGGTTCATGACGCCCGACGAGTTCACGGCGCTCGGGAAGGCCGCGATGGAGATGGGCTTCCTGTATGCGGCGAGCGCACCGCTGGTGCGGTCGAGCTACAAGGCAGCCGAGGTGTTCATCCGGAGCGCTCTCCGAGGGAAGGGTGAGGGCGGCGAGGGCGCCGAAGCGCTGCTGGACGAGCGGCTGGCGATCGCGCAGCGCGAGGCCGCCCGGGTCGCCGCGGAGCTGGGTCCGGAGACGGAGACCAGGACGCCCGCCGCGCCGCGAGAGACACCGCTCATCCCCATGGAGTCGCTGATCCGACGCTGAGCTGGCTTCCAGGCCGGCGTCGGGCTGGCTGCCGGGCTGGCTGCCGGGCTGGCGCTGAGCTCGCCACGGAGCCCGTAGGGGCTGCCGATGAGCTGGCTGCCGGGATGAGGCGCCCCCACCCGTGGCTTGACGCTCGCTGGGCTCCGGCCGAACTTGGCGGACTCCCGAGAGAGCACGGGGGAGGACATCCGACGATGCGCATCCAGAGTCAGAGCCTCCTCGACAGGGTGGCCCGCCAGATCAGTCGGCCGCCGACGAGCGCGCCCGATGCGGCTTCGCTCCTCTCGCGGATCGCGAACGCCTACAGCGCGCTGCCGGTGATCGATGAGGAGATGGGGCTGACGAGCTTCGATCCGGACGCCGCCGCCCTGTTCGAGGCGGTGGTGGAGGCGACGTTCCTCGTGGCCCACGCGGACGGGCACTTCGACGCGGAGGAGCGGGCGGCGTTTCAGACGGTGGTGTCGAGCGCCTGCGGGGGGGCGGTGAAGGCGCCGCGGCTCGACGCGCTGATCGCCGACTTCACGGAGCAGCTCGCGGAGGACGGGCAGGAGAAGCGGACGAGGATGATCGGGCGCACCATCACCGTCCACCATCAGCAGATGGAAGTGATGCGCATGGCCGCGCTGATGGCCTGGGCGTCGGGCGGGGTGAGCGCAGAGGAGCGCGTCACCCTGGAGCTGCTCGCGGCCGGGCTGGGGCTCGCGCGGGGGAGCGTCGACACGGTGCTCGCACAGGCCGCCGCCGCGCTGGATCTGGACGGTGTGACATAAACAGGCCCCCTCCGGGGCGGCGTTGCCGCGCTGAGTCATGAAAGCGACACCGCGCCGTGACTTCGATAACGGCGCTGTTCGCGAAAGTTATGCGCTCCAATCACCGGGAATCGGTCTGGTCTCGGGCGGCCCGTTTGGCTAGTGTCCGGCGGCCTTATGAGCACCGCCACGCACACTGAGCACAACAAGCCTTCTGCTGGAGGCTCCGCCCCGGCGCCGACGAACTCAGGCCAAGGCCTCCGGCCAGAGGATCTGAACTCGGACGGCGTACTCAAGGTCCTACGCGACGACGGCTCGCTCGACCCCGCCACGGATCCCGGTCTCGGCTCCGACGAGGTGATCGCGCTGTACAAAGCGATGGTCCGGACCCGAATGCTCGACGAGCGGCTGGTCACGCTGCAGCGGCAAGGCCGCATCGGCTTCCACATCGGCTCGCTCGGCGAGGAAGCCTGCATCCTGGGCAGCACCGCCGCCATGCGCGACAAGGACTGGATCTTCCCGTGCTACCGCGAGTTCTCGGCGATGCTGTGGCGAGGGATGCCGCTGCAGCGGTACATCGACAACATGTTCGGGAACGCGAACGACCTGGTGAAGGGTCGTCAGATGCCCGACCACTACACGTACCGCGAGGGGCGGTTCGGCTCGGTGAGCTCGCCGATCGGCACGCAGATCGTGCAGGCGGCAGGCTTCGCCTGGGCGGCGAAGATGAAGAAGGAAGACCTGGCGGTGCTGGTCTACTTCGGCGACGGGGCGACCAGCTCGTCGGACTTCCACAACGGGATGAACTTCGCAGGCGTGTTCAAGGCGCCGGTGGTGTTCCTGTGCCGGAACAACGGCTGGGCGATCAGCGTGCCCACGGAGCGGCAAACGGCGAGCGCGACGTTCGCCGAGAAGGGCGTGGCCTACGGGATCCCCGGGGTGCGCGTGGACGGCAACGATCTGTTCGCGGTGATCAAGGCGACGCGGGACGCGACGGCGCGCGCGGCGCGCGGTGAGGGGCCGACGATCATCGAGGCGCTGACCTACCGGATGAGCGGGCACTCGACGAGCGACGATCCGAAGGCGTACCGGCCCGACAACACGCTGGATCCGTGGAAGCAGCTGGATCCGATCCAGCGGGTGCGGCGCCACCTGGTGCTCGCGCACGGGTGGAAGGACGAGCAGGACAAGCAGATCGAGACGGAGACCGACGCGGAGCTCCGCGCCTGCGTGGCGGTGGCGGAGAAGACGCCGGCGCCTTCGCTGGAGTCGATGTTCGAGGACGTGTTCGCAGAGCTGCCCTGGCACCTGAAGGAGCAGCGTGACGAGCTTCTCAAGGGGCCACGGGCCAAGGGACACGGCGGCCACTAGGCGGTACCCGGGCGCGGCCCGGTGCGTACCCCAGAGCTTCCAGCGTTAAGAGAGGATGGAGACGACAGCATGCCCCAGATGAACATGGTCCAGGCCATCAACGACGCGCTCCGCCTGGAGATGCGGCGCGACCCGCGGGTCGTCGTTCTTGGTGAGGACGTAGGCAAGGTCGGCGGAGTGTTCCGCGTGACGCAGGGCCTGTTCGACGAGTTCGGTGACGATCGGGTCATCGACACCCCCCTGTCCGAGGCAGGGATCATCGGGACCGCCATCGGCATGGCGCTCTACGGGCTGGTGCCCGTGCCCGAGATCCAGTTCTCCGACTTCATCTTCCCGGCGTACGACCAGATCGTGTCGGAGCTGGCGAAGTTCCGTTACCGCTCCGGTGGCGAGTACCCGGCGAAGGTGGTGGTCCGGACGCCGGTCGGCGGCGGCATCCGCGGCGGGCACTACCACTCGCAGTCCCCGGAGGCGCAGTTCATCCACGTCGCCGGGCTGAAGGTGGTGTGCCCGTCGAACCCGGCCGACGCGAAGGGGCTGCTCCTCGCGTCGATCCGGGATCCGGATCCGGTGCTGTTCTTCGAGCCGAAGCGCATCTACCGCGCCGCCAAGGGCGAGGTGCCCGAGGGCGACACGGCGCTGGAACTCGGCAAGGCGCGGGTGGTGAAGCCCGGCAAGCACGTGACGATCGTGGCGTGGGGCGCGATGCTCTACGAGGCGCTCGACGCGGCGAACCAGGCGGCGGCGCAGGGGGTCGACTGCGAGATCATCGATCTGCGCACGCTCTGGCCGCTCGACATCGACACCATCGTCGAGTCGGTGAAGAAGACGGGGCGGGTGATCGTGGTGCACGAGGCCCCGAAGAGCTGCGGGTTCGGGGCGGAGATCGTGTCGCTGGTGAACGAGAAGGCGTTCCTCCACCTGGAGGCACCGCCGCTCCGGATCACCGGGTTCGATACGCCGTTCCCCTACACGCTGGAGAACGAGTACCTCCCGCTCTCCCACCGCATTCTTCCCGGCATCCTCCAGACCGCGAGGTACTGATGAGCAGGTACGAGTTCAAGCTGCCCGACATCGGCGAGGGGGTCACCGAGGGCGAGATCGTGAACTGGCTGGTCGCTCCAGGTGACACGGTCACCGAGGATCAGCCGATGGTCGAGGTGATGACCGACAAGGCGACGGTGACGATCACCTCGCCGAAGGCCGGGAAGATCCTGGAGACGCGCGGCAAGGCCGGGGAGATCGTCCCCGTGCACGACGTGCTGGTGGTGTTCGATCTGTCCGGCGGTGGCGCAGCCGCTGCGGGCGGGACGGCACCGCAGGCAGCCGCAGCGGAGGAGCCCAAGGCAGAGCCGAAGAAGGAGCTGGCCGCCACGGCGGTCGGCGACATCAAGGAAGACCTGCCGGGGATGAGCTTGATGACGGTCGCAGCGCCGCAGGCCGCAGCGCCGGCACCGAGCCAGGCAGCGGCGTACTTCAACGAGAAGCCGCTGGCGACGCCGGCGACGCGCAAGCTCGCGCGGGATCTCGGGGTGGACCTGAAGCAGGTGCCGCCGACGGGGTCGAGCGGGCGGGTGACGAGCGACGATGTGCGCTCGTTCAAGTCGTCGGGTGGTGCCGCGTCCGGCGGGGTCGCCCAGGTGCCCGTGGCGGTGGCTCCGGGGACGGCGCCGGCAGCCGTGCCTCCGGTGGCGACCGCGGTGCATCCGGCAACGCCAGCAGGCTCTGCGCCTCCCGGGACCCCGGGGACGCCCGAGCCCGCCGTCGTTGCACAGCCGGCGGCCACGCCTGCCGCAGCGCACGCTGCGCCGGCCGCACCGCAGCGCACGCCGACGAAGATCGTGTCTTCGGCGAGCGGCGGCGACGAGCAGGACGAGCGGATTCCGCTGCGCGGGGTGCGGAAGCGCATCTTCGAGCAGATGGGTCGCTCGAAGCAGACGGCAGCGCACTTCACCTTCGTGGAGGAGTGCGACGTGACGGCGCTGAAGGAGCTGCGCACGCGGCTCAAGCCGGCAGCAGAGAAGGAGGGCGTGAAGCTGACGTTCCTGCCCTTCATCGCCAAGGCCGTGGTGGCGGCGCTGAAGAAGCACCCGTCGCTGAACAGCGCGTTCGACGAGACGTCGCAGGAGATCGTGGTGCGGAAGTCGATCCACCTGGGGATCGCTTCGGCCACGGAGGCCGGGCTGACGGTGCCGGTGGTGCGCAACGCGGACCGGAAGAGCATCCTCGACATCGCGCGCGACATCGGGCGGCTCGGCGAGGCGACGAAGGCCGGAAAGGTTCGGCCCGAGGATCTCGGTGGGTCGACGTTCACCATCACCTCGCTGGGACAGCAGGGTGGGCTCTTCGCGACGCCGATCCTGAACTTCCCGGAGGTGGGGATCCTCGGCGTGCACCAGATGAAGCAGAAGCCGGTGGTGCGCGACGGGCAGATCGTGGTGGGCGACGTGATGCTGCTGTCGCTGTCGTTCGATCACCGGATCATCGACGGGCATGTGGGCGCGGCGTTCGCCTACGAGATCATCAGCTACCTGGAAGACCCGGATAAGCTCTTCCTGGGGACCTGAGCGTCCTCCCCGTCAGCTCGCGAAGGGTGCTTTCCCCGAGCGCCCTTCGCGCGTGCCCTCCCCGTCAGCTCTCCCTCTGCCAGAAGGCTCCCCCGAGCGCCGCGTGCCTCCACCGAGGTGTGCGGCCCGTCGCGCGCATCCGCAGACGGATTCAGCGCAGGAGCGCTTCGCGGAGGCGTCTCGCCGTGTCGAGGTCGAGGGGGCGGAATGGCGCTGAGCGGCCACGCACGGTCTCCTTCCATCGCTCGAAGGAGCGGCGTGGGCTGATGCGGGTGCCGTCGGAGCTGCGCTCGGCGTGCCGGTTCGGGTCGCCAGCCCAGGAGAGGGTCTGTACGAGTTCGGGGCGGAACCAGAGCAGGGTGCGCTCGCCCTGATCGTCGAGGGTGATGGCGAGGACACCGGCCGCGATGTCCTGGAGTGCGGCCCCCGGCGGCCAATCGTTCGCCAGGGTGTGGCTGGCGTAGATGCCATCCGCCTGCTGCGCAGCGATGAAGCGAGCCAGGGCTCGGACCTCGGGTTCTCCTGGCGTGTCGCCGAGGCGCTGGCACGCGGCGCCGTCGAGCACGGCAACGCCGCCGCACGAGAGGAGTGAGGTCGGGGTGGGCGTCTCGGAGGCGAGCGCGAGGAGGTCGTGGGCAGCGGTGAAGCGCGCGATCAGGGCGTCGTGCGCGGCCTCGACGCGGGCGCGCTCGTTGCGGTCTTCGCGGTCTTCTTTCTCGGTCACCTGCGCAGAGACCAGGTCGCCGATGAAGGCGCAGTTGGTGCGGGTCTCGTGAGAGAGGGCCCAGGGGGTGCGGTGATGGCAGGCGATGAGGCCCCAGAGGTGCTCGCCACGGTGGATGGCCAGCGACATGGAGCCGCCGACCTCCATGTTCGCGAGGTACTCGACGTGGACGGCGGAGACGCCACGGAGGTGGGCGTAGCTCAGGTCGACGGGGAGGCCGGTGAGCGGGTTGTGCTCGGGGAGGAGGCGGGAGGGGGTGTAGCGGGCGTCGACGATGACCCGGACCGGGCTCTTGGTGTAGAGGGCGCGGACTTGCCTGGGGACGTCGTTCGTTGGGAAGCGGAGGCCGAGGTAGGGGGGCATCTCGGCGGCGCAGGCCTCGGCCAGGACCTCGCCGCTGCTGTCTTCGAGGAACCTGTACAGGAGCACCCGGTCGTAGCGGGTGAGGGTGCGGATCTCCTCGACGACGCGCTGGCAGAACGAGGCCAGGGAAGGCTCGTCCCGGAGCTGAGGGAGGGAGCGGCGGAGGACGGGGTAGAAGTCGGGCGGGCGGCGGCCGACTGGGGTGAAAGGCTCGATCTCGATCAGGAGCACGCCGTCGTTGTGGTGGCAGAGGACGTCGTACGGGCCGCCCTGTGCGATGGTGAGGAGGGCATGCACGTGCCGATCTCCGGCCGGCTTGGCCGCGAGGCGCTCCCGGAGTCGGATGAGATCCGCGGCGTCGAGCAAGGCGCCGAGTCCCTCCCGGAGGATGCGCTCGGGAGGGACGCCGAAGTGGAGTTCGATGCTCTCGCTGACCTGGAGGACGGCGAAGTTCTGCGGGTCGAGCGCGAGGAGGACGCCGTGAGGCTGGATGTGGGGGATGAGGTGGATCGGCTCGCGTTCGCAAGCCGAGAAGTCGAGTGGGCCCTCGGTTGGAAGGGGGGCCATCACGCCTCCGCGGAACCGATCCAGCGCTCCAGGGTGGTGAACGTGTCTTCGGCGCCGCGGATGACGGCGGCGACGTCGGCGCGGGGGGCGTAGGTGGCGAGGGCCTCGCCGTAACGTACCCACATCGGGCCGGTCTCGTTGCCGTAGCCGGCGAGGAAGGAGGCGCCCGAGCCTTCGTCGAAGCCGAGGGTGCGCATGGTGCGGAGCAGGACGCGGGAGCCGAGGGTGGAGCCTTCGAGGACGTAGAGGCAGCCGACCATGTGGTCCGGGGTGCTGAGCAGAGGAAGATCGGTGCAGCGGGGGAGGCCAGCGATCTGTTCTTCGCCGAGGCCGAGCGCGAGGAGGTCGCGGTGGAGCAGGTGGCTCTTGCCACGCTCGGGAATGCCGAAGTGCTGCTGGAACGCGGGAGGTGCGCTGGCCATGGCCTCTTCCACGGGAGGGTAGTAGCCGACCAGGCGCGCGAGGTAGGTGATGTAGGCCTCGCGGGTGAGGCCCGGACGCAGGAGAGGGACGACCAGCTCGATGCGCTCGTGGAGTTCCCGCGTGGCGCTGCGCAGCCGCTCGAGCAAGGGGTTCTTCCCTGCCGCTTCGGTGGCGTTCTGTTCCATGGTGCTGTGATTACAGATCGGCCAGGTTGAGCAACCCGTCAAGCCTGGGTGGTGCTGGGATTTCACTCGGGAAGCCACGAGGGAGGTGCCCCCGGAGACAGGGAGCGTGAGCCGGTGATGCAGAGCCCAGGGTGGATTCCACGCTGAGCTGCGCGGACGAACGGCACGGCTCTGCGGGTCGGGGACGAGAGGGCTGGAGAGGCGTTTTCAGCCCGCTCGGCGCGCGGCGCGTGCGGAGGAGGGAGCAGTGCGTGCCAGCGGAGGCCGAGGGAGGGTGACGGCGCGCTTGCCTTCGAGGAGCTCGGCGACGGTGAGGATCTGGAGGCGAGGCTCGGGGCCACTGGTGCTCGCCGTGGTGCCGGCGGCTTCGGCTTCACGTCGGGCGTCGGCGCCTGGAGCAGCCAGCGCGAGGACGATGCCGCACTCGGCTTGTTCGCGGTCCATCGCGGCGCAGAGGGCGCGCACGCGCTCGGGGTCGGGCGCGCCCGTCTCGACGGCGAGGAGGGTGTGGCGCGCAGGCGTGCGGCGGGTGGGGCCTTCCTGGACGAGAAGGCGACCGTCGACGGCGCCGTCGAGGGCAAGGTCGCGCTCGACGGGGCGCGCGCCGACCCGACCCAGGAGCCAGTACACGAGCTGGCGGGGGTCGCGTTCGGCGAGGGCGCGGGCTTCGTCGAGGGTGGTCGGCTCGCCGGTGACGTCGTACTGGAGGCCAGCGCCGAAGGCGGTGGTGAGGCGGTGCTTGGCGAGGCCGAGGGCGAGGTGGCTGACGTCGATGCCGATCCAGCGGCGGCCGAGGCGCTGGGCGACGGCGAGGGTGGTGCCGGAGCCGCAGAAGGGGTCGAGGACGACGTCGCCTTCGTCGCTGCTGGCGAGGAGGACGCGCTCGAGGAGGGCCTCGGGTTTCTGGGTGGGGTAGCCGAGGCGCTCGCGGCCAATCGCGGCGATGACGCCGATCTCCCAGACGTCGGACAGGGGCGGGCCCTGCGTCTCGACGTCCTCGGTGCCCGGCTTGCGGTGGCCGTCGGAGAAGTCGGCGCGCTGCTTGCGGGTGCCGAAGGTCTTGAGGGTGGAGTCGGCGAGACGCTCGTAGCCGTACAGGGTGCGGAACTTGTGCTCGCCGGACGGGGAGCGCGCGTAGACGAGGAGGACGTCGTGCATGCGCTGGAAGTGGCGCGCTGCGGCGGGCCAGCGTCGGTAACGCCACACGACCTCGTTGCGGAAGCAGGCAGGGCCGAAGATCGCGTCGAGGAGGACCTTGAGGTAGTGGCTCGCCGAGGGGTCGCAGTGGAGGTAGAGCGAGCCGGTGTGCTTGAGGGCGCGGTGCAGCTCGCAGAGGCGCGGCGCCATCATGCAAAGGTAGGCGAGGAGATCGCCTTCGCCGGTGATCTGGCGGAGCGCGCGCATGGCGCCCGCGGCGGGGCCGCCCGCGTCGAGGATCTGCTGGTGAGCCGCCTCGGCCTCGGCGCCCCAGCGCCAGGTGTCGTCGAAGGCGGGGATGGCCTTGGCACCCTCTCTCCGTTTGCGGAGTGCGGCGGAGACGCCGTAGCTCCTGCCGCTCTGGAAGGGGGGATCGAGGTAGACGAGATCCACGGAGCCATCGGGGATGGCATGGCGGAGAATGTCGAGGTTGTCGCCGCAATGAAGGGCCGAACCAGCGCCCGCGGCTTCGCGCAACATGGCGGGATGCTCGTCCGGAATGCCGCATCCGGCCCAGAAAGGAGCAAACGACGACCACGGTGAAGCGCGGCGCCCTCGCCTGCATCCGGTGTCAGGAGCGATCGTGCGGGGGCGCGAAGCTGGCCGAGGCGCTGGGTGATCAGGAGCTGGGCGACGACTGCGGCGTCCACTCGCCCCGCAGCTCGATGAGACCGCCAGGGCTCTTCAAGAGGCTGAAGCGATCGACGCTGAGCAGCTCTGCGCTCTCTTCGTCGAGGATGATCCCTTGCACGCCAGCACGGACGCCGCGATCGAGGAGGCGGGCCGCGAGATCGATGGCGGGACCACTCAGCCACTCTCCAGGGCGGCTGGGTGGGACGAGCGTCAAGGCAGCAGGCCGACCCTGGAGCGCGGTGCGCACGGCGAGGCCGCAGCGGGCTGCGCGCTCACCACCATGGGCTTGCATGCGGGCTCGGCGCAGCATGCCCAGGATCATGCCGTGACGCCGCTGCTCGTGGGCGGGGTCGTCTTCCGAGGTGGCGGCGGCGAGCGCGCCGACGTCCTGCGGAGAAGGTGTGGTGCCGCCACGCTCGTGCTCGATGCGGACGACGACGGAGCCGTCGTGGAGTCGCTGCGCGTGCGCGTTGAAGGCGCCGAGCACGCTGGCGACGCGCTCGGGGACGTTGGGCGCGCCCGTCGTGTCGCCGTCACCGAGCGCGACCACCAGCCAGATCAGCTTCTGCTGGCCAGGGTGGGTCGCGGCGGCGGTGAGGGCGTCGCCGAGGTAGCCCCAGGACTCGACGCTGGGGGGCACGGACGAGACGGGGCTGATGCTATCGCGCGGGTTCAGCAGGTCATCGACGAGGTCGCGCAGGGCAGCGCCGTCGGCGGGCCGCGCGTCGCGGGCCTTGGAGAGCATGCGGGCGACGAGGGCGTCGACCGGCGCCGGGACCTCGGCGACGAGGCGACGCACCGAGGGAGGGATGGCGAAGACGACCTTCGCGGTGGCAGCGAGCGCGTACGCGCCGTCGAAGGCAGGACGGCCCGCGAGGCACTCGTAGAGGACGCAGCCCAGGGAGAACACGTCCGAGCGCGCGTCGATGCTGGGATCGCCCTGCGCTTGCTCCGGCGAGAGGTACAGCGGACCGCCCGGCGCGAGACCGGAAGTCGTCACGAGCGGTCGCGCCGCGCCGCGCGCGCTCCCGAGATCGAGGAGCTTCACGTCGCTGGCATTGCCACCCGGCAGAAAGAGGTTGGTCGGCGTGAGCGCTCCGTGGACGAGCCCACGCGCGTGCGCCTCGGCGAGCGCATCACCGACACGCGTGACGAGCGCGAGGGCGTCGGCGATCTTGAGCGCGCTCCGCGCGAGCCAGGTCCGAAGGTCGACGCCGTCGAGCCACTCGGTGGCGACGTAGCCGTGACCTTCGTCCGTCACGCCGTGGGCCACGTAGCGGGCGAGCACGGGGTGCTCGAGCGCCGCCCGCAAGCTCATCTCCCGCTCGAAGCGTTCGCGGGCCTCGGGCGTCAGCGCGGCGATCACCTTGACGGCGCAAGGTTCGCCGCTCACCCGGTCGCGAGCGCGCCACAGCGTGACGGAAGCCACACTGGAGGACGCGGTCGATGCGCCCGATCCGCCATGCATGGGGGGACCAGGGCGCTCGAGTTCGAAGCGGTCAGCTAGGACGTCTCCTGGTTTCATCGCATCCGGCATCGACGATCAGGCGGCGTGGACCCAGGAATGACAGGACACCTTTCGCACGGGGGTTTCAGTGTAGCCCCCTCATGGTCGCCACGTCGCCCCCCAAGCGCACCGGAGCGTGCTGGAAGGGTCGACGTGGACTGGAAAGGGTGGGCAGGAGCACGCCATTCATCGGGGGTCTTCTTTTACGCCGGCTCGGCGGCGGCGCCTAGCATTCGGTGCCTGTCCAGCGTCACAGGCGCCGAATCTCCCGCAGTTCACGCGCTGCGACCCGGGCGAAGGAGGGCTTCCTCGGGCACCGCCTCACCGGGTCGTACGTTCTGCGCACTTTCGGACAGGCAGCCGAGCGGGCTATCTTGCCCCCCTTCGAGCCGGCGCGCCTGCGCCATGCCCCCCGAGGTGCTGCGTGAAGGACCTGATCACCATCTCGTCGAGTGTCCTGCCCGAGTCCACCCGCGTCGCGGGCTTTCGCGGCGTCGAGGCGATCTCCCGCCCCTACCAGTTCGAGCTGTTCCTGGTTCTGAAGAACGATCAGGAAGAACTCGATCTCGCTGACGCCATCGGCGCGAAGGCGAAGCTCGAGCTGGACAGTGAGAACGACGACCTGCCTCCCTTCATCTTTTCCGGTGTGCTCGCCAGCGCGGAGCTGCTCCACGAGTACGGAGGGCAGGCCCTCGTCCGGGTGGTGATGGTGCCGAGGCTCTGGCAGCTCGGTCTCTCCCGCCACAGCCGGCTCTTCACCAAGAAGAGCATCAAGGACGTGCTCCAGATCGTCCTGGAGGAGAACGGGCTGTCGGGCAGCGACGTGGAGCTGCGCCTCGGCGGCTACGACGTCGAGGAGCACATCACCCAGTACCGCGAGAGCGATCTGGAGTTCATCTCGCGGTGGATGGAGCGCGAGGGCATCTTCTACTTCTTCGAGCACGGCGAGGACGGCGAGAAGCTCGTGCTCTGCGACAACCGGACCTACGACCACGACGAGGTGGGCAAGCCGGTGCGCTACTTCCCGCAGCTCGGCGACGACGTGAGCGCTGGACCGTCGTTCCGATCGTTCACCAGCCTCCATGCGTCGCTCCCCTCGCAGGTGCGGTTGAAGGACTACGACTACGCGCGACCGAGCCTCGCCATCACCGGGAACGCGCCCGTCGATCCGAACGGCGTCGGCGAGGTGAGCCTCTACGGCGAGCGCTTCTTCAGCCCCGCCGCAGGCCAGCGGCTCGCACGCATCCGCGCGGAGGAGCTGCTCACCCGTCAGGTGGTCTACCGCTCCACGGGCTCGCGGTTCCATCTCCGCTCGGGCTACACGTTCGATCTCGAGGAGCACCCGCGACAGAGCTTCAACACGCGCTACCTCGCGTCGGAGGTGCGGCACTACGGCAACCAGGCGACGGGCCTCGATCACTGGAAGTCGTTGATGGGGCTCGAGTACGGCCAGGTGTACTTCGTGGAGGTGAGTTCCATCCCCGCGGACACCCAGTTCCGCGCGGCGAGCCAGACGGTGTGGCCGCGCATCTACGGGTACGAGAACGCGGTGGTGGATGGACCGGCCGACAGCGAGTACGCGCAGATCGACGCGCAGGGCCGGTACAACATCAAGTTCAAGTTCGACGAGAGCGCGCTCAAGGACGGGCAGGCGTCGACGTTCGTGCGGATGATGCAGCCACACGGCGGGAGCGTCGAAGGCTTCCACTTCCCGCTCCGCAAGAACACCGAGGTGATCTGCAGCTACCTGGGCGGAGATCCGGATCGTCCGGTCATCGTCGGCGTGGTGCCGACGGCGGTGACGCCGAGCAAGGTGGTGGCGGCGAACCACACGCAGAACATCATCCAGACCGGCGGCGGGAACTACATCACCCTCGAGGACAAGTCGGGGTCGCAGTTCATCAACATCTTCGCGCCGATCTTCAACACCAACCTGTACCTGGGAAACCCGCGGTCCGCAGGGCCGCACAGCCTCACCTTGCCCTCGGGGCCTCAGGTGCCCCCCGCCGGGCCGAGGCAGCGTGACGCGCTGGGTCCCTTCGCGTTCGACCTGCGCACGGACGGCAGCGGTCAGATCCACGCCGGGAGCAACCTGAACATCGACGCTGACGCGGAGCTCCAGATCGAGTCCGGCGCGATGACCACGATCTACTCCGGCGCCGACTGGCACGTGGACGTGCAAGGAGCGGCCGACGAGAAGTACCACGCGACCTTCAAGAAAGAGGTCATCGGCGCGGTCGACGTCGATTACCAGGACACGCTGAACTACGACGTCAAGGCCGCCGCGGTCGAGCACTACCACGATACGCGCAACCTGACGGTGACCGCCGCCGAGGAGGAGCTGTTCGACGACACCCTCAAGACGACGGTCACGCAGCTCGCGACGCTGGTCTACAACAACGGGCTCGACGTCACGGTGAACAGCGCCCTGACGGACGAGAAGTTCAACGCTTCCAAGAAGCAGTACGTCGACGGGACCTACGACACGGAGGTCACCGGGAAGACGACCCTCACGACCAACGGCTACACCATGACGAACAAGGCGGCGACCACGGAGAAGACGTGGGGCCCCTCGGCCACGTTCAAGTTCGTCGTGGCGAGCGATACGGTCGTGGGCCTGAAGAACGACAACTTCTTCGGTGGAAAGCTCGTGTTCAACGCGGGGCTCTTCTCCACGATCACCCTCGGCTTCAAGTTCGACTTCGACGGGTCGGTCAACTTCAAGGTCCTCGGGCTCCAGCAGAAGGTGGAGGCGCTGCAGAGCAAGGTCTCCGGGTTCACGCTGAAGGCCGCGACCACGACGATGAAGACCATCGCGGCGGGCCTGGAGGCCCACGGCACGGCGATGATGATGGCCGGGTTCCGTATCATGTGAGCCCCTCCGCTCTCCTCCCCTGACCGCCCAGCCACGAGTACCGAAGCGTGAAGATCATCAAGCCCCAGCAGCTCGGACTGCTCACCCGGGTGTTCGAGGACGACAGCCAGCCGTACCTCGTGCTCAGCGCCATGGCGATGTTCCCCATGAACGCGCCACGCAAGTTCCTGCACGAGGTCGCCCTGTGGAAGGTGGCCATGGATCAGCTCGGCAAGGACGCCGTGCTCGACGCCTGCATGAGCAAGCAGCGCGCGGAGGTCCTCGTCGCCGGCAAGGCGTTCGCCGCGGGCGGTGAGCCCACCACCGCGACGTCCGTGCGCGTGCAGATGGGCAGCGTGGACAAGCAGCTCTACGTGATCGGCGATCGCTTCTGGAAGACCACGGGGCCGAGCGACGCGGTCCCCTTCACCGAGATGCCCGTCACGTGGGAGCGCGCCTTCGGCGGAGAAGGGTTCGCGAACAACCCCCTCGGCCGTGGGTTCAAGCCGGTGCAGACGGAGGGCAGCACGCAGCATCCGCTGCCGAACGTCGAGGATCCGAAGCACCTCGTGAAGTCCACCTCGGATCGGCCGGAGCCGGTGGGGCTCGGCCCGATCGACCAGAGCTGGCCGCAGCGCATGAGCAAGGTGGGGACGTACGATCGCGAGTGGCTCGACACGCGGTTCCCGGGGTTCGCCAAGGACTTCGACTGGGAGTTCTTCAACGTCGCGCCCGCGGATCAGCGCGTTCAGGGCTACTTCGCCCTCGACGAGCGGTTCCGGATCGAGGGGATGCACCCGTCCGAGCGGGCGATCGAGTCACGCTTGCCGGGGGCGACGGCGCGCTTCTTCGTCATCAAGAAGAACGAGAAGGGCGAGGAGGAGCTGGTCGAGGCGGCGTCGCGCATCGACACGGTGTTCCTCTTCCCGAACGTCGAGCGAGCGCTGGTGGTCTTCCGGGGGATGATCCCCGTCACCGAGGACGACGGCGCCGACGTGAAGCACATCATCGCCGCCTTCGAGGATCCCACGGCGCCGCGCAGCGTGGACCACTACCGCGGCGTGCTGGCGAAGCGGCTCGACAAGCGCCGTGGACCGATCCACAGCCTGCTCGACGACGATCTGATGCCGCCCTGGGAAGAGCCCCCCGAGCGCATCGCCGAGGACGACTGGAACGACATGGCCGCGCTCGTGGAGCTGGAGGGGCTCCAGCACGCGACCGCCCAGCGCAAGGTGGACAAGGAGCTCGCCGCGGCGCGGGCGAAGTACATCGAGCTGGGGCTGGATCCTGCGGATTTCGACAAGAAGGTGCCTCCGCCCGTGGAGCAGCCGCCGAAGGATCTGCGGAAGGTGCCCGCCTACCTCGATCGCGTCGAGCTGATCTTCGCCCAGGCCGAGAAGGAGTCGAAGGCGCAGGAGGCCGAGGCGATGGCGCGGGCGCGGGCCCAGTGCGAGGAGATGGGGCTCGACTTCGACAAGCTGCTGGAGGAGCAGAAGGGGGGCGGCGGAGGTCCACCGAAGCTCACGGTCGACAAGGAGCTGGATCACCTTCGTGAGCTGCGCCAGATGGGCCAGAACATCGGCGCCGACACGAGCGCGCTCGACGCGATGCTCGCCGACCCCACCTTCGAGGCGAACCTGCGCCGCGCCGAGAAGCAGCTCCTCGATGGCTACCGGGTGGGTGCGCACTTCTTCCCGCCTGCCGACCTGGCAGACGCGGAGTCGTCGCGGCGTCTGCGAGAGGAGCTGCTCGCCGCCCACGCGCGCGGGGAAAGCCTGGCAGGCCGCGACTTCACGGGGGCGGATCTCTCCGGGGTGGAGCTGTCGGGGGTGAACCTGACCGAGGCGCTGCTGGAGCGGGTGAACCTGTCCGGCGCCAGGCTGCGGGGGGCGAAGCTGCGGGGCGCGGTGCTGACGCGCGCGAACCTGACGGGCGCCGATCTGGAAGACGCGGATCTCCGCAAGGCGAACCTGGGAGGCGCGGATCTCCGGGAGGCCAGGCTCTCCGACGCCGATCTGGTGGAGGCCGTCCTGTACCAGGCCGATCTGCGGGGCGCTGGGTTCCGTGGGGCGATGCTCGATCGCGTGCAGTTGCTGGAGACGAAGCTCACCGGTGTCGATTTCAGCGAGGTGCGCGCGGACGGGGTAATGGCGCTCGAAGTGGATCTGACGGGGGCTCGCTTCGTCGGAGCGCGCTTCGAGAACGGGATGTTCTTGAAGTGCAAGCTGGAGGGCGCCGACTTCACCGGAGCGAGCCTGCCGAAGACGGCGCTGGTCGAGTGCCGCTGCGACCGGGCGACGTTCACCGAGGCGACGCTGGAGTCGACCCGTTTCGCGCTGGGGACGACGTTCGCAGGTGCCGACTTCCGACGGGCGAAGATGAAGCTCACCCTGCTGCGAGGCTGTGAGTTCACGGGCGCCGACTTCACGGAGGCCGTCGCCGACGACTGCGACTTTTCCGAGGCGGTGATGACGGAGGCGCGGCTCTACCACCTGAGTGCGAAGCGCTCTCTCTTCATGCGCACCCGTCTGGAACGAGCGGATCTTCGCGGGGCCAACCTGATGATGGCGATCCTTCAGAAGGCTCGCCTCCACGGGGCCGATCTGCGCGGAGCCAACCTGTTCCGCGCCGACATGGCCAAGGTCCGGGGCGACAACGACACCAATTTCAAGGACGCCTATCTGGTGCAAATCCGCGTGGTGCCCGAGAAAAACCAGCCGAGGCTCTTGCCGTGACGCGCGACGAACTCTTGCAGCTCCTCAAGGACGGCGAGCCCGTTCAGAAAGCCTATCTGGCCGAGGCAGACCTCGCCGGGCTCGATCTCGGCGGCGCCACCATGGAAGGGGTGAGCTTCCGAGGCGCCGATCTTCGCGGGGCGAGGCTCAAGGAGTCGTTGTTTTCCGACTGCGATTTCTCCGGGGCGAAGCTCGACGGCGCCAACCTGCATCACGCCACCTTCCACCAGTGTGACCTGTCGGGGGTGCGCCTGACGCAGGCGAACCTGACGCTCGCCAAGCTCGTGGAGTCCAACGCGACCGAAGCGGATTTCCGCGGCGCCACCACGGCCGTGCTGTCACTCGTCGACTGCGACGCCGAGGGAGCGAACTTCGCGGAGACGTTCCTCGACCGGACGAACTTCGTGAAGACGCGGCTCCAGCGGGTGAACTTGCGCAAGGCGCAACTCCTGCGCACCAACGTGCTCGAAACGGACCTGCGCACGGTCGACTTCGAGGGAGCGACGCTCGACAAAGCGGTCTTCCACAAGGTGACGCTCGCCGGCCGCTCGCTCGTGGGGCTCGATCTCCGGATGACGCAGCTGATGGAGGCCGATCTCTCCGGCTGCGACCTGTCGGGCTGCTTGCTCGACAACTCCAACTTCAAGGGCTCGGAGCTGTCGGGCGCGCGGTTCGACGGCGCCTCCGCGAAGAGCGTCCTCTTCGTCGAGGCGAGGATGCACAAGACCAGCTTGAAGGGCGCCGATCTGACCCAGTCCATCCTGGTCGACGCGCAGCCCATCGGGGCGAATTTCGCCGGGGCGAAGCTCTACCAGACCACCTGGCACCGCGCGCAGTGCGTCGGCGCGCTCTTCGCCGACAGCGACCTGACCTACGCGGACTTCTCGTGGGCCCAGCTGGGAGGCGCCGACTTCCGGGGAGCGACCCTGTTCCGGACCCGCTTCCACCAGACGAAGGAAGACGGGACACTCTTCACGCACCGCACCCTGGCACTCGGCGACGACGAGGAACTGGCGAAGGCCGAGAATTTTCGATCCCCGCACTGAAGCGGGGCTGTTCACTGATCCTGAGAACGGAGCGACGGAGGCGACACATGCAGAACCTGGCGAAGAAGCTCGAGCCGGCGGTCGAGGCAATGCAACGCTCGGGGTACGTCGTGCGCGTCGAGGGACCGACCTGCACGATCCGATGGGAGAACATCGAGTACCGCGCCCGGCGCGCCGTGAGCTGCCTCGTGGACCCCGAACTCGGAGATCGCGTGCTCTTCACGGTCATCGAGGATGGCTCGGCGTGGGTCCTGGCCATCCTGGAGCGCGAAGAGGACACGCCTGCCGCCGTCTCGCTCGATCGTGACCTCACCATCCGGGTGCCGAACGGCCGCTTCGACGTGGTGACGAGCGAAGGCGTGGGGATGACGACGACGGGCGACGTCTCGGTGGTGTCCCGGGGCGTCGAGGTGACGGCCGCAGTCGGGCGGCTGGGCCTCGACAGGTTGACGATGGCGGCTCGCGAGCTTCTGGCCGAGGTCTCGACGGCCAAGGTCCTCGCGGGGAGCATCGACTCGGTGCTCGACCGGGTGAGCCAGAAGGTGAAGCGCGCCTACCGCGTCGTCGAGGAGATGGATCATCTCCGGACGAAGCGCGCTGACTGGAGCGCCGAGAAGAGCCTTCATCTCCACGCCGAGAACGCCATCGTGAGCGCGACGGGCGTGGTGAAGGTGGACGGCGAGCACATCCACCTCGGCTGAACGACGGACGAGAGGAGACACCAATGTTCGCGAACACGCAGATGATGGGCGTCGACATGGGGTTCCCCGACGTCTGTTTGACGCCTCCCGTGGCGGTCCCGATCCCCTACCCCAACATCGCGCTGGGTCCGATGACGGTCCCGGCCGTGTACAACGTGCTGATGTTCTGCGCCCCGGCGCACAACCTGTTCTCCACGGTGGTCATGACCAACGGTGACAACAGCGGTGTGATGCTGGGTGTCGCCTCCGGCATGGTGATGGGCCCGTCACGACGGCTCACCGGGGCGTTCACCGTCATCTGTGGCGGCGCGCCGCTGCAACGGCTGACCAGCTTCGGGATCCAGAACAGCACCAACTGCCCTGGCGTGCGTATCGTTCCCAGTCAGCTCAACACGCTCGTCCTCGCGCCCTGACGATCTCAGAACGGTTTTCGCGCAGAGACCACATACTCGTACAGCTCTCGCTTCGAGGTCCGCTTGCGGATGGCGCGCACCTCGACGTGTTCGAGCCCTTCGGCCTCGAACAGCGACGCGAAGACCCTCTCCACGGGGACCAGGACGTCGTAGAACTTCGAGTTGCCCACGATGTAGTGAGCGACGCCGCCCGGCTTGAGCACCGCCCGGAGCGAGGCGACGTGGCGCACCATGTCGTGGAAGTACTTGTGCACGTAGCGCGACAGGAGCGGGCTGCGTTCGGCGATGCGCGCGACCAGCTCGTCGAAGCCAGCGTGTGGGATCGCCCCGCTCCCCTCGGGCGACCACTTGCCGACATTGCTGGTCGCGCAGCCCCAGGTGCCGCCGATCGCTTGCCAGTCGAGTTCTCCGGCAGAGCGGCCGTCACAAAGGTAGCCGAGCCAGTACATGTAAGGCCGAAGCTCGCGGATGTAGCTCATCCGGTTGGGATAAGGCGGCGAGGTGATCACCACGTCGTAGCGGTCGGCGGGGAGCTGCTCCCGCAGATTCCGCGCGTCACAGAGCACCGCCTGGGGGGGTGTCGAGATGGGCGTGGAGGCGCTCCGAGCGACGCTCTCGACCGCGCCGTCCCACGCGACGGCGACGGCTTCGGCAGCGGCCACCGGCTCGACGACGGGTGCGGCTCCACGACCCCGAGCAAACGACATCGACTGGTGACCGAAGCTCACCTGGGCACGCTCGATCAGCGTACGGCAGAAGGCGACGAGCAGCAGATCGGGTACGGCTCGTCCTCCTTCGATGGGCTCTGCTGCGGCCGAGAGGGCGCGAATCGTGGCGAGCCCGCGTCCGAGCGCCGCCAGCGTCGCGTCGTCCCACCAGCGCTCGATGCGGTGGATCGGAGGCGTCCACGCTGCCGTCGCGGAGCGATCACGTATCGCCGAGACCACCGTCCTGGCGGTGCTCCGCAGCGCCGTCAGCTCGGTCTCCCTGTAGGAGCGCCCTTTCGCCTCGCACAGCCAGAGGAGGAACGGGTTGATGTCCGTGGTCTCGGCGCGGATACCTCGCTCGGCGCAGACCAGGGCGGTCGTCCCCGTGCCACAGAAGGGATCCAGCACCTGGCTCTCTCGTGATGCCTCGGCCAGCAGCTCGCCGACGAGATGCACCGAGTACGCAGGTGTCAGGCGCAGCCAGCCATGGCGCGTCTCCCGCAGGTTCCCCTTGAAGGTGAGGTGATCGGAGCGCCGGAGCGCGGGAGGTTCCATGGCCGTCAGCTGGCCAACCTATCATCCCATCCTGCTGGGGGCTCGTCGGGGCGGCGGTTCTTGGAGGGCTGAGGCCACCGGGGAGTCCGAACGGGTGGAGAACATGCCGCGGTGGCCCTTCTCTCCCAGAGAGGGCCGCCCGCGAGCCCCGAACTCAGGTGCCGTCCAGATAGGTCGCCAGGTGCCGATCACGAGACCGTGATCGCAGCTTCTCGAGCGCCTTGGACTCGATCTGGCGGATACGCTCTCGGCTCAACGAGAAGGAGCGCCCGATCTCCTCGAGCGTGTGGTCCGTCTCTCCATCGAGCCCATAACGGAGCCGCAGCACTTCGCGCTCGCGCGGGGTCAGGCCTTCGAGGAGATCGCGCGTCTGCTCCATCATCCGGCGCTGCGCGAGGGCCTCGTCCGGCGTCACCGTGTCGCTCGGGAGGAAGTCGCCGTAACGGGCGTCTCCCTCCTCGTCGATCGGCGCATCCAGGCTGATGGGCTCCATCGAGAGATCTCGGACGGCCTTGACCTTGGCGAGCGGGAGCCCGCTGTGCTCCGCGATCTCCTCCGGAGACGGCTCCCGCGCGTGCTCCTGGGACAGGGCTTTGCGCGAGCGCAGGACCTTGCGGCGGCTGTCCGCGAGGTGGACCGGCATCTTCACGATGCGGCCCTGGTAAAGGAGCGCTCTCTCGATCGCCTGCTTGATCCACCACCCGGCGTAGGTGCTGAAGCGGTAGCCCCGGCGGTAGTCGAACTTGTCCGCCGCGCGCATCAACCCGAGGTTGCCCTCCTGCACCAGGTCGAGCAGGGGCACACCACGGCGCTGGTAGTGGCGAGCCGTCGCCATCACGAGCCGCAGGTTGGCTTGCACCAGCTCGGCCTTGGCGCGAGCCGAGCCGGCGCGCGCCTTGGAGAATGCACGGAGCGTCGACGTCGCCCCTTCGCTCTCGGGGCTGCCCGAGCGCGCGACATCGCGGAGGGCCTGGGTGATCCGATCGCCGACCGAGGGATCGAGGCGCACCTCGCACAACCCAGCCGCGAGTCCTTCGAGCGCTGCCTCCGCATTCGAACCAGTCAAGGTCATGACCGAGCGCGCGAGCTGAAGGAGCTGCGCGAGGCGCAGCGGCGCAGCCTGACCTGCAGGGTCATCCGCATCCGGGTTGAGCAGGAGGTCCTGGATCACCACCCGGCCTGCCTGCACGTCGTCCGCCAGGCTGGCGAGCACGCGCAGCGCGATCGGCGAACGAACCCACGTCCGGAGAGAGGCATCTTCGGCCGCCTCGATCCGTCGCCCGAGATCGATCTCCCCATCCCGGGTGAGCGGCTGGCTGCCCGAGAGCTCCGCGAGATACAGGTCCGTGGCGTCAGGGGAGGCGAAGTCGGGCTCGACCTCCCGTTCGCGCAGGGCACGCACGCGCGACGCCGGCGAGCTGCCAGCCAGGGCCTCAGCCAGCGACGACACCGGTCCCCGATTTTCTTGCTCCATCGACGGGCGCAGCGTGGCGCTGCTCCCAGCGTGGGCCTCGAGCTCGGACTCGTTCCTGTGCAACTCGCCCTGTCGGAGCGAGATCGATGACTTGGTCTTCAATGCCACATGAGGAGCGCTGCGTTCACCTGGCGCGAGCGGAACACAGCGGATCGGGGTGTCAGATGCGCCTAGAAAAGAGGGTAGTTCAACCACACACCTTCCGGAAGTGGCAAGAAAGAAGTCTCCTTGACGCGCAGATCCGACTGCGGTTTCCGAACGACTTCGAGCGCTCCACGCGACCGGCTTCAGCGCTCGTCGGCGCGCGCTGATTCTGCGCGTTTCAGCAGCCGGAAGACGTCGACACACACAGCCGACCTCTTCCTCCCACGTGGAGATGGCCTCCTCCCACGTGGAGATGGCGGAGGTCGGCAACGCGCTACGCACATCGCCCCCGGTCCCCCGAGGTCCCTCGGGGAGCGGGGGCGCGGATACCCCGTTCGAACGTGTCGCTTCGGGAGGTCAGTACCCCTGCGCCGTCGGGCGCACGACGATCTCGTTCACATCCACGTCGCCCGGCTGCTCGATGGCAAAGGCGATCGCTCGCGCGACGGCGGCTGCGGGAAGGATCTCTCGCCGGTAATCCTGGATCACTCGCTGCTTCATTTCCGGATCGGAAATGCTCTCGGCGAGCTCGGATTCGGTGGCACCAGGCGAGACGAGGGTGACCCGGATGTCACGGCCGATTTCCTGGCGCAGCCCTTCGGAGAGGGCCCTCACCGCGAACTTGGACGCGCAGTAGACGGCGGCCGCGGGCACCACGACAAGCCCTGCGACGGACGAGATGTTGACGAACTGACCCGCCCCTTGCTTCTTCATGAAGGGTAGCGCGGCCGCGATCCCGTAGAGCACACCCTTGATGTTCACGTCGATCGTACGGTCCCACTCGTCGACCTTCAGATGCTCGACGAGAGACAGCGGCATGACGCCCGCATTGTTCACGAGCACGTCGATGCGCCCGGTGCGCTGCACCGCGAACTGCACGAAGGCCTCCACCTGCTCGCGCCGGGTGACATCGAGTGGGTGGATCTCTGCCTTGCCACCTCCCTCTCGAATGGCCGCCGCGATCGATTCCAGCCGCTCCGTGCGACGGGCGCCGAGCACGACGTGAGCCCCTCTCTCTGCGAGGAGCCTCGCCGCGGCCTCACCGATGCCGCTGCTCGCTCCCGTGATTGCAATGGTCTTCCCTTGAATGCCGCTCATCTGAATGCCGCTCATCGAGGTTCTCCTGCTGCCATGGGTCGCCGGTGCTCTCGTCGGGGTGGCGACGAGCGCGAACCGAGCCTGGTCGAGCGTTTCCCGGCGCGCTCCAGCGCGATCGCCGGAGCACACACGAATGTCGCGGTGTGCCGGCGTCGATCACCAGTGCGCGTGGTGCTCGCGATGCGACGGGCCCCAGGGCCCATCTGCCGATCACCCTACGGCCTTGACCGACCATCGCACCAACGCCTAATGGTCACTCTCAGCGTGACAGGAAGTCATGACGACGTTTGATCCACGCTTGCTGAACGGGATCGGAGTCCTCGTCGCCGTCGTGGAAGCTGGCAATTTCGTGCGCGCCGCGGAGGCGCTGCACATGACCCAGTCAGGCGTCAGCCGCGCGGTGGCACGCCTGGAACAGCGCCTCGGAGTGCGCTTGTTTCATCGCACCGCGCGCGCGGTGCACCTCACGGAGGAGGGGCGCCGGTTCCACGACGATGTCGCGCCCTTGCTCACCGGGTTGGAGGATGCGGCCCACCAGGCCGCAGGGGCCTCGGCTTCCGCTCGTGGGAAGCTGAGCGTCAACGTCGACGCGACGTTCGGCCATTACATCCTCTCGCCGCGCATAGGCGCATTCCTTGCTGCACACCCGGAACTCTCGGTAGATCTCCTCATCCGGGATCGGATGGGAGATCTCGACGCGGACGGGTTCGATGTCGCCGTCCGCTTCGGCGAACCGGAGCCGTCGAGCCTCACCTGCAAGCTTCTGTCGCAATCACGGGTCGTGACCTGCGCCTCTCCTGCGTACGTCGCTCGGCGGGGCCGCCCCGCACGGCCTCGATCCCTGGTCGACGACGGCCACGAGTGTCTCCTCTTCCGCAACCCCAGCACCGGGCGCCCTTTCGCGTGGGAGTTCCACCGTCGGAAAAAGGTGGTGCCCGTACCCGTGACCGGCCGGCTCGCCACCAACGACGTGAACAGCCTGATGGCGGCTTGCCTCGGAGGTCATGGGGTCTCCCAGTTCCTCGAGATCTGTGTGCGGGAGATGTTCGAGGACGGCAGGTTGATCCAGCTCCTCCCCGACTGGGCGGAGGAGCGCTTCCCCCTCTACGCGTACCACCGGTCGCGGAAGCTCCCCCCGGCCAAGGTCCGTGCGTTCCTGGACTACGTCGTCGAGTTGACCCGTTGAATGCCGAGCCAGAGCGCGGATGAGGCGGGATGGTTCCTCGAAAACCTGACATGCTCGTGTCACGACGGCACTGCAGGCTCGCAGTGTCAGGGACGCGCTGGCGCGACGAGAGACGAGGAAGAAGGGCGTGAACCGCAAGGAAGACGAATGGCTCTGGGGCTGGGATCCCACGCCTGGCATCGTCTCGGTGTGGGCCGAGCCCGAGGGACGGGCCATCGTCTGGCGGCGCCTCCCGGAGACGGACGCCCTCGTTCGAGAGGACCTGTCTTTTCGCCCCTGGCTGCTCCTCGCTTCCTTGGAGGACCTCGGCCACCTCGGCGCACGGCTGCGGCCCGAGGGGGACGGGCCAGCGCCGCATCGGGTGACGTACCAGGAGCTGGAAGGACCGGGCGCGCTCCGCTACGTCATCCGCGCCGACGACGGCCGCACCCTCTCGTCCGCCATCCTGCAAGGCGCGGCGAGACGCCTCGGCCGACCGCTCCAGCACCTGCGCGACCTCCCTCCCGAGGTGGTGTTCGTGATGCCGCCCGAGGAGCAGTACCTGATCGCTTCCGGCCGCACGTACTTCCGGGACCTGCCCTTCGATGCGCTGCACCGCTTGCAGTTCGACCTGGAGACCACCGGCCTCGATCCCGAGCACGATCGCATCTTCCTGGTGGCGCTCCGCGCTCCGGATGGCAGCACCGAGGTCCTCGAGGTGCACGGCGACGAGGACGACGACGAGGCAGAGGCCGACCTGCTCGGGCGGCTCGTCGCCCGGATCCAGGCCTGGGATCCCGACGTCATCGAGAACCACAACCTCCACGGCTTCGATCTTCCCTTCCTCGCCCGCCGCGCCCAGCACCTCGGCGTGCCGCTCGCGCTGGGCCGAGCGGGCGCGCCAGGCCTCCGGCAGCGCCCCTCGGCGCGCGGTGCCTCGCTGGGCGGCAGGAGCGACGCTCCTGCGACGAACGGGGCGGCTCCAGGCCAGAACGGCGGCGCTCGCACCGATCGACAGCGCCGGACACGCTACACCGTGCCCGGGCGCGAGCTGATCGACACCATGGACGCCGTCCTGCGCCACGACTTCTCCGCGCGGGATCTCCCCGGCCATGGCCTCAAGGCGGTCGCCAGACACTTCGGCCTGGCGGGGCCCGACCGTGAACTCATCACCGGCGCCCGGATCCACCACGTCTTCCGGACCGACCCCGAGCGGGTCCGACGGTATGCCTGCGATGACGTCAAGGAGGCCGCCGGCCTCGCGCGTCTGCTCGGCGGCGCAGCGTTCGCCCTCGCGCGCATGGCGCCACGCCGCTACGAGCGCCTCGCGGACGCGGGAGCAGCCACGGGCGTGCTGGATCCGCTCCTCGTCCGGGCGTATCTACGGGCTGGGGCCGCGCTCCCCGCCCACGAGCCGGGCGATGGCACTTCACACAGCGGCGCAGCGCTCCACCTGTTCGCCACCGGCGTGGCGAAGCACGTGGTGAAGGCCGACGTGGCGAGCCTCTACCCCTCCCTGATGCGGGAGTACCGCATCGGCCCGCGCCGGGACCGCCTCGGCGTGCTCCTCGCGCTGGTCGATCGCCTCGTCGACCAGCGCCTCGACGCCAAGGCGCGGGCCCGCGCGGCGCTTCCCGGCTCCCCCGAGCGCCATACCCACGAGGCCCTCTCCGCCGCGATGAAGCTCGTCGTCAACTCCGCCTACGGCTACCTGGGCGCCGTCGGCCTCACCCGCTTCGCCGACGTCCACGCCGCGAACGAGGTCACCCGGCACGGCCGCGAGGTGCTGGGCCTCCTCTGCCGAGAGCTGGCCGCCCGCGGGGTCACCTTGCTCGAAGCCGACACGGACGGGGTGTACTTCTCCGTCCCGCCAGCCTGGGAGGAGGCCGACGAGCGGCGCGTCGTCTCCGAGGTCGCGGCCCTGCTCCCTCCCCGCGTGCACCTCGAATTCGACGGTCGCTACGCCGCGATGCTCTCGCACGAGCCGAAGAACTACGCGCTCCAGCCCTACGACGGACCGCTCCTCCTGCGCGGCGTGGCGTTCCGATCCAGGCGGGCGGAGCCCTTCGGGGAGGACTTTCTGCGGCGCGCGCTGCGCTGTCTTCTGGCCGGAGACATCCCTGGCGTCAGGGAAGCCTACATCAGCACCGTGCTCGCCTTGCGTCGCCGGACGATCCCGACCCACGAGGTGGCGTCCCGCGTCCGGCTCACCAAGGCGTCGAGCCAGTACATCGCCACGCGCACGCGCCGGCGCGAGCTGCCCTACGAGGCCATGCTGGCGAATGGCCGCACCCACTGGTCCATCGGGGAGCGCATCCGTGTGTACCGCGCGACGGGAGGGCGTGCCGGTCTCTTGCCGACGCCCGCAACCGAGGAGAGCGAGCAAGAGGACGGCGACGCCCTCGAGGGCCGGCAGGGCTCGGAGCGCACCTCGCGTGATCCGCGGGACTATGACGTCGAGTACTACACACGGCAGCTGCGCGAGACCTTCGCGGCCCGGCTGGCGCGCGCGCTGACCCCGGCAGATTTCGCGGCGGTCTTCGACGATCCCGGACAACCGTCGCTCTTCACGCCATGCCTCTCGGGGGCCCGGCCCATTCTCACCGTCCTGCAAGAGCCCCAGGAGCATCGCGACGAGGCAGAATCGCCTGTCGAGACCACCGCGACCCCGGGCTGAACAGACGCCGGAGCCATTCCCCGGCGAACCTTGCGACCCGACAGGCCAGAGGAGAATGCTTCGCGACGGCATTCGCTTGCGCTGAAGTGAATCGAAGGTTCTATCAGCACACAACGACAACGCTCCAGCAACGCTGACCCTGCCGCTACGGCTCCTCGGCCACCACCAGCACGATCTTTCCCCGTGTGTGCCTCGTCGCGATCATCTCGTGTGCCGTCCGCACCTCCGAGAGGGGAAGGGTCTCCGACACCAGCGGCCGCACCTTCTTCTCCTCGATGAGTGCCGTCATCTTCTCCAGCGTCGCCGCATCGGGGTGCGCTTGCACCCTGGCTCCCTGGATCCCTCGTTTCTTCAGCGCCTCGGCGTCCGGCGCCTCCAGGAGCGTCGCCAGGAACCCTCCCCTGCGCACCACGTCGATCGAACGCTTCGTCGTATCTCCGCCAACGTTGTCGAGCACCACGTCCACGTTCCTCACGACGCGATCGAAGCTCGTCCTCGTGTAGTCGATCGCCAGGTCCGCCCCCAGCTCGCGCAGCAGCTCCTGGTTGCGCGTCGACGCCGTCGCCAGCACCCGCGCTCCGCGCGCCTTCGCAAGCTGGACCGCGAACACCCCGACCCCGCCCGATGCTCCCTGGATGAGCACCGTCTGCCCCTTCTCCAGGGACGCCGTCTCGAAGAGACCTTGCCACGCCGTGAGCCCCGCCAGCGGCACCGCAGCCGCCTCCTTGAACGAAAGCGACGCGGGCTTCAGCGCGGCTTCCCCTTCCTTCACGATCGCGTACTCCGCGTAGCCACCCCCGCGCGCTTGATCCAGGAACGCATACACCGCGTCCCCTTGCTTGAAGCGCGACACCCCCTCGCCCACCTGCGTGACCACCCCGGCGACATCCAGCCCGAGCACGAACGGCAGCCGACTCTCCATCAGCGCCCTCAGATCCTTGCGGGTGGCTTGCCGCATCTTGGCGTCGACGGGGTTCACCCCGGCCGCGATGACGCGAACGAGCAGCTCACCTGCCTTCGGCTCGGGCCGCGGGATCTCTTCCTGCTGCATGACGTCCGCATCTCCCACGGCATGGATGCGGATCGCCTTCATCATCGCCCGCTTCGGCTCCAGCTGTGGCGCCGGTGCCACCGGCGCTGCGCTCGGCGAGGCTTCGCTCGGTTGAACCGGCTCCGACGGACGAGTCTCTGCAGCGGGGGCCGCGCAGGAAAGAATGCCCACCAGGCAAGAGCACACCGCAGCCATCCAGGGGGCGCGCAGCGCGCCGGCGAGGTCGTCCATCATGTTCGCATTCCCTTCGTTTGAAGGGCCTACGTAGCGTCCAGAGACGAGCGAAGCAACCGACTCGCGGGCACGGCGCCTGTGCCTGCAAGGCACGCGACGAAGCCCTTCGATGGTGCCACCCCGAGCGCGCGATGCGCCTCCCCACATCACAGCTTCACCGCAGGAGGAGCGCTATGCCGACGTCCCCAGCTCCCCCAGCCGCCGCTCCAGGTACGCTCGCTCCTGCGCGTTCCTCGCCAGCCCGATCGCTGCGGTGTACGCCGCGCGCGCTTCCTCCTGGCGCCCCAGCCGCCGCAGCAACTCTCCCCGTGCGGCCGGCAGCAGGTGGTAGCTCGCCAGCTCCTCCCGCGCGGCCAGCCGATCGAGCCACGAAAGCCCTTCCGCAGCCCTGCCGGCCATCGCCACCGCCACTGCCGCGTTCAGCTCCACCACCGCGGACGGCGCCACGCGGAGCAGCGCCCCGTACAGCGCCGCGATCTGCGGCCAGTCCGTCGCCTCGGGTGTCGTCGCTTGCGCGTGCAGTGCCGCGATGGCTGCCTGGAGCTGATACGGCCCGGCCGGCTGCGACCGCACCTCCCGGGGTGCCGCCCGTCGCAACGCGATCGCCCGGTCCAGCAGCGAGAGCCCCTCGGCGATCGCCCCTCGATCCCAGCGCGACCGATCTTGCTCCTCCAGCGGGATCAGCGCCCCCTCCTCGCCAAGCCGCGCTTCCCGTCGCGCATCGTGCAGCAGCATCAGCGCCGCGAGCCCCAGCACCTCGGGCTCCTCCGGCAGCAGCTCCACGAGGAGCCGGCCCAGAGCCACCGCCTCCGATACCAGATCCCGCCGCCCCAGCACCTCGCCGAACGAGGCCACGTACCCCTCGTTGAACACCAGGTACACCACCGCCAGCACCCCCCCGAGGCGCTCTGGCAGGTCCGCGGGCGCCGGTACCGCGTAAGGGATCCCGGCCTCCTTGATCTTCCGCTTCGCCCGCACCAGCCGCTGCGCCGTCGTGGCTTCGCTCTCCAGAAACGCCCGCGCGATCTCCCCCGTCGACAGCCCGGACACCGTGCGCAGCGCGAGCCCCACCTGCGCCTCGCGGGACAGCGCCGGGTGACAGCACGTGAACAGGAGCCGCAGCCGATCGTCCGGCAGGTGCTGCCCATCCAGCGCCTCCTCGCGATCGAACGCTTCGAGCGCCGCCACCTCTGGCAGCTCTCCGGACACCTGCGGCGCTCCACGCTTGCGCCGCAGCAGGTTCCGCGCGCGGTTCTGGGCCACCGTCGTGAGCCAGGCCGCCGGACGCACGGGAACGCCCTCTGCCCCCCACACCGTCAGCGCCTTCTCGAAGGCGTCCTGCAGCGCGTCCTGCGCCAGCTCGAAATCACCCCCGCACACACGGATCAGCCCGGCGAGGACACGGGCCCCCTCCAGTCGGAACACCTGCTCGATGGTGGTTTCGGATCGCACGACGCCGAGGACGCGCCCCCACGGGCGCCCCTCGGCCGCGAACCTACCACGCGAGACAAAACCGGCGGGAGGCCCACCCGCCGCCACGCACCGCGCCGTGACGGCCCGGGACCTCCCTTCCGATCACATCTCGAAATTCATCACCGGCCGCACCTCGACCGACCCGAGCGGCGCGCTCGGACACTTCGCGGCCCACTTCAACGCTTCTTCCAGGTCCGGCACCTCGATCACGTAGTAGCCACCGAACTGCTCCTTCGTCTCCGCGAACGGCCCGTCGGTCGTGAGCGTCTTGCCCTCACGGATGCGGACCGTGGTCGCCGTCGCCACCGGCTTCAGGGCGTTACCGCTGCGCAGGATGCCCGCCTTCTCCATCGCATCGGTGTACGCGTTGTACTCCCCGAAGAGCTGCTGCGACTGGGCCTCCGGCATGTTCGCCCAGAGCGACTCGTCGTCATAAACGAGGATCATGTACTGCATCGGTCTCTTGTCTCCTGGGTCACGCGGCGCCCCTGCGGCGCCGTCTCCACCCCCACGACACGCGAGCAGGCCTCGGATCGACAGACCTCGGTCGATTTTTTTCTCTCGTGGGATGAGGTGATGTCCCTGACCTCTGGGAGCGGCTTGTGACGTCAGGTCGACCCACGTAGAACCAGACGCCCCTCAGCGACCGCTCCTCCCGGAGGCCTTCAGGCATGAGCAACAACGACCCCGTATCGATCGCGAAAATTCGCCAGGTGCGTGCGCGCGTCGAGGTGTCGCTGGCCGAGGCCAAGGCAGCGCTGACGGCGACCGACGGCGATGTCGCCGCAGCCATCGCCAGGCTGATGACGCCCGAGCAGGAGGCCCGCGACCGCAACCATGCCATCGCCTGGAAGATCGTGGACGGCTCGGCGCCGAGCGAGGCCAGGCCCCCGCCGGACGCGAAACCGGACGTGTCGCCACCGCCTCCACCGCCTCCACCCCTCTCCGCCCTGGACCGCGCCGCCTGGGTGCAGGCGCAGATCGACGAGCGACGACCAGCCGCTCACGTGGAGGGGAGCATCGGGCGCATCGTGCAGGAGCTTGCGCGCGGGGTGCACGGCCTCGAACACCAGGGACCGGACGTGTTCGGGATGGAGGTCCCGCCCGCGGAGCGCGCGGGCCTGAGCGTCCTGGCAGAAGAGGCACGCGCGGCGCTCCTCGCGTGGCGTGACGAGTGCGTGCGACGCGAGGGAGACGCCGGCGCGCAGTTCGTCGCCGCCATCGCCGGGCGCGTGGGCGTGCTGCTGGAGCCGGAGCGAGATCACCTGGACCTGCCTGGAAGCGACAGGCTCGCCGCCGTGCAAGCTGCGTTCGCGCGGGTGACGGACCTCCTTTCGGATCCCCCCGCGCTCATCAGCTGGTGGCACCAGAACGGCGGCCTTGGAGACGGCCAGGTCGAGGTGCGGATACAGACGTCGGATGGCGCCGCCCTGCAACACCTCGCGGGCACACGGCACGCTGGCTACGGCGCCGCACTTCCCGCCGAGTACCTGTGGTTCCTGACGCAGACCAATGGCCTGACCGTCCTCGCCGAGAACGACGCCCCGGCACTCCTCGTCGCTCCGATCGAGTCCATCGACCACGACCACTTCGACGCGGTCCCCGTCGAGGGCCTCGATTCCCCCTTCGTGTTCGGCGACATCGACGGGTACGGGGCGCTCGCCTTCGACGCAACGGCCACGCTGCGCGATCCGCGGCCCGTGTTCTGGATCGAGGGAGACGATGCGCCGAGGGCGACCCGCATCGCCGACTCCTTCGCCGACTTCATCGAGCGGCTGTGCGACGCCCATCTGCGGCTGCCCACCTTGCTCGCTGCGAGCGGCATCTCTGTTCCCCCGTCCCTCGAAAAGCCGAGGCCAGCGTCCACGGAGCCACACGCCGCTCATCGCAACCTGCGCCCCCCTCGATCCTCCCCTACGCCGAGGCGCCGGCGCCGCGTCCGAGAATGAACGCGACCCGCTCCTCCACGGTGCCCCTGGGCACGTCGAGCAGCTCGTAGCCGCACGCCGAGTAGGTCATCACCATCGAGGCGTAGGTCCGCTCTGCCTCCTCCAGCGACTGCTTTCGCTCCTCGTCTCGCGTGAAGATCTCGGGCCAGGGCGGGCAGAGGAAGACCCGGCGCGCGTAGCGGAACAGCGCCGCGGCCTTCTCCATGTGCGCCGGGACGGGCAGCCCCTGCAGCCGCAGGTAGCCGATCACATCCGGCACGCCCCGATCGAAGAAGACCCGCCCCGCCCTCGCCGCGTGATCATGAAACGCTCGGATCTCCCAGGACAGCATCATCTCGGCGAACAGCACGGGATCCACCCACGGCAACGCCCTGCCCGAGATCGCGACCTGCTCCTGGATGATCCGGCGCCCCACCTCGCTCGACGTGCGAAAGCCAGCCCTGCCGAGCGCCGCGATCAGCGTGCTCTTCCCCGACCCTGGCCCTCCACTGATCACCGAGAACGAGCGCATGACCTCGAACCAGACCGGCGTCAGCCGGGCTCGTCGCTTTGCGCCTCGACGGGCTCGTGCAGCACCGCCTCCAGACGATACCCATCGAGATCACGCACGAACGCCGCGTAGTAGCCTGGCTCGTAGTTCTCCCGGATGCCGGGCGGCCCTTCGTCGACGCCACCCCCCGCCATCGCCTCGGCATGGAACCCGTCCACCGCCCCGCGTGAAGGTGCGGCGAGCGCGAGGTGAAAGCCCGGCCCGGGTGCTCGCGCCTCCGCCCCGGTCTGGACCAGGGCCAGCGGCGCCTCGCCCACGAAGCCCGCCGGGCCATACCCGATGCCCCTCGTGCTGCGCCACAGACGCACGTAGCCGAGTGGAGCGAGCACCTTGTCGTAGAAGGCCCCGGCCCGCTCGAGATCCGCCACGCCGAGCGAGAGATGATCGAACACGGCCGACCGTAACATCCCTCCCCCGGCCCTCACAACGTGCCTCCCGGCACCGCCCATCCCCACTCGAACACCTCGCCAGGCGACCGAAAACCACGCCCTTCATCCGGTCTCCGTTGCGCGCTACGACGCGGCGATGGCGAACGAAACGAACGAGTCCCTCGCAGCGTCCGACTGGGCCGGCGCACGTGGCGAGAAGTGGCGTGCTCAGCTCTCGGGCATGGAGGCGATGCTCCGGCCCGTGGAAGAGCCCTTGCTCCGCGCGCTGGACCTCGACGGCCCTCGCCGCATTGCCGACATCGGATGTGGTGGTGGAGGCACCTCCCTGGAACTCCTGCGCCGAGCCCCAGCAGGAAGCATCGTCCACGGCTTCGACGTCTCGCCTCCCCTGGTCGACGTGGCGCGCGAGCGTGCACTGGCCGATGGCAGCGGGGTCGTCTTCCACCTCGCCGACATGTCGACGGCGCGACCGCCCGAAGGGCCCTACGATCGCCTCGTCTCGCGCTTCGGCATCATGTTCTTCTCCGATCCGCCCGCGGCCTTCGCCAACCTGGCCCAGTGGCTCGCCCCCGGCGGTCGGTTCGCCTTCGCGGCCTGGGGCCGCCAAGCCGACAACCCGTGGATGCTCACCCTGCGCGACGTGATCGCGAAGATCGTCGACATCCCCGCGCCGGAGCCCGACGCGCCCGGGCCGTTCCGCTACGCCGAGGCCGACAAGCTGCTCGCCCTGCTCGAACGAGCGGGCTTCGGCGAACTCGCCGTGCAGGACTGGCGTGGGACCTTGGCCATGGGCGACCACCTTCCGGCAGCGGAGGCGGCCAGCTTCGCGCTCGCCGCGTTCTCATTCGGTGAGCTGCTCGCTCAGCATGGAGACGCGGCGCGCGAGCAGGCCCGCAAGGCGCTCACGGAGCGCTTTTCCGAGCACGAGCAGCAAGGTGTCGTCCGGATGGCGGCGTGCGTCCACATCTTCACCGGCACACGCCTCGCCCCATGAGCCCAGGCCGCCAGCCCTCCTGATCAGACCTCTGCCAGCGCGGAGACAGCGCGGCGCCTCCGAGGCCTGGCTTGCTCGGAGAGCCTGGCTTGCTCGGGGAGCCCCAGGTAGCGCTCCAGGAGCAGCACCAGCTCATCCTCCAGCACCCCCGAGAGCACGTCGTCCTGCCGCTCGACGAAGCCCTGGAGGATCACCGCGTGGCACACCGTGGCCAGCAGCCAGCCCGAGAGCTCCGGGTTCGGCAGCGCCACCCCCAGCGACGCGAAGAACGCCCCCGCCTGCGCCGCGCACCGCTCTCCCGCCGTCGGCGGCCTGCGGCTCCGGATCCTCGGCATCTCCTCCGCGAACACCCGCTGCAACGCAGGCTCCACGGCCTGTGCCGCCATGAACGCCTTCACCAGCGTCCGCAGCCTCGCCTTCCCCCCCTTGCCCGTGTGCTTCCGCAGCACCTCGCCCATCACCGCGTCGGTCCGGGCCACGTGACGCCGCTCCAGCTCCACGACCAGCGCCTCCTTGTTCGGGAAGAACTGGTAGAGCGACGCGATGTTCACGCCGGCCCGCTCCGCCACCCGGTTCGTCGTCAGCGCGGCGTACCCCTCCCGGATGAGAATGTAAGTCGTTGCTTGCAAGATCACGTTCACCGTCTCCCGGGACCGATCCTGCTTCGGGGTGCGGCGCAGCTCCGTCGTGCGTCCTCTCGCCATGCCCGCATCGTTCCCGAACGCAAGCTGACGGTCCAGCCTGTGCGACCTAGATTTCAGCGGCATGAAGCCAGCTCGAACCTCTCCCGAGACGCCCCCCGAGCGCGACCTCCAGGGCGCCAGCATCGCCTTCCTCGGCGGCACCTCCGGCATCGGCCTCGCCGCGGCGACGGCCATCGCCTCGCGGGGTGCTGCCATCCTCCTCGCCGGTCGCGACCCCGACCGAGGCGCGCGGGCCGCCCAGCGCGTGCGGGACGCGGGCGCCGCCGACGTCACGTTCCTGGAGGCCGATCTCCTCTCGCTGGCGGGCGTCGCTCGTGCCGCCGACGCCATCCGCGCCTGGCGCCCTGCCCTCCACGGCCTCGTCCACACGGCCATGGTGGCCGCCCCCCAGCGCGTCGACACGCCCGACGGCTTCGAGCGCGCCTTCGGCCTCCAGTACCTCGCCCGCTACGCACTCAACCGCGCCTTGCTACCCACGCTGGTCGCCTCCGGCGACGGGCGCATCATCCACGTCGGCGCCAAGCCCATCCCAGCAAAGCTCGTCCCCGACCTCGACGACCTCCAGTTCACGCGGCGAAGGTGGTCCCTCCTGCCCACGCTCATGTCGTCCCAGGTGCTCGGCTACCTGCACGTCCAGGAAGCCACCCGCCGCTGGCACGACCTCCCCGTCACCGCCACCATCGCCTGCGTCGGCATGACCCGGACCGCCACCGTCCGCGACTTCCCCTGGTACATCCGGGTCCTCTACCAGCTCTTCGCAGAGACCCCCGAGAGCGCCGCCAGGAACGTCATCCGCTTGCTGCTCGACGCGGACACGCGCCGCGCGAAAGGCGCCGTGATCTACAACCCCGGCCGCTTCGAGCCGGTGCCCATCCGCCACGACCCCGCGCTCACGGAGAGGACGTGGCACCTCTCCGAGGCCCTGGCCCGAGCGCGCGGGTTCGCCTTCCCTCCCGCCTCGACCTGAGTCAGCGAGCCGTGCCTCGACCGAACCACGCGCCTCGACCCGAGCCGGCTCGCTCGACCTGACCCCGAGACCCGAGCAGCCCACGACCGAACGGGTCCCTCACCGGCCGCCGAGATCAGACGCTGAGATCGCCACCTCTGCCTTGACAGTTCTCATGATCATCATCATATGATGGCCATACGATGTTCGTCCCTGGGCCCCTCTGGCCCTCGATCGCCGCGGCTCTCCTCGCCGCGCTTGCGACCAGTACCTGGAGTGCCCTCGCGTCGAAGCACCTCGGCGTGCTCGCGATGCTGGCGCTACGATCCCGAGGAGGAGGCAGCGCGTGAACGCCAAGGTCGAGCAGAAGGACAGGTCCCACGAGAACATCCTCGCGTCGGCGGCGCGTTTGCTCCGGGAGAAAGGCATTGCCGGGGCCCGCGTCGCCGAGGTGATGAAGGGAGCGGGCCTCACCGTCGGCGGCTTCTACGCCCACTTCGCCTCGAAAGAGGCCCTGATCGACGACACCATCCGGCGCACCAGCGCCGCACTGCGCGCGGAGCTGTTCGGCAGGCTCGACGCAAAGCCCAAGGAGGCGCGCGCCGAGATCGTCCTCAAGCGCTACCTGTCGGCACGCCACCGGGACGACATCGACCGCGGCTGCCCGCTCCCTGCCGTCGTCGGCGAGGTGGGCACGACGGCGCCCCAGCACCGGGAGTCCGTGCGCGAGATGCTCGAAGAGATGACCACAGGCCTGGAGGAGCACCTGCCGCCCGAAGGCCCCCTGCCACGTCGGACGATCGCCCTCGGGCTCCTCGCGATGATGTACGGGGGCCTGAGCCTGGCCCGCGCCCTGCGCGGCAGCCCCCTCTCCGACGAGATGATCAAGGCCTGCCGCACCCTCGGCGCCTTCGCCGCACGCGCCGGCGCCGAGCCATGACGCTCGTCACGCTCGCCTGCGCAACCTGCGCAGCCTGCGCAACCTGCGCGCCCTGAGACCACCACGACACCACCGGCACACGACCCCCCACCGACGCGGGGGAAGGACCTCGCACGCCCGCACACGTCCGGCGTGCCCCGCAGGAGACCCCATGACCGAAGCCATCCGCCCTCCGAAGACGACGAAGCACCTCGACGACATCCAGCGCCTCGCGCGCGGTGAACTCCCCCCACCCGGCATCGCGAAGCTCGTGGGCTTCACCATCGGCGGCATCGACCTCGGCCGCACCGTCGCCGAGATGGACACCGGCCCGCAGCATGCCAACCCGATGGGAACCTTGCACGGCGGGGTGGTGTGCGACCTCTCCGACGCCGCCATGGGCATGGCGATGGCGACGACACTCGAAGACGACGAGAGCTTCACCACGCTCGACCTGACGGTGAAGTTCTTCAAGCCCATCTGGAAGGCACACATCAAGGCCTCCGCCGTGGTGGTGAAGCGAACGCGCACCCTCGGACTCATCGAGTGCACCGTCGAAGACGACAAGGGCAGCCTGGTGGCCCGGGTGTACAGCACCTGCATGGTGCTCCGCGGCCAGGCCGCCGAAGGACGCTGACGTCCCGGCGCCATCAGGGGCCATGCCCGCGGGTCGGTGGCGAGACCCCTCTTCACCTGCACCGTCTCCCCTCTGGAGCAGCACGCCCCTCGAAGGCCTCGCACGCTTGCAGCGCATGCCAGCTCGTAGCAACCATCGGCGTCTCGGGGCGGGAGCGAGGGCGCGGACGCACCCGACCCCACGCACCCCCGCGACAGGAGCACGCCATGCAACCTCTTCGATACTCCATCAACGTCACCCTGGACGGGTGCTGCGACCATCTCGCCGGTGTCCCGAGCGAAGAGATCCACCAGCACGCCGTCGCGAACATCGAGCAGGCCGATAGCCTCCTCTTTGGCCGGGTGACGTACGAAATGATGGAGGTCGCGTGGCGACACCCCGTGCCTGCGGGGACGAGGCCGGGCTGGATGGAGCCTTTCGCCAGAACGATCGACGCCAAGAAGAAGTACGTCGTGTCGAGTTCCCTTCCCGGGGTCGACTGGAACGCGGAACTCCTGCGCGGGGACCTGGGAGAAGCCGTTCAGCAGCTCAAGCAGAAGTCGGGGAACGGCATCTTGACGGGTGGCGTCACCCTCCCGAAAGCGCTGGCGGAGCTAGGATTGATCGATGAGTACGAGTTCGTCGTGCATCCCCGGATCGCAGGCCATGGGCCGACGCTGTTCGCGGGGCTCTCGAAGTACATCGACTTGAAGCTTGTCGGACGGCTGGAGCTCCCCTCGGGGGCCATGGCGATGCGGTACGCACCGAAACGGTAGCCGAGCCGCGGACGTCGGAAGCTCGCCGAGGTTCCCCGGCACGCGTCGGAAGCTCGCCGAGGTTCCCCGACACGCGTCGGAAGCTCGCCGAGGTTCCCTGACACGCGTCGGAAGCTCGCCGAGGTTCCCCGACACGCGTCGGAAGCTCGCCGAGGTTCCCCGACACGCGTCGGAAGCTCGCCGAGGTTCCCTGACACGCGTCGGAAGCTCGCCGAGGTTCCCCGACACGCGTCGGAAGCTCGCCGAGGTTCCCCGACACGCGTCGGAAGCTCGCCGAGGTTCCCCCGACACGCGTCGGAAGCTCGCCGAGGTTCCCCGACACGCGTTTGGTGGGTCCAGAGGTTCGCAGTCTCTGCCCGCCTCCAGCTCCACCGTCAGACAGACTACCGCCCCAGCGCCCTCGCTCCACGGCCCCAACCAGAGTCCTCCGGACCGTCCCCACGGCCATCACAGCATCAGCCACGACCCTCCGGACCGTCCCGAGGTGCTCTCTTTCCTTCATGCCATCCCATCCCTCCCTTCCACGCCACGGAAGAGATCGCGCCTCCGACCTCCCCTCTCAACACGCCGGTGTGCCCCATCACTGCCCTCTGGGACTCGTGAAATCAGACCGCCCGGCGTACTCTCGGGACGCATTTCCGCCCAGAGAACGACCTCCATGCTCCGCGGTGTGCCCAACCTTTCCCTTTCATCGGACGACGGCTCTCACGGGTTCGCGGAAGGCCCATCATCACGGATGGCGTCGCGATGTGTGCCGCCTGCATGCCCAGCAGAACTCCCGCATCCCTCGTCACGCAGCGTGACGCCCGGCGTCGTGGCCTCGCTCGTGCAGCCCGTCGCTGCGAGGCTGTGGCAACGCTCGCACCGGGACGAGGCGCGGGCGCTGTTCGAGAAGGTGCGCGGCGCAGCGCCCGAGACCTTGATCCCGGGGCGTGAGCTGAAGCCACTGCTCGCAGCGCTGGAGGCGTCGGGGCTGCTCGGACTGCACCTCGTCGCGCTGTTCCCGCAGGCGAGCCTGGGGTTCGTCGACTACTACACGATGTCCAGCGCGACGCTGCGCGAGGGGCTCCAGCGGTTCGTCCACTGCATCGGGGTGTTCGTCGATGCCATCCCGCTCTCGCTCGTCGTCGAAGGGGACGAGGCGCGGCTCGTCCTCCGGGAGCGCAACCGGCCGCGGCTGTCGCGGCGTCTGGCGGAGTTCTTCTTCGGGCTGGTGGCGACGCGGTGCCGCGAAGCGGTAGGGCCGGCGATGGAGTTCCGGTCGGTGTCGTGGATTCACCCGGAGAGGGACCAGCAGGCGGCGTGCGAGGCGTTCTTCGGCGCTCCGAACCACTTCGGGTGCGAGGAGGATGCGCTCGCCTTCGACGCTTCGCTGCTGGACTGCCCGCTGCTCACGGCGGACCCGGCGGTGAGCTTGGCGCTCGACGAGCACGTGCGCCGCCTGGGCGATCGCGCGCGACGCGACGAGTTCGTGGAGGCGGTGCGGGTGGCGGTGGCGCGCACGTTGCCGGGAGCGCCGAAGGTGTCGCTCCTGGCACGGGCGCTGGGGGTGTCGACGCGGACGCTCCAGCGGCGGCTGTCGGAGCGAGGCACGCACCTGCAAGCGCTGCTCGACGAGGTGCGGCGCGAGCGGGCGGTGGCCCTGCTAGAGGATCCGAAGGTGCCCATCGCCACACTCGCCGAGCGTCTGGGCTTCGCGGAGAGCGCGCCGTTCTTCCGGGCGTTCCGCCGCTGGACGGGCACCACGCCGGCGGTCTTCCGGTCGCGGAAAAACGGGGGCGATCACGGAGGTTGAGGGGCGGCGAGGGGCTCAGTCGTAGCGCGCGGAGAGCTTGAAGGTGCCCTGGAGATGCACCTGCACGGCGTCGGGGTCGGCGTCGTAGCTCACGGTCAGCTCGCTCCCGAGTTCCTCGCGCTCGCCGTCGGCGTCGATGCGCTCGATCATCGTGCCCTCTTTGCCTTCGAGCGTGGCGGACGCCAGGGGGCCCGCGGCGAGCACGAACAGGCCAGGGGCCTTCGCCGGGGTCACGCCCTTCTCTGCCAGGAGGGCGTCGAGCTTCGCCTGCGCGCGCTCGAACTCGGCCTCGGCGCGTGCCGTTTCCTCGGCGCCCAGCTTGGTGGCCTTGCCTTTGGCGCCCTGTCTCGATCGCACGCTCATCTCCGCGGCGAGAGCACCGACCAGGAAGGTGAAGCACGTCGTCTCGTCCGGCGTGGTGGCGTTCGGGGTCCCGCTCTCGGTCAGATCACCGTTGGGAGCGGCCACGAGCTGCCCGCCGAGGGCGTGCACCGCCTTGGCGAGATCGACGCACTGGGCGTACGTGAGGCCGTCGAGCGGATAGCCGTACACGACGAGCGCATGGGTCTGCTTGGAATCGAAACCGTAGTCCATCCTCAGCTCCTCGAAGGGTGACGCCCGGCTCGTCGCGATCCTGAGACGACCGCGCACCGGCGACGGCGCGAAGCTCAGCCGAAACAGGGTCGTTCCCCAAGAGCTGGCGCGGCTTTTGGCGCGGGAAGGTACGAAGTTGGCGCGCGGTGTCGCTCACCGGAGCGTCGGTGGTGACCGCGCCGACGGCAGGCCGGGCGGCCGTGGAGAGATGCTGGTTGCGCCGACGGCAGGCCGGGCGGCCCTGGAGAGGTGCAGGTCGCGCCAACGACAGACCAGGCCGCGGCGGAGGGAGGCCGCGCCTGGATGCGGGTGGAGATTCAGGGGGTGTGGTGCTTGCGGAACTGCGCGAGGAGTTCGGCCTGGGTCGCTTCGGGGACGGGCTCTTCGGGGAGCGCCTTCAAGGTCTCGACGGTGGTGAGCATCTGGTCGACGTAGATGCGGCAGTGGCTGCACCACGAGAGATGGAACCGGTAGCCGAGCCGCTGGACGGGGGAGAGCTTCCCCTCGCCTTCGTCCGTGATCATCTCCGTCAACTGCCGGCAGGTGATGAACATGGCGTCTACTCGCTCCGCAGGTACTGCTCGAGGGCAGCGCGGAGCCGCGCTCGCCCTCGGTGCAGGAGAACGCGCTGGTTGGTCTCGTTGATGCCCAGGATCTCGCACACCTCTTCGGAGGAGCACCCGTCCACGTCCCGGAGGGTGACCACGGCGCGCTGGCCCTGAGGGAGGGCGTCGAGCTCGACGAGCAGCCGGGTGCCCATCTCCTTGCGAAGGACGTGGTCCTCCGGACTCGCCGAGGGGAACGAGGTCGGCGCGGACGTCCAGCGGCCCCACCAGTGGAAGCGCTCGGGGGAGACGGCCGATTCGTCGTCCGCGCCGCCGTCCTCCATCCAGGCCACGGGGACCATGCGCTTGTCGCGGGTGGCCCGGGTCCGGGCGCGGTTGGTCAGGATGCGGAAGATCCAGGTCTTGAGCGACGCGCGGCCCTCGAAGCGAGGGAGGCTGTCGAGCACGACGGTCCACGTCTCCTGGACGATCTCCTGGGCCCCTGCCTGGTCGCGCACCAGGGTGCGAGCGAGACGCTGCATGGGGCCGTGCAAGCGCTCGACGAGCTGGGTGAAGCAGGCCTCGTCGCCGGCCACGAGGCGCGCGACCAGGGCCATGTCTTCACGGTGGATGCCGTTCGGGGTGCTGGTGGCGACCCGCGCAGGGGCGCTCGCGGCGTGCGGGGCGCTCGCGGAAGCTGCAGGGGGCCGGGGCGTCAACGAAGCGACAGTACCATGAGGGGAGAAGGCGCGGGTCCCTGGCCGGTGTCGCGCGGGGCGCAGTCGATGCGGTGCACGCCGTCGCCCGAGGTGCTGGAACGTGACGGCAGGACTGAAGTCGTGGCGGCGACGTGCTCCAGGCCCGACGCGATGTCATGAAGTACCTGGCCACGGTTGAGGCAACCGCACCGCTCGTCCCGGTCCGAACACGACCGGGACGAGCAGACGCCTGGGGGATGGCTGGTGCGGCAGCGAGGGGGGAGATGACCATGGACGCGCTGTTCATCGGGGTGATGGCGGGGTGTTTCTTGCTGTCCTGGGGGCTTGTGTGCTTCTGCGGGAAGGTTTGATGGCCACGACGTCCTGACGGGCACAGAGACGTCCGCAGATCTCTACAGCCAGAGTGAGGCGTCACGCCGGGAGGGCGATCTGGCAGATCGCCGAGGGGCGATCCACGCGATCGCCTCGCGTCGGCAGCGCCTGTGCGCAGGCGCCACGTCACGCGGCGAACCCGCTGAAAATCGCACGTTCCGTGCGCGAGGGCCTCGCTGGCCTGCTCCCTGCAAAGCGGGAGGGCGGCGCGATGAGACCGCGCCGGAGTGGCCCTGCGCCGCTCGGACGATCCGTTCACCCCTCGACCCGCAAAGGACGGTTTCCATGTCGCGTCAGCTCCGCTTCGCCCCCGCATCCCTGCTGTCTCTCCTCTTCGCCGTGGCGGCATCAGGCACGGGGGGATGCGTCGCAGAGGACGCGCAGCTCGACGAGGACATGGAGCGGCACACGCTGGCGGTGGGGTGCCAGGACGTCCCGAGCTGGGCCGAGAACGTCGGCTACACGGTGGGCACCGTGGTGAGCTTCCAGGGGAAGACGTACGAGTGTCGCCAGAGCCATACGAGCCTCGGAGGCTGGACGCCCGAGGCCGTGCCCGCGCTGTGGCTGGAGACGGGGACGTGCTCGAACACGAGCAGCAGCACGACCACCACGAGCGGGAACGGTGGCAGTGGCGGCGCGGGTGGGAATGGTGGTTCCGGGGGCAGTGGTGGCTCGGGAGGCAGTGGCGGCTCCGGGGGCAGTGGCGGCTCCGGCGGTGGACCCACCAGCACCTTCGCGGAGCACGCGCTGATCGGCTACTGGCACAACTTCACGAACCCCAGCGGCTGCACCATTCCCCTGTCGCAGGTGTCCAGCGACTGGGACGTCATCGTCGTCGCGTTCGCCGACAACGATCCGCAGAGCAACGGGACGGTGCACTTCACGCCCTTCCCGGGCGGCGGGAGCTGCCCGGCCATCAACGCGGCGCAGTTCAAGACCGACATCGCGGCGAAGCGCGCGGCAGGGAAGATCGTGGCGCTCTCGCTCGGTGGGGCCGAGGGGACGATCACGCTGAACACGGCCGCGGACGAGGCGAACTTCGTCAGCAGCTTGACGGGGATCATCCAGGAGTGGGGCTTCGACGGGATCGACGTGGACCTGGAGAGCGGCTCCGGGTTGCTGCACGGGACGCAGATCCAGCAGCGGCTGGTCACCGCCATCAAGACGATCAACACCAACGTGGGCGGGAACATGTACCTGTCGATGGCGCCGGAGCACCCGTACGTGCAAGGGGGCGTCGTCGCGTACTCGGGGATCTGGGGCGCGTACTTGCCCGTCATCGATGGGCTGCGGGACGAACTCGATCTCCTGCACGTGCAGCTCTACAACAACAGCAGCGTCCCCACGCCGAACACGCCGGCGTACCGGAACGGGAAGCTCTATCCCGAGGCCACGGTCGACAACCTGGTCGTCTCGGTGACGATGCTCCTGGAGGGCTTCACCATGGCGAACGGGTCGCAGTTCCAGGGGCTCCCTGCGAGCAAGCTGGCGTTCGGGTTGCCCTCGGGGCCCAGTGCGTCGAACTCGCCGGTGACGAGCAACGCGACGATCCAGAACGCTTACCGCTGCATCACGCAGCGCACGAACTGCGGCGAGCACGTTCCCTCGGCGAGCTATCCGAGCTTCCGTGGGGTGATGACGTGGTCGATCAACTGGGACCGGCACGACGGGTACGTCTTCTCGCAGCCGCTCGGCGCCTTCCTGCACAACTGAGGCGCGCTCAGGCGGGGGGTGGCTCGGCGGAGGAGACGGCGCCGAACTCCGGGCGGTAACGCACGATGCCGGGGTGGGACACGAGGGCGCCAGGGCGAAGCTCCAGGGCCATGAAGGCCTCGTCGGGGCAGGCGATCTCCCAGCGAAGGCCGAAGCGGCTGGCGGGTTCGAAGCCGAAGCGCGGGTAGTAGGCGGGGTGGCCGAGGACGACCACGGCGCCGTGGCCTGCGCGTCGGAGGCGGTCGAGGCCCTCGCGGATCAGGCGGTCGCCGATGCCGCGACGCTGGTGCTCGGGGAGGACGGCCATGGGGGCGAGGCCGATGGCCTCGTCGTGCGCGCCTTCGCGTTCGATGGTGACCGGGGAGAACAGGATGTGACCCACCACCTGGCCGTCGATCGAGGCGACGAGGGAGAGCGTGACGCCGCCGTTGCGGGTCAAGGCGTCGACGAGGTCGGCCTCGGCAGGTGTGTTGAAGGCGCGCTCGTTCACGCGGCGGATCGCGGCGGCGTCACCAGGGTGCTCGGGGCGAAGGTCGACGATGAGCATGTCCATCGATGGCCCCGAGGCCGGGTGGTGGCAAGCGTCCCGCGCCGGGTGGCTCAAGGGCGCTGGGCAGGGGGACCGCAGGAGCAGGCGCACTCGTCTGGAACGGCGCCCGAGGGGCCTGTGGCGAGCGAGAAACGCCAGAAACGCAGGCGATTCACATTTTACCCGGGTGCTATTGACCAGAGAATTTACCCGGGTATAAACACCTCACGATGAACGACGACGTGACGTACACAGCGTTCGTGGGGACCCGGTGTCTGGTGTCGGGGGGGCTGCGCGAGGTGCTTCTTCGCACGAAGGCGCTCCTCGATGAGGGGAGCGACGAGGTGGTGCTCCTGTTCGACGACAGGACGGGCCGGCAGGTGGATTTCAACTTCCAGGGGACGCCGGAGGAGGTGGTCGCACGCGCGACGCCGGCTGCGCCACGCACCGGGCCGGGGCGTCCGAAGCTCGGGGTGGTGAGCCGGGAGGTGTCGCTGCTGCCGCGGCACTGGGCGTGGCTCGAGCAGCAGCCACAAGGGATCTCGGCGGCGCTGCGAAGGCTGGTGGAGGAGGCGAGCAAGCGGGATCCCGGCAAGGAGCAAGCGCGGCTGGCACGAGAAGCGGCGAGCCAGTTCCTGACGACGATGGCGGGCAACCTGCCGGGGTACGAGGAGGCGACACGCGCGCTGTTCGCCGAGGATGCAGGGCGGTTTGCGGAGCAGATCCGAGCGTGGCCGGAGGACGTCCGAGAGCACGCGGCGCGGCTGGCGAAGCCTTCGTTCCGGCAGGACGAAGCGGCTCCTTAGCCGGGGAAGAGGCCGAGGGAGAGGCTCGGGCGGGGAGACGGAGCTCGGGGACTCGACCCGACGTGACGCCATGGGCCGGCTTGCGACGAGAGGAGAGGAACGTGAACGGGTCTTGCTGGAAGCTTTCGGCCTCGGCGCTGGCCGAACTCGTCGCGCGCGGAGAGGTCTCTGCGTGCGAGGATCTCTGCCTGGAGGCCGCGACGGCGATCGAGGCGCGGCTGGGGCGCTTCACGCCGCTGGATCGGTGGTCGCGCGATCCAGGCGGAGCCAGCAGGTGGCCGCCTCCCCCACGTACTTCATGAGCGCGTAGTTCGTTCCGCCGCTGAAGACGACGCCGATGCCGAAAGGGAGAGACTTGGCGATGGAGCTACGGGCGAGGACGATGCCGACCTTCTTGAAGAGGTCGGAGGTGGACTGGAGCCTGGCGCCCTTCAGCATGCGCCGTACGCGTGCCACGCCGCCCTCGGTGTCGAGTCGTTCGCCGTCGTCGTCCCCGGCTCGCTCCAGCGTGGCGCCGGCCGAGAGGAGGAACGAGAGATAGCGGGCTTCCTCGGTGTCGAGATCCCACCCGAACACGCCAGCGAGGCAGAGGCACATGTCGACCTGGAGCTTCATGCAGATCGCGCCGTCGGCGACGCCGCCGCCCAGCATGGCGACGGCCGTGCCGAGGCCAGGGACGATGCCCGCCAGGGAGGTGAGGCCGCCGCTGGTCGCAGCGAGGCTGGCGTAATACCCGACGAGGTCGCGCGCGGCCCGGTCCTGGTGCTGGTCGAGGGCGTCCTCCGGGTGCCGAGCGCGACTCTGGTCGAGCCACCTGGCCGCGGTGGTCCGGGCTTCGTCCGGGAGGATCACCATGACCTCGACCGCTCTCAGAAACCGGAGTCCGGCGTCGTCACTCGTCTCCTCGTCCGCCATCGACTCGCCCGGCATAGCACGAGGTGCAGGTCGGGTTCAGGGCGGCGGCGCTGGAGTGGGCTGTCAGGAAAGCCGAGCGTCCGCAAGAAGCGAGCGTCAGCAGACACGGAGGGGGGGTGAAGCCTCGTCACGCCGCATGAAGGCGCCCGGGGTCATGCCCAGAAGCTCACGAAAATCAGCGTTCATGTGGGACTGGTCGTAGTACCCCGCGTCGGCAGCCACCTTGGTGAGGAGTTCTCCGGCGCGCAGGGCACGCACCGCGCGCTGCAAGCGGACGCTTCGAATGAAGGCCTTCGGGCTCATGCCCACCGCCTCGGTGAAGGAACGGCGGAGATGGCGAGGGCTCGCCCCCACACGGCGAGCGAGGTCGTCGAGGCGGTCGGGGAAGGGGTCCCAGTCGACGGACTACGGCAACGTGGCCACGGCAAGATGTCTCGGGGGCGGCGAAACCAGTCCACAGCGTTCCCTGGGGACCACCCCCTGCTGTGCTTGTGCCCCCTCGGCATCGCGTGACAATCTGGTGGGATGTCGGCAGACCACGACGCCCCACGTGACGTTGGCACGGCCCCCGTCCAGTTGTCTTCCGTGATGCAGCAAGCGGTGGCCTTGTTGCATGAGCAGCCGACGACGGTTGCGGCAGCGTTCCTCGCCCCGCTGCAAGAAAAACTTCACGACATCTCAATGAAGATTCAGACTGCCTTTGAATCCGGGTGGCTGGAGTCCTTCCAGCAACGGTTGCAGGTTGGCGTGACGAGGATCCAGGCTGCCGAGGCTGCGCTGAAGAACGCGGAGGGCATCGGCCGAATGGGCTGGACGTTCCCGATGAACGTAAGCCTGACTGACGTCGTCGAGATCCTGCTGCAGGTGCCTAACGGCCCAGAGGCCATAGACGCCGCATTCGCCCGCTTCTATGCCGATACGGAGAAGCAGTCGTTACCGCTACTTCTGGCAGCTCTTCGACAGCATGCGCGCCTCGCCGAGTTTAGAGCGCTTATTGAGGAGGTCGGGTTCGGTCTTGAGCACCAGAAGTATCGTCTCGTCGTGACGGCGCTTATCCCGCTGTTCGAGGGAGTGGCGCGTAGCTGTTGGGGCGATAGTTTCTGGCAGGGAGCGGCCAGGGACAAATTCTTCAAGGACAAGATCGCAACTTTGGCATCTGACGGCCTCGACCACGTCATGTGGTCCGCGACGCAAGCCTTCGTCGAGCTGCTCTATAAGAAGAATTTCCATGGCGATCCAAAGCCGCGTGCCCTCAACCGTCACTGGATCTTGCACGGGCGCGGTCCTGCTGATGCCAGCCTCGTAGACGCGCTTCGGCTCCTCCAAGCCATTTACACTGTCGTGTCGTTGGCGGACGAAGAAGCGCAAGACGCAGTACAGGCTGCGCCGGCCGTGTAGCATCAATGCAACGCCCGTTCCCGAAAATCGTCGAGCGCTGAAATCAGGTGTCGCAACGACGGGGCTAATCGCTCGAAGCGCCAGCAGGAGAGGATGTCGACGCCGCCCGGGTGAACGTCAGACGGTAGCCGGTCAAGTTCGGGACGACGCTCACGTGCGCCGCTAACTGCGCAGTCCACGTACTCGACCACGATCTCCAGCCGCCTTGTTCGGCCAACTGCCGCCGCTCGTGGACCTTGCATTTTTGGCCGCTGATCGTGATTGCTGACACGGCAGTAGAGCCCGGCACGAGGTCTATTGCTGACTTGTCGAAGTTGGGGTTCACCCTTCTGGTACGTCGCTGGCAGCGTCGAACTGAACCACACTTTCGCGCCTACACGATCATCTTCAGACCAAGCACTGCCCAGTTATCCAGGTGCTTCTCCTGTTGGTCGAAGAAGGCTCTGAGGCTGCCATCCGGGTGCGGGTTCCCGTCTCGTCGCGGCGTGTTCAGCCATGCCTGATGGCTCGTCTTGATCGTGTGGGCCACCGTCTCGCTCGGGACGACGAAAAACCTGGGACACTCGCCTGGGAGGCCAAGGTTCACGAACACGTAGAACAGCGTCGACGATACGAGCGTTTCGTTCTTCTTGGAGAGGAGCCACTTCGTTTTCCTCGACTGGTTCGTCTTCACTTGAAGAGCGACGCTCCGCCCCCCATTCGGCTCAGAGGCGATGAGGTCCACGCCCTCGGTGTTCCGAATCGTCGGGAGGGCGGTCAAACCTCGTCTCGACAGTTCGGCGGCGACGAACAGCACTCCGGCGTTGCCGGCTACGTCCTTCCTCAGCCTGAGCATGCCCACCATCTTGCTTCAGGCCCATGAGTACGTGGGAAGAATTACCAAGCGTCACGGCCACGGCACCTCGGGGGCAGCCTCCAAGTCTTCCCGGAGCCCCCGACGATCGTGTTCCTGTGCTCGGCCATCAACACGGCGGTCACGGGCGACACCATTCGCGCAAGCGGTGGCGTCACCTGAACCCCACGGCCAGGGACTTCGCCCGCTTCCCGGGACAACGAGCGTCAGGCCCGAAGCGGTGAGCCAGGGGCTCGAGCGCAGGCGGCGTTCGTCGTCTTCTCAGCGGGGGGCGATGCGCATGACCTCGGCCTGCGCGATGCGGTCGAGGCGAAAATGGCGGCGCTCGCCCCGGTTCAGGTCGATCGCGTCGAGGCGGGTCTCGTGGCGGTCCATCAGAATCGACTGGATGCGGATCTCGCGGGTCGTCTGGATGTAGTTGCCGTCCACGTACACGATGCGGAGTGGCTGCTGCTCGAACCACGCCCGCTCGACGGCGGCGCGGACGTCCTTGTTGCTGGGGAGGCCGGGCACGCCGCTGAACGACAGCTCCGACAGGCGGGCGAGGAGGTCGCGCTGGGCCGAGGTGGAGAGGGCGGAGCGGACCTTGTCGAGGGCGGACTGGAGGGTGTCGGTGAACGGGAGGAGGCGGGTGTCGATGGCGAAGCGGCCCAGGGCGACGAGGAGGGCGGCTTCGCGCGCGGTGAAGTTCACCGGGGGGAGGCTGTAGCTGCGGTCGAGGGCGTAGCCGCCGCCACGGCCCCGCTCCGCAGCGACGGGCATCGCGGCGGCGCGGAGGGCGTCGAGGTCGCGGTAGATGGTGCGGATGGTCACGCCGAAGCGCTCGGCGAGGGCCTCGGCGGTGACGCCGGTGCGGCGGCCGCGCAGGTACTCGGCCAGGGCGAAGAGTCGCTCGGTTCGCTGCACCTCGGGCGAGCGCATACCGAGGTCGAGGCGCTGCGGCAAGCGCACGCCCCGCCTGCGATGATCGGGTGGTCGTCGGCACCTCGATCTCGGGCAGGCGGGGCGGAGCCTTCCGTCAGGCGACCTCCTCGTGCTGGGCGAGCCGATGCTCGAGGCGCGCGAGCACCTCGGGCGAGGCGCGCAGGGTGAGGAGGATGCCTGTTTCACCGTACTCCTCGGTGAGCACCTGCAGCTCCTGCCGCAGGCCCGCGAAGACGCGGGCGAGCTGGTAGGGGACGCAGACCTGTGCGGTGGTCATCTTCCCCTCGAAGAAGCGGATCACCTCCTCCCTCAGTCGCCGCACATCGGCCGGATCGTGCGCGGAGATCGCGAGCGCGTCGGGGAACTGTTCCTCCAGCGCAGCACGCTCCAGGTCGTCGAGCCGGTCGATCTTGTTGAGCAACACCTTCGCCGGGATCTGAGCCGCGCCAAGCTCGTCGACGACCTGGCGCGTCACCGAGAGCTGCGTCTCGAAGGCAGGATCCGAGGCGTCGACGACGAAGAGCAAGAGCGACGCCTCGTGCACCTCGTCCAGCGTGGAGCGGAACGACTCGATGAGCGCGTGGGGCAGGTGCTCGATGAACCCCACCGTGTCCGCCACGAGGATCGGCGGGTTCGCCGGCGGCTGGAGCGCCCGGATGGTGGTGCCGAGGGTGGCGAAGAGCTTGTCCTCGACGAGCACGTCGCTCCCCGTCAGGCCACGCATCAGCGAGGACTTGCCCGCATTCGTGTAGCCGACGAGGGCCACCCGCCGCATGTCCTGCCGACGAGCGCGCTGCATCGCCCGCTGGGCCTTCACCACGGAGAGCTCACGCTGGAGGGCGCCGATCCGGGCTCGGTGGCGCTGCTTGCGCAGCTCGACGTTGGAGTGGCCGCGTCCGCCCCTCCCGCCGCCCCCCTCGCGATCACCAAGGCCGGTGTCGTCGCGGATCCGGGGCGCTTCGTGGTGGAGACGGGCCATCTCCACCTGGAGCATCGCCTCGCGGGTCCGGGCATGCAGCTCGAACACCCGCAGGATGATCGCCGTCCGATCGAGGACGTCGACCCCCAGGGCGATGCCCAGGTGGCGCTGTTGCCCCGGGGTCAGCTCGGCGTCGACGAGCACGACGTCGACGACCGGCGGGACCTCGGGCTCGACGCTCGGTGGCCCAGCCGCCTTCGGCCCTGGATGGACCTCGCCCGGGCCGCCGGTCAGCGCGGCCAGCTCGCGGAGCTTGCCCTCTCCCACCAGCGAGGTGGCGCTCGCGCCGAGTCGCCGCTGCACGACACGCTGGACGACGTGGATCCCGAGGGAGCCGGCGAGCCGCACGAGCTCCCCGAGCGACCTCGAGACCTCGGCGTCCGGCTGCTCCGGACGCTGAACGGCGATGACCAGCGCGCGCTGGGAATGAAGGGGACGGTGAACGGGATGATGATCAGAACGTGAACGATCGGAACGCTTCGCCATGATGGCCTCCTCTGGGTCAGGTCCAGGGAAGGCCCGCGATGCGGGGCACACGGCGTGTCGAACCTTCGTGAAGCTCGTGCCGCTGCGATCCTTTGTGGACGATCACGACGGTGGACGAGCAAGGCCCTCGGCATGCGCACCGCACCCGGGACCTTCCCTGAAGGAACGCGGGTACGGAAGGCAGCGCCGCACACGAGGGTCTTCGCACATCAGGCGCGAAGGGCCGTCATCGTTCGTGCGACCGCTGCCGGTCTTAACGCAACCGAATGCTCGCCAACATCGAGCCGTAGCTTACCCGGAGAAGGCGACCACGCCAATCCCCGTTCAGCCCATGGGACGCCCGCTCAGCCCACGGGACGCCCATAAGGATGGATCTCGCGCGCCTGGCGGAGCGCGAGGCCCCACCAGACGAGCTGGTCGAGCATCGCCTTGGCCGCCTTGCTGCTCGCGCCCGGATCCCTGGGGCGCCCGGCTTCGTCGAACTGCCGCTGCGCCATCTGGAAGCTCACGGTGTCGCGCATCGTCACCACGTGCAGTTCGGCGAAGACCTGCCGGAGCTGCTCGACGGCGCGCAGACCACCCGCCGTGCCGCCATACGAGACGAAGCCCAGGGGCTTCGCATGCCACTCGGTGGATGCCGAGTCGATCGCCGCCTTCAGCAGCGCCGGGTAGCCGTGGTTGTACTCCGAGGTCACGACGACGAAGGCGTCAGCGGCGCCGATCTTCGCCGCGAAGGCAGCGACCTCGGGCGGGGCCTTCTTCTGATGCTCGACCGGGAGGCCCGCCTCGATGAGGTCGATCACGTCCAGGCGCACATCGCCCCGACGCTCGGCCTCATCGAGAAACCATCGCGCCACGGTGGCGCCCAGCCGACCTTCCCTCGTGGCGCAGATGAGCACCGCGAGGTGAAGAGGGAGATCCGACATGTCCATGTTCTCCTGGTGTGGGTGGGGAGGGAGAGGACAGGGGTGCGGTCGAGGTGACGGCCGGAGAAATCAAGCAAGCGTCGCGCCCGGTGCTCGGCGAGCGCCCAGGGATCGAGCTGCCACGCGAGACCGCGCGCGACCTCGGATGGCGACGGACGTGCTGGTCGCGTCGGCCCGCGCGGCTCGCTCCATGCGGAGCGTGATGCCACACTCGCCGCATGCACGACCTCACGCGACGGAGGCTCTTGCAGCTCTCCTTGACGATCCCCGCGGGCGTCGCCATCGGTGGCTGTCTGCGCGACAAGGCCGAAGCCCAGGCGGGGCGCGAGACCAGCAAGCCAGCTGGCCCGTCCACCGGGGCCTCGGCCGAGCCCTCGGGTCCCACCGAGTCCCCTGCCCCGCAGGCTCGACCCTCAGCCCAGGAAGGCGCCACGATGAACACCCGCCCCATCCCGAAGAGTGGTGAAGCGCTCCCCGTCATCGGCCTCGGCACCTGGCAGACGTTCGACATCGCCAGCACGGGCGACGAGCGCGGCCCGGTGCGCGAGGTGGTCCAGCGCCTCCTCGCCGCGGGCGGTCGGGTGATCGACTCGTCGCCCATGTACGGTCGCGCCGAGACGGTGACCGGGGACGTGCTCGCCGACCTCGGCGCCATCGGAAAGCCCTTCCTTGCGACCAAGGTCTGGACCCGCGGCGGACCCGAGGGCATCGCGCAGATGGAGCGCTCTTTTCAGCGCATGCGTACCCAGCGCATGGACCTGCTCCAGATCCACAACCTGCTCGACTGGAAGACCCATTTGCCGACGCTCCGCGCGTGGAAGGAGGCTGGTCGGATCCGCTACATCGGCATCACGCACTACGCCCACAGCGCGTTCGAGGAGATGGAGCAGATCCTTCGGACCGAGGCGCTCGACTTCGTGCAGCTCCCCTACAACCTCGAGGATCGAGAGGTCGAGAAGCGGCTCCTTCCAGCGGCCCGTGACGCCGGCACGGCCGTGCTGGTGATGCGCCCCTTCGCCGAAGGAAGCTTGTTTCAGAGGGTTCGCGGCAAGGCGCTGCCCGCGTGGGCCGCGGACTTCGACTGCACGAGCTGGGCGCAGTTCTTTCTCAAGTTCATCCTCGGGCACCCGGCGGTGACCTGCCCGATCCCGGCCACCGCCAAGCCAGACCATGTGGCCGACAACCTGAAGGCGGGTCTGGGGCGTCTTCCGGACGAGAACACGCGCCGCAAGATGATCGCACTCCTCGGTTGAACGGCCAGGCGAAGCGGGGCCGGCAAGGACGTCGGGGGCTTCGAGGAGACCTGACACCGGCCTGCGACGACCAGGAGCGTCAGGACGCCGGCGTCACGCGCGTGAACATCTCGGTGAGGTCCGCATTCACGCGAACAGGGATGAACCGGCCCTCCTGCGGCGAGACCATGAGCCCCATCATGTCGGCAAAGAAGCGCGCAGAGACGCCTCTGTCTCGCGCAGGAACGATGAAGTGGTTCAGCACGATGGTCACGTCGGCGCGCCTCGTCGTGAACGATCCCGAGTCGCTCCTCGGAGCGGCTCGTCGCCAGGGTTGCACGCCGTCGGCTCGGGTGGGTGCCACGTCCTCGTGACCCAATCATCAACCAGATGGTTGACAGTCGGTCCTCGGCTCCCCAATCATCAACCAGATGGTTGAGCAACAAGCTGCTTCCCTCGACCGCGTGTTCCACGCGCTCGCCGACCCGACGCGTCGCGCCATGCTCAGCAGTCTGGCGCTCCGTGAACAGACGGTCGGCGAGCTGGCGGCGCCGTTCCAGATCTCGCTGGCTGCCTCCTCCAAGCACGTGAAGGTGCTGGAAAGCGCTGGCCTGGTCCGGCGCACGGTGCAGGGCAGGACGCATGTCTGCCAGCTCGAAGCCAGGCCGCTCGGGGCGGCGCATGGCTGGCTGCAGTCCTACGAGCAGTTCTGGAGCACGCGGCTCGACCGCCTCGAAGCCTTGTTCGCCGCTTCTTCGAAGGAGCCCGCAGGATGAAGAAGCCCGAGCATCTGTTCGCGATGGTCCGCACGATCGATGCCTCGCCGGAGGCGGTCTACGCCGCCTGGACCCAGCCGGAGATCATGCGCCGCTGGTTTGCCACCGTCGTCGAGGCCGACGTACGGGTCGGCGGGCGCTACCGCATCGAGAACCACGAAACCGATGGCACGGTGAACGTTCATGCCGGCGAGTACCTCGTCCTCGAACCCGGGCGTCGCATCGTCATGACGTTCCAGCATGTCGGGGCAACGCCGAACACCGACTATTTCGACGAGTTCGTGAGCGTCACGCTGCGCCCACTGCCTTCGGGAATGACCGAACTCACCCTGGAGAACGGGTGGGATGGCCTCGGCCCCGGCGACGATGGCCTCGAGGCGTTGAAGCAAGGGTGGGGTGAGTGGCTGGACCTGCTCGCCGCCGTGCTCTAAGCCCTCTCGTGGCGCACCGCTTGCAGCAGTTGCAGCAGACGTCACGAGGGATGACCCGATGACCCTGCTCACGACCCCCACGGCTCCGACCCCCCCGCGGCGCGTTCACCTGACAGGGGTGCCGGAGACCATGCTCTGGACGCTGCACAACCGCGCCTCGGAGGCGAAACGCCCCGATCGCGTCCTCGACGACCCGCACGCCGTCCGGATCGCCGAAGCCATCGCGTACGACTACGAGCGTTCGTTCGGTCCACCCGAGATCTTTCACGCCATCCGCGCCAAGCTCTTCGATGACGTCGTGCGCACCTGGATGTGCGCTCACCGTGGCGGCACCGTCGTCAATCTGGGGGACGGCCTCGAGACCCAGGCATTTCGTCTGGACGATGGGCAGGTGCGCTGGGTCTCCGTCGACCTTCCGCAGGCCATCGCCCTCCGCGAGCGCTTCATCCAGCCGAGTTCGAGGCGTCGTCACGTGGCCGCGAGCGCACTCGATACTTCCTGGATGAACGAGGTCGAGGCTTCACAGGGTGTCTTCGTGACCGCCCAAGGCCTGCTCATGTACTTCGAGGAGGAGCAGGTCCGCGCCCTCCTCGTCGCCATCATCGAGCGCTTTCCTGGCGTCGAGCTGATGTTCGACGCCATCCCCCCCTGGCTCTCGCGCAAGACGCGCTCGGCCGCAGGATGGCAGAAGACGAAACACTACCGAACGCCTCCCATGCCCTGGGGCATCCAGCCCGAGGCGATCGAGGCGACCCTGTGTCGCTGGAGCCCTCGGGTCACCTCGGTCGAGCTCGTCCCGCTCCCCACCTTTCGAGGGGTCGCTGGGCACATCCTCCCCCTGGTGTCACGCCTGCCACTCGTGCGGAACGCGATCCCGACCGCCGTTCACGTGAAGACCGCGCGCTGACCTGGCACGTTCCCGCTCGGCCGATACGACGCTTCCATGGGCGCGTTCCGCCGTGACGCCTCCGCAGGCCCAGGGACCCTGCACGCGACCAACGGCCAGCCCCAGCCCCCACGCCATCATGACCACCCAGAAGAACCGCCCTTCCCTCGACCCTGCGCTCCTTCGCGGCGAACGCCCCACGAAGACGCTCACCGAGATCCTGGCCGTCGATACGCGGCGCCTCCTGGAGGGCGCATTCCCGGCCCTCACGCTCACGGACCGCGAGGGAGAGCAGCTCACCAGCACCTCGATCACCGCGCGCATGACCGCAGCAGGCCAGCTCCTTCATGATCGCCTCGGTCCGGACTGCATCCCGCAGCTCCACAGACATACCGCCGACACCGTGCGCGGGTTCGCGCCCTACGTCGTCGCCGCGATCCCTGCGCTCGATCTGCGCGAACGTCTGGACCGGGTGCGCGAGAGCGCCGACGATCCGCACTTCGGGGTCCGCGAGTGGGCCTGGCTCGCCGTGCGCGCTCACGTGGCCAGCGACATCGAGGGGGCCATCGCGCACCTGGAGGCGTGGACGGCCGATCCCTCTCCGCGCATCCGTCGCTTCGCGACCGAGGCAACGCGCCCTCGTGGCGTGTGGTCGGCGAAGATCCAGAAGCTGCTCGACGCGCCTCGGCTCGGCCTGCCCTTGCTCGAAGCCCTCCGCGCCGATCCCGAGAAATATGTGCAGGACTCCGTCGCGAACTGGATCAACGATGCCGCCAAGTCTCGCCCGCAGTGGGCGCTCGACCTGTGCGATCGCTGGCGACGGGAGAGCCGTGGGAAATCCACGGAGCGCATCTGCACCCGCGCACTGCGGAGCTTGAAGTAGCAAGGCACCGGCGTCGGCTGGAGGTCAGCGCTTGCTGCACTTGCTGGCGTGGAGGTCATGGTCTGCCAGCCGGATGAGATCTTCCGCCGAGTGGGTGTCCTCGCACGCCTGGGCAGCGCCCGCCGAGGTGGTCAACGAGAGAGAGTGTGCGTCGACGCGGAAGGTGTGCGCTGCGATCGCGACACGGATCTGCTCCGCCAGCAGCGCGGCGCCCGCAAGATCCGTTTCCGGAAGCATCAATGCGAACTCGTCACCACCGTACCGCGCCAGGACGTCACCCGGACGCACGTGGTTGCGCAGGAGCAGAACGAGGTCTCGTATCACCTGATCTCCCGCCAGGTGACCATACGTGTCGTTGAGGTTCTTGAAGCGGTCGAGATCGAACAGCACCAGCGCGAGGGGTCGTCCGGTACTCCGGGCGCGCTGCAGCTCGTCGCCGAGCCGCTCGCGAAGGTAACGACGGTTGTACGCCTTCGTCAGACCGTCGAATTCCAGGTCGCAGGATCTCGGCTCGACGATGCCTCGGGAGACGTCGTCGGAACGCGTGAGCTTCAAGATCGTACCGCCGACACCAACCTTGTCACCCCGCTGCAGCAGCGCGCTCTGCACCCGCTCCCCGTTCACATAGGTGCCGCTGGTGCTGTCGGTGTCGACTACCCACCAGCCATCTTCTCGGTGCTCGAACCGAGCGTGGTGCCGTGAGACGGTGTCGCTGCCGATCACGATGGTGTTTTCAGCATGCCTCCCGATCGTCATCACGCCGGCAGAAGGCATCAGGGGGTAGCTCCTGCCCAGGAGCTTCGCATCCTGCGAATGGACGAGAAGGAGGAGGTCTGGAGCCATCGAGTCCTGAGAGATGCTCATCCGAGGTGGCCGGTGGTGCTGGGTTGAGAGGGAACCGAGAGGCCCATCCTGCCTCCCGACAAGGAAGCGTACCTTGCCCGAGACCGCCCGAGCGTGTCCTCCGCCTCTTGGCGCGACTCCCTGGCGTGCGGAACATCGCCTACGACGCGAAGCGCCGGATCGTCACCGAGGCCTGGAGCCCGCTCGGACGGGGTGACACGCTCCGAAACGAGACCGTCGTGGCCCTCGCAGCGAAGCACGGCAAGACGCCCGCACAGTTCATCCTGCGCTGGCACCTCGATCTGGGTGTCGTGGCCATCCCGAAATCACAGGACCCGGCCCGCATCTGCGACAACCTCGACCTCTTCGACTTCGCGCTGGATGCGGGCGATCATGCACAGCTCGCGACGCTGGATCGAGGCCACCGTCTCGGGGAACACCCGACCCACTGTACCGAGGAACAGAGCGCTCCCATCCAGAGGCGATGCGTCGAATTCGAAAGCAAGGCCCGGAGTGCTACCTCTCCTGTCGAGCGTTAGCTTCGACCCGTGACCCGCAAGGACTGCCGGAAGGAGGCACACGCGATGTCCACCCGCCTGGAGACACGAGCAGCGGCGACCCTGAGCGACCCGCGCTGGGCAGCCGTACTCTCACGGGATGCGAAGCAGGATGGCCAGTTCTTCTATTCGGTCCGGTCGACCGGGGTGTACTGCCGCCCTTCCTGCGGGGCACGGCCGGCGAGGCCCGAGAACGTCGCGTTTCATGTAACGGCAGCCGCCGCAGCGCAGGAGGGCTTTCGCCCGTGCAAGCGCTGCAAGCCGGATCGGCCTCCCCTCGCCGAGCAGCATGCGGACGTGGTGGCCGAACTTTGCCGCTTCATCCAGAGGGCGGACCACGCACCCACGCTCGATGAGCTGGCAAGCCACGCCGGCTTCAGCCCCTACCACGTGCACCGCATCTTCAAGACGGCGACCGGGTTGACGCCGAAGGCCTACGCCGTGGCCCACCGGGCCGAGCGTGTCCGGACCGAGCTGGGCCGGCGCTCCACGGTCACCGAGGCGATCTACGGTGCGGGCTATGGCTCGAACGGGCGTTTCTACGAGGACGCGCCCGAGGTGCTCGGCATGACGCCGACCGCCTACCGGACAGGGGGAGCGAACATGGAGATCCGCTTCGCCGTCGGCGAGTGCTCGCTCGGGTCGATCCTTGTGGCGTCGAGCCAGCGGGGCGTGTGCGCCATCCTGCTCGGAGACGATCCAGATGCGCTGGTCCGGGATCTCCAGGACCGATTCCCGCGCGCGGATCTGGTGGGCGGCGATGCGGGCTTCGAGGCGCTGATCGCGAAGGTGGTCGGTTTCGTGGAAGCGCCACAGGTGGGCCTCGACCTACCGCTCGACGTGCGAGGAACGGCGTTTCAACAGCGGGTCTGGCAAGCGCTGCGCGAGATCCCTGCCGGCGCGACGGCGTCCTATGCGGCGATCGCGGCACGGATCGGGGCACCGAAGTCGGTCCGCGCGGTGGCCCAGGCGTGCGCCGCGAACACGCTGGCCGTGGCGATCCCCTGTCATCGCGTGGTCCGCAGCGATCACACGTTGTCGGGCTATCGCTGGGGCGTCGAGCGCAAGCGGCTCCTGCTCGATCGGGAGGCGCGCCCGTGAGCCTGCGGGAGGACGTGGCCGCCATCGACTGGGCGCGTGTCACCAGCGAACTCGACGCGCGGGGCAGCTCGACACTCCCGCGGTTGCTGACGTCGGAGGTCTGTCGGGAGCTTGCCACGCTCTACGACACCGAGGGCCTCTTCAGGAGCCGCGTGGTGATGTCGCGCCACGGCTTCGGACGAGGGGAATACAAGTATTTCGACTACCCGCTCCCGGCCCCCGTGGCCGAGCTACGGACAGCGCTCTACCCGCACCTCGTGCCCGTCGCCGACCGCTGGAACGAGGCGATGGGCATCGAGGTGCGCTACCCGGCGGATCATTCGGCATTCGTCGAGCGCTGCCACGCCGCGGGCCAGGTACGCCCGACCCCGCTCCTGCTGCGCTACGGAGCGGACGACTACAACTGCCTGCACCAGGACCTCTACGGAGAGCACGTGTTTCCGCTCCAGGTGGCCATCCTGCTGTCCGAGCCGGAGCGAGATTTCTCCGGGGGCGAGTTCGTGCTGACCGAGCAGCGCCCCCGCATGCAGTCACGGCCGGAGGTGGTGCCCTTGCGGCAAGGGGATGCCGTCGTCTTCGCCGTCCATCACCGCCCGGTGCAGGGAACGCGCGGCATGTACCGCGTTCAGCTCAGGCACGGGGTCAGCCGGGTGCGCTCGGGAAACCGGCACACACTCGGGGTCATCTTTCACGACGCGACCTGACCGGTTCTCGACCCGACCAGAACGGTGGTCTGCCCACCGGAGGGCTGGCTGAGTTTCCGGTCCCCCTCCCCTCCCGGACGCGCCTCGCTCCCGGATCGACCCCACGGCACGCTCGGTCCACCACCAACATCTGTGATTTCGAGCGCCTGGGCTCTTTCTCGAAAAAAGTCGTCCTGCGTGTCGATCCCGGGACCCATCGTTCGTCGTGAGGGTAGAGCCACGGAAAGACGGGCGGCGAAGCGCTGCTCCAGCCTGGGCCAACGGAGAAACACGATGCGGGTCATGGTCATGCACAAGATCGACAGAAGCAGCGAAGAGGGCCTCCCCCCCTCCCCCGAGATGATGGCCCGGATGGGCGCGCTGATGGGCGAGATGACGACGTCCGGGGTGCTGCTCGCAGGCGAAGGGCTCAGGCCGAGCGCGGAGCGCGTACGCCTTCGATTCTCGGGCGGTCAGCGGACGGTGATGCAGGGACCTCTCCCCGGAACGAACGAGCTGATCGCAGGCTTCGCGTTGATCCGGGTGAAGTCGATGGAGGAAGCGATCGGCTGGGCGTCGCGCTTCGCGGATCTGGTCGGCGACATGGAGATCGACGTCGGACCCATCACCGAGCCCTGGGACCTGGGCTTCTGTCCGAAGCCGGAAGGGGATGTGCCGATGCGGTTCCTGCTGACGCCCAAGGCCGACAAGAACTCCGAAGCGGGCGTTCCCCCCACGCCAGAGCTGGCGAGCAAGATGGGGAAGCTGCTCCAGGAGATGAAGGAGGCCGACATCCTCCTCGCCACCGAGCGGCTCCAGCCGAGCTCGCAGGCCGTTCGTATCCGGTTCGACGAAGGCAAGCACACGATGATGGACGGCCCGTTCACGGAGTCCAAGGAGCTGATCGCTGGCTACGCGATGCTGAACGTGACGTCGAAGCAGGAGGCGATCGACCTGTCCCTGCGCTTCGCTGGCGTGGTCGGTGACGTGGAGATGGATGTTCGTCCGGTGGACGAGGCATCGGACATCCCTTCAGGTCCCTGAGGCCACGCCGCCAAGGGACGTGGTCCCGGAAGCTACGTACGTCGAGAGCGAGCTACGACGATCGAGAGGAGGCACGACGATGCGATTCATGATGCTGATGATCCCCAAGGGCTACGAGAACGCCAAACCGGGCACGCTGCCGGACGCCAAAGGTGTCGAGGCGATGATGAAGTACAACGAGTCCCTGCAGAAGGCGGGGGTGCTGCTGGCGCTCGATGGGCTGCATCCGCCTTCGATGGGCGCGCGCATCAGCTTCTCGGGAGGCAAGCCCTCGGTGACGGATGGGCCCTTCAGTGAGGCCAAGGAGATCGTCGGCGGCTACTGGATGATCCAGGTGAAGTCGCGAGAAGAGGCGATCGCCTGGGCCTCACGCTGTCCAGCGTCGGACAACGAGGTCATCGAGGTGCGGCAGGTGCAAGACTTCGAAGACTTTCCTGCGGACGTGCAGGAGGTCATCAACAAGAGCAACGTGCAGACGCCGTCGGGCGGAAGCACGGGTTCCTGATCCCCACGGCGGGAGTACGCCTCCCGTCGCGCCACCGAACCGAGCGCGTCGACGCTGCCCGAGAGAGATTTCCTCGGGCGCACTGCGTGACCACCGGGCTCGGGTATGCTGCGCCTCGAGAAATCGATGCTGGAAATCGAGCCTTACAACGCACAGTGCGCACGGTGGCCGACCATGGGCCGGGCTCTGCTCGCCCAGCATGATGAGACGAGCGTGATCGTCTATCAGGCGTATCATCCGAGGATTGGAAGGGCGGCGGCGTCGACGGGGCGCTTCGGCGAGGGGTGGAGCCGCACCCGCATGAGCTGGATCAAGCCGAGCTTCCTCTGGATGATGTTCCGGTCGGGCTGGGGGACGAAGCAGGACCAGGAGGTGGTGCTGGCGATCCGGATGAAGCGGGAGGGGTTCGACTGGATCCTGAAGGAGGCCGTTCATTCGAGCTACGCGGCCGAGGTGTACGGGACCCGCGAAGCCTGGGCGTCTGCGGTGAGGCGCTCGGATGTCCGGTTGCAGTGGGACCCGGATCACGCCCCCGGGGGCGCCAAGGTCGAGCGGCGCGCCATCCAGCTCGGGCTACGCGGGCAGGCCCTGGCGCATTTTGCGGACGAGTGGATCGTTGGACTCGAGGACATCAGTGGCTTCGTGGCCGAGCAGCGAAGGCACGCGCAGGAAGGGGATTTCGCGCGCCTGGTCACGCCTCGGGAGAAGGTCTACCCGGTGATGGATCCGGCGGTGGCGCGGAAGCTCGGGTTGAAGGAGCAAGAAGGGTCAGGCTGAAAGGCCCCCTCGAGCGCGCGCTGGGCCTTCGTGACGGTCGTCGACGTCATGGCCGCTCACTTCCGTGAAGAGCGGCTCCCGGAGCGCTTCCGGGCAGGTTGACCCCGGGGGGCCGCGCTGGCGGAGCCATCGGCGTGGAAGCGAGGAAAGCTCGGCGCAGCACGTCGAGCATGCGACGCCCGGACAATGTCGATGAACGCCCGCAGTCCCGCCGGGATGTGGCGGTGGCCCGGGTAGTACAGGGAGAGACCCGGGAAGGGGGGGGTCCAGTCGTCGAGGACGCGGACGAGGACTCCAGCTTCCAGGAAAGGAGCGACGGCCCACTCGCTGAGGAACGCGAGACCGATGCCCCGCAGCGCCGCCTCCATCATCAACTCGTGGTCGCCCAGGGTCAGCGAGCCTTTCACATCCACCACCGTCTCCTCGCCGCGGGCCTCGAACTCCCAGCGATAGATGGTGCCGCTCGGCATGCGGTACCGGATGCAGTTGTGCGCCAGGAGATCGAGGGGCACCGTCGGACGCGGGTGCCGCTCGAAGTAGCGCGGTGAGCCCACCACGGCGAAGCTCACGGGTGGGCTGCACGGGACAGAGATCATGTCCTGGGGCACCGCCTCGGCAAGCCGCACGCCAGCGTCGAAGCCCTCCGCCACGATGTCGACGAGGCGGTCGTCGGTGACCAGATCGACGTGCATGTCGGGATAGCGCTCGAGAAACTCCAGCACCATGGGCATCAGGACCATGCGCGCGGCCCCCTCGGAGGCATTGAGGCGAAGGATGCCGGTCGGCGTGTCACGGAACTGATTGACGGCCTCCATGGCCTCGGCGATCTCGCGCAAGGCTGGCCGGATGCGGGCGAGGAACTGCTCTCCGGCCTGAGAGAGCGCGACACTCCGCGTGGTCCGGTTGAACAGCCGCACGCCGAGCCGTTGCTCCAGGGTGGTGATCGCGTGGCTGAGGGCCGAGGGAGACATGCCCAGCTCGGTCGCAGCGGAGCGAAAGCTCCGGTGTGTCGCCACCGCGACGACGGCGTTCAGCTCGGGGAGACCCGTCCTCTGCATTGTTCGACAATGTGCATCAAGTCATGCTGGTTCAGCGTGATTGTTTCATGAATGAGCGGCTCTTAGGTTCGCCCTCGCCCCCCAAGGAGGCACGGACGAAACGGAGCCAAAGCATGAAGAAGACCGTTCTCATCACAGGGAGTTCGACGGGGTTCGGGAAGGCCGCGGCAAAGCGGTTCGCAAGCGAGGGCTGGAACGTCGTCGCGACGATGCGCTCTCCCGGCGCAGAGACGGAGCTGGTGGATCGAGACGACGTGCTGGTCACCCGACTCGACGTGAGTGACCGCGAGAGCATCGCTCAGGCCATCTCGGCGGGAATCGGTCGATTCGGCAGGATCGACGCGCTGATCAACAACGCCGGGTACGGGCTTCACGGAATCTTCGAGGAGACCCCGCGCGCGAAGGTGCAGGAGCAGTTCGACGTCAACGTGTTCGGCGTCATGGACGTGACCAGGGCCATGCTGCCGCACTTCCGGGAGCAGAAGGGTGGCGTGATCGTCAACATCAGCTCGGGCGCCGGCGTGTTCACCTTGCCCATGCTGTCGCTGTACTGCGCGAGCAAGTTCGCACTGGAGGGATTCTCGGAGGCCCTCTCGTACGAGCTGGCCTCGCAGAACATCGTGGTGAAGATCGTGGAGCCAGGCGGCGTCACCAGCACCCGCTTCGGAGACCGGAGCGGCGCCGAGGCAGCCCAGAACGCAGCGATCGATGCCTATGCCCCCTTCGTGGCAGGAGCGAACGAGCTCTTTGCAGGGCTGCGGGGACAGCGGCTGGCAAGCTCCGAGGAGGTGGCAGAAGTCATCTTCCGCGCCACCTCCGACGGGACGAATCAGCTTCGTTATGTCGCCACCCATGACATCACGCCCATGATCGAGGCGCGGCGGCAGACCTCCGAGGCGGAGTACATCGCGTTCATGAGGTCGCAGTTCCTTCCCCGATCGTAGTCGACGAGGCCCTCTGGCCAGGAGCCATGCCGAGAGCGACGCTAGGCGACGGCAGCAGCGAAGGTGGCGAAAAGGTCGCCTGGAAGAGGATGTGTCAGCCGCCAGGTAACGCTCATCGGCAGCTCGGATTCGTGCCTCACGTACGATGCTGGACCGAGGAAGTAAAACGCACGCTCATCGCTGCGCAGACGAGCGAAGAGCATAATGCTCGAGCCGAGCTGCGCGTGGCGCTGATAGCGGAGCCCCGTCTCGCTGTCCGCCCGCGTGACGGACTGGCTCTGCCAGTGAATGAGGTCACGGCTGATCGCATAATCGCGATAGCGGGTCGTTGGTGAGAACTGCCCCGTCGTCTTGTCCAGGGTGAATGCCAGAAGATCCGCACTGGCCTCCTTCGCCCAGTAGACACCGGTCTGCCAGGGGGCGACCTTGGCCCCATCCCCCAAACCGAACGCCGCGAGGATCTCGATCCGTGTGTAGCGAGCGTGGACTTGCAAGGGAACGTCCGGGTGGGTCGTGAGCGCCAGAGGTAGGTGCTGGATCCTGCATGCCTGGGCATCGAGCAAGGCGCGCAGCTCCGCCCGGACCTGAGGATGACGCCACAACAAGGCACAAGCATCCGCAAGAGAATGCCCCTTCGTGACGGCCTTGTCGGCGACCGAGCTGACGAGCATGCGCAGGAGCCGTCGCTCTCTGGGGGGCAATCGCTGAGGCTCGGGAGCGACGTCATGCTCGAGAAGCCGCCGGTAGGTCTCGATTCGCGTGGGATCGTCGACATGCAAAAGCCGACCGCACGCGCGTCGGAGTTTGTCTTCCTGAGGCCCTGCAGGCAGCAGCGTCAGGCCAGCGTCACCGCACAAGTCAGACCAGCTCTTGTTGCCTCTATAAACGTCCTCGAGGTCGACACCCACCGCCTCGAGAAAGTCCTGAAGCCTACAGGATGAGCCCTCTCGAGCGAGCGCACGCAATTCGTCCACCTTGGCGCTCCACCGTGAAGGAACCGCTTCACGAAGGTTCCCCAGCACAATCCGGCTCGCGATGGGGTCCAGCTCCATGTGACAGCCCGCGGGCAGGAACGGGAAGCCAGCCTGGATCTGCTCCACGAGGCCACTGCGGCTACCCCCCAGGAGGGAGCGGAAGCGGCGGTCGAACCTGTACTCCGCGCGGTGGTGACCGACGAAATCGAGGACGGTACAGACCGTCTTCCCTGAGTTCCGGCGGAGCCCGCGCCCGAGTTGCTGGAGGAACAAGGTCGGACTGTCCGTCGGCCGCAGCAGCAGCAAGGTATCCACCGAAGGGATGTCGACGCCTTCGTTGAACAGGTCGACCGAGAACAGGATGTTCGTCTTGCCCTCTGCGAGCTCAGTCAGGGCGGCCTGTCGCTCTGGAGCGGGCGTATCCGACCAGATGGCCGTTGCAGCAATCCCCGCTTCTCGAAAGACCCGCGCCATGAAACGCGCGTGCTCGATGCTGACGCAAAAGCCGAGCGCCCGCATTTGCGCAGGCGCATCCACCCGCTTTGCTACCTCCTTGAGGACGAAGCGCGCCCATACATCGTTGCCTGTGAGCAGCTTCGAGAGCCCTTCGACCTCGTAGCCACGCCCGCGTCTCCAGGGGATGTCCCGGAGGTCGAGCCCGTCATGGATGCCGTAGTACGCAAAGGGCACCAGCCGGTGCTGGTCTATCGCATCCCATAGGCGCAGCTCAGCAGCGATGCGGTGCTCGAACCAGTCGAGGATGGGCAGGCCGTCGCTTCGTTCAGGCGTCGCCGTGAGACCCAGAAGTTCGACCGGACGCACATGTCCGAGCATCGAGCGATAGGAAGCAGCAGCAGCGTGGTGAAACTCATCCACGATGACGACATCGAAATGGGTCGGGTCGAGGTGTGCGAAGCCATTGGCGTGCAGGCTTTGAATCGAAGCAAAGACGTGCTCAAAGGCTCTCGGACGGTTGCCACGGACCCATAGTTCCCCGAAGCAAGGGTCTCGAAGCGCATACCGGAACGTCGCGAGGCTCTGCTCGAGGATCTCCTCGCGATGCGCCACGAGCAGGAGGCGCGCACGCGGTAGCTCTTTCCGGAGGCGCACATAATCGAGCGCGGCCATCACCGTCTTGCCGGTCCCTGTGGCGGAGACGAGCAGATTGCGGTGGTAGCCCTGCTGCCGCGACAGCGCGATTTGCTCCAGGAGCCGCTCCTGGAATGGCTCCGGGCGAAGCTCGATGGGGCTCAGGATCAGGCGAGGTGTCGTTCGCGCCTCCGCGTGGCTGAGCGCCTCGAACTGCGCAGGTTCGTAGGGCACGAAATCGCCATGGTTCCAGTAGCTCTCGAAGACGGCGGCGACCTTCTCGATCACGCCAGGATTCCGCGCCCCCGACACACGAACATTCCATTCGAGACCGCTGATCTGGGCAGATTGGGTGAGGTTCGACGAACCAATGTAGGCCGTCGAAAACCCCGAGCGACGATGCAGGAGCCACGCCTTCGCGTGGAGCCGCGTCCCGCTCGTGTCGTAAGAAACGCGGATGTCGGCTCCGAGCGCTCGAAGCGCATCGAGCGCGCTGGCTTCCGTCGACCCCGTATAGGTGGTCGTGAGAATTCGCAGTTCGCGACCTGCTTCACAGTGGGCGCGGAGCGCGTCCAGCATGGGATTGATCCCGCTCTTGCGAATGAACGCCATCACGAGATCGATGCGATCGGCCGAGCGGCTCTCTGCGAGGATCTGGTGGCCTACGCGCGGCTCACCAGGAGCATTGGTGAGCAGCGTCGTGTCGAGCAGCGGGATGAGGGGCTCGGGGATGGACTCGAGGCGACCATCAGGGAGCCGCCCGAGAATCGCCCGCAGGACTTCGCCAGCCTCGAGAGGGCTTTCGAGGCCGAGATCCGGAGCACTCGCGGACTCGACGACGACCTCGATCAGGCGGCGGGCGAGGGTCGTCCCCAGGCTGGCCCGTTCCTTCTCATCGAGCGAAGCAATGGCCCTCTCGATGACGCGGGAAAGATGAAGCGCGATCCTGTCGGGAGCCTCGGCTGCGCGGAGGCCGGTTCGATGAGCCTCGAAACGCGCATCCAGTCCGCGGAGTCGAGCCTCCACAGCGTCGGTCAGGAGTACCTCGTAGAGCCCTCGCTCGTAGCGCGACATCGCGGGGAGTCTAGGGGAGAGTGCCTGGAATGCGCCTCCTCATGGCTCCCTTCCACCGAGGAAACCGCACAAATACGTGGGAGAATGTCGCCATAGACTCACACGAAGGAAGAGCATGGCCACCAAGTCCCGACGCGAAGCAGCCACCACCACCAAGCAGCCGTCTCAGGGCACCAAAAAGCCGGCAGCCCCGCGCGCATCACCAGCTGCACCTCGCAAACGCACCAGCATCCCTGAGCCCGGTGGCGCCACCGTCACGGCCTTCCTGGACCAGCTCGACCATCCTCTCAAGAAGGAGATTCACGTCGTCCGACAGCTCATCCTCGGTGTCAGTCCAGAAATTCGCGAGGAGATCAAATGGAACGCCCCCAGCTTCCGGACGACGGAACACTTCGCGACCTTCAACCTGCGCACCCAGGATCGCGTTCGGCTCATTCTCCACACAGGAGCCAAAGCGAAGAAGCCTGCCCAGCAGAAGGGGCGTATCGAGGACCCGGAAGGGTTGCTGGAGTGGCTCGCCGAGGATCGTTGCCTGGTGACCCTCATCAGCAGCGCAGACATCGAGTCCAAGCGAGCTGCGCTGGAGGCCATCCTGAGCGCGTGGATTGCTCGCATGGAGTCGCCGTAGCGACGCAGGGCGTAGCCCGTGCACCGCGCGATGGCGAGAACGTGTCGACAGAGGAGGCTCGACCGCCACGAACGCGGTACAGAGGGATGCTCAGCGAGGAGAAGCCAATGAACGACAAGCGAACGGACGACACCGAGCGGAGGGAGCACGCAGCACAAAAGGCTCAGAACGCAGCTCACCTCGACCGACGCACCTTCTTGAGCGCCATGGGCCTGGCAAGCCTGGCCGGCACCTTGCCAACCCTCGGCTGCACGCCTCAAGCCACCACGGGGAACGAGCCTCCACGCAGCTCGGCGTCGCTTCAGCCCGAACCCCCGCCCCCTTCAGCTGGCGCCAAAGCGAACGAGAACACCATGCAGAACATCGACGTCGGCCCCATCGTGCTGGGTGGGAATGTGTTCGGGTGGACGGTGGAGCGCGATGACGCCTTCCGCATCCTGGACGCCTTCGTGGACAAGGGAGGACGCGCCATCGACACGGCGGACGTGTACCCAGCCTGGGCGGAAGGCCGGAAAGGCGGCGAGTCCGAGCAGATGATCGGCGAGTGGCTCGCAGCGCGCGGCCACCGGAGCAAGCTCGTCATCGCGACCAAGGTGGCGAAGTGGAAAGAGCGACCCGGGCTGTCGCCAGCGAACATTCGCACGGCCATCGAGGGTTCTCTGCGGCGGCTGCAGACCGACCACGTCGACATCTACTACGCGCACGAGGATGATCAGAACGTCCAGCAGGCCGAGTATCTCGATGCCTTCGATCGGCTCGTGAAAGAGGGGAAGGTCCGCGCCCTGGGAGCGTCGAACTTCACGCCAGAGCGACTCGCTTCTGCGCTCGCGCTCTCGCGCGCCAACGGGCTACGACCCTTCCAGTTCTCGCAAGATCACTGGAATCTCGTCGAGCGTGGCATCGAAAAAACGCTCGTCCCGTTGCTCCAGAAGGAGGGGCTGAAGGAGCTGCCCTACTGGTCGCTCGCGTCAGGGTTCCTCACGGGCAAGTACCGGCCAGGTCAGAAGGTCGACTCCATGCGCGCGGGTTCGGCGGGGAAGTACCTTACCGACCCGAAGAACGTCACGCTCCTCGGTGCGCTCGACGAGATCAGCGCGGCGCACAAAACCTCGGTGGCCGCCGTGGCGCTCGCGTGGCTGCATGCTCAGCCTGTCGTTGCCGCCCCGCTCGCGAGTGCGCGCACCATCGAGCAGCTCGGGCCCCTCTTCGACGCCGCTTCGCTCCGGTTGACGGCCGAGGAGGTCTCGAAGCTCTCGGCCATCACCGCTCCCTGAGCCATGACACCGCCCCCGATCCCGGCTAGCGCCCAAGGAAGCAGGTCGAACTGGGGTCCAGGGGGGGGTAGTCCAGGCGGGGTGGCCTGCACGCTCAGACGCCCCGTGGCGGGCTCGGTTCGCCCCTCCTCTCCATCAGCTCCCTCCGCACGCCGCCTCGGCCGCCCATGGCTCCTTGCACTGCTTTCCTCGACGGGATGCGCAACGACCTACCCTCCTGGTTGGTCGATGCGCGCTGGCCCCCCGGAGGTGCTCGAAGCAACCCCCGGAGTCCCGTACGTCAAGGTGCCGCTCCGCTGGGACCTGCCCGGCGGGGACGAGATCCGCATCACGCCGGAGAAGAGTTCAGCCACGTTCAGCCTGCGCCTCGATGGCACCGAGGTGCGCTTCGAGATCGCCTATGCGCGAGAGCCGGAGAGTCGGCTCCTCTGCGCGACGGAGCCTGAAGGCCCCGGGGTCCCGCGCACCCATTTCGGCTGCTGGACCCCGCCGGAGGCGCCAAGGCCGCTCCGTTTCTGGATGGCGCCCGGCGTGGACTGCCCCCCTCGCCACGTCGACGCCACGAAGACCCTGACGACCCCGATGTGCTGGAACGGCGAGCTCGACGTCGAGGACCAGACCCTCTGGCTCCGACACGCCATCGTGGACTCCCTCCGCGCCCCCGTCGGCTACGTCTCCTGGCTAGGGCGAGATGGCCAGCTGCTCCTCGCCGCCGACATCGTGCGTGAAATGCAGATCGAGGTGTTCGACCCGATGAGACAGCCTCTCGCCAATCCGAGCCTGCGCCGACAGCTGGTCCTCCTGACGGTCGCTCTGCACTGGTGGGAACACACGACGCAAGATTGAGCCTCAGCGCTCGGCCCTGTCTACGATGCGCTCGACACGCCCTCAGCGGGGAAGGAATCGAACTCACATGAACGACGCCATCTCTCATCGCACCCTCAAGACGAACGGCATCGACCTGCACATCGCCGAGGCCGGACAAGGGCCTCTCGTGCTCCTGCTCCATGGCTGGCCCGAGTCCTGGTACTCGTGGCGCCATCAGCTGACCGCGCTGGCTGCCGCTGGCTACCACGCCGTGGCCCCCGATGTCCGCGGGTACGGGCAGAGCGACAAACCTCAGCCCATCGAGGCGTACAGCATGAAGAACCTGCTCGCCGACTACGTCGGCTTGCTCGATGCCCTCGGCGAGAAGACCGCCGTGGTCGTCGGCCACGACTGGGGCGCGGCCATGGCCTGGAACTGCGCAGCCCTCCACCCCGACCGCTTCCGCGCCGTCGTCGGAATGAGCGTCCCGCACCTCGGCCGTGCGCCCCTCCCCCCGACGCAGCTCTTCAAGCACATGTTCGGCGACACCTGGTTCTACATCCTCTACTTCCAGGAGCCTGGCGTCGCCGAAGCCGAGTTCGAGGCCGACGTACCGAAGACGGTGCGCACCATCCTCGCCGGGATTCCCAGCTTCGATATGACCGCCGAGGTGGTACAGGCCAAGAAGAAGGGCGACAAGTTCCTCACGGACCTCGACGCGCCCACCACCCTGCCGGACTGGCTCACGGAAGAAGACGTCGCTTACTTCGCACAGCAGCTCACCAGCAGCGGCTTCCGTGGCGGTCTCAATCGCTACCGCAACATGGACCGCGACTGGGAGGAGCTGCCCGAACTCGCGACGGCGAAGATCGAGCAGCCGGCCCTCTTCCTCACCGGCGAGAACGACCCGACGCGCGCCATCGGCCCGGTCGACACCATGAAGGCGCTGGTGCCGAACCTCGAAGAGATCCTCATCCTCCCTGGCGCTGGACACTGGGTGCAGCAGGAGTGTGCTGCTGAAGTGAATGCCGCACTGCTCCGTTTCCTCGCCAAGCTGCCCGCATGACGGATGCCGCTTCACGATTGCACTCGCAATCGCCCAAGCCCCGCGCGGGTGGCGCTGGTCCCGACTGGCCTTACCCTGAGCCCGCCGGTTACAGGTCGGTTCACAAGCCCTTGCTGGAGGCTCTGGTCTACGGCTTCATCTGCCTGGTCGTCACCGTCGTGAGCTTGGTCCTCGCCGTCCCGAGGTTGGAAGGCGAGCTGCTCCTGGGCCTTTCGGGGGTCGCGCTCGCGATCGTGTTCGCATGGCTGGGCGTTCGAGGTGTCCGCGATGCACTCGAGGAAGCGCGAGTCGGCGAGGAGACCGTGCGGGCTGGCCTGCCCTGCTGGGGTCGTATCGTCCACACCGCGCGCGGACAGTACGCCAACAAGGTCAACCACCTGCGCTGGATCCAGATGAAACTGACCGTCGAGCCATACGCCGCGAAGACCTCCAGGAGCATCCCGGGCGAACGCCAGTACGCTGTCGGGGAGCGTGTTGCCGAGCAGGTGACCTTCACCTGGTACATCTCGGAATTGCAGATGGCCATGTTGCAACCAGGCCACTACTGCGCGTTTCTGCTTCACCCGACCCATCGGAGCAAGGTCTACCTGGACAGCTTCGCAACGCCACAAGGCAGCATCGTCCCTCTCCAGTGACTCGGGCCGCGAAGAAGGCCTCCGTCTCGACCCCAGACCCCCCATGCACCTACGACCCGCGACGCAAGACGACGAGGAAGCCATCTGGTCGATCCTCGGCCCGACCATCCGCTCGGGTGAGACCTACGCTCTTCCTCGTGGGATGGATGAGGCGAGCGCCCTGGCCTACTGGATGGGGCCAGCTCACGAGACGTTCGTCGCCGACGATCATGGCCAGATCGTCGGTACCTACTGTCTTCGTCCGAATCAGCTCGGCGGCGGTGCTCATGTCGCCAACTGCGGTTACGTGACCGATACCGCAGCAAGGGGGAGAGGCATTGCGCGACGAATGTGTGAGCACTCCATTGCGCACGCGCGATCGCGAGGGTACCGCGCCATTCAGTTCAATTTCGTCGTCAGCACCAATGAAGGTGCCATTCGTCTATGGCAGTCGATGGGTTTCGAGATCGTCGGCCGCCTCCCGCTGGCTTTCCTGCATCCCACGCTCGGTTACGTCGACGCGCTCGTCATGTTTCGGACGCTGACACCTGCGTAGATGCAGGGGCCCGCAAGGCAGCAGGACTCGTGAGGTCGATCGAGTCGCGGCCTCTCCCAGCCCTCCGCGCAGATCACGAGCGGCGCGAGGCAAAGATCAATGACGGAAGAAAGAGGCTTGCTGGAACCGCAGACCATCCACGATCTGCTCGACGCGCTCGGCGGACAGCGACCCGATGTACTCGCCGAGGCTCTCCTTGTCGACCGACGACACCTGCGACACCACGACGACGCTCTGCGTGGGCAAGTGGCCTTCACCCACCTCGAGCAGGACGTTCCCAGGCTCGTTCGCCTTCTTCAAATTCGAGGTCAATGCACACACGACGACGGTGTGAATGCGCGAACGATTGAAGACATCGTCCTGGATCACCACGTGGGGGTGACGATGGCCAGGGATGGAACCTCTCGTTGCATCGGGCTCGATCCAGAACAGATCACCTCGATGGATCGTCTTCGCGTTTCCACTCACGGGCAGTGACCTCGCGCGCTGTATGTCATGTAGCGCGCACCCCTGCAAGCTGCGGAAACCGCGCTGCAGGCCTGGCTTTCACTCCACAGTCCGCGCTGGTAACGCCGCAGCGCTCAACCCGCCATGTGCCCCTTCTGAGAGGTCATCCGTGAACGAACAACCTCAACGTATCGACATCCACGGCGCGGTGCCCATCCCTGTGGGGCATGACGTCGAAGTCTGGTACTTGCGTGCTGCACGAGGGGGCCTGTACGCCGACGTCGAGGGTCCCATGGTGCGCCAGCTCAGCACCGGGATCCTCTATGGCCCGTCGTGGGCTTATCGCGATGAGGGGGGCGTCATCTACGAGTCCGCGCCGCCGGATCTGCAACTTCACGGGAAAGTGAAGATCACGTCCAACTGGACCGGACGGGTCGTGCACTGCCGCATCGTGACGACCGGGAGCAAGAGAGTCGGTGAGATCACGACGCTGCTGGTGCAGCGGCACACGGCGGCACCGCCCTACCGGTGACGCCGAGGAGACGCCCGACGTCCTGACGCGCCGACGAACCGCCTACGGCTCCGCAGGACGCTTCACCGTGATCACCCGGAGACGACGCAGGCCCCCCGGCATGCGCCAGTCGATCTCCTGCCCGACCTGCAATCCGAGCAGAGCACAACCCAGCGGAGCCAGGACCGAGACCCGTCCAGCGCTCGTGTCCGCATCGGCCGGGACCACGAGCTGCACCCGACGCCGCTGACCCGTCGCGGAGTCCTCGTACTCGATCTCGCTGTTCATCACGACGACATCGGCCGGAACGTCGCGCCGGGGCACGACGCGAGCGCGCTCGAGCTCAGCATCGAGCAGCTCCGTCACTTCGGTGGTCGGCTGCTGTTCGATGAGCTGCAGCAATAGCACTCGGTCTTCGGCTGCAACGAGGATGGGCGGTGACGACGACATGACCTGACCTCAGTTCTCTGGAGAAACGCGGAGGCCGGGCGTCAACACGTCGCCCGGCCTGGTGCCGGGCGACGGGAGAAGGCTCTACCCGAAGAGCCCGCAACCGCCGACCGGCCCGTGATGGCGCGTGGGTGCGCCTCCAGGTCGACGAAGCAGCGGGCGGATGCTCATGCTTCTGTTTACCACGGGTCCGGCCTCCACCCCACGCCCAAGGTGGGACGGCTCTGTGAGCATCGCCGCAGAACGGAGTCCTCATTCACACGGCAGGGGCACGCGCCCCCGCCGCCCCGCCGAGCAAAGCTCGTCGTGACCCCACCACCCCGCGATCCACTCGGGAAATCTGGCATGTCTCGCCGCTTCGGGCCTGACGTCGTTGCATCAAGAAGCGGGCGAAGTCACCGGCCGTGTGCATCAGGGCGGCCAGCCGAACCGTTGTTCTGCGCATGCGTGTCCCGTGATTCCGCCACGGCGCGACGACGACCAGGCCCGATGCGAGGTCGACCGCCTCGAAGGTGCTCAGGCGTCAGCCGATCGCGACGACGACCTTGCCCTTGGCGCGGCCCTTCTCGAGGTAGGCAAACGCTTCGGCAATCTCGGCAAAGGGAAAGACGCGATCGACGATGACATCGAGTTTCTTCGCGTCGACGAGAGTCGCGAGCGCTTCGAGGTCCTTTCCGCTCGGGTGCATGAACAGGTAACGGTAGGTGACGCCCGAGCGCCAAGCGCGGAAGCGAATTCCCGCGCTCGCGAACCAGAAGAGTGTCGCAAGGCCTGCACCGCGGCCGAGATCCTGGGTCGCCGTCAACGGCTCGGGGAGCCCCGCGATGCTGACGATCTTGCCGCCACGACGGACGACCTCGAAGGCCCGCAGGAGCGTGTCGCCGCCGATGAGGTCGAAGGCCGCGTCGTACTCGCGCAGCACGGTCGTGAAGTCCTGGGTCGTGTAGTCGACGACGACATCCGCTCCGAGGCGCTCGACGAGCGCACGACCACGCGCAGAAGCCGTCGTCGCGACGGTGGCACCGAGGTGCTTCGCGATCTGGATCGCAAACGTCCCGACCCCGCCCGCGCCGCCTGGAATGAAGACGCGCATGCCCGGCGTGACGGAGAGTTCGTCGCGCAGCGCTTGCAGCGCGGTGAGCGCCGCCAGCGGGACCGCCGCCGCATGAACGAAGTCGAGCGACGCAGGCTTCTTTGCAACGAGATCTTCGTGCACGCACGCCGTCTCGGCGAAGGCGCCGAGGTGCTCCTTGGCGACGCGGGTGAAGACGTCATCGCCAGGGCGGAACCGTGTCACGCCTTCCCCGACCGACGCGACCACGCCCGACAGCTCGCAGCCGAAGACCAGCGGGAACTCGTACGAGTTGATGACCCGCAGCTTGCCCTCGCGCATCTTGAAGTCGACGGGATTCAAGCCTGCCGCCTTCACGTCGATGCGCACCTCGCCGGGTCCGGGTTCGGGCGCGGTGACGTCACGGAGGTCGGCGACTTCGGGACCACCGTACCGGGTGAGAAGGAATGCTCGCATGTCGGTCCTCGGTGCGATCGATGGAGGCAGAACGACCCGCGTCCCACGGGCGGCACGACCGTTTCGCTCGGAAACCTCTGCCGTGCGGGGCCGAGTGAACCACATCCATCGCCGAGAAGCTCGCGACGCGCGGTCCGGGCAGATTCGCTCCGCCCGACCGCCTCGATGGCCTCGCAGCGCGCCGTCAGGACTTCTGCTGACGCTCGATCTCGTCGCGCAGGCGCTCCTCCTGGGCGCGCAGCTCCGGCGTGAACTCTTTGCCGAAGTCCTCGGCCTCGAAGATCTGTCGGATCTCGAGCTCGGACTCCTGTCCAGGCATGGCGCCAGGACAGCGCCTGGCCCACTCGGCGGCTTCCTCCAGCGACTTCACCTGCCAGATCCAGAAGCCAGCGATGAGCTCCTTGGTCTCGGCGAACGGGCCGTCGACGACGGTGGTCTTGTCGCCCAGGAACCGCACGCGCTTGGCCTTGGTGCTGGGATGCAGTCCCTCACCCGCGAGCATCACGCCGGCCTTCACCAGCTCTTCGTTGTACTTGCCCATCTCGGCGAGCAGCTGCTCGCTCGGCATGTTCCCCGCCTCGGAATCCTCCGTCGCCTTGACAATGACCATGACCTTCATCGCTGTTTCTCCTCTGTGTGGTTGTGTCGTTGGGGTCATTTCGCCAGCACGATGTGCGTGGCGTGATCTGTTGAGACGTGCTCCGAGCACGTGTAACCAAGGCTCACCGTGTCGATCCCGGTGAGGAGGTGTTCACCTCGACCGAGGAGCACGGGGGAGATCGCGAGGTGCATCTCGTCGATCAGCCCCGCGGTGAGGTACTGGCGGATGGTGGCAACGCCGCCGCCAACTCGGACATCCTTGCCAGAAGCCGCCTCCTTCGCGCGCTCCAGCGCGGCATGGATTCCATCGGTCACGAAGTGGAACGTGGTGCCGCCCTCCATGGTGATGGGTGCGCGAGCGTGGTGCGTGAGCACGAAGACGGGCACGTGGTAGGGGGGGTTCTGGCCCCACCAGCCCTTCCAGGCCTCGTCGGTCCAGGGGCCGCGGATCGGTCCGAACATGTTGCGGCCGAGGATCCAGGCGCCGACGTTCTCGAAGCCGCGGGCGACGAAGTCGTCGTCGACACCTCCACGAGGCGCCTGGTCGCCGATCAGCGCGCCAGCGAAGTCGGCGTGGAGCTTCTGGAAGGTCCGGGTGCCGAGGACCCACGTGTGCAGGGCGTTGCCTCCGACGCCCAGCGGGTTGTCCAGATCCTGGTCGGGACCGGCGCCGTAGCCGTCGATCGAGATGGAGAATGCGTTGACCCGAAGCCTCGACATCCGTGGAACTCCTGCGAGCGGGCAGCGCCCGCGCTCGTGGGGTGACTACCGTCTTCTGAAGGGGCGACGAACGGGCCAGGGGGGGATCGACATGGCCGCGACATTTTTTTCGTCGAGGGTCCGTCGACCGCACGTGGTGGCCGGTCGGAGCGGGGGGGCTGGAGCCTGGAGCAGGGAAGAGGTGAGCAAGATCAGGGGCTTGCGTGCACATGGGGGGTCGGCAGCGGCTTGGGTCGCTGGTCCGAGGCGGCCGGGAGGGTATGCATGGCGGGCACGGTCGAGCACGGTCTGGCGAAGCCGGTGACCGGCAGCGCCACCCTGTCGGCTACCGAGGGGCGGGGCCCTGGCGAGGGGCGCGGCGCGGTTGGCACCGGTTTGTTTGTTGGGGCGTCGGGGTCGATGCGCGCGCGTTGCTGGCTACGGGTTACTGGCTACTGGCGGAGGATGCTCGCCATCTTCTTTCCCCTCGCGAGTTCGTCGATCAGCTTGTCGAGGTAGCGGATCTTCTGCATCAGCGGGTCGGCGACGTCTTCCACGCGCACGCCGCAGACGACGCCCGTGATGAGTCCGACGTTCGGGTTCATCCGGGGGGCCTGGGCGAAGAAGGCTTCGAAGTCGACCTTGTCGTCGATGACGCGCTGAAGCTGGTCACCCGTGTAGCCCGTGAGCCAGGTGATGATCTCGTCGACCTCTTCCTTGATGCGGCCCTTCTTCGCTGCTTTTTGCAGGTAGAGCGGATACACGCTCCCGAATGAGGTCGTGAAGATGCGCGGCTTCTTGTCCATGGGGCCGAGAGGGTCGATACCGCAGGCGTAGCGGGGGGATCAAGGTGACGCAGAGGGGCTGGGGGGAGTAGCAGGTGGCTCTGAGGGGAGTGACGGCTGCCTTGGAGGGAGTAACGCCTGCCTTGGGGCGAGCAGCGGCTGCCTTGGAGGGAGCAACGCCTGCCTTGGGGCGAGCAGCGGCTGCCTTGGAGGGAGCAACGCCTGCCTTGGGGCGAGCAGCGGCTGCCTTGGAGGGAGCAACGCCTGCCTTGGGGCGAGCAGCGGCTGCCCTGGGGTAGGCGGCGGCTGCCTTGGGGCGCGCAACGCCTGCCTTGGGACGAGCAACGCCTGCCTTGGGGGGAGCAACAGCTGCCCTGGGGCGGGCGACAGCTGCCCTGGGGCGGGCGACAGCTGCCCTGAGGCGGGCGGCAGCTGCCCTGGGGTAGGCGGCAGCTGCCTTGGGGCGCGCAACGCCTGCCTTGGGGCGCGCAACGCCTGCCTCGGGGCGGTGCGCATGGACTTCGACACGTAGAACGACGGCGACAGGCCATCAATCCAGCGATCCGCCTTACAGCGATCGCTCAACCTGCTGCCACGCGCGCGCTGCCCATACAGGCCAGGACGGAACTGGAAGACGACCAGCAAGGACCTCACGCTTCCGCCACGCGCGCCTCGCGCAAATCCAGCCACCGCCTCCACGACGGACATCCCCCCGACGCCACTCCCTGCCGCAACCAGCTTGCCCCCCCGAACCCAAGACCCCTCTCACGTCGACCTGACGACTCGACCCAGCGTCGGCTGAAACGAAGGAGCCGCCTCCCGAAGACCCCTCAAACGCACTTCCGGCACCCGCTCCCAAGCCTCGGCCGGCAAGAGCGCACCAAAGAGACTCGCATCGAAGTGATGTTGCCGGCCCATCACCCGATCCCACTGGAAAGCATCATACGTGCCCTCGAAGACGAGCTGCCGCACCTCGATGAACGGAGGCTCCCCCTGAGCTCCCGCATCAAGCCACGACCGAGCACGCCGCTCCCAGAAGCTCCCCTTGCGATCGACACGTCCGATCTGCTGCTCGAGGACGGCAGGGTTCCACTCGGCATGAAACTGCACGACCACGCGACAGGACTCGTGGAGATTGAGTCCCTCGCGTCCCACCTGACTCTGAGCGATGAGGACTCCGGGCGAGGCGCCAGGTCGGTTGAAGGCGGCCTGCAGATAGCGCCGGGTCTGCCAGCGCGTCGCCCCCTGGAGAAGTCGTGCGTGGAAGCTCTGGCGGACATCGTCATCCTCCAGGAGCGCTCGCAGGGCATCCTGTCGGAAGGCAGCCTGATCTTCGTCGACGTCTTCACCATCCAGCTCGCCGAGCAGCGGGCGGAAGCGTTCTTCGACGAAGATGTTCGAGAGTTCGTGGACGCGCTCGTCGGAGACGTCGTCGTTGTTCGAGAGCGTCTCGTGGGCGTCATCGCGCATCGCGAGAACATCCTCGAGGAGGAACGAGGCGAGGTGATGTTCGAGGGCCTTCTGAAGGGCGCTGTCTCTCCGCGCACCGCCGAACAGCGATGGATCCCCCATCCACGAGGCGACTGGCTGCTTGGCACGCCTGTGCACCTTGTTCCGCAGTCGCTCGTAGGCCTTGTGGCCATCGGCCAGCGCGCGTCGCATCTCCGTGACGTCGCGCATCGACAAACGACCCGAAAGCGCCCCCTCGTCCCACAGGCGCTCGCGCTGTCGAACCGCAATCCCGAGCAGCGCGGCATCGCTGTGAACCGCGTGGGCGATGGGCCGACCCGCACTGACCGCGCGCAGGGCGTGACGAACGTTGAGCACGTCACGGAGGAGTCGAAGCGGACGCAGGAAGACACCGAACACGAGCACCTTCTCGCGCTGCTGCGTCCAGCGCTCGATCTCCTTCACGGCGGCGAGAATCCGCGGGTGCTCGGCGTCGGGATCGAGTTCGACCCCGTTCACACGGGGCAGCCCGTCGAGCACGCGCCTCCGGCCGTCGCGCAGGCATTTGTACCAGTAGGCAGTACGCGCCATCTTGCCACGGGTGTGGTCGTCGACGACACCGGACTCGGGCACCCGGAAGGGTTCACCCGTCTCCGACAGGTCGATGCTGACGTGTCCCGCCGAGAGCTTCGTGTATGCGTCACGCACGGTCCGCGGCCAGTCTGCGGTGTCCTCCACCGTGAGCCCGCGAGCGCTCTGGCTCATGCACTCGGCAGCCAGAAGCACGTCAGACCCGTCGAGGAAGCAGGCGCCAAGATCAAGCACTTCATCCAAGCGGAGGGTCCTCGTACGACGGCTGATGTCTACGAAGCCCTCGGCCAAGCGCTGGGCAGCATCTCTTCAACGGATGCGGCAGGATGGTTCGGGCATCGCGCTGCGTACGCCTATCCTCGTACCAAAGCATCTGGGCCGCCGCTCTAAACGCCGGGTCCGAGTCCCACGAGAACGGCCCGGTTGTTAAACGCGCTCTCCGAAAGTCTCCCCGGGCGGGACAGAGAACGGCGCGTGAGAGCGGTCCCGGACGCTTGATGAGCGCGCCTCGGCGTTCTCCATGCGAACGCGAGCGCCGCACGCGATACGGCGCGCAGCGCGCGACCCCCTTGGTTTTCGCAGATAAAAACAAAGAGCCCCGAGGATCGCTCCTGGAGGCTCGGTGTTTACTCGGTGCTCTTGTCAGGTTGGTGACGAGAGTCCCGCCACGACTGCGGGGGCCAAGCGTAGCGTGCCCGGTTCGAGTCCCGAACGGCCCCTTGCACCGACCTGGGCGCCCTCAGCCAGATCCCAAGAAACCCCGCCGGCCGCGTCAAAGGGCTCCGCGAGCGCGTCACGGCCTGGCCGAGAGGGCGTCGGAGAACGCCACCAGAGCGCCCACGTTGGCGCGTGTTGCGCCGAACGGGCCGCCTCGGGCGTGGCTCGCAGGCTCGGGACAAAGGGCGCCCGTTCGCGCCGTCCGGGGAGCTGGGGCGCGATGGTGGGGTGGGCGGCGTTCATGGTCAGGCTGCCTTGGCCGACGGGACGTCTTCGGCGAGCGCGTAGCCCCGGAGCAGCCCGTGAGCGTACTCGCGGCGCTCGAGCTTCCGACGCCGGACCGTGTCGAGGTCGATGAGCTCGGCGAGCGGCGTGTCCTGCGAGCGCTCCTCCGGCGTGCGCCCCTCGATGCCTTGGTGCGGGCGCTCGGTGTTCGCGTAGCGCCGGTACTCGTCGAGGAAGAACTGCAGCTCCTTCGCATCGGCCACGCGGATCTGCCGGAGCAGCTCGCGGCGAATGGAGCCGATGGCGCGCTCGGCGTAGCAGTTCATCGACGGCAACCCGACCGGAGTGAGCTCGTTCTCGATGTCCAGGACGCGCATCTGGCGCTCGAACTGCCCCATGAAGTGCGCGCCGTGGTCATGAACCACCGCCTTCGGCGAGCGCTTCTCGCGAGCGCAGGCCTCGTTGAACATGCGGATGGTCCACACCGAGTCGACGTCCCAGCCGTCGTGGACGCGCAAGTCGATCAGCTCGCGGGTGTGGACGTCGATGATGAGAAGTGCCTGCAGCCAAACGCCCTTGGCCGTCTGCACCGCGAAGTAGTCGAGCGCCCAGAGCGCGTCCTTCGCAGATGACCTCACGCGCTCGAAGTCGAGCTTCCGCCCCGGCCGAGGCGAGAACCCGTTCTCCTTGAGGATGCGCGAGACGGTGGGCTCGCTCACGCGGATGCCCATGCGCCGCAGCTCCTCGCGGATGCGACGGCAGCCCCACGCCGGGTTCTCGCGCTTCAACGTGACGATGAGCTCGACGACCTTCTCGTCGAGCGGCGGGCGCCCGCCGACGTTCCGACGTCGGAACAGCGAGCGGAACCGGGTCGCCCACCGCTTCACGGTGCTGAGCGACGCCGAGAGGAAGTAACGCTGGAAGGGCTCGTCACCGCGCGTGAGGAAGTACGCGAAGACCTGCGACGCGCGCGTCGCCATCGGCACGGGCGCGGGCTTGGTGCGCTGGGCAAGCTCGGCCTCGAGCGCGTCCAGCTGCGCCTTCAGCGCGATGTTCTCGCGGTAGAGGCGCATCGCCTCGGGCACCGTCGTGTTGCGCGGGAGGCGCGAGACGCGATCCACCGTCGAGAGGAGCACGTGGTAGTAGCCGAACTCGACGGTGCGGAGCGTGAGGGCGGCGGCGCGCTTGATGCGGTCGATGACGCTCATGACGTTGATTGCTCTCCGACGTGTTGAGCGCGAGACGTCGCGACGACAAGCGCGAACGGGCACAACGTGGGTGCGCACGCCGCGCAGGGAGCGCCGCGTCCAGCGCAGGCGTCCCCTCGCGCGACGCGGTTCGACTTCGAACAGAAGGCGTAGAGCGCTTCCTGCAAGAGCCTTGGCGAATAGGCGGGCAGGTCGGACCCGAACGCACGGAGGTCGAGCCTCGAGGCCTGCTCGAGCACCCACCGCTCGCGTGCATCGTAGGTCTTCACCCCGCCGGGCGCGCAGAGGGCGTCGACGGCGCGCGCGACGTTCGTGTCGACGACCACCAGCTCGTTGCCATCGATCTCCGGAAACCAGGGCGTCAGGCCCGGTGCCAGCGCGGGCGTCGAGAGTGCGCTCACGAACATCGTCGCGAGCTTCCGGCCGACGCGGTGAACGGCAGCGAACCGCTCGACGAGGAGCACGGCGCGCTTCGTCGGCGACTGCTCCTCACGGCGGACGGCGTCGAGCAACGCCTTCACCCCACCGCCCCGCCAGATTCGAAGCCACGCCGAGGTCGGCAGCTTGCCCATGTCGCCCATGCGGTTGAAGGCGCGCGTCGCGTCCTTCACGTGGCAGGCTGCGCCGGGGCACGTGCCGCAATCGATGTCGTCTCCGTTCTTCGCGACGTCGCAGCCCCCCTCGAAGGCCTCGACGGAGGCGAACGTCGGGCAGGCGTGGCGCGAGATCGACCGCTTCACCGTCGCGACGTCGGCGACGACGCGCATCGAGGCGCGCGGCAGCGAGCGCTGCTGGCGCATGATCACGACGTCACGCAGCGCCTGGTACATCGCGAGCGCGACGAAGAGCCGGAAGAGGCCGGCGTCCGTGCCTTCCGTGAGCTCGTTGGGCTCGACCGCGAAGGCGCCGATGCGGGTCGCGTCGCAGTAGAACGGCACGCCCTCGACGCGCCCCTCGTCGAAGTACCAGCGGACGACGGACATTACCGACTGTTGCGAAGCTGCGTTCGTGGCGCGTGCCATAAGGGCCCTCAGCGGTGCTTGAGGTCGACGTCCTCCGAAAGCCCCAGCTCGCGGAGTGCCACCTTCGTCTCCTCGACCTTCGAGACCGTGGTGCCGCCAGGGGGCTCGACATCGACCGAGACGGTGAGCTTCAATCCGCCGCTGGTCGCGAAGCGCGAGAGGACCTTCGTGTAGAAGTTCATCCACTTCTGCGGCGAGATCTCGCCGGTCCACTGGAATCCGGCGATCTCGGTGGAGGGTGGCGGTTCCGAAGTTCCGCTCGTTGCCGTGGTGGTCGTGGACGTAGGCGTCACGCCGCGCAGGATGCCCGTCGGCTGCGGGTTCGCCGTGCCCCCGGACGGAGCCGCTCCCCCACCCGAGACGGGTTGTGTGGCGCCTGCGGGCGCCGCAGGCGCGGCCTTCTGGGCGACGTACTCTTCCGCGCGCTCGCGGACGATCAGGTACACGTCCTCGGCGATCTCGATGTCGTTGGAACCGAGGGAGCGCTTGTAGACGAACGGCTCATAGCCGCCGTCGGCTGCCTTGCCGACGTATGCCACGGTGCCAGCGTCGAGGCCGCGCGAGATGGTGTCCTTCACTGCATCGGGCTTCAGCAGCCTCGGGAACTTCGGTGAGGCGTAGAAGGCGTCGCGCACCGACTTGGTGCTCCACTCGGGCAGCGCGGGCGGCCAGTAGCGCGTGAGAAAGTTCGGGCTGACGCCCTCGACGACGATGTCCTCCTGCCGGAGGCGCGCGAGGATCAACTCCACCAGCGAGCCCGCCGCGCTCGAGTGAACGAGCCCGAGGTCGATCTTCCGCAGCGAGTTGTCGTCGCCGAGCAGGAAGACGTTCTTGTACGCGCGCCACACGGCCTCGCGCAGGTCGCGCTCGGCGCGCTTGGTGTTCTCGGTGAGTTGCCGCTGCTGCGTTTCATCGAGCTTCAGCTCGCCGGAGTCCGCGTCGATGTCCTTCCACGCCAGGAGCTTGCGGGCCTCCTCGAGGAGCGTCGTTGCATCCTCCGGCACGATCCAGATGAGCGCGCTTTTGAAGGTGCGCGAGGATGCGCCGCTCTCGGTCGTCATTGTGGAGATCAGGTTCTTCGTCGCAGGCTCCGGTGCAGTGTTTTCGGGAGCCAGCACGACGAGTGTGAGCAATGCGCGGTCGGGCACGTCGTTGCTCTTCTTCGGGAAGTAGACGCGCTCGAGGCCCGTGCCTGCTCCGAAGACCTTCTGGATCTCCTTGCGCACCACTTCGTCGATCGACGCCGTGCTGACGCTCGCGCGGCGATCCGCGAGGAGCTTGTTTAGGTTCGGCTGGAAGCTGAAGCGGTAGCGGTTCTTCTCGGCCGCGAGGAAGTAGCAACTGTCGGTCAGCGCTTCGAGACACTGCTCGACGTTGCCGATGTCGAGCGCGGGCTCGGCCACAGCCAGGCGCACCTCGGGCAAGGTCGCCTCCCCACGCTGCTGACCTCCGTTCGACTCGAACAAGATCGTCGTCGCGACCTTGCGGTGAAGCCGCGCCTTCTTCAGCTCGGGCGTCGCCTCCGTGTCGAGCCGCAGCGCGTGCGCGTGGTCCTTCCCGGCGATGTCTGTGGTCACGGCGGGCTCGAGGCGTGCCTCGCCGAGCTGCTCGAAGAGCGCCGCGCGGAACAGCGGGTCTTCGAGAGGCGCCGTCCCGAGCGAGATGAGCGGGTCCTTGTGCGCTCCCTTGTAGCCCTCGGCGTAGGCCTTCGATACCCACAGCGCGAGTAGCCGCAGTACGCCGCGCGTCTGCTGGAAGCGAGGGAGGCCCTGCCACTTGCGCTCGAACACCGAGAGCAGCGACGGGTGGAAGGGGTACGAGGCCTTCATCGCCTCGCGTGCGTTCTCGACCGGGAACCAGCTCGGGAGCTGCTGCTTGTTGGCCTGCAGCCACGCCTCGTACTCCTCGATGGTTGCGATGGCCTCCTTCGGCAGCCCCTGCCACTCGAAGAGGCGGCGGCGGATGATCTCAGAGGTTTCGGCCTCGGCCGACATGATCACAGCCTTGCCGAGACGGTCGAGCAGCTTCTTGAAGCGCTCGAAGTCGGACTGGTCCTCCGCGGTCATCTCCAACTCAGATGCCGGGATCGACACAGCCAGCACCACGTTGTCGCGGCCGCGCGCAACCTCGGAGAGGTTGTGCAGGAACGTGTAGAGCTGACTGGCGAGCCCGCTCTTGCGGCTGCGGCTCACGTAGTTCATCAGCTCGTCGAACAGGATGAGCGTCGGCTTGCCCTTCGGGAGCATGCGCTCGATGACGTCGCCTCCGGGCGCGGTCAGCTCCTTCTCATGCTGCTCGACGAGCTTGAAGCCCTCCTCGCCGCCGAGCTGGAAGGCGATCTCGCCCCACGGCGTCTTGCGCAGCGGCGTGCCGTCGTGGCCACCGCGACCGGTGATGGAGTCGAATTCGGTTCCGACGAAGATGGCCGTCGCCGCCTTCGGCACGGTGGTCACGCCCGCGTTCTGCAGGATGCCGCTCACGCCCTTCCACGACTTCGACGCGTCGCCGTTCTGGGCGAGGTGAAAGAGCAAGGTCAGCGAGTGGGTCTTGCCACCACCGAACTGCGTCGAGAGGTTGAAGATGGCCGAGGTCTCGACCTTCACGCCCGATAGGCGCCGCACGACCTGCGCGGTGAGCTCGCTCAGGTTCTTCGTGAGGAAGGTGCGCTCGAAGAACTCGGCCGGGTTCTGGTACACAGCCGGCGCGCGCCCATCGCGAACGTGGTCGAGGTGGACCGCGAATTCAGACGCGTCGAGCGGCTTGCCTTCGCGCAGATCTTCGCGCGGGGTGACGATTTTGTACCAGGGCTTCATTGCCATGTTGTTCTCACTTTCACTGCCGCGCGAAGCGCTCGAAACGCCCCGTGTTGGAGTTGAGCTTCCACGCCTGAAAGAATCCGTAGGGGAACGTCCCCGCGTCGTTGCGCGAGCCGACGATCACCAGCGTCTCGCCGGCGAGCGACGCACGTTCGGCGATAGGCATGGCCTCGATCACTTCGCCCGCGAGCGACGCGACGAACGCGGGGCCGTCTGCGGCGTCGGGCCGGTAGCAGACGACGACGCGCAGACCGCACCGAACGCAGAGCACCTTCCACAGCGAGTAGGCGACGAGGTCCGCGTCCGCCGAGTTCTCGAGCTCGCACACCGCGAGCGGGAAGCGCCAGCCCTCGCCCGGCGTCGAGAACGCCATCACGTCTTGCGAGAGGTACTCGTTGCGCTTCACGGGTAGGACCGTGCAGCGATGGCCCTTGCCAGCGGCTGCCCAGCCCAGCGTCTCGAACGAGCGCACGACCACGCTCGTGAGCGCCGACGTCCACCGCGCGAGGTCGGAGCGCACGGACGCCTCCCGAAGCTCGTCGGCGGCGAGCCGGTCGTCTCCGAGTGTCTCGAAGAACTGCGACGTCCACTTGGTGGCCAGCGCACTCATCCGAAGCCCAGCCCCTTCTTGCGCGCAAGCACGCCATCGACCCAGCGCTTTTCGTCGGAGCCGCTTGGGTATAGGGCCGAGAACGATTGGGCGAGCTTCCAGAACAGCGGGCCCTGGCCGACGCCCTCCTGCACCAGGAAGCGCTTCAGCGCCTCACCGCGCCCGGAGGCGAAGAGCAGCATCGCCTGATGGACGCGGTCGAGCGAGGTGGCGCCTGCCTTGGGCGAGCCGACGTCGCCCCAGCCCTGCTCGTCGGCAGCGTGTTCCAGCTCGGCGAAGAGCGACATCTGCTTCTTCTTCGACGACCGCTTCGGCGCGGGCACCGCGTCGGCACCGCCGAAGAGGTACTTCGTGCGCTCGGCAACCGCGAGAAGGCGCGCGGTCTCGCCCTTCACTTCGACCACGTGGTCGAGTGATTCGAGGCGCGCACCGAGCCCTTGGGCAATCTTGCGAGCTGCGTCGTACTCGAGACTGAAGCCAGCCAGCGCTCCTTCGCTATCGGCGTTCTCGTCGTCGCCAGCCGGCTCGTCGTCTCCGGCTTCCGAGCCCCTCGACGAGCCCGGGCCGGCGAGCGTCCAGAGCCACATCGCAGTGATGCGCGCGTCCTCTTCGAGCCCTGTGGTCTCGGCCTCGTCGAAGATCATCGCGAGGGCTTCGCGCGAGACGGTGGCCCAGACCTGCTCTAGGTACTCCTCGAGTGGCACGATGGCACCGGAGACCTTCTCGACGCGGGCGTAGCGCGAGAACAGCTCCAGCGCGGGGCCGAGGCACGCGAAGATCGCGTCGGCGCCGACGATGCCCTCGCGGGCGAGCCGCGGCATCCACTCGGCAATGCGTTTCGGGAGGGCTGAGAGGATGTCGCGCCAGTCGCCTACAGTGTCCACGATGAGGCGTCCGTCGCGGTGCTCGCGTGGGCGGCACACGAGGTGGATCGACGATCCGAGAACCGCCGAGTTCCGTGCGCGCAGGCGCGGGGCGTTCTCGGTGTCGATGGGCCACGAGGCGGTGATAATCCAACCCGCGTCGATCATTGCGGCGAGGAGGTCCTCCCAACCGCTCGTCGACTTGTGCGCAAAGATGATGACGCCGATGCCATCGGGGCGCGTCACACGTCGCGCCTCGGCGAGCGCCGCGGTCATGATGCGCCGGTAGTAGTCGCGGTCCTTGCCGGCGACCGGGTTGACGATCGCCTCGTTCTCGCGTGGCACGAGCGCCGTCTTGAACAGCTCCGGGTGGTCGCTGCCGAGCATGCGCCTCAGCCAGACGTAGAAGAAGTCCGAGAGATCCGCGTATGGGATGGCGTCGTAGTAGGGCGGATCGGTGATGAGGATGTGCGCGCAGTCCGTCGGCAGCGGGTGGTGGCTTGCCGAGGCCATGCCGACGTCGGCGCCGTGGCCGCCCGCCGTGACGTGCGCATTGCGCAGGCCACGGACGACGTGCTCGACCGCGCCCGACCACGAGCCCGACGAAGACGCGAGCGGGTTCGCCTCGCCGTAGTCCCAGATGATCGGCAGCGCCTGCCGCGTGAACAGATGCGGTAGCGCCGAGCCGCTCGGGTTCCAGGAGCAGCCGGTGTTCTGGTAGTCGCAGAGCCGATCGACCGCGAGCGCGAGGCACGAGCGCACGGCGACGCCGAGACCGTTCGGCGTGCGGTCATCGGGCATCGCCTCACGCACAAGGCGCGCGAGCGTCGTGAGCGTCAGGAGCTGGCGCGGCGTGAAGAGATCGCGCCAGCGGACCATGCCGTAGCGCTGCACGCGGAAGCCGAGCGTGCCGATGGGCGGAAGCGGCTCGCCGGGAAGCTCGTCGCCCTGCGTCCGATCGAGCGCGGCCACAGCCTTCGAGGCCGCTGCGAGCGCGACGTGGTCCTCGTGCGTCGGCGCGCGGAACGAGCGCTCCCCGGAGGCGCCGCCGAGGGCCACGGCAACAAGTAGCGCGGAGGGCGCACCACCCGAGCGCGCGGTGAGCTGCTCGCGCACACGCTCGACGGGGATCGTGTAGCCGCACTTCAGGCAGGTCGCGGCGCCACGCCGAACCGTCGGCTCGGGAAACGACCGCAGGCTGCCTTCGGCGATCTCGAACCTAGGCGTCGGCCCATCCCAGCCCGCGAGCTTGATGCCGATGGTCCGTTCGCCACGGCGCGACAGGTGGAACTTGCTGGTGAGCACAACGTCGGCGCCACACCTCGGACCCTCGCACTGAATGCGGCGGAACGAGATGTACGCCACGGGCAGCTGCGCTCCTGCGCCCGTCACGACGGGATAGAACTGCTGCAGCTCCTCACGAGATTGCTTCGCGATCTGCGTGCCCCAGCGCGTCACCTCGCTAAAAAGCTGCTCCCCGAACTGCTGGACGTACTCGAGGGTGACCTTGCTGATGAGCGTCGCGACCGGGTTCAGGTCGGAGGCGTAGGACGTCGTGCCAAGGCGCAGGCCCTCGAGCGGGATCGAGCCGCCACCGCAGAACGGATCGGCGAGGAACGAGGGACCGCCGTCGAACAGTGAGGCGTGCGCGGACGATGCGAGCGTGCGCGCGGCGTCGCGGAAGGCCGGGTCGGTAGCGCGCTGCCACGACGCGAAGTCAGAGACCAACCGGAGCAGCCCGCGCCTGAGCGCCTCGCCGTCGCCGTCGAACGGCGTGCCGTAGAGCTGCCCGAGGACGTCGCGTGCCTGTGCCTTGAACGCGTCGGGGCACGCGGGATCGAGGGGATCGATCAGCGAGGCAGCCAGGGCGGCTGCGCGACACGACGGCAGGGGCTTGCGCGCCCACCAGATGTGGATCGCGGTGATGTGGCCGTGATGGACCGAGCGCCCATTGCGCGCGTGTTCGGACACCTGGGCGATTGGAAGATCGACCTCGATGAGCCGGCGCGGGTAGGTCTCGGTCGCGAGCATCAGAGGGGCGTCTCCACGCACGGGAACGCCGCGAGCCTGAATCCCGCCATCGTGGCGGGATTCATGGCGGGATACGCCCGCGGGCGCGCCTGCCTCTGAGGCATCCCGCCATCGTGGCGAGATTCATGGCAGGATTTCATGGGCGCACCACCTCGTAGTAGGTCGCCCGGCCCGCGCCGACTCGACGAAGCAGCCCAAGCTCGGTCATCCGCTTGAGGTGGTTGAGCGCCGTGCGGTTGGGGAGCTCCAGCGCCTCTTGGTACTCGGGCGACGTGGCGCGCTCGCGGGTGACGAGCCACGCCCAGCCCACGCGCTCCGCGGCGCTCAGCTCGGTGAGAGCCTTGTTGTCGCTGACGTCCGCCGTGACCGAGGCGGCGTCGGGGTACATCGTGAGCACGACGTACGGCCCCTTGTACGTGTACGAGGGCAAGGGCAGCCCCGCAGCCGACGCACGCTCGCGCATCGAGCGCAGGCCGAGCCCACGCTCCTCGGCGAGCTTCATCTTGCCGAAGACGAAGTGCATCACCGGGTTGCGGCTCAGCATCGGCGCGTCGAAGGCCTCGAGCTGCTTCATCGTGATCGGCTCGACGGGCGCACCGGGGCTCATCACGACGACCTTGTGCGGGCTGGCGATGAGCTGGCACTTCGCGCCCTTGATCGCGTAGTCGCGATGCACCAGCGCGTTGACGATGCCCTCGCGAAGCAGCTCGTAGAACGTCTCGCGGACCTCCTTGCGCTTGGCCGATGTGCGGGTGATCGGGTTCGGCAGCTTGTCCTTCAGCCATGCGATGGCCTGGTCGGGAGCCTCGATGGCGGGGCCGACGAAGTCGCGCGGCTCCTCCCGGCCGTCTTCGTAGGTGATAGTGCCGAGGAGCCCTGCTTGCGGAAGCAGCTCGCGCGGCTGCTTGCCGAAGAGCAGTGTGCCGAAACCGGTCGGGACGAACTTGCCCTTCTGCTCGACGAGGAGGCCCTGCTTAGCAAGGCGCCTGTGGAACTCGGCGACCGTGCGCGTGCCCTTGTCGAACGTCGCGCGGTACTCCTTCAGTGCCGCGGCATCGAGATCGCCGAGGGTAGCGCCACGCTGGGGGCCCTCGAACTCGGACAGCGATGCGGGCTGCTTGCCGCCGCCTTCGCGTGCTGCTGCCGCGCGCACCTCGGCCTGCGCGATGAACTTGCGGTTCGTCGCGCGGATGCGCTCCTGCAGATCGCGGTCGAAGATGTGCACCTTCACGCCGCTGTCCTGCAGGTACTTGATGCCCTTGCGGTCAACGGTCGGATCGGGATCTTCCACGCCGACCCAGATCTCCTTGATGCGAGCGAGCACGATGCGCTCGGCGCAGGAGAGCTTCGGGTGCTTGCGCGCGCCAGGGGCGCAGGGTTCGAGGGTGCTGAAGAGGACGGCGTCGTCGAGCTTGTCGCTCCGGTGCTTCCGCTCGAGGAGCGTGAACTCCGCGTGGTCGCCGTCGCGAAGCTCGCTGCGGCTCGCGGTGTCGGTCACACCGTCGTTCCAGAGCACGGCGCCGACGAGCGGGCTCGCCTTGCCGTCGCCGCGCGGCTCCTGCGTCGATCGGACCATCACGTCGACGGCCAGCTCCATGAGCTTTCTGGGATCGAAGCGCTTGGTCGCCATCGTCAGAAGCCGAGTCCCTTCTTGCGTGCGAGGACGCCGTCGACCCAACGCTTCTCGTCCGTACCACCGGGGTAGAGCGCGGAGAGGGACTGCGCGAGCTTCCAGAACTGCGGCTGCTTGCCGACGCCTTCCTCCACGATGAAGCGCTTGAGGGCCTCGCCGCGTCCCGAGCCGAACAGCAGCATCGCCTGGTGGACGCGATCGAGCGTCGTGGTGGCCGCCTTGGGCGCGCCAACCTCGCCCCATCCCTGCGCCTCGGCTGCTTGGTCGAGGTCGCCGAAGAGCGTCATCTGCTTCTTCTTCGCAGCCTTCTTCGCAGTCGGGACCCCTTCAGTCCTGCCGAACAGATGCCCCGTCCGTTCGATGGCGCCGAGCAATCGCGCTTTGTCCCCTTTGATCTCGACAACCTGCTGGAGTTCGTCGAGACGAGCGCCCAAGCCCTGCGCGATCTTGCGGGTAGCGTCGTATTCGAGAACGAATCCGGTACCGCTGGCCTTGCTACCGGCTTCGTCTTCGTCGTCGCCATCCACATCAGGGGCCACCTCCTCCGGGGGCCCATCGTCACCGCCTCGCCCGCCGAGCGTCCAGAGCATCATAACGCTCACCCGCGCGTCGGGCTCGAGCGCACCAGCGTCAGAATCGCGCAATACAGTCGCAAGGGCTTCGCGCGACACGCAGGCCCAAACCTGCTCGAGGTATTCGCGCAGGAGGACACGCTCTCCGCTTGCCTTCTCCACGTGCGAGTACCGGGAAAAGACCTCCAGCGCCGGGCCGAGACACGCGAAGATGGCGTCCGCACCGACGACGCCCTCTGCAGCCAGTCGAGGCATCCATTCGTGGATACGAACGGGCAGTTCGGCAAGAATCTCGCGCCAACTGCCGACATCGCCCTCTCGAGCAGTGCCATCGGGATTCTCACGAGGACGGCACACAAGGTGGACCGAAGAAGCAAGCGCGGCGGCGTTGTTAGCTCGCAGCCTCCCGGGGCGCTCGGTGTCGATCGGCCAGGAGGCAGTTAGAATCCACCCCGCGTCAATCATCGCTTGGAGCTGCGTCTCCCATCCGACAGTCGTCTTGTGGGCAAACACGACAACGCCGAGTCCGCTCGGAGCCAAGACGCGGCGGGCGTCGGCCATCGCCTTGCGCATCTCGGTCTCGAAGTACTCACGCGTCTTGAACGCGTAGTCCTTGTTTCGCTCGGCAAGCTGAACGATTTCTCCTCGCTTCTCGGTCAGCCGAGGCGCAAGGAGGTCAGGGTGGACGCGACGCAGCGACCGCTTCAGCCAAACGAAGAAGAAGTCGGATAGGTCTGCGTAAGGGACAGCGTCGTAGTACGGTGGATCGGTAAATACGAGTGCTGCGCTGTCATCTGGCAGGGGATGCGCTGTCGCAGACGCTGCTACGGCCGAACCGGTCGGGCTCTGTGAGAGCGCTTCTCGCTCAATGACGCGAACAATCCACTCAAGCGCACCGTCAAAATTGCCACTACTGTCGGAGAACGGATACACCTCGGCGAAGTCCCAGATGATGCCAAGCGCCTGCCTCCCGAACGTGTTCGCCACGAACTCGCCAACCCACCGTGCAAGCGAACTCCAGTAGTCGGCACACCGATCGACAAGAAGAGCGACGCAGGTCTGCACGGCCTGTCTGAGCTCCATATCCTTGATCGGTTCGCACGCCTCAGGGCAGTGCCTCGCAAGCGTCGACAATGTGAGGGCCTGCCGTGCGGTGAAGAGGTCGCCCCACGTGGTCGCGTCCAAGAGGTGAATGTTGAAGATGCTGCGCAAATACGGCAGCGGCTCATCGGGAACAGCCGGGAGGCCGTCGATGGCGGGAAGGACATTGAGCCGACCTTGGGCGATCGCGACCGCATCGAGATCATAAGGAGTCGGTGAGCGGAACCTTCGCCCGGTAGTTCTGGGGTCGGACACGACCACCGCAAGAAGCTGCGCGTCGCGTGCTCCACTCCGACGGCCCTTGAACTGTGCGCGTACTCGGTCCGCCGGCGTTGTGTAGCCACAGGCAGGGCAGCACAGAGCACCACGCTTGACGGTCCCGTCAGGGACCCGTGCCGAGGCGGACAGTTCCACGACGGCGCAGTCGAACGTCAGCCGCTTCGCGTCCGGGCGCAGCTCAACAATCGACCGGGGCTTCGCTTTACCCGAGATCAACGGCGATCTCTGGAGGGGAACCAGGTAGCCGCAGCCCGGACCTTCGCATCGTGCAGTCCGCGCCCAGAGATAGGCGGCTGGAACCCCGCCCTCTGATTCTGGAGGGTAAACGTCTCGGACGTCGGCAAGAGCACGTTCTCTTAGCCTCGATGCAGCTCGGCGAAGCTCAGTCGCCAGGTCAGCACCGAACTTGGGGACGTACTCGAGCAGGACCCGGTTCAGGAGAACGGGGATGGGGTTGAGGTCGCTTGCGAACGCATCTGCGCCGACCCGAAGAGCCTCGAGCGGGATCGAACCGCCGCCTGCAAATGGATCGACGACGACCGGTCGGGCAGAACCACCCGAGAGCGCCTGGTGTGCAGATGCCGTGAGAGCGCGCGCAGTTCGTAGGTACGCCTGGTCAGTCGAGTTATCCCAGTTCGCGAAGTCGGCAATGAAGTCAAGAAGCGCTCTCTGCAGTTCGCCGGCGTCCGCGAGGATCTCGGGGTTCTTCTGAATGCGAACAAGCCGAGAAAACGATTCGGGGCTGGACTTTCCGGCGTTGTCCGTCGCCCATGCATGGACCAGTCGACGTGCTTCAGTGATGAACGCCGGGGGGCAATCCCCATCCGTTGGAGCCGGCCAGAGCGAGGCGCAAAGGACGGCTCGGCAGGCTCCGAGCGGTCGGCGCGCCCACCAGAGATGGAGGGTCGAGAGATGTCCGTGTCGGATCGACTTCTCTCGGCGTGCGTGTTCCGAGATCCTTCGGATCGGCAGATCGACTTCGATCAGGCGCTTCGGGCTGTGCAGATTCAGAGCGCTCATTTCTTTGACGCCGCCTCTCTGAGGAGTTCTACGAGAGGGTCGAATGAGATGCTGGCCGCATACGCGCGACACGCTTCACCAACGAGAAACGCTCGGTCCCGCGTAACGCGATCTGCCAGACGATCGAACCAGCCGTGATGATCGACTCCAACGAGCTCAGCGAGGAAGGAGTCGACATCCAAACTGTAGGTGGACGCCCAGAGAGCTTTGACGGCCGAGTTGGCAAAAACCTCCTTCTCGGGCGGCATCGTCCCAGGAAGCTTGAAGACGAAATTCTTGGAGTCCTTTTTGGCGTCAGCGTCGAGCACCGCAGCGATGCGAAGACCTGAATCACGTAGCGTCTTCATGGCTGCCGTGATGGCCTCCTTGCCACCGCCGACGCTCTGGTCCTTCTCGTCGCGATAGCCACCAATCACGATTGCGGTGGTCTTCAACAGTTCAGGCTCTGCCTTCGCCAGCGCCTCCGCGAGGATGGCCGCTGCCACATCATCCTCAACCAGCACCCTCAGTGCCTTGTCATGCCCATCCGTCAGAACGCTTGCCACCTGCGCCGAAGCCAACCCCGGAAGCACTCGAACCCCGCTGGTGTTGTCACGCACGATCAGAATGCGTGACACCTGAGGCAAGGCTCGAAGCAGATGCTCGCTGTGGGTGCTGAGCAAGATCTGATGGCCATTTCGGAGTGCGAGATCTACGAGGTATTCACCAAACCGAAACTGGGCGGATTGGTGCAGCGAGATCTCGGGCTCCTCAAGAAGGATGAGCGACTTCGAAGACTGCGCTTCCAGCCTGTCGATGAGGTTGTGAACGCGGCACTCTCCGAACCCCATGTGGTTCTCGGAGTAGCTGAGCGAGCCCCTCCCGGCCGCCAAGATGGTCCCAGAGCGCGCCTTCAACGAGACACCTGCGCGCTCGACGCGGTCGTAGTGAGTACCAAGGACCTTGCCGACGGAAGTCGTGACGTTCGACGAGCAAGGCGTTCGCGTGGCAACCACGAGACGGCCGGCTTGCCGGAACGCAAATCCTTGTTCCTCGGCGCGCGGAGGGAACTCCGCGGCACCGAGAAAGAGCACTTCTCGTTCGTCTCGTCGGCGGTAGTCCGACCAGCGACTTGTACGTCGAGTTAGGGTGATCTCGCGCGTCTTGGCGTCCGCCTGCCAAGTTCCGATCGTCAGCTTCGCATCGGCTTTGAACGGCGTCGGGTCGAGAGCACCGAGTGCGAAGAAATCACGAAGCTGAAAGCCCTTGTCGCCTTGCCGATAGCTGCACGCGGCCAACTGAAGGAGGGTCGTTTTCCCCGTGCCGTTCGGTCCGCAGAAGGCGGTGATCGGGCTACGGAATTCGAGGTTCGAACCCGAGTGAAGGCGAAAGCCATGCACATGCAGGTGCGTGAGGACGTTACCGAAGTTTGCGTGCCGGTGATTCGACACGAACTTGCTCTGGAGAGTGTTTCTGGGGTCAGCCACGCGAGGCCTCCAAGATCGCCTTAGCCGTGACGTGGTAGTGCTCGACCTTCACGACGGGCTCCCATCCGAGCTTCGCCGGATTCTGAATCGTGTTCAGCTTCGGCGTCGTCGCGCAGTCGAAGACCACGTAGAGGTGGTAGTCGTCGCCGAGCCGCTGCGCGGTCCGGTACTCGTTCGCGGTGAGCGCCACCTCGCCCGTGCCAGAGCGACCCTTCACCTCGATGAAGCGCGCCTGCACGAACACGCCGGGCTCGCTCGGGTGCGGCCGCTTCGAGAGGAGGTCGTATCCCCGGTTCTCGTTCTCGACGCTCTCGACCACCCATCCGAGCGCGCGCTCGTGGTCGATCGCGACCTGCACGGCGATCTTCTCGATCACCGGATCGCTGACCATCGGCGCGATGTTCGGCGCCTCGCGATCGGGATGCGGGAGCACCCAGGCGCGGCCGAGGTGCTGCACATCTCCGATCATGCAGTGGCGCTCCATCTCGAGCTCGTGGCGACGGCGCTCGAGGCGCGCGTTCAGCTCGTCGAGGTGGTCCTCTGCCTGCTTGATGTTGCCTTCGATGGCCGGGATGACCTGGCCCTCGACGCGCCGTTCGAGCTGCTCGCCGAGCTTGATCTGCTGCTTGTCGATGAGCGTGTTGAGCGAGATCTCGATGTGCTCGCGCACGACGGAGTTCTCTTTCGTGCGCGGGCCCTGCACCTCGGCGAGGAACGGCGTGAGCGCGTTCTGGACGAGGTGGACCTCGACGAGATCGCGCTCGGGCAGCCCAGGAACCTCGGGAGCCTTCGTGCCCTTGGTCGAAGGGATGAGGTCGAGGAAGAGCGTCGGCTGCCGTAGCGAGAGGGTTCCGTCGACCTCGGCGCGCACGACGAAGAGCTTCTTGTGCAGCGTGTTCCCGCGACCGTCCTTGATCGACGCGGCGTAGACGTCGAGCCGGTACGGTGTCTTGGCGTGCAGGTCCCAGAGTACCGCGCCACGGCGTAGGTCATCGTCCACGCGATCGGTCACGTCGCTGCGCACCACCTCAAAGAGCGGGTGCCCAGGTGTGACCCACTCGAGCGTCGCGTCGTCGCCGAGCAGGCGCTTGTCGAACACGACGCGCTGGTACTCGCGTCCGAGCTTGCCGAAGCGGGGTTCGAGCCGCTCACCGATCGTCGTGAGCGTCTTCGGCACCTTGCCGACCTTGTAGACGTGGTCCTTGCCACGCACGGGCGACGGGTGGACGCCCGCGATGGGGCCCGCCGTCTTGAAGAAGTCCTCGATCACCTCGGGCACGAGGCGGCGCTCCTTGGCCTCCACCGACTTGCCGACGAGCGCCGAGAGGTTCAGCTCCTTCTTCGCGAGGCCCTCGAGCGTCGAACCGGTGATGCGCTTGAAGCGCTCCGGGTCGATGTCCTTAACGATGCGGTCCGAGATGTCGGTGACGTCGAGGCGCTTCGCGTACATCTCGCGGAACATCTTTTCGAGCGCGTTGGACGGCAGCATCTCGCCGACCACGTCGAACACCTTGTCGGTGCCGAGCTCGTCCTTGATCTCGGCGAGCCGCATCAGGAGCTTCTCGAGGACCCGCCCTTCGCGCGTGTTGACCGCCGCGAAGTTGAAGATGAGGCAGTCCTTCTGCTGGCCATAGCGGTGGATGCGGCCCATGCGCTGTTCGAGGCGCACGGGGTTCCACGGGATGTCGTAGTTGATCATCAACCAGCAGAACTGGAGGTTGATACCTTCGCCAGCCGCCTCGGTGGCGACGAGCACCTGAGCGTCCTCGCGGAACTCGCGCTCAGCGTAGATGCGCGTGTTGGGCGTGTCGCGGTCGCCGATGGGCATGCCGCCGTGGATCTGCGTGCAGGTCAGGCCCCACTCACGCAGCTTGCCGAGTGGGCGCCCGTCCTTACCGTCGCCAGCGAGGTAGTCGAGCGTGTCCTTGTGCTCGGTGAACACGAGGAGCTTCATCCTCGGATCGCTGAAGATCTGTTGCTCGCTCAGGACCTGCTTGAGCTTCACCAGCTTCGACTCGACCTCGCGCTTCTCGAGCGCGCGCGCCAGCTCGACGAGCTTGTCGAGGCGCTGGATCTCCTCGCGGAGCGCGATGGGATCGACGATGAGCACCGTCTCCTCAGCGCTCTGCATGATCTTCGCCTGCTCGTCTTCGGGCAGGTCGTCGAAGTCCTCGGGCAGCTTGCGGTCGATCTGCTGCTGCCGGTAGCTCTCCGGGTCGTCGAGGATCTTGCGGCGCTTGTCGCGCATGCGCTCGAGGCTGCGGCGCACGGCATACATGCTCGACGCGAAGCGACGCTGCAGCATCGCCATCTGGAAGCCGAGGATGTTGGCCTGCACGTTCTCGGCGGCAGCGGCCTTGATCGACTGGTCTTCGACGTAGCGCGTGAGGGCGTCGTAGAAGTCGAACTCCTCGCCATCGAGCTCGAACTTGGTCGTGCGCACGTCGCGGTTGGTGAAGAGCTTCTTCACCTCTCCGGTCTCGGGATCGGGGAACGCGACGAGCGCCTCTTTCAGGCGCCGCAGGTAGAACGGCGCCTCGTGCCGGCGCATCGCCTCCTCGAGGCTTTTCACGTCGCCGTAGACGTCGGGGTCGAGCAGGCTGAGGAAGAGGCGGAAGTTCTCCGGATCGCCTTTGTGGGGCGTCGCCGTCATCAGGAGGAAGTGGTCGGTGCGTTGCGAGAGCGCCTCGCCGATCTGGAAAGCGAGCGTCTTCTTGTCGGCGCTGTACGCGCTCATCTTGTGGGCCTCGTCGACGATGACGAGGTCCCACTGCGAGCGCAGCAGGCTCTCCTTCGCGTCCTCGACGCGCGAGATCCACGAGACCGACGTGACGACCTGGTTGTGCTCCTGCCAGGGGTTCTGGCCGTACTGCGTGCGCAGCACCTCCCCGCGCATCACGTCGAACTGCTCGCGGAACTTGTCTTTCAGCTCGCGCTGCCACTGGAATGTGAGGTTCGCGGGCGCCACGATGAGCGTGCGCTTCGCGAGCCCACGGATCTTCAGCTCCTTGAGGAGCAGGCCCGCCATGATCGTCTTGCCGGCGCCGGGGTCGTCGGCGAGCAAGAAGCGGATGCGGGGCAGCTTCAGGAAGTAGTCGTAGACGGCCTCGAGCTGGTGGGGCAGCGGGTCGACGCGTGCGATCGAGAGGGAGAAGTACGGGTCGTACTCGTATGCGAGCCCGAGGCGCGCGGCCTCGACGCCAAGCTTGAAGTGGAGCGGTTCGCCGTCGAATGGTTCGCTCTGGGGCGAGGCTTCGAGCAGCGCGAGCTGCTGGGCGTGGAGTACCCGGTTGTGGGTCTGGCCGGTCTTTTGGCCCGAGCCCACGACCTTCACGGCGTCGCCGAGCGGCGTGACCACCAGCACCTCGACGGGCTCCGGGAGCATCGGCCCGCGCACGATGATGCCCCGCTTGAGGTCGTCGAGCTTCATGGCTCGCCTCCCTCGTCGTCGCGCGCGGAGGCAGCTTTCTGCTGCTCGATCCACTGGTCGAGATCGACGCGCTTGAAGCGCCACTGGCCGCGCACCTTGAACGCCGGGAGCTCGCCCTTCTGGGCCATCGTGTAGACGGTTTTCTCCGCGACTTTGAGCAACTGGGCGACCTCGGGCAGCGTGAGAATCTCGTCCGTCATATTGGACCAGGCTCCACCTGGGTTAGCGGTTGGCAGAGGTTGCCAACCGGCGCCAGCGTACACCAGAGCCCGGGCAGACCGCAACGCTCGGTGCTTCCAAGCCTGCAGAAGCCCTGCGGAAGCTGACCCTCGCACCCGCTCGAAGGGGGGCGCAGCGCTCCCTACGTGCGGACCTGGATGCGGGTCTGCGGCCGGAGCGGCACGAGCTGCTGGGCGTAGGCGCGGACGACGCGGTTGTAGAGGTCCTTCACCTTCGGCGCCTTGAGGCTCACCACGAACGCGTACGGGATCGGCTGCGGGTCAACGACCTTCATGCCGCTCTCGCGGTGGTGGTAGTAGATGTCGAAGCACGGATCGGCGAGCGACGAGGACCGGAGGCGTTCTTCATGGTGCAGGCACGGCTCCCACTTATGGCCGTCCTCGCGCAGCGCGGTCTCGGACTGTCCGTAGAGGTTCGCAGGCGAGAAGAACGACCGAGTCTTGGCGTGCTTCGCCGGCTTGGCGCCTTCCTTCGGCTTCGTGAACTTGGCGCTGTGGGGGCGGAACGCGACCTCGAGCCCGGAGCGTGTGTATGTGCCGGGGTGCTCGGGGTCGACCTCGGGAGCGATCACAAGGCTCGCAGCAAGGTGGACGTCTCCCTCCAACGTGACGTTGCTGATCGGGACTGGCGCGCGGAGGTGCTCGCCGACGGGCAGCTCGCCCTGAAAGACGACCAACGTCTCGTCGTCATCACAGGTCACGAGCTGAAGAGGGTCCGCTTCGAACCGACCCCACCCAACATGCTTCAGCTCGTGGTGCTCCTCGGTGTGCGCGCGGTGGATGAGGAGCGCGCGGATCGCGAGGGGCCCAAGCCGTGTTCCCAACTGCGCACCAATCGACGCCGCAGAGCGAAGCGCGAACGGCGCGGCAAAGCTGGTGCCGTGCGTGTGCCCGCCGCGAAGCTGCGGAGTGAGGATGCCGAACGGTTCGTCGTCGGACCCGCCGAAGGCCACGCCGTCAGGCTTCACGATGCCCGGGCTGCGACCCGGACCGACGCAGGAGTATCCCGCGCGCCCCCAGTCGTTCCCGCGCCGGTCCGCCGCACCGACGGACAACACGTTCACACCGTCCGCAGGCGGCTGGATGCGGTTGAGGCCGGTGGCTTCATCCAGCGCACCATCGTTGCCGGCTGCGACGGTCGCGACGCACTTGCCGTGCGCAAAGCGCTTGTCGAGGGCCGCGGTCCACAGAGTGACCTCGTCGTCATCCACGGCGAGCGACGGGCCGAGGCTGATGTTCACGTAAGAGTAGAGCCCTGGGTTCTTGTCGAGGTGCCCGACGATGCGATCGAGCACGTCGAAGTAGTCCGGGTCGGTGGCTGTGCCGGTCTTGTCGTCAAGCACGCGCACGTGATCGACCGCGCACAGCGGCGGGGCGGGAGCCTGCCCCGAGGCGAGCGGCCCGAAGAGGAACGCGGTGGTGACGCCGAGGCCGTGCTCCTCGAACGCCCCCACCGACGCACCGAGCCCCGCGGGCTCCACCAGCGTCGCCCACGTCGAGAGCTCCTTCTGCGCCGCCGTCGGGATACCGCCGTCGAAGATGACAGCCCGAGAGGCCCCATCGACCGGGGCATCCTTCGGCAGCCGTACGTCAAAACCCTGAGCACCGCGCAGGATCGACGGTCGAAATTCGCCAGCTCGGTCGCCTGCGCGCGGAGGGCGTGCTCTCCGGGCGTCTCGCGACTGGCAACGGAGCCGAGATGCGGCGTGCGCTCGCCGATAGCCACAAGGCCTACGAGCGTCTCAGGGACAAGGTGCGTCGGCGCGCGAAGAAGCCGGTCGTCGCATGGCGGGCCGACCCGGCGTTGCTCGGCGGCGCTCCAGTCGATCGCGAGTTGGAGAGCGCGCTTGAGGACCACCTTGTGTCGTTCGTGCTGGACGACTTCCTCGCGACGACCTCGGACTCCGACGAGGTCACCGACGAACGGTTCGACGCGCTCACCGTCGAGTTTGTCGAGGAGCGGCTGCGCCCACTGCTCGGAGAGCTCGGCGACGAGGACGCCGACGAGGAACAGGCGGTGCTTCGACAACAGGCGTTGCGCGCTCTCCTCGAGGACGACGATGGTCGCCAGAGCTTCCACGCGCGCCTGCTTCAGGGCGCGACGCGCTGGGAGACACGGCGCTACCTCCAGGCTGCGTTCAATCGCCCCGGCGCGTCCCCCTGGGTCCTCATCGCGCAGAGCCAGGTCGGACGTGAAGGGCTCAATCTCCACGAGTCCTGTCGCGTCGTCGTGCAGTTCCACGCTGAATGGAACCCCGCCGTCCTCGAGCAGCAGATCGGGCGCGTCGATCGAAAGGGCAGCCTCTGGGAACAGCGCGCGCGGAAGTGGCTTGAGGACGGAGCCCAGGGTGAGCCACCCTTCGTCGAGGTCCGCCAGCTCATCTTCGAGGGGACCTACGACGCGTTCCAATGGGATCGGGTCATGCGCCGCCAGCACGTCTTCGACGCGAGCCTCTTCGGCTCGCTCTTGCCTGCCGAAGCGTGGGACCGTCTGCCGGAGGGACGACTGGGCGAACTGCTCGCTGCCGCGCCGTCGTTCCGCCCGCCGCGTTCGAAGTAGGGCACGCGACGCGCGGGCGCCCAAAGCGCGCTGCTCGAACCTCGGCCCCGATGATCAACAGCTCCACCCCCGTGGGCGGCAGCGCCAACGCGCTCGACCCACGCGATCGGTTCGCGAAGCTCCGCAGATGGCGCGTGCCGCGGCTCCTCGCGAACCTCGTACCCAATGGTCAACAGCCGGGACAGCTTCCTACCGTCGCGCGCCGTCCCGGCTGTCAACCACCGGGTACGGCTGTTAAACGCCTCTCCGAAAATCTCTCCCGTGCGGGCCAAAGAACGGCGCGGGAGAACGTCCCACGAGCCCCTCGTCGCGCTCGCTCGACGCTCTCCGCGAGTACCCGTGAGGGCACCACCGCGACGCGCGCAGCGCGCGAAACGCTCGGACTTGCGGGGAGAAAACGCGAAACCCCCGAGGCTTGCGCCGCGAGGGTCTCTTGTAAAACGCTCCGCTGCGAAGTTCGCAAACGGAGATGAATGGCTCCAGCTGCTGGACTCGAACCAGCGACCCGGCGGTTAACAGCCGCCTGCTCTACCAACTGAGCTAAGCTGGAATGGCTCGTGACAGGCGCGAACTCTATCCACCTCGCCTGACCAGTCAAGCCCCATCTCACGCCTTTCCTCCCCTCCCTCTCCCTCTCGCCCCCTCCCCCACGACCTTTGCCCCCACCCCCCCCATCTGCGACAACCCGCCCCGTGCCGCGCGCAGAGCCCCCCCCTCCCTCTCCTTCCCCCGCCTCCTCTCCTCCTCCCGCGCCCTCTCCCACCACCGCCCGCGCCGCCGGCCGCGGCGGCCTCGCCATCGCCGTCGCCAAGGTCTCCTTCATCCTCTTCGGCTTCATCCAGCAGCTCCTCCTCCCCTGGCTCCTCGGCGTCGACGGCTACGGCGCCCTCTCCATCGTCCTTGCCGACGTCAGCGTCGTGAACAACGTCATCGTCGCCACCGGCATCCAGGGCGTCTCCCGCGCCGTCGCCAGCGCCCCCCCGGGCGAAGTCCAGCACGCCTTCGCCCGCGCCCTCCGCCTCCACGCCGCCCTCGCCGTCGCCGTCGCCACCGCCTTCTTCTTCGCGGCCCCTCACATCGCCGCCTTCGTCAAAGCCCCCCACGTCACCCTCCCCCTCCAGGTCACCTCCGGCGTCATCCTCCTCTACGGCACCTACGCCCCCCTCGTTGGCGCCCTCAACGGCCAGCGCCGCTTCATCCCCCAGGCAGCCCTCGACATCGCCTACGGCGCCATCCGACTCCTCGCCATCGCCGCGGGCGCCATCCTCTTCATCCGCGCGGGCCACAGCGGCGTCCTCGGCGCCACCGCCGGCTTCGTCACCGCCGCCGCCATCATCGTCCCCATCGCTCTCCTCACCACCGGCATCGGCAAGCCTGGCCACGGCGGCACCTCCGCCCGCGACCACCTCGCTTACCTCCTCCCCCTCGCCGTCTCGCAGGCCTTCCTCAACCTGCTCATGCAGACCGACCTCAACCTCTTCCGCCGCACCGTCGGACAGGCCGCCACCGACCTCGCCCTCACCGGCCAGGCCGCCGACGCCCTCACCGGCGCCTACCGCGGCATGCAGCTCTTCTCCTTCCTCCCGTACCAGCTCCTCATGTCGGTCAGCTTCATCCTCTTCCCCCTCCTCGCCCAGGCGCATGCTGGCGGCGACACCGACGCCGTCCGCCGCTACACCCGCACCGGCGTCCGCATCGCCATGCTCCTCACGGGCCTCCTCTGCGCCCCCATCGCCGGCCTCGGACCCCACGTCTTGCGCATGGCCTTCCCCGAGGAAATCTGGACCCAGGGCGGCACCGCCCTCCGCGTCCACGCCCTCGGCATGGGCGCCTTTGCCATCCTCGGCATCTTCTGCGCCGCCCTCACCAGCCTCCGCCGCGAACGCTGGACGGCCACCCTCACCGGTATCGCCGTCGCCCTCGTCGCCATGGGCTGCCTCTACGCCGTCCCGCGCGCCCCCTTCGGCCCCCAGATGCTCCTCCACTCGGCCCTCGCCACGGGCGCCGCCCTCACCCTCGCCGCCCTCGTCGCCGCCGCACTGGTCCGCTTCCTCGTCGGCGAAGTCGTCGCCCTGGCCGTCCCCCTCCGCGTCGTCGCGGCGGTCGCCATCACCATCGCCCTCGGCACCCAGCTCCCCTGGCTCGGCAAGCTCCTCGTCCCCCTCGAAGCGGCCCTCCTCGGCGCCATCTACCTCGCCCTCCTCACCCTCTTCGGCGAGATCGGCCGCGCCGACCTCGCCCTCGTCAAGCAGGCCTTCGGCCGCCGCAGCGCATCCAGACCTGCGTGAGCCCCCCTCGCGGGAACGCCACCTCTCGCACGGTACCGCGCCCCCCTTGACCGAGCGCCCCGGATCTCGCATAGCGCCGCCTGCGAGCACCGCGAGCGGATGGGGGCGCCCGGGAGGACCCGGCGACGTGCCGCCCAGCACCGCCTCCGGGCAGCAAAAGGCAGGCGTAGCGACGTGGCTCCCCAGTTCATCTTCACGATGCAGGACGTCCGGAAGGTCCACCCCCCGAACAAGGAGGTGCTGAAAGGGCTCTGGCTCTCGTTCTATCCGGGCGCGAAGATCGGCGTCCTCGGCGGCAACGGTGCCGGCAAGAGCACCCTGCTCCGCATCATGGCGGGCGTCGACAAGGACTACCTGGGCGAGGCCAAGGCTGCCGAGGGCACGCGCATCGGCTTCCTCCAGCAGGAACCCCAGCTCGAAGCCGGCAAGACCGTCCGCGAGAGCGTCGACGCTGCCGTCAGCGCCACCCGCGGCCTCCTCACCCGCTTCGAGGAGATCGGCGCCAAGCTCGGCGAAGATCCCCCGGACATGGAGGCCCTCCTCGAAGAGTACGCCGTCCTCCAGGACAAGATCGACGCCTCCAACGCCTGGGAGATCGACCGCGTCATCGAGCGCGCGATGGACGCCCTCAAGCTCCCTCCGCCCGAGGCCCTCGTCGACCACCTCTCCGGTGGCGAGCGGCGCCGCGTCGCCCTGTGCCGCCTCCTCCTCGAAAAGCCGGACATCTTGCTCCTCGACGAGCCCACCAACCACCTCGACGCCGAGAGCGTCGCCTGGCTGGAGCGCTTCCTCGGGGACTACGAAGGCACCGTCGTCGCCGTCACCCACGACCGTTACTTCCTCGACAACGTCGCGGGCTGGATCCTCGAACTCGATCGCGGCCAGGGCATCCCGTACGAAGGCAACTACTCCGGCTGGCTCGAACAGAAGAAGAAGCGCCTCGAATCCGAGCAGAAGCAGGACTCCGCGCGCAAGCGCACCCTCGAACGCGAACTCGAGTGGGTACGCATGGCGCCTCGCGCCCGCCAGGCCAAGAGCAAGGCCCGCCTCGCCGCGTACGAATCCCTCCTCGCCGAGGATCAAAAGGCCAGCAAGGGCCCCGAGATCACCGAGATCCACATCCCTGCGGGCCCCCGCCTCGGCAACAACGTCATCGAGGCGAAGAGCCTCCGGAAGGCGTTCGGCGATCGCCTCCTCATCGACGACCTCAACTTCGCCCTCCCGCGCGGCGGCATCGTCGGCATCATCGGCCCGAACGGCGCCGGCAAGACCACGCTCTTCCGCATGATCATGGGCCTCGAACAGCCCGACGCCGGCGAGCTCCTCATCGGCGAGACCGTGCAGCTCGCCTACGTCGATCAGTCGCGTGACGCCCTCAAGGCCACCAACAACGTCTGGCAGGAGATCTCCGGCGGCGAGGAGAAGATCCTCGTCGGCAAGCGCGAGGTCCCCTCCCGCGCCTACGTCTCGTCCTTCAACTTCGCTGGCAGCGACCAGCAGAAGAAGGTCGGCGACCTCTCCGGCGGCGAGCGCAACCGCGTCCACCTCGCCAAGCTCCTCCAGCGCGGCGGCAACGTCCTCCTCCTCGACGAGCCCACCAACGATCTCGACGTCGACACCCTCCGCGCGCTGGAGGAAGCGCTCCTCAACTTCGCTGGCTGCGCCGTGGTCATCAGCCACGATCGCTGGTTCCTCGACCGCATCGCGACGCACATCCTCGCGTTCGAGGGCGACGCCAAGGTCGTCTGGTTCCAGGGCAACTACCAGGACTACGAGGCCGACCTGAAGCGCCGCCTCGGCGCCAAGGCCGACGAGCCGCGCAAGTTCCGCTACCGCAAGCTCACCTCTGGCTGACCAGAAGCCGCACCGAACAGCCCACCGCGGCTGCCAGGGACAGCGCGCCGTGAGCTGACGCGGCGCGTCGACCTTCACTGCACCGACGCATCCGTGTTTTCCCCTTGGCGCCTCCGCAGACGCCCGTGATAACTGGAAAATGCTTCGGTTTTCCAGCCGTCGGACAGCGGGCCTCCTCCTCACCTTCGCCCTGCTGACTGCCGGTGGTTGCCGTGTCGAGGTCGGGGGACAGCCCGCAGGCAGCACCTCCACGGCGACCAGCGGAGATGGCGGCGCTGGCGCCATGGGCGGTGGCGGCGGGGATGGCGGCAGCGGCGCCACGGGCCCGGTCGTCACCGAGCCCCTCAAGGTCCTGAACTGGAACACCCAGAACTTCTTCGACGACCAGAAGAACAGCAACGCCTCCGCCGAGATCGTCGTCTCCACGACCAACTACCGCGCCCAGCGCGCCGCCGTCGGCGCCGTGCTCCGCCAGCTCGATCCCGACGTCGCCGTGCTCCAGGAGGTCGAGAACCTGCGCATCCTCCGCGAGCTGAACGAGGACGAACTCGGCGGCGCCTACCCGCACCACGCCCTCATCCCGAGCAACGACATCCGCGGCATCAACATCGGCACCCTGTCGAAGGTGCCCATCGACCGCACCGTTTCCCACAAAGACGACATGTTCACCAAGGTGGGCACCAACGGGCCCAACTACCGCTTCGCGCGTGACGCGGTCGAGGTGCACATCACCCACGCGGGACGGCACGTCGTCCTGCTCGGCGTCCACTTCATCTCCAAGGCCTCGCAGAGCAACGAGGACAAGCGGGAAGCCGAGGCCCAGCGCGCCCGCGCCATCGCCGACGAGATCGCCGCGGCCGACCCGACGGCGGCCATCGCCGTCCTCGGGGACTACAACGACCTCCCGGAGTCACCCACGGTCCGCGCCGTCGAGGGCAGCGGCAGCGGCGCCTTCGAGAACATCGGCATGCTCGTCCCCTCGGCCGATCGCTGGACGTACAACTACCAGGGCACGCTGGAGAAGGTCGATCACCAGATCGTGAACCCCATCCTCCGCGGCATGCTCCAGCCCGACTCGCCCCGCATCCTCCACAGCGGCGAGGTCGACGACGCCAGCGACCACGCGCCCGTCATGGCCACGTACACGGTGAGCGCCCCCTGAGCTGATGTACTAAGCTCGGCCCATGCTGAAGGCGAAGCGCCGTCCGAGCCGCGGAAAACGCGATTTCGGGCGCACTTTCGCCCGGTTCCTGTGCGTCGTCTTCGCCATCCTGGGCGCCATCCCCCTCACCCTGGGCGTCCTGGTCCGCCTGGAGTTCGTCCGCGCCTGGGCTGCCACCGAGACCGCCGCGCTGCTCCAGCGCGAGCTGGGCCTCACCGCGCGCTACGACGTCAGCATCAAGCTCTGGCCGCTCCAGGTCGCCCTGGACGAGGTGCGGCTCGACGCCTCGGACGGCGGCTCCCCGGTCCTGGAGGTCGAGCACGTCGCCGTCCGCCCTCGCCTCTTCTCCTTGCTCGCGGGCCAGATCGACGCCGGTGACATCGAGATCCTCGGCCCGCGCGTGCGCATCGTCGTCGAGAACGGCGAGCTGCAGAACCTCGCCCTCCGCCTGCCCGAGAGCAACGCACCGAAGAGCGAAGGGCCCACGCGCGCCCCCTTCTCGTCCCTCGCCATCACCGACGCGCACCTCGACCTCACCATCGAGGGCGTCCACGCCACCACCCGGGAGCTGGACCTCGACGTCTCCGCCGAGAGCGGCGACACCTTCGAGATCGCCCTCCGCAGCGGCCTCGCCACCGTCACCCGCACCCACGCCATCCCGGGACGCGAGGCGTACGAGGACAGCGTGGACGAGGACGTCATCTGCCGCTTCGACACCCGCATCCGCGTCGAGCCTCACAGCGTGCTCGTCCGGCGCCTCACCCTCGAAGGCTCCGTCGATCTCGACGCCGACCCTGGCACCGCGCCCGACTGCGGCCTCCCCGCGAACGACTGGCGCGCCCTCGCCCTCGAACTGGGCGCCATCCGCGTGGCCGGCGTCGGCACCGCGGGCGCCGACATCCCCACCGCCGCGAGTGGCCGCGTCCGCCTCCGCGCCCCCGTCGGCATCGTCCAGCGCTTCGTCGACGCCCCTTACGTCAGCGGCGCCGTCTCCGTCGACCTCGAAGCCGAGTACCAGGCCGGCGACCAGCTCCCGCGCGTCGAGGGCAACCTCATCGCCGAGAGCGCAGGACTCGAAGGCAAGGTCTTCTCCTCCCTCCTCTCCGCCAGGGTCGACATCCTCAAGGACACCATCCGCCTCACCGACGTCGAGGCGGACTGGGCCGACGGCCACATTCGCATCGAGCAGGCCGCCCTCCAGCCCTTCGCCCCTGGCATCAAGCTCACCGCGGGCCCCATCAGCATCGAGCGCGTCGACCTGAACGGCCTCCTCCGCGACCTCGACGCGCACCCTCGCGCCCACGTCCAGTGGCTGCTCGAAGAGGGCACCTTCGAGTACTTCAGCGGCACGCTGAACCCCCTCTCCCTCGTCGGCCCCCTCAGCGTCGACACCCGGGACTTCAACGTCTTCGACCGCCACCCCAGCGAGCCTGGACGCCGCCGCATGATGGGCGTCCCCGAAGGCCAGGTCCGCGGCGTCTTCCAGATCAAGCCCGACGCCGTCGTCCTCTCCAACTTCACCATCGAGACCCCAGCCTCCCGTTCCCTGGTCCGCACCAATGTCGCGCTCGGCTTCGCGGGCGTCCTCGCCATCGACATCTTCAACGGCTCGCACATCGACCTCGCCGAGCTGGGCCCCCTCGTCGAGACCCTCGACATCCGCGGCCTCGCGCAGTTCAAGCGCGTCACCGCGCGCGGCCCCTTCGAGCACCCCAAGATCGTCGCCGACGCGGTCATCGACGGCTTCCAGATCGCCGGCTTCGACATCGGCCGCCTCGAACCCGAGCGCATCGAGTTCGAGCCGCTCGTCCTCACCCTCCAGAACGCGCGCATCCTCCACGGAAAGAGCCTCGCCAAGGCGACCACCCTGCGCCTCGACTTCGACGCCGGCGCCGACGTCCTCCTCGACGCCGACATCGACACCCGCGAAGCCCCCGGCCTCTCGCTCCGCGACCTCTTCCACATCTTCGGCCTCCACGAGGACCCGCGCTACACCGGCTACCAGGGCGTCGCCCAGGGCACCGCGCGCGTCCACTTCGCCCTCGGCGGGCGCGAGGACCGCTGCGGCGGCGGCTACCTCCGCCTCGGCGCCGCCTTGCGCCTCACGAACGTCACCCTCCTCGGCGAGACGTTCGACGACGGCGACGTCGACTTCGACTTCATCTGGGACGACCAGCTCGCGAGCGAGAACGGCATGCGCATGGACATCCGCTCCGCCGCGCTCCGCAAGGGCGGCGGGTCGGTGCTCGCCAGCGCCCAGGTCCGCCACGGCGCCCTCCTCCAGGGCAGCGTCATCGCCAGCGGCGTCCCCCTCAAGCGCCTCGACGCCATCGGCTCCCTCGGCCAGAGCCTCGACGGCACCGTCTCCCTCACCGCATCCCTGGGCGGCACCCTCTCCCGCCTCCAGGCCCTCGCCGACGTCCACCTCTCCCGGCTCCGCATCGGCCCCTCCACCCTGCCGACCTCGCGCCTCTCGGTCACCCTCCGCCCCACCGGCACCCCGCCGAAGATCATCGGCCGCAGCAAGTGCGGCAACGCCATCGGCGCCCCCTTCGACCTCGCCGAGTACCAGCTCGATCTCCCCTCCGGCGACATCGTCGTCGACGGCTCCCTCTTCGGCGGCCAGGTCGGCCTCGACGGCCTGCACCTCACCCAGCAAGAGCGCATGGTGGTCACCGGCAAGGTGCACATGGCCGCGCTCGACCTCGGCACCCTGGCGAACCTCATCCCGGGCGTCGCCTTCGCCGCTGCACCTCCGAAGGGCTCGCTCACCGCGAGCGTCGACATCGGCCGCCTCCAGCTCTCCGACCCCTCGCGCGCCACGGTCACCGCCGCCATCGAGGCCCTCTCCATCGAGCGCGAGGGCCAGCGCTTCAGCCTCGTCGAGCCCAGCGGACCGATCCGGCTCGCCCAGAACACGCTCCGCGTCCCCAACCTCCGCCTCGCCTGGCGTGCCCGCTCCGGCCTCACCATCGGCTTCGCCGCGGGCGGCGAGGTCCGCCGCGTCCTCACTGCCCCCGAGCTGGGCCTCGACGTCCGCATCGCCCCCACCAACCTCAACCGCCTCGCCGCCGACATCCCCTCCCTCCGGCGCGCCAGCGGCATCGTCCAGGGCCAGCTCAACATCAGCGGCCCCCTCACCTCGCTCAAGTACGCCGGCGAGGTCGACCTCCGCGGCGGCGAGCTGGACATCGAAGGCCTCCCGACCCCGCTCGACGACCTCAACGTCGGCATCACCATCGGCGGCGGCGAGGTCCGCCTCACCCGCGCCTCCGCGCGCCTCGGCGGCGGCACCGTCCTCGCCACGGGCCGCATGCCCATCCGCGGCCTCACCCTCGGCACCGCGCAGGCCACCATCCTCGCCCGCGGCGTGAAGCTCCCCGTCGCCGACGGCGTGAACCTCACCGCCGACGCCGACCTCGACGCCAGCTTCAAGCCCTCCTTCGACGACGGCGAGAACCGCGAGCTCCCCGACATCCGCGGCAAGATCTCGCTCGTCTCCTTCAGCTACACCCGCCCCATCGCCCTCAGCGTCGACCTCGGCGCCCTCGCCGGTCGCCAGCGCACCAGCGTCGAGACCTACGACCCCTCGCGCGACGCCATCCGCTTCGCCGTCACCGTCGTCTCGCCAAAACCCCTGCGCTTCTCGAACAACCTCGTCGACATGCGCCTCGAGGTCTCCCAGCCCGGCCTCTCCCTCTCGGGCACCAACCAGCGCTTCGGCGCCCGCGGCAGCTTGCGCATCCTCCCCGGCTCCATCCTCAACCTCCGCGGCACCCAGTTCGACGTCCGCGAGGGCTCGGTCGCCTTCACCGACCCCTACCGCATCGCCCCCAAGGTCGATGTCCGCGCCGAGACCGAGTACCGCCGCTACACCGCCAGCGCCACCGCGAACCCGACCGCCACCGCCGCCACCGGCACCGGCGCCGACGCCAGCATCGGCGGCCAGTGGCGCATCAAGATGCACGCCCACGGCGACGTCGAGAACCTCCAGCTCGGCCTCACCAGCGACCCCGCCTTGAGCCAGGAAGACATCGTCCTCCTCCTCACGCTCGGCATGACCCGCGCCGAGGTCGACCGCGGCCTCGCCACCTCCCTCGGCGAGACCGTCGGCCTCGAAGCCCTCTCCACGCTGACCGGCGCCGACAAGGCCGTGAAGACCATCGTCCCCATCATCGACGAGTTCCGCTTCGGCACCGGCTACTCCTCCCGCACCGGCAGGAGCGAGCCCAACGTCACCGTCGGCAAGCGCATCACCGACTCGTTCCGCGCCAACGTCACCACCGGCCTGAGCGAGAACCGCGAGGTCCGCTCCAGCATCGAGTGGCGCCTCAACCAGCGGGTCAGCGTCCAGGCCTCCTACGACAACGCCAACGACATCTCCAGCTCGGCCCTCGGCAACCTCGGCGCCGACCTCCGCTGGCGCCTCGAGTTCGAGTGACCCGCGCGCGCCCCGGCCCACCGCGCTCGGTGGCCGGCGGCGACCCCGGGCTCAACGCTCCTGCGCCCCAGGCTCAGCGCTCCTGCGCCCCAGGCTCAGCGCTCCTGCGCCCCCGGGTTCAGCGCTCCTGCGCCCGCCGCAGCAGCGCCGGATCGTGCGCGTTGACCAGCACCAGATCCGGCGCCGCCTCCGCCCACAGCGCCGCGAGCCGCTGGTGGTTCGCCTTCACCTTCGCCCAGTCGAACGCCACCGCCCGCTCCATCGCCGTCAGCGCCAGCGGCACCTTGCCCACCTCTCCGAGCTGAGCGCGGTGGTAGAACGCATCCCCCACGTGGAGGATCCACGTCGACCCCGTGTCGATGGCGAACGCCGCGTGCCCGCGCGTGTGCCCCGGGAGGCTGATCAGCACGATCCCGGGATCGATCGCGTCGAGCGCCTTCGCCCCCCCGAACCCCCGCCACGCCTCCCCCTCCGCAGGCGTGTGCTCGACCAGCCTGGGACCGTGCGCGCGCTGCGCCGGCCGGTAGCGCTCACGCTCCACGAGGAGCTGCGGATGAAGCACCCCGAACGCCTCCGCCGCCGTCAGGTGCACCTCGGCCCACGGGAAATCCGACAGCCCTCCGACATGGTCCGCGTCGAAATGCGTCAGCAGGACGTGGCGCACGTCGCGTGGCGCAAAGCCGAGCCGCTCCACCTGGCGGATGGCCGTCTCCTCGGGGTCGAAGCGCGGCCGCACATAGCGCCGCGTCGGCCCGATGCGCCCCCGCGGGTCCGCGATGTCGACGAGCCCGTACCCCGAGTCCACCAGCACGAGCCCGCTCTTCGTTTCCAGGAGCAGCACATGGCAGACGAGCCCCTCCGGCGTCGCCACCGGCTGCATCGAGCCACAGTTGAGATGGTGAACCCGCATCACCCCTCCCCGAGATCCGGCGGCGTGGTCTGGAGCAGCCGCGGGTCCGGCGTGCTCGACATCGTCAGCAGCCCTCGAAGCGCCCGGATCGCGAGCGGCCAGTTCCGCGGCTTCTTCAGATCGAGGCTCCCGAGGAGCTGCTTCAGCATCGTCAGCGCGTCGAAGTAGACCCGCTCGCAGACCAGCCGCTCCTCGCCGTCGAAGATGAAGTACGCGGTCATCCGCGTCCGGTGCCGCCCCCCCGTCGGCGGGATGGCCCCGAGCGGCCCCGTGTGCGTGCCCATCAGCCAGAACTCGACGATGACCGCGTCCGCGCTGTGCCTGAGCGCGATGATCTCGTGGTGCTGATCGGGAAACGCCACGCGCGTCGCCGCGTAGTAGTCCCGCACGGCGCGGTCGCCCTCGTGCACCTTCAGGGTGGCGACCAGCTCGTAGTGCGGATGGGGAAACGTCGACAGCACCGCATCCCAGTCCTGACGGACCTCCTCGTGAAAGTGGTCGAGCACGAGCTTCTCGCGCGCGCGCAGCACCTCCACGCTCGGCATCTCCAGCCGGCTCATGCCCGACCTCCAGCGCGGGTCCTCGGCCCCCCCTCGACGGGGTGGAGCGCGGTGCGCGCAAGCTCGACGACATCCCTCGTTCCCCAGGGAAACGGCATCCCCTTCCTCCCTTCACCGCGATTTATCCACGGCGTGGATTTACGTTTATCCACAGCGTGGACTTCGAGCAAGGGGGTGGGCATCGTGTGCCCGTGATCAAGCGTCCCCGACCCAGCCGAGGCCGACCTCCGAAGGGCGCCGAGCGGCTCTCGCGCCAGGCGATCCTCGACGCCGCCCTGGAGGTCATCGACGCCCATGGCGCCGCCGCGGTCAGCATGCGCTCCGTGGCGGGTCACATGGGCGTCGACGCCAAGAGCCTCTACAACCACGTCGACGGCAAGGAGGGCCTGCTCGACGCCGTGGCCGAGCACCTCCTCACGGACATCCGCCTCCCCGAGCCCACGGGCGCACTCGCGGACGACCTCCGCGCCATCGCGCAGGCCTTCCGGCGAGCCACCCTCGCGCACCCCCAGGCCGCCACGCTGGTCCTCACGCGCCAGCTCTCCTCCCTGGCCAGCCTCGCGCCGACCGAGGCCGTCGTCTCGGCGCTCCTGCGGGCCGGCTTCCCTCCCGACGAAGCCGTGCACCTGCTCCGGTCGTTCCTCGCGATGGCGATCGGCACCCTCCTCCGTGAGGCCAGCGCAGACCCCACCTTCGGCGTGAGCGACGACGAGGGGATCGCGCGCCGTCGCCAGGTGCTGGAGAACGCCGGACTTCCCGCGCTCACCGAGGCCGCGCCGCACCTCGCCCGGTGCGACCACCGCGAGGAGTTCGACTTCGCCGTCGACCTCCTCATCGAGGCCGCGACGGCCCGTCAGCGACGGTGACCCGGCTCAGCACCCCCGACACACAAGCACGGGGGCGCCACACCGCGCCTCACTGTCCCCGAGACAGCCCGCCTCGCTTCAGCTCGCCTCTCTTCAGCTCGCCTCTCTTCAGCCCGCCTCGCTTCAGCCCGCGACCAGCTCCGCCGACACCGCCGCGTCCAGCGCGCTGTACCGATCATCGCGCCCTGCCAGCCACTGCTTGTGCCCGAGGGCCTCGAAGATGCGCCGGTGCTTCGGATTCTTCCAGATCATGCTCACCAGGCAGCGCTGGAACGCCTCCGCGTGCGCCTCCGAGATCGACGGCATCGCATCGAACACGGCGTTGTCGTAGGCGGGCGTCGTCCACAGAACATCCACCCGGTGCGGATCGATGCGGCTCTGGCTGTGCTCCGCGTGCCACACCGCGTCCCCGATCGCCGCCGCCTGCGCGCGCCCATCGTGCAGCGCTGCCAGCGCGCTCAGCTCCGCGCCTGCCGTGTCGCCGTGCTTGCCGAGATCGTGGTCGAAGCCGAGGAGCTGGATGCGCCCCACGTCCACGCCCGCCTGCCTCAAGAAATGCAGCGGCAAGAGCCGGCTGTGCGCGTTGTCCCCGCTCCCCACGGCCAGCACCTTGTCTTGCAGCCCGTCCAGCGAGCGGATCCCCGCCTCGCGCCGCACCAGGATCTTGCTGTGGAAGTCGCGATCGATCTCGCGCATCGCCAGCGTCCTGGAGCGCCCGTCCGTCGCCCGCTTCACGCGCACGTGGGACAGCGCGCTGTTCCAGGCGATGTCGATGTGGCCCCGCAAGAGCGCGTCGACCTGCCGCTCGTACGTGGAGAACAGGGCGAAATCGAGGATGACGCCGTGCTCTCGGAAATGCTCGCGGAAGCTCTCCCACAGGGTGACCCCCTTGGGATCGCTGGCCACCGCTCCGACCAGGAGGAAAATATCCTTCATTCCGTGCCTCGCACGGCCGGCGACGCTAGCACGCACGAGGCATTTGCGAGCACCGTGATCGGGCAGGATCGACGAAGAAGCTCCCTTGACATTGCGGTGACAAACTGATCCGGGCCCCTCGCGTCCGACATCCCTCGCGGGCCAGAGCGCGACAGCACGCGAGCCAGAGCGCGACAGCACGCGAGCCAGAGCGCGACAGCACGCGAGCCAGAGCGCGACAGCACGCGAGCCAGAGCGCGACAGCACGCGAGCCCGCGCACAGCGCAGCGCGACCTTCACGATGTGCCGCACGCAAGCCCGCGCACAGCGACGCCGGCGCACCGAACCGAGGTCTCGGACGCGCGTCGGCGCTGGGCTCACCTGCTAGCCTCGTCGGCGACCCCATGCTCGACGCACTCGCCAAGAAGCTCCAGATCAAGCCCGAGAGCCGTGTCCTCGTGCTCGACGCGCCCGACGGGTACACCGACGGTCTCGCTCCGCTGCCCGAGGGCGCCGTGCTCTCCACGACCGCGAAGGGCACCTTCGACGTCGTGCACCTCTTCGTCCGCGAGGCGAAGGACCTCGCGAAGAAGGCACCGCGCGCGCTCGCTGCCGTTCGCGAAGGTGGCGTGCTCTGGATCTCCTACCCGAAGAAGAGCTCCGGCGTGAAGACCGACATCACCCGCGACCACGGCTGGGACGTCGTCGAGGAAGCGGGCTGGGGCCCCGTCTCGCAGGTCTCGATCGACGACACCTGGTCGGCGCTGCGCTGGAAGCCCGAGGCCACCGTGACGCGGAAAGCCGGCTCGAAGGTCGCCCCGGACACGCGGGCGACGACCACGAAGTCCTCCTCCGCCTAGCGCCGCGCGCGAACGTCTTGTCCACTCCCCGCGCCCGGGTACGCTGCGGCGCATGAAGCTCGACACCCCGCTCTCGAAGAAGCTGGGCCTGCGCTACCCCTTCGTCGCCGCACCGATGTTCATCATCTCCAACCGCGAGATGATCGTCGCCTGCGCCGAGGCTGGCGTGCTCGGCTGCATGCCCTCCCTCAACGCGCGCACCGCCGAGAAGCTCCGCGAAGATCTCGCCTGGATCCGCGCGCGCACCGACCGCCCCTTCGGCATCAACCTCACCCTCGGCCTCACCCCCAAGGAGCGCATCGAGCAGGACTTCGCCCTCTGCATCGAGTTCGAGGTCCCCGTGCTCCTGTCGAGCTACGGCAACCCCACCGAGCTGGTGAAGCGCGCCCACGAGCACAAGATGCTGGTGTTCCACGACGTCATCAGCCTCGCCCACGGTAAGAAGGCCGTCGCCGCAGGCGTCGACGCCATCATCGGCGTGTCGGCCGGCGCGGGCGGCCATGCCGGGCGCATCTCCCCGTACGTGCTCATCCCCTGGCTCAAGGAAGAGCTGAAGGTCCCCATCCTCGCCGCCGGCTGCATCAGCGACGGCCGCCAGATCGTCGCCAGCCTGAGCCTCGGCGCCGAGCTTTGCTACATCGGCACCCGCTTCATCGCCTCGACCGAGTGCGGCGCCAGCGACGCTTACAAGGAGAAGGTCGTCGCCGTCGGCCCCGAGGACATCCTGTACACGGACCAGATCTCCGGCATCCACGCGAACTTCATCAAGGACACCGTCCCTGAAGGCTTCACGCCGGACCGCACCCCCGAGGGGTCCAAGCGCTGGAAAGAGATCTGGAGCGCCGGCCAGGGTGTGGGCCTCATCCACGAGATCAAGCCCATCTCCGCCATCGTCGAGGACCTGGCCCGCGAGGCCCACGACGTCCTCAAAGGCTTCGGCTGACGCCCAGCCCCCGGCGCCCGACCCTCATCCACGGTAGGCCGCACTGGCCCGCCGAGCCGTGAGCGTCCGCTCCCCTGACCCGACGCGCTTCTCGAAACGTCGGGACGTGTGTTCCCTCGACGCAGCGCTCGTCCCGAAACGTCGGGAACCTGTTTGCACTGATGCAACGCTCGTCCCGAAACGTCGGGAACCTGTTTGCACTGGTGCAACGCTCGTCCCGAAACGTCGGGAACCTGTTTGCACTGGTGCAACGCTCGTCCCGAAACGTCGGGAACCCGTTTGCACTGGTGCAACGCTCGTCCCGAAACGTCGGGAACCTGTTTGCACTGGTGCAACGCTCGCCCCGAAACGTCGGGAACCCGTATGCACTGGTGCAACGCTCGTCCCGAACTTTCGAGGGCCCGTTTGCGCCGGAAAACCGCTCGTCTCGAAGACTTCGGCGCGTCGTCCCCCGCTCTACCCCGCCTCCCGCGTAACCTTGATTACACTCAGCAGGAAGCCATCCGGACACCGCACACCGCCGCGCTCACTCCTCCCGGATCACCAGCCGCTCTCTCCGCAGGTGCGTCGGAGCGGCGGGCTTCGCTTCGGTCTTCTGGGCCGCAGGGCCCCCTTTCGAGGCGCCTCCCTCGTCCTTCTTCAGAAGCCCTTCGTCGCCCGACGCGATCTCCTCCTTCACCAGGAACCATCGACCCTTCTCTTCGGTCCAGCGCTGAAGGATCTCGCTGGTGCGAATGATGGGGTCGTTGGCGCGCATCCACGAGATGTTGATCCGCGCCTCGGCCTCTTCCTTGGAGATGACGTTGAGGCCCCCCAGCTCCAGGTCCACGACCCGGATCTCGCGGCCCCAGGCCGAACGCTCCCGCAAGAACGTGTCGCGCGCCTTCACGCTCACGTGCTCCATCGCGATGTCCATGCGGCCGAAGTGGCTCGCCGTGTTCATCTCGTTGGCCGCATCCGAGAAGCGCTGCGCCAGGCTGGTCGAGAACCCGCACGCGGAGACGGCGAGGGCGAGGAGCGAGGCGGCGAACCAGACGCGGGGCGTGCGGAGGGGCATGGCGAAAGACCTCGAGGCTGAAGAAGCTCTCCGCGCGAAGCACGCTCCGGGAGCGCGGGTGCGTGGCGCCGTGGACCCTTGCTCACCTCTCTGAGAAGGGCCAACAATCCGGCGAACCCCGGAGCCGCTCAGACCTCCAGCAGCGCGAGGTCCGACTCGAGCGCCCCGTGTGCAGCTCGTGGGCTCCGAGGGCGCCTGGAAAAACGCACGGGCAGGGTGGCAAGTCCTCGATCTTGCAGGCCGGAGCCACGGAAGTCGCAAGCGCCAGCGAGCTCCCAGGTGTCGAAGGTGAGGAGCGCCTGCAGCGCCTCTTCCAGCTGCATGCGCACCAGGGCGCCGCCTGCGCAGTAGTGGGGGCCGACGCTGAACGTCAGGTGCCGGGCGCCACGGCGGCCGATGTCGAAGCGTTCGGGCTCGGGAAACACTGCGGGGTCGCGGTTCGCTCCGGCGAGCACGGGGAAGACGAGCTGGCCGCGCAGGATGCGCTCACCACCGAGCTCGATGTCCTCGCTCGCGATGCGGTTCGTGGTGAGCGTGCTCGGCTCGAAACGCAGGATCTCCTCCACCGCCGATCGGAACAGCTCCGGGGTGGTGCGGAGGCGCTGAAGCTCGCCAGGGTGCTGGAGGAGGGTCAGCACGGCGTTGCCGATCTGGTTGCAGGTGGGCAGGTAGCTGGCGCCGATCACCTGGTAGCACTGGTCGATGACCCCCTCGATGTCCTCGGGCGCGCTCCCTGCGCCTTCGAGGAAGCGGCTCACCATGTCCTCTCCGGGGTGTGCGATGCGATCGGCGATGAGGTCCTTCAGGTAGGCTGCGAATGCCGAGGAGGCGTCCTTCGCGTCGGTCCCTCCGGTGCCGTCCGCCCAGCTCGCGCCCGCCACTTTCCCGAGGTCGCTCGTCCAGGCGCGGAGCACGTCGCTATCGGCCTCGGGGAGGCCGAACAGCGCGCAGAGCACGTCGATCGCGATGGGGTCGGCGAAATCGCCCACCACATCCACCTCGCCGCCGTCGCCGATGCGGGAGAGCGCCCGCTGGACCACCGTCCGGATCTTCTCGCGCATCCGCTCGATGGCCGACGCGCTGAAGCCGCGGTTCACCATGCTCCGGAGCTGGGTGTGCCGCGGTGGATCCACGAACCAGAGGAGCCTGGAGAACTGCGCGACGAGCGCATCGAGGCCTTCCGTGCCGCGCAGGGCCGGCAGCAGCGTGTGCAGCAGCTCGCGCGCGCGGACGCTGGAGAAGCGCGGATCCCGTACCACCGCCTCGCAGTGCTCGTACTTGACGAGGAACCAGGCGTTGATGGGCTCGTGGTAGTAGACGGGGCGCTCGTCGTGCAGCCGACGCAGCGTCGGGTAGGGGTCGGAGAAGAAGCTGGTGCTCGTGACCTCGAAGCTCGACCGCCTGTCCATGGATGACCCCCTCGGCGCAGCGAGCGTGGCGTCGCCCCGCTTCGCGTCGGCGCTCCGAGGATCATAGAGGCCCGCTCGAGCGCCTGCCAGGGCAGGCCAGGCGATGGCGTCGCCGGTCATCGCCCAGGGACGGGCCTTCACGACGCGTCAACGACGGTGCGCTTCACCCGCCCGACGCACGCTCCGTACGCCACCCAGGGATCACAGCGCACCGAAAGCATGCCTCGAACGCAGGACGCAGAGACCGCAACGGGAGACGCGACGCGTCATCCAACCTCGTCGACCCGCACCAGTCGACCCGCACCAGAAGAGGGTCCTTTCAGGATCGCCCTTCGCAGGTACCGTGCAGCACGAGCGAACGCTGGAACGCCGCGACACCGTTCGAGCGATGAGGTGCTCGTGGCTGAACCCGAGGTGGTCATGACCGATCCGCACGAGATTGTCTCTTCACGGTCCTTCGATGCGCCGCGCGACGCTGTTTTCCGGGCGTTCAGCGATCCGCAGGCGCTCTCGCAGTGGTGGGGGCCGCGGGGGTACACGAACACGTTCCACGAGTTCGACTTCCGGACCGGCGGGACGTGGCGTCTGGTGATGCACGCGCCCGACGGCAACAGCTACCCGATGACGAAGCAGTTCGTGGAGGTCACGTCCCCCGAGCGCATCGTGCTCCTCCACCCCGAGCCGCCGGAGCATCGCTTCACGATGACGGTGACACTCCAGGCAGAGGATCAGCGGACGCGCGTCACCTGGCACCTGCGGTTCGACTCGGCGCAGGAGGTCGCGCGGGTGGGCGCGTTCATCAAAGAGGCCAACGAGCAGAACTTCGACCGGCTCGCGGCCCTCCTCGCCTCGTCCGGCGCCCCCTGATCCCACGGCCACGAACGACGCCCGCCCGTTGGGCGGCGTCGCGTCCTTCGGGGAGAGACCGCGGCCCGCACGCGCTCCCGACGCAAGGTTCAGACGCTACCGACGCAAGGCTCAGTAAGGGCGCTGGCCGTTGAAGTTGCCGGGGGGATCGTAGTTGCAGACCCAGTACTGCCAGGAGCCGCCCCCGAGCGGGGAGCCGGTGGTGCAGGTGGCCACGCCGCAGCCCAGGCGGCGGGAGTCGGCCCACACGACCTGGGTGTAGTGGCCACAGACGCCGCTGCAGGTGTTGTTGCCGTAGTCGTAGTTGTTCTTTTCCGAGATCCAGGAGTTCGCGACCTGGGTGGGCGTCGCGGTGCCCGAGGTGGCGTAGATGTTCTCGCCGTAGGGCGAGGAGCTGTGCCCCCAGACGCAGCGCTCGGCGTGGGCGGTGGCCACGGCCGCGACCTCGCCAGACCAGGCGAGCGCGGGGATCGGGGTGGAGGCCGGAGGGCTCACCCCGGCGCGCGCGGCGTTGTGGGCGGCGAGCATGCCGTTCATCTCCGCGGGCTCGTCGTCGCTCACCGGGCCCGAGGCGCCTGCTCCCCCCGAGGTGGTGGTGTCCGAGCCGCCCACGCCACCCGAAGGCGTGTCATTGCCGCCTTCACCCGCGCTGCCCGTTCCACTGGTCGCGCCGCCTTCGCCGCCTTCACCCCGCGGCGACGTGCCATCTCCCTCCGATCCGCACCCCGCGAGGGCGGCCAGCACCAGCGACGAGACGGCGAGGAGGCCCGAGAGCGCGCGTGCTTGGAGCATGCACCATGCTCTCACGCGCCCGCAGACCGCCACAAGGCCCGGCGCAGTGAGGGTCCGCCGCGATGCTCGTCTCGGCGCGTCACGGCGACCACGTCTTCAGCGCGTCACGGCGACCACGTAGCGCTCGAAGGTGGCGTCGAAGCGGAGGGGTAGCGTCAGGTTCCAGGTCGCCTCTTCGAGGCAACGCGCGATGGCGGTGTCCGTCGCCCCCTGGGGCTGGCCAGCGGCGTGCCCCGCGAGCTGCACGGAGGTCACGTCCACCACCTCGTCGCGGGTGGTCTCCAGGGCGACGGTCGCCGTGGAGGCACCTGCGGGGCACTGCTTGAAGGCAGCCGTCAGCTCGTTGCGCAGGTACGCCAGGTGATCGAAGTGGATCTTGGCGCCATAGACCCTCCCGACCCCGCTCGCTCTTCCCGAGCCGAAGCCCACGGAGCCACCACGCGCTTCCCGCTCGATGCCCTCGGTCGAGGGGCGGACGCCCGGCTCGATGGCGAGGTAGCTGGTCACGGGGGAGACGGCGCCGCCGCGCAGGGCGAGGGGCATCATCTGTTCGTCGTCCAGGCGCCAGGCGGCTGCGCTGCCGAAGACGAGCGCGGACCAGCGATCGCCGTGCTTGGCGTCAGGGCGAAGCACCTGGCTCACGGGCTTCGTCCACAGCTCACCGCGGAGCTCCACCTCGGTCGCGGAGGCCTTGGCCGGGTGAACATCGATGTGGGCGATCCCTTGCCCCTCCGGCAGGAGGCCGTAGTCGACGAGCAGCGGGAGATCGAGGCCCGGCGCACGCACGTCGACGTGGTGCAGCCGGGTGGGTCGCGCCAGCTCTTCGTAGACCGCCGTCATCGCCTTCGCGTGCGAGCGCTCCTCGCTGGCGTAGGCGTGCCAGACGAGGCCGCCGGTCGCGCGGATGGGCCTGGACCAGGCATGGTCGTCGTCGCGCTGGAGCTCGGGCGCGCCGCCGCGGAGGATGCCGACGTGGGCGAGGGCCCCGCTCTTCGCGAGCAAGGGGCCCACGCGCTCGGGGGTCAGGGTGGAGCGGGTGAGGAGGTCGGTGAGCACGACGATGCGGCGAGGCAGGCCAGGGGGCGTGGCCGCGAGCAAGGCGTCGGCGCGCGCAAGGGCGTCGTCGACGCGGCTGCCGTTTCTGGTGCGGAGGTCCATGCGGCCGAGATCGGCGATGGCGGTGGACGCGGGCACGAAGCCACGATGGCGCGCGTGTACCTCGCGGTCGAAGGTGAGTACCTGGACGAGAGCGTCCGGAAGGTGGCTCAGGTAGGCGCGCGCGGCGGCGATTTCCCCTGCGGCCATGCCATCGGACAGCGATCGGGAGCCATCGAGGACGACCACGACGCGCGCGTTACGGGGTGGCTCCGACAGCCTGGGCGGGGTGTCGAACTCGAACTGGACCAGCGTGAACGCGTCGTCCACGGGGACGGCGGCGAGCGCGCCGGTGATCTCCCGCATGCCCGCGGGAGCGAGCGAGACGTGGGTGTCGTCCTGGCCGAGGGTGAACGCCGCGCCAGGCGGTACGGGCTTGTCGTCGACGAAGAGCCGGTCGCCGGCGCGCGCGGGCGTGACGACCACGCTCGGAGCGAGCTTCTCGGTGCCGAGGCGCGGGAGCACGACGTGGTAGCGACCGTCGCGGTACTCGGTGGGGAGCTTCAGCGTGTACTCGATGGTCTTGGGCTGGTTCGGGGCACAGGGGAACACCTGCAAGGCGAGACGGCTCTGATCACGCCACGAGAGGAGCGCCGGGTCCTTGGGGTAGAAACCGCCGACGCCGGTCAGCTCGCGGTACTTCTCCGCGGCGGCTTCGGCTTCCATCAGATCGCCGCGGAACCAGAAGGGCTTGCCGTCCTTGACGCCGAGCGAGCCGAGCGCGGTGGCGACGGCGCCGCGAGGAACATCGAAGAGGAACGTGGCCTCGTCGTGACGAGGGCCACCGTTGAACACCGTCCTCCGCACGACCAGCGACGCCTGCCCTCGATCCACGCTGAGCGCGATGCGGTGGCTCTGCTCCACGAGGGCCTCGGATCGCAGGGCCGAGAGGGCATCGTAAGCCAGGGCGCCAGGGGTACTCGCCATCGTGGCGAGTCCGGCTGCAGCGGAAAGGGACCAGGATGCGCGGAGGGCTCGCCTGCGCAGGGACTCACGGGCCATCATGGGGCCTCCAGACATCCACTCTCCGCCGGGGTTCCCGCACGACGCGCGGTCCGGCGAAGTCACCCAGGAGCGGAAAGTTCGCCCCAGCCGAGCCGATGATCAAAAAGCGTTTCCGCCGCGAGACCTTCGAGAGCTACCGGAAAGAACTCCTGCGCGTGTGGGGGCTGCTCCTCGCCATCGGCGTCGCCGCGCTGGTGGGGACCTACCTCCTCTTCGTCGAGCCACCACCACCGCGTCAGCTCACGATCGCCACCGGGCAGCGCACGGGCCGCTACCACGCCTTCGCCGAGGCGTACCGGAAGATCCTGGAGTACGAAGGGATCCACCTGGACATCCGGGAGACGGCGGGGTCGTCCGAGAACCTGAAGCTCCTGCTCGATCCGGACAGCGGGGTCTCGGTCGCGTTCGTGCAAGGGGGCGCGGCGCCGTCCGAGCCACCCCGCGGGCTGTCGGCGCTCGCGAGCGTGTACCGGGAGCCGCTCTGGATCTTCCACCGGGGCGATCGCAGCTACGACCGGCTGACGGATCTGGTGGGGAAGCAGCTCTCCATCGGACCCGAAGGCAGCGGCACGCGGACGCTCTCGCTGCGCTTGCTCGAAGACAACGGGATCACGCTGGCGTCGCAGGCGGAGGCGGGGGTGCCCATGCTGGGGCTGCCGGATCAGGAGGCGGCGAAGGCGCTGCTCGAAGGGCGTCTCGATGCGGCGTTCTTCGTGGTCGGACCCGGGGCCGAACCCGTGCAGACGTTGATCCGCTCGGAGGGGATCCACCTCTTGAGCTTCCGGCAGCACGAGAGCTACCTGCGGCTGCACCGGTTCCTCACCACGGCGACGGTCAGCGAGGGTCTGTTCGATCTGGCGCGCAACATCCCGCCCGAGTCGAGCACGCTGATCGCGCCGGCCGCTGCGCTGATCGCGAACGAGACGCTGCACCCGGCGCTGATCCCGCTGCTGGTGGAGGCAGCCGTGATCACGCACGAGGGCGGGAACCTGCTCGACGCGCCCGGAGAGTTCCCGTCGCCGCGCAACCTGGAGATCCCGGTGCATCCGGAGGGGCGGCGCATCCTCACGCACGGGCAGTCGTTCCTGTACCGCTTCCTGCCGTTCTGGCTGGCGTCGATGGTCGACCGGCTGAAGTTCATGCTGGTGCCGCTGCTGACGGTGGTGTTCTCGCTGCTGAAGCTGGCGCAGCCGATCTACCACTGGCGGATCCGGTCGAGGATCTACCGGCACTACCAGGTGCTGCGCCGCGCCGAGCAGGAGCTCTCGGAGACGGCGGAGCCGAAGCAGCGGGCGAAGACGATCGCGGCGCTGGAGGAGCTGGAGGGCAAGCTGGGGCAGCTCAGCGCGCCGCTGTGGTCGATGGCGGACATCTACCAGCTCCGCCTGCACCTGGGGCACGTGCGGCGTCAGCTCGAAGGGGAGCCGTCGAGCCAGGGTGAGGGGGCGGAGAAGAGCGAGCGCGGGCCGTCCAGCGAGCCGGAGGGGCCGTCCAGCGAGGGGGAGGTAGGCCTGGACGAGGGCGAGGCGCGTCCGGTACGCGAGGCGGCGCGCTCGGGGGAGCGGGAGGCGTTGCCGCGCCGAGAGGAGGGGCGCTCGGGAGAGCGGGAGGTGCTTCCAGAGCAGAGCTCCATCCGGCCGAAGTCGCGCACGTCACGCGATCCGTAGCCTCCGACGCGCCGTAGCGCGCGGCGCGGCGTCGTCGGTCCGCCGCGGCCTGCTACACTTCATCGCGCGCGTCGGACTTCCGGGGCACGACGGCCGGAGACGCTGACCGACCAGCACTGTCGGCTCCGACCGTCACGAGCGAACTCTCGAGAGCGACGAGGGCACGGGATGGTCGGGCCATCCGGTCTGGTCCACGCGCGTCACCAGCACAGGGGGAGGAATCATGGTGAGAACAGTCACGACGTTCGTCTCGATGGCTTTATCCGTGACGCTGCTCTTCGGCACGGCGGCATGCCTGACGGGAGGGGGCCCAGACGAGGAGGACCTGGAGATCGTTCCGGGAGCCAGCGCGCCGGACGTCGGCGAGGGCCGGCAGGACCTTCGACGCCCGTGCCCGAGCGTGCCGATGGAACTGCAGGGGCAGATCCCGCTGGAGGACTGTCCGACCGATCCACCACCGCCACCGCCACCGCCGCCGCCTCCGCCGCCGCCACCGCCGCCGCCCTGTGACCCGCAGGCGCCTCTGCCGAGCCGACAGGAGCTTCGACAGCCCTGTCCGAGCATGCCGATGGAGTCACACGACGAACGGCGTGGGTCCGCGGAGCGGCTGCGCTAGCGCGAGGCGAGCTGGATGCCGAAGTGGGCTTCGACGAGGCGGTGGTGCTCGGCGAGCTGGGCTTCCCAGCCGGGCACCGCGTCGAGGGCGGCGCGCTCGAAGTCGAGCCAGTAGAGGGCGCCGGATCTGGCGCCGATGACGACGTTGCCGAGCTTGACGTCGATGGGGGCGACGCCGCGGCGGTTCATGGTGCGGACCATGGCCTCGATGCCGTCGCGGTGGGCGCCGCCGTGCTGGGCGAAGGCCTCGCTCTCCCAGCGGTCGCGCTCGGGGTCGAAGAGCTGGTCGGTGGTGGCGAGGTCGATGTCGAGGAGGCGGGCGCCGTGGCTGGCCAGCTCGTGCTGGAGGGTCTCGCCGCGGAGGTAGTCCATGTACAGGGTGCGGGTGACGGGGTTGATGCCCCGCAGCACCGGGACGAAGCCGGCGGCGCGGAGGCGAAGCAGGGCCGCCGCCTCGGTGAAGAAGAACAGGCCGGAGAGGCTCCAGAGGCGCGGGCCGATGGCGACGCCCTCGGGCATGCCGAGGAACTGCTTCCGCACGCAGACGCGGCCGCGGTAGAGCACGACGTGCAAGCGGTAGCGGAGGCGGGGGAACTTCTCGGTGCGGCGGTTGAAGAACGGCTCGTCCGCGGGGTGCAAGGCGAAGGTGAAGCCGTCCTGATCGATCTCGGCGAGGTCCCGATCGCCCGGGCCCAGCTCGGCCACGGAGGGGATCTCCTGCGGGGTCACGGCGTCCGGGACCGGCGGGGGATCGTCGTTGAGGCGCCTCCGTGCGAGCGCCATCAGGGTCTCGGCCTGGACGATCACCAGCTTCGCCGCTGCTTCCCCGCCCGGAACCCGACTCACGGTGTCCCTGATCAGTCCCCGGAGCTGCTGATCCATGCGCCGTAAGTACCCTGGCAGCGCGGCGTGGGGCAAGAGGGGACGGGCCGGCCTCGGGGCCGCTGGGGCTTCCGGACGCGCGGCGGTTCGGCTACCAGGAACGGATGCCCAAGCTCCGTATCGTGCACACGGTCAGCAGCCTTCAAGGTGGAGGCATGGAGCACTTCGTGCTGCGTCTCGTGGAGGTGCAGCGGCAGCAGGGGCACGACGCCTCGATCCTCGCGTTGCGCCCGGGGCCGCTGGAGGATCTCGCGCGGGAGCGGGGGCTGCCGGCGACGGTGCTCCAGGGGAACAAGATCGAGCGGCTGGCGCGCGCGGCGGCGGCGTTCGGCGTGGCGCGGCCGCAGATCATCCACGCGCACAACCCGACGTCGCTGCACTACGCGACGCTGGGGAAGCTGATCACGCGGTCGCGGCTGGTGTACACGGATCACGCGCAGACGCGCGGGATCATCCGGGTGCCGTCGCAGTACGAGTGGCGGCAGGCCGATGCGGTGGTGGGGTGCTCGCAGGACACGGCCGATCGGTGCGGTGCGGTCGGGGTGGTCGACGAGATCACGGCGATCCATAACGGGATCGAGATCCCGCCCGCGAAGAAGACGCGGGAGCAGGTGCGGTCGGAGCTGAAGCTCGGGAACGAGTACGTGGGGATCTTCCCGGCGGCGTTCCACCGGGTGAAGGGGCACGATGTGCTGCTGCGGGCCCTGGCGATCCTGCGCGACGAGGACCTGGAGCTGACGGCGACGGCCGATCCGCGGATGTCGGAGACGCGGGTGCGGGTGCTGGTGGCCGGCGACGGGGACGAGCGGGATCGGATCCACGCGCTGGCGAAGGAGCTGAAGCTCGGGCCGGAGTGGGTGACGTTCCTGGGCTTCCGGAAGGACGTGCCGGACCTGCTGGCCGGGATGGATTTCTTCGTGCTGCCGTCGCGGATGGAGGGGCTGCCGCTGAGCATCCTGGAGGCGATGGCGCGAGAGCTGCCGGTGGTCGTGACGCCGGTGGGCGGGGTGCCGGAGGTGGTGACCGACGACGTGCACGGGCTGGTGGTGCCGGTGGACGATCCGCGGGCGCTGGCCGAGGCGATCGGGCGGCTGGCGGAGGATCCGCAGGTGGGCAAGGCGATGGGACAGCGCGGGAAGCGGCGCGTGGAAGAGGACTTCTCGTTCTCGAAGATGGCGCGCAAGTACGAGGATCTCTACCTGCGGGTGCTGGAGTCGCCGCGGATCGGGCTGGCTGGGCGGCGCGCGACGGGAAGTAGCGCGGGCTCCGAGCGAGGGTCCGCGACGTGAGGGTGCTGGTCCTGACGCAGCACTATCCGTCACGGCGGGAGCCGACCGTCGCGCCGTGGAGTCAGCAGACGTACCGCGCCCTCGCCCGTCACTGCGAGGTGCGGCTGGTGGCGCCGATCGCGTGGTGGGCGCGGGCGCGCGAGGCGCCGCTGGAGCTGATCCGGGCGCCGCGCGAGGCGCACACGGGGATCGAGGCGGTGTTCCCGAGCTACTGGTCGGTGCCGAAGATGCCGCAGCTCCACGCGACGGCGGTGTTCCACTCGCTGCGGCCCTTGCTGTCGGAGATGCGCAAGGAGTTCCCCTGGGATGTGCTGCTGGCAGCGTGGGCTTACCCGGACACGGCAGCGGCGGCGCGCTTCGCCGACGAGTACCGGACGCCGCTGGTGACGACGGTGCTGGGGAGCGATGTGAACGAGGCGGCGAACTGGCCGGCGCTGCGGCCGCAGATCGCGCGCGCGCTGCAACGGTGCCAGACGGTGATCGCGGTGAGCGCGGCGCTCGGGGAGCGGGTGGAGGAGCTGGGGGTGCCGCACGAGCGGGTGGCGGTGCTGCACAACGCGGTCGATGGGGCACGGTTCACGCCGCAGGAGAAGGGGCCGGAGCGCGCGCGCCTGGGGGTGCCGGAGGGGGTGAAGCTGGTGCTCTACGCGGGCTACCACCTGCCGGAGAAGGGGGTGGACGTGCTGATCGAGGCGATGGGTCGCCTGGACCAGATGGGGCGAAAGGACATCCACCTGCTGACCGTCGGTGGAGGGCCGCTGCTGGAGCCGCTGAAGGCGCGGGCGGCTGCGCTGGGGCTGGGGGAGCGGGTGCGGTTGCTCGGGTGGGCGCTGCCGAAGGACATCCCCGGGTACATGGCGGCGTGCGATGTGTTCTGCTTGCCGAGCCGGCGCGAGGGGTGCCCGAACGTGGTGCTGGAGGCGCTGGCTTCGGGGCGGCCCGTGGTGGCGTCGCGCGTGGGCGGGGTGCCCGAGCTGGTGCGAGAAGGCGACGGGGGGAGCGGGGTCCTGGTGCCGTCGGAGGATCCGGAGGCGCTGGCGAAGGCACTCGCGGAGGCGGCGGATCGGTCGTGGGATCCCGAGGCGCTGCGCGGGACGGTGGAGTCGCTGTCGTGGAATGACGTGGGGGATCGGTACTGGGCGATCCTTCAGGACGCCTGTCGGCGGTTCGCGCGGCGGTAGCGAACTGCGGGGCTCCTGGGGGGGAGCTCACGCGCTTCAGAAAACGTCGTCGGTCTGGTCGGGGATGGGCTGGCCGGCCTCGTCCAGGCAAGCGACGGGAGCGCCTTTGAGGTCCTTGCAGGCGGTCGTGGAGCAGGGGTAGCCGGCTTCGTCGCGCGGCTTCGGGGCGAGGAACATGGGGTTCACGAGCCAGCGTCCGCCGAGGTTGCGGTAGGCGTTGCACATGATCTCGGGCTTGTTGCGGTTCACGACGAGCTTCGAGGCGGTGGCGTCCTGAAGGAACGTGATGTCGGTGTCGGCGTCGCCGGCGCCGAAGGCGGGGCGCTTCTTCGGGTCGGCGTTCTTGCCAAGGGCGGTCGGGCCGGTGTCGCCGTAGATGACCTTGTTGATCCAGCAGCGCTTGCCTTCGATGTAGGTGATGAGGCTGTTGCCGGTGAAGGAGCCCTGGCCGTCGTTGCTGCCGTCGGGGATCGGGCCGCAGCCTTGCAGGTTGGCGGTGAGGCGCCCTTCGGCGTCGGGGACGAGGCGGACGCCGATCACCCGCTCGGCAGGGATGCCGACGCGCTCGGCGAAGACCTCGACCACGGGCTGGGGGGAGGCGGAGACGACCCACACGGCGATGTCGCGCTGCTGGAGGACGTGGATCAGGTCGCGGATGGGGTCGTAGATGCGCAAGGCGGCAGTGAGGTCGGCGCGGGAGCCGACCTGCTGGGTGGCGTCGAGGTCGGCGGCGAGGGCTTCGTCGATGGCGGCCGTGGCGAACGCGGCGATCTCCGCAGGGCGGTAGCCGGCCTGGAGCTGGGTCAGCCAGGCGTAGGCGGGCTCGATCCAGCGGTGGTTGTACTCCGAGAAGGCAGGGGCGCCGCCCGGGGTCTTGCTGCCGGTGTACACGCTCAGGATGGCGTCGGCGCAGGCGGTCGAGGTGCTGGTCGGCAAGGGCTTTCCGGCCTCGGCGAGGGCGCCACAGGCGGTGTCGAGGGCAGTGGTGGCGGCCTCGGTCAGGAAGCCGCTGGTGAGCGCCCAGTTCTTGCCAGGGGGCTGGAGGATGCGGTCGTGGCGGAGCATCCAGAACATGGTCGCGTCGCCGACGTCGTTCTTGATGACGGTGTTGTCCCAGTCGAAGACCGCGACGGGAGGGTGTGCCGGGTCGTGGGCAGCACCGCCACGCCCGTGTTCCGCGAGGAAGGCGTCGAGGTGCTGTCGGTTGTCGCCGTACCAGTCGAGGTTCGGATCCAGGCTCGGCAGGGGCTTGCCGTCCGGACCCATGGCCGCTCCGCTCGAGCCGCTGCCCGAAGCGCATCCGCTCACGAAGGCGACGAGGGCGAGCAGGGGCGTCAGGGTCGAGAGGGGCGATGGCCACAGCGAGGAGCGGCGGGAGGGCAGGCGCTGCATGAGGCCAACGTGTCCGAAGGGGGGTGCCGCGTCCAGACGTCGCGCACCTCACGTCGCGAAGGCGCACGCAGCGATCCGCGGGTCGCTCGGAAAGAACGTCAGGAACGGGAGGCGGCGCTCTGCGCTACCTTGCTCGCCACCCGATGAAGATCACGCTCCTCGCCCTCGGCAGCCGTGGCGACGTGCAGCCTGCCGTCGCTCTCGGCAAGGGACTCGCTGCCCATGGTCACGCGGTCCGCATCCTCGCTGGCACGAACTTCCACCCCTGGATACAGGCGCACGGCCTCCAGACGGCCGACTCGACCGTCGACACGGAGGTGATGATGCAGACCGAGCTGGGGATCACCTGGGCCGAGCGCGGCACCAACCCCTTCGTTACCAGCAAGACGGTGGCGCAGCTCCACGAGCGTTTCGGGGACGCGCTGGCCGACGACATGGTGCGCGCCTCGGAGGACGCGGAGGTCATCCTGAGCAGCTTCACGTCGTCCATGCACGCCACCGCCATCGCGGCGGCGACCGGCGCGGTCCACATCAGCGCGATGCTCCAGCCTTCCCCGCTGGCGACGCGCCATGGGCCCGCCTCGATGGCGGCGGTGTCGCCGCGCGGTGACAGCGTGCTCAACCTGCTCTTCAGCAAGCTCGTCGTCGAGCCGACGCTGTGGAGCATGACCGGCCCCGTCTTCAACCGGCTGCGCAACAAGCTCGACCTCCCCCAGCAAGGCCGGAAGGAAGCCATCGCGACGCTCCGGCGCACGCCGACCGTGTTCGGGTGCAGTCCGCACCTGGTCCCCCGCGCGCCGGACTGGCCCGAGAACTGGCAGCTCGCGGGGTTCTGGTTTCTCGACGAGCCCGAGGCGTACCAGCCCCCGGAGGCCCTCGTCCGCTTCCTGGAGGCCGGAGAGCCCCCGATCTGCATCGGCTTCGGGAGCATGCCGGCGCGCGATCCCAAGGCGCTGACCCACATGATCCTCGACGCGCTGGCCCAGAGCGGGCGGCGCGCGATCCTGCTGTCGGGCTGGGCAGGCCTCGGTGGGGTCACGCTCCCGGAGACCGTCTTCCGCCTCGATTCAGCCCCTCACGGCTGGCTGTTTCCACGGGTCGCGGCGGTGGTCACGCACGGCGGCGCCGGGACGATCGCGGCCAGCTTGCGCGCAGGTCGACCGACCGTGACCGTCCCTCATCTCGGCGATCAGCTCTACTGGGGTCGCCGCATCGCCGAGCTGGGGGTCGGTCCCGAGCCCATCCCCCGGCCGAAGCTGCGTGCATCGAGGCTCGCCACAGCGCTCGCAGCCGTCAGCGACAGGGACATGATGCGGCGCGCCGCGGAGCTCGGAGAGAAGCTCCGCGCCGAGGAGGGGGTGGCGACGGGTGTGGCGATGATCGAGAAGCTCGTCGCAGACCACAGACGCTGACGAGGAGCGCCGGGGGCCGCTGTCGGCTCAGGCGACGCAGGGCGGCGGCGTGAGGCGGTGGTCGCGGAAGTCGTAGGGATTGCCGCTCTTCCCTTCGAGGGCGGCGATCGCGATGTTGTACATCTCGCGCGCCGTCACGTAGTGGAGCACCCACTCCTTGCCGTCGTTGTAGCGGCTGGTCAGCTCGCGGTGGAGCATGTGGCCGTGCTCGCCGAGGAGGGGGCCGGCCTGGTACTCGGGGGCGCCGTGCGCGTAGACTTTCACGAAGACCCACTCGGGGCGCCCCTGGACGTGGATGTTCTGCGCGACCCAGTTCTTCACGCGCTCGGGGGTGGGGGGATCGGAGGGCTGGAGGCCGCTGTACTCCAGGCGCACGGCCATCTCGCCAGGGCGCTTGGTGAGGCAGAGAGGGCCCTCGATCATGAGGATGCGGTCGTCCATCACCTCGCCCACCCTGGCGCGCACGCCGCTCTCGTAGGCGCGGCGGCGAGCGAGGTCGCCGGTGGGCCAGTAGATCTGGTTCACGATGTTCGGCTGGGACTCGTCGGGGGCCGAGGGGAAGGTGAAGTCGGCGTAGCAGCCCGTCTCGAAGAGGAGGGGGATCTCGTCGTCGACGCCGCAGGCCGAGCCGTCCTTGCGGGAGTTGGCGAGGCACCAGTTGCCGTGGATGAAGGCGTAGCGGGCGCGGCCGGTGACGTCGCGGGAGAAGTGGCCGTGACGGCCGATCTCCTCGATGTAGCGGTTGAGATCGGCGCGGAGCTTCTCGGTGGTGTCGCCGTCGTGGTGGAGGTGGAACTCGACCTCGCCGAGGCCGGCGCGCGCGAGATCGGCCAGGGCGTCCATCCACTCGGGGACGTACTGCTCGCCCGGGAAGAAGAACGAGTGACGGGGGTGCCGGCCGTCGGCGTCGACGTACGCCTTCGCCAGCGCGGGGTAGCCGTCGGTCCACGCTTTCACGCGGGCGTCGCCCACCTCGCGGCTGGCGTTCTCCCACCCCGGCTCCCAGTGGTCGCAGACGGCGAACAGGAGATGCCGCGGTCCGTCCACGCGGGGGGCCCGCGCGCTCTCCATGAGATGGCGCGCATACCCGCCCAGCCAGGTGTGCAGGTTCTTGTCCTTGAGTCGCTCGAACTGACGCTGAAGGGTGCCCAACATGGTGATCCGGCGCCGGCCGCGGCCTGAAGCGGACAGCGAACACCCTTTGTAGCACGGCTCTCTGCCAGGGCGGCGGCTCGGCCCTCCCGGCTCGTGGCGTCCGGTTCTTCCTGGTCGGTGATACGATCCGACGTCGCGGGCGCTGCGCACTGCAAGGTGTGGAGGAGCCCCGCCGTTCCCGGAGAGGAAGCGCGATGAACGAGTGGCTGGTCGAAGGTGCGGGCAACCGCAAGGCGTTCGAGGATCTGCTCGAAGCGCTCCGCCCCGCGGGCAACGGCGGCCACACGACGGGAGGCGCGCTGGCGCTGGTGGGCGCGGGGTCGAGCGCGCGGGTGCGTTACCCGCTCTGGGGGGGGTTGCTCGATCGGATGGCGACCACCGTCCTCGAGAACGATCCGATGGCCGAGGCCAAGCTGGAGGCGCTGAAGGGCGAGCCGGATCTGCTCTGGCGCGCGGAGGAGTACCGGCGGCTCCTGGGGCCCGATCTGTTCACCGCCCTGATCCGGCAGGTCTTCGGCCCCGAGGAGGCACCGCACGACGAGTTCCACGAGGACCTGGTGCGGCTGCCCTTCCGGCACATCCTGACGACGAACTACGACGCCGTGCTGGAGCAGGCGCACACGGCGGCGTTCCATCGGCCCCGGGCGGTGGCCGTGACCTGGAGCGAGGCGTCGAACCTGCGCGAGATCATCCAGCGAATCGGGGATCCGACGTACGGGCGGCGGTACGTGTACCTGCACGGTCGCTTCGACGCGCCGGACGCGATCGTGCTGACGGAGCACGACTACACGCAGCGGTACACGCGGCAGAGCGATACGTGGCCGAAGCTGTTCACGCTGCTGGCGGCACAGCGGGTGGTGTCGATCGGGTTCTCGCTGAGCGATCTGGATCTGATGGCGGTGTTCCGCGAGGTGAAGGCGCTGATGGGACCCGGGGACCCGCGGCACTTCGCGATCCTGCCGCACGAGGGGGAGACGGAGTCGGGCGCGGCGCGGCAGCGGCTGCAGGGGCGCTACGGGATCCGGCCGGTGTTCTACCGGCAGGACGCGACGCACCAGGGGCTTCCGGCGCTGGTGCGGGCCCTGGTCGTGGCGCTGGCACCACCCCGGCCCTCGATGGCGCCGGAGCCGGTCACCCCCAGCGTGCGACCGCCGCCCGAACCGCTGCCGCCCAAGGCAGGCTACGATCCGCTCTGCTACGTGCGGCAGCCGGCGGTGGAGCGGCGCGTGAGCTCGGGTCTGGCCGAAGCGGGGAGCCCGGTGGTGGTGCTCGGCCCAGCCCGGTCGGGGAAGACGGCGCTGCTCCGGCACGTGCTCGGGGACGCGGTGCGCGCCGATCAGGCGGCCGGGAAGCAGAGCCGCAGCGTGCTGATCGAGCTGTCGACGTTCGGTCCCGAGGCGCAGGTGTCCTACGAGGATTTCCTGTACGAGCTGGCGTCACGGATCGTGGAGGGGGTGGAGGGGGACGAGGGGTGGCTCGATGATGCCTGGGGGCGGCCAGGGACACCCGCGCGACGGGTCACGTGGCTGCTGAGGACGCACGTGCTCCACACGGTCACCGAGCGGCTGCTGCTCGCGATCGAGTCCGCCGATCAGCTCTCGCGCTTCGGGTTCTGGGAGAGCGTGCTGGGGTTGCTGCGCGCGTGGGCGCAGGAGTGCAACGCGCCGTGGAACCGGCTGCGCATCGCGATCGCCGTGTCCACCGAGCCCACGCTGATGAAGGAGGAGATCCACCGCTCGCCCTTCTTCAATGCCGCCACCCTCGTCCGCATCGACGATCTGGACGAGGGGCAGATCGAGGAGCTGACCCGGCACTACCGGCTGCGCTGGACGGCCGCGGAGCGGGCGACGCTGGTGGGGCTCGTGGGCGGGCACCCGTACCTCTTGCGGTTGGCCCTGTACGAGGCGGCGCTGCACGGGACGAGCGCGCGGCGCATCGTCGAGGAGGCGGCCGACGGGGGTGGGATCTTCCGCGACTTCCTCGATCAGCTCCGCCGGAAGCTCGATCCGGAGCTGCTCGCGGCGCTCTGCGGGGTGCTCCAGGGGAGCACGGCGAAGCTGCACCCGGATGTCGAGGACCGGCTGCGCAGCGCGGGCCTGCTCCAGAGTCAGGCAGGGGTCCACCGCGTCCGCTATCCGCTTTATGAAGCGTACTTCCGCCGGCTGTGCTCATGAGCGAATCCATCCTCCCCGACAGCGAGATCGCGCCCTCGACGCAGTCGTTCCAGACCGAGGGGCGAGGCATCGTCGACGCTGACGGTCAGGGGTTCTACGTGGTCCGCCGCTCGGACGCGGAGCTTCTGGAGCGGCTGCTCCGGCGGGAGCCGTGCTACGTGCTGGCGCCGAGGCAGATCGGCAAATCGAGCCTGCGGATCCGCACGCAGGAGCGCCTCCGGGCGAAGGGGATCCGCTGTGTCTCGGTGGACCTGACGAGCGTGGGCAGCGGGGCGAGCGCGGACGAGTGGTACTTCAGCATCGCCGCGGCGATTCACGAGGATCTGGGGCTGGACGCGCAGACGGACCTCGACGGGTTCTGGCGCAAGAACCGTCGGATGTCACCCGTGCGCAGGTTCCGGCAGTATCTGGGCGAGATCTTGCTCGGGGAGGGGGGCGAGGGGCCTCCGATCGTGCTCTTTCTCGACGAGATCGATGTGACGCTCGCGCTGCCCTTCTCCAGGGATGATTTCTTCGGGCTGATCCGGTCCGCGCGGGAGGCGCGCGCCGACGATCCGCGGTGGTCGCGCCTGACGTTCTGCCTGATCGGGGTCGCAGCGCCGCTCGATCTGGTCGCGGATCCGGAGCGGACGCCGTTCAACAACTCGTTCGAGGTGCGCCTCGACGACTTCTCGCGCGAGGAGGCGCGGACGTTCTTGCCAGGCCTCGCGCAGGCCCGCGGAAATCCGGAGGCACTCCTCGACGCGGTCCTCGGCTGGACCAATGGTCACCCGGCGCTCACCCAGCGCCTCTGCTACCACCTCTGCCAGCAGGCGCGCACGGAGGGTGGCTCGCGGGAAGTGGGGCGCGATGCAGGAAAGCGGGTGGATGGGCTCGTCGAGCTGCTCTTCCTGGAGAGCGGGCGCATCAGCGATCCCATCCTGCTCGATGCGGAGCGGCGTTTCGCTGGCGATCGCCCGGATGCGCGCATCCCGGTGATGCTGCACCTGTATCGCCGGTTGCTCGATGGGGAGGACGTCGACGCCGACGGCAACAACCCGCGGCAGTTCGGGCTGCGCATCGCCGGGCTCGCGGCCGAGCGCAAGGAACGGGCGACCGATGGAGAGACCGTCCCGCCGGAGGAGCCGACGCGGAGCGCTTCACGGACGGTGCTGCGGGTGCGCAACCGGATCTTCGCCACGGTGTTCGATCATGCCTGGGTGGACGAGCGGCTGGCGCGGCGGTTCCTGACGGAGCCGCTCCAGATCTGGAAGGACTCGGGTCGCAAGAGCGATCATGTGCTGCGAGGGGACTCCCTGGGGATCGCGCTCGCGTGGGCGAAGGGGCGGGAGGACGTGAGCCCCGACGAGCACGATTTCTTGCAGGCGTCGCTGGAGGATCAGGGGCGCGCTCAGGCGGAACGCCAGCAGGCCGAGGTGGAGCGGGCACGCCGCGAGCGCGCAGAGCAGCTGATGCGGTCGCAGCGACGGATCGTGTCGATCCTGACCGTGAGCAGCGCGCTGCTGTTCTTGCTGATGCTGTTCGTGATCTACCTTTACTCGGAGCGTGAGAGGGCCCTCCAGGTGGAGACCCAGCTGCGCGCCGAGGCAGAGGATGCGAGCGCAGTGCTCAAGCGGCGCTCCGAGGAACGACTCAATAGCGCACGCGCCGAGCGGGACCAGGCCGCACAGGACTACGAGCAGGCAGAGGCCCTTCAGAAGCGTTCGTCCGAGGAAGCGCAGCGCAAGAAGAGCGACGCCGACCAGGCAGAGGACGAAGCTCGGAAGACGCTGACGAAGACACCACGCTGGTCGCCGGAGCGCGGGAAAGCAGAAAAGAAGAGCGAGGAGGCGCAGAAGATCCGCGAGGAGGCGCATCGGCTGGCGTCCACCGCAGAGGGCGCAGAGCGGGAGATGAGGGTCGCCTGGCAACGGTATACGAACGCCGACAAAGTCGTGGCCGCACTGGAGGGACGGAAGCTCTCGGAGACGGTCGCCGGGTCCCTTCAAGGGGCCATCGACGTGGAGGCCGAGGTCGCGCAGGGACTGCGGGAGCAGCTCGACGAGCGCGAATCCGAGCTGGCCAGTGCCCAGGCAGAGATCGAGCAGCTCCGTCAGAAGCAAAGCGAGCTGGAGCAGCTCGTCGAGAAGTCGCAGGGCGAGCTGACGACCATGCAGCGCGACCTCACGACCGTGCAGCGCGAGCTGAACGCGGCCCGAGCTGCGCAGCGCGCGCCGACAGGAGCCACGCCCAAGGGGGGCAGCATGGAGGGTGGGGGAAACTGAGAAAGCGGGCGCCTCTGGTCGGTGCCAGGCGAGAAGCGCCCGCCCTCATGCTCCCTGTACATGTGCCGAGAAGGCGCTGCGCTTCAGAAGGTGGCGGCCTTGCCACGGGCGGGTTTCGTGGTGGACCGGGCCCCCGCGGGAGCCCACTTCTGCGGCGTGGTGGCAGGGGGTCGAGGAGAGGGTTGCGTCGATGGGGTCGGCGCGCCCGGTGCGCGCACGGCACCTTGCGAGGTCTCCGCCGAGGTGCCGCGCGGAGCCGATGCGCCTCCACCTGGCGGGACGGTGCCAGGGGCATCCGCGGTGGCCTCGTTCCCCGGTCCAGCAGCCTCTGGAGGCGCGACCGCTGCCCCGGTGGTCGCCGGGGCGATGCTCGGCTCGACCTCTTCCGGCTTCACTTCCGTGTCCGGTGCGAGGTGGGTCTCGACGCCCAGGGAGAAGCCCGGCGAGGCGCCGCTCGGCTCCAGTGAACCCGTCTGGTTGGCCCGGAGAAGTGCCACCGCCATCACGCCCATGGCTCCCAGGGCGAGGCCCGCGAGCGCGACCCGCATCAGGCTCGGCCCGCTGTTCCCCCCGTTGCCGTCGATGCCAGAGAGCGCCTGCAACCGCACCACGGCGGTGTTCGAGCTGGACTCCACCTTCGACAGGGGCACGCCTCCACCGCTGGACGAGGTGGACTCGTAGTCCACCGACACGCTCCGGCTCGGGGCGAACGGGCTGGGGGCGTAGGCAGCCGGCGCACGCGCTTCGAGGGCCTTCTGCGCGGAGGCGCACTCCGTCGGTGCCAGCTCTTCCTCGACGCGAGCGGACGGGCCACTGGAGACGGGCGCCAGCTCGTCCAGTTCCAGTTCCACGGGGTCGACCAGGGTAGGCTCGATCAAGCGCCTCCCTTGATGTCGCGCGGCCTCCATCCGCTGGGCCAGCATCGCGCCCGAGCGGTAGGAGCGAGCGCCCGGGGACTCCCAGCCGACGGCGACGTCGAACGCTTCACTCATCTCGCGCGCGTTGCTGAAGCGCTCGGCCGGGTCCCGCGCCAGGGCACGGAGGAACCAGTCGTCCAGGACCGAGGGAAGCTCGGGTCGAAGCTCGCTCACCGGGGTGAAGTACCCCGCGTTCACCGCCATCAGCAGCGAGCCGAGGCCCCCCTCCTTGCGGAAGGGCAGCTCGCCCGTGAGCGCGCGGTACGCGACCACGCCCAGGGACCACAGGTCGCTGCGGGCGTCGACCTCGCGCGCGTCGTTGAGCTGCTCGGGGCTCATGTACACGACGGTGCCCACGAGATCGCCGCCCGCGGTCACCTGGGGGCCCTTGTCGCCCTTCTGCTTGGCAACGCCGAAGTCGAGCAGCTTGGTGAACACGTCACCGTCGGCGTCGAGAAGGAACACGTTGCTCAGCTTGATGTCGCGGTGGATGATCCCGAGCTGGTGCGCGCGACCGAGCACCTTGCAGAGCTGCCCCAGGACCTGGGCGACCTCGAAGGGCGGGAGCGGGCCTCCCCGCATGAGACGCTCGTCGAGTGCCTCGCCCTCCAGGAGTTCCATCACGATGAACGGGAGGCCCCCCTCGGTGACGCCATGGTCGTGGACCTGCACGACGTGCGGGCTCTTGATCTGGGCGGTGTAGGTCGCCTCGCGCTTGAAGCGGGTGACCATGGCAGGGATGTGCGCCGAGTTGGTCGCGATGAACTTGACCGCGACCTGGGTCTGCAGCGCGAGGTGCTCAGCGGCCCACACCGAGCCCATCCCACCCGCCTTGAGGAGCCGGAGAAGCCTTACGTGCGGGGTGACCTGGTAGCCAACCTGAAGCCCCATGGACCTTCTTTTGGCCTATCACGGGTCCGCTCACGGGGACTACCCCGAGCGGCCCTTCCATCGACACGCGGAACGCGACGTGTGAGGTCCGGCCGTCCGGTCGTGCGGGAGATCAGTACAGCTCTTCCGGAGGACGGCCGTCTTGCAGGAATCGACGCGCGACTTCGGCAATGCGGCGCACCTGAAGCTCCGGTCGACGGGGCACCATGTAGGTGAGTAGCGCCTTCAGGTACGCGCCGTCCGCGTGGGGATCCTCCGCCTCCAGCCGATGCATGGCCTCGGTCATCTTGACGGCGTGCGCAGCGAAGATGGGTCGCACCGCGGCATCGAAGGCGGCGAACGGCGCCAGCTCGGCGTAGGCGCGAGCGCGCCCTGTGGCGTCGAGCCCGGCAGCGATGCGCAGCGCGCGCTTCACGTCCCGCGCCTGGGCGGCTTGAAGGAGCGAGCCAGGTTCCACCAGATCTTCGTGCGCAGCGGCGCCTTGCGTCTCCGCGATGTCCGAGGCGGGCTCGTCCGCGCGCCGCAACTTGCCGACGAAAGCGGCCGCAAGCACGGCGAACTGGGCCGCGAACTGCGTGGTTCCAGGCTTCCCGTCCACGAGCGCGATCGCCGCTTGGGCGAAGGTCACGGCGTGGGTCACGTCGAGCACACCGACCTCGGCGTCGGTGCGCCGCTCCCAGGCCGAGTCGAACCGGCTGAGGCGCACGGCAGCGACGTGCGCGACGGCCCGCAGGAGGCTCACGGGATCGATGCCGCGCCCGAGCAGCGCGAGCGTCGCCTCGATGGCCTGCCGCTCCCCGGTGAGCACCTGGGCCTCGTAGGTGGTGCGCTCTGCGGGATCGAGCAGCAGGGCGACACCACCGGCCGCGCTCTCCGGGCGCTCGTCCAGCACCGCGCTCAGCTTGTCCAGCGCGGCGCGCGTCGCGGCCCAGGGCGGCAAGGTGGTGTCCAGTGTCGCCCAGGAGAGCTGCACCACCGCCGCGGCGAGGAGGTCGTCGGCCACCGCGGGGAAGCGCGCCGCGAGTTCGCAGGCCTTCGCCAGGAAGATCGCGCCGTGCCCGTAGTCGAGCAGGTTCCGTGCGACGAAGGGCAAGACGGCCGCGCGCGCTCCCTCTGCCCCCTCGGCCTCCACCAGCTCGCGGATGCGGGCTTCGGCTTCTTCCCGGTGTTCCGTCTCCAGGGCGGCCACGATCTTCGCTGGCTCCTGCCGCTCTTCGTAGCTCCCGAGGAATGCAACGAGCGCCCGGCCTCCATGCTTCGCCAGCACCTTCGAGCGCTGCGGGAGGTGGCGGGACGGCTCGGCGATCGCGTGCGCAGCGACGATGAAGGCCTCTTCCACGGGTACCCACCCCCGCTCCACCCACGCGCAGAGGTCGGTGAGCATGGCGAGGCCATGATCGAAGCCGTACTCGGCGCGCTCGGCGCCGTCCCGCGCCACGACCTCGAAGGCGATGCCCATCTTGCCGAGGCCGCTGTCTTCGCCGATCGGGAGGCCCAGCTCCGAGAGGCGAAGGGCTTCGCGCAGCGCGCGCGACATCTCGTCCCGCGACAGGGCGGTCCGGAGCGAGGCCAGGAGGCGTCGCGTCTCCGCGCCGCGGTCGATGGCGCGGTTCAGGTGGACTCGACCGTCCTCGACCCGCGTCGGGTACCGGCGCACAGGATCACCGCCGAACTGGTTGCCGCCGGTGGCGAGGTCGAACTTCCAGTTGTGCCACGCGCAGGTCAGCACCCCGTCGCGCACGCACCCCTGCGAGAGGGGATAGCCCTGATGAGGGCATCGGTCATCGAGCGCGTTGACCTCATCCCCCACGCGCACGCACGTGTACCTTCGCCCGGCATCATCCTTCCGCAGCACCGCTTCGTTCTCGGGGAAGTCGACGAGCAGCCCGAGGTCGATCCAGTCCGCCTTCACCACGTCTCCACCTTCCTGCCGTTCAGCCCTTCACACAAAGCACCTGCCGCAGCTCGGCTGCAACCTCCACGAGATCGTGCTGGTCTGCCATCACCTGGTCGATGTCCTTGTAGGCGCCCGGGATCTCGTCGAGGACGCCGCCGTCCTTCCGACACTCGATCCCCTGCGTCTGCGCTGCGAGATCCTTCAGCGTGAAGCGCCGCTTCGCCTCACCGCGGCTCATCCGTCGGCCAGCGCCGTGCGATGCGCTCTGGAACGACTCCGTGCTCCCGAGACCACGCACGATGTACGAGCGCGTCCCCATCGATCCCGGGATGATGCCCATCTCGCCGCGCCCCGCTCGGATGGCCCCCTTGCGCGTCACCAGCACCTCCTCGCCGAAGTGCACCTCCTCGGCCACGTAGTTGTGGTGACAGGAGATCCGCTCGTGCACGACGAGCTGCGGGAAGTGCTTCCGGAGCACGGCCTCGGCGAGCGCGCCCATCCGTTCGCGGTTCTCGCGCGCATACTCCTGGGCCCAGAAAAGGTCCTTCCGGTACGACTTCATCTCGGGTGTCCCCGCCAGGAACACGGCCAGGTCGCGGTCCGGCAAGATGCGGTTGTGGGCCAGCTTCTTCGCCTTGGCCATGTGGATCTCCGCGAGCTCCTTGCCGATGTTGCGGGAGCCGGAGTGCAGCATCAGCCACACCCGTTGCTCGGTATCGAGGCACAGCTCGAGGAAGTGGTTGCCTCCGCCGAGGGTGCCGAGCTGGCAGCGGGCCTTGTGGAGGAGCCCCTGCACCTTGGGGGTGAGCCGCTCGAACTCCTTCCAGAGGGGCCAGGCGTCAGCCGCCGCGAGCGGCTCGCCATGTGCGGAGAACCCGACGGGGATCGCTTCTTCCAGATCGTCGCGCAGGCCCTTCAAGGTGTCGGGGAGGTCGCTCGCGGTGAGGTTCGTGCGCATCGCCGCCATCCCGCAGCCGATGTCGACGCCGACGGCTGCCGGCGAGACCGCACCTTTCATCGCGACCACCGATCCCACGGTCGCTCCCTTGCCGTAGTGCACGTCAGGCATCGCGGCGACGTGGTGGAACACCCACGGCAAGGCCGCGATGTTCCGGAGCTGTGCCAGTGCAGACCGCTCCACCTCGTGGACGCGCGTCCAGAGCTTCACGTCCACGCGCTGGCCTTTGATCTGCGCGATCGCCATGTCGCCTTTGTACCACTGGACCCTGCATCGGGCGTGCGCCTTGGGGCACGCCTGCCCGCGCCTGCCCGCGGCTCCGAGACCGCAATGGCATGACCGAGCCGTGAGGCGATGGAGCCGCTCGCCCGGAGAGCCGGGGACGCACGCGGCTGCCCGGTGTATCACTCGGGTCGTGACCGCCCTCCGTCGCCTCCTCTGCGCCGCCGCCGTCCCTCTGTCAGCCTCGCTGTTCGCCGCTTGCACGCCCCGCGAGGCCCCGGCGCCGCATGCGCCCCCCGCAGCAGGGAGCCCTTCGATCGCGGTGGTCGATGACGGCACCCAGCCCCCCCTCGGCCCTCTTCCCGGGGACGTGAAGCCCCTGGATTATCAGCTCACCCTGCAGATCGACCCCGAGAAGGATCACTTCTCCGGCACGGCCCGGATCATCATCGATCTGTCCGCGCCCCGCAGCACCCTGTGGATGCACGCCCGGGACCTCCGGGTGAAGAGCGCCACGATCCAGCCCGATGTGAATGGCGCCCTCGCGCGAGCGTCCACCTGCCGCGCCTGCGTGCTCCCCCCCGAGAACCAGCCCGTGTTCCCCGCTCGCTTCGAGCAGGTCGATCCCACGGGCGTGGCCAAGCTGAGCTTCGAGCAGCCCATCCCGAAGGGGTGGGCGATCCTCGTCCTCGACTACGAAGGCCCACTGCCCGAAGGGAACAGCGGACTCTACCGGGTGCGGCGCGGCGGTCGCGCCTACGCCTTCACGCAGTTCGAGGCAACGTCCGCGCGCCAGGCCTTCCCGAGCTTCGACGAGCCGGCCTTCAAGACGCCCTTCCACGTCAACCTGATCGTCCCTCGTGACCACACGGCCATCTCCAGCGGGGCGCAGGTCAATCGCGTCCGCGAGAACGACCAGCTCGATCGCGTGACCTTCGCGACCACGCAACGGCTCCCCACCTACCTGCTCGCCTTCGCGGTCGGACCGTTCGACGTGGTGAAGGCGCCGAGCATCCCTCCCAGCATCATCCGCCATCGGGAGCTGCCGCTGCGTGGCGTGGCCGTCGCGGGCCGAGGGAGCGAGCTCGCCTTCGCGCTCGCCAACACGGGGTCGCTGATCCAGGCCCTCGAAGACTACACGGGCCTCCCCTACCCCTTCGACAAGCTCGATCTCATCGCGGTGCCCGGCAAGCACGGCGCCATGGAGAACGCCGGCGCGGTCACCTTCAGCGAATACCTCCTGCTCATGGACGCGGTGCGATCTCCAGCCCGGCAGCGCCGCGCCTTCTTCGATGTGGGCGCGCACGAGTTCGCCCACATGTGGTTCGGCGATCTGGTCACCATGCCGTGGTGGAACGACCTCTGGCTCAAGGAGGCGTCTGCGAACTGGCTCGGCACCCGCGCGGTGCGCATGGTCTACCCGGCGCTCGATCTGGAGTCCGAGATGCTGTCCGACGTCCACCGCGCGATGAATACCGACAGCCTGCTCGCGGCGCGCAAGATTCGACAGGAGATCGACAGCCATCACGACATCAGCAATGCCTTCGACGGCATCACGTACGACAAGGGCTACGGGGTCATCTCCATGTTCGAGCGGTGGCTCGGCCCCGAGGTGTACCAGCGCGCCGTTCGCTCGTTCTTCATGAGCCGGATGTATGGCACGGCGTCGGCCGACGACTACCTCGCCGCCCTCGGTCAGGCGGCCTCACGCGACGTCGCCACGCCCATGCGCACGTTCCTCGATCAGCCCGGCGTGCCCCTGGTCAAGGCCAGGCTCACGTGTGAGGGCAAGCCCCGGCTCCGGCTCGAACAGTCACGCTACCTCCCGCTGGGCTCCGCCGGCGCGCCCGCTGCGCAGTGGCAGATCCCGATCTGCGCGCGTTATCCCCGGGGGCAAGGAGCCGATGCCACCGAGACCACCTGCACCCTCCTCGACGGACGCGAAGGGGAGATCCAGCTCGCGAGCGAGCAGTGCCCTGCCTGGGTCCTGCCCAACGCCGATGGCGTCGGCTACTTCCGCTGGACGCTCCCGAGCGCTGACCTCCAGCGCCTCATCACGGCGGGCCTCGCGCACCTCTCCGTGCGCGAGAAGATGTCCCTCGCCGCCAACATCCACGCCGCCTTTGCCCAGGGCACCACGTCGGGCAAGGAAGCCCTCACGCTCCTCGCTCCGCTCGCCACGGACGCGCGTCACGAGGTCGCCACCGCGCCCATCCCCCTCCTGCAGGCAGCTCTCCAGTGGCTCGCTGGCGGTCCCTCCCACGCTCGCGTCGAGGCATACGCCCGCGCCCTCTACGCCCCCGCCTACCGCAGCCTCGGCTGGGGACCCCGAGCCGCTGGACCCGGGGCGACCCCGCAACCCGAGCCCGAGGAGAACAGCTACCTCCGCACCGATGTCCTGCGCTTCCTCGCCCTCGATGCCCGAGACCCTCAGGTGCGCAAGGAAGCCGCCGCGCGCGGCCGCGCCTACATCGCCGGCGGCACCCTCCACCCCGAGACCGTCGCCCCGGAGCTGGCGGGCATCGTCGTCGCCGCTGCCCTCCAGCAAGGAGATGCGGCCCTCTTCGAGCAAGCCCTCGCAGCGCTCGCCTCCACCGAACACGACGTGCCCCGAGGTGTCGTTCTGTTCGGACTCGGCAGCATCGACACCCCCGAGCTCGCCACGCGCGTCCGCGAACTCGTGTTCGACGCCCGGGTCCGGCCTCACGAGATCTACTCCATCCTCTCGCTCCAGCTCGAGCAGCCCGCAGTCCGTGACGCTGCGTGGTCGTGGTTCGAGCAGAAGCTCGACGCCATCCTCCAGCGGCTCTCGCATCGCCACAAGCGCGGCCTGATCCACCTGGCTGCGAGCCTCTGCGACAGCGCGTACGCCGGGCGCGTCGAGGCCCTCTTCACGCCTCGCATCGCCGGGCTGGAGGGAGGTCCTCGCGTTCTGGCGGGCACCGTGGAGACCATCAAGCTCTGTGCGGCCCGCAAGAAGGCGCAGCAGGAAAGCCTGAACGCCTTCTTCGAGACCTCCCCGCGCGTTCCACACCAGTGAAGACAGGGCTTCTGAAAGCCGCGTAGAGCCCGCTCGGGTCACCGTACGGGCTCGGTCCAGACCGGCTGGAGCGCATGATGTCGCTGGCGCTGGTACAGGCTCGACAGGGCACGCGTGGAGCCCCATGGGATGGGCGGAGGCATCGATGAAGCAACGGAAGGTGCAACGAGGCCAGCAGCGCACCGACGACCAGCGAGCAGTCCGCCAGGGCGTTGTGGCCAGCCCATCTTCGGCGATGCTGCGCCCTCACCCCTCCGATCGTGGCGGTTCTCTGGAACCGCGAATCCAGGACATGCTGGAGCTGGTGGACGAGGCCTCGGACGAATCCTTCCCCGCCAGCGATCCACCCTCCTTCACTCCCAGCAGGGCGGCCTGAGGCGCAGGCATCGCAGCGGTTGATGAGGGGTCCCCCCCCTCTCTCATCAACCACTCACATCAGCAGCTCACCCGGCTCAACCAACGGAAAGCGGTGCACGAGCCGCACGCCAGCGGGCAGGCACGGTGGTCTCCGCGGCCAGAGCGACGATTCCACCGACGATGGCGCAGGTCGTGTCGCGATCTCCAAGGCCCGAGACGGTGGTCCACAGCGCCTCTTCAAAGTCGTCGAGGTGACGGGCCGCGCACCAGAGCGAGAAGGGGACGGTGTCCATCGACGTCACGTCTTCACCGACCCCGAGGAGGCTCGCGGCGGTCGCCGGGGTCGCGTCTGGAGGCAGCTCTGCGGCGCGAGCGATACCGGCCGCGGTCGGCCCCGCCGGTGTCCGCTCCAGCACGAAGCGGAGCAATGCTGCCCCCTTTCCTGCGTTCGGCGCGGCGCGATGCCGCCACGCATGGGCGGCGCCGAGCGCCACGGCGATGGCTCCCGCCTGTCCCTCGGGGTGCGCGTGGGTGACCTCGGCCGAGGCCCGGGCCTCCACGACGATCCGGTCGGGATCGTCAGCAAAGTAAGCGCCCAGCGGCGCAACGCGCATCGCTCCTCCGTTCCCCAGGGACCCCTCTCCCCGAAACAGACCCGCGGCCACTTCACGCCAGTCGCCCCCGACGTAGATCTCCTGCAGCAGGTGGTGAGCACCACGGCCGTAGCCTCGATCCGGCGCAGCTGCCCAGCGGCGCGCGAAGCGCCAGGCCAGCACGTCGCGCTCGATGCAGCCGCACGCGGTGAGCACCTCGGTGATCGCGAGCGCCATCTCGGTATCGTCCGTCCAGTCCCAGGGTGGCTCGGGAAAGGCACGTGCGTCGATCAGGGTGACGGGGGCCAGTCGAAAGAACTGCTGACCGAAGGCGTCACCGAGCGAGAGCCCGTCGAGAGAGAGGCGCGCGCGGGCGAGGCGCTCCGCGTGATCGAGCGGCAGGGTGAGTCGCTGGTCGGGAACGTCGGAGGCGGGAATGCCGAAGGGCAAGGACGGCCGCCGAGGCTGCGGCGATGCGCGATGCATGCCGACGGAGAGTACCATCCCGCCTGCGACGACGAGCCGCCGGAGCGCCGCACGAGGACTGAAGCGACCGGACGTCATGACCTGCGCGCAAACCTGCGCACGGGCGAAGTCGCCATCAAGGGAACGTCACGCCAATTTTCGCAGTCCCGTCTTACGCAGCGCGCCATCACGTGCTCACGAGGAGACGCTCGGGCGAGTTTCGGCTACAGATCGGGGAACTTACCCAGGAGATAACGGCATCATGCGCAAGCTCGTTCCCTTCGCCTTCGTCCTCGCTCTGGTCCCACTCGCCGCCCACTGCGATGGCGACTCGTCCCCTGAGCCCGGGGAGACTGGAGGGGCTGGCGGGACGGGAGGGAACGACGGACAGGGTGGAGACACGCCTGGCGGGGACAACCTCGCTCTCCCGGTGCGTGCAGCGGTCCTCTTCGGCAGCTGCGTGCCGGACAACGGGATCGACAGCTGGTTGAACAGGTTCTACACGCACCGTGGCGGAAGTGCGCTCGACGTTCAGCTCCTGGAGCGGCTCGACTGCCTCGAGGGCAAGGCCAATGGCTGTCAGGCGCTGGACGAGTGCTTCGGACTCGCCGTGGATCTCGAGGGCCCCTGCTCGGCCTCCTGCACTGGAGAGGTCTACACCTCCTGCGACGACAGGCTGCGCTTCAATCTGGATTGCGCGAAGCTGGGGATGGCGTGCTCGGAGGAGGCCGGAGGTTGCGAAGTCGATCCGGCCCCGCCAGCCTGCAACCCTGCCACGTTCATGGCGAGCTGCGTCGATGGAGCGCCGACGGTATGCTTCGATGTCGAGCGAACCGGACAGCGGTGTGCCGAGCTGGGCTTGATCTGCGGCACGATTGCCGGTGGAGAGCCGGGCTGCATCGGGACTGGTGCGGCCTGTCAGGCAGACACGATCGGGCCCCTCTCCGTGCAGTTCGATGAAGGGATTGCTTGCGACGGCAACACCTTGAAGGCGTGCGTGAACGGGTACGAGCACAACCTCGACTGCGGCAGCCTCCAGGACGGCTTCACGTGTCAGAGCGGTGGCTCCGGCACGTTCTGCGGGCTCGATGCAGCCTGCGAGCCGGGCGAGAAGGTCGCAGGAGGATGCGACGGGGACAGCGTGTTGATCTGCAACGCGGGCCGCGTCGACCGGATCGACTGCAAGGCCCTCGGCTTCAGCACCTGCGATGCGCAGTTCGGCCTGTGTGTGCCGAGCGTCTATACGTCGCAGCCCTGAACACGCGACGCCACGGGGCGCAGCGTTCCGTGAACGCGAGACGTGCTTCCGTCGCCCATCGCACCACCGACCCGTCCCCGAGCCAGCGCCCTTCGTGACGTCCCTGAACTCCCGACGTTTCCTGTCCCTCTCTGGAGCCCGCTGGATCCTCGTCGTGGGGGATGCCAATGCCGATCTCGGCGCTGCTCTCACCCACTTTCCGCGGGAAGGTCACGACCACCCCCTCCAGGCGCTGACGTGGGACAGCGGCGGCTCCGGCGCGAATGTCGCCACCGCGCTCGGGTTGTTTGGTGGCGGGGTGCGCCTGCTCGCGCGTGTCGGCTCCGATCCTGCTGCCGAGGTGGCGCTGCGGGCCGCGCGCGCCGCGCGCGTCGATCTCTCGTTCGTTCAGCGGGACGAGGCCGTCGCCACCGGGCTCTGCTTCGCCGCGGTCTCTCCCGGCGGGGAGCGCACCTTCTTCAGCCACCGAGGAGCCAACGCCTGCCTCGCGCTGCCCGAGGTCGACGGGCTCCTTGACGGCGTGGGATGGATCCATGTCGCAGGCCATGCGCTGCTCGAAGGCGTCCAGCGCGAGACCACCCTCACCCTGATGGCCGAGGCGCATCGTCGGGGGATTCCCATGTCCCTGGACCTCTGCCTGCCGCTGCTCGCCGCTCACCCGGACACCCTGACGGTGGACCAGGGGAGCGGGCGACTCACCGTTCTGTTCGCCAACGAGCCGGAGCTGCAGGCCGTCACTGGCGAGCACCACGCCGACCTGGTGGAAGAGGGGTGGCTCGACCGGGCGCTCGCCGTGACGACGGCCGCAGGGATCCCGCTCGTCGCAGCCAAGCTCGGGGCACGTGGCTCGCTCATCGCCGGCCTGGAGGGCGACCGCCAGACCATCCCCCCGTTCCCCGTCGATGCACGCGATACCACGGGCTCCGGAGACGCCTACGTCGCCGCGTTTCTGTTCGCGCTCCTCACCGGTGCCCCGGCCTCGACCGCGGGTCTCCTCGGCAATGCCGCAGGAGCGTTCGTCGCGACCCGCCCCGGTGCCGCCAGCGCCCTCCCCGACCGGGAGACCTTGTTCGCCTTCGCAGACCACACCAAGCCCCACGATGCGCCTGATGCGCCTGACGCACCCCACCGAGGATCTCGATGACCCCTGCCTGGAAAGCCCGCCTCGATGCCCTCCGCCTCAAGGACCTGGCCGATCTCTTCGGGACCCCGAAGCCCATCATCGGCATGGTCCACTGCTGGCCGCTGCCAGGCGCGCCTGGCTACACGGGGTACGGCGTCGACACCATCATCGAGCACGCGGTTCGTGATGCCCGTGCGCTGGCCGAAGGGGGCGCCGACGGCCTCATCGTGGAGAACATGTGGGACATCCCCTTCCGCGCGGGATCTCACCTGCCGCCGGAGAGCATCGCCGTCCACGCCGTGGTCGCGCGCGCCGTCCGGCAGGCCGTGAACCTGCCGCTGGGGATCAACCTGGTCCACAACGGCGGCACGGCGCTCCTCGCCATCGCCATCGCGGCTGGCGCCAGCTTCATCCGCGTCTGCATGTTCACGGGTGCCGGAGTCTGGGAGGCGGGCTCCATCGACGAAGGGTGTGCTGCGGACCTCATGCGGCGGCGCAAGGATCTCCACGCCGAGAACATCAAGATCATCGCCGACGTGGACAAGAAGCACTCGGTCCGCTTCCCGGGCATCGATCTCGCCACCCACATCGAGTGGACCCGGTTCTCGGGCGCAGATGGGCTCATCGTCTCCGGCCGGATGACGGGCGACGCACCCGACCTCGAAAAGGTGCGCGAGGCACGCCGTCACGCGGGAGAGCTGCCCATCCTCATCGGCAGCGGCGCCACCGAGGACAACGTTGCCGCCTTCCTCGGGGTCGCGGACGGGATCATCGTCGGGTCGAGCATCAAGGTCGACGGGCTCTGCGAGAACCCGGTGGACGTGGAGCGGGTGCGCCGCCTGGTGACCGCCGCCCGCGCCGCACGCTCTGCGTGAGGGTCGACCGGCCCCGCACCGACCGGACCTGGACGCTCATGCCTCCGCTGGAGGCGCGTCCGGACCGCGGAGCCGCTGCTCCTCACGCTTCAACCAGCCATCGATCGCGAACGGGCCGAAGGGCACCAGCGCCGCGAAGAAGACCGACGCTCCTCTGAACATCGACCAGCGCGCCGCAAAGAAGGCGTGCGCCAGCGCCGAGCAGAACAGCACGAAGAGCACCCCGTGCGCCCAGCCCACGATCTTCACCGCCATCGGTATTCCGCCGAGGTACTTGAGCGGCATGGCCACGCCGAGGAGCAGCAGGAACGAGATGCCTTCGACGATGCCGATGACACGCAGGCGGCCGATGGCGCTGTTCATCATGATTTCACGGCCCGATCCGGGTGGGAGGCGCCCGACACCTTCCTTCCACCGCAGAAGGTCGGCCGGGTCGCCCTCACCCTAGTCGGCCTGCGCAGCCCCTCGCAATGCTCGGTGGCGCACGCGCGACAGGTGCACCAGTCCAGGCGGCGGGACGTGCTGAAGCGCGCTCCTATGACCCCCCGAAGCCCGGCAGCAGCTCACGCGAACGTGACAGGATCCACACCCCCAGCGCGATCAAAACGAATGGCAGCGTCACGCGACCGTAGCGACGAATCCGCTCGCCGATCAGGGGGTTGTTCACCAGCCAGAACCCGACCGCGCACCACGCGGCGGTCATCACGGCGAACACCCCCGCGTAAACGGGAATGCGTCCGGCTCCGCTGGAGAACAGCGGGATGTACACGCCCAGGTTGTCCCCGCCATTCGCCACGGTCACGCCGGCCACCGCCAGCGCCTTGAACCCAGCCGTCCACGTCCCAGGGCGGTCTTCGGACGCATCCTCTCGCCCCTCGTCCTCGCCTTCACCCCTCCACAACCCCCACAGCCCACGCAGCCCGAGCCCCAGGGGAGCGAGCCCCAGCAAGCCCAGCCACGCATCGGGCACAGCGAAGGCGAAGAGCGCGCAGACACCGCTCGCCACCGTCAGGGCGGCCATCCCGAGGAACTGCCCGACGACGATCTGCCGGACCCGGTAGGCCGGGTTCGAGAAGAAGGCCGAGAGGATCAGGAGGTCGTCGATGTTCGTCGTCGCGAACACCACCGCGCCGATGCCCAGCGTCGAGGAAAGCGGTTCCATGCCACCCGACCGCGCTCCCGCCGCGCGCTCAGTAGTGCCCCTTGGTCTTCCGCGCCTCGCCCCGCGCCTTGTCGCGCTCTTTGCCCTTCGCCTTGCGCTGCCGCCGGACCCCGGAGCTCTCCTCGGTCCCCTTCAGCGAGGCGACCGGCCACAGGGTGTACTCGATGCGCGCGAGGCCAGCATCGACGACGGCGGCGACCACGTCCTCCGCCGACTTGTAGCAGGCGCTCGACTCGTCGATCGGCACCTCGCCATCCAGGTTCACCAGGATGCCCGCGTGCCGGTACTGCTCGTTCACCTTCTCCTGAGAGAGGACCCGAGCCGCCTCCCCACGTGACATCCGGCGCCCGGATCCATGGTTCACGGAGTAGCCGCTCTTGTGGGCGCCAGGCAGCGGACGAAGGATGTAGCTGTAGTCCCGGTTCGAGCCAGGGACGAGCACCGGGTGCCCCTCGTTCTCGAACGACGTCCCCACGAGCGCAGGGTGGTGTGCCGGGAAGGCCCGGGTCGCACCCTTGCGGTGCACCCAGACGTCGCCGAAATCGGGGTGATGCTCGGCCTGGACGAGGTTGTGGCTGATCTCGTAGACCAGCTCCAGATCCTCGCGGAAGACCTTGCGAAACGCCTCGGCCACCTGCTCGAAGATGATGAGCCGGTTGATGATCGCGAAGTTGCCTCCGGCAGCCACCGCGTTGAGGTACGCGCGGTAATGCTGCGACTCCGGGGTGAAGTACCCGAGGTCGATGTCGGCGCCCAGGTCGGGGCGCTCCTCGCGGGCCAGCTCGAAGTAGTTGGACGCCAGCCCGTGGCCGAAACCTCGGCTCCCCGTGTGAACCTGCACGAACAGCGTGCCCGTCTCCTCGCACCGCTGCAGCTCGATGAAGTGGTTGCCACCCCCGAGCGATCCGAGCTGATCCAGGCCTCGCTCCGGCCGGCCCTTCCCGCCCCAGGGCACGTCCCAAGCGTCGTCCACCGGGATGCGGTGCCGCTCGGCGCGGCTCCGGTCGATGGCCGCGCCGTACTTGTCGACGTACAGCTCGGCGCCTCCCCGCACCAGCTCCATCAGCTCGCTCTCGGGCAGCTTTCCGAAGCGCACGCTGGTCCCTCCGGCGCCCATGCTCACCCGCTTCATGACCTCGCGGTTGAAGGCGAGCTTACGATCCGGCGTGGCCAGCTCTGCGGCCACCGCGCTCCGGGCGCTCATCATGCCGCACCCGATGTCGAAGCCCACGGGCCCCATGGCCACCGCCCCCTCCTGCCGATCCGTCAGGATCACGCACCCCACGGGGACGCCGTACCCGTAGTGCACGTCAGGGGTGATGGCGACCAGCTTGGTCCCGGGGAACCGCGTCGCGTTGACGATCTGCCGGTACAGCGTGTCCTCGGCCTGCGCGAGCAGATCCGGTGTGAGGAACAGGCGCACGGGGACGCCCCCGGTGTCCTCGGTCTCCAGCGAGAAATAGCCGTCCGGCGTGGCCACCGCGTGGCGTTTCCAGCCTTCCTCGTTGCGCAGCAGGGGGGGGCTCATCGTCAGGAAGCATGCCCGTCGGTCGATGGAGTCGCAAGACGCGCAGGCTCAGGGCATGCGGGCAGGATGGCCTCCGGCGCAAGCCCAGGGATCGGGCAACCGGGTGTGCTCGTCGCAGAGCAGCATCGCCCAGCCCTCGGCCGCATCGGCGTTCGTCGCCGACAGGTCGGCCTGGTGCGCGAGTGCGCCCGTGAGATCGGCGCCATCGAAGGTCGACTCGGTGAGCGCCGCGCCGGTGAGGTTGGCCCGCGCCAGGTTCGCACCTCGAAAGCTGGCGACCGAGAGCTCGGCGTAGGAGAGGTCGAGATCGGAGAGATCGCGGTTGGAGAGATCCCGGTGGCCTTCGCGGACGAGCAGGCGCGCTGCCCCCGCGCGGACGGCGGGATCCGCGGCCGCGAGCGAGGCGCGAAGACGGAAGGTGACGAGCTGGGAAGCGTCGACGAGGTGCACCAGCACGCACGCCAGCGCCGCAAAGGCGAGGCGTGCGGGGACGAGCCGGCGCGAGAACCGGGGGAGCGCCAGCGTCAGGAGCGCCACACCGACCGCAGCGCCGTAGCGGAGGACGAGGAGCAGCCCCTGGGAAGGGATGGGCGACAGGGCGAGCCAGAGCGCGAGGGCGACCAGGAGAAACGCGCCAGCGCCCGCCAAGGCCTGCTCCGCCCGTCGGGGGAGCCAGGTCGAGGCCCCCGAACCCTCCGGGTACGCCGTGCTGCCACGAAGGCTGACGGCCCCCGCGTCGCTGAGGCGAGAGAGTGAGGGACGCCCGGAGATCGGGGCATCCTCCAGCTCCAGCCCCGGGGAAGAACCTCGGCCTGGCGAGGAGGGCCTGGCGGCTGGGATGGATCCTCGAACCGAGGGGTTGCCACCTCGCGTCGAAATGGGCCCGGCATCGTCGAAGGCCCTCGCGCCGCGCTGAGAGTTCGGCGCCGCATCGAGCACATCCACGAGGCGTCGCCCAGCTCCAGGCTCGAAGACCGGACCCGCCATCCCCACGACGTCGGCCTGCCCGTGACGCTCGAGATCGTGGAGGAGAGCAGCCACGTCCTGGTAGCGAGCCGCAGGATCCCGCGCCGTGCACCGACGGATGATGCGCACCAGCCCCTGAGGTGACGACGAGAGCGGGAAGAGCGCTGGCACCTCGGCCACGGGCTCGTCCGGATCACGGCCGAGGAGCAGGAAGTAGAGCACCCGACCGAGGCTGTAGACGTCGGCCGAGGCCCCGAGCACCCCTTCCCCCGCGAGCGCTTCGGGCGCGGCATAGGGGCCGTGACCCCCAGCATCGGGCGACGCGGCGACCAGGGAGGGGAGATCGGTCAGCCCGAAATCGGCCACGAGCGGCTCGAGGGAGTCGCTGACGAAGACATTGGAAGGCTTGAGGCCTCCATGGATGACGCCGGCCTCGTGCGCCCCCTGGACCGCTCGGCAGAGGAGTTCGAAAAAGGGGACGATCTGCGGAGGCGTCCAGGAGAGCGCTGTGAGATCGTTCAGATCCCCTTCGGCGAGGGCAGTGACCAGCGTGAGACCGTCTGGGCTCGACCGGAACACGGGCAGGACGCCGGGCGGCGCTCCGCCAGCACACAGACGCACGCCGGCCGCCGCCCCCCGCGCAAACGCGGCGCTGGCTCCTGGTGCTTCGGCGCGGGCAGGGTCGAAGATCTTCAGCGCGACGGGCCGCTCGCCATCGAGCCCGGACCACACGCGCGTGACGTTGCCGACGCCCAGAGGCGCCGCGAGCAACACATCGAGGACGGTGTCACCTGGCTGCAGGGCGGCAGGATCAGCAGGAAGAGGGCGCCCCTCCGCAGAGGCGGCGCCGGTCTGGAGAGCAGTCGCGGACATCGTTCACTCCTCCGCGTCCTGGATGCCGATGCCAGGGCTGATCGTCAGATCGTGCCCCATGGCGTAGCCGGTGATGATGAACCACGAGAACTTGTTGTCACCATCCACGTCCCCTTTCGCCGAGATGGCGAACTGACGTGAGAGCGGCACGCCAGGGGGGCTCGGTGGAGGGCCATTTCCCCCCACGTTCACCGGCGGCGCGCCCATGTTGTAGCGATACTGATAATGCTGAGCCTGCTCATTGCTGAACCCGACGCACTTCCAGCCTCCGAGCGTATTGCCGGTGTTGTAGTCACGACCCGCCTGGCCGCTGGGCTGGTATTTCCGGCGCTGCACGCTTCCCATGGCGGCGGGCACGGAGGTCGTATCCCGACAGAGTCCCGGGTCGGGACCGAGCGCGTTCACGGCGCCGATGTTCACGTAGTTCTTCACCGCGAACGTGGTCGTGAGCGCGCGGGCAATCCCACCGATCATGTGCTTCGCCTCGGCCGTGCGGGCGCTGGCGAAGTAGCTGTAGACGCGCTGCGTGCCGATGGCCGCCAGGACGCCGACGAGGGCCACCGTGATGCCGATCTCCACGAGGGAGAAGCCACGACGAGCTGCACGACGGGAGCGGCGGGGGAGCGAGCTGGGTAGGTCGTTGGAACGGGTACTGGGCTTCATCGTCTTCCCCTGAGCAAGAGGCACAAGGCCCCAGGGTAGAATCCGGAAGTCCGTCTCCCCATTCAACCTGTTTGTGACGGAATTGCCGCCAGGAAATGGCTCTTTGTAGGCGTCAGCGCCGTGCGGTGCTGCGCGAAACGGCGCTGTAGGTGGGAGAATGAACGTCCGAGGAGCAGGTCCTCCGTGGAGAGCCAGCCGCTCAACAACATGGTCCCACCCGTCCCGAGCACCACGGATGGACAACAGGGGATGATTCCGTGTCCGCAACCGCCGTAAAGCACGAGCCGAGCGAGCCGCTAGCCTGCTTTGGATCAATGCCCAAGCAGCTCACGTACACTCAATCAAGTCACTCCTCCGGAGTTCAGGGCCAAAATGACGCAGCGTGCACGACCGGCGGTTCGTTGAGCAGGCTTCTCTGATCCGTCCAACCCGTGACGAAGATATACGGGTTATGAGGATAAGCCGCGAGCCCTTGATAATGACCCATCGAATAACCCACGATACTACGAAAACCGCTAATCTGCCCGCCCGTGGGGCTATGCCATGTCGCTCCCCCATCGAAGCTCATTGTACCGAACCGATGAACATCCTCGAAATTCATCGAGTTATTCGACCAATCCTGGGTCGTATACCAGGTAAGACCGACCCTCGCCGTCGGCTGGTCATGATAGCGTGCGACGGCCAAGGCGGGTGACCACTGGTCATGCACTGGCAGCCCGGACGCCGCGTCGACACTCGAAGGCTCGAACATCAGCTGCCAAGAAAGCCCAGCAATTTTCTTGTACACACGCACACGAGCAAAAGACGTGGGCGTCTCATTAAAGCCGATGGCAGCATAGAGCGTTCCATTGATGTGATCGATCCCCAGGTCTGGGCGAACCAGCTGCTTGTTCCACGGAGTTCCGCTGGTGCCACGGCTGGCCCCCACACAGTTCACCCAGGTTGAAGCGGACGCGACCGTTTCCGCTGGAGTCCAGACGGTGAAATCTGAATCCGACGAAGAAGAGATCAACTTCCACTCGACACTGACCGTACCACCGCTCGGGCATGTGGCCTGAGCATCATCATAAGTCGGGTACAAGATATACACATCGGTCTCGTGGTTGGAGGGGTTCTCAATGGGGAAGTGCCTTCTCGCCACGACCTTGGCCTGTCCAGCTGTTGGAGGGATCGGCACTTCAACTGGACCCTTATCAATTTGAAATACAGGATTCAGGAACCTCACATCAGTGAGAGACAGCTGCCACGTCGGAGTCTCAGCGCTGACGTTATTGATTATACGAGTTTGCCGCCACAAAGACACAAACGAATATTTCAGATGAAACATCTCCCCCACGGCTGCCGCGGTAGGATAGTCGATTTGCCATCTGTGATTATGAGGAAGCGGCGGAGGCGTCAGAATATGAGGATTGCTGAAAGATTCTCCTCCACTGAGCGATCTTGCCGCAACCAGATCAGTTCGAGGCGTTCCTCCAAGTCCGTTTTTACTCCCCGCCACCGTTACATAGACCAACAGATTATTATCGCGCCGGATATGGCTCATGGGCCATCGATTGAAAGACAGGACGGTTGGCCAACCTTGGTATGAGTCAAAGGCTGTCCCATCGCTCATCGTGTTCGCAGCGGGCATTCCCCATGCTCGCCCACTGACGGGGGCCCCCCCCCATGTGTGCTCATCGGCAAGAACGGGCAAGTTCCATTGAATGCTCGGATCCACGAGACTCGCTGGGTCCAGCCTCCCGTAGTTCCAATAAGTTCGACCATTCTCCTCGTACCCCACCACTGCGGAGGTTACGAATTGCGTCTCTCCGGCCGGCCCTTCGTACATTTCACCATCGACCACTGCAATGCTGACAGTCGAAGCACCTGTCGCAGCTGCTGGTGGCCCAGATACCCGCTTCTCTATACCGAGCAAAGCGAAGGCATCCAGACTCTCGGCGAACATGACCCTTTCAGTCACATCATCACTGCCACAGCCCGTTCCCGCAACGGGAATACACGCCACGACGATCGAACATCCCATACCCACGAACTTCCGATTCATGCCAATAACCCCCTAAACGCAGAATGTCCTTGGACATCATCCGACTCACAACGCAAAGCATCTCTACACGAGCGCAACGGAAAAATTCAACCAACTGATCCATCTACTTCGAATTAATGTATTCCAAGCAGCGCAGATGTCGTTGATCTGAACCACTTTGACCACCGTCTTCGGTCCTTGCGCTCCGCTGATTCGCTTCCGGCTTCTTCCGTGAATGAGGGAAGATGCGCCGAGGGTCGAAACTCACTCATCAACTTTTTCCGCTTCCGCAAAGCATACCTTGGTCGAGATACACCCGAGCCAATGGTTTCCCCGCTGGTACACGTCCCAATGAGGTACTCAATCGTCTCCCGTGCCACCTTTGCGACGCACGTCGGGCGCAGTGTCTCTCTGGAAGTTCTTTCCCGAGCGAGGCGATCCTACCGAGACCGAACGCTAGGCTCGTTTTGGGCACTTTTTTCGCCGCTCTCGTTGATTGCAGAGAGAGGCAGTGGTTCTCTCAGCTTCCTTCGTGGCCGGCTAGGCCCAGAGAACTCGTGGTTGCTGAGTTCAAGTGGGACCCTAGAGACCTGATCAGCCAAGAGCCAAGCAAAGCAGGCAGTTGCGCACAGGAGGCTCGACGGCGCCCTGGGTATCTGGTCAAAGGGGGCCGGAGGGTGGGCGCATGCCGAGCCTGTGGAAGCCGCCGGTTGAGCTGTCATCGCGGGAGCAGAGGGTCGTCAAGCGATGCGCCCAGAGGCGTGCCGCCGGCCCAGCTTGCGCTCGCGTCGCTGCTTCAAGCGGCGCTCGGCGTCCCGGATCACGAGGTCGTGGAGCTGACGGCGATGGACCTGCGCTGGCAGATGGTGCTCGATTGCCTGGGAGCTGAGGAGCCCATCTTCTCCCAAGGCACCCTCTTCAACTTCCGTCAGCGTCTCATCGACCACGATCTGGACCGCGAGTTGTTCGACAAGACAGTGCACCTGGCGCGAGAGTCAGGCGGCTTCAGCGCCACCCACCTTCGGGCCGCCTTCGATTCCAGCCCCCTGTGGGGCGCGGGCCGCGTCGAGGACACCCTCAACTTGATCGGACGCGCGGCCAAACATGTGGTGCGTACGGCGGCGGAGATGACGGGACGAGCCTTCGTGGATGTGGCTCGTGAAGCCGGTGTCCCCGTCGTCACGGCGATCAGCATCAGCGACGCGGACATGCGCCACGGTCGCAAGAGCAAGAGCAAGAGCAAGCGCATCGACGGCTACAAGCGTCACCTCGCGGTCGATCTCGATGCCCCGGGTCTTGTGTGCGGGGTCGCGATCGCTCCGGCGAATAGGCCCAAGCACCTGGCAGCAGCCGAGCTATTCCACGATATCGCGCGCCAAGGCGCTGAAGTGCAGGAGCTGTACATCGACCGAGGGGATCTCGGCGATGAGGCGGTCGAAGCGCGGCGGAAGGAAGGGATGCGTGTGCACTGCAAACCATTCCCGTTGCGTAACGGGGAGCTGTTTTCCAAGCGCGAGTTCACCCTCGATCTAGAGGGCAACACCGTGTGCTGCCCGAATGAGGTGATGCCACTCGAACTGGGCCGAACCGTGCACTTCCCAGCATCGTCGTGCTCATCGTGTCCAAAGCGCGCCCAATGCACTCGGGCTCAGGATGGCCGAGGACGCAGTCTCACCATCCACCCCAACGAGCCCTTCCTGGTCGAGCTGCGTACCCGGGCCAAGACCCCCGAGGGGCGTGCCGAGCTGCGTCAGCGTCTGGCCGTCGAGCACGGTCTGGCGAAGCTCCACGACCGGGCCCGCTACCGAGGGACCCGCAAGAACCTGTTTGACCTGCGACGCCACGTGGCGCTCAGCAACCTGGCCGTGGTCGACCACCAGCTTCGGTTTGCAGCTTAACTGGTCAGGTCTCCAGGGAGCCCCATTGGGGCCCCCTCGGCTACGTCACTGGCTTGACGAGCACCATCGCGCGGCGTCGAAGTTTATCCAGCTTCGTGCCCGGGGGGGAACCAGACGCGACTGACTACTGCGGAGCGGTGGGAATGATCACGGTGTTGATCGGCTGGATGCTCGCCCCTGCGGGATAGGCGTAGCTCACGGCCTGCGTCGAGAAGTTGCCCGTCGCGGCGCTGCCCCAGCCCCACACCGTCAGCCCCACCGGACCGCTGCTCGTCAGCTCGTTCCGGCCATTGTTGCAGCCGTTCTGGGGCACGAAGTTCCCGCGTACGAGATCGATGCGGGTGTACTCGTATTCCCCGCCGGTCCCGACCGGTTGCCAGCCCGTCAGCGTACCCGCGCACGCAAGCTGCACGTCCGCAAACCCGCTCTCCGTCCGCTTGCGCGTGACGACGAGGTTCGTCTCCGGGTACGTCGGATCGGTGAAGAACGTGTAGCTCTTCAAGTACTGCTGCGGAGGCACGACGTTCACGAACTCTGGATCGCCACGGCAATCATTGGTCGGTCCCACCGAGGTGCAACCCGTCATGTGCGCCGACATGTAGAAGGGATGGTCCGCATCCTGGCTCCGGACCACGAAGGGACCAGAGGCGCGAAACTCGCCGACCTGACCGCTGGCGAGCGTCGACGGCGCTCCCGGCGGGGGCGCGGGATCATAGGTGAGAACGGTCCCGTCGACGGCTCCTACCACGCGCCACGGGGGAGACTCTTCCTGACCATCATAGCGATTGCGATAGCGAACGGCGACGTACTCGTGGCCCAGCGCCTTCACCGGCGGAATCTGCTGGTGCGCCGAGTCACAGGCCCCCTGGTTGACCTCGATGTTCAGGCAAGAGGCTGCACCCCAGAGGCCGATCGGCTTGTTCGACTCGATCGGGCTCCCGATGAGCTGCTGGTCCTGGCTGAACTGAAGCACCTCGCCCCGCTGCAGGGTGTAGGTGACAGGCGCTCCGGCAGGAGCAGGGGCAACGTTGGCTCCCCCCACGATGGGAACGACCGGATTGATGGTGACCTGCGTATCGGCCTCTGCAGCGACGATATCGATGGAGGGCTGTGCTCCGAGAGCAATGGCGCTCTTCCGGTAGGCATCGACCGCAATGTAGTTGGTATCCCAGACGCTCGTCGGAAGGAGGAGCGAAGCGCTCGTCGCTGCACTTGCACCACCGCCATACGGGAAGATGGTGTAGGCCACCACGGGAGCCGAGGTCGTCAGACGGAACGCCGCGCCTCTTCCGGTCCCGAGCACCGCCGCATGAGCGACGGTGAATGCTGGCGTGATCGTGGCGGGGCAATTCGTGAGCGTGTTCCCGTAACGAGCCAGGAACAGAATGGCAACTTCCCCGGCGGGGAGCAGTCCACCCGGTAGCGCCGTGTAGGTGATGTTCTGGCCATTGCCCGAGGGGATCCGGGCGAACTGGGAGATGTCGAAGGTCTGGCCTGCTCGTTCGACCCCGATCGAGACCGGGCTGTTCCACGTGTTCGTGATGAACGCCGCGAAACAGGCGCCAGCAGCTACAGGAATGACATCCGGGGGGAGTGCATAGTAGTCGCACCCTATCGAACTCTTGTTCTGCCGGGCGCTCTCACACGCTTCGACGCACCCCTCGAGCCCGCACCCCTGATCGGGGGGGCACTCCTGGATCACGTTGCCGTTGCAGTCGAGCACATGATGGAGATCGCTGGAGCAAGTCCGGCATGGGCCACCACCACCGACGTCCACGCCGCCGGTGAGCACGCCAGACGAGCCTCCGCTCCCTCCAGCACCACCAGCGCCATCGCTGGTACTCGCGTCACTGAAGCCTCGTTGCTCACCCGTCGCCGAGCACGACGCCGCCAGCACGACCGCTGTGCCGATGCCGAACACGCCCACGACCGTCGTGGGAAGCCATCTCATGAATCATCCTCCGTGCCAGGCAAGCGCAGGGAGTGTGTGCTCTTCCCGCGTCGGTTCGCCTTCCTCCTCAGGCTACCGAAGCAAGGCGCCGAGAGATACCGCGGGATGGCACCGCTCAGAACGTTCCTGCCCAGGAAAACAAGGGTGACGACAGCGGACTCCCTGCCCCCACGGCCATCGCGCTCGCAGCGGAGCCCTGCGCACCACGCCCTGGCCCGAGGTCGACCATCGGGTGCGCATACCCCACGGCGACGCCAACCACGTGCCCCAGCAGAAACCCTGCGCCCACGTCCTCCCAGGAGTGCGCCCCGGCCCCGATCCGAAGGGCCATGGTCACCAAGGTCGAGGCCTCGGCGAGCCCCAGGGCCCCCAGACGAAGCGCGCCATTGCCCGGTGTCCTCGCGAGGAGGGACAGGTGAACACCAGCGATCGCCGCCACGGGCGTGGTGTGACCGGAAGGGAACGCCGTGAACTCCTCGTCGTCGCCCCGACAGCGCCCATCGTGCCACGCGCGCGGTCGACAGCGCCCCGTCAGCCGCTTCACCGTGGCGACGATGCCCGTGGCCAGCATCACCGCCTCGGCATCGATGAGGGTCGTGCGCAACGCACGCGCATAGGGGTTCGGGACGCCGTGCTGCGCGAGGTACGCCCCCTCGAAGAGCGTCATCCCCCCGCCCAGGAGGAACGCGCCGCCCAGCGCGCCGGTGAAGTCGCTGATCCGGGCGAGCGTCGGGTGATGCGGCCGGGCGGCGTAGGGTGCCCAACCGATACGCTGCTGAGGGATGAAGTACATGGCCATCGAGGCCGCGCTCACGCCGGCGAGCACGGCCTCGGCGGGCGCCGAACGGAAGGCCCAGTCCGGCGCGGCAGCACCAGGCGGGTTCGCCGACGCCGTGGCCGACGCGGTGAGGCCAACCGTGAACGCCACGGCGGCCCCAGTGACGCCGCGCCACCTCCGCGACCCGATTGCGCGGGAGGAGCGCGGCCTCACGGGGAGCGGGGCGCCTTGGGGCGCGGCGCCTCGATCGGTGGAGGTGGGGGGGGCGGTCCTTTCCCCGGCGGCTGAGGCGGCAAGGCCTTGGGACCCGCGGTCGGTGTCGGCAGCTTCGCCCCTGGGGGCTGCGCTCCAGCACCGGGCGGCGTCGCGCCGGCAGGACCAGGCTTGGCCCCAAGGCCCTGGCTCTGGGTCGCTCCGCCAGGTGGGGCCTCCACGGAGATCGGCCCGAGGCCCAGCACCTGGAGCTGGGGCCGCACCTGCGCGGCGTCCGCCACCATGATGAGGCGCATCGCGTCGACGTTCAGGTACTTCTGCGCCACCCGCTGGACGTCCTCGCGGGTCACGCGCTGGAGCTTCGCCGCGCGCGTCGCGTACTCGTCGAGCGGCAGGCGGTACATCGCGAGCCCGGACAACGAGTTCGCCGTCGTCCCCACCGTCTCGAAGCGCGCAGGGAGCTGAGCGATGAGGTTCTCCTTCACGTCGGAGAGCTCCTCCGCGCTCACCGGCTCCTCCCGGATGCGGCGGATCTCGGTGAAGATCTCCCTCACCGCGGGGCCCGTGCTCTCACCGACGATCGCCCCCCCGGCGGTGAACGGCCCAGGCCCGTGGCGCATCTCGAACATCGAGCGGGCGCCGTAGGTGTAGGCGTGCTTCTCGCGCAGGTTCAGGTTGAGCCGGCTCGTGAACTGCCCCCCGAGCAAGCCGTTCATCACCAGGATGGCCTCGTAATCGGGGTTGGCCCGGGTGACGCCGGACAACGCCACCGACAGGGTCGACTGCGTGAGCCCAGGTCGATCGAGGATCACCACCTTGGCCCCGCTCGCATCGGCCGGCGGAGCGCCCGGCTCCTTCGCGGCCTTGGCCTTGCCCTTCCATCCCCCGAACACCCGCTCCACCTCGCGGATCGCCTGCTCGCGATCGATGTCGCCGGCGATGGCCACGGTGGTGGCGTCGGGCTGAAAATACGCCGCATGGAAGGCAGCGAGATCCGCCTGACGGATCTTCTCGAGCGCCTTCTCCGTGCCGATCAGCGGAGCGGCATAGGCATGGTTCGCCGGGTACAGCGCACGGGACACCGCGATCCCGAGCAGCGACGCCGGGCTGTCGTTCATCTGCGCCAGGCTGGTCAGCCGGCGAGACCGCTCGCGATCCACATCCCCCTTTGCGAAGGCCGGGTTCATGTAAGCGTCGCCCAGCAAGGTGAGCAACTCACCGAAGTGCGTCGAGAGCGCCGCGCCGCCCACCAGCCCCCCATCGTGACCGACCCTCGCCTCGAACCGCGCCCCGATGCGCCCCATGGCATCGCTGAACGCGATGGCCGAGCGCGTCTTCGTCCCCTGGGTGAGCAGCGCCCCCACGAAACCACCGACCCCGGGTGCGGCCTGATCCGCGCCGCGATCGTTCGAGATCTCCACGGCGACCACCGGAAGATCCCGGCGCTCGACCAGCAGGAGCCGCATCCCGTTGGGGAGCCGCGCCTCCTGGATCTTCGGTGGGACGAACGCAACCGCCGGATCGGGCGGCGGCGGCGTCTTGCGGAACCCCTCGTCCGGAGGAGCAGGAATCGCTGGCTTCTCCGTGGCCTGCGCAGGAGGAGACGACGGCGCCTCGGGCGGCGGCGGATTGGCGCACGCTGCGAGGAAAGCGAGGGTCGACCACAGGCCGGTGCTCTTGAACCGCATGCTCACTTCCCCTGCTTTCCGGCAGTGCTGCTCACCAGGCGCCCTGCCTTGGGCGCGCCCTTCGTCGGCGTCACCACCGTGACCACCCGCCGCGTGGCAGGCAGCAGTGTGGCGGCAGCCTGCTGCACATCCGCCAGCTTCACCCCCTCGTACCGCGCCAGATCCTTGGAGAGATACCCGGGATCCCCCGTGTACTGGTTGTACATGTTCAAGGTGTCCGCGCGCGCGGTGACCTCCTCCATCTGGAAGACCATGTCCGACAGCGTGCGCGCCTTCGCCCGGGTCAGCTCATCCTCGGTGGGCGCCTCCTTGCGCAGCTTCTCCACCTCCTCGTCGATGATCTGCAGCACCTTCTCGGGCGACTGGTCCCGCTTCAGCGTCACCATGATGTGGAAGGTGCTCGCGAGCTGACTGGAGGCCTGCCGCGCGTAGACGTCCTGCGCGATCTGCAGATCGTGGACGAGGCGCTTGTAGAGCCGGCTGCTCTTCCCCGTGGCGAGCACCTGGGCCACGAAATCGAGCTCCGCGTCCCCCTTCGCGAAGAACGGCGGCGTCACCCAGGCGATCTGCACGCGCGGAAGCTCCACATCGGCCTCCACCGCGAGCCGCTTCTCCGACTTCAGATCCCCCGGATCGGCGGCCGTCTTCACCACCGGCTTCGCCCCCGCGGGGATGGAGCCGAAATACTTCTCCACGAGCGGCTTCGTCTTCGCCTTGTCGATGTCGCCCGCGATGACCAAGGTCGCGTTCCCCGGCACGTAGTACGTCTTGAAGAACCCCCGCACGTCTTCCATGCTCGCCGCGTCGAGGTCCTGCGGCGTCCCGATGGTCAGCAGGTGGTAGGGGTGCCCCTCCGGGAAGAGCGCCGCGTTCACGAACTGCGACACCAGCCCGTACGGCGCGTTCTCGTAGCGCTGCCGCCGCTCGTTCTTCACCACGTCCCGCTGGCTCGCGAACGTTTTCTCGTCGGCGTGGTCGAGCAGCCACCCCATCCGGTCGCTCTCCAGCCAGAGCACCAGCCCGAGCTGGTTCGAAGGCACGGTCTCGAAGTAGTTCGTCCGGTCCGTGTTGGTGGTCCCGTTCCGCTCGCTGGCCCCCGCGCGCTCCAGGTACTTGAAGAACAGGTCCTCCCCCACGTTCTTCGACCCCTGGAACATCACGTGCTCGAACAGGTGCGCGAACCCGTTCTTGCCAGCCGCTTCGTCCTTGGAGCCCACGTGGTACCAGACGTTCACCGCCACGATCGGCGTGCGGCGATCCTCGTGCAGGATGACTTCCAGCCCGTTCGGCAAGACGTACTTCTCGAAGGGCAGCGTCACCTCGACGCGCTTGCTGGCCGACGCCGGCTGCGCCGCCGATGACGGCTGAGCGACCGCCGGGACCACGACGGACATCGCACCGAGCGCGGCAGCCAGCACGCACACCGCGGAGGCTCGCGATGGGAGCCCCCGCAGGCGGGCTCGGAGGAGCTTTCGAGCGAACATGGCGACAGGGTGCAGTACAGGCGACCCCGGGTCCAGAGCGAAGGGCCGACGCTGGCGCTCCCTGTCCCTTGCTGGGCGGACCCCCTCCTCGATACCTTCCAGAGTCGCGCCATGAGCACCAGCGAGCCTCCCTCCCCCTCCTCGCCTCCGCCCTCCCAGCCACCACCTCCACGATCCATCCGCCGCGTGCTGCGGCTCTGGTTCGGCTTCTCCGACCCGGTGGGACGCAGGCCGTACCTGATCACGGGCGTCAGCCTCATGGTCCTCAAGTACCTGCTCGAAGCAGGGCTCGTCTTTGCGGTCACCGGCAAGTCCTGGAGCCCCATCACGTACCTGAACCCCATCATGTCGCTGCGCCTCGCCGAGCTGCGCGACGCCCCCACCTGGCTGTACGTGCTGCTCGCGACCAGCACCCTCCCCTTCATGTGGATCGGCGCGAGCATGAGCGTGCGCCGCGCCGTCGACGCCGGAGGCTCCGCCTGGCTCGGCATGGGCTTCATGATCCCCATCCTCAACCTCCCCACCATGCTCGCGCTCGCGGCCGTGCCCTCGAAAGCAGGCGCCACGTGGACCCCGCAGCCGACCACGGTGTTCAGGAGCCCCGGCGCCCAGCCTCGCATCCCCCTGCAGATCGACACCGGCCTCAAGGCAGCCCTCCTCGGCGTTGCCGCCGCGGTGACCGTGGGCCTGTCGATGATGTTCCTCTCCGTCTACGGACTCGGCCTCTACGGCGTCACGCTGTTCTTCATCACCCCGCTCGTCATGGGCGTCGTGAGCGCCTTTCTCTTCAACCGCCCCCATCCGCGACCGCTGGGCAACACCATCCTGGTCGCCCTGGCGAGCACCTTCATCGCCGGAGCGGGCATGCTGCTCCTCGCGCTCGAAGGCATCATCTGCCTCGCCATGGCCTTCCCCATCGCCGTCTTCATCGCGATCCTGGGCGCCTTGATCGGCAGGGCCGTCGCGGTCCAGACCCGCACCCCGCTCCGGCACACCGCAGCGATGATGCTCGCGCTCCCCGGCATCGCCGGCGCCGAGGCCCAGGTGACCACGGTCCCTCTCCACGAGGTCCAGACCGCCATCGAGATCGACGCGCCCCCCGAGGCCGTCTGGCCCAACGTCATCGGCTTCAGCGAGCTACCGCGCCCCGCGGAGTGGGTGTTCCGCACCGGCATCGCCTACCCCACCCGCGCCCGCATCGAAGGCGAAGGCGTCGGCGCCGTCCGCCACTGCGAGTTCACCACGGGACCCTTCGTCGAGCCGATCACCGCCTGGGAGCCTCCCCGCCGCCTCGCCTTCGACGTCGCAGCCCAGCCCCCTGCGATGAAGGAATGGAGCCCATTCCAGCACGTCCATCCCCCTCACCTCGATGGCAGCCTCCGCTCCCGACGCGGCGAGTTCAGGCTCATCCCCCTCCCGGGAGGGCGCACCCGGCTCGAAGGCAGCACCTGGTACGAGCTGTCGATGGCCCCGACCCTCTACTGGAAGGTGTGGAGCGACGACGTCCTCCATCGCATCCACCACCGCGTCCTCCAGCACGTGAAGCGCCTCAGCGAAGAGCGCGCACGCGCCGCCTCCTCCGACACCTGACCCCTCGTCGATCCCCTCCGGCAAGGCGCGTTTCCTGGAGCGAGGGGTCAACCGCCCGTGACCCCCATCGAGGAGCCTCCATCACCACCCCAGCCGCGGCGAACAGAACACCTCGGCGGCTCTTCCTTTGTGGCTCGCCGTTTCTGGATGCTCGCAAGTCCCTGTCCTTGTTGGGCGAGTCGCTCCCCCGATACCATCCCCGACAAGCCCATGAGCGAGCCTCCCCCGGCCTCCTCGCCGCCGGTCTCCCGGCCCCCCTCGCAGTCGATCCCGCGCCGCATGCTGCGGCTCTGGTTCGGCTTCTCCGACCCGGTGGCGCGCAGGCCATACCTCATCACCGGCGTCAGCCTCATGGTCCTCAAGTACCTGCTCGAGGCCGGGCTCGTCTTCGTGGTCACCGGCAAGTCCTGGAGCCCCCTCACGTACCTGAACCCCATCATGTCGCAGCGACTCGCCGAGCTACGCGACGCCCCCACCTGGATGTATGTGCTGCTCGCGCTCAACACCCTCCCCTTCATGTGGATCGGCGCGAGCATGAGCGTGCGACGTGCCGTCGACGCAGGCATGTCCGCGTGGTTCGGGCTGGGCTTCATCGTCCCCATCCTCAACCTCCCCACCTTGCTCATGCTCGCCGCCTTGCCCTCCCGGCCTGGCGCGATCTGGCTGCTGCAATCGACCCCGGAGCTCGGCATACCGGACGACGCATCGGGCCTCCCCTTGCCGATCGATACCGGACTCAAGGCAGCCCTCCTCGGCGTGGCAGCCGCGGTGGCCGTGGGCCTGTCGATGACGATCATCTCCGTCCATAGCTTCGACCTCTACGGCGCCACGCTGTTCTTCGTCACCCCCCTCGTCATGGGCGTCGTGAGCGCCTTTCTCTACAACCGCCCGCACCCCCGCTCGTTGCGCAGCACCATGTACACCACGCTGGCGAGCACCCTCATCGCCGGAGCGTGCCTGCTCCTCTTCGCCCTCGAAGGCCTCCTTTGCCTCTTCATGGCCTTCCCCATCGCCGCCTGCATCGCGATCCTGGGCGCCTTGATCGGCAGAGCCGTCGCCGTGCAAACCCGGACCCCCTTCAAGCACACCGCGGCGATGATGCTCGCGCTCCCCGGCATCGCCGGCGCCGAGGCCCAGGTGACGACGGTCCCCCTCCACGAGGTCCAGACCGCCATCGAGATCGACGCGCCCCCCGAGGCCGTCTGGCCCAACGTCATCGGCTTCAGCGAGCTACCGCGCCCCGCGGAGTGGGTGTTCCGCACCGGCATCGCCTACCCCACCCGCGCCCGCATCGAAGGCGAAGGCGTCGGCGCCGTCCGCCACTGCGAGTTCACCACGGGACCCTTCGTCGAGCCGATCACCGCCTGGGAGCCGCCCCGCCGCCTCGCCTTCGACGTCGCAGCCCAGCCCCCTGCGATGAAGGAATGGAGCCCATTCCAGCACGTCCATCCCCCTCACCTCGACGGCAGCCTCCGCTCCCGACGCGGCGAGTTCAGGCTCATCCCTCTCCCTGGAGGACGCACTCGGCTCGAAGGCAGCACCTGGTACGAGCTGTCGATGGCTCCGACCCTCTACTGGAAGGTGTGGAGCGACGACGTCCTCCATCGCATCCACCACCGCGTGCTCCAGCACGTGAAGCGCCTCAGCGAAGAGAGCGCGCGTGCCGCCTCCTCCGAGACCTGACCTCCTCCGAGACCTGACCTCCTCCGACGCCTGACCTCTCCGACACCTGGTCGCTCGGCGAGCGACGCCCGCGTCCTCAGCGCGGTCGAGGCGCCATCGGCCGCATGTGGATCCGCGGCTGCAGGACCATGTCCCGCTCCATCATCATCGGCGCTCGACCGACGCCGATGCCGGAGCCAGGTCGCCAGAACGGGTCGTACCACCACCCGTGGCCATAGCCATACGTGTAGGACCACGCCGGCCCAGCCGGCCGCGTCTGGACACGGATGCGCTCGAACGGCGTCCGCTCACCGACGAGCCGCGTGTCCGTCTGCACCTGCCACACCACATCGAACGCAGGCAGATCCGAGGCCTCGTCGATCCCCTCCGGCAAGGGGAACATCATCTCCACGATGCGCTGCTGCCCGGGCGGGATCTCCACCACCGGCAAGCGCTCCGTGCCCGCCTTCAGCAGCTCGGGCCGCCCCTCGGCGCGGCGCAGCTCCACCCGGACCGCGCGCGTGTCCAGCGTCCACGGCTGGGACCCTGCATCGTTGGACAGCCACAGTGCGACATGCAGCGCAGCGATCTCGTCGTCCTCCCCCTTCACCTCCAGCTCGACCACCCCGTACGAGTGCACCCGCACATCGCCCGTCGGCGCCTCGGGCGGGAGGGGATACCGAGCCGCCGGCTGCCCCTCCACCACGGCCGTGAGCTGCTCCCCGGGCAAGTACACGTAGGACGGCGAACACCCCAAAAGCGCCGCACCGAGCACCCCGGCGCCGAGCAGACCAACCTGCCCGGCACGCCGAGGCGCCGTGACCCACTGTCGGGACGAAGGAGGCGAGGACCGTCTCATCACGAGAGGAGATGTGGACCACCGGACGGACAACGCAAGCGGGAGATGCCGGAGACCGTCATCTCAGCCCACGAAAATCTTCTCGGCCAGCCGCATCGCCGACCAGACGTACGCTGTCCCGGAGCCGAGCAGCACGGCGGGCAGCACCGCAGCCGACCAGGCGAAAGAGAGCCGCGACAGCACAGGACGCGACGCTCGGGCCTCTCCGGTGAGCACCAGACGCGCGCGACGACGGAGCGCGTCCGCGGCCCCCGCATCGCAGGGCACCTCGGGCAGCTCTGCCAGATCGTTCAGGATTGAATCCTCGCTGGACCTCATCGTCGACCTCCCACGCTTCCCGCTCCCTCAGCCTCGCGCTTCTCGAGCCACACCGCAAGCTCCGCCCGCGCCCTGGACAGGCGCTTGCGGGCGGCATCCTCCCGGATCCCGAGCACCGCCCCCACCTGCGCCGCGTCGAGCCCCTCCACCGCAGACAGCAACAACACCTCCCGGTGCGCTTCGGGCAGCGCACGCAGCCCCTCCTCCACCGAACGCACCGCCGCACGCGCGCTCGCGACCACCTCCAGCCCTGGCGCTGGATCCACGGGCTCCACCGTGAGGACCTCGCCAGCCCCCCACCCGAGCATCGCCCACCGCCGATGGCTGCGATGCCGGTTGCGCGCCACCGTGAACAGCCACGCCCGCAGATCGGTGTCCTCGTTCAGCTTCTCGGCGTAACGGGCCACCTGCATCCACGTCTCCTGGATCAGATCCTCGGCGACCTCCCGACGACCGGCGAGGCGCACCAGAAAGCTCCACAGACGCCCGTGATAGCGCGCATACACCGCGTCGAACGCCCGCGGATCCCGCCGCCGGAGCCTCTCGACCAGCGCCGCATCGCTCTCCTCGGCCGACACCGCCGACGTCTCCACGGAGGGCTCGCGCCCACCCGGGGCCGGCCCGTCCGCGATCCTCGGCGAGGTCTCCACGGTTCCCACGCCTCCCCAGAACGCGCCGGGCGCCTCGGCGTGACAAGAAAAGATTTTCGGTCACACCCGGAAGGCCCCCGCGTTGGGGAAGGTGCAGGGCCGAACGAGACCCTCACCACCGACGTCCAGGACCGTCCGCGGACACGCCGCGGCCCCCCTGGGCCCCGACCCACAGCACGGAGGTTCGTCATGATTCAAGCGTTCGTCGAAGGCGGCTGGGCGATGTGGCCGCTCCTGGTCTTCGGCATGGTCACCATCGGCGCCGCAGGGCGGTTCGCCCACCGACCGCAGCTCGCGCAGCTCCGGTTCATCGGCGCGATGTCGCTCCTCACCTTCGTGACCACCTTCCATGCAACGTGGCTCGCGATCAGCGCCGTGCTCTCCTACCTGAGCAAGCTGGAGGACGTCGCTTCCGATCAGCTCGTCAAGATCCTCTTCACCGGCCTGATGGAGAGCACCCGTGCTGGCGGCCTGGGCGGCCTGTTGCTCATCGTCACGCTCCTCCTGGTCGCCATCGGCACGCTGCGCCTCACCCCGAAGCAGGGCTGACCCCCTTGGCAAGCCGCGAGGAGTGAGGCACGACGACGTGCATGGGCCAGAACGAGCTCGGCCAGCTCCTCGATCCGAGCGCTCTCGACCGAGCCGAGGGCGCCCGAGGTCGACTGCGACTGGTCGTCCCGGCGCAGTGGGACGGCGAGCCCACCGAGCTGGAGATCACGGCCCCGCTGCGCATCACCTGCGCCCGCTGCGACGGCGGCGGGTGTGACGCCTGCGGGCGCAGCGGCGCGCTGAAGACGCCGGACGACCCAGCCGACCGCATCCTCCGCGTGCAGCTCCCCGCCCAGCTCGGCGGCGGCGTCGTCCTGCGCCTGGTCCGCCCCTTCGGTGACACCTGGCCCATCGAACAGCTCCTCCTGGAGCTCGTCCCTGGCGCCACCCCCTCTCGCGACATCGTCCGTCTCCCCCCGCCCGCGCCCCTCGCCCCCTGGACCGCTTCGCCCCCCAGCAGCCACGCGCGCGCCACCGCCCTCGGCGTCGGCTTTCTGGCCGTGCTCGCCGCCGTGCTCGCTCTTCTCGCAAGCCGCTGAAAGACGAGTACCGTGTTCCCCAAGTTCGTCCTGGGTCCTTGGCCAAGCGCTCTGCGAAGAAAGCAGGGGGTAGCGACCATCGGGAGCGTAGGGGCCGATAGGCCCCTGATTTAGGGTACGCTGCACTAGACTCCCCGCGTGCGCCTCCGCCGCCTCTTCGCTCGCCTGCTCACCCGCGTGCGCCGCGCGAGCGACATCACCCGGCGCGTCGTCGCCTCGGCGCTGCTCGTCCTCGTCTACGTCCTCGTGCTCCCCTGGTTCGCGCTCGCCCTGCGGCTGCGACGCCCTCGCCCCTCGGGATGGCGCCTGCGCCACGACCCCACCCTCGCCACCCTCGAGCGCCTGCGCTCCCCCTTCTGACGCGCCCTCTCACCCCCCATGCCCACCTGGGTCCTCGGCCTCTCCGCCTTCTACCACGACGCCGCCGCGTGCCTCCTTCGCGACGGCGAACTCGTCCTCGCCGTCGAAGAAGAGCGCCTCTCCCGCATCAAGCACGACCACGGCTACCCCGCGCGCGCCATCGCCGCGTGCCTCGACACCGCCGGCATCACCCCCGCCGACGTCGACCTCGTCGTCTTCTACGAAAAGACCCTCCCCAAGCTCGAACGCCAGCTCGAGACCTGGCTCGGCGCCTTCCCCCGCTCCCTCGGCGCCTTCGTTCGCAGCATGTCCCGCTACCTCGACGGCCGCATCGACCTCCGCCGCTGGCTCGAACGCCGCGGCGGCTTCCGCGGCGACATCCTCTTCTCCGAGCACCACCTCTCCCACGCCGCCTTCGCCTACTTCACCTCCCCCTTCTTCCTCGACACCCCCGACCAGGACACCGCCGTCCTCGTCTCCGACGGCGTCGGCGAGTGGACCACCACCAGCCTCTGGACCGCTGGCCCCGCAGGCATCACCCCCCAGCGCGAGATCCATTTCCCCGACTCCCTCGGCCTCTTCTACTCCCTGATCACCGCCCACCTCGGCTTCGAGGTGAACGAAGGCGAGTACAAGGTCATGGGCCTCGCCGCCTTCGGCGACGACACCTTCGCCCCCGAGATGGCGCGCCTCCTCCCCTTCCTCGACGACGGCGCCTTCCGCCTCGACCGCCGCTACCTGCACCTCGGCGGTCACCACCGCCTCGCCTCCCCCGCCCTCGACGCCCTCCTCGGCCCACCACGCCTCCCGGGTGACCCCATCACCCAGCGCCACCGCGACCTCGCCCGCAGCGCGCAAGCTCGCCTCGAAGACGCCCTTCTCCGCATCGAGGCCACGCTCCCTGCTGGCCAGCCTCTCTGCTACGGCGGCGGCGTCGCCCTCAACGGCGCCGCCAACGCACGCCTCGCCGCGAGACGCCCCCTCCACGTCTCCTTCGCCCCTGGCGACTCCGGCGCCGCCATCGGCGCCGCCTACGTGGGACATTACCTCGCCTCGACGAAGGGAAGCGCCACGCTCTCCGACAGCGCCACGCTCTCCGACAGCGCCACGCTCTCCGACAGCGCCACGCTCTCCGACAGCGCCGCACGCTCCACCAATCCCCCCCATCGCATCTCCATCACCCCCTACCTCGGCCCCGCCTTCACCCCCGACGCCTGCCTCGAAGCCGCCCGCGCGCTGGGCCTCACCGCCCGCCCTCTCTCCTCCCTCGGCGGCGACGCCTTCCTCGCCCAGCGCCTCGCCGACGGCGCCATCCTCGGCTGGGTCGACGGCCGCATGGAGTTCGGCCCCCGCGCCCTCGGCGCCCGCTCCCTCCTCGCCGACCCCCGCCGCGCCACCATGCGTGACGCCATCAACGAGCGCATCAAGCGCCGCGAACCCTTCCGCCCCTTCGCCCCCATCGTCCTCGCCGAGCACACCGCCGACTTCTTCGACGACCCGCGCCCTTCCCCCTGGATGACCGAGATCCGCCCCGTTCGCCCCGAGCGCCGCCACGACCTCGCCGCCGTCGTCCACGTCGACGGCACCGCCCGCCTCCAGACCCTCCGCCGTGACGACGCCCCCCGCCTCCACGACCTCATCCGCGCCTTCGCGGCCATCACCGGCGTCCCTGCCCTGCTGAACACCTCGTTCAACGTCGCCGGCGAGCCCATCGTCTGCACCCCCGAGGACGCTTGCCGCTGCTTCCGGACCGCAGGGCTGGATGGCCTCGTCCTCGGTGAGGTATGGATCGAACCGGAGCCCCGCCCATGAGCCGACCTCGCCGCGCTCCCTTCCTCGCCGACGTGCTCCGCTTCGTCTTCTCGGGCCGACGCCTGTGGATGCTCCCCATCGTCCTCGTCCTCCTCGTCGTCTCCCTCCTCGCTGCCGTCGGCGCCCTCGCTCCCTACGCCGCCTTCCTCTACCCGCTCTGACCGGATGAGCCGCCCCGCTCTGACCGGATGAGCCGCCCATCGAGGGCCTCCGTGCCATGAGGATCCCCACCCCTGCCCGCGCCCTCGCCCTCGCCCTCGCCCTCGCCGGCGCCCTGATCCTCTTCGCCAACCGACACACCCCCGACGAGTCACGCCTCCTCGGCGCCCTCCTCCTCGCCACCGCCCTCGCCGCCCTCCTCACCCGCGAGACCCCGGCCCGCCGCCGCGTCCTCGAAGCCCTTGCCGTCCTCCTGCTCGTCCTCGCCGGCGGCGAGTGGGCCGTCCGCCGCGAGAGCCAGAAGTCCCAGGACGCCTACGCCGGCCGCGTCATCCAGTTCGTCGACGACCCGGTCCTTCGTTACCACTGGAAGCCCGACACCTCCTGCGGCGAAGGCACCACCAACGACCGCGGCATGCTCGACGTCCCGCGGCAGACCGAGAAGCCCCCCGGCACCCTGCGCATCGCCTGCCTCGGCGACTCCGTCGGCGGCGACTGCACCCTCCCCCGCGACAACGCCTGCGCCGCCCTCGAGCGCGTCCTCCGCGAAGCCCGCGACGGCCGCCCCACCGAGGTCCTGAACTTCTCCGTCTCCGGCTACAACACCCTCCAGGAAGCCCGCACCCTCGAAGTCCGCGCCCTCCCCTTCTCCCCGGATGCCGTCGTCGTCCTCTACGTCGTCAACGACCCCTACCCCGAGCTGGCCATCTCCCATCACCTCCCTGGCCACTTCAAGTTCCAGCACCTCCTCTGGAGCGCCACCCGCTTCGCCGCCGCCCGCCTCTTCCCCGGCCACATCGACCCCCTCGGCGGCCTCCTCCAGGGCTTCTACGACGACCCCCGCAGCTGGAACGGCGTCGTCGTCGCCGGCTTCGACCGCATCCAGGCCGTCGCCACCGCCCACGCGATGCCCGTCGTCGTCGCCGTCTTCCCCCTCTTCCTGCCCGACGCCCTCCCCGAGCACCGCCTCATCGGCCCCAAGGTCACCCAGGAAGCCGAACGCCACGGCTTCATCGGCCTCGACCTCGCCACCACCGCCTACCGCGACGAGCCCCTCGACGCCTTGCTCAAGCCCTCGCGAGACATGATCCACCCCAACGCGCACGCCCACCAGCTCGCCGCCGAGACCATCGCGAAGGCCCTGCTGGCGCGCCACCCCGAGCTGCGAGCGCGCTAGCCATGGAACCCGGACGCGACAGCGCGACGCCGAAGGCCGACGACGCCCGCGAGACCGAGCGCGGTGACGACGCCCGCGAGGCCGAGCATGGCGACGACACCCGCAAGCCCGAACGTGGCGATCTCACTCCTGCGGAGAGGGACGACCTCACCCCCGCAGAAAAGGAGGCCCGCGCCACCACGAATGAGGTCTCCCTAAGCCCTCCCCTCCTTGCGGTTTCTCAGTGGACCCTGCGCGGACTTGCCCGTGCCACCCTCGTTGCCCTCCTCGCCCTCGGGACAGGTGCAGCCCTGGGCACGCTCATCACCCGCGCCCCCAGCCCCACGGACCCCAACAAGACAGCCCGCCCGGCTCCTGCGAGCGCCGCCGAGCGCGCCATCCTCGCCCCCTTGAGCGAAGGAGATTCGCTCGGAGACTACGAGGTCACGGAAATTCAAGGCGTCTCTCCTCAGGGCGCCGTGCGGGTGATCTGCACGAGGGACCGCGCCACCATTCGCCTCGATGTCGCTCTGGTGACCGAAGAGGGGCCCGAGCCTCCGGCGTTCACCGACAAGTACGCGGTGTTCTATTCGCTGAAGAACGCTCCCCCGGAGGACGGCGAGCGGCTTGCGCAAACGCTCGTGAAGATCCTGAAAAAGAACGAGTCCACGCCTGCGCCCCCCGGGATGGCCACGTTCACGCCGAAGCCACTGCCGCCGATCTGAGAATTACCTCTCTGCATCGCACTCCCTCCGAATCCGTGCGCAGACCACGCCTTTCGAGCCCAGATGCCACAGGCCGGGCAACCGCCATGATAGAACCGCGCATGCACCGTGACACGTCGAGATACTCGCTTACGGCGGCATGCATCGCAGTACTGACCAGCTCGGGCTGCGGACTTCTCCTGGGCTTGAGTGAGTTCGAAGACGGCCTGCCAGCGGAGGCTTGCGAGACCCCCGCAGACTGCCCCGGTGGAGAGAACGGGTCTGCCACCTGCGAACGTGGAGCCTGCAACTTCACCTGCAACGAAGGGTTCGCCGACTGCACGGAGGCCCCCGGGTGCGAGACCCCCACCGCAGACGACCGGCAAAACTGCGGAGGATGTGGTGTGACTTGCGCGGCGCTGTGCCAGCAGGGAGCATGCAACGACCCCGTCGACCTCTCCGTGGGATCCACGGGAACCGCCATCTGCGCCGTTCTCCAGGATGGCAGCGCCTGGTGCTGGGGCAACCTGCCCACGTCGCCGAACACGTCAGAGCCACACCCTGTACCTGTCCGCATCGACCTCCCTCTTCCTGCGCTTCAAATCGCCATCGCCCCAGCCACCAGCAGTGATCCCTCGATCAGCCATACCCCCCATCTCTGTGCGATCCTCTCGGACCACTCCATCCGTTGCTGGGGAGGGAATGAGTTCGGCCAGCTCGGCATGAACGACGCGGGTCCTGATCTCGAGTTCGTGGATCCCGGACTCCGCGACATCGAGCAGGTCTCTGCAAATGCGTTCAACACCTGCGCCGTCGACACGCGTGGCGAGCTGGTTTGCTGGGGCGCCGGGACATCCGTTCTGGGCCAGAATGCAGCACAAGCATTCCCACCGACCCTCATCATGAATGGAACTCGCCAGGTCTCCATGGGATTCATCCACGCATGCGCCGTCATGCGCGACGGCACGTCGAGGTGCTGGGGAGAGAATCCCTACGGGAGTCTCGGCTTGGGCGACATGGCACCAGACTCCGTATCCAGTCCAGAGCGTGTCGGGTTGCTGATGGATATCCAGGAGGTCGCCAGTGGCGGGATTCACACCTGCGCTCGAAGCGTGAACAGCACATTTTGCTGGGGCAACAACTCGCAAGGCCAGCTGGGCCTGGGCAACGACGTGGACCACCACACGCCCCAGCTCATCAACCTGTCCCGACCCGACGGATTGAGCGTTGGAAGCGCCCACTCTGGAGTGATCGTCGGCGGCAATGTCTATGTATGGGGCGACAACACATTCGGACAGCTCGGAACGGACGATGCCTTCGACGCCCTGTCTCCCGTGAAGATCGACCTTCCCAGAACCTCCAAGCTCGCGTTCGCCGGAAGCACCTCCTGCGCCCTCCTGGAGGATCGGCGCATCCTGTGCTGGGGTTCGAACGGCCGGGGACAGCTCGGAGATGGGACGACCACATCGAGGGCGAGACCCGAAGCGGTCATCTGGCCCTGAACTCCCATGCGACACCGCTCCACGGTTCGGGAGGACTGTCCATCTGCTGACTTCGGGGCGATGAATCTCGACCTCACCAGCACGGGCCGCGCTGCAACCGACGACGTGCACCGCACGACCGAGACAACCACCCGTCCTGCGGTTCACGGCGTTGCATTTCGTAGCGAGGACCGGATGATGAGCAATCCCAGACGCACGAATGCCTGAATTCGAGCAACCAATGAAGCCATCGACTCCGACACGACTGTTCCTGCTCTGGATGCTCACCGCTCCTGGCTGTGGGCTGCTTCTCGGACTCGATGACTTCGAAGATGCCGGAAAGAGCACCGACACGGTCAGTGACACTGACGGCAGGTGTCACATCGACGAAGACTGTCCCAGCGGGCTGCATGGACAGGCTGTCTGTGATGACGGGACATGTGAGTACACATGCGCTCCTGGCTTCGCAGACTGCAGCGACTCGCCAGGGTGCGAAACTGCAATCACTGAAGACCCAGAGCACTGTGGCAGCTGCCGATCCCCCTGCGCAGCGCATTGTGTGGATGGAGTTTGCAACGCCCCTGTCGATATTGCGACGAGCGCCTCTTCCGCCAGCGCATGTGCACTGATGGAAGCGGGGGATGTCTGGTGCTGGGGGCTGCTTCCGAACGCAGAGGGAGGGAGCCGTACCGTTCCTCTTCCAGAGCGAATCGAGCTACCGCTTCCTGCATTGCAGGTCGCGGTGGGTGGAACGGTGTTCACGGGCCCCCATGGTCTGAGAGCACATTTCTGCGCTCTACTTGCCGATGGCACTGTCCGGTGCTGGGGAACGAATCAGCTTGGTCAGCTCGGCTTGGGTGACACCGGACCTCATGAAGGTGCGCAGATCCCCAACGTCAACGGGATAAGGGAGATCGCTGCTGGGACGGACAACACATGTGCCATCAACGCGCAAAACCAGCTTTACTGCTGGGGACCAAGGAGCACTGGCCTGATCGAGGGGGACACCACTCCGGCCGCGCCGACGCTCATTGCCGAGTCAGTGGATCAGGTCTCCGTAGCGTCATTTCACGCATGTGCTGTCATGGTGGACAGGACGTTGAAATGCTGGGGTCTCGATTTCTACGGCTCCTTGGGGCTCGGAGCTGGAGGGCCCACCCATGCAACCACGCCGACCTCGGTCGGGCATGGGTCCAACTTCGCCGAAGTGTCTTGCGGACTCACCCACACCTGCGCTCGGAGCAGCAGCGGGGTCTCTTGCTGGGGGAACAACGCAAACGGCCAGCTCGGTCTGGGTTCACGGACGAACTACAACTCTCCCCAGTCTCTCAATCTCTTTGCTTCACAGACGTTGCGCGCTGGCGCTTCGCACACAGCAGCAGTCATCGCTGGAGATGTCTACCTGTGGGGTAGCAATGCTTTCAAGCAGATGGGATCGAACGACGCTTTCGACACGCTGCTTCCGGTGCGACTGTCGCTCCCCTCGGTGTCGCGCCTCGCGCTCGGAGAGCGGTTCTCATGTGCATTGACTGCAGAGGGCCGTGTCCTGTGCTGGGGGGCGAATGATCATGCACAGCTGGGAGACGGAACCCTCGTGTCTCGAGCGACGGCGGCGCCCGTTCGGTGGCGATAGCGATGATGTGAGCCCCCCCTTGCTCTGCGCTGAGCTACTGGCACTGCCCCGAGCAGTTCTGTACTGCGCAGGAGAGTACGGTCTGCGCATTCTGATTGCCGCCGACACAGGTACTGATGCAGTTGAAATTGTTAGGCGGACACATCTGAACGCACTCGACCGCCGCTGCGCACGCCGGCTCGGCGAAGCAGGCGTTCATCTGGGTCGGGCATTCCGTGAACAGACACTCCGTGCATCCATTCACCACGATCCCGGCGGTGGGACAGACGTTCGAGCACGCCTGATCCGAACAGGCGCCGAGAAGCGCAGCGTCGGACACACCGTTGGGGTGTTGCGTCGCGCAGGTCTGCACGCATGCCTGATCACCGCTCGCACATTGAGAGAGACAGGTGAACAGCAGTGCGGAGCATGCGGAGTTACCATAGCAATCGCAATACCGCTCCTGACACTCGTTGTAGAGGCAGGTGCTACACGGCTCCGGAAGCGGCTCGCAGGCCATGGCGCTACCGCCACTTCCCCCTTGTCCCCCCTCGCCGCCAGTCCCACCAACGCCGCCTGCGCCACCGGCGCTGACGGTCGACCCGCCGTCACCACCCGAACCACCGCCGCTGCTCGTGCTGCTCGTGGTGGTGCTCGTCGTCTGCGCGTCGTCCGAACCGCAGCCTACGAGCCCCCCTCCAAGAGATGCGGTCAATGCCACCACAGCTGCGAAGCAAGCGCTCTGCAATTTCATGCTCATGTTCCCCTCCTGGCCAACCAGTCCATCACCTTCCCCGGGAGTCAGCCGCACACACAGCCGACCAAGGGGAAGCATATTCCAGCCGTATTCTGGCTCAGGCAGTACGTGAAGCACTTGGCATCATTACAAGCGCAAGTTCCGCCAGAGCACGACGTCGTTGGATTGCTGCACTGCGCGTCGCTGCAGCACTGCGCCTGGCAGACGCAGACACCATTCGAGCAGCTCAACCCCCCCTGGCAATCGTTGTTGCTACAGCACTGATTCGTGCACTGACATGCACCGCCGTTCTTCTGGTACGGCGTGTTGCACTGGAAGTCGCAGAGCCCATCGGGCGTGCACACGGCGACGCCGTTGCTCGGCGCCACGCAGGGGCTGCACGTCGTGCTCCCGGCACACCCGGTCTGGGGCGTGTTGCCCACGCAGATGCCACCGCACTGGTGCTCCTGCGGCCCGCAGGGGTTGCCGGCGCCGCTGCCACCCATCCCGCTGGAGGTCGTCGTGGTCGGGTCTCCCCCGGCGCCGCCGGCTCCACCGAGGCCTGCGCTCGACGTGCTGGTGGTCGTCGGCTCGTCCGAGCCTCCATCGCCGCCGTTCGTCCCCGTGGACTCCCCGAAGCCCTCCGTTCCTGTGGCACAGCCGCCTGCCGCGACCACCGCCATCGCCGTCAACCACAGCGCGGCCAGCGCCCCGCCAACCGTCCTACTCCGCAAGCTGGCTCGATTCACCCCATCCTCCGATGGTCATTGTCGCTCAGGAGGTCACCACGGACCTAGTCCTGAGATCGTCGGTGCACGTATTTACCTGTGGCCTCCCGCAGCGACCAGTAACGCGCGAAAATCGGGCCGTTCACCGGAATGTGCCCCTCGCTCGACCCACGCGCCCGGCGTGATCCCCCACGATCGCTACCGTCTCCCCCTTCTTTTTCACCTCTCCTGGTACGCGCGCGGCCCCCTTCGCCTTCCCTCTCCCTCCCCACCTTTTCCACCCCTCACGACCTCTTCCGCGCCTGGTGTACAGTCCCGCCGCCATGCTGCTCGCCATCGACGTCGGCAACACCAACATCAGCTTCGGTGTCTTCGAAGGGGACGCCCTCCAGCACCACGTCCGCTCCGAGAGTGCCCGTGCCCGCACGGCGGACGAGTACGCCGTCCTCGTGCGCCAGATGCTCTCGCTCCATGGCGTCGACATCGAGCGCATCGACAGCGCCATCATCGCCAGCGTCGTCCCACCGCTCACCGACACCATGGTCGGCCTCGTGCGCCGCGCCTTCCACCGCGACGCCCTCGTCGTCGGCCCGGGCATCCGCACCGGCATGCCGATCCTCTACGAGAATCCCCGCGAGGTCGGTGCGGATCGCATCGTCAATGCCGTCGCCGCGTACGAGTGGGCGCGCGCGGGCGTCATCGTCGTCGACTTCGGCACGGCCACCACCTTCGACTGCGTCACCCCGCGCGGCGAGTACCTCGGCGGCGTCATCGCGCCCGGCATCCAGATCAGCGCCGAGGCCCTCTTCTCGCGCGCCGCCCGCCTCCACCGCGTCGAGATCGCCCTCCCGCCCAAGGTCGTCGGTCGCAACCCCATGCACTCCATGCAGTCCGGCATCGTCTACGGCTACGCGGGCCTCGTCGAAGGCATCTGCGCTCGCCTCCGCCGCGAACTCGCGTACCCGTGCCGCGTCGTCGCCACCGGCGGCCTCGCGCGCCTCATCGCGCCCCAGACCGAGAGCATCGAGACGGTCGACGACGACCTCACGCTCACGGGCCTCCGCCTCCTCTACGAGCGCAACATCGCCTCGCGCGAAGGCAGGCACGGCAGCGAAGTTCCCCCGCCTCACCCCGAGCAGGACGGCGGCACACCGAGGAGCGGCGAGACGACGTGACGCCCCCTCTGGCCGCGCCTCCACGCGCCGCCCAGCTCTCGCCACGCGCCGACCGCTCGCCACGCGCCGAACGCTCCCCCGCGCCCTGGATCGCCGCCGCCGCCCTCGCCCTCGTGGCGTGCGTCGTCGCGTCGATCCTGCTCGGCAGCGAGAGCGTCTCCCTCTTGCGCGCGCTCGAAGGCCCAGGCCTCGACCGCACCCTCCTCGTCCACGTCCGCCCCCCGCGCGTCGCCCTCGCCGCCATCGCGGGCGCTGGCCTCGCGGTCGTCGGCACCGCCTTCCAGGCCCTGCTCCGCAACCCGCTCGCGGAACCGTACGTGCTCGGCGTCTCGGGCGGCGCGGCCCTCGGCGCGACCCTCGCCATCGCCCTCGGCCTCGGCACCGCCACGGCCCTCGGCGCGGCCCTCCTCCCGGCAGCGGCGCTCGCGGGAGGCCTCGCCGCCACCCTCCTGGTCTACGGCATCGCCCGCGACGCCCCCGCCCAGGCCGCCGGCACCTCGATCCTCCTCGCCGGCATCATGGTCAACGCCATCGCCTCGGCGCTCATCACCTTCCTCAAGACCCTCGTCTCGCCCTCGCGCGCCCAGCAGCTCCTCCGCTGGCTCGTGGGCTTCATCGAGCTCCCCTCACCGACCGCCCTCGCCGCCGTCACGATCTACGTCGCCCTCGGCAGCGCCATGCTCCTGCGCGACGCCGCCCGGCTCAACTTGCTCGCCCTCGGCGACGAGAGCGCCGAGGCCCTCGGGCTCGACGTCCGTGCCCTCACCCGCCGCGTCTTCTTCGCGTGCTCCTGCGTCGTCGGCGCCATCGTCAGCCTCACGGGCCTCATCGGCTTCGTCGGCCTCCTCGTCCCGCACGCGCTGCGCCGCCTCGTCGGCCCCGACCACCGCCTCCTCCTCCCCCTCTCGCTGTTGCTCGGCGCGGCGCTCGTCTGCACCTGCGATCTCGCGGCGCGCCTGCTCTTTCGCTGGCTGGGCACCGAGCCTCCCGTCGGTGCCGTCACCGCGCTCCTCGGCGGACCCGTTTTCCTCTGGATCCTGCACCGAGAGGCGCGTCTCCTACAGTAGGCGCGCGTTCGCTGTGCTTGCACAACATCGCCCTCCGTGGTGAGGATGCACCCAAAACACGGGAGGATGACGCGATGAGTCTGGTTCTCTACTACGCCCCGATGACCAGCTCCATCCGCGCCCAGTGGGCGCTCGAAGAGCTGGAGATTCCGTACGAGAAGCGCAAGGTCGACCTCACCACCGGGGAGAACAGGCGCCCCGATTTTCTGGCCCTCAACCCGAACGGCAAGGTCCCGCTCCTCATCGTCCACGGCACGCCCATCTTCGAGTCGATGGCCATCCTCGTGTACCTCGGCGAGACCTACGGGGTGACCAAGGGCCTCTACCCGGCCCCTGGCCTGAACCGCGCCGAAGTCTTGAAGTGGATGGCGTGGAACACCGCCACCCTCGGCGAGGCCGGCGCCCGCTACCTGCGGCACGTCTCCGACCGCTACCCAGCGGAAGAGCGCAACGAGAAGGCCGCGGCGACAGCCCGGCGCGACCTCCACGACCTGCTCGGCGTCCTCGACCGGGCCCTCGACGGCAAGGAGTACCTCGTCGGCGGCCGGTTCTCGTTCGCCGACCTGATCGTCGCCTCCTTCGTCCCCTTCCTCGCGCGCTTCGACATCCCCCTCGACGGCTTCTCCCACGTCGACGCCTGGGCCTCGCGCTGCATGGCCCGCCCCGCCCTCGCCCGGGCGATGCAGCCCTGACCTGCAAACGACGGATGACGGCCAGGTCGAAGGCCGCGTAGCATCGACCGGATGCGCTCAGCGACCTACCGCCTCACCGAGCCTTCGACCCCCCGCTTATTCGACGTCATCTGTGCGGGGGAGGCTTTGTGGAACCTGACCGCCTTGCGCGGCGCCTTCTCGATGCGCTCCTCGGCGCTGCGCCTCCGGCCTGGAGGAGGCGCGGCCAACGCGGCCCTCGCGCTCGCTCAGCAAGGGTTCCGCGTCGGCCTGGCGACCACGCTCACGGACGACAGCTTCGGGCGCACGGTGCGCGATCGGCTCGCGGCGGCCGGCGTCGACACGGGTGGGGTGTCGCTCGTGCCGCAGCGGCTCGGGCTGGTGCTGGTGACGGGAGAGCCGAGCGCGTCGAAGGGGGTGCCCACGCGCGAGGAGGACCATGCGTTCGCCGTGCCCGCCGGGTGGTCGTCGCGGATCCTGCTGCTGTCGGGTCTGTCGCCCGGGATCGCGCAGGGCGCGTCGCTCTGCAAGGCGGCGAGGGCCGCGCGCCGTCGCGGGACGCCGGTGCTGGTCGATCTGAACGCGCGCTACCACCTCTGGACAGGGCGCGACCCACGGGCGATCCGCTCGCTGCTCGCCGAGGCCGACGTGGTGCGCTGTAGCGCCGAGGATCTCGCGGTGCTCCGGCTCGACGAGGCCACGGTGCGGTCGGCGATGCGGGCGCGGGCCGTCCTCGTGATGAGCCGCCGCTCGGGTGAGGCGTGGGCCAAGGGTCCGTTCGGGGAGGTGCGGCACGCGCCGCGGGACGTGTCTCCGCTCCGGCCTCCCGGCGCAGGGGATGTGTTCACCGCCGCGATCTGCGCCGAGCTGACCCGCCGAGGCGACCTCGCCGAGGGCCGAGAGGATCGGTGGGCGCAGACGCTCCAGCGCGGTCAAGCCGCCGTGCTCGCGCTGGGGTCTGCACGTTGACGCCACGGGGCGAGGCAGGTCGAGGCGGCCTCGAACCACGGCTGAATCGGTGAAATAAATCACATTTGAGCGAGTCCCCTGGGCCTCGGGGCCGATGGCCTGCGGGGTCGTGGCCAAGGGCTCGGGGGGTCGGCACCGAGGGCTCAGGGGGTCGTGACCAGGCCGCGAGGGTGTCGCGGCATCCTGCAGAGGGCCTCGGGGCCGATGAGACAGGGGGTCGGCGCAAAGGGCTCGGGGGGTCGGCACCGAGGGTTTGGGGGGTCGTGCCCGAGGGCTTGCGGTGTCTCGACCAGGGCCCGGAGGTCTCTTGGCAGACCAGGAAGGGCATCGACACCAAGGGGTCAGGGGGTCGGCGACGAGGGCTCAGCGTGTCGGCGCCGAGGACTGAGGGGGTCGGCGACAAGGGCTCAGGGGGTCGGCGCCGAGGGCTCGCGGGGTCGCGACCAGGACCCGGAGGTGTCTTGGCATGGCAGGAAGGGGGTCGGCGCCGAGGGCTCGCGGGGTCGGCGCCAAGGGCTCAGGGGGTCGGCGCCGAGGGCTCGCGGGGTCGGCGCCGAGGGCTCGAGGTGTCGGCGCCAAGGGCTTGGGGTGTCGGCTTGTATGCCTCGGGACGCCAAGAATTGGGACCGAGGACGGAATTGGTCGTCGTCGGCTGCTCCGGTCGGAATCTATGGGGCCATGCCAGGTGAGGAGACTTCCTGAACGAGGCAAACGAGGCAGGCCCATCTCAGTGGCAGGGACATACGCCGCCGTGGCGAGAGCAGCACCCGGACTTCACCGTGGTGCAGGTCTTCGAGAGGGTGCCGTCACAACAGCACACGCGGCCGGCGCTCTGGGGGGCAGGACGCCGGGGCGCTACGGGAGCTTCCCTCCGAGGCGCTGCGGAGGCCTCTTCCGATCGCGTGCGGCTGCCTTCCGCCTGGGTGCGGCTCGCGAGGGCGGTGAGGGCAGCGCGCTCCGAGGCGGGCGAAGCGTCGAGGATCGCCTTGCGCTTCTCCTCGTCGCATCCGGAGAGGCACACGGCGCGCATGGCTTGCTCGCGTTCCGCGCGGGACAGGCCAGCATAGAAGGCCTGGAGCACGCGCCGCTGCTCTCCTTGCCAGGCCTTCGAGGCCGCCATGCGCTCCGCGTCCGTGGCCACGACGGCCTGGCCTGGCTCGTCGGTGGTGCGCGCCGCTCCGGCCGCATCGGTTCGACGTCCCGCAGAGGTGCTTTCGCTGGATGGGTGCTTCTGGACCGTCGACGTCGGTCCGGCGTTCTCACGCCCGCGCGGCTTCTGGGGTGCTTCGATTCCACAGCCTCCCAGGACACCGCAGGCCAGGAGGCAGCAGGCCAGCAAGAAGACGGTTCCGTCGGCTCGTTGCACCTCCTCAGCTCATCGCCAGCGATGCCAGCAACCTATCGCCAGCGATGCCTGCCAACGACCGCTGACGCACGCCGCAGCGCCTGAGGTATCGAAGCGCAACAACTGGCTTCGAGCGATGAGGGAGGCCGCGAAGCACGAGGTGCGCGTGGTCTGGGTGGAAAAGACCGAGGGGACTCAGAGCGTGCCGAGGAAGCGCTGCACGAGGCCGAGGACCAGCTTGATCCGCGGGATCTCGGCGAGGGCTCGGGGGGCGCTGAGGCGCACGGGGCGCTCCTGGCCGATGAGGTCGGGGAGCACCGGGACGAGGGCGTCGGTGTCGAGGCCCGGGTCGGGGAGGAGCGCGTCGGGGATCAGGGCGAGGCCCAGGCCAGCGAGGCAGCAGCCGCGCAGGAAGTGGATGTCGGTGGCCACGAGGGTGGGCTCCACGGTGAACGCTGCGCCCTTCCGGGTGCGCCAGGTGCAGGCGTCCTCGCCAGGGGCTTGCCAGGCGAGGAGGTCGTGGCGCCGCAGGTCCTGGAGGGTGGCGGGGGTGCCACGGCGGGCGAGGTAGGCAGGGCTCGCGAGGAGGCGCTCGCGCGGGCGCAGGACGACGTGGGAGATCCAGTGGCCTTGGGGTGGGTCTTCGCCGAAATGGGCGGCAAGGTCGACGTCGAGGAGGGGCTCGCTCAAGGGGTCGTCGCTGAAGCGGCAGTGGACGTGGAGCCGGGGATGGGCGGCGCGCAGGGCGGCGTAGAGCGGGGTGAGCACGTGCGGGGGGAGGCCGACGGGCAGGACGATGCGCAGGGTGCCGGTGGGGTCGTGGCCGACGTCGCGGATGGAGGCGAGGAGGGCGCTGGCCTCTTGCATCATGGCGCGGCCCTGGCGAGCGAGGAGCTGGCCGGCCTGGGTGGGTTTCACGCCGAGGCGCTCGCTCTGGAGCAAGGGGACGCCGGCGCGGGCTTCGAGGGCGGCGGCGTGGCGGCGGAGGGTGGTGCGGGAGACGCCGAGGAGGCGCGCGGCGCCGAGGAAGGAGCCGGTCTCCACGACGGCGAGAAAGGCGCGCAGCTCTTCGAGGTCCATGGGGGTCCAATCGGGCGCGGTGGGTGGCCGCATTGTAGCCAGGGGTGTCCGTCTTCGGCCATCGCGCTCCAGGGGGCGTCGCTAGCGTCCCGTGCTGGAGGGGCGGGACGAGGAGGCAGGACGATGGGACGGGACGCGACGCTGAGGCGGGTGGGCGCTGGGCTCGGGGCGGTGGTGCTGGCCAGCGCTGGGCTCGGAGGATGCGGAGGGGAGGACGAGGGTCCAGGAGGGCCGAAGGAGCCGCCGGCCTACGAGGATCCCGTGGAGCTCCAGCCGGATGGCGAGGGGGTGTTGCAGCTCCGGTACGGGCCGAGTGCGGTGGAGATCGGTGGGCGGCGGTTCTGCTTGCGGACGTACAACGGGCGGCTGAATGGGCCGACGATCCGCATTCCGAGAGGAGAAGCGCGGCGGGTGCGGGTCGACCTGCACAATGACTTCACGAAGAGTGATTACCGCGAGATTGCGGGGATGATGGGGCACGGGCGGCGGTCGTGCCACGATTTCAATCTGACGAACTTGCACGGGCACGGGCTGCACGTGCAGCCCAATCTCGCGACGCCGGTGCCCGGGGACGCTTGCGAGGGGAGCGGCTGTGCGTCGGGGCAGCGCTATTACGGGGACCACGTGCTGCACGAGGTCGGCCCGGGGGAGATGGCGCGCTATCGGTGGGATCTGGACGAGGACGGGACCCACCACGAGGGGACGAACTGGTATCACCCGCACATTCACGGGGCGACGGCGATCCAGGTGATGGACGGGGCGGCGGGGGCGCTGATCATCGAGGGGGCGCTGGACGAGATGCCCGAGCTCACGCGCGCGAGGGAGCGGGTGGTGGTGATGACGCAGGTCGCCATCGACCATGAGAACACGGTGCCGCTGAAGGAGGGCGAGGCGTGCACGGAGGACAACCTCTCGGTGACGGACTTCCTGGCCGTGGAGGCGCGGCGCGCGACCCTGATCAACGGGAAGCTGGCGCCGCGGATGGTGACGGCGAAGGGCCAGGTGGAGCGGTGGCGCCTGGTCTACGCGGGGAGTCCGGACGAGCTGGGGATCAAGCTGCACGTGGGGCTCGATGCGCGGTGCGCGCGGTTCGACCCGAGGCCGATCGCGATGACGCAGATCGCGCGGGATGGGATCACGCTGCCGCAGTTTTACGAGAGCGACACGGCGTGGGTGTCGCCTGGGTACCGGATCGACCTGGTGGTGAAGATGCCCGAGGAGGAGCAGACGCTGTGCCTCGTGGCGCGGCGGGTGACGGATCCACTGGGGAGCGTGATCGCGTCGATCGAGGTGACCGAGAAGGCGGGGGCGCCGACGGAGACGCGCCTGCCGCGGGAGGCCGACGTGGCGAAGCTGGCGCCACCGACGACGTGGACGGGGCAGGTGGACGGGGTGACGAGGGAGGTGAGCTGCGAGGCGGTGACGGAGGTGCACCAGAAGGTGGTGCTGCTGGTGCCGACGCCAGGAGAGGACCCGCCGAACCTCCACGGGGATGTGTCCCTCAGCTCCTGCGATCCGTCGGAGCACGGGCACGACGGGCACGACACGGAGGGGCCGGCTTGTCTCTGCCCGGACCCCAACATCAACTGCCGGCGGTTCGACGAGCGGCGGTCCTGGGGGTACCGCAGTGACCGGGTGATGACGGTGGACACGTCGGAGCGCTGGCAGATTCGCGCGTTCGACGGGCACCCGTTCCACATTCACATCAACCCGTTCCTGGTGTGCCCGAACCGGTCCAACAAGGAGCCGAACTTCGCGCATTTCCGTGACACGATGTGGGTTCAGGCCGAGGACGGGGCGCGCGACGTGCTGATGCATTTCCGCAAGTTCACGGGGCAGTTCGTGGCGCATTGCCACAAGCTGAACCACGAGGACGAGGGGATGATGGAGCTCGTGGAGATCTGCGCGGCCGGCGATCGAGAATGCCTGTGTCTCGGGACGGACGAGAATGGCGCGTGCATCTCGCAAGCGGGGTGCTTGCCCGAGGACACGCAATGCCAGTTCGCAGAGGCGGCGACGGCGGCGTACCCGGCCCCTCCGCTTCCCGACCCGACGCTCTGCGGGCCCTGACCGTTCCGCGCGACCTCTTCGACGAGGCGCTTCGACAGAGGTCAGCGCGTGGCTCCGGTCGGGGAATTCTGCCCCGCTCCGCCGAAGGTTCAGGCCCTGCGCTGCGACGCTCCGCGCACGCCGTGCCAGGCCACCGAGACCGTGTGACGCCCTACGTTCGTGAATGCACGGAACGACGACGACGAACCCCTACGGTCTGACATCGGCGCTCAGGTCGGCACCAAGCGATCGCGGCCAGAGAGGATGAGCGCGCGACGTCGAATCATTCAATCGATCGAGACCGAATGGATCAATCGATCGACAGCCAATGGATCAATCGATCGAGATACGACGCCATCGAGGCATCGGAGCGTGGCTCCGTGCACGTCATCCGTCACGAACAATCGCCGCACGGCGTCGTTTGCGATGAGCTTCCGCGATGCGCTGAACCACGCGTGCGTGTCTTCGAGAGCAAGTTTTTGTAGCTGCTCATTGCGAAACAGAACGAAATGCTGCAGGAAGTTGGTCCGCCTGCAAGCGTCATGCGAAACAGGCGCGAACATCGGCTTGCAGCAGTAAGGCCAGACGGTCCCGGGTCACCTGCGGAAGCGCGCACGCTTCCGCAGCGCCCACCGGCTGAGCTTTTCTGCCGCTCGCCCTCGGTCCACCGAAGGTCGTGATCCCCCCTCGGCGTGCACGCGGCGCCGTTCGAGGAGGGCCACGACGGCGAGCGGAGCTGCTGGTGACCACGGAAATGGCTGACCGTACGGTGAGGTGCAATCATGGCTGAGGGGAAGGGAAAGCAACCCTTCGAGCTACCGGACTTCTATGTCCCCTGGCCGGCGCGCTTGAACCCCAACCTGGAGGGGGCGCGGGTCCACTCCAAGGCGTGGGCGCGCGAGATGGGGATCCTGGATCCGCCGAAGGAAGAGGCGGACCCGCCGATCTGGGACGAGGCGAAGTTCGACGCGATGGATTACGCGCTGCTCTGCGCGTACACCCACCCGGAAGCGCCAGGGCCGGAGCTGGACCTGGTGACCGACTGGTACGTGTGGGTCTTCTACTTCGACGACCACTTCCTCGAGGTCTACAAGCGGACGAAGGATCAGGCGGGCGCGAAGGCGTACCTGGATCGGCTGCCGCTGTTCATGCCGGTCGATCTGGGGCCGACGCCGGAACCGACGAACGCGGTGGAGCGCGGGCTCATCGATCTGTGGAACCGGACGGCCCCCTCGAAGTCGGAGGCGTGGCGGCGGCGGTTCTACGAGAGCACGAAGCACCTGCTCGAGGAGTCGACCTGGGAGCTGTCGAACATCACCGAGAAGCGGATCTCGAACCCGATCGAGTACATCGAGATGCGCCGCAAGGTGGGTGGCGCGCCGTGGTCGGCAGATCTCGTGGAGCACGCGGTGTTCGTGGAGATCCCGGACCGGATCGCGCGGACGCGGCCGATGAAGGTCCTGAAGGACACGTTCTCGGACGCGGTGCACCTGCGCAACGATCTGTTCTCGTACGAGCGCGAGATCTTGAACGAGGGCGAGCTGGCCAATTGCGTGCTGGTGCTGGAGACGTTCCTCGGCACGGACACGCAGCGGTCGGCGGAGCTGACGAACGAGATCCTGACGTCGCGCCTCCAGCAGTTCGAGAACACGACGCTGACGGAGCTGCCCTGGCTGTTCGAGGAGTACGGGCTGGATCCGCTGGAGCGGGCGCAGGTGCTGACGTACATCCGCGGGCTGCAGGACTGGCAGTCCGGGGGGCACGAGTGGCACATGCGGTCGAGCCGGTACATGAACCGGAACGCCGACACCTCGTCGTCGATCGGGGACTGGATGCTCGGGCCGACGGGGCTCGGGACGTCGGCGGCGCGGATCAAGCTGTCGCCCGGGGCGCTGGGGCTCCAGCGGGTGAAGACGTTCTCGCACGTGCCCTTCCAGGACGTGGGGCATCTGGAGCTGCCGAAGTTCTACATGCCCTACACGACGAGCGTCAGCCCGCACCTGGACGCGGCGCGGAAGTCGTCGAAGGCGTGGGCGCGGCGGATGGGGATGCTGGACGTGATCCCCGGGGTGCCCAACGGGTACATCTGGGACGACCACAAGTTCGACGTGGCCGACGTGGCGCTCTGCGGGGCGATGATCCACCCGGAGGCGACGGCGCAGGAGCTCGATCTGACGGCGGCCTGGCTGGTCTGGGGGACGTACGCCGATGACTACTTCCCGCTGATCTACACCAGCCGGAAGGACGTGCCGGGCGCGAAGCTGTTCACGAAGCGGATGGCGCTGTTCATGCCGGACGACCCCTCCGTGAATGCGGCGGTGCCGACCAACCCGGTGGAGCGAGGGATCGCCGATCTCTGGGCACGGACGGTGGCGGCCGTGACGCCGAGGGCGCGCGATTCGTTCCGGAAGGCCATCCAGGACATGACCGATAGCTGGGTGTGGGAGCTGGAGAACCAGACGATCAACCGCATCCCGGATCCGGTCGATTACATCGAGATGCGTCGGAAGACGTTCGGCTCCGATCTGACGATGAGCCTGTCCAGGCTGACGATGTCGAACGACGTGCCGCAGGAGATCTTCAAGACGAGGCCGATGCAGGGGCTGGACAACTCGGCCGCGGACTACGCCTGCTTCACGAACGACGTGTTCTCGTACCAGAAAGAGGTCGAGATCGAGGGCGAGATCCACAACGTCGTCCTCGTGGTGCAGAAGTTCCTCGACGTCAGCAAGGAGGAAGCCTGCCGGATCGTGAATGATCTGATGACGGCGCGGATGCAGCAGTTCGAGCACACGGTGGCCACGGAGCTGCCGGCGCTGTTCGACGATTTCAAGCTGTCCAAGGACGCGCGGGAGCAGGTGACGGCGTACGTCGAGAAGCTCCAGCGGTGGATGGCGGGCGTGATGCGGTGGCACATCGCCGTGGACCGCTACAAGGAGTTCGAGCTGCACAAGCAGCCGAAGCCGGGGCGTATCCCCGGTGGCCCCACGGGGCTGGGCACGTCGGCAGCGCGCATCGCGACGCTGTTCGCCAACTGGCAGCAAGGTTCGGGCGTCGGCCCGTGAGGTCTCGAGGTTTGTAGGTTTGGTGCCCGATCGGCGGGCCCGGGTGCTCCGGCAGGGGGGCGCCGGGTCCGTCGTGAAGGCGAGGTTTCTTCTATCCAGCGGAGATAGGTGAGTCATGTCGAATTCGTTGAAGTCCGGTTTCGATCTTGAGAAGCAGCAGCAGAGCCTCGCGACGGCAGCCGCACGGCAGCTCGCGACGACCACGAAGTCGCTCCCCCAGATGCAGGGGATCTCGTCCCGGTGGCTGCTGAAGCTGCTGCCGTGGATCCAGGTCTCCGCCGGTACGTACCGCGTCAACCGCCGCCTGAGCTATGCGGTCGGTGACGGCCGGGTGACGTTCACCAGCACCGGGTCGAAGGTGCAGGTGATCCCGCAGGAGCTGTGCGAGCTGCCGATCCTGCGCGGTTTCGAGGACAACGATGTCCTGACTGCGCTGGCAGGCCGCTTCGAGCAGAAGGAGTACAAGGCCGGCGAGATCATCAGCGAGGCCGGCAAGGAAGCCGACGCGATCTACCTGATCGCCCACGGCAAGGTGAACAAGATCGGCGCCGGGAAGTACGGCGAGCCGACGGTGCTCGAGGTGCTCGCCGATGGCGATCACTACAGCTACGAGGCGATCCTCGAGTCGCAGGACTACTGGGAGTTCACCGTCAAGGCGGTGACGCCCTGCACGGTGCTGACCATGCAGCAGAGCGCGTTCGAGGCGGTGGTCGCCGCGTTCCCGACCCTGCAGAAGCACATCGACGACTTCAAGGCCCGCGCAAAGAAGAAGCAGGACACGACGGGTCAGGCGCCGATCGAGCTGGCCGCGGGTCACCACGGCGAGCCCGTGCTGCCCACGACCTACGTGGACTACGAGACGTCGCCCCGCGAGTACGAGCTGAGCGTCGTGCAGACGGTGCTCCAGATCCACACGCGCGTGGCCGATCTGTTCAACGAGCCGATGAACCAGACGGAGCAGCAGCTCCGCCTGACCGTCGAGGCGCTCAAGGAGCAGAAGGAGTTCGAGCTGATCAACAACGAGGAGTTCGGCCTGCTCCACAACGCCGACCTCAAGCAGCGGATCCACACCCGCAGCGGCCCCCCCACGCCGGACGACATGGACGAGCTGCTCGCGACGGTGTGGAAGGATCCCTCGTTCTTCCTCGCCCACCCGCGCGCGATCGCCGCGTTCGGCCAGGAGTGCAGCCGCCGTGGGGTGTACCCGACGAGCATCGACGTGGGCGGCAACCAGGTGCCCGCGTGGCGCGGCATCCCGATCTTCCCCTGCAACAAGATCCCCGTCTCGGAGGGTCGCACCAGCTCGATCCTGCTGATGCGGACCGGGGAGAAGAACCAGGGCGTCGTCGGCCTGCACCCGACCGCGATCCCGGACGAGATCGAGCCGAGCCTCTCGGTGCGGTTCATGGGGATCAACGAGAAGGCGATCATCCAGTACCTGGTGAGCACCTACTTCTCGACGGCCGTGCTGGTGCCGGACGCACTGGGCATCCTCGAGAGCGTCGAGATCGGTCGGTCCAGGGACTGAGCGATCCGCGGCAGGTGTGGTCGTGATCCTCTTCCGGTCGGCGATGTTCGGCCGGAGGGGGATCACGCCACCCCGCCCTAGATGGCGAATGAAGGCGAGAGGTACGTCATGGCGAATTCAGTGAATTCCGTTGGCGGCGTGGATCTCGACAGGCTGCATTCGAGCCTGAGCACGGCCGCGGCTCGGCAACTGGCGACGACGACGAAGTCGGAGCCGCACATGCTGGGGATCACGCCGCGGTGGTTGCTGCGGATGCTCCCCTGGGTCGAGGTGACGGCAGGCACGTTCCGCGTCAACCGCCGCATGAGCTATGCGGTGGGCGACGGGCGGCTGAGCTTCAGCAACATCGGCGTGAAGGTGCAGGTCGTGCCGCAGGAGCTGTCCGAGCTGCCCCTGCTGCGCGGCTTCTCGGACGACGAGGTGCTGAACGTACTGGCCAGCCGGTTCGAGCAGAAGGAATACAAGCCCGGTGATTTCATCGTCACCAAGGGGCAACCCGCAGAGCACGTGTTCCTGATCGCTCACGGCAAGGCGAGGAAGATCGGGAGCAACGAGTACGGCGCCGAGATCACGCTCGACACGCTCGCCGACGGTGACCATTTCGGTGACCAGGCGATCGTGGAGTCGAATGATTTCTGGGCGTATTCGGTGAAGGCGGTCACGCCGTGCACGGTGCTGTCGCTGCCGGAGAAGGTCTTCGAGGATCTGATCCAGCAGTCGCCGGCGCTGAGCGCGCACGTGGAGCAGTTCAAGCTCAAGCTGCGGCAGCCGCAGGACAAGGCGGGTCAGGCAGCGATCAAGCTGGCTGCTGGGCACTCGGGCGAGCCGGAGCTGCCCGGGACCTACGTCGACTACGAGCTGTCTCCCCGAGAGTACGAGCTGAACGTGGCGCAGACCGTGCTCAAGGTCCACAGCCGCGTGTCGGATCTGTTCAATGATCCGATGGATCAGCTCCAGCAGCAGCTCCGGTTGACCATCGAGGCGCTGCGAGAGCGGCAGGAGTGGGAGTTGATCAACAACACCGACTTCGGCCTTCTGCACAACGCCGACCTGAAGCAGCGGGTCAACACGCGCAGTGGGCCGCCGACGCCCGATGACATGGACGAGCTGCTCTCGCGGCGACGCAAGTCGCGGTTCTTCCTGGCTCACCCGCGGACGATTGCGGCCTTCGGGCGGCAGTGCACGCGGCGGGGGCTCTACCCGACCTGCGTCGAGGTGCAGGGGAGCAAGGTGCTGGCGTGGCGCGGGGTGCCGATCCTGCCCTGCGACAAGATCCCCATCTCCGAGACGCAGACCAGCTCCATCCTGGTGATGCGGACGGGGCAGGACGATCAGGGCGTGATCGGGCTGCACCGGACCGGGATCCCCGACGAGGTGGAGCCGGGTCTGTCGGTGCGGCGGATGGACGTCGACGACAAGGCGATCGGGTCGTACCTGGTCAGCACGTACTTCTCGGCGGCGCTCCTCATCCCCGACGCGCTCGGCGTGCTCGAGAACGTCGAACTCGGTCACTGAGCAGCTTCGCTCGTCGAGCGTCGTTCCACGACGGCGCGGGAGCCCTCCTGCGCCGCGTGGCCGGCTCGACGAGGCGTGGCTCGTTCCGGTGAGGACGCCCCGTCCGCGTCCGCTTACGACGGTCCTTCCCGCCCCCCACACAAGCCTCCGACCACCACGGTTTTCTGCTTTGTGGTCCTGCACTCCAGGCTCGACGACATCTCGTCGCGGCCTTCGTGCACGACGCGGCTTCCGCTTGCGCGGGCCGGTCGAAGCCCCATATCAAGGACGTTGCACCTCCCTGTTCTCAGCAAGGCTCGGGCGCTCGTCGGGGGGGGCGCGCTCGACCGGGGAGCTTCCGACCTTGCAGCACGAAGATGCAGCCCAAGGCACCATCGACGCTCTGAAGCGTGAGATCGACGCCCTGCAACGTCGGGTCGCAGAGCTGGAGATCCCCGCGCGGCGTTACCAGGCGCTGTGCGCAGCGGATCTGCTGAGCGTCCAGATTTTCGCTCCCGACGGGCGCACGCTGGAGGTGAATCGCGGCTGGGAGCACCTCTGGCGGCTGCGGCTGGAAGACGTCCGCGCGTACAACATCCGTCAGGACCCTGCACTGGCCACGAGGGGGGTGGCGCCGTTCGTGGAGCGTGCCTTCGGACAGGGGGAGCCGGTGCGGTTGCCCGCCATTCGCTACGATCCCCTCGACACCGGGATCCTCCACGAAGGCGCCACGCGGTGGGTGACGACGACGATTCACCCGATCCTGGACGAGGCGGGCGGCATCCGGGAGGTGGTGCTGATTCACGCCGACATCGGGGAACTCAAGCAATCCGAAGAGGAGCTGCTCCAGCAGCAGAAGCTGCTCGAGGCGGCCGTCGAGGAGCGTACGGCGGAGCTCTCGCAGAAGCTCGCCGTCATCCACGAACAGCAGCGCGCCATTGCGGCGCTGTCGACGCCGGTGCTCCGCATCTGGGACGGGGTGCTGGCGCTGCCCCTCATCGATCGGATCGACGCCGAGCGCGCGGCCCGGGTGCTCGATGTGCTGCTCCACGCGATCGTGGAGACGAGCGCAGAATTCGTGATCATCGACGTGAGCGGCGTGCCCTTCGTGGACGCGGAGGTCGCGGGCTACCTGCGCAATGCGGTGCGCGCGGCCGGGCTGCTGGGGTCTCGCTGCATCATCGTCGGGATCTCGGCGGAGATGGCGCGGGCCCTGGTCGCGCACGACCTGGGGTTCGAGGGGGTGCCGACGTTCGCCAGGCTCCAGGAGGGGTTGCGGCTCGCGATGGCCCACGAGCGGCGGGCGATGCGCTGAGGGGTCGGCGCAGGAGCGACACACCGGGGGCAGGCCACGAGATCGCCCTTCCATCCGAAATTACGTTATCGTGTCCGTGGGAATGGCCAGGTCACCGCTCCGAAAGCCTCGCAGCGCCGACCCGCAACGGAGGCATCATTCAGCCATGGTGCGAATTCGTGCATTCGGCGCGCTGCTCGTGAGCGCAATGCTCACATCTTCCTGTAGCAACGCACGGGAGCGCGCCGAGAGCGTGGTCTGCGACGAACTCAGGTTGATCCGAAAAGAATTCGACGAAGCGCTCTCCCGGATACGAGACGAAGTCGCCCTGGCAAGCAACGCCACCGCTGGCAAAGGCATGCGCGTCACGCACTGCGCGGCCGCAGCAAGCAGCGGGCAGCTCCTCGCGACACGGCTCGAGTTCGCCGAGGGACTGATGACCGGTGTCCGCAGCATGGTGCCAGACGAAGAGAGGCCGTCGTTGCTGCACGGCCAGCCCGATCTCGGTTCCGACGTCGCGTCTCGCTGGGGCAACGCGATGTTCATCACCTGCGCGCATACGAAGACCGAGGCCGATATGGCGCAGCTCGGGACCGAGCTCGCCCTCGTCGCGACCTCGCTCGCCGACATGGAACGTTCGGTGCGCGAGCGCCTCGACGCGGTGCCGTGCCCGAGGAGCGCCGCCCGCTGACGCGCCGACGCGCCGACGCGCCGACGCGCCGACGCGCCGGCCCGCGACGTGATGGCTCAGAATCCACGGTTGGCGAGGACGGCTTCTTCCTCGGCGCAGGCGGCGTTCTGCGTGGCGCTGGTGCGGGCTGCAGCGAGTTCGGTTCGGGCGCGGGCGAGATCGCGCACGAAGGCGGGTTCGGCGCGGAGACGTGCGATGACGGTCGCGCCCACGAGGCGCCCTGCGTCGACGTCGCTGGCGTAGTGAATGCCGCAGACCACGCGGCTGTCACCGAAGGCAATGCCGCGCCTGGCCACGGCCTCCGCCCGGTCGGGGGCCAGTTCCATCAGGACCAGCGCCCACGCCCACCCGGTGGCGGCGTGACCCGAGGGGTACGAGGCGTTCGGGGGGCGAGCCTCCGGTGGGATGCAGGTGGTGGTCTCGGCGACGGCGTACGGTCGCTTTCGCGCGAACCGTTGCTTCGCGCGTTCGCCGCCCGCGCCGACGTCGGAGGTGACGCGCGCGAGGAGCCGCGTGAGGATCGGCATCGTTGCGGGATCGAAGGTGACGCCGAGGGCGCACTCGAAGGCCCGCGGCGCCACGGGGGTCTCCAGGTCATTGTCGCGGGCTGCCCATTGCCACCGGGCGCTGCCCTGGAGGGCTCGGACCTTCTGTTCGATGGCGCGGTCCGTCGCGTCGCCCGGAGAGCCAGGCGCCGGGGGAGGCGGCAAGAAGTGGGTGCCGTCGGGGGCTTCGTCGCCCAGGTAGCCGCGGGGGTGGTCCTTGCCGTCCTTCCAGAGCGGGATCGCGGCGGTGTCGTCGGTCGCCGGGAGGGCCGCGTCGGTCTTCCCGTCGTCCGTGGGATGCGCGCCCAGTGAGGTCGTTCCGCCCGCCAGCACGGGCGCAGAGGCCTCGGGTCCACCGAGCGTCGTGCCGGGCGCACCGCAAGCGGTCGCGGCGTGAGCGAGGGCGGCGCTCAGCAGGAGCCATGCGCTCCTGCGGACCAGGCCGCTCGGGAGGACACGCTGCCCGATGGACAGGGCCGGCTCGGGCGCGACGTCGGGCGGGAGAGGTGTCGGTCGTTCGTCCATCGGTGCGCATCCTTTGCCGCCTGGTGGCGTCGATCCAAGGAAATCGACGGTTCCGGCGATGGACACGAGGCTGCAGCGGCAGCGGCACCACGAGGACACTCGGCCGTTTCACGCGCACGGGAGCACGGTCAGCACGCGATGGCAGCGCGGTCGGCGCGTGACGGCAGCATGGCCGTGTGGCGCGAAAAGAGGGAGACCTCCCCCTACACGGCGCTTCCAGGGCCGGTCCGGGCTCCGGTACACTGCTCGACCAGCGCAGGAGTTCCGCTCAATGACCCGCACGACGCTCAGGCTCACCGATGGTTATCCGGACGTCTCCCCTTTCCTCAATGGCGAGGTGAAGGCCCTGCAGCGGGAGCTGCAGCGGTGGGGGTACGCGGTGAAGCCGGACGGTCGGTTCGGCCCCTCGACGCAGTCGGCGGTCAAGTCGTTCCAGCGAAAGCAGGGGCTGCGCGACGATGGCATCGTGGGCACGAAGACGTGGGGGCTCTTGACGGCGAAGCAGGCGACCCAGAGCACCGGTGGGGGGTTCTCCACGGCGGTGCCGCCCGCGCAGACGCCCGTGATCAGCACGGGGGCAGATGGGCGCTTCTTCCCGCTCTCACGGATCTTCTCCGAGAGCTGGAGCAAGGGGGCCGGGGCGTTCGGGTCGGGCCGGAACGGGCGCGCGCACGCTGGATGCGACATCTACGCGCCGCTGGGGACGTGGGTCCACGCGATCGCGAACGGTGAGGTGACCCTGGGGCCGTACTACTTCTACGCGAACACGTACGCGATCGAGGTGAACCACGGGGATTTCGTGGCGCGTTACGGAGAGGTGCAGAAGGACTCGCCGGTGCGCAAGGGCGACAAGGTGAAGGCGGGGCAGCGCATCGCCAGGGTCGGACACCTGGTGGGGATCTCGGTGAAGAGCGACATGCTCCACCTGGAGCTGTACAAGGGCACCGCGTCGGGGGCGCTGACGGTGAAGGGGGCGGCCAGCGCGAAAAGCCCGGCCGGGCTGCCGTATCAGCGTCGGAAGGACCTGATGGATCCGACGCCGCTGCTGGCGCAGTGGCGCAAGAACCTGCCCGTCGATTGAGCTACCGGGGCGCGGGCTTCATCCGGCTGGTGATCTCGATGAAGGTCCGCTTCTCGACGCCGTAGTTCTCGATGCGCTGGCCGATCGCGAAGCCGCACCACTGGAGCCAGCGCAGGTGCTCGGGGTTCCGGGCGTCGGCGTAGTTCCAGAGGACGTCGTAGTGTTCGTGCAGGTGGGCGAGCCAGAAGCGGCTGGCGCGCACGAAGGCGACGCCGTGATGCGAGAGTTCCGACGTCGCGAGGAACCAGACGGAGCCGGCGCGCTCGGGGCCGGGCTCACGGGCGGGGACGACGCCGAAAACGGCAAGGGGGAGGCCGTCTAGGGTTTCGACGCAGAGGACGGGCCAGGAGGAGCCGATGCCTTCCTCCAGGACGACGAGCGGCGTCTCGCCGGAGACGGCGGCGATTTCCAGGAGGTCTTGCTCGATGAGGCGGGGGGCGAGGGCCGCGGCGTCCGCGATCTCCGCCGGCCTGAACCGGATGGTGGCGCCCCGGGTCACCGGAGGTCGTCGATCATCGCCGCCGCAAGCCCCTTGGCGATCTCGGCGCGCACGGCGGCGGCATTGCCGCCGGTATTGAGCAAGGCATCCACCTTGGGGTGGGAGATGAACTCGACCTCGACCAGGCAAGAGCGGACGGCTTTCCCCAGATGCGCGTCCTTGAGGATGCCGAGCGAGAGGGGTTTGCCCTTGGCGTTGATGATGTCCTTGTCGACCTTGACCCCACGACTGGTCGCACCGGAGTCGAACTTCTTGATCGCATTCAGCACGCCATTCTGGATCCGCTGCGCGAACATCCGGTCCTGCGACATGTTGGCGTTGTCCCAGCCGCCGATGATGGTCTCCGTCCCCCGGGTCGCCCTGCCGCCGCCGTTGTAATGGATGCTGAGGAACAGGTCGGCCCGGTTGTTCTTCGCGAAGTTCGCCCTGGTGGAGATGCCGACGTTGACGTCGCTATCCCGGGTCATCAGCACCTTGAGGCTGAACCCTTTGCGTTTCGCGGCAGCGACCATCTCCGCGCTCTGCAATGAGCTGCGCACGAGCCTCGCGAGTTCGAGGGTCATCTTTTTCTCCAGGATGCCGCTGGAGCTGGTGGCGTTGTTCGGAGAGCTGCCCCCCACGGTTGCAGTGCCGCCATGACCGGGGTCGATGACCACCACCCGGTCGGGACACGTCGGGCACTGGCTCACCGTCCCGCCGGCGTTCTCCGGAGGCATGTTCTCGGCCGCGCCGGCGACGTTGTTCTGCCCTCCGGTCCCCGGCGCTGGCTGTTGCGGTTCACGAACCCGCTGATCACTCTTCGGCGTACACATCAGTCGCTCCCTTGCGCTGCGGCTCGAACCGTTGCCTTCTCGATGAGATCACGCGCTCTTTCGTACAGGGCTCCCATCCTCGCGCCCTCGTCCGCCGCAGGATCCCGGAGGCCCTGGGTGAGGTTCGCGAGCTTCGGATCCACGTCGAAGCGGTGGCCGAAGACGAACATGGCGCACACGTACGTGACGATGTTCCGCTCGTCCTGGAGGCCGATGCTGCTCGCCCTGGTGATTCCATCAGCGATCAGGGCGTCCAGCTCGGCTTCGCCGTGAGCGGCGTATTTCTCCGGGTAGACCTGCTGTAGGCGCTCGCGGAGCCGCGGGGGAAGCTCTCCCGATCCGTGAGGGGTGAACAGGGCCTCGGGGGTCTCGGCGAGGAAGCGAGCCGCGGCCCGCATGATGTGCTGGTTCTTTCTGCCGAGGACGCGGTCCAGGTAGACCATCGCCCGGTCGTAGAGCGTGTCCACGCGGAGCTTCGGGCTGGAGAAGGTGTCTTCGGTGAGGATCTCGTGCGCCCAGGGGTGGAGCGGGTCCTCGTCGAAATGGCTACCCAGGACGAGGACGAACATCAGGCTGATGTACAGACACGCATCCCGCTGGAACTCGATGCCGTACCGGCCAGCGCGCTGGAGGCCGAGGCGGATGGCGTCCCGGATCTGAGGCTCGCCGAGCAGCCAGATCGCTCCGCGGAAGAAGGTGTCGACGTGGTGGACCATACGCCCCTCGAAGCGCTCGGCCTCCGTCGTCCCCAGGGTGTCGATCTGATGCCCCTGTACCCGCATTGCTCCACCGCCATCCGAGATGGGTCAGGCTATCGAGGCATTTTGCCCCTCGTCCCTGTTCAGCAAGGCCGAGGCGCTCCTGCCAATCACGACGACAGTACCGATTCGAGGCGCGAGCATCACGCCAATTCGATCCGGTCCGTGCGATGCAACGATATCGCATCTATCCAGATTGCAGGCGTGCGTCACCGACGCGGCGGGTCATGCATCAATGCGAGAGAGCGTGACCTGACGCACCGATGTCGCGGCTCACGCTTCGCGTGGAGGATTCGACGGTCCCGTCGCGGCGCCAGGTCGTCGGTGATCGGGATGCGCTCGGCTTCAGAGACGGGATGCGCTCGGGTGGCGCTCGGAGCGCCGGTCCCCGCCGAGACAGGCAGTATGCGGCGTCGGGCCCGGTGCGCTGCGACGGCTTGGCCGTGAACTCCCGCGCCAGTGTATCCTCCGCCGCCTATGGACGTCGTCTCCCTCAGCCCGCTGCCCGTGGGCTCGGTGGTGTGGCAGCCGCGGAAGGGCGCGTGGATGCTCAGCTTCGTCTGCAAGGCGACGTTCCGTCTGCAGCCCGGCCGGGCGCAGCTCGCCGACGAGCACGAGGCGCTCTACGAGACCGATCGCCACTGGAGTGATGATCCAGGCTGGAGCCTCTACGCGCCTGCAGATGTGGCGCCGGTGCGGCCCCGCGCCGACGTGGTGCTGGTGGGGGAGGCCTTCGCGCCGCCGGGGAAGCCGGCGCGCTCGCTCATCGCGCGGGTGCGGGTCGGGGACATCGACAAGCGGGTCGAGGTGTGCGGCGAGAGGCTGCTGGGGCCCGATGGGTCCCTGGTGGAGGGAGCGCGCTTCACGCGCATGCCGCTGCTCTGGGAGCGCTCGGCCGGGGGTCCGGAGACGATGAACCCGGTGGGGATACGGCCGTCCGCGAAGGATGCCTATGGCCGTCGGCCGCTGCCCAACCTTTTGCCGCCGGGCATGGCGCTCATGGGGCTGGACGACACCATCGAGCCGGTGGGGTTCGGCCCCATCGCGATGACCTGGCCAGAGCGTCGCAACAAGCTGGGGCGAGCAGCGGCGTCGTGGTCCGATCGCGACTGGCCGCGTCAGCCTCTGCCACCCGGGCTGGACGTCGGGTACTTCAACGCGGCGCCGTGGGACCAGCAGACGGATCGGCTGCGGGACGACGAGCGCATCGTCCTCGAGCACCTGCACCCGGAACACCAGCACCTGGCGACGCAGCTTCCAGGGCATCACCCGCGGGCCTTCGTCTCCAGGCCGGGGCGCGCGGCGCAGCCGGTGCAGCTCCAGATCGATCTGCTGTGGATCCGTACCGATCAGGGGATCTGCACGGTGACGTGGCGGGGGCAGGTGCAGCTGGAGCGCGCAGACGAGGAAGGGCGCGTCGTCGTGGCGCTGGAGGAGCCAGGGCAGTCGCTCTCGTGGGAGGAGATCACCGGGCGCGAACTCGTGGTCGAGATGACGATGGACGGGGAGGAGGAGCCTGCGCCGATCACGCAGGATCCTCACGAGATGACGCTCCCTCCGCAGGAGGGGACCGCGGTCTTCCAGCACCCGGGCTCGACGTCCACGAGCGGGCTGGCGCCTGCGCCACAGATCACGGGGCTGCCGTTCGCGCCGTCGTCGAGCGCGCCTTCGGTGCGTGCCGACGATGCGCCGCAGATCACAGCGTTGCCGTTCGCGCCGCCCCCGAGCCCTGCGCCGGGACGCACGGACGATCAAGCCGCGCGGCTCTCGGGGACGCCGTTCGCGCCTGCACCTCCGCCTGCACCGACGCCTGCATCCACGCCGCCGACGTCGGCAGCGCCCGCAGCGGTCGCGGTGCAGATCCCTCCGATGCCGCCGGCTCCCATGAAGCCATCGGCAGCGGCCCTTTCCTCGGCGAGTCGAGGCGCGACGGCGACGACCTCTCAGCCATCGCCGATGGTGGCGCCTCCAGCCGTGGTGCCTCCTCCGGCCGTTGTTCCCACGCCGCCTGCGGTCCCTTCTCCTGCTGCCGTCGTCACCCCGCCGGGCGTCGTGCCCGCGGCAGCGGCAGCCGCCGCCTTCAGCGCGTCGCCCGGCTCGACACCGCCTGCACCGCTGGTGCCGCCACGCCCACGGGCTCAGGCGCCCCGCACCATCGGAGAGACGGCGGTGGGTGGGCCTCTCCCCCAGCATGGAGATGACGGGCACAACGGGTCGTCGGGTGCACTGTCGGCCTCCAACGCAGCCGCCGCGGCGAGCGCGACGTGGTCGCTGCCGCGCGACGCGAGAGCGCCGGGCCTTCAAGCCATCGGCGGCCCAGCGCCCGTGGCTCAGGAGGCGCGCGAGGTGCTCCAGCTGCTCTGGTTCGACGCCGAGAGCGCGCCTCGGTTCCGGCGGCAGCCTTCCTGGCAGCGGCTCCTCGCGGAGCTGGAGAAGCGGCCGATCGACAAGGAACACGAGGATCCTGCGCTCGCGCGTGAGCCGATGGAGATCGAAGACCGGCGCGAGGTCTTCGAGATCCTGGTGCGCGCGACCGCCGCGGATGCGGAGGGGATGGAAGATGCGCTCGCCGGCGCGGTGCGCAGCGATGGGAAGCTGATCCCGCCGCTGCGCACGCTCGCAGGCGATCTGGTGTTTCCATTCGACGAGCTCGATGCGCTGAAGGCGACGGTCGCCGCCGTGTCGCCGTTCATCGGCAACGACGAGACCCTCCGCGCTGCGGTCACGACGGCGCAGGATTTTCTGAAGGTCCCCGAGCTGCGCAGCGCCCCGGCGGTCGCCGAGGGGCTCATGGGTCGCGTCGCCGAGGCGTGGGCTCAAGGGAAGCGGCCGACGCCGAACGGGTATCTGGAGACGACGGTCGAGCGCGCATTGCTGGAGGGGCGCTGCTATCAGCGCCGCAAGTTGCTGGGTGGGACGCACCTGCGCGCGCTTGCGCAGACCGCGGGGTCTCAGCCGCTTCTGCCGACCTACTTGCCGGATCAGCTCGCGGACCAGCTCCCGCTGTACCAGCGGTTCCGCGCACGAGCGATCGTCGAGGTCCACCCGCAGGTGGATCAGTACGAGGTGCAGCCGCTTTGCCTGCGCGTGCTGGCTTTGGCGCGGGCCGCGAAGCCTCTCCGCCGAGGAGGCTGAAGGCATCGACCCGGGAGCCGAAGGCTCAGGGGGCGGTGGTGGAGGGTCGGGCGTGGCGAGTGGCGAAAGGTCCGCGCGGTGGAAGCTCCGCGCGTGGCGGGAGTTCGTGCTTCAGCGCTCCCAGGGCCGCTTCACGGGAAACGTCACGCCACGCGCCTCCAGGGCTGCCTTCGCGTCACCGCGGGCTGCCGCGAGCGGTGAGGTCGGGTCCACCAGGGACTCCTGCACGTAGAGGGCGGGTGTACCGCCGGTGTCGTCGGTCGCCGTGGGATCGGCGCCGCGCTCCAGGAGGTAGCGGACGCGATCGAACTGGTTGTCCATCGCGGCTCGGGTGAGCGCGGTGTGGCCGCCTCGACCGACGGTGTTGGCGTCGGCGCCGGCATCGAGCAGCGCCTCCACGTGGTTCCAGGCGTCGTCGTCCATCGCCACGAACAGCACGGGATCGTCGAGGTGCGTCCTGGCGTTGGGATCGGCGCCATGGGCCAGCAAGCTCCGCACGAACGCAGGGTCCTCGAAGCGCACCGCCCACTGGAGCGGCGGGTGGCCTTCGTCGTCGGAGATGTCGGGGTTGGCGCCGGCAGAGAGCAGCGTCTCGAGCGCGAGCGCATCTCGCTGGAGTGTGGCCCAGAGGGTGGGCGTGATGCCCATCTTGCCCTGGGTGTCGATGTCGACGCCGGTCTCCTGGAGCGCCTTCACCTGGGCGGTGTCGCCGCGGCTCGCGGCTTCGTAGAGCGCGACCACACCGGGGTCCTGGAAGATTTCGCGGGTGTCTGCCATGGCGCCTCTACGGAGTTCCTGTCTGCATGGTCTCGATGTCTTCGGTCTTCTGAGACTCGATGCCGTTGATCACGTAGTCCATCCCGTGGCGCTCGACCGAGAGCTTCGCCATGGAGACGACGCCGCCGCCGATGCCACCGATGGCGCCGCCGATCAGCGCTCCCTTGGCGCCGCCGATGGCGCCGCCGATCGCGGCGCCCGCGCCAGCCCCCTTCATGGCTCCCTGCCCCGTGGTGCCGCCCATGCCGGGCCCGATCGCGGGGAGGTCGTGCCATTTGCCCATCGCCTGGCGCATCACGGGGACGGTCTGCACCGAGGTGAGGACCTCTCCGGCGACGCCGTAGGTCTCGATGAGATCCGCGCCGCGCGAGAAGTCGGCGCCGACGCGGCGGGCCGTCCTGGGGTGGAGGCCTGCCGAGTTGAAGGTCGTGCCCTGAGCACCCGAGGTGACCACGGCCATCGATGCGAGGCCACCGCCCAGGGAGTGGCCGGTGATCTCGAAGCCGTCGGGCCCGTACGTGTTGCGCATCGCCTGGCCGATGTGGTGCGCGTGGTTGTACTGGTCCGTCTCCATCCCGAGGCCCTGTGGGATGTTGGTCTTCCAGTCCTTGGCCTCGTTGGTGCCGCGGAAGGCGACCACCTTCTGGCCGTCGTCGGACTCGTACATGGCGGCGTAGAAGCCGGAGTCCTTGTCCTCCCACACCTGGTCGCGCAGGCCGGGGGGCATCTCCTCGGGCGGGATGCGGCGCCACCCCTCCGGGGCGCCTTCGTCGTCGTAGACGCTCTGGGAGAGGCGGGCCATCTCGACGGAGTGGTTGTTGCGCTCCAGCCGGTCGGCGGCCGCGAGCAGGCGCTGGCGCTCGGGGGAGTTCGGCGGGAGCTCTTCGGCGCGGGCTCTGGCGTCGGCGATGAGTTGCTTGCGGGCGGCGAGGCGCTCGGCCTTGGGGGTGTCGGGCTTGGCCCCTTCCTGGACCATGGCGCGGCTCGGTCCAGCGGCCTTGGTGGCGCCGGCCTGCACTTCGGCCTTGGGCGCCTGGAGGGCCAGGGCGGGCAGCTCGGGGCGGCTGCCACGGCCACGTCCAGGCGAGCCGCCGACGTTGATCTTGACGACCGTGCCTTTGATGGTGATGCCGCTGGCGTCCATGCGGAGGAAGCCGCCCGGCCCTTTGAGGGTCACGTCGTCGGCGCCTTCGCCGACCAGTGTTTCGCCAGCGACGACGTGGAGCTGCTCGTTCGCCTTGGAGGCGTAGCGTCCCTCGATCTTCTGGTGCCGCTCTTGCGCCACGGTGAGCGAGCGGTTCCCGTCGATGGTGTGGCGGCGGCTGCCTTTCACGATGAGGTGGTCGTCCCCTTCGACGCGCTCGCGGCGGTGGCGCTGGGTGATGGTGTCGAGGTCCTTGCCGACCCAGCGCTTGCGGTGGCCTTCGGTCTCGTCGGCCTCGTCGTTGTTGACCTGTTTCTGTCGGTCGTGGACCACCGTGATCTGCTCGTCGTTCCGGACGAGGCGCAGGCGATCCTTCTGCGCCTGCTGCCACACCAGCTCGCTGCCGGCGAGGTCCTCGAACATGATCTCGTTGAAGCCTCCGCCTCCGAGCGAGGAGTCGCTCTTCCACGTGCTCCGCGTCTTGTGGTCGGGCAGCTTGTAAGGGACCTGCTGGACGGCGTTGTACACGTGGCCCGCGAGCATCGGCTGATCGGGATCTCCCTGGAGGAAGCTGATCAGGATCTCCTGTCCGACGCGCGGCAGCGCCATCCAGCCAAAGCCGGAGCCCGCCCAGCCATGGCTGGCGCGGATCCAGCACGAGCTGCGCTGGTCGCGCTTTCCTTCGCGATCCCAGTGGAACTGGACACGCACGCGTCCAAACTCGTCGGTGTGGATCTCCTGCCCGCGCGGTCCGACGACCGTGGCGCTCTGCACGCCCTGGATGAGCGGCTTCGCGGTCCGACGAGGGGGGCGATAAGGGGCGTCGGCGAAGGTCGTGTGCGCCGTGAGCACCCACTCTGCCTCAGGGGCGCCCTCCAGGCTGGTCTCGAGCACGAGCAGCCGGCGGCTGGAGCTGAGTTCGGGGTGCGGGTGGTCCTCGATGGAGAGCACCGCGCCGGGCGCGAGGTCGAGGACGTTCGACTCGAAGGCGACATAGCGCATGCCTGCCCGCTCGCCCTCGAGAGCGCGCCCAGCGAGGCCTTCGCCGTGCTTTTCGTCGTGACGCGCAGGGCCCTGGTCGTCGGCCACCGGGGTGTTCCCACCCCGCCCCGTCTCCGCGAGGAACCCGCCAGGTCGGTAGTGAACCTGCTCGTAGCGCCGCTCCATTTCGTCGACGGGAGGCGCATTGCCAAAGAGCGCATACGCGGGGTTCCTGAAGTCGACGTCGCGGAGCATCGTGGCGCCGGGCCGCACCTCACGACCGAAGCGGACCTGGGTCACACGCTCTTGCTCCGTGGTCTGCTCGGGATCCTCGATGTAGACGGGCGTTCCGGCGCGGGCTTCGTTCGCCTCCAGGCGGTCGCTGAAGGTCAGGGTGGGGCCGCCCTCCCCTTCGGGGAAAGTGAATGCGATGCCTGCCTCTTCGAGGAGGCGGGACAGAAATTCGTAATCGCTCTCGGCGTACTGGACCTTGAACTCGAGCTTCGGATACTGGCCGCGATCGATCTGCCAGGTCGGCGTGATCTGCCACTCGGCGAGGAGGGCATCGATGATGTCGGGAATCGAGAGGTGCTGGTAGATGCGATTGCCGCGCCGCTGCTGGAGCTGCCAGAGGGGCGGTACGATCCGGAACATGTACGTAGACAGGCCCTTCTGGCCGATCTCCGGCGAGAGGCCGTGCGCCTGCTCGGCATAGCTGATGATGCCCGTGATCGTCCGGGCACCACCGCCACGGACCTGGGCATAGCCGGCCACCATGCGAAAGGTGGCGGTCTGGCCGATGAGGTTTCCCAGGGGGAGGCTGGCATCGGCGTGGCGGGCCCAGATGGAGACGGTGAATGGGCTGGAGACGGCCTCCCGCACGGCGAAGCGCGTGACGTGGAATGCCTCCCCAGAGGCAATGGTCAGCTCGAGGATGGCCATGAGCAGGGGCTCCCGATGAAGTGGAGGTCGTGACTCACACTTCCCTCCGTCGCCTGAAGGAGGTGAGAAGTGTGTCCCAGAGGGGGAGAGCGGCATCGAGCGCCGCGTCCTCGCCGAGTTCCATGCGAATCGAGACGTGCGGGTAGCCGCTCGAACGCGGCTGGCCGATGTACTCCCATTGCAACAGCCCGCCGCCCGCAGGGTGCTTCAGGATCAGCTCCTCGCCGGGCAGATCGGCCAGCATGCGGGGGCCCGAACGGATCGGGAATGCGATGACGCCCACGGAGGCGAAGCGAGGGATGGCGAGCGCCTGCTTCTCCAGGAGAGGGCGGGGCAGCGCGTCGGCATTCGAGTGCGATTCGAGCGACAGGGTGGACCCCTGGCCCAGCTCGAAGAAGGCGTCGGCCGACTCTTGCCAGTGCATGGCCATGGCGACGACGGCGCGGTCGATGGCAAAGCCGGGGACCTGAGGATCGGGCTCGGAGCTGGGCACGATGGCGGCGGCGATGCGGGCGGCAGCGTCCTCCAGTGCCCCCGCGCGGCTCACGGTGTTCCCGCCGCGGATGGTGAATGCGGTGCCGCCGGTGACGAGCACGGCCTCCATGGCGATCGACTCGGGGGTGTCCGGATCGTCGAAATGAATGATCGAGACGAGATCGCCACGGAGCATGCGCGCGCTGTGCACCACGGAGGGCTGGCCCCGCGGCGGGGGAAGCACGCGTTTTTCATCGATCAGGCGCTGGTGAATCGCGGCGAGATCCTCCCCTGGGGCGAGAGGTCTGGCTGCGACCGGGAGCTGGACGAGGGCCTGCTGTCGGCCACGCAGGGAGGCACTCGGGGGGAGTTCCACCGCGAAGCGGCCCAGGGCGAAGGGCTTCCAGGGATCGACGATCATCGTGCGCCCCTCAGCCCCTCAGCCCCTCGGCCTCGTCGAGAACCAGTCCTTCGACAGCAAGGAGATGGCGCGCACGGTGAATTGCTGCACGGTGGCGTTGTCGTAAGACATCTGGTGGTCGATACCCTCCACCGCCAGGACCTCCAGCACGGCGCCGCCCGTCGAGAGGGCCTCGCCCGAAGGGACGGGGACGGTGCCATCCCCCTCGCCGGTCGGATCCTGCAGCTTGGCCTCGAAGCGTCGGTTCGTGCCGGCGACCTGGAACTCCTCTTTGCCGGCGTCGTTCGATTTCGTGGCGATCATCGGGCCCGAGAGGAGCGCGCGGTCTTCCGCCTCGTTCGGCTGCCGGAAGAAGAGCTGATCGCGGGCGGCGACCCACTCGACCCGGTCCCAGGCGCGATATTTCGTCCCTGCGCCGTGGTAGGTGTAGGTCGTGTCGTGGTGCCGGAGCTTCAGCTCGTCGTGGAAGCTCTCTGCCGTGTTGAGGAGCTGATTGTAGCGCTCCCAGGGGTCACGCTCGGTGGGAGCGCCCGTCGCCTCCGGGTTGATCTGCGCCGGGTCGACCAGCCGATAGAACTGCTCCCGCTCGCGGTAGATCTCGCTGTAGGGGTTCCCCTCGGGCATGCGCCGGAGCGACTCGCCGCTGCGTGATTTGATGGAGAGCCACGAGCGCTCGCCGTCGCCATTGAGGTACTGCTTGGTCGGGAGCAGCTCCAGGCCTCCCGGCGCATTGGCGAGCACGGCCGTCACCTCGCGCCCATTCCAGCCGAGGACCAGCGCGGAGGCGCCCTCGAATCCGGCTTTCATTCGCTTGTAGGCGGCCGGCGCGCCGGTCGCTGGCTGGACGCCGTGCAGCACGCCCAGCATCTTCGCGGCGGCGCCATGCAGCAGCGCGGCAGAGCGGGTGGCGAGGCCGCCCATGGAGTGGGTGATCATGATCACCCGCTCACAGAAGGTCTTGTCGTTGTTGTTCTCGGCGATGATCGCGTCGATCCGCGTCGCGAGGTGCTTGCCAGCGGCCCGGTTGGAAGCCGTCCAGTTGTAGCCGATGGCATAGACGGGGAACGCGAAGACCTTCCGGAGCGGCCCCACGTCCGCCGACTGCAGGAAATTGAGCAGCCCACCGTAGCTGCTCCAGTGGACCTCGCCCCAGCCGCGCGCTCGCGCCTGTTCCCCTTGGCCCTTGGTGACGCCGAGCTTTTCGAGTTTCTCCGCGCTGTGAGAGTCGACCTCCAGAAATCCTTCATTGAAATCGGGGCCGATGAGACGACGGTGGCGCTCCACGGGGCCCGAGGTGCCCCAGTCCCAGGCGGCGCCCAGGGTGCTCCAAATGCCGTCCGGCGGATCCCACACCACGCGTCCGGTGGCCGCCTGCCGCAGGCGTGACCCCATGATGCCCGGCACGAGGATCAGCGGGATCGCCTCCCGCTCGACGACCACCTCGTGCTCCAGGGCGGTTTCCAGGCTCTCGACGGGCTTGTCGAGGTGATACCAGCGGACCTTCCGCTGCTGCGCGTCGCCAGCGGTCGTCACTTCACGCCCTCCATCTTCGGCGGCTGCCAGCGCTCGACGGACTCCAGGACCTTGGAGAACTCGAACTGGCACTGGCCCGGAGGAATGTAGCGGTGCCACGATCCACCGTTCTGATCGAGCGCCTCACCTTTCGTGCCATTGGTCAACGAGGCCTGATAGCGCTCGTCCTGATATGGCTGCCCTTCTTCATTGACCAGCCGCACCCGGATCCAGCTCAAGCACGGCTGGATGGCACCCTGACCATCCACCGCTTCGACCTGTGAACGTCGCACCCGGAACATGGCTCACTCCCTGCTCTGGCTGGGCCGCTGGGTCAGGCGGCGTGGCTCGCCGCGCTCACCTTCGACGAAAATGGCGAGGATGTCCCCGAACAGCTCTTCCTCCTGCCTCGGGGTGCAGGTGGGCAAGAACCGCCGCATGACACGGGGATCGTAGAAGCGAAAGTAAAGCCGCTGCCCCGACTCATCGAGCTCGACCATGAGGAAGCGGCGGAGGTGTCGACGCAGCTCGGTGAAGGCGCGCGGGGTGGTGCAGAACCATCCCCAGCGCTTGCCCCATCCCTCCTCCACGAGGCGCTCCAGCAACCGCGCGTCCGGCGCGAGCGGCCCCACCAGGTAAGGCGCGACGTCCTCGAGCGGCTCGCCGGGCGCCCCTTCGTAGAGGGAGCGGTGCCGCTCCACCGACTCGCGCAGGAGCACCAGAATCCGCTCGTCGCGCGCGGCGTCGAGCACGGCATAGAGAGGCGCCACGGCTGCCTCGGCGCGCAGCACCGCGAGGGCCGTGGCCGCCGTCGTGCGGCGCTGCTTCTCACGGAAGCGCACGCGCCCCGGGATCTCGGCCGGGTCCTGCTGGGGCGGGGGCGTCTTGCCCTCCACGTAGACGAGGAAGTCGGTCTCCCCTGCCTGGATCCAGTCGCCGTGCTCGACCTCGGCCTCGCTCACCATCGACCCGTGGAGCCGCGTCCCTCCGATGCTCCCGAGATCCTGGAGCGCACAGCGCGCTCCGTCCCACGAGAGCTGGAAGTGCAAGGCCGAGAGCTGTGCATCGTGCGGCACCGAGAGGTCGGCCCGCTCGGTCCGGCCAACACGCAGCGCACCGCCGGGAGGGATCACCCCCTTCGTCCCCGAGAGCCGACCCCAGCGGATCTCGACGATGCACCGCGGCTCCACGCGCTAGCTCCGCCGCCGCTTCGCCGCGCGCTCGCGCTCGGCCCGATCGCAGTCCTCGCAGAACGGCTTGTCCGTCTTCAGGCTCTCCGCCTGGGGCGACGAGCCGATGATCACGGTGGGGCACCCTTTGACGATCACCCCTCCGTGCGAGGTCATGTCGCCCATGCGCGCGGCGTCCTTGTTGCCGATGATCACCGACGACTCTCCGCGCGAGATCTTGTCGGTGGCCGGCACGCACCTCGCGCTGTCGCCAACCCGCGCCGAGGGCCACGAGCCGATGAGCACCGTCCCTTCGCCGCTCGTCACTGGTCCCCCCACGTGCGGAACCGGCCCGGGGTTCACCATCGGGCAGGTATGCAGGTCCATGATCCGTGCTGCCGGAGGCATATTCCTCTCCTTTGCGATCCCGGTTGAGGGCTACTGCCCGATCAAGGTCTTGCTCACATCGTCGGTCACGGCTTCGACCGCCTCGGCCGGCTCCTCCGGCTGTACGCCTGCGCCGCTCCCAGCCGATCCACCGCTGTTGATGCGCACCGTCTTGCCACGGATGGTCACGCCGCCCTGATCGATGCGGATGAAGCCCCCGGGGCCCTTGATGGTCAGGTCCTCGGCCGCCTCGATCACCAGCGCGGTCCCTGCGGCGAGGTGGATCTCCTTCACGGCCGCGAGCGCGTGGTTCTTGCCCACCAGCTCGTGCTGATCCCCCTTCACCGTCAATGACATCACGCCATCGACCCGCTGGTTCTGCTTGCCGAACACTCGCAGGTGGCTATCGCCTTCGACGCGCTCACGGCGGTCTTGCGCGACCACCAGATCCTGGTCCTTGCCGACGACGATCTTCACGTGCCCGACCGTGCGCTCGTGCTCGTCGTTCTTCACGAGCTTCTGTCGATCGTGAGCGATCGTGATGGTCTCGTCGTTCTTCACCAGGCGCCGACGGTTCTTCTCGGCATGCTCCCAGACGAGCTCCTGTCCCTTGAGATCCTCGAACATGATCTCGTTGAACCCTGCCGAGCCCAGGGACGAGTCGCTCTTCCAGGTGCTCCTCGTCTTGTGGTCCGGCAGCTTGTAGGGCACCGCTTGCGTCGCGTTGAACACGCGCCCGACGACGACCGGATGATCCGGATCGCCGTCCAGGAAGCCAACCAGCACCTCCTGTCCGACGCGGGGGATCACGATCATCCCGTAGCCCGTCCCGGCCCATCCCTGGCTCACACGAATCCAGCACGAACTCGCGTCGTCGCTCCGCCCCTCGCGATCCCAGGGGAACTGCACGCGGACGCGCCCGAACTCGTCGGTGTGAACCTCCTGTCCCGCGGTCCCGACGACGGTCGCGCTCTGCACACCTTCCACCTTGGGTTTCGGCGTCCGCTGGACCGGCAGGTACGGCACGTCCGTGAACACTGCCTGACCGGACATCGTCATCTCCTCACCGGGAGAGCCTTCCACCGACAGCTCCGTGACGAGGAGCGTCGCGGCATCGCCGAGTTCGTTGTGCGGATGCCCCTCGATCGAGAAGACCACGCCAGGGACGAGATCGATGGTGTTCGTGTCGAAGGCGATGGAGCGACGGCCTTGCCGATCTCCCGCCAGACCGCGGTCAGCACGCCCGTGCCCGAAGGACTGATCGTAACGCGCGGTGCCCTTGTCATCGGCGACCGGCGTGTTCCCCCCCTTCCCCGTCTCGATCAGCATCGCCCCGGGCTGGTAGTGGTACTGCTCGTACTTGTCCTCTGGCGCTGGCGCCTTGGTGGGTGCCTCGCCGAGCAACGCGAACCCGGGATTGCGGAAGTCGTAGTCGCGGATGGTGGTCGCGCCCGGCCGCACCTCGTAGAGCAGCCGCACATTCTGCACGAACTCTTTCTCCGAGGCCTCGTTGGGGTTGTCCACGTAGGGCAGCGCCTCGGGGCGCACCGGACCGCTGTGGAGCTTGTCGGCAAGCGTCAGCTTCGAGCCTTCTTCCCCCTCGTCGGCGAAGGTGAACGCGATCCCGGCTTCTTCGAGGAGTCGGCTCAGGAAGGCGTAGTCGCTCTCGCCGTACTGCACCTTGAATTCGAGCTTCGGATACTCCTCACGACCGATCTTCCAGTCGGGCTCGAGGTTCCACTCGCCGAGGAGCTCGTCCACGATGTCGGGGATGCTCGCGTGCTGGAAAATACGGTAGTTGCGTCGCTGGGTGAGCACCCACAGCGTGGGGACGAGGCGCAAGAAGTAGGTCGACTCGTCCTTGCCAGCCGTCGGCTGCACCGCGTGGACCTGCTCGATCGTGCTGACGATACCGGTCCAGGTGCGCGTACCCGTCCGCGCAAACAGCATGCCGCTGTCGATCCGGAAGCTCGCTGGCTTCCCGATGATCGCCTCCAGATCGATGCTGGGGCTCTCGGATCGTGCCCAGATGGAGACTGTGAACAGGCTCGATGTCGCCTCGTGGACCGAGAAACGACGCACCGACAGCGTGCGGTCACCAGACGCGACGTTCAGCTCGAGAATCATGCGGGGCCGCTCTCCCATCCACCTTCCACTCGCGCCGCGAAGTGGATTGACAGGTAGGTGTTCATGCTACGCCATCCGTTATGGCTGAACACCGCCAAAATTATTTGAGCACCACTGAAGTGATGCTCCTGGATGGGGATTGCTGCGATCCGACCGACACGCTCGGCGCGCCGACACCGAACTGAAGGCGAGCTGTCGTGCGTCGTTAACCGACGCCGAGCAGCTTGTTCATCGTCGCCTCGTCGGCAGGCGTGAACGGGTACCTGTCGAACTCCGCGCTCGTCACCCAGCGGAACTCGTTGACGGCGAGTGGAGCGGGTTCACCGCTCTGGATCGAACACTCGTACAGGTAGAGATCCACGGTGTACCGCTCGTAAGGGTGGCTCACGAACGAGATGAGCTGCCCCGCTTCGATCTCGACCCCGAGCCGATGCCTCACTTCGCGCTTGAGGGCCACCGCGTCGGTCTCGCCCTCCTCCACCCGACCGCCAGGGAACTCCCAGAGGAGCGGGAGCACCGCCGTGGCACGTCGCTGGGTGATGAGATACCGCCCGTCCTGTTCGATGACGGCGGCGACGACCCGGATGGTCCGAACCATTTCCATACCGATCCCTTCCCTCACTCCTCGCTGCGGGGTTCTCGCAGCCAGGCGCGTCACGCCCTCATTCAGAGCGCGATGCGGAAGAGCTGCTGTCCCATCAGCAGGACGTCACCCTCGCTGATCTCCGTCTCGCTGTACAGCCGAACGAAGGTACCGTTCGAGCTCCCGAGATCGATCAGGAAGAGCCTGCCATTCTGGTAAGAGAGCTGGCAGTGCAGGCCTGAGACGTAGCCATCCTCGGGGAAGAGGATGTCGCCGCGCTCCCGGCCCATGTGCAGGCCCGTCTCGGGGACCGGGAAGGCGTTGCCGGTGGTATCGCGCCCGATGATCATGGCGATGCGCCCGACGTATCCCTTGGAAGGGCTGCCCAACCGCTCCACCCCATCCGGCGTGGCGGGGACGGGGTTGAGGCTTTCCAGACGCACGATTTCCTGCCCGATGCGAAACACGTCGCCGATCTGGAGGAGCACCGGTTCGTCCCGGCGCAGCTTGCGGTACACACCGTTCAGCGAGTTGTCGTCCCTGACGAAGGCCTTGGTGCCGCGGCGCGTGAAGGTGGCGTGGCGCGGAGAGAGATAGCTGTCGCCGGCGAAGATGGATCCCGAGTCGCGCCCGATGGTCGTGGTGCCGGTGATCGTGTGGGCGCCGGCCTCCGTGCCGTCTGCACGGAGCGCCGTGAGCAAGATGCTCCCGTTCGCAGCAGCCGCTGGCGCGGGGGATGCTGCAGGAGCAGGGATGCTGGCCGCCTTCGGTGCCAGCTTGAACCCGCAGAGCGCACAGAACTTGTTCGATGCCGGGTTCAACTCCTGGCACTGCCCGCACACGATGGTCGAACCAGCCGCGGGGGGAACGCTCGGGGCCACCGCAGGCGCCGCCGATACGGCCGGCACGGGGGCAAAGGCGACGGGCTCGGGCGAGTGCACGGGGGCAGCAGCCGGCGCTGCCGCGCGCGGGAGGGGTCCAGGGCCGACCGAGGTGGACTCGTCACCGAAGCTGGCCTTGACCGCTGGCACACCTTGCGGCGGGGTCCCGGCCGCGAACTTCTTTGGTGAGGCTTCGCGAGGTAGCTCGGCTCCGCAGCCGAGACAGAACTTGTAATGGTCCTGGTTCTCCTTGGAGCACTTCGGGCAGGTGATCACCGCAACTCCTCGCGACGTGAGAGCGTGTCGTCCAGACAGTGGCGTCCGGTCGACGGCGGGCCGAGCATATGCATCGTCGGTGGCTTCTGTCGACTACTTGGTATGAGTTCGTCGAACGAGGCAGCAGCAGCAGGGCCTCCGACGGGACAGCAGCCGCCGGAACCTCTAGCGGGACAAGAGCCCCAGGGCCTCGCGGATCATCTCGTCGAGGGGCGCCGTGTCGATACGGGAGGCCAGGGCGGTCACGGCACGCTCTGCTTCCGCCGGGCGGTAGCCCATCCCCGTCAACGCGCTCTTGAGAAGGTCCCCGTGGGCGCTCGGAGCCGGCGCGGAGGGTAGCGACGGTGTTCCAGCGGGAGCGGAGGGAAGCTCGATCAGCTTGTCCTTCAGCTCCAGCACGAGCCGCTCCGCCGTCTTTTTCCCTACCCCAGGAATTTTGGTGAGACGAGCGACCTCCTTCCGGGCAATGACCGCCGCCAGCTCTGCGGCCGTGAGGACGCTCAAGATGGCCATGGCGATCTTCGGACCGATGCTCGAAACGGAGATGAGGGCGCGGAACGCCGCCCGCTCTTCCCTGGCAGCGAAGCCGTAGAGAAGGAAGGCATCCTCCCGGACGTGGGTATGGACGAAGAGCGTGATGGTCTCTCGGAGAGGAGCAGCGCCCCCGGCGTGAGGCACGGCGTGGGCTTTCTCACCTGCTCCCTTCGACGACGAGGAAGCGATGGCCCGAGCGCGCCCCAGCGCTCCGAGCGGCACCATCACCTCGTAGCCGACGCCAGAGACATCCAGCACGGTGGTGCCGTCCGCCTCCTCTTCCACGACATGACCCGTGAGGCGACCGATCAATTGAGCTTCGCTCCCTGCGCGATCCAGCGACGGATCTTGTTCCGATCTTCAGCAGAGGCGAGGTCCCGCTGGTAGGGCATCGGCGCACCACAGGCATCGTTGGCGGCGCACTCGAGCTTCCCACACGCGAGGGTGTTGTCCGCCTTGTGCATCAGGAAGCTCTGCTCCGCGTTGCCGGCCGTGATGAGCGGCATGCCCGCCTTGAGCACCGGCATCACATCCAGCGTCTGGTCGAGGACGGCCTGGAGGTGCTGGATGGAAGGCGGCACGCCCTGCACCGGACCCAGGTACACCAGGCCTTGCGAGCCACTAATGGTGCCGTGACAGCTGTTGCCGAACGTGCACGAGGCCTGGAGGACGGGCATCACATCACGCCGCAGGCTCACTTCCTCCGTACCGACCTGGAAGCTGCCGTAGTCGAAGCAGCTCGCGTCGAGAGGCTGGCCCTCATCGTCATCGCCACAACCGACGAGGCCGATGGCGACGACCATCGAGGAGAAGAGAAGAAGGAACATGCGCACGGGGGTGATCCTCGCAGATGGCTCGGGGAAGCGAACCCTATCAGAGTCCGCCGAGTTGCGTCAGCCGGCCGCCCGCACCTCGGCAGCCCTCCGCGTCTGCGAAGCGCTCCCGTCGGCGCTTCGAGGCCGGCAGGACGCTGGCGACGTGCGCCCGTCGGATGTTCCGCTCAGTTGTCCAGAGCGCCCTGTGCGATCCAGCGGCGGACCGTATCCCGCTTCTCGGTCGGGATCGCAGGCTGCCGGAGAGGCATCGCGTCCTTGCAGGAGTTCGTGGCGGCGCAGGCCAGATCACCGCAGTTCAGGGTGCCGTCCATCTTGTGCATGAGGAAGCTGCGCGCCGGGTTCTCTGGCGTGATCCTCGGCATGCCGGCCTCGACGGCGGCCTCGGCGTTCACCGTCTGCGCCAGCACTTCCTGGAGCTGCTCGTCCGACGGCTGCATGGCGATCGAGGGCCCGAGGTACACCTTGCCCGCGGGCCCGCTCTCCACCCCGTGACAGCTCGAACCAAAGGTGCAGGAACCTTGCAGGATCGGCATCACGTCGGCCCGCAGGCTGACCGCCGGCGTCGAGCCGTCCCAGCCCGTGTAGTCGAAGCATGCGGCAGGGGCGCTGCCGCCCGTTCCGCCGCCCGTTCCGCCGCCGCCATCGCCGGAGCTTCCCCCCGGACCCCCCCCGCCGTCACCGCCCCCATCGCTGCACGCGGCGATCCCGCAGCCGATGGCCATGCTCGCAAGAAGAAAGATCCTACGCATCACCCATTCCTCGCTGCCATTCCAGCGCCCGAGCGTACCAGATCCGGCACCGTCCGGCAGAAATTGCCGCGTGTTTGGCCGCCTGCAGCGAGCAGCGCTAACCTGCCCGACCGGATGATGTCCCTCCCGAACGCCCGCTGGATCGGGCTCGCGATCGCCGCGCTGAGTGCGGGCTGTGGCGGCAACACGGACGCCCTCGAGCAACAGCTCGCGACGACGCGGGCCGAGCTGGTCAAGGTACGCGCGGATCAGGCCGTGCTCGCCGATCGCCTCGCTGCCATCGAGCGCGCTGGGCGGGACCGACTCTCGTCACCTGCCCCACGAACGTCGCCTGCTGGCGGCGATCGCCCCGCGCTCGCGGTGGTCCACATGGACCCTTCCATGATGCCCGCAAATCCCCCGCCCGCTTCCGGCGGAGAGCCAGGGGTCGCGTTGCAGGACAGTGGCGTCGATACGGATCCCGACGCAGAAGGCCCGCGGCCCTTGCTCCGCTCCACGCCCGACGGCGGCGTGATCACCATCGCCGATCCCAGCAATCCTCCTGCTCGCAAGCCCTCTCCGCGCGCCACCTCGGCTGGAAAGCGTTGACCATGAAGCACCCGACGACCCTCGTTGCCCTCGCCCTGGTGTCCGCGCCGGCCACCGCGCTCGCTCAGGATGCCGCAGACGACGGTGGTGGCGCGACCCAGCCTGGAGCACCCAGCGTGACCGTCGTCCAGGTCCCCACGCCAGCTCCTCAGCAGGTGACGTTCCCAGGCTTCCCCCAGCCTGGCTTCGATCCCAACGCGCACCTGCCCTCCAGCTCGCGCGCGACCCTGGACACCTCGCGCACGGCGGACGGCTTCGACCTGCGCTCCAGCACCGTCGGAGAGGTCTCGGTCCGCGGCAATGCGAACGGCTCGTACGTCGTCGAAGGGCAGTACCTTCCCGAGATGCACTCCGTCCGGCGCGGCGACACGCTCTGGGAGATCTCCTCGCGCTACTACCAGAACCCGTATTCCTGGCCGCAGCTCTGGGCGATGAACCCCCAGATCCAGAACCCACACTGGATCTACCCTGGAGATCGCCTCCGGCTCCGTGATCAAGGTCAGGGCAGCGCACGCAGCGGCCTCACTTCCAACATGCAGAGCGGCTTGCGGATGCAGGGCAACCGAGTCCCCCCGCAGACCGTGTTCCTGCGCAACATGGGCTGGGTCGACGACCACGAGAAGGACACGTGGGGGAAGCTCGTCGGCAGCCCCGAGGATCAGATGCTCCTCAGCGCGGGCGACGACGTGTACCTGCAGATGTCCAAGGACAAGGACGGCGAGGAGCGCCCCATCTCCGTGGGCCAGGAGCTCACGATCTTCCAGGTCATCAAGCGGGTGGGATCGGGCAAGTCCTCGGGTGATCTGGTGGCCGTTCGCGGCACGGTACGCGTGGACCGCTACAACCCGAAGACCCGCATGGTGCGCGGCCGGATCACGGAATCGCTCGACGTGATCGAGCGCGGCGCGCTGATCGGCTCCGTGCAGCGGCGCTTCGACGTCGTATCGCCGCGCAAGAGCGACAAGGATCTGGAAGCACGGCTGCTCGCGTCCGTGTACCCCCACCACATGTTCGGTCAGAACCAGGTGGTCTTCATCGACAAGGGCAAGGAAGAGGGCGTGGAGCCCGGAATGCGCTTCTTCGCCGTGCGACGCGGTGATCGCTGGGCACAGACCGCCAGCGCCGCAGGCCCCACCGCTCAGCTCCGACCGCGGGTCGAGGACGACCGCGCCGCGGTCGTCGACAAGATGAAGTACGGCGTGGACGAGGACCTCCTGCCGGACGAGACGTACGCGGAGATGCGCGTGCTGAACGTCCGAGACCACACCGCCGTCGCGCTCGTGACCGCCTCCCTCTACGAGGTGGAGCGAAACGCCGTGCTCGTGCTGCGGAAGGGATACTGAGGGTTCGATCTCGCCTCAGCGCACGAATGGCGTCAGGGTGCAGCCTCGTGTGCCGCCCTGAGCCATCGGCATCGGAACGCGATCGTTCCACCTCACGGAGCCCTTTCGCGCTCGGCCGACATTGTGCACGCTACCGACCAACGCTTACTTCGAGGAGGTCGGTGATGCTCAAGGTTCATGGCGTGGGCCTCGCGGTCGCGCTTCTGTCGATGCCCATCCTCATGGGCGCGGACGGCAAAGGGTGTGGCGTCGTCGTCGTCGGCGAAGGGGATGACGGCGGCGGACAGAGCGAGCCTGGCAATCCCGGGAACGGACCGATCTCGTCCTGTGGCACCGAGTTCCACATCTTCGGCGTTTACGAGACGCACTCGAACCACAGCGGCGCCGACGACCACCCCGAAGGCGAGGCGACGATCCACATCGAACGCCCAGGCTCGCACGTCATCGCGCTGTCCTCCTACGAGCCGGTGCACTGGACGGTGACGATGGCTCCGGGGGTCACCCTCGAGAAGGTGATCCTGAACGGCTACCACGACCAGCGGGCGGACGTGCCCGCTGGGGTCCCCGTGGAGAGCCACGACGGCACCTCCGGCTGGCTCGGCGCCTATGGCTATGCGTGGCCTTCGAGCGAAGGGGGCAGCGATACGCCGGCGCTGGTCGGCGCACTGGAAGCAGCGGCCGGCCAGGAGATGACCTCGTTCCATGGCTGTTACAGCTCCACCTCGTTCGTGCTCCACGACGACCTGAGCGTGGCCGCCGGCTGCGACATCGACGGCGGGTATGCGCTGACGGGCCACGTCGAGGAGCCGAGCTGCGGCCCCGGGACGCCGAGCTGCGGCCCCGAGCTTCACCTCCTCAGCGTGTACGAGTCCCACGGCAACCACGGCTGGAACCACCATCCCGAAGGCGAAGCCTCGGTCCATGTCGAACGGCAGGGACCTGTCGTCCTGGCGCTCTCCTCGTACGAGCCCGTGTACTGGAAGGTGACCGCCGCCCCCGGTGTCACCCTCGAGAAGGTGATCCTGAACGGCTACCACGATCAACGGGCGGACGTGCCGCCTGGCGTGCCGGTGGAGATCTACGACGCCGACCAGATGCTCGCAGCCTGCGCCTACCAATGGCCAGGCGACGACCAGGGCTGCGACACGCAAGGGCTGGTGAGCGCGCTCGAGAGCGTCGCGGGACGCTCGCTGACGTCGTTCCACGGCTGCTACCAGGCCAACACGTTCGTGCTCCACGACGACATCGGCGCTTCTTCGTCTTGCAGCGCCGGCGCTTCCTCCACGCAGAGCAGCTACATGGGCGAGACCTGCGGAGACTGAGTGGACCAGGCCACCCGGCCCTGGCTCAGTTCAGCCCGCGCAGATCCACCTCCGTCCCCGAAGACCGCGTCGTCGCCTCCAGGAACGACCGCAGGGGCTTTTCGGTCCACGGGAGACTGTCGGCCCAGCGCCGCACCGTCCCGTCTCGCCCCACCGAGATCAGCCCCAGCCCCTCGGGGGAGAACGCGACGCCCACCACGGCCCCCGTGTGCCCCTCCAGCGCTCTGCTCTCGCCGCTCTCCAGATCCCAGAGGCGCACCGTTCGGTCCAGGCTCGCGGTCGCCAACCGCAGCCCATCGGGCGCGATCGCGAAGCCCGTCACTTCGCCGCTGTGCCCTCGGAGCGTCGCGCGCTGCGAGCGCGTCTCCACATCCCACAGCCGCGCGCCCGTGTCCCCACCACTCATCGTGACGAGCGTCTTGCCATCCGGCAGAAACCCGAGCTGCCTCACCCCCGTCCCCCCCAGGTTGAACTTCTCCGCGACCCCTGACTCCAGGTTCCAGAGCTGCATCGTGTGATCCATGCTCCCCGAGACGAGCAGATGCTCGTCGGGCGAGAACGCGATCGCGGTGACCTCCCCCTCGTGCTCACCCAGCAGCCTCCCCTCGCCGGTCGCGACCCGCCAGATCAGCACACTGAGATCCTCGCCGGCCGTCGCCAGCAGCTCACCGCTCGGCGAGAACCGCATCGCGCGCACCTGACCCACGTGCCCGGAGAACACGCGCTCCTCACCGGACGCGATCTCGCGCAGCCGCACCTTCCCGTCGGCCTCCGCCGAAGCGATCCACTGGCTGTCCGGCGAGAATGCGAGGGCCAGAACAGCGGCCTGGGTCGGGCTCGCCAGCTCACCCACCTGCACGCCACTGCGGCTCCAGACGCGCACGATGTTGTCCGAACCCGCGGTGGCGATGTGCTCACCATCCGCCGACAGCACCGCCGCGACGATCTCCCCCAGATGCGCCTGGACGATGAGCGGCGGGCGCTCCTCCTCCCAGAGGCGCAGCAGCCCATCCCGCCCACCGGCGGCGATGAGTCGACCATTACTGGAGATCCCCGCCAGCACGGCGTCGGCCCCGCGCCCCGGCAGCACTTCGCTCGCCTGCGCGACCACCGGGAACAGCCGCACCGTCGCGTCTCCCCCTGCCGTCACCAGCAGCTGGCCATCAGGCGAGAAGGACACGCTGTTCACGGTGTCCTGATGCCCCTGGAGCACCCGGCTCTGGCCGCTGGTGAGATCCCAGATGCGCGCCGTGCGATCGAAACCGCCGGTCGCGAGCAACTTGCCGTCTGGAGAGAATGCAGCCCGCAGCACGTCCCCGTCGTGCCCGCGCAACACCTGACCCAGCCCACGCTGCAGGTCCCAGACATAGACCGCTGCGCCCGACAGCACCGCCACCCAGCGCCCGTCGGGCGAGGTCGCCATCCTGTGCTCCGACATGGTCTCCAGCGGCGACAGGTGGTTGGGGAGAAGCCCGAGCGTCCTCGACTTGCCGGTCGCCATGTCCCAGCTTCGCATCTCCCCCTGATGGGTCAGATGCAAGAGCGTGTTTCCATCGTGCGAGAAGAGGATCGCACCGCAAGGCCCGCGCGGCTCGGCGAGGCGCTCCAGCACCCGTCGCTGTCCCGTGACGGTGTCCTCCACCGAGAGGGTGGCATAGTCGAGACGTGCGATCCGTCGCGTGCTGGAAGCGATGCTGCTCTTGCTGTCCCCGGAAGACAGGAGGCGCACGCGGCCGGTCTCGACCTCGAGGTCGAACACCGTCCCCTTCCCTTTCAGGAAGGCGTGCCGACCGTCCGCCGAGAAGCCCGTCATCACGACCCAGCTCGGATGCTGGACGACACGAAGCGCGGCGCCGGTCGTCGCATCCCAGAGCCGCGACGTCCTGTCCTTGCCCGCGGACATGAGGAGGCTGCCATCGGGCGAGAAGGCGATGCTCCAGACCTCGTCGGTGTGACCCGAAAGCGTACGCCCCGCGCCGGAGACCATGTCCCAGAGCATGACGTTGCCGTCGTCACTCGCCGTGGCGAGCTGCCGCCCGTCCGGAGAGAGCACCGTACCGTTGATGAGGGCGGTGTGGCCACGCAGCGTGGTCGACAGGCCACGCGCGACCGCGTCGGCCGCGATGACGCGCGCCGCACTCCAGCGGTTGAACTGCGGAGAGAGGCGCCTGAGCCACGCGAGCGCCTCGCTCGGATCGCGGGTGAGCGACGTCCTCGCCTGCACCAGGGTCAGCGCATCGGCGCGGGTCAGTGCCGCCTGCCGCGCGTTCTCTGCCTCCATCCGCTGCTCTTCGGCGCGACCACGCTCTGCGATGGTGCGTTTCACCCCGATCGCGCCCACCACCACCAGCGCCACCAGCGCCGCCACCGCCACGGCGAGGGGCGCGCGGTAACGCCGCACGAAGCGCCTGAGCAGCGAGAGCAGCGAGTAGCGGTGAGCGCCGACGAACTGCCCCGTCTCGAAGCGGCGCAGATCCTCGGCCAGCTCCCGCGCCGTCGGATAGCGCTCGGTCGGCTCGCGGGCCATCGCCTTGTCCACGATGGCGAGCAGCTCCTCGGGCACGTCGCGCAGGAAGCTCCCGAGCGGCTCCGGGGGACCGGCCAGCACCTGCCGCAGCACCGCACGCGCGTTCTTTCCGTCGTACGGAGGCACGCCAGCCAGCAGGTGGTACAGGATCGCGCCGATCGCGTAGACGTCCGCGCGCTCGTCGACGCGAAGCCCCGATGCCTGCTCCGGCGGCATGTATGCCGGTGTGCCGATCACCGAGCCCGCGAGGGTGAGCTGCGCGCCTCCCGGACTCTGCACGTCGGCCGACCGATCCACGGCGTCGTCCTCCTCGCTCAGGTCCTTGGCGAGGCCCCAGTCGATCACCACCGTCTCACCGAAGTCGCCGCACAGCACGTTGGCGGGCTTGATGTCACGGTGGATCACCCGCTGCGCATGCGCATAGGCCACGGCTTCGGCCACCGCCAGCACGTGGCGGAGCAGCCCCATGCGGAGGGCCAGGGTGCGCTGCTCCGCGATCCGGTCCTCGAGGGAGCGCCCCGAGACCAGCTTCATCGCATAGAACGGCTCCCCGGTCGGCCAGCGCCCAGCCTCGTAGATCGGCACGATGGCCGGGTGCTGGAGGCGCGCGGTGACCAGCGCCTCCCGCACGAAGCGCTTCTCCGCGCCGGCGCGCGGGTCGAGCAGGTGCTTGATCGCCACCGGCCTGCCCAGCCGGCGATCCCTGGCGCGGAGCACACGCCCGATCCCCCCTTGAGCGACCTCGCCGTGGACCTCGTAGCTCGTGTACTCCACCACCGGGAGCTGCGCCGCGCTCCACCGCTGGGACGACGTCGGCTCGGCCGAAGGCGCCGTGATGGTGTCTGCGTCGCGATCGTGGGGAAGCGTCGCCGCATGCGCGAACCCTGCGGGATCGAACGAGGGAGCGGCGCCGTGCGTGGGGTCGGTGTCGTCCCTGGACGCGGTGCCACCCCGCGCCACCTCGGCCGGTCGGCCAGGCCGGACGGCGCCAGGCACGGCCCCTTGAGGGACGGTCGTGGCGGCGCGCCCCTCCCTGGACCGCTCGCCAGCGCCCCCTGTCGATGCACTCACCCGGCAACTCCTGAGGGCAATGCGTCCAGATCAACCTCCGCGGGACCCAGCATGATCACGAAAACCGAGAGCGCCATGGGTAAGGCGGAGGTCGGCGGTGGTTTGGGTGGAGGCTCGCTCATCGTCGTCCTCGGTGAGGAATATCGCATGGGGCCTTCACGTGTCGCCCTCTCCCGCGTCGCCCACCGAGTGAAGCGTCGATCACGGGCGATCCGACCCCTCGGCGTCTCCACCGCCCGCCGCGGGCGCTCGCTTCGGGTGCGCCGCCGAGAGTACCATCGACGACCGGACGTTCAGGCTTGCTTGAGGAGGAACCGCATGGAACTCGCGGACATCAGGATCGCCGATCCGGATCTCTATCTCACGGGAGTGCCGCATGACCGCTTCGAGCGGCTCCGGCGAGAAGCACCCGTTTTCTGGCACGAAGAAGAAGGGGGGACCGGCTTCTGGGCCATCACCCGGCACGCGGACGCCATCCAGGTGATCAGCGACGCCAAGCGCTTCTCCTCCGCGCGAGGCGGCATCTGGCTCGAGGACTACCCGCCCGACGATCTCCGCTCCAACCGTGACGGCCTCATCACCCTGGATCCTCCTCGCCAGACCCGCTACCGCGGCCTGGTCTCGAAGGGCTTCGTCCCCCGCCTGATGCAGGCCATCGAGCCCCACGCGCGCGAGATCGTCACCGCCATGATCGACCGCGTCGAGGAGCGCGGCTCAGGCGACTTCGTGAGCGAGCTGGCCGGCGATCTGCCGCTGCGGATCATCCTGCAACTCCTCGGCATACCGCTGGAAGACAGAGCGCAGGTGGCGGCCTGGGCTTACCAGTTCCTGCTCGCCGCCGACAAACCGAAGGAGGAGGTCGAAGCGCTCGTCCGCGATCTGGTCGGCTATGCGGCGCGACTCGCCGAGGAGCGCCGCGCGAGCCCACGCGACGACATGCTCAGCGTGTTGATGGAAGGCGAGCTGGACGGCGAGAAGCTCAGCAGCTTCGAATTCGGCCTCTTCTTCTCTCTGCTCCTCTCGGCAGGGACGGTGACCACCCACCAGCTCATCGCCCAGGGGATGCTCACCTTGCTGGAACGCCCGGAGACCCAGCGAAGGCTGGAGGAGGATCCCTCGCTCATCCCCTCCGCCGTCGAAGAGATGCTGCGATTCGTCCCGTCGGTCGGCTACATGAGGCGCACGGCGACGTGCGACACGGAGATCCAGGGGCAGCGCATCGCCGAGGGGGACAAGGTGGTGGCCTGGCTGGTGTCGGCCAACCGCGATGAAGAGGTGTTCCCCGACGCGCAGACCTTCGACGTGACGCGCAGCCCGAACGAGCACCTCTCGTTCGGCCGAGGCCCCCACTTCTGCCTCGGCGCGACGCTCGCGCGGCTGGAGGCACGGGTGGCCTTCGAGGAGATCCTGCGCCGTCTCCCCGGCATGCAGCTCGCCGGTCCGGTGCAGCGGATGCGCTCGAACTGGCTCATGGGCCTCACCCACCTGCCGGTGCGCTGGTCCCCCTCCCTGCGCGCGCGCCCGTGACCCCCGGGGCCGGCGCCCCTGCTCACTGGATCCCGTACTCCTTCAGCCGCCGATAGAACGTCCGCCGCGGCAAACCCACGATCTGCGCCGCCTTCACCCGGTTCCAGTTGCACTCTTCGAGGGCGGCCAGGATTCGCTCTCGCTCATCGTTCCGGTGGCGCTCCAGCGGCGTCGCGGCTTCCCCTGACGACGCAGGCGCGCTCCCACCCGCTCGCGCTCCACCTCGTGACGACGGCTGCCCTTCCCCCCACGAGGGCGGTGGACCACCGCGCGAACCGAAGGAGCGCGACGACCGCGGCGGCGCGTCCGGCAGCTCGAAGTCGTCCACGTCCAGCTCCGACCGATCCGAGAGCACCCAGGCGTTGAGCAGCACGTTCTCCAGCTGGCGCACGTTCCCCGGCCACCGGTAGTCCATCAGCCGCGCCAGCGCCGCGCGCGAGACGCTCCCCCGCTCGCGCCCGTGTCGCGCCGCGAAGATCCCCAGGAAGTGATCGATGAGCAACGGCACGTCGTCGAGACGTTCCCGTAGCGACGGCAGCCGCAGCTCCACCACGTGCAGGCGGTAGTAGAGATCCTCCCGGAAGGTCCCGGCCTCGACCATCTCCGCCAGGCTCCGGTGCGTCGCCGCGATCACCCGCGTGTCTACCCGCTCCTCCCGTGCCCCGCCCACGGGCCGCACCACCCGCTCCTGCAACACCCGGAGCAGACCCGCCTGCATCTTCGGCGGCATCTCACCGATCTCGTCGAGGAGCAGCGTCCCCTCCGTCGCCTCGCGGAACAGCCCCTTTCGATCGCGATCGGCCCCGGTGAACGCGCCCCGAACGTGCCCGAACAGCTCGCTCTCCAGCAGGTGCTCCGGGATCGCGCCGCAGTTGATGCCGAGGAACGGCTTCTTCCCCCGCGGGCTCTTCTCGTGGAGCGTCCGGGCCACGACCTCCTTCCCCGTCCCGCTCTCTCCGGTGATGAGCACCGGGATGTCCGCGTCCTTCACCCGATCGATCAGGGCGTAGAGCCGGCGCATCGCGTCGCTCGTCCCCACCAGCCCCTCGTAGCCGAAGTGACCACGGAGCACCGCGCGCGCCGAGCGCAGATCCCGCCGCGTCTTCACCAGCTCCGCCGTGCGCTGGCCGAGCAGCTCCTCGAGCTTTGCCCTCGCCGCCACGAGCTCCTCGTTCACCCGAGACAGCTCCTCGGCGCGGCGCCGGTTCTCCCCGACGAGGCGCGCCGTATCGATCGCGATCGCCACCTGATCGGCCAGCGCGATCAAGGTCGGCAGCTCCCCGTCGAAGCTCGCCGTCGGCCGCAAGCGCGTCTCCAGGTAGAGCGCGCCGATGACCGCGCCGCTCCGGGCCCGGATCGGCACGCAGGCCACCGACTGGAGCATGAGCTGATGGACGGAGACGTAGTCCGCCATCCTGGCATCGTTGCGCGCGCTCGCGGTCACCACCGGCTCCCCGCTCAGGAGAACGCGCTCGGCGATGGATCGAGAGAAGCGCGCGTGCGGGTCGTCTCCCGCCTGGTCGCGTGAGGCGTGGATCGACAGATCCCCGTCGGCCCCCACGGGGGGCACGCTCGTCGACACACTGCTCGTCGACACGCTCGACGACGAGGCGCCTCCCCCACGACGCGCATAGCCGCTGCGCAGGATCACGAAGCCCCGCTCTGCTCGGAGCAGCGCGATGGCGTGATCGGTGACCTTCTCCAGCAGGCGCTCCAGATCGTGCTCGCCGGCGATGGCCCGGTTGATCTCCAGCACCCGCGCCAGCCGATCCTCGCCGCCACCACCCACGGGTGCAGCGCTGAGCGTCACCGCGTTGGACAGCGCCACCCGCGCGGCCGCCCGCAGCTCACGCCGACGCGGATCGTTCCAGAACACCTCGCGCAGATCCCGCGGGAGTCGGGCCGAGATCTCCTCCAGCGTCTCGAGCGCCGCCTCCCGGTCCCGACGCGCGCGCAGCGGCTGCCCGCTCTCGTCTTCCAGCTCGGCCCGAGCCGCCAGCGCCCTCCAGATCCAGTCGCGCTGCCCCGCGACCGTCGCCGCCTTCAGCGCCTCCTCGTAGGACGCGCGCGCGCGGTCCTCATCGCGAGCGAGCGCCGCCGTCCGCCCGCGGGCCAGCGCCAGCGCCGCACGATGCGCGCCCGACGATCCGAGCGCCGTGGCCGCCGCCTCCACCTCTTCCAGGACCGACCGCGCCTCGGCCCCTGGAAGCCCCACCGCGAGCAACACCCGCTCCAGCCGCGCCTCCGCCGCGTCCACGCGCAACCCCATGGCCTCGTAGGCCTCTGCGCACGACAGGCACAGCGAGGCAGCGCCAGCCACATCCCCCGACCGCGCCGCGTGCTCTGCCTCCAGCGCGAGGAGCTGCGCGCGCTGGTACGGAGGCATCGACCCCCGGTCGGCCACGAGCGCATCGATTGCCACCTTGGCCTTCGCGATGCGCCCCAGGTACAGGTCGAGGTTCGCCAGGTTCAGCAGTGCCTGCCGGATGGTGATCACCCGGCCCGAGCGGCGCCCCATGTCCACCGCGGCCTCGAGGTGCCGGATCGCCGCCGCCAGATCCCCTTGCGACTTGGCGATCCCGGCCAGGTTGAGCCGCGTCGTCGCCATCGTCCCCGCGTCCCCCGCCTGCTCGGCGGCCCCGAGCGCCTCCTCGTAGGCCTCCTTCGCCTCGCCGAGCCGCTCGCTGCGCTGCAGCGCGAACGCCAGCGAACCGAGTGCCAGCGACAGGCTCCGCGGATTCGCCGTCCGCCGCGCCAGCACCACCGAACGCTCCAGCGTCGACCGCGCTTCCTCGTGGCGCGCGGAGTAGCTCTGCGCGAGCCCTTGCAGCGCGGCCGCCTCGCACAGCAACCGCCGCCCTCGCTCCGTGATCAACGCCTCCGCTTCGTCGCCGACCGCCACCCCGAGCCGCTCCGGCACCTCTCCGGCGCGGCGCTCCGTCGCCGGGTAGTCCCCCGTGCGCAGCAGCGCCCGGGCCACGTTGAGCGACCACGACCCCGACAGCTCGAGATCCCCGGAGCGGTCCACCTCCTCGCCCACCGAGGCCAGCTCCGACAGCGCCTGCACCGACTGCCCCACGTTCGTCAGCAGCCGCGCCCTGACGATCACCACCTCCGGCGCCCGATCCTCGCGCCACGCGACGAGCGCCTCCCCCGCCTCGTCGAAATGACCGCGATCGAGCAGATCGTGGATCTCGTCGAGCGGCCGCCGGCTCGGATCGCCTGTGGCGTCGCGCTCACCGCCCCCCGTCACCGCACTCTCCGCGAGCAGCCGGTCCACATCCGCGATCGACGCCACCGGCGCACCGGCCAGCCGCGCCACGATCCGGCGGATGTTCCCCGGCCAGCCCCCGCTCCGCTCCACCACGTGCCGCGCGACGGCATCGCTCAGCGACGGGATTCCTCGCTGCACGAGCGACAGCGCCACTTGCAGCTCCAGTGGCTCCATCGGGAAGATCTCGAACGTGCGCCCTGGCAGACCCTGCCCTGCCGAGGGCGCCACGCCGAGCACCAGCACGAGCTTGCTCCCCGCCTCTCGCTCCGTATCGAGCCACGCGAGCGCCTCGCTCCCGAGCCGCTCCGCATCGTCGACGAGCACGATCCCGTGCGTCCGTCGCCTCCCCTCCTCACGCCCCGTCCCCTGCGCCGACAGCTCGATGGCGAGCGCCTCGGCCAGATCGTTCACCCGCGCCGCCTCGATCCACGCCACCGCGCGCCCCGCCACACCGAGCGACCACGCGATCCGCCGCAACAGCGCGCTGCGGCCCGAGCCCGGGGGCCCCGTGATCAGCAACCCGCCCCCCTCGCGCATCCCCTCGATCCGCGAGAGCAACCTCCCCGAGGGCCCATCGAGCCCCAGCACCGGCCACACCGATGCCCCGTCCTCCTCGCCCACCCCGCTCGGAGGACGCTCCGACAGCCCGGCCGCGCCCCGGAGCGCGCTCCCCAGCTCGTCCGTGCTGGGGTACCGATCGGCCGGATTCTCCGCCGTCGCGCGCGCAGCCACCGCATCGAGTGCGCGGCGCGTCGCCCCGGGCAACCTCTCCCCGGCGGAAATCAGCGCCTCTTTCAGCGTCACCCCGAGCGCGAACACCTCCACCCGCACCGTGAGCGGCGCCCCTTCGAGAAGCTCCGGCGCCGCGTAGCGTGGCGTCAGCCCCTCCGGCCGCACGCCCCCATCACGCCAGGGCGCCGCCAGCCCCAGATCCACCAGCGTCGCACGCCCATCCGGCCCCACGATCAGGTTGGCGGGCTTCACGTCCCCGTGCAGCAACAGCGCGCGATGCAGCCGCGTGAGCTGATCGGCCGCGTCCGCGATCGCGGCGAGCCACACCTTCGGATCGAGGAGCCGTGCCTCGGCTTCGCCCGCCTTCCCCTCCAGCAGATCGGCGAGGCTCGTCCCCACCACCAGCTCGCGCACCAGATAGGGGCGACCGCTCTCCGGCAGCCGCCCGAAGCGCAGCACGCGCGGCACCCCGAGCCCCTCCACCCCGGAGAGCGCCGTCGCCTCGCGCACGAGCGCCATCACCTCGCGCTCGTCTCCCCCTTCCCCCAGCGCCTTCAGCGCGACCGTGCGACCGGAGATCCGATCGCGCACGGCCCACACCTCACCCGCGCCTCCCTTGCCGAGAGCCGCCAGCGGCTCGTAGCGCAGCGGCAGCCGCGGGCCTGACGACCCGGTGATCCCGTCCCGCGAGCCCTGCCCGGCGGAAAGCTCGTTCTCCTTCGCTGTCACGGGATCACAGACCGTAAGCCGCGGACGCTCCGAAGTAGAACCCCGAGATCGAGAAGCCCAGATCTGCCCGCAACTGGAGCTGCTTGACCGGTTTGTAACGGAAGCTGATCTGGGGCAGCGAGATCCACGGGAACACCACCGGCTTCGAGCCCCCGTTGAACCAGCTCGCCTCTCGGTAGTCGCCGTAGTGGTCGTTCGCGTCGTCGCAGAACTGCGTGCCAGGACCAGGGCAGCGCCGCCACGCGCTCACGTCGTCTCGGTTGATGTTGTTCGGATCGTTCGGCGTCGCCTGGTTGCGCCGCAGATCCCCGAACACCACCCCGAGCCCGATGCCGCCACCCACGAGCAACGAGAACCGCCCCTTCTCCTTGTCGAGCGGGATCTCGTAGAGCAGATCGGTCGTGAAATAGACCATCTTCATCGAGCTGTTGATGATCTCGAAGGCGTTGTCGTCGTCGCTCTTCCCCTTGAAGAGCGTGTCGCCCATCGAGTAGTCCGCGTACGAGAGCGCGAAATCCAGCTCCAGCCCGTCCTTGCGCGTCGAGAACTCGGGCCCGAACGTGAACACGTTCACCGTGCGCCCGCCGTCCGCGAACAGGTTCAGGATGAACTGCGGCACGATCAGGTTGCGAAAGCGCATCCCGATGAAGCGGTAGGCCTGGTGCGGCTTCTCGTAGGGATCGTTGTCCGACGCGGGCGCCTCGGACGGCACCTCGTCCTTCTTCCCGCCGGCCTCGTCCCCGGAGGCGTCGTCCCCCTTCGCGTCCTTGTCGGACGCCTCGGCGCCGTCCGCAGCCTTCTCCGGTTCGTCCTGCTGCGCCCAGGCAGCACCGGCCGACGAGAGCGACGCAAGCAAAGCTGCCAGCGCAAAAGCGCCAGCCTTGAGAGGTCGAAGCATGTGAGTTACCTTACCCAACACCCTCGTCGCGACGGCATGGAACAGCCGGGGCGGCAACGCAGGGTCTGAAAAGACGGCCGAGGTTACACGACTTGAATGCTGCACCCAATGTGCAGCACCAACCTCCCCCACCTACGCCCGCGCACTTGTGTTCCAGCCACCAGTGATTCCGCGGAGTTGCAGGGGTCCCTGCATGGGGTCCATGGTAGACATAACCGTATGATCCTCAACCACGCCCAGGTCGAACAGGTCGTGGACCGCGATGAGCGGGGCAAGTTCGTCAAGGAGCTGGTGGTCACCCGGCTCCGGACGACGGCCCTGACCCACGACGCGAGGAGACCTTCGACGATCCCGCCGCCAGCGATGATGGAGGACCTCCCCCCCCGCGCTCGCGGCCGGGTGCGTGACATCCCCCTCGCCATGGTCCGCAAGCGGAGCATGGCCCACGGCGGCGGCAGCCTTGCGCCCGTGCTGCTGATCCACGGCTACGGACAGAACCGCTACACCTGGCACCTGCCCTCGCGCAGCTTCTCCAACTACCTCGCCCGCGCCGGTTTCGACGTCTACAACCTCGACCTGCGCGGCCATGGCCGCTCGAAGCACCTCGGCGCCCCGAGACCGAGCCACGTCACCGACTTCGTGCTCGAGGATGTCCCGGCCGCCCTCGAAGAGATCCGACGGTGTAGCGGCGACCGACCAGTGTACCTGGTCGGTCATTCCCTCGGTGGCCTCGTCGGCTACGCGGCGGCGACCGTGATGCGAGACGCGGTGGCGGGCGTCTGCACGCTCGGCAGCCCCTACCTCTTCGCCAAGGGCTCATGGACGCTCACCGCCCTCGGCGAGCTCATGCTCAGCGTCGACCGGCGCGTCTCCTTCGGCGACGGCGCCCTGGGCCTCAAGCCGCTGGGCGAGGCGATGCGCTTCGCGCGTGCCTTCATCGAGAGTCCCCTGTTCCCCTTGCCCATCCGCGGCTTCGCGCCCGGCTCGATGGAGCCCAAGGTGCTCGCACAGCACATGTCGCTGTCGATGGACAACGGCAGCATCACCGTCCTCCGGAACATGTTCCTCGACGCCGCCGCGGCCCGCCAGCACGGCCACCGCCTGGGCAGCCTGTATGGCTACGCCGAGCGCTTCGAGCGGCTCGACATCCCCTTGCTGATCATCGCGGGCACCAAGGACGACATCGCACCACCCGCCTCGGTCCGTCCGGCCTACGACTTCAGCCGCTCGTCCGATCGGACCTACCGAGCGTTCCCACGGGGCCACCTCGACATCGTGATGGGCAAGGACGCACCGCTCACCATCTGGCCGCTCGTCGAAGCCTGGCTCCGCGGCCGCGTGCGCCGGGCGGCCGTCCCGGATGACCGCTACCGCCCCGACATGGGGCGTGGTAGCTCGCAGGTATGACCCTCAGCGAGTCTCTCCGCGCCAAACTCACGGAGATCATCGGAAGCGACGACGTCGTCCTGTTCATGAAGGGCTCGAGGCGCATGCCCCAGTGCGGCTTCTCCTCGACCGTCGTGCAGATCCTCGACGGGCACCTTCCCAAGTACACCACCGTCAACGTGCTCTCCGACCCCGAGATCCGTGACGGCATCAAGCAGTTCTCGAACTGGCCGACCATCCCTCAGCTCTACGTGAAGGGTGAGTTCCTGGGCGGATGCGACATCGTGCGCGAGATGCAAGCCTCGGGTGAGCTGGCGCAAAAGCTCGCTGGCGTGAAGGGCACCGCCCCCGCCGCGACCGGGCCAGCCACGCCACCGAACGTGAAGGTGAGCGATTCGGCCGCGAAGGCCCTGAAGAGCGCCCTCGAAGCCGAAGGCGAGGGACAGGAAGTCCACATCGAGATCGGCACCGGCTACGAGTACGGGCTCTACGTCGGTCCCCGCGCTCCGGGCGACGTGGAAGCGAAGGCCAACGGCATCACCCTGCTGTTCGACGCCGGCAGCGCCCGCCGCGCCGAGGGCCTCTCCATCGACTTCATCGTGGGTGAAGGGGACGGCGGCGGCTTCCGCCTGGAGAGCCCCAGCGAGCCGCCGCGCGTCCGGCAGCTCTCCCCTGCCGATCTCAAGAAGATGCAGGAGCGCGGCGACAAGTTCGAGCTGTTCGACGTGCGCACCCCCCGGGAGCGCGCCACCGCCAGCATCACCGGCGCGCGCCTCCTCGACGAGGAAACGCTCCGCCACATCGAAGGCCTCCCGAAGGACACGCTCCTCGTCTTCCACTGCCACCACGGTGGCCGCAGCCAGGCCGCCGCCGAGCGGTTCCTGGCGCAGGGCTACCACCAGGTCTTCAACCTGAAGGGCGGCATCGACGCCTGGTCCCTCACGGTCGACCCCTCCGTCCCCCGTTACTGACCCTTCCCCCGCTGACCCGCGCCACGCACGAGTGGCCCTCGTGCCGCTCGGCCCTCGTGCAGCTCAGCCCTTGCGACCTGCTGCCGCCGTGCGCTTCCAGAGGATGGAGAGCGGCAGCTCGATCGCATCGAACGGAGCAGCACGCACGACCGCGTCCCCTCGAAGCATCGACGCCGTCTCCCAGCGGTTCCTCGCATCGAGGCGATGAATCTCCATCGCACGCTTGATCGGATCGACGAACCACACCCACTTCACGCCCTCGCGTGCGTAGATGGGCAGCTTGTCGAGACGATCATCCATCGCCGTCGTCGGCGAGAGGACCTCGCAGACCCAGTCCGGTGCGACCGGAAAGTACGCCGTCTCCGGCAGGTCCGGCATCCGCTCCACGCACCACCCGGCGAGATCGGGGACGAGCGCGTCCTGCCCGAGGTGAAGCTCCGGCTCGTCCAGAATCCACCACCCCCCGGGGCCATCCAGACCGAACTGGAAAGGGCGCACCAGCCATGCCCCCAGGTTCGAGGACGCGAGCGCATGCTTCGGAGCAGGTCGCGGTGACATGTAGAGCGTTCCGCTGATGATCTCCCCGACCATGTGGGGAGGTACCGCGTCGAGGTCGTCGAAGGTGACGGGTCCAGGTCGTTTTATTGCGGGCTCACCCATCGCGAGGCTCCTCGACGCGAGGCGGTGGGGAGAGGCAGCTTCATCCCCTCACAGCGCTCTCTCCACGGATACCTCATGCGCCCCTCGTCGACTACTGGCTCCCTGCCAGTTATCGGACCGTCGTCGCTGCCAGTTGCCAGACAATCATCATTCCTCTGGTCCTGATCGTTTTCTCCAGTCGGTGATCGCTTTCATCTCTCCCACACGCCCTTCGAGAGCACTGTCCACCCCGACGCACTGCCCGTCCCTTTCCCTCGCCCCGCGTCCACGACGCTGTGCCTCCGTCTGAGCAAGAAGCGCACACTCTCGCCGAGCGAGCGTCACGAACAGCCGCGTTCGCTATGGCGCAGTGCATGCAAAGGGCAGGGGCAGACCTGTCGGGCCGCAGTGGCCCCTTTCGGAGAACACAGACATGAGCCAAGCGACGGAAGAGACGAAGAGCGAGATTCAGAAGGGCCTGGCGTCGCTGTACACGCTGCGGGACGAGATCCGCGTCCGCCTCCACCTGGCTGGCATGGAGGTGAAGGATGTCTGGAACAAGACCCTGGAGCCGCAGCTCCTGGACGCCGAGAAGTTCGCCGAGGAAGTGACGGAGACCTCCAAGGAGAAGCTCGACGCGCTCGTCACCCGGATGAAGGAGTTCCAGGCCTCGCTCGGCGAGTCGAAGGACGACACGCAGAAGCACTGAGGCACCGTAGACCGTTGCCCAGATGGCGACGTCCGGCCCCCCGAGGCATCGCCACGGGAGACGCCGGACGTCACGGGCCGCGATACATCCGCGAGGTGCGTGGGTATCGCTGAGACGCGGCACCTCCGTGGAGGTCGCTGAAGCGCCGCCCGTCAGCCCTTGAACGCTGCCGCGGCCACGGACCACGCCCGGCCCCAGCCAGGAGTGGCCGACCAGGTGGCGAGGCGCGCGCCCACGAGGTGAGCGCGGCGATGGTCGTAGAAGTAAGGCGGCCGCGGGAACCCGCGCAGTGGGGCGCGGAGGATGACCTTCTCCACGCCAGCCACCATCTGCGTGTTGTGTACGAACCCGAGGCCGCTCTGCACGTCGGCGAGCGTCGCGCTCGGGTGACCTCCCCAGGGCGGCGTCACCGCGCCGTACACCATCGCCGGCCACTGGTTCACCGCGATGGCGCCGTAGCGCAGGGCGAGCAGCGCTCGGTCCACGGCGTCGGCCACCGCGGGATCTTCCTCGGAGAGCGGGTGGACCACGAGCGACGCGCTCAGGGTCCCCCACAGCCGCTCGTTGCAGAAGCGGGTCGCCTCCGCGAGGAACTGCACTGGATCGCTGGAGCCGAGTTCGACCACCGAGAGGATGCTGCAGAACGGCTCTTGCTGGAACAGCGGCTCGGCGGGGTCCGCAGCGTCGAGACCGATCACCAGCGTCCACGGCAGCGCGTCCGCGCCGGGCTCACCGAAGCGCACCACGCCCGAGGGGAGCGGGATCTCCGGCGGCGCGCTCAGGACCTCGGGCCCCAGCGTGGCGCGTCCCGCCGTGAGCCGCGCGTGGCGGTCGTGGGCGCCGGGGTAGTACGCCCGCCGCGGGGCCACGGCAGCGAACGCGCGCGCCAGCATCGAGAGCAGGAGCGGGCGCTGCGCGAACCCGCGGGGCAGGACCAGCATCTTCGCCGCGTTGCAGTTGAACGAGGCGTTGTTGATCACCTGGGTGGCGATGCTGCGCGCCTGGAACCACAGCTCGTCCTCGTCGTAGAGGTGCGGCAGCACGATCACCGGGCTCACGTTGCCCAGCTCGGAGCTGACCGGCTTCGTGAACACCGGCTCGCCCGCCGCGCGCCGGCGTGCTTGCTCCGGCCCCGGTGGCCCCCACACGATCCTGTCGTGCGTCTCGGCGGAGCCGGTGATGTGCATGTGGGTGATCGCCGGGTGCGCTGCGAGGTGCGCGCCGACCTCCGCGCCACCGTACACGACGCGCAGGAAACCGCGCTCCACGAGCGGCGCGAACGCCTTCTCCAGGAACGGCCCGAGGTAGGCGTTGACGGGGCTCATCTTGAGCAGGACCACCCGCCCCTCCACGAAGAGCGCGTGCAGCGCGTCCATCGGCGGGATGCTCGCGACGTTGCCCGCGCCGAGCAGCAGCGTGACGCCGCCCTCGGGATCGCGCTGCTGGTAGAACGCGGCCTGCTCCGCGCGCACCGACGCCGCGGTGGCCCCGGGCTTCAGGAGCGCGTGGACGCGCACGCCCTTGTAGAGCAGCGCATCCTGCGCTCCGACCGGGAACAGGTTCACCTCCACGCGCCCGTCCTTCCGCGTCCGCACGCCACCGCGTCCGAGGCGTGGCCGGCCGCGCCGCTGGATGTCCTCCAGGGACTCGGCGAGCCTGCGAAGGTTGCTCAGCGTGAGCGAAGGCCCCGCGAGCCACTCCTCACCTGCCTGAGGCCCGGCCGGATCGAGTCCCTTCGCGCGGCATGCCATCGCGACCTGCGCCTCTGCGACGGCGAGCGTCCCGGGGATCAAGGAGCGCAGGAGGGTCGCCTTCTCCCCTGGAGACATGCGCGCGAAGGCCGTCGCAGCGCCCGCCAGCGTCTCCGCGGCACGGTCGAGATCGGCGATCGACGTTTCCGGAGGCGACACGACGTCAGCAGCGCCCTCGCTCACGCTCGACGCAGGTGGCGCGCCCTCGCTCACGCTCGACACGGGTGGTGCGCCCTCGCCAGGAAAAGCCGGCGCCTCCGAGGCCACGGGTGCCGAGGACGAAGGATGTGCTGCCGCAGGGGTGGCCGGAACGGGAGCGACACCGGCGAGCGAGGAAGCCGGATCGAGGGGGGAGGACATCGGCGGCGAAGACTACAGGCGGGACACCCGCCGGCGCGAGGGTCGACGTCGCGGGGGTCGGCATCGCGAGGGAAGAGCGAAGCACGACCCGGTCAAAAGCGCCGCGTGGCGCCACGGGACCTGATTCGGTAAGGTTCGCAGATGCCTTGCAGGTGGTTCTTCGCGGCAGGCGTGCTCGCCTCGGTTGCGGTCTCGAGCTCGGTCGCGCTGGCCCAGGACGGAGAAGACCTCCCTCCGGGCTACCAGCAGTCCCAGGGTTACGGTCAGCGCCCCCAGGGGTACGGCCAGCAGCCACCGCCGGGCTACGGCCAGCAGCCGCATGGCTACGGCCAGCAGCCGCATGGCTACGGCCAGCAGCCTCACGGGTACGGCCAGCAGCCACCACCGGGCTACGGACCTCCGCCCCCAGGGTACGGGCAACCACCTCCTGGTTACGGCTACGGCCAGCCCGGATACGGACCTCCGCCCCCAGGGTACGGACACCACCCGGGATACGGCCAGCCCGTGGCGGGCCCCCCACCGCCTCCCCCGCCCCCGAAGCGCACCTGCTGTAACTGGTCGATCCGGTACAACCCCTTCGATCTGCTCCTGGGAAAGATGACCTTCGAGGGCGAGCTGGCCGTCATCGGGCCGATCACCCTGGGCATCGAGCCTGCCTGGATCTGGGGCGCTCCGTTCTCCGAGATCGTGGATCGCTCGGGCTTCTCCATCGCCGGCACCGTCGGCGTCTACGTGAGCGGGACCCCGCTGCGCGGCTTCTGGCTGAAAGGCTACCTGGGCTACGAGCGCTTCGAGGCCACCGCGACCCACGAGCGCGACTCCAGCGCCACCGCGAGCCGGAGCATCGGCAGCGGCATCGCCGGCGGCATGCTCGGCAGCACCAGCGTCTTCGGCCGCAACGGCGGATTCGCCATCTCCGGCGGCATCGGCATCGGCGTCGCCCTCGCCGACTCGCAGCGGCTCACGGTGAACTCCGACTTCTACGGTCCCCAGTCGGTGATGTTCTACGACAAGACCTCGAAGCTCCAGCTCCTCGGCTCCCTCGGCATCGGCGTCGCGTTCTGACGCCTCGACGCCTCGCTCGCCTCCATCACTTCCTCCACGTCTCTCGCATCCTCCACATCCCTCGCGCACCACCGTTGCGGTCCCGGTCGGCGTGCTAGGGTCTTCCGACCACCATGGATCTCAAGCTCGGTATCCCGGTCTGGTTGCTCTGCGGCATCCTGGGCGCCTGGATCGCGACCACGAAAGGCCGCGGCGGGTGCTTCTGGTTCTTGCTCTGCGCCGTGCTCGGCCCCATCGGGGTGATCGTCGCGGCCGTGATCTCCCGGAACGAGCCCCGGAGCTGATCTGAAGCCGAGCCGAGGCCCACCTCCGGCGGAGGCCGAGCCGAGGCCACCTCCGGAAAGTGTGGCCCTCGGCCGCCGACGTACCCAGTTTCGCTCCTGAACTGCGACCGTCGGGGCGCCAACGTACCCGGTTTCGGCGTCACGTCCGTGGGCAGGCCGCCGACGTACCCAGTTTCGCTCGGAGAGCAGGTCTGGCCACGCCGACGTACCCAGTTTCGCTCGGAGAGTGGGTGTGTCGGGCGCCAACGACCCCAGTTTCGCTCGCAAGCGGGCGTGTCGGGCACTGACGGACCCAGTTTCGCCACGAAACTGCCCCCGTCGCCGGTCGCCGACGCACACGATGTCGCGCGAACACCGGGGCCGTCGGTCGCCGACGCACACGGTTTCACGCGCGCTCCCCCCGCGTCGCGTTCACGCTGCCAGTTCCGCGGCGAAACTCCGCCCATCCACGCAGCTCCCCCCCGGTCGCCGCGCTCACACTCCCCCCGTCGCCACCCGACGCCCCCGCTACCTCCCCGGATTCCCATGAGAACTTGGCCCGGCGGCGAAGGCCATGGGACGCCTGCGCCATGCTCCCAGGGCTCCCGCCTCGGCATGACCGCCAGATCCAGCGTCGTTTTGCGGACCTGCCGGGCCATCCGGACCTGCCGGGCCTGGCTGGCGTGAAGAACGCCACGGGCTGGGCAGCGAAGACCCTGGTGCTGGTGGTCGCGCTCGCGATCGTCGCCTTGCCCCGCGCGGCGTGGGCGTGGGTCGAGGTCCATGTCGCCGGCGACGAGACCCGGCTCACCGTGGAGCCCAGCGGTTCCACGCGGGTGCAGCACAAGGTCACCCTGAAGATCAACGGCGGGCCACTGCGCGCGTTCGATGTCCGGGGGGTGGATGCGGACGCCGCGCCCGAGGCAGACGCCTACGTGGTGCCGCTCCGCGATGCGCAGCGGAACTCGCTGGCCTCGGCGTCCCCCGTGGCGCTGGAGATGTTGCCGCGAGAGCGCCCGCGCGAGGACGGGAGCGCACCGCCGCCCGTGCTGCGGGTGCGGTTCGACGGCAAGGGGCTGGGCCGCGGCGTCTACGTGCTGTTCTTCCGCTACCGCACCGACCTGGCCCAGCAAGGCGCCCTGCGTGAGGACGGCGTGCTGACGCGGCTCTCCTGGTCCGGTCCGGTCTGGGACGACGGCCTCGACACGCTGCGGCTCATCTTCCAGCTTCCCGCCGCGCCGACGGAGCCGCGCGTGGACGAGGGCGCCACGACGCACGACGACGAGCCGGGCGTGGTGCCGCCGACGACGCTTTCCACGGTCCGCCGTGGTCGTGAGTTCGACGAGCTGGAGCTGGTGCGGCCCTACGCGCCGAAGGGGGAGGCCGTGCGCTGGTCGGTGCTCGCCGACACGCGCGCGTTCCGGCCCGCGATGCCGGTGGCCGAGGCGGCGCCGACGCTGCCGCAGCGCGCGCTCGACGCGGCCACCACGTGGACGCCGGACCGGCAACGCTCGCTGTACGTGGTGGCCGCCGTGGCGCTGTTCGCGCTGTTCACCGCGCTGACCGCGCGGAAGGTGCGCGAGGTGGAGCAAGCTTGTGAGGGCGCCGAGGTGAAGCCGCGCCCGCTGATCCCGATGCCGATCCTGCTGCGCGCGCCGCTCGCGGGGGCCGCGCTGGTCGCCGGGGTGGGCCTGGAGATGACGCTGAAGTCGGGGACCCTGGGCGCGGCGCTGGTCGCGCTGGCGACGGCGCTGATCGCACACCGGACGCCGAAGCTGCGCACCGGGGGCGCGTCAGGATCCGGGGCGACGCTGCGTGGCCCTGGGCGCTGGCTGCCGGTGGCAGAGGCCGAAGCGTTCCGCTCGCCACCACGTCCACGAGGCGGGTGGCTCGATGTTTCGACCCGCGCGGGCAAGGGGCTCTTCGCGGTGATGGTGCTGGCGCTCGCGGTGGGTGTGGGCGCGGTCTACCAGCATTCGCCGTACCACGCGCAGCTCCTCGCGATGAACGTGGTGGTGTTGCTGGCGATCTTCTGCACAGGGCGCCTCTCCGAGCTGCCGCCCGATCCCGCCGCGTCGCCGATCCCGCTGCTGCGGGACATCTCTCGGCGGATCAAGCGCAGCCTGAAGGGCACCGAGGCCCGGGTGGTGGGCAGGATCCGCGTCCCCGAGGGGACGCCGGATGCCGACGAGATTCGCCTCGGTCTCGCACCTCGCGCGGCGCTGCCGGGGTTCGTGGGCATCGAGGTGGGCGTGGTCTACGCGCCGGGTGCGGGTGGCGCGGTGGCCTTGCCCGAGGTGCTGCTGCGGGTGACGGTGGGCTCGCCATGCGAGCAGGCTGTGGAAAAGCTGGCCGCCAGCGGGCGGTCGGTGCGCGGTCGGCGCCCCGATGAGCGGGTGCTGGCGTTCACACCGCGCTTGCCGACGGCGCGCATGACCGCCGCGATCGCTGCGGCGCTGGCCCGGTCCGTGGTGGCGCGCGAGGTGGCTTCCAAGGAGACGAAGCCCGCGAAACGGAGCCGCAAGGCGAGCGCGGAGACCACGCAGGGCGCGCCGGTGCGCGACGCGAAGAAGGCCGTCCCGGTGGCGGCGTGATGGGGTGATGTCTCCCGGCGCCCGCAGGCAGGGGTGATGCCCCGGAACGCTCATCGCAAAGGCCCCTACGGCAGGCCCTGTCAGTCTGCCAGTTGAGGAACAGCGCCCTGGATGTGCATAGGGAGAGCCCCGAAGCGAAGGGTGTGCATATACTGCGGACGATGGTGGAGCCGGGGACACAATGCCCGAACCCGATCGCGGACAGCATCGCCGCGCGGCTCGCGGTGTACCTCGGGCCTCACACGGCACGCACCGCGGTGAAGACGTTCTCGCTGAAGGCGCTGGGCAGGGGGCCCGACACGCTGACCGCCGCGGACGTACCGCGGCTTGCTGACGCACTGCGGCCCGTGCTGCGCACCTTCGTGGGGCGCGCGCAGGCCGAGGTGATCGTGGAGCGGATCGCGAAGAAGAGCGGGTCGTGATCTTTCGGCTGCTCGTGGCGTTGCCACTTTTGCTGGTGCTGCTGCTCGCCGGGGTGTCGACGCTGCTCCCCGATCCGTCGTCGCGGGCGACGTTGATGATGTGGGCGCAGGAGGGCGGCAAGGCGCTCGGTGTCGCGGGCGCGCTGGCGGCAGCGCTGGCGTTCGAGCGCGGGGACTACCTGCGCCGCGCCTGGGGCCTCCAGGCGGCGTACATGCTGCTCATCCTCCGCGACGCGGTGCTGATGAGGCTCCCGCCGGGGACCGAGATCCTGGGGCTCTCGGTGAAAGCCTGGGACGGCGGGGTGGTGGCGCTCGCGAACATGGCAGGCGTCGCCGCGGCGTGGATGATGGCACGGGCGTGGGAGGAAGCCGGGTTCGAGATGCCCGCGCCGCGCTCACGCAAGATCCTGGTGGGCGGCGCAGCCTTGGTGCTCGCGCTGGTGTTCATGGGCAAGCCGCTCGCGAAGGACGTGCAAGCGCTCCTCGCTGGCGACTACGCGGAGATCACGGCCGTCATCTCGTCGGTGGCGGACATGCTCGCGACGAGCCTGATCGCTCCGGTGCTGCTGACGGTGCTGGCGATGCGGGGCGGCGTGCTGGCGTGGCCCTGGGGGATGTTCACGGCCAGCATGGTGTGCTGGCTCTTCTTCGACGCGGCGAGCTTGATCCTGGGGGTGGAGTCTCGCCACTCGGGCACCTGGGAGTACGTGGCGCGCGACAGCTTCCGCGTGCTGGCCTGTCTGTACGCCTGCGCGGCAGGGCTGGCACAGCGGGCGGCGATCAGCCCGCCCCAGCTCGCGGACGACGGGGAACTCGAACCCGTCGAGGGGTGAGCCGGTCCAGCATTCCCGACGTCGTCCCGGGTCCTCGGCCAGGCGATCTGCGAAGAAACCAGGGGTCGCGACCATCGGAAGCGCAGGGGCCGATAGGTCCCTGTTTCAGGGCACGCAGTACTATGCTTCGCGCATGCGCGAAGAGCTGGGCAGGTCGATGGGCGAGGTGCTGTGGTCCGATCTGCAGGCGCACGTCCAGCGGGACGCGGTGATCGTTCTCGACGAGGATCTCGATCTGCTCGACGCGGCCATCGCGTTCGCCACGAACGAGGTGGCGAAGGTGGAGCCGTGGATCGACAGCGGCAAGATCGCGAAGCCCACCGCGGAGGAGCTGTCGCGCTGGTCGAGTGACGAGGCCATGCGGTTCCTGTGCGTGATCGTCGCGCCGTTCGTGCTGGTGCGCCGTCCACGGGCTGCCGCGCCCTCGTGAGCCGAACGAGGGGCGGGCGGTGATGATAGACTCCGTGCCCATGGGTGCTTGGTTGCGCATGGGCGTCGGGGTCGTGATGTGCGTCGGGCTTCTCGCTGCGTGTGGCGATGACGACGGCGACACGGGGTCGCAAGGCGCGACGGGCGAGGGCGCCGCGTCGGCGGGAAGCGGCGCCGGGTCCGCAGGGAGCGGAGCCGGACCCGGGGGTGGATGCGCGCTGGAGTCGGCAACGCACGCCGGCGAGGGGACGTACTACGACGCTGATGGGTCCGGGAACTGTAGCTTCCCTCCTTCGCCCGGCGACCTGCTCGTGGCGGCGATGAACCAGGCCGACTACGAGGGCTCGGCAGCATGCGGCGCTTGCATCGCGCTCGACGGGCCGGATGGCTCGGTGACGGTGCGAATCGTGGACCGTTGTCCCGAGTGCGCGCCGGGGGACGTCGACATGAGCCCGCAGGCCTTCGAGCAGATCGCGCCGATCGCGGCGGGGCGGGTGCCGATCACCTGGCGCTACGTGGCGTGCGGGCTGACCGGCGCGGTGGTGTACCACTTCAAGGACGGCAGCAACCCGTGGTGGGCTGGCGTGCAGGTGCGGAACCACCGCTACCCGATCGCGGAGCTCTCCTTCCGCAACGCCGACGGACAGTTCGTGCCGCTCGGGCGTGAGAACTACAACTACTTCATCGGGGAGAACATGGGCGAAGGGCCGTTCACGTTCCGGGTGACCGACACGCTCGGGAATGTGATCGAAGACGAGGGGATCCCGCTGCGCGACGACGGAGAGTCACCCGGCACGTCGCAGTTCCCCGCCTGCCCGGAAAACTGAAGCGGCGTCTGGAGGTGCAGCGCACAGCGACTGCACCGATCGATCCTTCAGGAGCGGCCCGAGCTGTGGCGTCAAGGGGCGCGCGGTATCATCGCGCCACCATGCCTGTACTTCCGCTCCAGCGTTCTCTGTGTCCTTCGCAGCGTCGCCTCGAAAGAACGCGGCCGTTCGTCGCCCCGGTGCTCGCAGCGCTCGCCGTGGCGTCCACGATCGCTGCGGTGCCTGCCGTGGCGAGCGCGCAGTATGCGTTCAACGAGAGCGAGGCGAACTTCGATTTGCTCTACGCGGCGACGCCGATCGCGCTCACCGGGCTGGTGCTCGACGAGGCCGGCGCACCCGTGGCAGGTGCGATCGTCACCACCGTGGGCTGGGGCGTGGCCGAGAGCAACGAGGGGCTCACGGCGACGACGGACGCTTCGGGAGCGTTCGCGTTCCCGACCCTCTCGCGGCGATCCGTGCTGCTCAAGGTGGAGCGGACGAACTACTACGCCGAGATCGTCCCGGTGGATCTGCAGCGGCCTCTCGCGGAGGACGACGCGGACGCGGGTGACATCGTGCTCACGCAGAAGAAGGCAGGTCGGGCGCGCTTGATCTTCGGCGGAGACACCATGCTCGGCCGGCGCTTCACCGACGCGAACGGCGACGGGATCGAGGGCGAGCCAGGGGATCTGATCCGGCCGACGGCGCGCGCCGAGGACGCGATTGCCGTGACGCGCTTCATCGCCGACGCGCTCGGAGCGGCCGACTACACGACCGTGAACCTGGAGACGCCGGCGACGGCGTACCCGGAGCAGCCGCATCCCTTCAAATCGTTCAGCTTCTACTCGCACCCGGAGACGCTGGCCGGGCTCGTGGCCGCTGGAGTCGACGGGGTGTCGCTCGGGAACAACCACGTGTACGACTACCTGGATCCCGGCCTGCTCGACACGCTGATGGAGACGTCCGACGCAGGGCTGGACTGGTGCGGCGCCGGAATGGACGAGACCGAGGCCCGAGGCTCGGTCATCTACCGGACGGTGGGCCAGGGCGTGCAGATCGCGCTGCAAGGGTTCAACCAGCTCGTGAACGACGGGACCACGCACCCCCTGTACTCGCTGGTGGCGCGGGACTCACCTCAGGTCAAGGGAGGCGCGCTGGAGATGAGCGCGGCGAACGTCACGGGGTTCGTCTCCGCGGAGGCGTCGGAACGCGCCGCGATCCCGATGCTGCACGGGGGCACGGAGTACTCGGACTACCCGAGCGCGACGATCCGGACGCGGATGATCCAGGCGGCGCAGCAGGGGGCCGCGCTGGTGGTGGCGCACCACCCGCACGAGGTGCAAGGCGTGGGCGTGGTGACGACGAACAGGGGCCCGCGTCTGGTGCTGATGTCGCTGGGGAACCTGATCTTCGATCAGGACGTGTTCGAGACCTTCCAGTCGTACATCGCCGTGGTCGACATCGATCAGTCGTCGCCCGGGGTGCAGACGGTGCGGAAGATGCAGCTCGTGCCGATCCACATCGAGGGGTACGTGCCGAAGCTGGTGAGCGGTGCGTGGCTGGATCGTGCAGGCCGCGAGGTCGGGCATCTCTCGACGACGTTGCCGGTGGTGGCGAGCGGCCCGAATCCCTCGGATGGGCTGTCCGGCGCCGTGGTGTTTCCTTCGGGGAACCGGGTGCTGGTGGCGAGCGGAGCGGCCGGGTACGCCACCAGCGAGGAGGTGACACAGCTCAACGCACCCCTCACGACGGGCGCGACGCCGACGCTGGAGTACGTACGGATGGAGCAAGCCGACAGCTTGGCGCGGGTGCAGACGAGCACCGCCATGAGCTGCCAGGTCGGTCGCGAGATCTCGCTGTACGGGGACTTCGAGGATCTGGACGTGGACGACGTGTTCTCGGAGGGCACGATGTGGGATCAGACGAGCGCCCGCTTCGTGCAGAACAGCGTGACACGGAGCGGTACGGGGGCGCTGGTGCTGCTGCGCCAGAGTTCCAACAGCGGGAACGCTTCGTCGTGGATGAGGAACCGGATCAAGGTCCCCGGCAATCAGGCGCTGACGCTGCGGGGGTGGGTGAAGGGGAACAACTCCGGCCAGTTCCAGGTCCAGGTGTACTGGTACACCTCGAGCGGAGCGACCGTATCGAGCCCCACGGTGTTCACGCGAGGCGCAGGTACGTACGACTGGGAGTCGTTCTCGGTCAACCTGACGGCGCCTGCGAATTCGGCCTCGATCCGCGCGTATTACCGGTCGCTGCCTCCCGCAGCGGGAGAGGGTGCGACGTTCGTCGACGATGTGTCGCTCGTGCAGTGGGAGAGCAGCATGCCGAATGCGGCGAGCGGGTGGAATTTGCCGACGCCCAACGCATGGGGCTTCGTTCGCTGCACCGGGGGTAGTGGAAATCAGGCAACGATCTCGCTCACTCACAGGATGTACAGCGCGACGAGCATGCTACCTTGAGCCGCCGATGAGGTGGTCGTCCCCTCCCCACTGGTTGGCTCGCTGGAACGTCGGTGTGGTCGCGGCAATGGCCTTCGGAACCGTGGTCGCAGGCTGTGGGCCAGGCGATGAGGTGGTCTGGCCCGTGGGAGGGGACGCGCAGCGCCTGTCGTCGACCTTCGGCCCGCGGCTCCAGGTGGGCCGCAACATGTCGTACGACTTTCACCGGGGGATCGACATCCCCGCAGAGGAAGGGACGTCGGTCCTCGCCATCGCGAAGGGCGTGGTGAAGCGGGCCGGAGATGATCCGGCGTACTCGGACACGATGGTCCAGGTGGAGCACTGCGACGGCGCTGATTGTTACTACAGCAACTATCTCCACCTCTCCGAGGCGTGCGTGGAGGTCGGTGACGAGGTGAGCGCCGGCGAGGTGGTGGGGCATTCGGGCATCGCGGAGAGCGGGTTCCCGCACCTGCACTTCGAGATCCGCGAGGGGCGCTCGGAGCAGGCGTACGCGGTGCATCCGCTGCGCTGGCTGCCCGGGCTGCGCTGGGCGGCGCCGACGGTGGCGATCCTGTCGGTGGACGATCCGGGCTCGGGTCGGGTGGCGGTCCAGGTGGAGGTGGGCACGATCGGGGTCGATCCGGCGCTGCTGCGGGTCGAGGTGACGACCCACGATCGGACGTCGGGAGAGACGCTCGACGAGAAGGTGTTCGATGTGGAGGAGTGGAACCGGAAGTACACGCTCTCGGACACGCCGAAGCAGATCGACGAGCCCGAACTCGATGGGATCCGGCTCGAGCCCGCGGCGTTCACGCAAGGGGCGCCGGCCTACGGGCTGCGCATCCGGTTCAGCCGGCTGAACGGGGCGTCGCGGGATCTCGGGGTGACGGTGAAGGCGATCGACACCTACGGGGCATCGAGCGAGGCGTCGTTGCCTTGAGCGGCGTGAGCCGTCGCGTCAGCGCTGCGGAGGCGTGAGGGGGGAGCGCTTCGCGGCGACGTTCTGGGTCGCGGGGGCGGAGGCCGTGCGCGCCGTCGTGGGGGCAGGCGCGGTGAGCGGGCGCTGCGCGGAGGCTGCGGAGCCAGCGTGCCCCGCTGCGGGTGGCTGGGCGGAGTCGGCCGCTGCTGGAAGCGCAGGAGGTACGGGTTCGGCAGGAAGCGGGGCGGTCACAGCCCCCGAGGCGGCATGGCTGTCCGCAGGCGTGCCCGAGGACCAGGTCAGCACCACCACGGCCGCAGCTGCGAGGACCAGGGCGCCAGCAGAGAGCGCGAGGAAGCGGCGGGGGCGCGTGGAGGAAGGGGGCGGAACGAGGTCGCTGCCCGTGGCCCCCCAGGCGCCGAGGTTGGACATGCCGGTGGTGGTGCCTGGGCCGGGGGTCGGCAAGGAGGGCCAGGTGGCCTGAGCGGCGTTGCTCGCAGCACCCACGAGCGTCGGCATGGCGGGCGGTCGAGGGATGGCGGGGAACGGGAGCGGGGTGAGCGTCGGGTCGGCGGCGGCAGGTGCGATGGAGTTGCGCGGCGGCGCGATGGAGTTGCGCGGCGGCGCGATGGAGCGGAGGCGGCGCGAGGCGGGGAGCATGTCCAGGGCCTCGGTCGGCGCAAAGGGCAAGAGGGCCGCGGCCAGCTCGTGGGCGCTCTGGATGCGCTTGTCGGGATCCTTCTCGAGGCAGCGCAGGATGACGTCTTCGAGGCCCGCCGGGATCTCCGGGCGGATGGCGGTGGGTCGCTGGGGGACGGTCTCCAGGATGCGCGCGGCGAGTTCCATGGCCGAGTCGGCAGGGAACGGGAGGCGGCCGGTGACGAGGCGGTAGGTGATCGCGCCGAGCGACCAGACGTCCGAGCGCGGGTCGGCGTTCTTCGTGGAACGCATCTGCTCGGGCGACATGTAGTGCGGGGAGCCGAGGACCTCTTTGCCGGTGATCTCGAGGTCGGGCTGGGAGCCCTGGAAGAGGATCTTGGAGATGCCGAAGTCGAGGACCTTGAGGCACGGGGAGCCGTCGTCGCGCCGGGTGAGGAAGAGGTTTGCCGGCTTGAGGTCGCGGTGGACGATGCCGAGGGCGTGGGCCTCGGCCATGGCGTCGCACGCCTGCAGCATGTAGTGGGCGACCTCGGACGGGGGGAGCGCCCCCTCCTTGCGAGCGACGCGGCTCAGGTCGCTGCCTTCGAGGTACTCCATCACGATGTAGGGGACGCCGGAGTCGAGGCGACCGACGTCATAGACCTGGGCGACGTGCTCGCTCTTGAGCTTCACCGCGGCGCGCGCTTCGCGCATGAAGCGCTCGACGGCGATCGGGTTCTCGCTCTCGGCCTCGTGCATGAGTTTGAGGGCGCGCACCTCGTCGAGGTCGAGGTGGGTGGCCGCGACGACCGCGCCCATGCCGCCGACGCCGAGCACGTGATCGACGCGGTACTTGCCGGCGATCAAGGTGCCGATCGGTACGGGGGAGGTCCACGGCCCGCTCATCGTTGCAGCACGTCTCCGAGGGGGTGGGGCGATCCGGGAGGGTTCCGGACGAGGCGGAGTCTGCGCTCCGCGGCGCGCCGGGAGATCCTGCGCCCTGTCCTGCTCAGTCAGGAGGGGAGAATCACCGGCTGAGAGGGCCCCATCTGAGCCCTGGCACCGGGCACCGTCAAGGGCGGGACCGCGCGTTCGAGGCGGTTCACGGGGTCGCAGGAGGGTTCGATGGGCGGATGACCGGGTGGGTTTCGCGCTTTCCGGGAAGTGCTTCAGGAGAGGCCTGATTGTGCGTCACCGGCTTTTGAGCGTGAGGCGGGCGCGGGTCACTCCGGATGGGCCGGGCTACCTGGCGCCGGTGTCGTCCGCGCCGTCGGACGGCTCGTCGTCGTCCTCGTCTCCTTCGTCGACGTCGTCCTCGTCTTCTTCGTCGACATCGTCGTCCAGCTCGTCATCGAGGGCGGCTGCCTCGGCGGTGCTGTCCGAGGCCATGTCGGGGGTGCCGACGATGGCCTGCATGTCGGGCGGGAGGGGGGAACGCGCGGTGAAGGCAGGGACCTCGGCGCTGCCGGCCCAGGCGATGTACTCGGCATGAAGGGCGTGGCGTTCGAGGCCAGGCGCCGCGGGGCCGCCGTAGAGGGTGTCTCCGGCGAGGGGATGACCGATGGCCGCAAAGTGAGCGCGGATCTGGTGGCGCATGGCCTTGGGAGCGCGCGCTTCGACGAGTTCCCAGAGGCCGGCGAGCGCGACGCGGCGGTAGGTGGTGGTGGCCGGACGCGGCTCGTAGCGGATGACGTCGCGGGGATGGATGCAGGGGTAGACGCGCCGTCGATCCTTGGGATGGGGCGCGAGGGGGATCTCGATGGCGCCGATCTCGGGGAGGTCACCCGACTGGCAGATGAGGAGGTAGCGCTTGTCGAGGCGCGCTTCCTTGAGGGCGTTGACGAGGGCGGCGAAGGCCTTGGCGGTGCGGGCGGCGAGGACCAGGCCGCTGGTCTCGGTGTCGAGGCGGTGGCAGAGGCCGGGCTCGCGCGAGGAGAAGCCGATGTTCGCCATCTCCGGGTAGTGGCCGACGAGGGCGTTGGCGAGGGTGCCGCGCTCGCCAGGCTTGAGGGGCGCGGTGGGCATGCCCGCGGGCTTGTCGACGATGACGAGGTCGTGGCGCTCGAGGATGACCTGGAGCGGGGCGTCCGGCTCGGGGATGGCGGCGCCGCTGGCGTCGTCGGGTTCGAGGTCGAGCTCGATCACCTCGCCCGCGGCGGCGACGTCCCCCTTGGAGGCGACGCGGCCGCGGCCCGTGCGCTCCGGAGCGACGACGCGGACGCGGCCTTCGTCGAAGAGTCGCTTGGCGGCGGCACGGCCGAGGCCGGGCACGAGCTGCACGAGGAGTTTGTCCAGCCGGCTGCCGGCTTCGAGATCGGTGATGGTGAATTTCATGCAGCTACAGGGTCCCTGACCAGATGAGGCCAAACGCCGGTGCGCGGCGGTGGCCGATGACACTCTCGCCCACCATGCCCATCATGGGGAGGGCAGGCCTCCACCAGGAAGGGGGTTCGGTGTCGGAGGTGCCGCTGCTGCGCTCGGTGGAGCCGCGAGTCAAGAACCACGCGAGGCCGGCGCCGAGAAGAACGCCGCCGGTGGTGGCTCCGACCCAGGCCCGCTGCTCGCCAGCGGTGGGGGCGTCGAAGAGGAGCGGGCTGGCGAGCGCCGCGCCGCCGAGGCCTCCGAGCACGGCGCCGAGGTCGACGGAGAGGACGCGGGAGGGGGAGATGCGCACCTGGGTGGCCGCTGCTGCGGCGGCGAGCCAGCCGAGCGCTGCGCCGTAGCCAGCCCCGGTGAAGGGGGTGGCGTCGATGTTGCCGGTGGTCGCGATCTCGGCGAGGCCCCCCAGGACGAGGCCGAGGCCGGCCCCGGAGTGCGCGAGGACGGCGCCTCCGTCGCTCATGGGCCGGAGGGTGAGGCCGAGCGTGGCCATGGCGATGCCGGTGGCACTGCCGACGAGGCCGAAGGCCCAGCGTTCGTCGTCTTCGTCGCCAGCGCGGGCAGCAAAGCGTCCTTCGTAGATGAGGTGCGCGGCGAGCGTGGGCCACCAGGCGCCGCTGGCGAGGAACCAGGCGTCGCCCGCGCCGACGTCCCACTCCTCGGCGATGATGAGGGAGCCACCGAGGCCGACGCCCGCGCCGATGGCGAGCAGGGGGTAGAGCAAGCGCGGGTCCTGGGAGCCGCTGGAGCGCTGGATGGAGTAGCCGACGAGGCCGCCGTAGAGGGTCGCGTTGGCGACGAGCACGCTCCGGCCCGAGCTGCGGTTCGGCGCCGGAGGCGCGCTCGGCATCGGCGCACTCGAGGGCGACGTGACGGGGGGAGCGCCTTCTTCGGGGCGTCCGGCGGCCGGCGAGGCGCCGAGATCGGCGACGAGATCGCGGAGCATGACGGCAGCGCGGACAGGAGCGACGTCCGTGGAGGTGCGCTCGACGCGGATGCGGAGGGTGGAGGAGCGGGGGTCGGCGAGGGAGAGGCGGATCTCCACGTCGCCGCCGCGATCGGTGACGCTGGGCGCGATGATCAGGCGGCCAGTCGCCCGGGCTCGGGCCGCGAGGTCCGCTTCGGGGAGGACGCCCGCGGAGGCGCGGCCGGTGAGGTCGAGGGTGAGGCCGAGGTCCTGCGCTGCGTCGGCAAGCAGGGCGTCGAGGCTCGCAGCGAGCTCCGCAAGGCCTCGTTCGGAAGGGTCCGGGACGCGCTGGGCGCTGTCTTCGACGAGCGTCGTCGGGAGGAGCGCGGTCGGTCTGCGTGGCGCAACCTGGGACGCAGGCGCAGGTGCCGCTGGGTCGGGGGCTGCGAGCGCCAGCGTGGGGCTGAGCAGCGTCGACAGCGCGAGGGCGACGGTGGGGAGAGCGTTCAGAAGACCGGGCGGGCGCACTGGGACCGCCGCAGGGCTAGAACATCACGACGCCGCTCGCGAAGAGGTCGAACGTGGTGATGGCGTCCGCATAGAAGCGGCGACCGACCGCGTTGATCGAGTGGCGGTAGTTCGGGTTGGGGATGCCGGTCTGCGTGAAGGCGCCGCCTCCGTCATCGCGACGGCAAGGCCCGGAGCGACCGAGGTCGTTCTTGATGACGGGGTTGCAAGGCTGGTCGCCACCAATGCCGTGCGCGCCGTCGTGACGGAAGCCGACGCCGAACTGGAACTTGACCAGTTCACTGGCCTGCCAGGTGGCACTCGCGGAGGCGCGGATGGAGCCGAACGGCTGCACGTTGCTCAGGCCCGTGAAGTACGTCGCCTGCGAGCCTTCATCGACGACCGAGGTGTTGTTCGGTCCTTCGCGGTAAGACGCCCACTGGGGATTGCGCAGGGAGGGAGCCGCGCTGGAGCCGAGCGCGTCGAAGAGCTCGGAGTAGTCGCGGCCTTCGGAGTGGTACTCGCCCTCGACGCGCATGTCGAAGGTGAGGCGGCCGAACTTCTCACGGTTCTCCCAGGGGATGAACATCATGCCGAGCATGACGGTGCCGACGATCGGCGGCATGTTCACCAGTGAGCCCTGGACGTTGGTGAGGTCGTAGTCGTCCGAGGTCGCGTAAAACTCGAAGAGCGCTTTGAAGCCGCCGTAGGGCTCCACGTACTTGATGCGCTTGGAGAGGATGGTGTGGAACTCGAGGCCGACGGTCCCGCGGCCGACGCCCGGACTGCGCGGCGCGACGTCGCGGCCGTCGTACGTGCTGTCCTGCTGGCTGTTGCGGTTGACGTCCGAAGGGGCGGCGCACTCGACCTGCCCATCGGCAGGCGTGGTGGTGCAGGCGGACATGGGCTTGCTGACCGGGAGCCGCGCCTCGAAGCCGAGCAACCAGGTGGGTTTGGTGCGGTCCCGCGCCTGGTTCATGATGTTCACGTCGAGGCCGAGCCCGAGGTATTCGAGGCCGCTTCGATCGGGAGAGGCGAACGGGAGAGAGAAGAGCTGCTCGCCAGAAGCCCCGCGGAGGAGGTAGCCGGCGTTGTCGGCGCTCCCATCGAGGCTGCTCAGCTCCCGCGAGTTGTTGACGATGATCGGGAGCGAGATGTGGGCCGCGAGGTCCTTGTAGATGCCGATGTCGATGCGCGGGATGAGCTTGGTGGTCGTCTCGCTGTAGTTCGCGACGTTGGCCAGGTTCGAGGTGTACCAGCCCGACGAGAGGCCAGGACCAGCGACGGAGGTCTCGCGCCGGATCCGCGCACTCTTGGTGAAGTACTGGAAGCCGAGGCTGACGTTGATGTCGAAGAGATCGCCATCATCAAAGGCGTCGATCACGTTCGTGACCTCGCCCGACTCCATCATCACCCGAGGCTCGGTGGCGCTCCGAGGTTCGTCGGCGGCCGCTGGGGACGCGACGACGAGGACCGCAGCCGCGAGCGCAAGCCCTCCCGGTCGGGATAGCCGCCCGCGCTCACCTTTCCCGTGGGCCAGGCTGGTACGCCCCGTGGCCCCACCGCACCGTTCGACGTGCGTCCGCATGATCACCCGTGAGCCGGACGCTAACGGCCGCAGCCGCAAGGTGTCAATCTGCGATTGGTGACCGACGGCGCAGTCGTCTCCGGGGGCTCGGTCAGGGAGACGCCGAGACGTACGAGGCCTGCACGTTCGTTTCCCTCCTGCAGGGAGTCAGGAGCGCGTGCCTCCCTGGGCCGAGCTGCTCCCAGGGTCTTCCGTGTCGGGGAAGATCAGGTCGGTGATGTCCTCGGCCGCGATCACCTCGCGGGCCTCCGTGAGGTCCCTGGAGGTCTGATCGAGTCGATCGGCCAGCACCCCCAGGAACTGCCAGAGCAGCTTCACCGCCAGCTCGTGCTCCTTGCGGAGGATCTCGAAGAAGTCGGCACGGCGGAGCGAGATCAGCTCGCTCTCCTCCACGGCGGTCGCCGTGGCCGAGCGAGGCATGGCGCGGATCAGGGCCATCTCGCCGAAATGTTCTCCGGTGCCGATCTCACTGAGGACCGCGTCGCCGCGGACGATCCTGACCTGACCGGACAGGACGATGAACAGCTCGTCGCCCCGATCGCCTTCGCGAACCACCACCTGGCCAGGCTCGTAGGTCTGGACCTCGGCCACCTGCATGATGCGAAGCATCTCGCGCTCTTGCAGGCGCGAGAAGAGCGGCATCCTGGCGAGGACGTCTCGCTTGAGCGCGAGCATGCGGGCGCGCATGCTGTCGCGCGCGTCGCCCTGGCCGAGGCGGACGAGGACCGCGGTGATGTTGTCCTTGCCGCCTTTGCGGTTGGCCAGGTCGATCAGACCACTCGTGGCGACGGCGCCGTCCTCTTCTTCGAAGAAGGGCTCGAGCTCTGCGGGGTGCGCGATGTAGCCGTGCAGACCGTCTGACGCGAGGAGGAACTGGTCTCCCGGGAGGACCTCGATCGTGAGGGTGTCGACCTCGACACGCTCGTACACACCGACGGCGCGGGTGATGGCGTTCTTCTGCGCGACCTTGTCGATCTGATCGCGGGTGAGTTTGCCGCGCTTGAGGAGCTCGTTGTAGACGGTGTGGTCTTCGGTGACCTGCTGGATGCGGCCTTCGCGGAGGAGGTAGATGCGGCTGTCACCGACGTGGGCGATGTAGCCATAGGCGCCCGCGATCAGGAGCGCCGAGAGGGTGGTCCCCATCCCCCGCTTGGTGGCGTCGGCCTTGGCCTCTTCGTGAATCCTGGCGCAGGCCCGCTGTACGGCGTGCTCGAGGAGCGCCAGGATCTCGCGCAACGGGTTGCGTCCGTCGCTCCGGGCCTTGTTCTCGATGAGATCGCGCTCTTTGCGCAGCTCCTCGTGGATGATCCGGACAGCGAGAGCACTCGCCACCTCTCCCGCGGCGTGCCCTCCCATGCCGTCTGCCACGACGAAGAGGGCCAGCTTCTTGTCGACGAGGTAGTTGTCCTCGTTGTGATCGCGCATGCGACCTACGTCGGTCGCCGCGTAGAACCTGATGTTCTCGGACAGGCCCATCGGTCCGCGCAGGCTAACCGAGGAGGACAGAAATCAAAAGGCGTGTGTGCGCCGGCTTTCTGCAGTGCGCGGGCCTGCCTTCCTGCATCACGAAGCGCGTGTGACCGCCGCAACGAAGCCGAGGCGCCAGTCGCTCGTCGCGCGCGAACCTGGCTGGACATCCAACCTTCCAGCCTTGCTTCACGAATGCACTCTGGCCACGCATACCTAGGAATCCTCCTCGCCGAGGACACCGAGATCGAGCAGCGATGCGTAGTGGCCGTCGGGTGCCAGGATCACGTGGTCCACGAGGGGCACGCCGACGAGGAGGCCCGCGGCCGATACGGCGCGGGTCATGACCACGTCCTCGGGAGAGGGGTTGGGGTCGCCGCTGGGGTGGTTGTGCACCAGCACCATGGCCGCAGCAGCATCGGCGAGCGCCGCGCGCAAGATGTCGCGCGCGCTCACCGAGCAGCCGTGCTGCCCTCCCTGGGCGACGCGGCGCGCGCCGCGCATACCGTTCCGGCCGTCCAGCGAGATGACCCACATCTGCTCGTGCTCCAGGCTCCCGAATCTCGCTGCGCACCAGGTGGCGATCGCGGCCGAGGTCCGGATCGGCGGCCGGGGGCGCGCGGCGCGCTCGTGGGAGCGACGTCCCAGCTCGATGGCGGCCGCGATCCGGAGCGCCTTGGCGAGACCGAGGCCAGGATGCTCGGCCAGCGCGTGGGGTCCGAGGCGCGCCAGGCCATCGAGGCCAGAGAAATGATGAAGGACGGAGGCGGAGAGCAGGGTGACGGGTCGACCTGGGAGACCCGTCCCGAGCACGATCGCGAGCAAGTCCGCGTCGCCGAGTGCTGAAACACCGACTTCGAGGGCCCGCTCGCGGGGCCCAGCAGGCAGGACGACATCAGCCAGAGAGGTCACACGACAACCAGCCATGAGCCACCCCCAAGCACGGCGCAGGCCATGAGCGGCTTCCCTCGAACTCCCTGCTTCTGGGCGGATGGAGGGGTGGCGGAGTGGCGGAAGGGGTGGCGACGAGCGCTACTCGACGCCGACCAAGGTGCCCGCAGGCAGGCTGGAGGCGAACGCATCACGCGCGGCACGCACTCGGTCCTCGAGGAGGCCGTCGAAGGTGAGGCGTGTGCGGTACTCGGCGCCGGACCAGCGGGGGTAGGAGCCGATGGCGACGTCACGATGGTCCTCGACGACCCGGTCGAGCATCGGCTTGAGCTGACCTTCGTCGAGGGTGGTGAGCACGGCGAACGAGATGAATGGGCTCTCTCCGGCCAGTTCGGCGCGAATGAGGGGCTGCTTGGCGAGGAAGATCTCGGGGACCCCCGGGAGGATCCAGACGTTCTGCATCACCACGACCGGCCAGACGACGGTCTCTCCCGAGACCAACCTGGCTCCTTCTGGAACACGGGCCATGAAGAGGTGCCCTTCCAGGAGGCGGTCCCCGTAGTGGCCCCGCAAGAGGTCGGCCAGAATCGGTGAGGTGACCACGGGGGCGCCGAAGGCACGGGCCACCCCTTCGATGGTGACGTCGTCATGCGTCGGGCCCACGCCGCCGCTCGTGAAGAGCACGTCGTGAGCGCCGGCGAGCGCTCGGACTTCTTCGGCGATGACGTCCACGTCGTCCAGCACGAAGACGGCACGCCGGAGTTCCACGCCGGCTTCGCGCAAGGTACGCGCGAGGACGACCAGGTTGGCGTCCGCGATCTTCCCGCTGAGCAGCTCGTTGCCAATTACCAGCGCCGCCGCCGTCTTCATGACCTCGCCCCCGTCCTGGTCTGGTTAGCTGCTCTCGAACTCACGCGTCGTCGGACGTCCGTCTGCGTCCACGCCGAGGAGTTCCTCGACACGTCGCTCCGCGCCGTCGAGGCGCTCCTGTGCCGCACGCGAGAGACGCACCCCTTCTTCGAAGAGCGACAGGGCGCGCTCGAGCGGCATGTCGCCCCCCTCGAGCTCGGCAACGATCTGGGCGAGGCGTCGGGTGGAGTCCTCGAAGGACACCAGCTCGGTACCAGGTGCGGCGGCCTTTGCCGTCTTCCCGGCCGCGCTTCCAGCTCCTTCGTCCTGTCGTTCCGTCATCTCGTCTTAGGCTCACCCGACGCCACCGCCGACGCAAGGGTGACCGCTCCCGGTCCAGGTGGCACACCAGGCACGAGCAGCGTGCCGTCAGGATCGGTGGCCACCGGGAGAGCAAGTCCATCAGGGCGAACGACGCGGCCGGCGCGCTCCGAGATCTGGGTGGTCGCGCCCGGATCGTTGGGGACGACAGTGATCCAGAGAACGCCAGTGGCCAGCGGAGACGCGGGGTGGTCGAGGGGGCGTCCTTCGAGCGCTGCGCGCGCGAGGGAACGAACGGAGGGGTCCGGATCGAGGTCGTGCGCCAGCACCAGGGTGGCGTGGCGCTGGGCTTCCGTCCGCCGCGAGATGCCGCGGATCAACGCCCTGCGGACATAGGGGTCCTCTTCGAACCGGTAGGCTGTGGTGAGGAGCGAGATGCTGTCGGGCTCCGGGGCGCGTCCAAGACCGAGCGCGACGTGGGCGCGGACGACGGGATCGCTGCCCTCGAGGAGGCGATCCAGGGTACGTCGAACGACCTTGTCGTCGCGGCTGGCGAGCGCGCGCGCAGCGAGGGGAGCCAAGGCCCCACCAGCCTCGGCCCAGGCGGAGAGCTGCGACGTGGGAACCGCTCCGCCATCGGGCGCGTTCAGGAGCGCGAGCCCTGCAGTGAGGGTCACCCGCGTCGGGGGTTCATCGAGATCTTCGGTGGGATGCTGGGCGGAAATGCCTGCGGTCGTGAGCTCCTCGAGCAACGCCCCGAGGGGCTCGAGGGCCGTGGCCCCCCGCGCGAGCGCTCCGCGGGCTGCAGCTTGAAGTACCGGAGGATCACAGGCGCGGTCCACCCGGGGACGAGAGCGAGCGCTGGAAGAAGGTCCGTCGCTCGACCGCGCGGAAGCCCCCGAGGATGAACAGGCTCGTGCCATCTCCGCGAGCACCGAAGATCCCATCGCGGAGAGGCCGAACGCAGCGACAGCTCGATCAGCTGGACTGGCGGAAGGCGCGAGCATCGGCCGAAGGTGCTCTTCGAGCCCCGCAGGCGGATCATTCAAGAGCAGCGCACGAAGGATGGATGCTCGCAGCAGTAGCCTTCTGTACGCGCGGTCGTTCCCTTGGTTCGCTTCGGCGAGGAGTGTCGCCAGGGTCGTTTTTGCTGGCTCGCCCGGCATTCCCGCGAGCGCGAACGCGGCGGCGCTGGCGAGCGGAGACTGGACGAGCAGTGCTCGCAAGGCCTTGATCGCGGCGGGCCCGCCGGTGCGTCCCAGTACGGTCACGGCGCGGGGCCGCTCCTCTTCGGGGAGTCCTGGAAGCACCTGGACGAGCAGCGGCGCGAGAGAGGGAGAAGGCAGCATCTCGGCGAGCCTGAGTCCCTCCAGGTGAGTCGTCTCCCCGCGGAGGAGAGCCCCGACCGCGCCAGGTGCTTCGCGAGCCCCCAAGTGCACGAGGATCTCTGCAGCGACGGAGAGCGTCCTGGGCTCGCTCTTGCGCAGCCAGCCGCGCGCCGGCTCGAGCGCCACCTCATCTCCGAGCTTGGCCAGCGCGAGGCCGGACGCGAGCTGCGCCGCGACGTCCGCCCCCGCGAGCCCTCGGCGAAGCCGTTCGACGGCACGGAGGTCACCGAGATCACCGAGAAAGCGTGTGAGTTCGAGCGGGGGCAGCTTCTTGTTGCCGACGATGAGATCGATGGAAGAAGGAGGATGAGCGCGAAGCGCGCGTTCTGCTGCGGCGCCCGGCGCGCCTCCTTGAACGATGGCGCTGGTCAGCACGGAAATGGAGCGCTTGTCACCCGCACGGGAGAGCGCCAGAGCCGCCGTCTCGCGTATCAGCTCGGAGAGCGGCGACGCCGCGCCTCGTCCAGGCGCTCCTGCCCCCTCGTTGAGCTCTCGGGTGAGGAGCTGGCGGACCGGATCGCGCTGCGTGTGGGCGGCGAGCACGCGTACGGCTTCGAGGCGGGCGCGGGGATCTCGTCCCAGCGAGGAGCCTTGCTCCAGCGCTTCGAGGAGCTGGTCGATGGCCTCCGGTGTTCCGAGGGCGCCCAGGCGCGTGATGCCACGCAACCGCGTCGGCGGGTCCGACGAGGAAAGCAGCGACTGCGCCACCGCCACGCCGACATTGGCGCGAAGCGATGCGCCGCTTCCGTGCGCATGGGTTGACGATTCTCCAGAGGTTGCCTGGACCTGGGCCTGCGCTTCCGCGGGGGCGATGATGGAAGCAAGCGCGGCGAGGAGCGCCATCCCACCTCGGACGAGCTGGCTCGACCGAGCGGTGTTCTCCGCATGCGCTTTTCCCCCTCCAGTCGCCCCGGAGCCGCGGCCAGCCTCAGCGCGCATCCTCACGCCGCCGGGATTATCCCGAACGTGCGTCCCTGTCACGATCTCAGGACGCAGATGCCTGAAAACTGTGGAAGGCTAGGCACCTGGTTCGTACCCTGCACGCCACGGCCCCAAGCCCTCGAGGGATAATTTTGATTCATCACGAACGCCTCGTCCGCACCCTGGAGAAAGCCGTTTGCGTGTCGGCAGACAAGGCCTGGGGGTTGCTGCAGCGCGTCGCCGACCTGGGTCCCGAGCCGTCACCGTTCAAGCCACGCTGGAGCGACAAGCCGATCCCGCGCACGAAGCAGCGGACGAAGCCCACGCTGGGCTGGCCGCGAGAGACCGATAGCCTTTGCCCGCGCTGTGTGAAGGAGGCGCGCTCGGAAATTCTGAGCGGACGCGCCGACTGGACGAAACTCCTGACCGACAAGCCAGGCGAGATCAAAGCGCGCATCGTGCAGCGGGGCAGCACGATCGTGATGGAAAAGACGTGCCCAGAGCACGGAGACTTCTCCGACGTCATCTCCATCGACGCAGCCTTCCTGTCGCGCATCGAGGGCCTCTTCGGCGGCCGCGACGTGGAGATGACGCCGGATCGGATCCACAACCACGGGTCCAGCACCATCCGCTATGGCCGCGGCTCCGTCTTGACCGTGGACCTGACCAACCGCTGCAACATGATGTGCGATCCGTGCTTCATGGACGCGAATCAGGTCGGGTACGTCCACGAGCTGTCGTGGGAGGAGATCAAGCAGATCCTCGACGATGCCGCCGAAGTGCGGCCGCGGCGGCAGCTGTCGGTCCAGTTCTCCGGCGGCGAACCGACGATGAGCCCCCACTTTCTGGATGCGATCCGTTATGCCCGTGAGAAGGGGTATTTCGCCGTCCAGTGCGCGACGAACGGACTGCGCTTCGCTCAGGAGCCCGGCTTTGCGAAACAAGCAAAGGAGGCGGGGCTGCGAATGGCCTACCTCCAGTTCGACGGTGTGACCAACTCGGCGAACAGTCACCGGAAGATCCGCAACCTGTACGACGTCAAGCTTCGCGCGATCGAGGAGCTGGCGGCAGCGAAGATCGACGTGATCCTGGTGGTCACCATCGTCAACGGGGTCAACAACGATCAAGTCGGGCCCATCATCGAGTTCGCCATCGAGAATGCCGACAAAGTCACGGTGGTGAGCTTCCAGCCCGTGAGCTTCACCGGACGGGATGAAGACATCTCCGACGAGCTGCGAAGCAAGCAGCGCTACACCCTGAGCCACCTGGCTCACGACGTGGCCAAGCAGACCGGGAAGACCGACCCACTGCGCGACTGGTTCCCTCTCTCGGCACTGAGCCCGTTCGGAGATGTGACCGATCTCCTCGACGGTCCCGATCGCGACTGGGGAACACTCAACTGCGGTTGCCATCCCAACTGCGGCATCGGGACGATCCTCTTCGTCAACAAGCGGACGAAGGAGATGATCCCTCTGCTCGATTTCCTGAATGTCGATGGCCTGCTCGCCGATCTCCGGACCATTTTCGACCGGGGGCGCGGTCGCAAGCTCACCCTGGCGCAGCTGGGCACGGCGATCCTGCGTCACTACCGTCCCGAGAAGGCGCCCTCCGGGTTCCACCTGCCCACCTTGCTCAAGCAGTTCCTGAGTCAGACAGGAGCCGCGCACTCAGGAGAAGCCGACGCCAGCCAGTACGAGTGGCGGGTCCTCTTCGTGGCCGGGATGTGGTTCCAGGATCTGTTCAACTACGACTTCCGGCGCACGGAGATGTGCATCATCCCCTACGGGACCCAGATGGGAGAGATCAGCTTCTGCGCCTACAATACGGGCGCTGGCTGGCGGAACATCCTGGAGAAGATGAAAGCGAACGCCACAGTCGCCGAGTGGTACCGGCGCTATGGTCGGCATCCTGTCTACGCCAAGAACAAGGATCTCTCGCTGCCGGAGTTCCCGGCCCCCTTGACCATCAAAGAGCATGAGCTCGCCATCGAGGAGCGGGCCCAGAGCCAGCCCAGTGCCCCGAGACCGAAGCTCAAGCACCTACCCGTCATCGGTTGATCACGCATCACCGCAGACAGCAGGCGAGCCAACGCACCCGAACCCACATCCCGACGTGAACCGTATGGAGAACGGGAGGGATCGTGTACCCTGAGCCCGTGCTCCTGCGGGCAGGTCGCTACGAGACCCTGCGCCCGATCGCGTCAGGCGGGATGGCGACCGTGTATCTCGGCCGTGCGCTCGGCGGCGGCGGGTTCGAGCGCCTCGTGGCGATCAAGGTGCTCCACCCGCACGTGAGCTCCGAGCCCGAGTTCGTGGCGATGTTCCTCGATGAGGCGCGGCTGGCTGCCCAGATCCACCACCCCAACGTGGTGGCGACCCTGGATCTCGTCCAGGATCCCCTGTTTCTGGTCATGGAGTACGTCGAGGGCCCTTCGCTCTATGCCCTTCTGCGGGCGTGCAAAAAGCATCAGCACCCTCTCCCCCTCGGGATCGGTCTCCGGATCTTCGTCGACATGCTCGCTGGCCTCCACGCCGCCCACGAACTCACCGACGTGAGCGGCCTGCCGCTACGCCTCGTCCACCGCGACGTGTCGCCACAGAACGTGCTCGTCGGCGCAGACGGCATCTCGCGGATCACCGACTTCGGTGTGGCACGTGCAGAATCACGGATCAGCACGACGCGCGGCGGAGCGCTGAAGGGCAAACTCGGCTACATGTCGCCCGAGCAGGTTCGTGCCCAGGCCGTCGATCGGCGCAGCGATGTCTACGCTGCAGGCGCAGTACTCTGGGAGATCCTCACGGGGGAGCGGCTCTTCAAGGCCGACAACGAGGCCGCGATGATCACCCAGATCCTCACCGGCTCCCCGCTGAACCCGCGTTCCGAAGCTCCCGATGTCCCGGAGGCGCTCGACGTCGCCTGCATGCATGCGCTCACCAACGACGCGAACCGACGCTATGCGACGGCTGCAGCGTTCGCGGAGGCCATCGAGCAAGCCGTAGCCATGTCTCCTGGCATCACCATCGCCTCGAGCCGGGCAGTGGGCGCCCTGGTGAAAGGGCTCGGGCTGCACCAGCTCGGCCAAAGCGACACAGCGGCACAGAGGGGGGCGGTGCGTGACGTCGCAGGCGTGGGGAACCCGTTCGCCACCCCCCTGCCCCTCGGCTCGGGTTCCTTTCAGACGCCTTCTCCCGGAAGCAGCTCTCCTGCTCAGCTGCAAGCCACACCGCTGCCGCGGCAGGCGCTCGCCTCGCTCGCAGACGTGCTCGAACCCCAGAGCGCGACGACAGGTGTGGGAGGCGTCGTGGCAGAGCCGTCTCCACGCAAGCTCATGGGCCGCTCCACGTGGATCGCCGTGGGCGTCGCCGGCGCGCTGAGTGCAGCGGTCGGAGCGGTCATCCTGACCCGTGGAGAGGAACCACCGGAAAGCACGCCAGCCTCAGAACCAAGCCCTGTCTTGTCCTCCAGCGCGGCTTCCCAGCAGGATCCTCCGATGACGGCGGTGTCAGACGCGACCCCAGACGCTGGAGCGGCCCCCTCCGTGGAAGACCCCAGCGCGCTCGTCGAGCCCTCTCCGTCGAGCACAGCGTCTGCCGCGACACCGCCCCGCAGCACACCACGAACCACAACGCGCCCTCAGCCACGAGTACCATCCAAGCCACGCACTCCCAGCGGAAGTCCCACCACGTTCAGGCCAACGGAACTCTGATGCGCCCTCGCTCTCGGATTTTGCTGCTGGCTTCGGTGCTCAGCGCGGTCGTCGCTCCGACTGCCGCTGCAGCCGACAAGCTGTCGCCGACCCAAAAATTCGCGGCAGCTCAGGATATGGCCGACAACGGGAAGTGCGAAGAGGCGCTGCCAATCTTCCGGGAGACCCTCAAGACCACACAGAGCCCCAACGCTCGCCTGTATGTCGCACGCTGTCTCCTCGCGCTGGGGCACCTGCCGGAAGCTTACGACGAGATGTCCGCCACGCTGCGCGATGCTTCGGCGCGTGCAGATACGGAACCCAGGTACGCGCCAACGCGTGACTCCGCAGCGGCAGAGCTGGTTCAGATCGAGCGACGTGTCGGACGCTTGATCATCGCCGTGGCCAATCCACCACCGGGGGTGGCGGTGTTCCTCGATGGCAACGAAGTGCCCCAGAACCGGGTGGGGTACCCCATCGCCGTCATGCCAGGACGGAGTTCGGTGACCGTGACCGCGCCTGATCGAGAACCGATGACGCGCAAGCTGGCCGTCGGGGCGGGCGAGATCAAGACCGTGGCCGTGGCCCTCAAGAGCGTCGATGAACGTGGTGAGCCGTCGCCGTCGTCGATCTCAGAAACGACATCAGAGCCCGAAGCGGACACAGGCCGTAGGGGTGGCGGGGTGCGCATCGCCGGCTACGCCGTGGCTGGGCTCGGCGTCGCTGGGATGGCGCTGTTCGGGGTGACCGGCATGATGGCGCAGAGCAAGTTCAAATCCCTCGAAGAGGAATGTGGTGGAGTCCGCTGCACCGACGCGAAGTACGCGGACACGGTGGACAGCGGCAAGACCCTGGATCTGCTGGCCAATATCGGACTCATCGCTGGCGCCTCTGCGCTGACCATCGGTGGAGCGATGATCCTCTTCGGCGGCCCCTCTTCCGAGGTCGAAGCCACCGCCAAGTCGCAGCAGCGTCCTCGGAAAGCCCTCCCCACGACGACCGCAACGGCCGGATTTTCCCTGACACCGCAAAGCGCCTCCGTTCGCTGCGCGTTCACCTTCTGATCTGCCTCAGCGGCTCGAGAGCGCCTGAGCAACCTGACCGTTGCGCGTTCCATCCGAGGCGAGGAGCAAAGCAACCACAGGAGCGTGGATCGTGGGATGAAGAGACACCTCACCCCACGACGCCGCGTACGCATTGCTGCGCAGATCCAAGCGAAAGTCTTCAGCTCCGTCGAACGTTGTTCAGAGGGACAAGCTGCATGCCCTCCCTGTTCGAGCAGGTCGTCGATTGTTGTGACCTCGCGCCGGCGTTCGCCCAGAGAATCATTTCTCAGGCACTCAGGCGCAGTGGGATCGATCCGGCCACCATGCGCCCCGAGGATCTGATCCGTGCGCTGCCCGCCATCCGTCAGGAGCTCAGCGTGTTTCTGGACCCGCAGGAGGTGCACCGCAAGATCGCCGGCATGCGCGCGCTGGTCCGTGGCTCATGGCCAGCGTTCACGGCGGTGGGAGATCCGCTGGCACATCCCCTCGGCGAGTCTCCAGGTGCGAAGACCGGCTCGAACGGTCGGTGAGGCTGCTCCGTCCGCCGAGCCGTGCGCGTCACTGGCTCTCGAAGCCCATCAGAGGATCGGGAAAGCGTCCCGGTACTCACCCATGGACCGCGCTTCGTCGATCTGGTGCTGGAAGCCCGTGGCCGCTCGGAAGGCGGCGCTGTCCACCACGATGGGGAACTTGATGTGGCTGAGCGCGCCCTCGGGCAGACGAGGGAGACCGAACCGCCCCAGCGCGGCTCTGAAGAGCAGCTCGGGCAGAGGGACATGCGAGCGTCCCGTGGCCCGAATGAGCACGGAGAGCGGGACGGGCTGCGGTCCGGATACGTTGTACACGCCCCGGATGCGCCGCTCGACGGAGAGGCAGATGGCTGTCGCGACATCTTCTTCGTGCATGAAGTGGAAGAGGGGATCGAACCCCAGCATGGTGGGGACGTACGGCCCTCGCAGAAAGGTGGCCAGCGTCCCCTGCCCTGTCGGCCCCAGCGTGTAGACGATCCTCAACACGGTCGTGCAGAGCTCGGGGAACCGCCACAAGGCCGTCCCCGCATACAGGTCCGCAGCGACCAGATCAGCCAGCTCAGGGAAGGTGTTCACCGCCATCGGCGGCTCCTCTTCCTTGTGGTACAGCGGCGAATCCGCAGCAGCGCCGTAGTACGTATGTCGTCCAACGAAGATGACGTGCTCGACACCGCACTGGCGCGCGTTTTCGAAGACGACCCGTGTCCCTCCCAGGTTGATCCGGTACCGCTCCTCGCTGCGCTCGATCAGGTGGGTGACGGTCGCCATGTGCACGACCGCCTGCGGTCGGCTCTTGCGGAACACCTCCTCCGCAGCGCGCTTTCGAAGATCGACATTGTGCATCTCGATGCCGGCCGGGACATCGTCCCAGGGCCTCCGATCGATGCCGATGACCTCGTGACCATGCTCGAGGAGGCGATGAGCGACAGTCTGACCGAGACGCCCGGTGATGCCTGTGACGAGGACCCTCACGCCCACTCCTCCGCTCCCCTCGGGCGGGCCGAGGCTTCGTCCCTCCGTCTCCGCTGCCCTTCCTCCATGAGGTCCGCGATCTTCTGCTTCACCTGGTCCACGTAGCCCTGAATCACTTCGTCCTCTTCTGTGCCTGTTCCGCTGAAGATCATCGGCTCACCGTACGTGAGCTCCACCCGCACCGGCAGCGGGATGGGCGCCAGCCAAGGGGTGACGGGGATGTAGGGAACGCCGAGCAGTCGACCCAATCTGTACGCGTTGGCGATCGTGGGTACGGCTTCTCCACCTCCCACGAAGCCGAAGGGGATGATGGGTGACTGGGTCTTGAGCGCGAGACGCATGAAGCCTGTTCCGAACTGCACCAGGCTGTTGCGCTCGCTGTAGAGCTTCGCCGTCCCGCGCGAGCCTTCGGGGAACACCATGAGGAGCCGCTCGTCCTCCAGCAAATGCGCAGCCTGCTCCGGTAGGCCCGTGAACTGACCGGTGCGGCTCGACCAGAGCGAGGCAAAGGGGAATCGCGCGATGAACTTCTCGGCCATCCCCTGCGCCAAGCGCGGAGGATCCTTGTCGAAGAAGCACGACGCGATCACCATCGCACCGTCGACAGCCACCCCGCCCGAGTGATTGCCCACGAGCATCCCGCGGCCGCGGGGAGGGACATGCTCGGTCCCCACCAGGCCTACGGTGAAGTAGTGGTGGTACAGGTGGTGGAGCAGCGTCATGAAGCGCGCGACGTGCTCCTTCGCGACGCCGTAAGGATCGACGCCGAAGCGGTTGAAGGGGAGCTCGATGCGGTCCACGCGCGCCGCGATGGCTGGGTCGATCAGCAGAGACACGATCACCTCCCCGCGTGCGCGCCGCCATGCGGCACGCGGGCGCCCAGGGTAATCCGCGTTTCATTGCCTGCACAGCCTGCACGGGCCTCGAGCCTCACACGACACCTCACGTCGTGGCCCAGAGGGGTCGACATGGCTCCGAATCCCCTGGAGTCGACACAGGTCGACGGAGCCCTCGCTCCAGGCTTGACGTGTCGCCAGATCGCGGCTTTCCCTTGCGCCACATGCTCCAATTTCGCCCGCACCTTGCCGGCGTGACCAGGCTCTCGCTCGGTGCCGCCCTCTTCTTCATCTCCTCGACCGCAGTGGCCCAGAGCGCACCTCCGGCCGAGCCTGCCGCTCCGCCCCCTGAAGCGCCGGAGCCCTGGCTGCCATTTCGCGGGGAACTCGATCTCTACGCGGCCGGCACGATCCGGGTCGGCTCGGAGCTGGGAGGGAGCCTCGCAGAACGCGGAGGCGTCCAGCTCGGCTTTGCCGCTCTGATCGGTCCGCAGTACGGCAAGTTCGTGGGCGGCCTCGGATACGAGCGTTCGTTCCTCCACAGCCAGCGCTATGACGAGCAGGCCAGCGGCTCTTTCTCGGATGTAACCCGTGGCCTCGACGCGCTCTGGTTTCAGGGTCGCATCTATCCGGTCGAAGGCGAGCTCGGGTCCCTCTTTCTCCATCTCGGCATCGGGCCTACCTGGCAGCGCCTCTCGGCCTCCACCGCGGGCGTCACCCAAGGAGCCGATGGCTTGCTCCAGCCAACCGTCTCTTCTTGCTCGGCCCACGGCTCTGCCGGCCTCGGCCTGCGGGCCGGCCTCGGCGGGATTTTGTGGGCGGGGGAGCACCTGGGCTTCCACGGCATGGTGGGCATCGATCACCAGCGGCATCAGAGCGGCGTGCTGGACGGCTGCGCACCCGGCATCGGGGCTGCGACGTTCTTCGGCGCGCGTGCAGGAATCACCTTCTCCGAAGGGAGACGAAAGAAGGAGGCTCCTCCTCCGGAGCCGCCCCCCGCCGTACCCGACACCGACGGAGACGGCATCCTCGACAATGTCGACGCCTGCCCCAAGCAGCCTGGAGTGCCCAGCGACATCCCGTCGAAACACGGCTGCCCTCCGCCTGCCGATCGAGACGGCGACCAGATCAGCGACGATCTCGATGCCTGCCCCGATGTTGCAGGTGTCCCGAACCAGGATCCTCGCAAGAACGGCTGCCCGCCGCCGCCCGATCGGGACGGCGATCAGATCAGCGACGCCGAGGATGCCTGCCCCGACGCACCTGGCGTAGCTACCCAAGATCCTGCAACCCACGGTTGCCCGCCCGACACCGACGGCGACGGCATCCGTGACGACAAGGATGCTTGCCCGCAGGAGAAGGGGCTCCCGAACGAAGATCCGGCCAAGCACGGCTGCCCCTTGGTGCAGTTCACGGAGAAGGAGATCATCATCTCCCAGCAGGTCCAGTTCGAGGTGGATCGCGCGCTCATCCGATCCGAAAGCAATGGTCTGCTCGACGAAGTCGCCAACGTCATCAAGCAGCACCCCGAGATTCTCAAGCTCGAGGTTCAGGGCCACACGGACAACTCGGGCCAGGCCATACGCAACAAGCTCCTGTCCCAGGCACGTGCAGATGCCGTGAAGAAGGCCCTCGTCCAGCGAGGTGTCGATGCCAAGCAGCTCATCGCCAAGGGTTATGGCGACACGCAGCCGCTCACAGACAACAGCACCGACGCCAACAAGGCGAAGAACCGTCGCGTGCAGTTCACGATCACGGAGAAGAAGCAGCCCTGATCGAGGCCGCTCCTTCCCTTATCCCCCCCTCCCGCGCGCCCCAGCCTCCTTCGAGCAAGCCACCTCCTCTCAGAGAGGAGGTGGGACGGGACTCTCTCGTTCGATGTCGGGCGCGACATACGTGGCCCGTGGGTTCACGCGCTCCACGTAGGGTCCGTCCCAGAGCTGCCGGAAGATCCCGCCGAGCTGCCTCGGAATCACTCCGCCTTCGAGGATCAACCCGACATTGCGGCTCTTCGTGAAGTAGTCCCCCTCCCAGTTGCTCGTACCCACCCAGGCCTCGCGCCCATCGACGACGAGGTACTTCGCATGAGCGACACGTGCGAACGGGATGAACCCTCCTGACCACCGAGGAATGGAGATGAACTTCACCTCGATCCCCGGCACATCCGCGAGCGCCTTCAGAGCGCGGCTCGTGTCCTCGCGCTTGCTCCAATCGGCCACCAGCAAACGCACGCGCACCCCTCGCTCCGCGGCGCGACGCAGCGACTCGTCCAGGTCGGGGAAAGGCGATCCGTCGCGCATGGCCGCTCTGTAGCTGAGCAGCTGCAGCTCCACGCTCGTCCGCGAAGCATCGAGCATCGCTCGCATGCGAGGCAGATCCCACGAGACCTCACCAGGCAAAAACCCTCGAGGACTCGCCACCGGAAGGAGCCGCAGCCGCTCTCCTTCCTGCTTCATTTCGATGACCCCGGCGGGCGTGGTCTCCGCTCCAGCTCCTGCCTGCAGAGCAGCTGTCGCGTCACCTCCAGCGAGCGCCCAGTCGAGCGCGAACACCTGCTCGAACGTGGCCGTCACCGAAGGAAGTCGCACGCGCAGGCCGAGCTCGTAGATGTGCTCCAGCGCGCGCCAGTCGAAGTTCTGGCTCCCCAGATAGGTCTCCCGCCCGTCCACGAGCATGTATTTCGCGTGGAGCACACCGCCCATGTTCTTCTGTCCGTCGAAGCGTCGGACCGTGACTCCCGGGCGGGTCGCGAGGTGATCGGCTGCGTCGGGATAACGGCGGTAGAAGATCTCGTCCACGAGGATGCGCACCTGCACACCACGTGCTGCTGCGGCCTCGACGTCTCCTAGAATGGGCCCGAGTCGGCTGCCGGGCGCGTCACTGATGTAGAACTGCGCGATGTCGAGCGTCGTGGTCGCCCCCTGGATCATCTCCCTCCAGACCTCGGCGGCGTCAGGGATCTCAGGGTGATCCAGTCCCGTCTCGACAGGCCAGGACTCCACGAGTTCAACCAGGGCCCCCTTGGGCGACCTGGACGGCTCGCCTTGAGTTTCAAGCCCTTGCGGAAACTCGGACGGCGCTTGCTGAGGCACCGAAGATCCCCGACAGGCACACGCAAGGGCGAGGAGAACGGCGGCATGCTGGGCTGCCCGCATCACGTGCGAGCATAACTTGCGCCTCTCACATCTTGGGAACTCCGGACGACGATGCAGACCAACGCTTGCCGGTTGGTACGTCTTCTAACGGAGCCACCTGGCTGCTGGATGACCTGGCTTGGATTTCGGAAGCTACGAACGAAAAAGCCGCAGTCCCCGAGGGAACTGCGGCTTGCTCACCACGAAAGGTGGATTCGGTTCAGGGAACCTGATTCCGATCGAAGCGGCCGGCGACGATCGGGCGCTGAGCCAGCGTGTAGTAGTCGGAGTTTGCCAGGCCCTGGTCGCTCCAGGAATGGCCGATGATCGCTCCCGTGCTGGGGTCGGCATCGAGGAAGATCAGCCCGCGGCCGACCCCCTGGGCGTGGGGAACGCCCGTGCGCCAGCGCGTGTCGTACTTGCCATGGGGATCACGGGTGGAGTCGATCACCTCAACCAGGTAGCGCTCCGTTCCGTCGGCGAGCGACTCACGGAACTCGATGTCGCTGACCACCATCAGGTAACCGGTCGTCACGTTCTGCTGCGTCGTGTACTTCGCGACGAGAACGTCACCGGAGAAAATATGATCGACATCAACGATATTGTGGAACCGGTGCTGCGCCACGATGTGGTCGTAGTAGGTAGGCGAGTCGGGGCTGCCGGAGGCGAACCACTGATTGAGCCGCGAGGTCGTGAGCGTGGGGTCGGCCTTCCGCAGCGCCAGCGTGTAGAAGCAAGCGCCCTTGGTCGCGGCATTCGCCGTCGCATTGTTCTCCGCCCAGGTAATCGCGCAGGGGTCGGAGTTGTTGATCCAGGTGTTCGCGCTGTCGACGCCGTCGAGCGCGGCGGTCAGATCGTACATGTACGTCAGGTGAAGCGGCGGGTCGCCGGGAGCTGCTTGTGCCGTGGAGGCAGCGAACGTCAGAAGTGCGCCAGCAACGAAGGACGACAGAGCGAGACCGCTGTACTTAGCCATGACTTGAATCTCCATTCGCAGGGTGACTGGTCTCCTTGCATGTCGCCTTGGCCGGCGTGCAGGACTGAGATGGGCGATGTTGGATCCCACGATTCATTGAAATCGGTTCACGGTCAACGGGGATTTCGGTCACAAATCACTTTCGCGATCTCGTGACGACACCACTCACGAACATGTCGCGCGATGGGTGCGGCGAAGATGCACAGCACTTCACGGTGTTCCTGAAGACCTGTGAAAAGGATGCAGGTGAGCTGCACGAAATGCTCAGCCGCACGCGAACTATCCACTCTGGCGCGGCCGATGCAGTGAGCTTCTTATCAGCTACCCCCTCCACCGTTACGCGCCTTCCCACCGTCGTCTCTTCATTCGACATCGCGTGGACGGTTTCCGATGGACGGCACGCGTCGCTCACGCATCAGACTGAAAGTCCGGCGAGGAGCGCCTCTTTCACAGCAATCATCTCCCCCTCGTTCGCATAGGGGTGCCGCGGCCAGAAGAACCCCTTCAGGCCATCCTTCTTGCGCCGCGGCACCACGTGGACATGCAGGTGCGGCACGCTCTGACTGACCCGGTTGTTCATGGCGACGAACGTCCCTTCTGCGCCGAGAGAAGCTTCGACCGCACGTGCGAGGCGCTGGGCGCTCGTGAACAGAGGACCGACGAGTTCAGCAGGAAGCTCGGTCAACACCTCGACGTGGCCCCGCGGGACCAGCAAGCAGTGACCCGGGAAGAGCGGCCGGTGATCGAGAAAGGCCATCGCATGAGGCTCGTCGAGGACGACGTGCGCAGGCATCGAGCCGCGCACGATGTTGCAGAAGACACAGGGCTTCGTCGCCATACCCACCGCCTGCCGCGCGCCGTGCACGCCGTCAAGCAGCCGACCCCTGGCGCACCCCCTCGTGAACGTCGATGCTAGGCTCCGACACCATGGACCTCCGCCTGCGCGGCCTGGCATCTCGATCCTCTCGCCGTCGCGCTCCCGAACGGGACCGAGGTCATCACCCGCGTCGATCGGCTCATCGACGAGCGTCGAATCCCACAGGGTGCCGTCGGCCGGGTGATGGCCACGCGGGACGAAGGCCTCGACGTCATGCTGGTCGGCATCGGCGTGGTCCGCTACCAACGCCACGAGCTGTCTCCGCGCAAGGTTGGTCAGGTCCGCCACGCCGAGCGTCGGAGCGCCGCCTGGGACGCCCTCACACCATGCGCCGTGCTCGAGACCACCGTCGGCTCGCGCGCGTGGGGCCTGGCGAACGAGGGCTCCGACACGGACCGCCGCGGGATCTTCGCTCTCCCGTTCCCCTGGACGGCAGGTCTCTCCCAGCCCCCTTCCGATCTCGTCAGCAACGACGGAAGCACCGCTTACTGGGAGGTGGAAAAGGCGCTCCGCCAGGCGCTCAGGGCGGACCCCAACACCCTGGAGACCCTCTTCGTCGCCAGCGCGCGCCCCCTCGATCCCATCGGCGAGTGGATCCTCGAAGCGCGCTCGGCGTTCGTCTCCTCGGCGATCTACGGCAGCTTCGGCCGCTACGCGCTCTCTCAGCTCAAGCGCCTGGAGCAGGCGCAGCGCCTGGCCCAGCATCGCGAGCTGATCCTCGACTGGCTCGGACAGTCTCCCTCCCTCTCCCTCGATGCGGTCGCCCAGCGCCTCGCCGACGTCAGCCCACGTGCCGCCCCCACCGAGGCCGATCGGCACCTGATGGCGAAGGAACACGTGAAACAGCTCTACCGCTCCCTTCACGATCAGGGCCTGATCCCTACCCGGGATTTCCCCTCTCTCGTGAACTTTGCATGCACGGCGCGCCGCGATCTCGATCTCAGCCGCGACCTGCGCCCCAAGAATGCCTACAACCTCGTGCGCCTCCTCTCGATGGCCATCCAGTGGCTCCGCGTCGGAGAGGTCGACTTCACGGCACGCGGCGCGCTCCGAGAGCAGCTACTCGCCATCAAGAGCGGCCAGTGGCCGCTCGAGCGCACCCTCGCGACCGCCGAAGCGTTGACGCCCGAGCTGGAAGAAGCGAGACGAGTGACGAAGCTCCCCCCGCATCCCGACGTCGGTCGCGCGGAGGCCCTCCTCCGTCGGATCCGCGAGGAGATTGCACGGCGCCATTTCGTCTGCGCACCCGGCCCGCTCGGTCGCGATGCGCCCCCCGCTCCCGTCTCGGTCTGGGATGAGGGGGAAGGAACTCAGACTCAGGGAGACGACCCATGAACATGACGGTGCTCGACGCCAGACAGCAAATCGTGGCTGACCGGGTCCTCGACGAAGAGGAGAGACAACGTGCCCACCTGGTCGTGTCCCTCAGCGGCGCGCATGCCTACGGCTTCCCGTCGCCAGACAGCGATCTCGACCTCAAGTCGATCCACATCGAGCCCACCAGACGGCTCCTCGGCCTGATGCGCAGCGCGGCGAGCCCATCGCGCCTCGAGATCATCGACGGCGTCGAGGTGGACTACAGCTCCAACGAGATCCACCCCGTCCTGCTCGGCGTCCTTCAAGGCAACGGCAACTACATCGAGCGCATCCTCGGGCCCTTTCCCCTGCGGACCGCACCTGAACTCGATGCTCTGAAGCCCTTGTGCCTCGGCGCCCTCTCGCGCCGCGTCTTTCGTCATTACCTGGGCTTCGCCACCAGCCAGCGTCACGCCTGGGAGGCGAGCGAGCGCGCCTCGGTGAAGAAGTTGCTCTATGTCCTGCGCACCGCGCTGACTGGAGCACACGCCCTCACCACAGGAACCGTGGTGACGGACGTGACGCTCCTGCTCGACCAGTATGGCTTCTCCTCGGCCCACGAGCTCATCGACATCAAGCGCTCCGGAGAACGCTCGGAGCTGCCAGAAAACGTACGCGACCGATGGGCGGGGGAGATCGGACGCGCCTTCACCACGCTGACGGAAGCCCACGAACGCTCGCCCCTGCCCGAGGAGCCGCCCAACGCTGACGCCCTCGACGAGTGGCTCCTCACGCTACGGCGGGCTCGCTTCTGAGGCGGCTCAACGACACTCCGGCGGCAAGTTCTCCTCCTTGAGCATCGCCCGGATCGCCTCTCCCCCCTTGGCATCCCCCAGCACGCCCCGACACGCCCGCTGCGCTGCCTGGTAAATCAGACGATCCTCCGCAGGGGCCTGCCTCGCCGCCCGATCCAGCGCGTCGCAGCAGCGGGCCCAGCGCTCCTCCTCCGGGTGAGGCTCCGCAGGTTCCACCGACGACTCCTCGACGGCCTCGGACGCGCTGCCCTCACGCTGTGGTTCGATCCCTGGTGCTCGCCGAGGACCAGCGCGCTTGCTCACGCCAGCCGAAGCATCCTCTCGAACCTCGACCACCGCGGGCACCACACGACCCGAGACCCACAGCAGCAGCCCGCTCAGCAACGCCAGCAGCGCCACGGAGCCCCCCGCGAAGACGGCGATGTGGATCAGCGTGCGGCGCGTCAGACTGCGATCAGTGCTGGCCAACGCGCCTCAGGGTAGCCGTTCACGTCAGTGAGACGCGAGGACATCCTCGACGCGGTGGAACGCAGAAGGCTGCCGACTCCAGTAGTTGATCAACCGCCCGCCGCTGCTCATCCAGGCGTCACGATAACGTCCGTCGGGGGACTCGATCCGCACCAGCTTGTCCCCGCCCCGGAAGCCCCAGTGCCGCCCCTCGGCGTCGAAATGATCGACGAGCGCGCCCTGGCGGGTCCTGATGTGGAACTGATCGCTCGGGTCGTCCCACGACGTATCGACCACGAAGTCGTACACCTGCCAGATGTTCCCGCTGGGCAGCACACCCCAGTCGGTGTTCAGCCCCGAGTCGTTCGGCAATCCGAAGAGCATCTGGTCCGGGAAGCGACGCGCTGCAAAGTGGAGGTCGCCGTTCCGTGACGCGTCGTGGTGCAAGGTCACCATCGTCCGCCGCACCAGACCGAAGCCATCGCTATCCCCTGGCGAGTCCCAGGTCTTCCGGAACAGGTGCTCGCAGAGCTGATCCGCGCCCGCCGAGAAACCCACCGTGAGCAGCCCCCGCTGACGCCGCTCGTGCAGGATGCGACCGAACTTCCCGGCCTCTCCACTGAACCGAGCCCCCAGCTCCTTGTAGCGCCACAGCCCCTGCGAGGGATACCCGCCACCCAGCAGCACGACCTCCGAACTCCACAGGTGGTGCCAGAACAGGTCGACGTCCTCCTTCCGCAGGGAACTCGTCCAAAAGAACGGCACCGCTTCGAGTCCGAAGCGCTGGTAGAAGCTGAAGAAATAGCGGAATCGACCCCAGGAAAACTCCTGCCGCTCCATCTCGCTGCCCCCCTGCGGCGTCTCCGACATGGGCAGGAAGAGGATGCGCTTGTTGTCTCTGCCGCGCAGCGCCCGCTGCACGATGAGGTCGTTGTGGATGTAGTTGCAACGCTCGTGCGAGCTGTAGATCAGGGCGGTGCCTTGCATGAGGCCGCCATGTGAACCGGCGGACCTGGCCGGCGTCAAGAGGGCCCATCAATGCCTCGGACGCATCCGGGGCACGGCATTCGGTCCCCTCGAAGGCGCCGAGCCTTCGCCGTCTGGCGCCTCAGACCCGCCGCATCTGCATCTTGCGCGGCACGGCGCCAGAGCGCGTGAGCACCTCCAGCGCCTCCTTCTCCAGCGCCGGGTGGACGCCCCGGGGATTCACCCCCATCGGGTGCTTCTTCTTGGTGATGAAGCCTGTCAGGAACTGGACATTCATCGCCGAGAGCGCCCTCAGCGTGCCCTTCATCTTCTGGCTGTTGTTCGCCCAGGCGTATGCGAAGGCGCGCGCGCGCAGGAGCTGAGGCTTGAGATCGGAGTACGCAGCGTCGCTCGGATCGAAAGTCTCCAGCAGCTCGACCGCCTTTTTCGCCTGACCTGTCCGCGCCCAGGCCTCACCCACGATCGCCGCCAGGGTCGCCCGAGATCTCGGCTCCTTGTGACGGGACAGATCGATGGGATCGACCAGCCCACGCGCCTCGTCCGTCTCACCGAGCATGAGGTGGATCATCGCCCGCTGAGCCCGGGCCTCGTCGGCCATCGGAGGCATCAGCTTCTCCAGCTTGATCGACTCCAGCGTGCTCAGCGCGGTGCGCGGATCCTCCTGGAGCTGGAGCTGCGCCTTGGCGAACGTCGCCGCGACATCATCCTTCTTGAAGTCGGACTCCAGCTTGGAGATGGCCTCCTTCCGCGCCTCTGCAGAGTCGGCCTGGCGCACGATCTGCGCGACGGCCTGGGTCCGCTTCGTGAACCGGAGCGCCCACAGCACGATGCCGAGCACCGCCACCGTCAGGACGGCGGCCACGATCTTCGCCCACCAGCCCGGAATCGCGAACGCGATGCCCCACAGGATCAGCGCACCGATGCCGATTCTGATCGCCAGCGCCCGAGGCTTGAGCTGGGCCATGGGATCGGGCGGCGCCTTGCTGCGCAGGGCGGCGAGCGCATCCTCACGCTGCTGCTTGGAGATCTGCTTCTTCGACTTTCCAGGGTTGCTCATGCGTGGAATCCGGTTTCCTTGACGGTAGAGAGCGCCGAATGCCCGAGCCGCGCGCTATCGCTCGGCGACTTCGGGGTTCCGGGCGGAATCGGGCTCGATCCCTTGGATGCTCAGGGCACCGCCGCCGGCCTCCGCGCCTGCCGTCGAGAGGGGCATACGGGCCATGTCGATGGGAGGCAATGGCGGTGGAATCGGCGTGTTCGGTGGCGTGGCGGCCGGACGCCCCGGGGGAATCGTCGACGTCGGGTCTGGCAGCCCGAGTGCCGACTCCCGGAAGTGCAGGAAGATCGTCTGCACGATCGACAGGCAGGGCACCGCGAAGAGCGCTCCAGCGATCTGGAAGTAGTGCTCGCCCACGAGCAGCGAGAACACGACGAGCACCGGATGGATCTTCGCTGCGTCCCCGATGATCTTCGGGTTCAGGAAGTTCGCTTCCAGCTGGTGGATGCCCACGATCCAGGCAAGCACGCCGAAGGCCGTCGCCGGTGACTGTGTGAGACCGATGGCCACCGCCGGGATCGAGCTCAAGATCGATCCAAAGATCGGGATCAGCGACATCACACCGGCGAGGATCGAGAGAATCGGCCAGTACTTCAGCTCGAACAGCCAGAACCCGATCGCCGAGAGCACCCCGTTCACCAGGCAGATCAGGAGCTGCCCGCGCACGACCCCCGAGAGCCCCCGATCGAGCCGACGCAGGAAGCGATCGAATGACGGCCGGTTCTCCGGTGGCCACAGCTCACGGAAGAACCCCAGGATGCGCTCGTGGGTGAGTATGATGTAGCCCGCGAGCATCAGCGTGATGAAGAGCGTGAAGATGCCGCGGGAGATGGCGGACGCGATCTCTTTGCCCAGCTTGAGGAGGGTGAGCGAGTTCTGGCCGAGGAACTGGAAGGCGCGATCCATCCCCTCCTGGAGCATGGTCGCGCTGGTGAGCACGGGCTTCGGTCGTTCCTGCTCGAGCTTCCACACGCCGCCCTGCACCTCGCGGAGCTGCACGTCTCCGGAGAGCTGCACATCGAACGAGCCGTCGTCGAGACGCACGATGCGGAACGGTGCGCGTTCCGGCTCGGCCGGCTCGGGAGGTGCCCCTGGAACGGTGACGCGATCCTCCGTCGGCGGCACGGATGGTTGCGGCGCATCACGCCCCGTCCAGCTCCGGAGACGCTCGTCGAGCAACGGGAGCCACTGCTCGCGGGCACGCGCGACGTAGCGAGGTGCCTCCCGGGTGAGCGCCTTCCCCTCGGTGATGAGGCGGGGCACCGCGATCGCCACGAAGCCCCCGATCGCCCCCAGCGCGATCGCGTACACCAGCAGGATGGCCGCCCAGCGGGGAATCCGGATGCGCTCCAGCCGGAGCACCGCAGGCGTGCTGACGTAGGCCACGATCAGCGCAAGGATGAACGGTAGAAGGACCGCCCGCGCCCACACCACGATGACGACGGCGAGAACGGCGCTGATGGTCAGAAAAAGCGTGCTCTTGGTGGATCGCTGCAACCCAGATCCCTCGTTCACGTAGCCGCGCTGCCGCCGTCGTCCGACGGCAGATCTTGAAAGAAGCCGAGAAGGTGATCGCGCGTCGCCTCCAGCGCCTGGGGCATGACGCGCGTGTCGGCGAGCACGGGCATGAAATTCGTGTCGCCCGACCATCGAGGCACGATGTGAACGTGCAGGTGGGCCGCAACGCCCGCGCCAGCAACCGCGCCGAGGTTGATTCCGATGTTCAGCCCCTCGGCGCGCACCGCCCGCTGGAGCCGCGTGGCCGTCTCCCGCACGAGCCGGAAGAGCGCATCGTGATCCGGCGCGGAGAGTTCATGGAGCGCGGCCACGTGCACGTGCGGGACGACGAGCAGGTGGCCCGCGGCAAATGGATAGCGGTTGAGCATCACGAAGGCGCAGGGCGTGACAGCCACCACGAACCGACTCCGCCGCTCGTCCTCCGAGGCGTCGTGAACGCCACAGAAGATGCACTCGCCGCGGTCTTTCGGCCCCAGGATGTACTCCATGCGCCAGGGAGCCCAGAGCGGATTGCCCATCAGGCGAGACGCTAGCATGGCGCAAGGGCGCGAGGGACGCGCCGCTGCGCAGGAAAAGCCGGAAGCGAGGGCCGATCGGGCGCAGCTGGTCCGGGTGCCGCGAGGAGCGACCGGCGCTGCCCTTGCAGCGGTGCGTCAGCGCCGCGCGGCAGCGGTGCGTCAGCGCCGCCCGGCCGCGGAACGTCAGCGCCCCGGGGCGAACCACGCGGGGCGCGCCGCGTAGTCCACGGAGGCGGCAAAGAGCAGCCCGAAGACGGTGCCCACGACGTCCCAAGCCAGGTCCCGGAGCGAGGGCTGACCGAACCCGGCGGCGTCGAGCACCTCCTTGGTGGCCCCTGCGCTCAGCGCCAGAATCGCCCCCACGGCGAGACGTCCTGGCACATCGCGTGTCCCGAGCGCTCCCAGCGCGTACCCCCCCCCTGCAATCGCTGCAGATGCCGTGAAGTGAAGCGCTTTGTCATGCCCGACCCACGGATCCCTGGGCGCGAGCGCCGGAGCTGCCGGACGGACCAGCGGGGAGCGCCTCGGCAGCGCGCTCTCCTGGGCAGACGCCAGGTTCGGTGCCAGGACGAGGGCCGAGGCGACCAGGGCCGCGACGGGAACCAGAAGGCGGAACATCAGGCGCATCGTACACCGCCCGGAAAGCAAAAAGCCGGCCCCCATCGGGGACCGGCCTTCTACCGTCGTGTCAGGAGTCGATCACTTGAGGTCGAGCTTGGCGCCCAACTTCTCCTTGATCAGGTCACCGATGGTACCGGCCACCGGCTTCTCCTCACCCTCCTCCTTGCGCTTCTGCTGCTGACGCGGCTGAGGCGCAGGACGCTCCATCCCGATGTTCTTCATCGTGGCGAAGAGCCGGCGGTCCACCGTGTCGAGCGAGGAGACCTCGACCTTGGCCTTGTCGCCCACCTTGAGCTTGCCGCCCTCGGGGTCGGTGACCTCGTTCGTGGGCACCAGGCCCTCGATGCCCTCGCGCAGGCGGACGAACACGCCGTACTCGCAGAGGCTGACCACGAGGGACTCCTCCACGACCTTCCCGGGCGGGAACTCGGCGAGCATCGTCGGCCAGGGATCGTCCCAGAGCTGCTTGATGCCGAGGGAGACCTTCTTCTCGTCGTGGTTGATCGAGAGGATGATCGCCTCGACCTCATCACCCTTGTGATAGAGGTCGCTCGGGTTGTTGACCCGCACCGTCCACGAGAGATCGCTCTTGTGGACCATGCCGTCGACGCCCTCTTCGATCCCGACGAACACACCGTAGTCGGTGAGCGAACGGACCTTGCCCGCGATCTTGTCGCCGGGGTGGTACTTGTCCGTGAAGAGCATCCAGGGATCGGGCTCGAGCTGCTTGAGACCGAGGCTGATGCGCTTCGCGCGTGCGTCGACCTCGAGTACCTGGCACTCGATCTCCTGGCCGACCTCGAGGAGCTTCGACGGGTGCTTGACCTTCTTGGTCCAGCTCATCTCGCTCACGTGGATCAGGCCCTCGATGCCCGGCTCCAGCTCCACGAAGGCGCCGTAGTCGGTGATCGACATGACCTTGCCGCGAACCTTCTTGCCGGCCGGGTAGGCCTCCTCGGCGTGGTTCCACGGATCCTCCTGGGTCTGCTTCAGGCCCAGGGAGACGCGCTCGGTGTCGGGGTTGTACTTGAGGACCTTGACGGTGACCTCGTCGCCAACCTGGAACACCTCGTTGGGGTGGTTGACCCGACCCCAGGACATGTCGGTGATGTGCAGGAGGCCATCGATACCGCCGAGATCGACGAAGGCGCCGTACTCGGTGATGTTCTTGATGGTCCCCTTGACGACCATGCCCTCGGTCAGGGTCTCGAGCGTCTTCTGCTTCATCTCGTCGCGCTCGCGCTCCAGGAGCACGCGCCGCGACAGCACGATGTTGCCACGCTTCTTGTTGAACTTGATGACCTTGAACTTGTAGGTCTGCCCGATCAGCTTGTCCAAGTTCCGGATCGGGCGGAGGTCGACCTGCGACCCCGGAAGGAATGCCTTCACGCCACCCTTGATCGTGACGGACAGGCCACCCTTCACACGCTGGCTGATGGTCCCCTCGATGAGCTCATCCGCCTCGCAGGCGTTCGAGATCTCATCCCAGACCTTCATCTTGTCGGCTTTTTCCTTCGACAAGGTGACGAGGCCGTCGTCGTTCTCACGGCTCTCGATGTAGACATCGACCTTGTCGCCAGCCTTCACGGCCGACTGACCGCCGGCGTCAGCGAACTCCCGCAGAGGGATGACGCCTTCGCTCTTGCCACCGATGTCGACGACCACGGAGTCGCGGTTTACCGCCACCACCGTGCCCGCGATGATCTCCCCCTCGCGCGCGAAATCGCCTCCCTCGACGCTCTGCTCGAAGAGCGAGGCGAAGCTGTCCATTCCGGACGAGGCTTCCTCCATAATCACGTTGCTTGTCATGTTACCGGTTCTTATTTCCTTTCCTTCCCTGGGATTCGCCGAGCGTTCGCCTGCTCTATCCGAGCTGGCACTCACAAGACGGAAGAGCGGACGCACCCGCAGCATGCACCCGTCCCCTCGGGAGAGGCGAGCGTGTAATCCCGGCAAGCCCCTCTGTCAATGCAACGTCCGAGCCAGGGTAATTTTTATCAGGCGACCGGGAATATGCGGGTAAATCCGCATCCCAGCCCGACGCCGTTCCTCTGCCGAGGGCAGACCCTTCCGACGCCCATGCAGGGGCTGGCGCTCAGGGAGACGAGAAGGACCGGAGGGTGGTGGCGAGGCGCTGGAACGCTTGATCTAGGCCATCCGCGGGCCAGACCGTGTTGACCTCAGCCGCGTCGGTCGCGGCCGTGATGACCGTGGATTGAAGCGCTCGCTTCTCCCCCATGCGGTCCGGCATCAGCAGCATCACCAGCTTGAGGCCGGCGACGATGGTCTTCAGATCCTCGGTCAGTGTGGCCGCCGTCTCGCCACTCACGGGGGAGACGCGCATCGCGATCTTCGGGGCCTCGTCCAGCGTGAATGAGCCCACGGTGCGGCCCGCGCGCCGGAACAACCCGCGGCCCCCGTTCGTCAGCAGCCCTCCCAGCTCACCACCGACGCCATCCCACGCTTCGCGGGTGACCACGAACGTCATCGTCCCTGATTCCGGGAGACCGATCCGCTGCCAGTCGTCCGAAGCAATGAGCGACGCGCGCACGATGGGCGTGTCCGTACCGATGAGGATCGTCCCGTCCTCGGCTTGACCGATCGTCACGCCGCCTGGACCGATCATCAGATCGGCGTCACGCCGCCAGCCGGGCCAGCTCTCCTCGCGCGCCACCTTCTCGACGCCGGGCACCACACCTCCCGGTTTGATCTTGCCACCCAGCAGCACCACCCAGCTCGTCGCATCGGTGGACGCCACGACCAGCTCGCGCACGTCGGCGAAGCTCACGCCCGTCGCCGAGGTCAGCCGCGACTTCCGGGTCTTTCCCCCAACGTTGATGTCCACCAGCGGCCACAGGTGCTTGCGCACGGGTGCCGAGAGCGCGACATCCGCGGCGTCGACGCGGATTGCCACGTTGGCGTTGCCAGGGATGTGTCGACGCGCGACCGGCTCGTAGTTCACCACGCCGAAGTAGAACCAGAGCAGCCCGCCGACGATCGCACCGAGCGTGAGCCCGATCGCGGCGACCGCGCAGCCGATCCGCGCCCCGCGCGACGGCCCTGGCTTCGGCCCAAGCGGAGCGCCTCCAGCCGGCCCACCTGCGGGCCCGTCGATCACCGTCGCCCGCGCACCTTGCGTCGGATCGAACGGAGCCGGCCCTGGGGCGGCCCCTTGATGCGGATCGTCGATGACGGTGGGCCGGGCGTCTCCGCCAGACGGCGGATCGATCAGCGTGCGCGCCACGGTCAGCCGGGCTCCCCGCCCGAGAGCAGCGCGAGCACCACCTGCGAGGGAAGCTTCCAGCGCACCCTCACCGTTCGCTCGATCTGCTCGATGCTCAGCGCCTTCATGATCTCTGCGTAGCGCAAATCGCGCACATTGTCGCGGAGGACCTCCAGGAAGCGGCGTGCGCGCTGCGCCCCGTCGGCCGTGTGCGCCACGATCTCCGCCTCCACCAGCGCGCCCTCCTCGTCGAGCATGCTGTTCGCGCGGACGCGCTCCACGCCTCCGATCACGTTCGCGATCGAAGGGAAGCTGCGCTCGAGGTGCGACGGCAGCCTCCCCGCCTTGAGATCGAGGCTGACCAGCCCATCCGCAGCCGGATCACCGCGCCCCTCGTCGGGGCCATCGCGCAGCACCCGGCCCACGCTGCTCGCTTCCACCGGGGACGCGAAGATCAGCGCGCGCTCTCCCAGCCGCACGATCCTGGCCACCCCGGCGCGCGGCGGATCGTCCCGCCGATCGAACACGTCGACGCCCTCGCGCAGCTGCGGACGGACGTCCCAGGTCGCCGAGGACGGCTCGAGCTCGGTCATCCTCCCCTCGAAGGCGATGACCCGATCCCCCTCGTCGAGGTGAGCGAGTCGCAACCCGATCCACACCACGTCTGCGCGCCTCGCCGCCTCACCGAGCAGCGCGTCCGGCTCGTCGGCGAGCGCGCGCGCCGCGAGCTGCTCGGCTGCAGCCGCACCGAGACCCGCGCGCATGCGCGCGACGTCCACCCGTATCACCAGGTCCAGATCCGCAGGGAGCAGCTCACTCGCGTCGAGACGCCGGATGACGTGCGGCGGCCTCGGCCCGGGCGCAGCGCCAGGGATCTCCGAACACCCGCACAGCCCAGCCGTCGACAGCGCGAGACACGTGCCTCCGAGCACGACCCCCCGCATTCCCCTTCCGCTCTGCGTCAGCCTCTGCAGCACCGAAGGTCTTCCCCCCGCATCGATCCTCGCGCCGACACCTTGCCCCCGGCGTGACGGTCCCTCGCCTGGCCCCGGCTCTTCCGAGGCCGAGGCGCGCTCAGCGCACGCCCGCACGGGCCTCCACGACGCGCACCATCTCCTCGACGATCTCTTCGGGGGCGCGGTTCGCAGAGTCGATGACGATGGCGTCTTCCGCCTGACGCAGCGGCGCGACCGCACGCTCCGAGTCGGCCCGATCGCGCTCGACCACGTCGGTCAGCGTGTCCTCGAAGCTCACCCCCACCCCACGGGCCGCCAGCTCGTCGTAGCGACGCCGCGCGCGCACCTCGGCCGGTGCCGTGAGAAAGAACTTCACCTCCGCATCCGGGAACACCACCGTCCCGATGTCGCGCCCTTCGAGCACCACACCCCCCGAGGCCCCTGCCTGCCGCTGCATCGCCAGCAGCGCCTGCCGCACCGCAGGGATCGCCGACACCCGGCTCGCCCCCACGCTGATCTCCGGCGTCCGGATCGCGTCGGAGACATCCTCACCGTCGAGCAGCACCTGCATCCCGCCCGCCCGCTGCGTCTCTGGCCGCTTCACCCCGGGCAGCACGATCCGCTCCTGCTCGGCGAGCTGCGTCGCCAGCGCCGCGATGCCCTCCGCGTCACCCCAGCCGAGCCCCACCCTCGACGCGGCGAGTGCCACCGTCCGGTAGAGCGCCCCCGTGTCGAGCAGCAGGTAGCCGAGACGCGCCGCGAGCCCCCGCGCCACCGTTCCCTTCCCCGCACCCGCGGGGCCATCGATCGCGACACACAGCCGCCGCATCGTCTCGCCGCTCACGCCTTCGCTCCCTCTCCGCCACCGGACTCGGCCCCCCCGTCGCTCGTCACCTCGATCGTCGCGCCGAGGGCGCGCAGCGTCCCCACGAAGCGCGGGAAACTCGTCGCGATGCACGCCGCATCGCGCACCCGGCTCGGCCCATCGGCGCAGAGCCCCAGGACGGCCGCTGCCATCGCGACCCGGTGATCCCCCTCGCTCTCCACCTCTGCCGCAGTGAACGCCCCCTCCTCGCGTCCCTCGATCAGCATCCCATCCGGCCGCTCCTCGCACGCCACACCGAAGGCGCGGAGCACCCTCGCCATCGCCGCGATGCGATCGCTCTCCTTTACCCGCAGCTCCGCGGCGTCACGCACCTCGGTCACCCCGCGCGCCCGCGCCGCCAGCACGCACAGGATGGGCAGCTCGTCGATCGCGCGCGCCACGACCTCCCCACCGACGCGCGTGGCCCGCAGCGCCGCAGCGCCGCCGTGCACATCCCCGATCGGCTCCCCCATCTCCTCGCCCCTCGCCTCCACGGCGAACACCCCCTCCATCCCACGCAGTGCCTCCAGGAACCCCGTGCGGGTCGGGTTCACGCCGACACGCCGCGCCGTCACGTGGCTTCCCGGAACGATCTGCGCCGCGGCGATGAGGAAGCTCGCTGCCGAGATGTCCCCGGGCACCTCCACATCCAGCGCCGGCAGCTCGCCCGACCAGCCCGACGGGTCCAGCTCCACCATCGCCCCCGCGGTACGGAGCGGCACACCGAGCGCGCTCAGCATCCGCTCCGTGTGATCCCGTGACACGATCGGCTCGCGCACATACGTCGCCTCGGGCGCGTACAGCCCCGAGAGCAAGAGCGCGCTCTTCACCTGCGCGCTCGCAACGGGCAGCTCGTACTCGATGCCACACAGTGTATGCGGTGCTGGCAAGGGGCCGATGTCGAGCGGCGCGGTGATCTCACCCACCCGCCGCGGATCCAGGTTCCCCTCGATCCGCGCCCCGCGCATCCGCAACGGCCGCGCCACGCGCTCCATCGGCCGCCGCGAGAGCGAGGCATCCCCGATCAGCCGGGTCACGAAGCGCTGCGCGGCCAGCACCCCGGCGAGCAGCCGCATCGTCGTCCCCGAGTTCCCGCAGTCGATGGGAGCGGCCGGCGCTTGCAACCCCAGGAGCCCCGCTCCCTCGATCAGCATCTCCGTGGGCGACGGCTCCTCGATGCGAATCCCGAACGCGCGGAGCGCGGCGAGCGTCGCCCGGTTGTCTTCGCCCAGCGCGGCGCCCCGGATGCGGCTGCGCCCGCTGGCGATGCCAGCCAGCAGGATGGCGCGGTGGGTGATGCTCTTGTCGGCAGGGACCGGCACGCTCCCGAAGAGCGGCTTGGTTGCCGGGTGGATGACCAGATCGGGCACGGCGAGGCCTGTAGCAGAAACTGGCCCCCCTGGGCGCCCCCTCAGCGTCCGAGCGCGCGGATGCTCGCCGAAGCAAGCTCGACCGCGACCGCGACCCCTGCCTGGGCCTGCTCCTGGAGCTGCGGTCGCGCCATCCCCCGGCGCGCTTCCATCCCCACCCCTGCGGAGATCACGACCGCTGCCGCTGCCGCCGCCGCCGCCCACAGCGAGCGCGAGCGCATCGCCCGCGGCATCGGTGCCGGTACCGGGGTCAGCGAGATCCCGCTACGATCCCAGCTCGCGTTGGTGAGGGTCGCCGGACCCAGCGATGACGCCGGGGGCCGCGACGACACCGCCTTTTTCGGCGGCAACGTGGGCATCAGTGCCGACGGCAGCGCAGGCCTCACCGAGGGTGCTGACGGCGTCACCGTCGCCACGACCGGGTTCACCGTGGACACGCTCACCGGCGCAGCACGCGACCGAGAAGCGGGAACCGGCGTCGCACCTGGCGAGCCCACCCGCACCGTCGCGTCGGCAGAAAGTAGCGCTGGACTCGGATCGAGCACCGGCGGCGGCGGCAGATCGCTCACAGCGATCAGCCGGATCGGCGACGCATCGGGGATCATCGACGCTGGGCATCCCATCACCTGCCGGATGCGCGCGACCACGGGCGCGCAGTCCACCGGCGCGTACGGCGCCAGCGCCACCGCCAGCTCGGCCGCGGACTGGAAGCGCTTCTCGCGGTCCTTCTCCAGGCAGCGCAGGATCACCGCCGAGAGCCCAGGCGGCAGGTTGCTCACCAGCTCGGAGGGCGGTGTCGGCTCCTTCTCGCAGATCGCGGCAATGAGCGGGAGCACCGTCGCCCCTTGCTGACCGAAGGGCAGCTTCCCGGTGACCATCTGGTACAGCACCACCCCGAGCGACCAGAGATCGCTGCGCCCATCGATGTCACGCCGCGTCTGCGCCTGCTCCGGCGACATGTAGCAAGGCGAGCCTGCGAGCAGCCCCGTGCTCATCGGCCCGCGCTGGCTCTCGGGCGGCGGGCTGACCGCGATCTTCGCCAGACCGAAGTCGAGCACCTTGACCATCACCGCGCCATGCCGACGCTGCGCGAGAAACAGGTTGGCTGGCTTGATGTCACGGTGGACGATCCCCAGCGTGTGCGCTTCGGCGAGCGCATCGCACACCTCGATCGCGTACCGCGTGGCGTCCCGCACCGACAGCGTTCCGCGCCGGGCGAGCACCGCCGCGAGGTCGTTGCCTTCCAGGTGCTCCATCACCATGAAGGGCACCACACCGTGCTCGCCCACGTCGATCACCCGTGCGACGTGGTCGCTCTCCAGCGCGCACGCCGTCCACGCCTCCCGAAGAAAGCACTCGGCCGCACCATGGATCTCCACGGCGTGAGGCAGCATCAGCTTGATGGCGCGTTGCTTCTGTAGGCGGAGATGCGTGACCGCCACCACGACGCCCATCCCCCCACGTCCGAGCACACGATCAATGCGGTACTTCTCCGCGATGACGTCGCCCAGGCTGACCGGATCATCCATGTCGCCCTCCGGTATCCCGAGCAGACGATGGTACACAGCGCTCACCAGGGGAGAAGCTGCAATGCTGGAAAGAGGAGCGGTCTGTGCGTCGAGCACGTGACACCGCCCACGATGTGGGACAACTCCTCAGGAAGTAAGGTCCGGCTCCTCCGGGTTCCCCGGTCGGGTCTCCAGGCAGCCGTGGATGCGGAAGCCCCATGAGCCTTCGCGCCCCATGCCCGGGACGCGGCGCCTCCTGAAATTCCCCACCACGCCCTGAGACGCGATGACGCCCGACCGACGGAGGCGGTCACGCGGCAGCGCACGTGTCGCAGGCAAAGCCGTGCTCCACCGTTCGCCCGCCCTCGTGTCGCAGGCGGCGGGGCGGCGAGGGCACGTCCCCGTCCCCGCCGTGGACCTCAAGGAGCCTGCGGTAGCGTCTGCAGCTCCACCTCGACCGTGCGGCGCTGCCGCCCGCGGACCACGTCGACCTTCGCTTTGTCACCTGGCTTCCGACCGTCGAGCGCATTGTAGAGGCCGTCGTAGTCCTCCACGGCCGTCCCATCGATCCCCACGATCACATCGCCGAGCGAGAGACCCCGGTCCGTCTCGGTGAGGCCGCTGAGCCCCGCCTTCTCCGCGGCGCCGCCTGGCATCACCGCCGTCACGATCACCCCCCGCATCCGGAGGCGCCGCTCCAGGCGCTGCGCCGGATCGAGGTGGATCCCGAGTCCGACTTGCTCCACCCGCCCCGTCTTCACGAGCTGCGGCACGATGCGCGCGATCGTCGTGGAGGGCACGGCGAACCCGATGCCCGCCGAGCTCCCGCTCTTCGAGAAGATCATCGTGTTCATGCCGATGAGCTGCCCGCTGGAGTCGAGCAGCGGCCCCCCCGAGTTCCCCGGGTTGATCGCCGCGTCGGTCTGGATCATGTCGCGGATGGTCACGCCCCCGATGCCGTCCACTTGCCGACCGATGGCGCTGATCACCCCGGTCGTCAGCGTGTGATCGAGGCCGAACGGGTTCCCGATGGCGATCGTCTTCTGACCGACCTCCAGCGGCTCGCGCGTCGGCGCCACCTTGATCGGCTTCAGCTCCTCGCGCGGCGCCTCGATCTTGAGCACCGCGATGTCCTTCCGCGGCTCGGCACCGACCACCCGCGCGGCAAAGGGCTTGTCCCCCTGCAGGGTGACCGTCAGCGCCTGGGCGCCCTCGATCACGTGGTAGTTCGTGACGATGTGGCCATCCTGGTCCCACACGAAGCCCGAGCCTGAACCGGCCGGAACATCGACCGCCGTCCCCGAGAAGCGATCGAGCACCTGACGCTTCTGGGTGACGAAGACGGTGGACGCGGCCACCTCACGGAAGACGCTGATCGTGTTGCGCTCATCCTCGATCCGCGCCCCGGGTGAAGGCGGCGGCACGGGCGGGACATCGACGACGGCCGAGGAAGAAGCCGGAGGCGTCGCGACCCCCGGCACGCCCGGCGCTCCAGACGGGATCGGGGAGTCGGGGCCGACCGAGGCCGACGAGCTCTCGGTGTCCACGTCGATCTTGCAGGCCGGTGCGATCCCCACGAAAAGAAGGAGGGCCGCGCCCCGGAGCAGGGGAACGAAGGCATCGTGCGACATCGCGGCCCATCCTAGGACGAGTCCCTGAATCCGCAACCGGCTGAGCGTACGCGCCAGCACAGGGGGAAAGTCTCCCTGCTCGACCTTGCTTGCCCCGACACGCCCCCTGCGAGTGCTTTCGGCGAGACGCCTCCGAGCGCACAGGAAGCTCGCGTGGACACGGGTCGGTCACGTTCAGGCACGCGCCCGACGGCATCGCTCGCTCCCAGGCATCAAGGATGACGCGATGCCGATGGCGCTTGGCTGTACGGGTGGCGCGAGGCTGTACGCGAAGCGATACGAGGCTGTAGAGCCGCGCGTTTTGGGCTCGGGGAGACGCTCGTGAGGCTTCACTCCGTTTAGTTGACCCCAGCAGCAGACCTTGATACCCGAACGACTCGATGGGCAGACCGTGGGCGGATCGACACGGACGGCGCACTTCCCCGAACCAAGGGACAGTGCCCGGGGGGCTCACCAATTCCCCTGAGATCCCGTGATCCTTGCGCTCCAGACCGAGGTCGGAGGGCGTGACGGTCGGGCCCTGACGAAGCGATGGTTTGATTCTTGCGGACACCCTGATGGCGAGCGGCAGTGCTGCTCCAGGCCGGTGGTGTCGGCGTGGCATTGGAGTTCGTACGTGGGGGCGTCGGAGGTTTGATGATCAAGCACCAGATCCGCAGGCGCGTGGGCGTGGTGATGGGCGGCTCGTCCGGGGAGCGCGAGGTTTCGCTGCGCTCCGGGGCTGCCATCGCCGAGGCGCTCGAAGCGCGTGGCCACGAGGTCGTCAGGATCACCCTGGGAGACGACCTGGGCCCCGAGCTGCTCACGACCTTGCGGCGCTCCCGCATCGAGGTCGCCTTCCTGGCTCTCCACGGGCGGCTCGGTGAAGACGGCTGCGTCCAGGGCCTGCTGGAGCTGGCGCGCATCCCCTACACGGGCTCCAGCGTGCTCACCAGCGCCCTCGCCATGGACAAGCTCAAGGCGAAGGAGATGTTCCGGCTCCACAACGTGCCGACCCCTCCGTACTACACGGTCCACGCGAGCGACGACCGGACCGACCTCGAGTCCCTCCACGGCTCCTTCGGGTTCCCGGTGATCGTGAAGCCGCGCGGCGAGGGCTCCAGCCTCGGCCTGACCAAGGTCACCTCCTTCGAGGAGCTCGCCCCCGCCCTGGAGAAGGCCTTCGAGTTCGACGACGCCGCCATCATCGAGCGCTTCGTCTCCGGCATGGAGGTCAACGTCGGCATCCTCGACGGCAAGGTCCTCGGCGCCATCGAGATCGCCCCGAAGAACGGCCTCTACGACTACGAAGCGAAGTACACCCCCGGCATGACCGAGTACTTCATGCCGGCCCGCCTCCCGCAGGCGCGCTACCGCGGCGTGCTCAACCTGGCGGAGCGCGCGGCACGCGCCCTCGGGTGCAGCGGCGCAGTCCGCGTGGACCTGCTCGTGACCAGCGGCGAGAACGAGTACGTGCTCGAGGTCAACACCCTGCCCGGGATGACCCAGACCAGCCTCCTCCCGAAGATCGCCGCCTCCGCGGGCATCGACTTCGGCGCCCTGTGCGAGACCATCCTGGAGAGCGCGCGCCTCCACCAGCCCACCCGCCGCCGCGCGCCAGCCGCCAGCGAGGTCCGCCTCCACGAGCGCGTCCCCCAGCGCTCGAAGAAGGACCTGCGCCTCGTCAAGACCGCCGGCTGAGCTCCTCGCCCGGCCAGGTCCCCGTCGCACCAGGCGACGACCTCTCCCCTTCCCTGCAACGCAGTCCCCCAGCTCCTCCGGATCAGCACACTCGCCCTTCGAGAGGGTGCTCCGACAGCGCGCGTTCGCTCACTTCGTGACATCGTACCCAGGCCTGCTGGACCGGACGGTGAGCCGCCCCGGACCCAGCCCCACGTGTCGCGAGGTCTCATGCAGCGTTTCGGTCTCCCCGTTCTCGGCTCCCTCCTGCTGGTCTCCACGCTCGCCTGCGGCAGCAACGACGACGAGCACAACCCCCCTCCGAACGATGGCGATGGCGGCGCTGGCGGCGCCCCCGTGGCCGACGAGGTCACGCGCACCTCCTGGCGAGACGAGAGCGGCCTCGTCCAGGTGCTCCTCACCACCACCCTCCACCCGGATGGAACGCGCACGCTGCACGGAGAGACCGTGCTCGATCTCTCGCGGCAGTACCTCGGCGAGACCGCCCACGTGACGCTCGTCGAAGACGTCGTGCTCGCAGCGGATGGTCGCCTCGTCACCGCCGACCTGCGCCGCCGGGCCGCGATGGCGGCCAAGATCTTCGAGCATCGCCTCGAAGCCGACGCGCGTGCGGGGACACTCGTGGCCACGCGCTCCAGCGGTCGTGTCGAGCTCGACCTCGACACCGATCCTGCCTGGCTCGTCACCTTCCTCCCGTTCTCGCCCCTCGTCCCGTTCTCCGCTCCCTCGGGCGTCGCTTGCGCCACGATGGAGGGCGCCGTGCGGGCCTCCGCCGAGGTGATGTTCCTCGACGCCAACCCGATGGGGAGTCTCCCCCTCCTCCTCCAGGGCGCAGGCGACGGCGAGCACCCGAGTTCGCTCCGGCTGATGGATAATCTCTGCGGCTACGACCCCTCGAACGGCACCGTGCGCACCCTCGCCAGCAATGTGCTCGGCGAGCTGCGTGCCGACAGCGACGCCCCCGCGCACCTCGTCCCGGCCCTCGACATCAATCGAGGTGACCCCGTGATCGCGCGCCAGCAATGCGACGCCCCCGCACGCTTCGAGACCTTCGAAATCCTGGCCGACGACGGCTCGACCCTCGCTGGCCAGATCGATCTCCCGCCCGGCACCGGCCCGTTCCCCGTGGTCTCCTTCCACGCCGGCTCGGGCGGCATCGAGCGGACCGGCAACTACTTCGGCGTCCCCCAGTGGACCTGCCTCGCCCAGGCCCTCGTCGACGCAGGCATCGCCGTCGTTCGCTACGACGATCCCGGCCACGGCGAGAGCCCCGGGGACTTCGCCGCCCTGAGCTACGAGGATCGCGATGCGCACGCCCTCGCGGTGAGCCGCTACGCCGCCGCCCACCCGCTCGTGCGCACCGACGCCGTCTTCGCCCTCGGTCACAGCGAAGGTGGCAACCACGTGTCCCGCGCCGCCCTCGCCCAGCCCGAGCTGCGCGGCCTCATCCAGGTCGCCGGCGTCGCGATGACGGGCGCCGAGATCGTCGAGATCCAGGCGGGTCGCCCTTACGAGAACGCTGGCTACTCCCAGCAGCTCGTGAACGCGCTCGAACAGCAGGTCCGGGTCACCATGAATGCCATCCGCGACGGCTCCCTCCCGGACGACCAGCTCCCAGCGGGCACCTCGCGCGCCTTCTGGGTGCAGTTCCTCGACGCGGACGGCGTGGCCGACGCCGTCGCCGCCGCCCGACCGACGCTCGTCCTGCAAGGCGTCGCCGACTGGCAGGTGCCACCCAGGAACGCCGACCTCTTCGAGGACGCCCTCAACGCCGCGGGCGTCGACGTGCAGGTGGAGCGCTACCCGTACCTCGGCCACATGATGACCCCCAACACGCCTGGCTTCGAAGGCATCGGTGAGGAGTATGGCCTGCCCCTCACCTTCGCCCCCGAGGTGGTGGAACACATCGTCACCTGGGTCACTGCGCAAGCCAGCGTGAGCAACTGAAACGCCGAACGGCGCACGTCAACACGGTGCGCCGTCGTTGGTCCCGTGACGCTGGACGGCGCCCGTCCGCATGGAGCGCCGTCACGTCCTCCGTCGTCTCCTCGGGTCAGTGGATGACGCGGCTCAACAGCGACAGACCCAGGATGACGATCGCTGGCGTCCAGTCGATCGGGCCCGGGATACGGCGCGCGAGCGGTCGGACGAGCTGGAACAAGGGCTCGGTCACGGTGTGCAGCGCCTTCATGAACGGTTTGTCGGGGTCGGCACCGAGCCAGCTACCGACCACCCGACCGAGGACCGCAAGCTCGATGACCCAGAGGGCGAACGAGACCAGACCGAGGATACCCATACCCTCAGGCTAACGTCGCTCGGGCAAGCCGCAAGGCCTGCCGGGACGGTCGAGCCCCCCTGGCGTCCGTTGACGCCCTCCTTCCGACCGCTCCGAATCCCCCCTGCATTCCGGAGACATCGCGCCTCCGCGTCAGAATGGGTCGGTTCGCCACTACCTCCTCCTTCTCATCTGCTCCGAATGTGACCGGCACTGGAGGTGGGACGGAATCGCGGTTGCAGAATGCCCCCGTCAACGAACGCCGGGGGGATTCGGACCGGTCAGAATGCCTCCGTCATCGCCCCTCCGCTGGGGATCCCACCGTCAGAATGCCTCCGTCATCCGCTGTGGGAGGAATTCCGGCCTCTGAATCCCCCCAGCATCCATCCAGGGAGCGCTTCAGCCGGTCGGAATGGGTCCGGCATCGAGGGCTCGGCACCCTCCCTTCGCCCGAAAGGTGTCTGCATCGGTCGAGGGGGACACTCGACGTGCCGGCAACCCTGGCGCTGGTGGGAAACACGGGCTCGCCGGCGCGGCGAAGAGGGACACTCGACATGCGACGCGCCGGTGAACCTGGCGCAGGTGGGCCTTCACTCCCTGGCGCTGGCAGGGAGGCGCTGAGCTGAGCGGGATGGCCTGACGAGAGCGGCTTCCGAGTTGGCACACGGCGATCGAGGAGGTCTACCCTCGGGCCCCAGAGATGCAGAGACTCGAAGCCGCGAAGTCCGATCGCTCGCGTTGCCGGCACTGCAAGAAAAAGATCGCTCACGGTGAGCTGCGCTTCGGCGTCGACGAGCAGCTCGCCGAGAAGAGCCACCAGGTCACGCACTGGTTTCACCTCGGGTGCGGAGCGCAGAGCCACCCGGCCCTCCTTCACGAGGCGCTCGAGACCACCACGATCCCGATCCCCGACGCGGCAGCGCTGCTGGAACGGACCGCGAACGCGCCGCCTCCGAGCCCCCCCGTGGATCTCGAGGGGTGGTGGTCGGCCGTCCGGGAGGGTGATCTCGAGGGTGTCCGCACGTTGCTGGCGTCAGCCATCGACGTGAACGCGCGCACGGCGGACCGCTACACCGCGCTCCATCTGGCCGCCATGTACGTTCACCCGAAGCTCGTGCAGGCGCTCGTCGCTCAGGGCGCCGACGTGCGAGCACGAGGAGGGATCGAGGAAGACGCGAAGCAGACCCCGTTGCACATCGCGGTCTCCAGGCGACGCCCGATCCCAGAGGCGCACGCTTGCGTCACGCTGCTGCTCGACGCCGGCGCCGACCCGAACGCGCGCGACGCGATGGGCCGGGCCCCCATCCATCTCGCGACGACCCTGGAGACCCTCCAGAGCCTCCTTGGCGCGGGCGCCGATCCCGACGCGCCACCTCCCCACCGGCGTGGCTGGGGCACCCGCCTCCATCACGCGGCCCTGGACGGCGACATCGCAGCGGTCGACGCGCTCCTCTCGGCAGGCGCGAATCCGGCGCTCCAGACGCTCGTCGAGCAAGCCGCAGCGTCAGGCCTCGGTCGACCGAGGATCCCCGCTGGCTCCACGGCGCTCGACATCGCCCGCGCCTCTGGTCACGAAGCGGTCGCTAGGCGCATCGAGCAAGCGCTCCCCCAGTCGGCGAGCACAGAAATCCCGTGACCGTAACGAGGTGTCGCATGAAACGTGGGTCCCCTGCGCTGCTGTTGGTCGGCCTGTTCCTCGTCAGCGCGAGCTGTGCTCGCCAGCCCCCTCCGCAGGCCGCCCCCCCGGCGCCCGTCGCCCCGCCAGCGCCAGACGGTTTTCGCGTCCACGCCGTCTTCCGACCCGACCAAGCGCTCGTCGAGGGCATGCGCGTCACGGTCTCCGGTGTCGCCGTGGGCAAGGTGGAGCGGCTCGAACGAACGAGTGCAGGTACCCGCGCGTTTCTCGTCCTCCAGCCTGGGATCGAGCTCTACGAAGACGCGACGGTCTCGGTGCACGCCGCCTCCCTGCTGGGCGATCAGTACATCGAGCTGGAGCTGGGGACGCCGGAGACGATCACCGCCGACACTGGCGAGAAGAAGCCCAGCGCGAAGGTCGGCGAGAACCAGGAAGTCCACACGCGCGACGAGTGAGCAGCACGCGCCACCCGCGTTCCAGGGCTCACACCGTCGGTGGCCCTTGCATGGGACCGTCGTCCCCGAGCGAACACTCGTCCAGGGACAGGTGAGAAGCTTACCTCGCTGGAGCGCAATGCCGAGATGCTCGGCGCTTCGCAGGCTCTCTGCGGGTTGCGAATCCGGAAGCAGTCCCTAGGATGCGCACCGTGAGAGACAGGCTCCCTCGCATGACAGGAGAGAGATCGGGATGCTGAAGGAAGGCGACAAGGCACCGGCATTTTCGCTCGCGAGCGATGCCGGTGAGACCCTCGGGCTCGACGACTTCAAGGGCCGCACGCTGGTCGTGTTCTTCTATCCGAAGGACAACACGCCAGGCTGCACCAAGGAGGCGCTCGGGTTCTCGGAGGCGCTCGCGCGCTTCAGCGAGGCGGGGGCCGAGGTGGTGGGCATCTCGAAGGACTCGGTGAAGAGCCACGGCTCGTTCCGGGCCAAGCACGGGCTGAAGGTCACGCTGCTCAGCGACCCCGAGCTGGTCGCGCACAAGGCGTTCGGCGCCTGGGGCGAGAAGACGATGTACGGGAAGAAGATCCTGGGCACGATCCGCAGCACGTTCGTGATCGATGGCCAGGGGACGGTGATCAAGGCCTTCCCGAGCGTGAAGGTCGACGGTCACGTCGAGGCGGTGCTCTCGGCCGTCCGCGCTTCACGCTAGCGATCCTCGAAGAGCTGGAGAGCCGCCGCGCCTTGCGTCCTGGGTCCTTGCGCCCCTTGGATGCGCTCCCTGGAGACGCGAGGTCCTGGGCGAGCGGCTTCCGACGGGGGCACGCTGGTTGCAGCGGCGCCGGCGGATGTGGAATCACCGTGAAGCGTGCGAGCGGTGGCGGGATCAGGTGGATGCGCGCTGGATCGCGCTCGCTCGCCCCCTCGTCAGGGCTCTCCATCGGGTGCACACCCCGCGTTTCGAGGGGCTGGAACATCTCCCGCGGGGACCCGCGTTGCTCGTGGGAAACCACGGGCTCCTCGGCTACGAGACGCTGCTCTTCTTCGAGCGCCTCTTCGACATGACCGGGCGGCTGCCCCGCGGCCTCGCAGATCGCTGGTTCTTCCGGGTTCCCGGTGTGCGGGACGCGCTCGTGCGGCTCGGTGGCATGTACGGCAACGTCGAGAATGCCTTGCACGCCCTGGGGAGGGACCACCTCGTGGTCTGCTATCCGGGCGGCGCCCGCGAGGTGCTCAAGCAGAGCGCAGAAGACTGCTACCGGCTGCGCTGGGAGAAGAGCGTGGGCTTCGTGAAGGTCGCGCTGCAGGCGGGGGTGCCGATCATCCCGTTCGCCGCGGCAGGCGTCGACGACACGTACCAGATCGTCTCGCGCCTCCAGGGCTCGGGGCGCTACCTGATGGGTCACGACAAGTATGATCTACCGCTGCTCTGGGGCCGCGGTCCTTTGCCCGAGCCGGTGCCGTTCTGGTTCCGCATCGGCGCCCCGATCCAGGCCTCGTGCAGCGTGCAGGACGAGGTCGGGGTGCGGGCGCTGCACCGGGACGTATGGACGCATGCCCAGGGAATGCTGGACGAGCTGGTCGGCGAGTGGCGCAGCGCGCGCAGCGTGACCGCAGGTCAGCGCGCTGGCGCGGCCAACGCCAACGAGGGGCCGAGCAGCGGGGTCTTCGCCCGGGGAACCCACGCGCGGGCCGAGGAGGAGCACGAGGAGGCCCGGCGATGCGCGTGATGATCCTGGGAGGCGGCGGCACGCTGGGCGCGTTCTCGGCCGGGGCGCTGGCCGTGCTCGACGAGGCGGGGTGGAGCGCGGACGCGATGATCGGGTCCAGCGCGGGGAGCATCAACCTGCTGCGCGCCTATGCGGGCGGACCCGCTGCGTCGGCGGACTTCTGGCTGTCGCTCCACTGGGCGCGACTGCTCTGGGAGGGGGTCCGCACGCCGCGCTCCGGCATCCTCGACGAAGATCGGTTCCACGCGCGCGTCGACGAGCGGGTGTCCTACGACGCGATGCTGCACGACCGACGGTTCATCGGTTTCCTCGTGGTCGATCTCTGCACGGGGAGGGTGAAAATCCGGGGGAACCGCACCGAGGCGACTGCGGAGGATCTCCGGCAGGTAGCGCACGCCTCGTACTCGCTGCCGCCACTGTTTCCGCCGGTGCTCCTGCACGGGCAGGTGCTGTCCGACGGAGGACTGCTTTACAACGCGCCGCTGGACGCGGCCATCGAGCTGGGGGCTTCGGAGATCGTCTACCTCTGCAACGTGCACGTGGTCCCGTCGTCCGGCTTTCCTCCGACGATGCGCCGAGCAATGACCCGCTACGCGGAGATCTTCGCGCGCCGCGCCTCCAACGTGGGCTTCGCCGACGCGGAGATCCGCGAGGGGGCCTACCGGGGAGCGCGCTTCCTGGCGATCACGCCGCCGCCCACGCACCGACTCGGCCCGATCCTCGGGCGCATGCTGCCTCGTCACAGCTCGATGCAGGCGCTCATCGAGCGCGGTCGTGCGATGGCGGAGCACGCCCTCGCGCAAGCTCAGTGGGCTTCCCACCCCGAAGGCATCGACGTCCAGGGTGGCTCGGCCCGTCGCTCGGCGGCCTGAACATAACGGCGAAGCGCCTCCCCGACGGCGCCCGTGGAGACGACCGCACGAAATCGGGAAGTGCCCGATATCCACGGAGATCTCCATGATCCGCTGGAGCATTTGCCTTGCGTGGCGAATGATTGACTTGTAGTTCAACAAAAGGGGGGCGGGTCCAGAAGACCCGGCGGTGTGCATTGCCGGGGGGCAAGCCACCGGATGGTTCGGCGTGGTGTCACCGGCGCCGGGGGTGCGATTCATCGATGCACCACCAGCGCCGCGGCTGCACCGCGCGCGAGCGGTCCCTCCCCGCGTCGTCGCGAAGTGAAAGAGATCGCGGCGAGGCGAACGCCATCATGTCGATGTGAACGGGACCGCGCAGGGGGGACCGCGCGAGGGGGCGATGTCCGTGCCGGGGGACGAGCGGGGGTCTTTCCCTGCTCGTGGTCATTCGTCATTCCACTGGGGGGTCCATTCCCATGCTCGATCACACCATCAATCATGGCCAGCAGCCGCTGAAGTTCTGCCCATTCTCGACTGAATACAGCGCCAATCCCTATCCCACGCTGGAACGATTGCGAGAGGGCTCGCCGCTGATGTTCTGGGAGGAGGGGCGCTGCTGGGTGGTGAGCCGGCACGCCGACGTGTTCGGTTTGCTCCGCGACCCCCGGTTCACCACGGATCGGAGGACCTGGGAGTTCGCCAAGCCGAGCGAGGTGGAAGCGCGGTGCCCCGAGTACGCCGAGATGAGCAAGCACTCGCTCTTCTCGCTGGATCAAGCGGCGCACGCCCGGGTGAGGAAACTCGTGAGCCCCTCGTTCACGCCCCGCGCGATCGAGCGATTGCGCCCGGCGATCCAGCACATCGTCGACGAGGTCCTCGACGCCGCGGCGGGGAAGGAGATCCTCGACGTGACCCGCGATTTCGCCGAGCAGATCCCCATCCGGGCCATCGGTGCGATGCTGAATGTTCCGCCGGAGCGCCAAGCGGCGTTCCATCGCTATGCGGACGCGATGATTCGCCAGCTCTTTCCCATGCTCATCCGCCCGGAGGAGGTCGACGGCAATTTCGCCTCCATCCGGGAGGGCATCGCCATGATCGACGACATCCTCGAAGAGCGACGCCAGGAGCCCCGCGAGGGGGATCTCATGAGCAGCCTGCTCCAGGCCGAGGAGCAAGGGGATCGCCTGAGCCGTCGCGAGCTGCAGGCGCTGGTCTCGTCGCTCATCGTCGGCGGCTCGGAGACCACCGTCCACCTGATCGGGTTCATGGTGCTCAATCTGCTGCGGCGGCCCGCGCTGATGGAACAGGCGAAAGACGAGCCCGAGCTGGTCAAGAGCATCCTGGAAGAGGTGCTGCGTTTCGACAACTTCACGCGGCTGGGGCTGACCCGTTATGCGCGACAGGACATGGACTTCAACGGATCGCACATCCGCAAGGGGCAGATGATGATCCTGCTGCTCAACAGCGCGCTGCGCGACCCGTCGGCGTTTCCCCTGCCGGACGAATTCGATCCGCACCGTGAGGCGGTCACGAGCATTGCCTTCGGTAATGGCGCCCATTTCTGTCTCGGTGCCAGCTTGGCGCGGCTCGAAGGGCAGGTCGCCGTGAGCACCCTCCTCCGGCGCTTCCCGGACATGCACCTCGTGGGAACGCCCATCTTCGGGCCGCACCCGGTGATCCGGAAGCTGGATTCGCTGAAGGTCGCGCTCCACGCCAGCGCACGCTGAGCTCGAGCCAGCGCGACAGGCACGAGGTGCGACGAGCGCCAGGTACGACGAGCAGACGAAGACAGGGCCGCAGCCTTCACGACACGGCTCGACAAGGAGGGAGGAGGTCGCGTCGGGCTGCGCCCTATGCTCGCAAACTGGTGTGGATCAGGCATGAATCGCGCTTGCGGACACGTTCGTTGAACGGTAAGTCAACGGCAGAGGAGGCGCCGGAGACGACGTGTGCCCTCGCAGTGCCGAGCAGGTCGAGCAGCTCAAGGACGAGCGGCGGAGTGCGCTCCTGCGTGCCGCCCGCGTGGTGTTCTCTCGCAAGGGCTTCGCGGCCGCGAAGATCGCGGACGTGGCGGCCGGAGCGGGGATCAGCCACGGGCTCGTCTACCATTACTTCCCGGACAAAGAGGCGCTGTTCGCGGCCACCGTGAGCCTCGCCGTGGAAGGCTGGCAAAGCCTGCTCTCCCAGGTGCTGGAGGAGCCCGGCACACCGCTGGATCGCCTGACCTCGCTGTGCGGAAAGATGATCGCGGGCCTGGGCGACGAGCCGGAGTATTTACTCCTCATCATTCAGGCCCACACGGGTGAGGGGGTGCCGGAATCGCTGCGTGCATTGCTCCAGCAGCATCGACGCAAGGTGTTCGAGGATCTGACGACCCTGATCGTGGAGGGGCAGCGCGCGGGCTTGATCGTCCGGGAAATTCCGGATGCTCTTGCGCGCGCGCTGCTCGCATTGATCCAGGGAATGGCCATCAACCGGCTGATCGATGCGGGGGAAACGCCACCCCCGCTCGTCGTGGTGACGCGACTCTTGAAGGTGTGATGGCAGGGCTTCGCCGGTTTTGAGGCCACCATTTCCGGGCGCAGGCAGCAGCGCTCTCGAATCGTTCATTTCCGGGCGTCGGCGGCAGCGCCCCAGAATCGTTCGAGGTTGGCGTCGTCCGAGGTGCCTCGGAACTCTTCATTTCCGAGCGCCGCGTCGACACCGCAGGTTTCATTTCCGGGCGCCATGTCATGGGCGCTCTTCGACGAGGACCCGAGAGCCGGGAGGGAGCCATGCGTCTTTTGGTGGACTGGGACCGTTGCGAGGCCAATGGTGTCTGCGTGCGGGTGGCGCCGCAGGTCTTTCGCCTGGATGAGACGGAGGATCGGCTGCATCTGCTGATGGAAGAGGTGCCGGAGGAGCTGCATCTGCGGGTCGAGAAGGCCGTGCGCGGCTGTCCGCGCCAGGCGCTGTCGTTGAAAGAGTGAGCCGCAGGCCGGGGAGCGTCGCGCTGCGCGGGCTCTCCGGTCGGCCATCGGGCGGGAGAAGCCAGCTCGCTCGCCGTCGTCAACCACGAACAGGAGAGGTATTTCCATGCTCGAACAGAACCGAGAGAATGCCCCGCAGAAGGTGGACTTCGATCCCTTCACGAACGACTACGCGAAGGATCCGTACCCGACGCTGGAGCGATTGAGGGCGAATTCACCGCTCCTCTACTGGGAGGAGGGGCGCTGCTGGGTGGCGAGCCGGTACGCGACGGTGGTGGTGCTGCTCCGGGATCCGCGGTTCACGACAGACCGGAGCGTATGGGAGCACGCAGGGCACGGCCAGGCGGCGGCGCTGTGTCCGGAATTCGTCGAGATGAACCGGAACGGCCTGTTCTCGCTCGATCAGGTGGCACACGCGCGGGTACGGAAGCTGGTGAGCCCCTCGTTCACGCCGCGCGCGATCGAGCGCCTCCGGCCGGCGGTGCAGGGCATCGTGGACGAGGTGCTCGACGCAGCCGAAGGCAAGGACGTGCTCGACGTGACGCGCGATTTCGCGGACCAGATCCCGGTGCGGGTGATCGGGGCTCTGCTGAACATCCCCGCCGACCGGCAGGCGCAGTTCCACCATTTCGCGGACGCGGTGGTGCGGCAGCTCATGCCGATGCTGATCAAGCCCAGCGAAATCGAGGAGAACTTCGCCGCCATTCGCGAAGGAATCGCCATGATCGAAGGGGTGATCGAGGAGCGACGACAGCACCCCATCGAGGGGGACATCCTGACCAGCTTGATCCAGGCCGAGGAGCAAGGGGATCGGCTGAGCAAGGGGGAGCTGGTGTCGCTGGTGTCCGGGCTCGTCGTGGGCGGGTCGGAGACGACGGTGCACCTGATCGGGTTCATGGTGCTGAACCTCTTGCAGCGCCCGGAGCTGCTCGCGGAGGCGAAGGCGAACCCCGAGCTGATCAAGGGCGTCCTGGAGGAGGTGCTGCGCTTCGACAACTTCGGGCGGCTGGGAATCACCCGCTACGCGAAGGAGGACATCGAGCTGGACGGGGCGCGGATCAAGAAAGGGCAGATGGTGATCCTGATGCTCAACAGCGCGATGCGGGACGCGGCCGCGATCCCGATGCCGGACACGTTCGATCCGCACCGGGACACGGTGACGAGCCTCGCGTTCGGCAATGGCGCGCATTTCTGCCTGGGCGCCAGCCTGGCACGGCTCGAAGGGCAGATCGCGGTGGGGACGCTGCTGAGCCGCTTCCCGGACCTGCGGCAGGAGAAAGGGGCGGTGTTCGGGCCGCATCCGCTGATCCGGAAGCTGGATTCGCTGCAAGTGCGGCTGCGGCCCGCGGTGAGCTGAGCGGCTTCACCCCTCGAGATTCATCGCGAGGGGTGCCTCGCTGCCGGCGAGGAGGCCGCCCTGCGTCGCGCAGGTCAGGGTGAGGGCGGCGCCTCGGTCAACAGGCGGGCGTAGACGCGCTCGGCGCCGAGCGGCGCGCTCAGCCGGGTGCTGGAGTAGGTGGCGAGGATGTGCGAGCCCGAGGACGAGAGGGCGGGGGCCTCGTCGGTGAAGGCGTCGCTGGTCAGGGTGAAGTGCTCGGCGGTGAGATCACCGTCGAGCAAGGCACCGAACAGGTCGGTGCTGTTCGGTCCGCAGGCCTTCCAGGCGACGATCGTGCGATGGGTGCCGCGCACGGCGCCTTGCGTGTCCAGCGCGACGGTGTCGCAGCCAGGGTGCTCGGCGATCAGGACCGGGGTGGTGTCGACGACGGTGCCCGTGGTGGTGATGCGGCTGGCGAGGATGCGGGGGGCAGGGCCCGCCTCGTCGACCCACACAGCGATGTAGTGCTGGCCGTCGAACGCGGCAGAGAAGCTGGTCACCTGGCTGCCCGATGGCACGACAGCGAACCTGGCTCCGCCGTCGAGGGGCGTGCCGTCCAGCGCGAGGCGCACGCCCTGGATCTGGCCATTCGTCGTGGCGTAGAGGTACAGGTGCTCGCTCCCGCTGGAGGCAGAGGCGGTCCTGCGGTTGTCCGCGCGGAAGTAGTACGTCTCCTCGTCGAGGTCGTAGTCCCGGGTGATCTGCCCACTCTGATCGATGTGCGCGGTGGCGAGCTCTCTGGGTTCCACAACGAGGATCCCGCCATCGCCGGAGAGCACCGGAGGGGCGTACCCCTGCCCGTGCGACAGCTGGAGGTGGAGCATCAGCGGATTCAACGACGCGGCGTCGAGCACGGCGCCCGCCGTGGAGATCCGGGAGAGCGCCGTGACACAGGTGTACACCAGCGGGGCGACCTCGCAGTTCAGGTAGCTCACCACGGCCTTCTCGCCGTCGAAGACGACGCGCGGCCGATGATCGAGTGCCGCGAAGCCGTAGAGAGGTGTGGTCGCCGAGAGGCGGACGCCCTGGGGATCGAGCACCTGAGCGCCGGGTGAGACACGCGTGACGTAGATGTCCTTCGAGTGGCCCTGATGGCCGTTGCGGCCATCGCTCCAGGCGACGACGAAGTTCTCTCCGTCGAAGGCCACCGAGGGTTGGCGCTGGTCAGGGGCCCCTTCGAGCAGGATGGGGGCGCCGACCGGCCCGGTCGCATCGACGAACACGCCTTTGATGTCGTTGTCGTACCCAGGGCCGTAGCTGTCGGCCTGATCGGACCAGACCACGAGAGGCCTCGGGCCGCCCGTGGTGATGGCGCCGAAGACGCCAGGCGTGCTCCAGGCGCTGGCGAGGACGTGAGGGCTGCCGACCGGAAGCCCCTGCGCCGTGAGGCGCGCAGCCATCACGGTGCCCCGAGGCCGCCCTTCGTACATCATGGTGGTCCACAGACCCGCCACGACGACGGCATCCTGCCCATCGATGGCCACGTCGAGGTGGAAGGGTTCGTTGTACGGGTCGTCGCTCACGAGCGTGATGGGCTGCGCGTCGAGGAGAACACCACCCGAGGTCACCCGGGCCGCCTGGATCAAGGTCGGCTCTCCGGAGGTGGGATCACCCCAGAGCTCGTACTCGCCCTCGCCCCAGGCGACGGTGCAGACGCCGCCCGTGCAGGCCACCCCGACGTTGTAGTAGCGGCCCTCTGGAACGCCGGGCGGCGTGATGACGAGGGGCGCGCTGTCGACGAGGTTCCCTTGTGGATCGAGCCTGTAGCCCTTCACGCCCGTCAAGTCCGTGAGGACGATCTGGGAGTTCGTGCCGTCGAATGCGACGTCGACCTGGTACGCAGGAGCGAGCAGAGCGCATTCGCCGCCGAGCACCACGCCCTGAGGGCTGACGCGCGCGTGGTACGCGTCGCCGTTGGCCCATACCACGACGTAGTTCGTGCCGTCGAACGCGACCTTCAGCGCGTCGGCCGAACGGTTCAGGTTGCAGGGGATGGGCGTCTCGGAGAGGAGCTCGCCCGCAGCGCTGACGTGCGCGAGTTCGATCCGGCCGCTGAAATCTTGTGGAATGTAACGGATGAAGCCGACGCGAAAGTCCGTGCCATCGCTGGTGATCGTGGGGGCCCAGGCGCCTTCGATCAGCAGCTTGCCCGTCGGGTCGAGGAAGGTTCCGTCAGCGCTCACCCGCGCCGCCCAGAGGTCGGGAGCGTGACTGACGCCCCCCTCCACGCTGCGTCGGTTGTCCTCCCACACGAGCAGGTAGTGGTCACCGTTCCACGCGATGGCGGGGTGGTCCTGGTGCTGGGCGGCAGGACCCAGGGTCGGCGCGCTGAGTGCGACCTCGCCAGAGATGGCGAGAACGTACGGGACCTCGGGTGTCTCAGGATCGGTGGGATCGGGGATCTCCGGGTCGGGAGTCTCGGGCGTCTCGGGCTCGGTGGGATCGGGTGACCCGGAGCTGGACGTTTCGACACAGGCGGGGAGGCTGAGAAACAGCGCCGCCTGTGTCACGAGGGCGAGGCTGCGGAGCGAACGGCGAAGTCTGGAGGCGGGCGTCGACATGAGGAGTCTCCGTGGAGGTGGTCGGTTACCCTTCCGCTTGGGAGGTGTTGTCGGGTGAGGCGTGCTGCGCGGCCGCCCCCTGGCGAGACCAGTGAGGCAGAGCACCGTCCACAAGCAGCTCTCGGGCCAGCTCGACGCGGCGGAAATTGCTGGGCTCTGGCGAAGGCGCGGGCGTGGACGCTGTCAACCCGGAGTTGACAGGGTGGACAGCGGTGGCGGGTCGGAGGGGACGCGAGGCGGGGGGAGTCTGCGCAGCGTGGTTCAGCGGGCGCGGCGGCGCTTCACGCTCACCAGAGCCAGGAGGCCGAGGCCCACGAGGGGCGCTGCGCTGCCGGCAGGGACGCCGCCAGGCATCGAGCAGGTCACGGAGATGGGGGGCACGTCGGCGAGCAGGCGGGCGTAGACGCGCTCGGCGCCGAGTGGGGTGTTCAGCCGGCGGCTGGAGTAGGTGACGAGGATGTGCGGCCCCGAGGACGCGAGGGCCGGGGCCTGGTCGGTGAAGGCGTCGCTGGTCAGGGTGAAGTGCTCCGCGGTGAGGTCCTCGTCCAGCGCGGCACCGAAGAGGTCGGCGCCGTCCGGTCCGCAGGCCCTCCAGGCGACGATCGTGCGATGGCGGCCGCGTACGGCGCCCTGAGCGTTCAGCGCGACGTCGTTGCAGCCAGGGTACTCGGCAAGCAGGACCGGGGTGGTGTCGACGACGGCGCCCGCGGAGGTGACGCGGCTGGCCAGGATGCGCGGGGCGGGCCCCGCCTTGTCGAGCCACACGACGAGGTAGTTCTCTCCGTCGAACGCGGCGGTGACGGAAGCCGCCTGGGTGCCGGGAGGGGCGATGGAGAACCTGGCGCCGCCGTCGAGGAGCGTGCCGTCCAGCGCGAGGCGTGCACCTTGCACCTGACCGTCGTAGGTCGCCTCGAGGAACAGGTGGCCGGCGCCGTCGGAGGCAGAGGACGTGATGCCAGCAGCCGCTTCGAAGTACTGCCCCGCGGGCCAACCGCTCGGGAAGTCGGTGGTGACCTGCCCACTCGGGTCGATGTGCGCGGTGGCAAGCGCGTTGGGCTCGACGACGAGCACCTCGCCATCACCGGAGATCAGCTCGGGAGTGTACACCGCGTGGGTCGGCACCCAGCTCGACATGAGAGGGTTCAGGGGCATGGCATCGAGCGCGGCGCCCGCCCTGGAGAGCCGCGAGACTGCGGTGACGCAGATGGGCTCCATCTCGGAGCCGTTGCAGTTCAGGTAGCCCACCACGGCCTTCTCGCCGTCGAAGGCCACGCGCGGGCCGAGATCACGCTGAGCGGGCCCGTAGACGGTGAAGAACGTGGAGGTGGAGAGGAGGACGCCTTGGAGGTCGAGCACCTGCGCACTGGGCGAGACGCGCGTGGCGTAAACGTCCAGGGAGCGGCCCTGATGGCCATTGCGGCCGTCGGTCCAGGCGACGACGAAGTTCTCTCCGTCGAAGGCCACCGAGGGGTGACGCTGGTCGGAGGCGCTCTGGAGGAGCAGGGAAGCACCTACCGGCCCGTTCGCGTCGAGAAACACGCCCTTGATGTCGTTGTTGTGCCAGAGGCCGTGACGGTCGGACTGGTCGGACCAGACCACGAGGGGTCTCGGACCGCCCTTGGCGATGGCACTGTGGACGCCAGGCTTGGTCCCGGGGCTGGCGAGGATGTGGGGAGTGCCGACCGGCAGTCCCTGCGACGAGACACGCGCGGTCAGCACGGTGGCGGGGAGCTGATAGCTGACGTCGTACTCGTGCCACAGATCCGCCACGACGACGGCATCCTGCCCATCGATGCCCACGTCGATGTGGAAGGGCTCGCCATGCTGGGTCTTGCTCACGATCGTGATGGGCTGCGCGTCGAGGAGGACGCCGCTCGAGGTGACCCGTGCCGCCTGGAGGACGGTCTCGTTGTGAGGTGAAGGCTCGAGTCGCTCGACGAGATCGCTCCAGACGACGGTGCAGACACCGCCCGTGCAGGCCACGCCGACATCGTAGAACCCGCCATACGAGCCGTCGGTCAGGGAGATTGTGAGCGGGGCGCCGTCGACGAGATTCCCTTGCGAGTCGACCCGGTAGCCCTTCACGCCAGCGTCGTCGTTGGTCACGATCAGGGTGTTCGTGCCGTCAAACGCGACGTCGACCTGGTGCGCCCCCGCGAGCGTGGTGCCTCCCCCGTCGAGCACCACCCCCTGGGGGCTGACGCGCGTGTAGTGCGCGTTGCCGTCCGCCCAGGCGACGACGTAGTTCATGCCATCGAATGCGACCTCCGCCGTGTTGACTCGGGCGACCATGGCGCCGGGGACCTGTGCCTCGGAGAGGAGATCGCCCGCGGCGCTGACCCGCGCGACCTCGACGGTTCTGAACGAGTAGTCGCCCGTGTTGCGGCTGAAGGTGATGAGAAAGTCCGTGCCATCGGTGGTGATCGCAGGGGCCTCTGCGTGCTCGATCAGCAGCTTGCCCACCGGGTCGATGAAGGTGCCGTCGGCGTTCACCCGCGCGACCCAGAGGTCGGTGGTGTCGCGGAGATCGTCCCGCGAGCTGCGCCGGTCGTCCTGCCAGACGAGCAGGTAGTGGTCACCGTTCCACGCGATGGCGGGCCGGTCCTGGTGACGCGCAGCCGGGCCGGAGGTCGGGGTGCCGAGCGCGACCTCGCCAGAGACGGCGATGACGCCAGGAAACACCGTCACCGCCTGATCGCTGGCGCCAAGGGTCTCGGCGTCGGGCGCTCCGGCGCAGGCGGGGAGCGAGAGAAGCAGTGCCGCCTGCGTCATCGAGGCGAGGTGGCGAAACGAACGACCGAGCCTGGAGGATTGCGTCGACATGGGGAATCTCCTTGCAGGAGCTGGGGTTGCCCTTCCACGACGGGTGCCGTCGGGAGGGCGGCGCGACCGTCCTCGCGGCGGGGCCGGAGGGACGAGCCACGACGCACCGAAGCAGCTCTCGGGCCAGCAAGCAGGGCGCGACTCCATGGGCTCTGGTGAGATGCCTGGCCCAGACGCTGTCAACCCGGGGTTGTCACGGTGGACAGCGTCGGCCGGTGGGGAGAGATCAACGCGCGGCGAACCTGCGCTGTGGGGGGATTCGGTGAGCGCGGACGACCTGCGCTACGCGGGAGTTCACGGAGCGCAGGAGACCTGCACCCGGGGGGCACACGAGGCGCGGCGAACCTGCGCGACGTGGAGGGTTCACGAGGCGCGGCGAACCTGCGCGACGTGGGGGGTTCACGAGGCGCGGACGACCTGCGCTACGCGGGGGTTCACGGTACGCAGGGGGCTGCGCCCAAGGGAGTTCACGAAGCGCGGACGACCTGCGCGACATGAGGGATTCGAGGGCGCGGTAGGCCTTGCGCAACGTCGTTCAGCGGGCGCGGCGGCGCTTCACGCCCAGCAGCGCGAGAAGACCGAGGCCCACGAGTGGTGCCGTGCTGCCGACGGGGATGCCTCCCTGCATCGAGCAGCTCACCGAGATGGGCGGCACGTCGGCCAGCAGGCGGGCGTAGACACGCTCGGCGCCGAGGGGTGTGTTCCAGCGGTTGCTGGAATAGGTGGCGAGGAGGTGCGGGCCCGCGGCTGCGAGGGCAGGCGCGTCGTCGGCGAAGCCGTCGGCGGTCAAGGTGAAGGGGGCAACGGTGAGGTCACCGTCCAGCGCCGCGCCGAACAGGTCGGCGCCGTTCGGTCCGCAGGCCTTCCAGGCGACGAGGGTGCGGCTGCCGCTGTGCACCGCTCCCTGGACGTTCAGCCCGACGTCGTTGCAGCCAGCGTGCGTGGCGATCACGACGGGGGTGGTGTCGACGACGGTGCCCGTGGTGGTGACGCGGCTGGTCAAGATGCGGGGAGCGGGGCCAGCCCAGTCGAGCCACACGACGACGTAGTCCTCTCCGTCGTACGTGGCGGCGACGCTGGCGGCCTGGCTGCCGGGAGGCGTGATGGGGAACCGGGCGCCGCCGTCGAGCGGGGTGCCATCGAGCGCGAGGCGGATGCCCTGAACCTGACCGCCGTGGGTGACGTGGAGGTACAGGTGCTCGCTGCCGCTGGAGGCGGACGTGGTCACGCCGTTGGCGGCTACGATATAGGGCCACCAGAGTTCGTCTTCGATGTCGAAGTCCCTGGTGACCTGCCCGCTCTGGTGGATGTGCGAGGTGGCGAGCACGGAAGGCTCCACGATGAGCACCTCGCCATCGCCGGAGAGGAGCGGAGGGGAGTTCGCCCCGTTCGGCGCGATGTCGTGGGACATCTGCGGGTCCAAGGGGGTGGCGTCGAGTGCGACACCCGCCCTGGAGAGGCGCGAGACTGCCGTGACGCAGCTGTTCTCCCACCCGGAGCCGTTGCAGTTCAGGTAGCCCACCACGGCCTTCTCTCCGTCGAAGCCGACGCGCGGCCGTTGATTGAAATAAGCGTCGCCGTAGTCGTTGAAGAACGTGGACGATGTGAGCAGGACGCCTTGGGGGTCGAGCACCTGGGCGCTCTGCGAGACGCGCGTGGCGTAGATGTCGAAGGGGCGGCCCTGGTGGCCGTTGCGACTGTCGGACCAGGCGACGACGAAGTTCTCCCCGTCGTAGGTCACCGAGGGGTGACGCTGCGCCGAGGCGCTCTGGACCGTGATGGGCGCGCCGACGGGCCCGTTCGCGTCGAGGAACACACCCTTGATGTCGTGGTTTTGCCGGATACCGAGGTCGTCGGCCTGGTCGGCCCAGACCACGAGGGCGTTCGGGCCATTGCTGGCGATGGCGCTGTGGATACCGGGACTGGCAGCGGGGCTGGCGAGGATGCGCGCGCTGCCGACCGGGAGCCCCTGCGCGGAGAGGCGCGCGGCCATCACGGTCGCAAGCGCCAGGCGGCCGTATTCACCGGTGTGCCAGGAGTCCGTCACGATCACGGCGTCCTGTCCGTCGATGCCCACCGAGACGTCGTCGGGGTCGCCGTAATCGTAGGGGGTCCCGCTCCAGAGCGTGATGGACTGGGCATCGAGGATCGCCCCGGCCGAGGTGACCCGCTTCGCGGAGAGCCGCTGGTCGTACTGGAAACTCCAGTTGATGAACTGGCTCTCGATGCTGGTCCAGGCGACGGTGCAGACGCCGCTCGTGCAGGCCACGCCGACGCCGCCGAAGCCGTAGTACTGGCTGGCGCGCAGGGCGATGTCGAGGGGTGTCCCGCCGAGGAGGTTCCCTTGCGGACTGAGGCGGAAGCCGTGGATGCCCTCGACCCCGGCGGTGACGATCAGCGTGTTCGTGCCGTCGAACGCAATGTCGACCTGGTGCGCCTCGCGGAGCACGGTGTTTGCAGCGCCGACCACGGCCCCTTGCGGGCTGACGCGCGCATAGTACGCACTGCCTCCCGTCCAGACCACGACGTAGTTCGTGCCGTCGAACGCGACGCGGGCGGGTTTCTCCAGCATGGTCCCGGCCCCCGGGATGGGGGTCTCGGAGACCAGCGCGCCCGCGGCGCTGACGCGCGCGGCACTGAGACTCTTGCCGTAGGGGTTGCCCGTCGAGCGGCCAAAGGTGACGAGGAAGTCGGTCCCGTTGGTGGCGATGGCGGGCTCGCTCGCGTTCTCGATCAGCAGCTTGCCGGTCGGATCGATGAAAGAGCCGTCGGCGTTCAACCGCGCGGCCCAGATGTCGGTTGTGCCGCGGCGATCGTCTTGCCAGACGAGCAGGTAGTGGTCGCCGTTCCACGCGATGGCGGGGCGGCCCTGGAGGCCGGCGGCGGGTCCAGGGGTCGGCGTACCGAGCGCGACCTCGCCAGAGACGGCGACGGTGCCAGGGAACACGGTGACCCCCTGGTCGTCGGTGCCGAGCACCTCGGCATCAGGGGCCTCGGCGCAAGCAGGGAGCGCGAGGAGCAGCGCCGCCTGCGTCAGCAGGCCGAGGCGACGGAACGAGCGGCGAAATCTGGAGGCGTGCATCGACATGGGAATCTCCTTGGAGGTGGTCGGGTTGCCCTTCCGAGAGAGGGTGCGTTCCGGAGTGACTTCCGATGAACCGCCGCGTGGTCGTCCACATGGCGGTTCACCGGACGACGGCTCCGGCCACCACGCGCTCGAGCAGGTTCCGCGCCAGCTCTCCGAGAGGGGAATTCTCCGGAAATCGAAGGTGGCCGGCCCGAGCGCCGTCAACCCGGAGTTGACAGCGTTGACAGGAACGGCCGGCGAGGTGGGCTCAACGGGCGCGGCGTCGCTTCACGCCCAGCAGCGCGAGGAGGCCGAGGCCCACGAGCGGTGCCGTGCTGCCGGCGGGGACGCCTCCCTGCATCGAGCAGCTCACCGAGATGGGCGGCACGTCGGCCAGCAGGCGGGCGTAGACGCGCTCGGCCCCGAGTGGCGCATCCAGCCGGTGGCTGGAGTAGGTGGCGAGGATGTGCTGGCCCGCGGCTGCGAGGGCAGGCGCCTCGTCGTCGAAGCCGTCGGTGGTCAGGGTGAAGGGGGCGACGGAGAGGTCACCGTCCAGCGCCGCGCCGAACAGGTCGGCGCCGTTCGGGCCGCAGGCCTTCCAGGCGACGAGGGTGCGGCTGCCGCTGTGCACCGCCCCCTGGACGTTCAACCCGACGTCGTTGCAGCCAGCATGCTCGGCGATCACGACGGGGGTGGTATCGACGATGGTGCCCGTGGTGGTGACGCGGCTGGTCAGGATGCGGGGAGCCGGGCCAGCCCGGTCGAGCCACACGACGACGTAGTCCTCTCCGTCGTACGTGGCGGCGACGCTGGCAGCCTGGCTGCCGGGAGGCGTGATGGTGAACCGGGCGCCGCCGTCGAGCGGCGTACCGTCGAGCGCGAGGCGGATGCCCTGGACCTGACCGCCGTGGGTGACGTGGAGGTACAGGTGCTCGCTGCCACTGGAGGCGGACGTGGTCACGTCGTTGCCGGATCCGAGGTAGGACCACCCCTCGTCGATGTCGAAGTCGCTGGTGACCTGCCCGCTCTGGTCGATGTGCGCAGTGGCGAGCGCCAGAGGCTCCACGATGAGGACCTCGCCATCGCCGGAGATCAGCGGGGGGGAGTTCGCCCGTTCCGGCCACAGGTAGTGGGCCATCTGAGGGTTCAAGGGGGTGGCGTCGAGCGCGACGCCCGCCCTGGAGAGCCTGGAGGCCGCCGTGACGCAGACGTACTCCAGCTCGGAGCCGTTGCAGTTCAGGTAGCCCACCACGGCCTTCTCTCCGTCGAAGGCCACGCGCGGCTGCTGATCGAACTGAGCGGGGCCGTAGTCGTTGAAGAACGTGGAAGCCGTGAGCAGGACGCCCTGGGGGTCGAGCACCTGGGCGCTGGGTGAGACGCGGGTGGCGTAGATGTCGAACGAGCGGCCTTGATGACCGTTGCGGCCGTCGCTCCAGGCGACGACGAAGTTCTCCCCGTCGAAGGCCACCGAGGGGTGACGCTGCGCCGAGGCGCTCTGGACCTTGATGGGCGCGCCGACGGGCCCGTTCGCATCGAGGAACACGCCTTTGATGTCGTTGTTTTGCCAGAAGCCGAAGTTGTCGGCCCGGTCGGACCAGACCACGAGGGCGTTCGGGCCATTGGCGGCGATGGCGCTGTGGATTCCGTGACCGGCGTTGGGGCTGGCGAGGATGTTCGTGCTGCCGACCGGGAGCCCCTGCGCAGAGAGGCGCGCGGTCATCACGGTCGAAGGCCCCGGGTAGCCGTAGACACCGCTGTACCAGAAGTCCGCCACGATCACGGCGTCCTGCCCATCGATGCCCACCGAGACGTCGAAGGGATCACCGTGATCGAAGAGGCCTCCGCTCCAGAGCGTGACGGGCTGGGCGTCGAGGATGACCCCGGCCGAGCTGACCCGCTTCGCGGCGAGCTGCAGTTCGTAGTTGAACGTCCACGGGGGGATGAACTCGCTTCTGAAGCTGGTCCAGGCGACGGTGCAGACGCCGCCCGTACAGGCCACGCCGACGCCGTCGAAGCTGTGGTTTCCGCTGGTGGGCAAGGCCAGGTCGAGGTGCGTCCCGCCGAGGAGGTTTCCTTGCGGATCGAGCCGGTAGCCCTGGACGCCATCGAAGCCGGCGGTGACGATCAAGGTGTTCGTTCCGTCGAACGCGACGTCGACCTGGAACGCCTGACGAAGCACGGTGTTTCCAGCGCCGACGACGGCTCCCTGCTGGCTGACACGGGCGTAGTGCGCGCTGCCACCCGTCCAGACCACGACGTAGTTCGTGCCGTCGAACGCGACGCGGGCAGGGCGTTCCAGATCGGCCTCGGCCCCGGGGATGAGGACCTCCGAGAGCAGCGCGCCCGCGGCGCTGACACGCGCGGCCCCCACGGTCATGCCGTAGGGGTTGCCCGTCGAACGGCCGAAGGTGACGAGGAAGTCGGTGCCGTCGGTGGCGATGGCGGGCGCCGCCGCGTTCTCGATCAGCAGCTTGCCGGTCGGATCGATGAAGGAGCCGTCGGCGTTCAGCCGCGCGGCCCAGACGTCGGTCGTGCCGCGTCGGTCGTCTTGCCAGACGAGCAGGTAGTGGGCGCCGTTCCACGCGATGGCGGGCCGGTCCTGGAAGCCGGCCGCGGGTCCAGGGGTCGCCGTGGCGAGCGCGACCTCACCGGAGACGGCGACGGTGCCAGGAAACACGGTGACCGCCTCGCCGTCGGTGCCGAGCACCTCGATGTCGGGCGCCTCGGTGCAAGCGGGGAGTGCGAGGAACAGCGCCCCCTGCGTCAGCAGGCCGAGCCGACGGAGCGAGCGGCGAAGTCTGGAGGAATGCGTCGACATGGGAATCTCCTTGGAGGTGGTCGAGTTGCCCTTCCGAGAGGGAGTCGTCCTGAGTGTCGTCAGGCGGGAAGCCATGCGGTCGCCGAGGTGGCGAGGCGAATGGGTCCACCCACGGCGCGCCTGAGCAGGTTCCGCGCCAGTGGCCAGAGAGACGAATTCCAGGGGGATCGGGAGGTCGCTGGTCCGGGTGACGTCAACCCGGAGTTGACAGCGTTGACAGGGGCGGCCGGTGGGATGCGCTCAGCGAGGGCGGCGGCGCTTCACGCCCAGCAGGGCGAGGAGGCCGAGACCGAGCAGAGGCGCTGCGCTGCCAGCCGGGATCCCGCCCTGCATCGAGCAGCCCACGGAGATGGGTGGCACGTCGGTCAGCACGCGGCCGTAGAGCCGCTCCGCGCCGAGGGGGGCGTCCTTCCGGAAGCTCGAATAGGTGGCGAGGATGGTGGTCCCGGAGGCGGCCAGCGCCGGGGCGTGTTCGGGGTGAGCGTCGTTGGTGATGTTGAACGGCGTGACGTCGAGATCGCCGTCCAGCGCTGCGCCGAACAGATCGGAGCCGTTTGGCCCGCAGGCCTTCCAGGCGACCAGCGTGCGGTGGCCACTGTGCACGGCGCCCTGAGCATCCAGCTCCACGGCGTCGCAACCGGGGTGCTCCGCGACCACGACAGGCGGGGTGTCGACCAGGGTGCCGTCGGGCGTGATGCGGGTGGCGAGGAGGCGCGGCGCCAGGCCGGCACGATCGAGCCAGAAGGCGACGTGGTTCACGCCATCGAACGCGACGGTGGCTCCGACCGGTGCGCTGCCAGGCGGCGAGATGGGGAACCAGGCGCCGCCGTCGAGCGGGGTGCCGTCGAGCGCAAGGCGGGCGCCTTCCACGCCGGAGGGAAGCACGCGGACGACGAGGTGGGACGCGCCGTCCGAAGCCGAGGCGATCGGGAGGCTCGTGGCTTCGAGGTAGGGCGTCCAGTCGGGAGGCGTGAAGTCGAAGGTCATGTTCCCGGCCTGGTCGATGCGCGTCATCGCCAGCGCATCGGGGTCGACGACGAGCACTTCGCCGTCCCCAGAGATCATGCCCGGCGCGTGGTACGAGCCCGGCCACTGAAACTCCATCTTCATGTTCAGGGGGGTGGCGTCGAGGGGAACACCTGCGCGGGAGAAGCGAGACGCGACGCGGTAGCACTCGTGGTACACCATGCTGCTCGTGCAGGTGAGCCAGCCGATCACGGCTTTCTCGCCGTCGAACGCGACCCGCGGGTGGGCATCCCACAGGGTCGGGAAAAAGAGGGGAGCGCTCGACACGAGGATGCCCTGGGGGTCGAGCACCTGGGCGCTGGGAGAGACCCGCGCAGCGTAGATGTCGAGCGCGGTGCCGCTCTGGCCTGCGCGACCATCGGCCCAGGCGACGATGAAGTTCTCGCCGTCGAACGCGACCGAGGGGTGGCGTTGTTCGGGCGCTCCGGTGACGAGCAAGGGTGCGCCGACGGGGCCACTCGGGCCGAGGAACACGCCCGTCACGTCCTTGCGCGTCCACATGCCATACCCGTCGCGCTGGTCAGCCCAGACGACGAGCGGCTTCGGACCTCCCGAGGCGAGGGCGTTGTGGTAGCCGGGGATCGTCACCCGATCCGCGAGCTGGACGACGCCGCTCAGGGTGCCCTGAGGGGTGAGGCGGCCAGTGAAGATGCTCGTTGGCGCTGTATCGCCATCGGCCTCCTGCCGCGACTCCCAGACGATGAGGGTGTCCTCCCCATCGAAGCCCACCGAGAGATCCTGGGGGGCGCCCAGGATGGAATCTCCTTGCCACAGGACGAGTGGCGAAGCGTCGACGAACTTCCCTTGAGAGGTGATGCGGCGCGCCTCGATGCTCGACGCCGTGATGGACGGAGGGAACGGGGGCGTTTCGTAGATGCCGTCCTTGCCCCAGATTGCGGTGCAGAGACCACCGGAGCAGCCAACGCCAACCTGGTAGAAGTAGAAGGGAGGATCGGGGTCGTCGTTGATCTCCGAGAGGGGAAACGGTGTGGCGTCGACGAAGTTGCCCTGGGGGTCGATGCGCCGTGCCGTGATCTGGTGCGCGTCACCCGCCACGAGGAGGGTGTTGACGCCATCGAAGGCGACCGCAGCGGCATAGCCGGTGGCGCTCGCGACGGGTCCAGCACCGAGAACGACGCCCTGGGGACTGACGCGGGCGTGGTACACGGGCCGCTCGACCCAGTTCGCGATGGTCGGCCAGGCGATGACGTAGTTCGCGCCGTCGAACGCCACGCTCGCGGGGTGATCGTGGTAAGCGCGGGCGCCGTCGATGGTCGTCTCGGAGAGCACGACGCCCGAGGCGCTGACGCGCGCGACCTCCACGCTGAGGTTGACCCAGTCGATGTCGCTCGAACCAGCCAGGGTGATGGAGCGGCCGTAGACGACGAGGAAGTCGGTGCCGTCGCTGGCAACAGTGGCATTCCTCGCATCCTCGATCAGCAGCTTGCCGGTCGGATCGGTGAGGGTCCCGTCGGCTTCGACCCGCGTGGCCCAGAGGTCGATGGTACCGCGGCGATTGTCTTGCCAGACGAGCAGGTAGTGATCGCCATTCCACGCGATGGCAGGCCGGTCCTGGAGACCCGCAGCCGGGCCGCTGCTCGGGGTCCCGAGTGCGAGTTCGGTGGAAACATGGATGGCTCCGGGAAAGTCGATGAGTCGCTGTTCATCGACAGCGACACTGGACGCTGTGGGGCGCTCTGCGCAGCCCCCGAGCGACAGCAGCGAGGTGACGAGGAGTGGCGCGGCCGTCCACCACGTGAGGCGCGCGTGTCTGAAGCGAGTTCTGAACATGAGTGAATCTCCTTGGAGGTCGTCGAAGAACCTTCCGCAATCACTGAAGTCGCGTCGCCCGAGCGATGCGGCACGGCCAACGCGCAGACCGGCGGGCCGTCTTTGCATTCGCTGCGCCACGCGCGGCAGGGGAGGAAAATGAAGGCTTCGGCGCACGATGCAGCCATGACGCTGTCAACCCTGCGTTGATACAGTGGACAGGGTCCTCCATCGATGCGCATGTCTGCACACAGGCTCGCCAGCGCACTCGATTTCTGGCGATACTCCGATCTGAATAATGTGGGAGCGACAAGTCATCGCCGAGCGCTTCCAGGTCCAGCGGCTGGCTGGATCGGGAGGGATGGGGAGCGTCTATCGGGCTCTCGATCAGCACACGGGGACCCCCGTGGCGCTGAAGGTGCTGCGTCGCGGGAGGAGTGCGTCGGAGGACTCCGGCTCCGAGACGGGCACGGTGACCCTGACGGCAAGAGGGATCGGTGAGCCGGGCGGGCTCAAGGTGCGGCAAGCTGGAGAGGATCGAGAGGTCGCTCGGCTGGAGCGCGAGGCTCGGCTGCTGTCGCGGCTCCGGCATCCGCGCGTGGTCCGGTACATCGCAACCGGCGCGACCCCCGCAGGTGAGCCTTACCTGGTCATGGAGTGGCTGGACGGAGAGACGCTGACCGATCGTCTGAAGCGAGGCGCGCTGAACGTCGAGGAGACGCTCACCCTCGGTGTACGCGCGGCCGAAGCGCTGGGAGCCGTGCACCGGCTCGGCGTCGTCCACCGCGACGTGAAGCCGAGCAATCTGTTCCTGCGCGGTGGCACGCTGGAGGGGTTGACGCTCATCGACTTCGGGATCGCGCGCCGGCAGTCGGCGTCGCCGACGCTGACGTCACCCGGCGCGGTGGTCGGCACGCTGGGGTATCTCTCGCCCGAACAGGCACAGGGTGACCCGGCGGTGGACGCGCGATCCGATGTGTTCTCGCTCGGTTGCGTGCTCTACCGGTGCCTCGCTGGGCGGGCGCCCTTCCTGGAGGGGTCGCCTCTGTCCGTGCTGCTCCAGGTGGTGTCCGAGCCGCCTCCGCGGCTGCGCACGCTGCGGCCCGAGGTGCCGCCGGCGCTGGAATCGCTCATCGAGCGGATGCTGGCAAAGCCACGGGACAAACGCCCGCGTCACGGGAACGAGGTGGCCACCATGCTGAGGGCGCTGGAGCGACAGAGGCTCTCGTCCGCGAGCGGCAAGGGCGCCGGGGGATATCCGTGGCGACATCTCAGCGAGGCCGAGCGGCGCTTCGTGGGGCTGGTGCTCGCCCGGCCCAGGAGCGAGGGCACGGCGCTCGCAGCCCAGGCACGCACGGTGCGCGACGTCGCGGAGCGGCACCGAGGGCACCTGGAGGTGCTCGACGACGGGTCGCTGATGGTGGTGATGGTCGACGGCAGCGCGGCGACGGATCTGGCCGCACAGGCAGCGCGCTGTGCGCTCTCGCTGCGGCCCCTGCTGGGCGGGACGGTCGCCGTGGTGGCGGGACGCGCGGAGCTGGACAAGGGGCTCCCGTCGGGTGCGCTGCGCGAGCGGGCGATGGATCTCCTGGCCGCAGGGGAGCGGGAGGACGGGATCGAACACGCTCAGGTGGACGAAGTGTCGGCGGTGGTGCGGGTGGACGAGGTGACGGCCGGGTTGCTCCGGGCACGCTTCGAGCTGGAGACCGTGGAGGGCGGCGCCGTGTTGCGGGGCGAGCGTCCCGCTGGCCGGGCGACACGCAGCACGGGGAAGCTCGTGGCCTGTGTGGGCCGAGAGCGGGAACTCGCTCAGCTCGAGACCCTCTTCCTGCACGCCAGGGACGAGGCACGGGCCTGCGCCGCGCTGGTGACGGCCGCGCCCGGGACGGGCAAGTCCTGGTTGCTGCACGAGTTCCTGGTCCGGCTGCGCGGGCGCGGCGAGGCCATGGAGATCTGGGTCGGCCAGGGGAATCCCACGCGGGCGGGCGGAGCGTTCGGCCTGCTGGGGCACGCGCTGCGCTCGGCAGTGGGGCTGCGTGGGGGCGAGTCCATCGCGGAGCGCCGGCGCGAGGCGCGCGCCTGGGTCGGGCGTCATCTCGATCCTTCGGGGCCGCTCTGCCCCGACGAGCTGGTGGCGTCACTCGGAGAGCTGTTCGCCCTCCCTCCGCGGACGCGCGGAGAGGACGGCAACGGCACGGTCTTCCGCGATCCAGCGATGCTCCGGACACAGATGCGACGCGCGTGGATACACCTCGTGCGCACGGCATGCGCGGGGCGACCGCTGCTCCTGGTGCTGGAGGATCTGCACTGGGGGGATCTGCCCTCGATCCGGCTCGTGGATGCGATCCTCGACGAACTCCACGATCTGCCCCTGATGGTGCTCGCGCTCGCGCGGCCCGAGGTGGAGGAGGTGTTCCCGAAGCTCTGGGAGAAGCGACGCTTGCAGCACATCCGTCTCGATCCCTTGACACGGCGTGCCAGCGAGCGGCTCGCGCGGATGACGCTGGGAGATCGCGCCAGCGATAGGACGATCGCTGCGCTCGTCGAACGTGCGGACGGAAATGCCTTCTACCTCGACGAGCTGCTCCGGGCAGCGACCCGGGGGGCAGGCCGCGCGCTCCCGGAGTCGGTGCTGGCGATGATGCACACGCACCTCGAGCGGCTCGACAGCGGGGCCCGCCGCTTGCTGCGCGCCGCGAGCTTGTTCGGACAGACCTTCTGGCGCGGCGGCGTGGAGGCGCTGACGGATGGAGAGGACGCGGCGGCGGGCCTCGCCGAGCTCGCCGCGAAGGAGCTGGTGACGCCTCAGCAGGAAGGCCGGTTCCCCGGAGAAGTGGAGTACCGCTTCCGCGACACGCTGGTCCGCGAGGCGGCCTACGGCATGCTGAGCGACGAGGATCGCGCGCTCGGCCATCGGCTCGCAGCCGAGTGGCTGGAGCAAGCAGGGAGGCCGAGAGTTCGCTCCGGACGCAGCTCGGCGAACTTGCTTGATGGTTGACGGCCCTCCGGACGCACGTCGAAGATGAATGTGACATGCCCAACTCTCCCAACTCCCACCGGACGCTCACCGCGTCCCCCGAGGGAGCGCTGGAGGTACCGACGCTCGAGGTCGAGGTGACCCTGGAGGGTGGCGCGCGCGTCGCGGCGCCCCTGGGACTCACCCCGCTGGTGCTCGGATCCAGCCCCTCGTGCGACATGGTGCTCTCGGACGCTCGCGTCTCACGGAAGCACTGCGAAATTGCGCTCACCGAGCGCGGCGTGATGCTCAAGGATCTCGGCAGCAAGAACGGGACGCAGATCGGCGACGTGCGCGTGGTCGAGGCCCAGCTCGCGACGGGGCAAGTCGCCACCCTCGGCGGCTCCCTGCTGGTCGTCCGGGAGGCCGGAGCGCCTTCGATTCTGCCGCTCTCCACGTCGATCCGCTTCGGCGATGTGGTGGGCACGAGCATCCCGATGCGTGCCCTCTTCGCACGGCTGGAGCGCGCGGCCCCCACCTCGGAGACCATCCTCTTGCTCGGCGAGTCGGGCACCGGAAAGGAGCTGCTCGCCCGCGGCATCCACGAAGCCAGCCCCCGCAAAAGCGGCCCGTTCGTGGTCTTCGACTGCGGCGCGCTCTCGCCAGGTCTGGTCGAGGCGGAGCTGTTCGGGCACGCCAAGGGCGCGTTCACCGGCGCCCACGCCACGCGGGCGGGCCTGCTGGAGCAAGCAGAGGGGGGGACGCTGCTCCTCGACGAGATCGGGGAGCTGCCGCTGGATCTCCAGCCCAAGCTCCTGCGCGCGCTGGAGTCACGGCAGTTCCGGCGGCTCGGCAGCGGCGGCTACAAGTCGTTCGACGCGCGGGTGATCGCGGCGACCCACCGCGATCTCGCGCGACGGGTGGCCGACGGCTCGTTCCGCGAGGACCTCTATTACCGGCTCGCCGTCGTCCAGGTGAACGTGCCGCCGCTCCGCGAGCGGAGGGAGGACATCCCCTTGCTCGTGGAGCGCTTCCTCGCTGGGCAGTCCCCCAGGAGGACGCTCGGGGAGCTCCCGCCCGGCGCGCTGGAGATGCTCCGCTCGCACCACTGGCCCGGCAACGTGCGCGAGCTACGGAACACGGTGGCGCGCCTGGTGCTCTTCCCCGATCTCGGCGAGCAGGCCATCCTGAGGGCGCCCGCTCGGGAAGGCGAGGCGCCGCACTCCCTCACCCGGCTGCCTCTGCGTGAAGCGCGCGAGCTGGTCGTCGAGCAGTTCGAGCGGACCTACCTCACCGAGCAGCTCCGGGAACACGGGGGCAACGTCGCGCAGGCCGCAGAGACCATGGGAGTCTCGCGCCAGCTCGTGTACAGGCTGATGGAACGCTTCGGGCTCCCGCGCGGGAATTGAGCCGAGGCCAGCCGCCACGGCGGACCTGGAGTATGGGTCACCCATGACCAAGCGGTCCGTGGCCGTGACCCTCGCCGGAGTCTTCCTGGCCCTCCTGGTGGGGTTCCTCTGGTTCCGCGCGCAGCGTCCCGAGGTCGATCCCGCCGCCTCTCCCTCGGAAGCGACCTCGGCGCCCTCCACCGCACGCCATCGACTCCGCACCCCACGCACCATGGCCCAAGGGAGCATCGCTGGGCGGGTCACCACGCCCTCGGGTGCGCCCATCCATGGGGCACACGTCTGCGCCCGCGTGGAGCGCGAGCCCTTGCACGCCATCGCCTCGATGCCGACCTGCGTCACCACGTCGGAGGACGGCCAGTACCGCATCGCTCCCCTCTACCCCGCCCGCTGGTCGCTCTTCGCCTCGGCCGAGAAGCACCGGCCGCGCCGTTACATCCCCCCCGAGCCTGCGCCGGACCTGGAACACGGCATCGCACTCGGCCCGGGCGAGATGCGCACTGGCGTCGACATCGCGCTCCCCGAGGGCGGTGTCGCGCTGCGCGGCCAGGTGCGGGATGTCGGCGGCGGCGGCATCTCCGGCGCACTCGTCACCTGCACCGATGCCTTCGGGACAGGCACGAGCAGCATCGCGGCCACCCGCTCCGATGCCCAGGGAGCCTTCGTCGCCTGGGTCGATCCAGGGCCCTACATGGTCAAGGCGAGCGTCGACGGCTACGCCGACGCCTGGAACCACACCGAGGCGCCCGGCCCCCCGGTCGAGATCGTCATGATGCCTGCCGCCACGATCGCCGGCCAGGTCATCGACGCCGAGAGCGGTGCCCCCCTCACGGACGCCCTCGTCGACGCCGGGGCCGAGATGGGCATCGCGGCCGTCGAGCGCGTGTCGACCGACCAGGAGGGGCGCTTCCGCCTGTCGAGGCTCTCTCCCGGACGCTACAAGCCGTCGGCGCGTACCGACGGTCGGTACGGCCAGGTTCAGACCAGCATCCAGCTCGGGCTCGGCCAGAGCGTGAGCGACCTGGTCATCCAGGTGCACGCCGCCAGCAACCTGGCAGGGCGGGTCGTCATCCAGCCGGACAAGGAGCCCTGCTCACAAGGCTTCGTCACCCTGATCGGCCCCTCGCAGGAGACCCATCAAGGCCGCCTCGATGCCGAAGGATGGGTGCGCTTCGAGGGCATGCTCCCTGGAACGTACCGGCCCCTGCTGTCCTGCGAGGGCTTCGCAGGGATGAACGACCAGCCCACCTTCGAGCTGGGCGCAGAGAACCGCGACGATCTCGAGTGGACCTTGCAAGCCGGGCGAACGCTGAAGGGACGCGTCGTCGACGAAGAGGATCGACCCGTGCGCGCTACGGTCCACGCCATGACCACCGCGCCGCTCACCGCCATGCCCCCGAGCGGCTTCGGGCAGACCGACGCGGAAGGTCGCTTCGTCTTCCGGGGGCTCATCCCCGGGAAGTACGAGGTCTCGGCCCAGGCCATCGCACAGGACATGCAGAAGCAGACGGAGGTCGATCTCGCCGACCGCGACGCCTCCGACGTGACGCTGGTCCTCGCGGGCGGCAGCAGCATCATCGAGGGCATCATCGTCGACGAGCATCAGAAACCCGTGGTGAACGTCCAGATCGTGGCCGAGGATCAGGCCTCCCACCGCAGCACGATGGCCCGCTCCGATCAGGATGGCAGCTTCGCCTTGAGGAACCTCAAGGCCGGCGAGTTCCGCGTCTACGCGACGAGAGAAGGCGCCATGCTCCGGACGCCACGTCCGAAGCTGGCTCAGTCGCCCACGCAGACGGCGAGCGCGACGTCCGAGCCCGATGGCCTCATGGCCGAGCGGGGCGTGACGGCACGGGTGAAGGGGGGAGAGACCACGCGGGTGCGGCTCGTCGTCGAGGCGCAGGACGGAGAGATCCATGGCCGCGTACTGAACGACGACGGCGAGCCCGTGACGGACGCCTTCATCCATGCGGAACGCGAGTCTGCCGGCGCGCCTTCGGGAGCGGCAGCAGCAGCGCTCCTGGGGCGCTGGTCATTCACGCCGGTCGTCACCGATCCCGAGGGCGAGTTCACGCTCGGCAACCTGAGCCCGGGCCGCTACACGCTGCACGCTTACCGCAAGGGAGGCGGCGACGCCTCCGTCGAGCACATCGACGTGGGCCAGACGGTCACTCTCACGATCCGCAAGACGGCCTCTCTCTCGGGCACCCTCACGGCGCAAGGCGGCTCGCCGCCCGCACAGTTCACGATCAGCGCGACCCTCGGCGGCTTGCCCGTCCGGACCGAGTCGTTCTTCCAGACGGGCGGAGCATGGTCGCTCGATGATCTGTCGGAGGGCGCGTACGACCTGCGCGCCACGGCGGACGAAGGAACGGCGTGGACGCAGGTCTCTCTGGCCTCGGGAGAAGAACGGAACGGCGTCCGCATCGTCCTCGCCCCGCGCACCACCGTGAAGGGTCGGCTCGTCGAGCTCGACAGCGGCGCCCCCATCGCGGGCGTCGCGCTCAGCCTCCACGCGAACGGCCCTGGCGCGATGGGAATGGCGGCCATGGAGCCACAGCGCAGTGATGCATCGGGCCACTTCGAGATCACCAAGGTGGAAGCGGGCAAGGCCGTCATGATGGCCATGCCTCCCCCGGGTCCCACCCCGATCCACGACGCGATCTGGTTGCCGATCGAGGTCCAGGCCGGCACGGTCCTCGATCTGGGCCAGGTCGCCATGGCGAAGCGCAGGGTCATGCCGATGGCAGCTCCGGGAGACCTCGGCTACACCCTGCCCATCCCGGATCCCGGCGCGATGTTCTCGTCGCCCCCCCTCACGGTCGCCTCGGTCCGACCCGACGGCCCTGCCGCCACGGCGGGGCTCGCCACAGGTGACGTCATCGCCACCGTCGACGGGCACGACGTCACCGGCAGGCGGAGCTACCTCTACCGCTCGCTGACCACCGTCCCCGAAGGGACCACGGTGACCCTCGGTCTCGCCGGCGGTGGCCGTATCCAGGTCACTGCCGAGAAGTCGGGCTTCGCGATGCCCGGCCCTGGCGGGTTCCCGGTCGGGGGCGTTCCCCCCGCGGCGGTGCTCCACTGATTCACACGGCACGACGGCGTCCTCTGAGGCACCGCCCGGGCGCGAAGCCGCGGGGTATGCTCCCGGGTGCCCATGGCCAAGCGCTCTCTCGCCGTCGTGGCCAGCCTGCACCTGGCGCTCACCGTGGGGGGCTGCGGCTGGTTCCGCGCACAGAGCGCGGATGCCGAGCGCTCGCCTCCTCCCTCGCGCGCCACGTCGACGCCTGGAGCGCCCCTGCCTGGTCCCAGGGAGCGTCCCCTCCCTTCCGGCAGCATCTCGGGTCGGATCACCACGCGAACCGGAGCGCCACTCCCGGGAGCGCTCGTCTGCGCCCGCGTGGATGCCTCGCCCCTGGACCCTCATCGACGCTCCCCCCTCTGTGCCACCGCCACGGACGACGGTCGGTACACCCTCGCCTCGCTCCCTCCCGATCGCTGGCTCGTCTTCGCCTCTGCGGAGGGGCACCACGCGCGCTTCGAGGACCGACGCGCCCTCCAGCTCGACGGCGGCGAGGCCCGCACCGGCGTGGATCTCTCGCTCGTCGAGGGTGGGCGCGTGCTGCGCGGTCGACTGAAGAGCGCGGAAGGACGCGGCATCGCCGACGCCCTCGTCACGGTCGGTGACACCAGCGCTTCAGGTCAGGGTGCAACAGCGGCCACGCGCTCCGACGCGCAAGGAGCGTTCGCCGTGGGGGTCGAGGAGGGATGGCACCTGCTCCAGATCCGCGCCGACGGGTATGCCGACGCCCTGAGCTACGCCGAGGCGCCAGGTCCCCTGGTCGAGGTCCTGATGGCTCCCGGCGCCAGGATCTCAGGGCGTGTGGTGGACGCGACGAGCGGCGCACCGCTCGCCGGCGCACGCGTCGACCCCGGACCCATGCACGTGTCGGGCGTTTTTCCGGACGAGGCCGTGACGACCGACGCTCAGGGCCGCTTCCAGATGGAGCGGCTCGCCCCAGGCCGCTACGGCCCCTCGGCACGTGCCTCAGGGAGGTTCGGACAGGCTCGGCACAGCCTGCTCCTCGGACTCGGACAGGCGTTCAGCGATCTGGTGATCGAGGCCCATCCGGCCAGCGACGTGGCTGGACGCGTGCTCGTCGAGCCCGGCAAGAGGCCTTGCACGAGCGGGTTCGTCTCGCTGACCAGTCCATCGCAGCCAGGGCAGACCGCGCCCCTTGGAAGGGATGGCTGGGCGCGCTTCGAGGGGTTGCTCCCGGCCCTCTATCGAGCCCTCGTGGTGTGCGAGAACCAGGTCCTCCCAGGGGAATCGCCCTCATTCGAGCTGGGCACGAAGAACCGTGCGGATCTCACATGGGTCTTTCCGGCAGGGCTGACGCTCCGAGGGCGGGTCGTCGACCCGAAGGGCCACCCATTGCGCGTCCCCGTCCACGCATCACCCCTGTCACCGCAGACGACCTCGGCGCCGAACGGCTACGGCCAGACGGACGAGGAAGGGCGCTTCGTCCTCCGGGGTCTTGCTGCCGGAGCGCATCGGGTCTCGGCGGTGCTGGGACACCCCGAGCCACGAACTCATGCTGACGTCGATCTCGTCGCCGAAGGCACGCCCGAGCGGACACTCGTCATGCCGACCGCCGGCCGCGCAGATGCTGGACAGACGCGGAGGGACGGCCCGGCGGACGCGAACGCTGGCAACACGATCGAGGGCCTGATCACCGATGCGCAGCAGAACCCCCTCCAGCTCGTCGAGATCGGGCTCGGCAACGTGGCCACGGGTCGCACGTTCACCACCATGTCAGGCATGGACGGGCGCTTCGCGCTGACGCACCTCATGCCGGGCGCCTACCGCATCCGCGCCTCGCTGGGGGGCGCTCCCCTCCCCGCCCCGATGCCCCACACGCAGCGCGAGCCCGCTGGTGCCACCGGCACGACGCCGAACAGCACCAGCGCCCGCCCCCCGGCGACGGTGCTCGCCCAGGTGCAGCAGGGAAAGACGACCAGCGTACGGCTCATCGTCGAAAGCCAGCAGGGGGTGATCCAGGGCCGCGTGCTCGACGGCGCAGGCCAGCCCGTGAGCGATGCCCTCGTCTACGTCCAGCGCGACATGGGCGGCTCGCTCCCGGACGGGCTCGCGTCGACCTGGGGCAGCTTGGTGCTCACGCCGGTCACCCCCGATCCCGCGGGACGGTTCACGCTGCAACCCCTCCAGAGCCAGGGCATCTACACGGTCCACGCCCAGCGAAAGGACGGAGGAGCGGCCGTCGTCGAGAACGTCCGCGTGGGTCAGACGCTCTCGCTGACGATCCGCAAGCGGGCCACGCTGTCGGGCACCGTCTCCTTGCCCGAGGGACCACCACCCCAGTTCGTGCTCACCGCGCGCCGAGATGGCGTCCCCATCCAGCTCGAAACCTTCTTTCAAACAGGCGGAGCCTGGACGCTCGACGACTTGCAAGAGGGCTCGTACGAGATCCAGATCACGGCGCCCGAGGGAACCGGGACGAGCACGGTACGCCTGGCCGCCGGAGAAGAGAGAGGCCAGGTGCGCATCGCGCTGACCCGACGCGCGACGTTGAAGGGCAAGCTCGTCACGCTCGAAGACGGCGCACCGCTCTCGAGCATCCACGTCTCCATCCAGACGAAAAGCACGCAGCCCGTCATCTACGCCAGCGAGCACGTGGTCAGCGACGCCTCAGGGCAGTTCCAGCTCGACAAAGTCGAAGCCGGCCAGGCCACCCTGATGGCCACGCCCGCGACCGGCCCTGACAGCCTGCGCGAGATCCTCGTGATGCCCATCGAGGTGCCCCCTGGAGGCATCGTCGATCTGGGTGCACTCCCCCTGGCGAAGCGCCGGCTCGCCCCCTCGAAGCGCGCTGGAGATCTCGGCTTCACCGTGCGGAGCACGGTCTCCGCCGTGCGTCACGAGCCGAACGAACTCCAGGTCGAAACGGTCCGGGCAGGCAGCTCCGCGGCGAGAGCGGGCCTCGTCGCAGGTGACGTGATCACGTCGGTGGATGGCCACGATGTCACCTCCAGACGGGGCTACCTCTACCGCCAGTTGACCACCGTCCCAGCGGGCACCACCATCACGCTCGGCCTCGCTCGCGGGGCACGTGTGGCAATCGTCGCCGAATGACCCCCTGGGGCGAGCAGGTGCCTCAGGGCCGCGGCCTCATGCGAACGAACGCTTCACCTCGTCACAGATCCACGCCGCATCCGAGATCACCTCGAAGTGCGAGAGCCCGGCGCGCTCGACGTAGCGGCTCCCCGCGATCGACGTCACGGCCTCCTTCACCACCTCCCGCCCGAAGCAGCGCTCTCCTGCATAGAGCAAGCACGGCGCCGTGAGGGTCGCGGGGATCCCGGCCAAGCTCTCCCACTGCCCCTCCGCCTCTCGCAGCGCGCTCAGCGCCTCGGTGTTCACCTGCGCGAGCCGCGCGGCCATGGCCGGCGGTGTCGCCATCACCTGCCCCCACAGCGCTCGCCACGCCTCCCCTCCCTTGCGCAGCGTCGCCAGGACCAGATCGTCCTCGCGCCGAACCTCCGAAGCGAATTCGAACCCACCGAGCACGAGCCCTGCCAACCGGTCTGGATGCCGGCTGGCCAGCGCCAGCACGATCTTCGCCCCCAGCGAGTACCCCCACACGACGGCCTTCTCGACCCCCATGTGATCCATCACCGCAGTCACGTCGGAAGCCATGCGCTTTGGGTCGTAGTCCTCGGCGTGGTTCGGCGCTCCGCTCTCTCCGTGACCGCGTGGCTCGACCGCGATGACCCGGAACGCTCCTTCCAGCCGAGCGACGTACCCGAGATCCACCCAGTCCCACAGGCTCATCCCGAAACCGAACACCAGCACCAGGGGCGGCAGGCGCTCATCCCCACCGAGGACCTCATGGTGGATCCGCAGCGCGCCATTCGATGCAAAAGCCATGAAGGAGACCTCTCCCAGCGCACCAGCTCAGGGTACGAGCGGGGCCGCGTCCGTGTCGGCATTGATCTGGCTGTGCTTCCGCGTGTCCCGCATGAGCATGTAGACCACGAGGGAGCACAGGATGGCGAGGCTCACGTACCAGAAGAACCAGCGCTCCCGCCCCGCAAGCTTGAGCCACATCCCCACGTACTCCGCCGTGCCCCCGAAGATCGAGACGGTCAGCGCGTAGGGCAGCCCCACCCCCAGGGCGCGGATGCGCGCCGGAAACAGCTCGGCCTTTACCACGGCGTTGACCGAGGTGTACCCGGACAGGATCAGCAATGCCGCCATCAGCAGCAGGAAGGCGGTGAGCGCGTCACGCGCCTGCGTCATCGCCGTCAGCAGGGGCACGGTGCAGAGCGTCCCCATGACCCCGAACCACATGAGCACGGGCTTGCGACCGACACGATCCGAGATCAGCCCGAAGACGGGCTGGAGCAGCATGTACAGGAACAGCGACGAGGCCGAGACCAGCGTCGCCTCGTCACGGGTCAGCCCCACCGAGTGGACCAGGAACTTCTGCATGTAGACGGTGTATGTGTAGAACGCGAGCGTACCACCCAGGGTCAGCCCGACGACGATGGCGATCTCTCGCGGGTGCCGCAGCAAGTCCCGCATCGGCCGGCGCCGCGCGTGCTTCTCGGCCTCGGCCCGGAAGGCCTCCGTCTCCACCATGTTACGGCGCATGTAGAAGCCGAAGATGGCCAGCAGGGCGCCGATCACGAAGGGGATGCGCCAGCCCCAGGCGGAGAGCTGCGCCGGGGTCAGGATGAGGCGCTGGAGCACGAGCAGCGTCAACGTCGCGAGGAGCTGGCCCATGATCAGCGTCACGTACTGAAACGAGCTGTAGAAGCCGCGGTGCTTGGAGCTGGCCACCTCGCTGAGGTAGGTGGCGCTGGTGCCGTACTCTCCGCCGAGCGAAAGCCCCTGGAGGAGCCGCGCGAGCAGCAGCACCACGGGCGCGGCCACGCCGATCGTCGGGTAGGTCGGGCACACGGCGATGACGAAGGAGCCGAAGCACATCAGCGACACGGACAGGGTGAGCGCCGACCTTCGCCCCCGCAGATCGGCGTAGAGGCCCATCAACCAGCCGCCCACGGGCCGGATCAAGAAGCCCAGCGCGAACACGGCGGCGGTGTTGAGCTGCTCCACGAGCGGATCGGCGTCCGGAAAGAAGGCCTTCGCGAAGTACAGCGAGAAGGCCGAGTAGACGTAGAAGTCGTACCACTCGATCAGGTTGCCGACCGAACCGCCGAAGATGGACCGCAGCCGCGCCTTCACGCTGAGCTCCGGCACGGCGGCGACCGCGGGAGCTGTCGAAGGGTCGGTGGAGGTCGAGGGACTCTCGGCGTTCGGTCGGTCTTCCACGGGGTATCGGCGCCGATGCTACGACGTCTTCGCGACGCCGTCGTCCACCGCCGATGCACAGCGACCGAGGGGCTGCCCACGCTCTCGCCCGCGTGGTCCCCTTGGTGTTCCTGTTCAGCGCGGCGTTGGCTCCGAGACTGGCGCAGGAGCCCTGGGCGCCCAGCACGGTAGGGTCACACGCACGTGGGTACCACGAGCCGACGCCACGAAGGAGGCTTCACCCCCGTGCGCTCGCGCGATCTGCGCCACCAGCGCGAGGCCGAGCCCCTCTCCGGGGACAGCCGAAACGCCCCGCTGAAAGGGCTCGAAGAGGCGCGAGCGCTCAGCCATGGGGATGCCAGGGCCTTCGTCGACGACATCGAACACCACGCGGCCAGAGGTCTCAACAAGAGCGACGCACACCAGACCCGACGGTGCGTAATGAAAGGCGTTCTGCACGAGGTTCTCGCAGAGCACGGTGAGCAGCGATTCGTCCCCACGCACCGTCGACGCCGAACCGAGTGTGAATCGCCACCGCAGCCGCTCCTCGTCGGAAAGACGGCTCTCGATGCCCTCGATCACCTCGCTCAGCTCGACGGCATCGTGGCGCATCGCCACCGACGCGCCGACGCGCGCAAGCACCAGCAGGCGCTCCACCAGCTTCCCGATGCGCGCCGTGACGGCACGCAGACCAGCGATCCGTGTGAGTGCGGCTTCCGGTAGGGGTTCTTCGGCAAGCAGCTCCAGCTCACCAGAGAGGCTGGTCAGCGGCGTCCTCAGCTCGTGGGCCGCGCCGGCGGCGAAAAGGCGCGCAGCCCGGAGCGCCTCGGCGCGCCGGTCGAGCAGTGCGCGCAGGGTCCTGCGCAAGGCGTCGATCTCGCGGACGCCCTCGTCGACCCCCAGCTCGACCGCCTCGTCCATCGGGGCGTCACCCAGCCGGTCCTCGAGGCGCATCAGAGGCCCGACCGCCCAGCCAGCCAGCCACCGGCTCGCCAAGGCGCCGATCAGGGCGGCGATCACCACGGCGCCGAGGACGATCGCCCCCATCATCCCGAGGCCGAGGGTCGGCAGCTCGTCCGCTGCCACCACGCACGACCAGCGCCCCTGGGTGGCCACGCAGGCCCGCATGGCGTGAGGCCCTCGCTGGGTCGAGCACCCCACCTCGAAGATCGGTAGCTGCGGGTCCCCACCCATGAACGCGCCGTCGCGGTGAACCGAGAAGCGGATCCCCGCCGGCTCCAGCTCCTGTCGCTCCTCCTCCACGAGCGCCACCAGCGCCGCCCCCTCCAGCCCCTGGATCTCCGCTGCGATCTCCGCGGCCTCGTCCCCCAGCCGCCGATCCTCCGCCCGCCACACCTCGATCTCGGCGAGCGCCACTGCCACCAGCGCCGCGCACAACCCCCCCACGACGGCGGCGAGCACGGCCACGCCCGCCACGCGGCCGACCAGCGTCCCCGGGAGCGGCTTCGTCGCCTCAGTCGATCGTGAGCGCATAGCCATGCCCTCGCATCGTGCGCAGCACGCCCTCGCCGAGCTTGCGCCGGATCCGCGCCACCAGCACCTCCAGGCTGGCGGTCGCCTCGACTTCACCTCCCCAGACCAGCTCCAGGATCTCCGTGCGCGCGACGAACCGCCCGGCCCGCGCGGCGAGCAGCTCGAGGAGTGACCACTCCCGCGCGGTGAGCGGCACCTCCATCCCCGCCCGCTCGGCGCACCGCGCACGAAAATCGAGCCGCGCCTCCCCTGACCTCACCTCCATCGGCCTCAGCTCGGGTCCTCGGCGCCCGAGCGCGCGCACCCGCGCCCGCAGCTCCGACACTGCGAACGGCTTGCCCAGAAAATCGTCGGCCCCTGCATCGAGCCCGGCCACCCGTTCGGACACCGCAGCGTGCGCCGTCAGAAGCAACACGGGTGTGCTGTCGCCTCCCTGCCGGAGTTCCCGGCACAGCGCGATCCCCGACCCATCGGGCAGCGCCACATCGAGCACGATCACCCCCACGGCTCCCTCTGCGAGCCGCACGCGGGCCTCCTCGGCCGTCGCAGCCGCGGCGACTTCGTGCCCGTCCCGCCGCAAGCTGCGCACGAGCAGGTCGCGCACCTCTTCGTGGTCGTCGACGATCAGCACCCACATGGGTGCTGGATAGCACGCGCATCGAGGGCCAGATCGCCTGCGTTTTCTCCGTTCAGGTGGCGTTCAGGCGCACCTGGTTTGCTCCCGTCCATGCCCTCCGCGCCCGCAGCCTCGGCTGCGCTCGCCTCCGATGCTGCATCCACGGCGCCCACGCGCTCCACGACACCGCTGCGCTCCCCCGAGCCCGCGCGCGCCCCCGTGACGCCCAGGCAGCCCACGCCCCTCGCCAGGCCAGGAGGCGCCGCCATGGCCTTCGCGTGCCTCGTCGTGCTGGGCCCCCTGCTCCTCGGCTGCACTGCGACCTCGCCGTACGATCGCGACTGGATCGCCGCCGAACTCCAGCGCACGACACGACATGCCCTGGGCGATGCCACACGCCCCCCTTCACTCCCGCCCGGAGTGAAGCAGGCCAGCGCGATCGGCGAGGACGACGCGGTCGCCATCGCCCTCTGGAACAGCGCCGCCTTCGGCGCCGAGCTCGCTCAGCTCGGCGCCTCGCAGGCCGATCTCGCCGAGGCGGGCGCGCTGCCCAACCCGACCCTCTCGGTCCTGTTCCCCATCGGCCCCCGCCAGCTCGAGCTGACCTTGCTCGCGCCGATCTCGGCGCTCATCCAGCGCCCCTACCGCGTCGACGCCGCACGGCTCGACGTCGAGCGCGTCGCCCGGGGGCTGGTGCAGCGCGGCCTCGACCTGGCGCGAGACGCACGGCTCGCCTGGATCGACGTCGAGGCCGCCCGAGGCCGCGCCGAAGCCCGCAGGCAGCTCGCCGGCACGTGGAAGGAGGTCGCCCGCATCACCCACTCCCGCCTCGATGCGGGAGATGCGCCCGAGTTCGAGTCCACGACCGCCGAGGCCGACGCGGTCGACGCCTTCGATCAGAGCGAGCGGGCCGGGACCGAACTCTCGGCGGCTCTCGAACGGCTCCGCCTCACGCTCGGCCTCGCCGACACGGCCCTCGGCCAGCACCTCGGGACACGCGCTGCCCCCGTGGACGAGACCCCGCCCGCCGAAGAGACCTCGCTCCTCACGTCCGCCGCCGCAGCGAGGCCCGACGTCCGCGCCGCCGAGCTGCGCATCGAGGCCGCCGGCGAGCGCCTCGGGTGGGAGAAATCGAAGATCTTCAACCTCCTCGGCCGGCTCGACGTGAAGCCCGTCGGCACGCTGGGTGGCCCACCGCTCGTGCCCCTCCCAGGCGGACAGATCGATCTGCCCATCTTCAACTGGAACCCTGGCGGCCGTGGCCGTGCCGAGGCGGAGATCGAGACCGCGGCGCTCCAGTACCAGCTCCTCCGCCAGAGCGTGGCGACCGACATCCGCCTCGCCCGCCTCCAGCTCGTGCAGGCCCTCGCCTCGCTCCACCGCTTCCGCGAGACGATCCTCCCGCTCCTGGAGAGGGCCGCCGACATCGCCCTGCAGAGCTTCGAGAACGGCGCCGAGTCGTACCTCGTCGTCCTCGACGCGACGCGACGCCTCGGCGACGGGCGGGTCCGCCTCGTCGACTTCGAGGCCGACGTCCGCCGCGCCCGCGCCCACCTCGAACGTCACCTTGGAAGGAAACAGCATGCGCGTTGATCGACGATGGCGAGCGCTCGCGCTCGGGACGCTGGCGCTCCTCACCGGCTGCGAGAAGCAGCATGCGCCGCCGCCTCCACCCCCGGTGAAAGCCATCCCTCAGCCGAGCGAGACAGCGCTCTCGACCCTCACCCTCACGCCCGAAGCCGAGGGGCGCCTCGGCATCGAGACCACCGCCGTCGAGCAGCGCGATCTGCCCGAGCCCCTCTCCGTCGCTGGCGAGGTCATCGTCCCCACGGATGGTGCCGTGGTGCTCGCTGCCCCCTTCTCGGCAACCGTCTCTGCGCTCCCCGGCGGCCCGCCCCGCCCCGGCGCGCGCATCCGGCGGGGTGACCCGTTGGTCCGCCTCGCGCCCTTCGCGCCGCTCGATCGGGACGTCCTCGCCCAGGCCGAGCGCGCCGTGTCCGTCGCCGCGGCCAACCTCGACGCCCTCGACGCCCGCGTCCAGCGGCTGGAAAAACTGCTCACCGAGGGAGGCGCCAGCACACGGCAGATCGAGGAAGCCCGCGCCGAGCGCGCCGCCCTGAAGGCCGAACTCACCGCGGGAGAGAAGCGCCTCGCCTCCATCCGCCGGGCCCCCCTCGAAGCCGACGTCTCCATCCCGCTGCGCGCACCGAGGGATGGCCTGATCCGCAGCGTCACCGTCGCCCCGGGCCAGCTCGTCGCCGCAGGCGCCCCGCTGTTCGAGATCCTCGGCGCCCCTACCCTCTGGGTCCGTGCCGCCGTCTACGCAGGTGCGGCAGCCCGCCTCGCGCAGGACACCCCCGCCCTCGTCAGCTCCCTCCGCGCGCGCGCCGACGCCGATCCCTCGATCCTCGCCCAGCCCGTCCAGGCTCCGCCCTCGGCCGACCCGCTCAGCGCCACCGTGGACCTCTTCTACGAACTCCCGGAAGGCTCCTCGCGTCGCCCTGGCGAGCGCGTGACCGTCACCCTCGAGACGACCCGCTCCACCGAGGTTCGCGTCGTCCCCTGGTCCTCCGTGGTCTTCGACGCCGTCGGAGGCGCCTGGGTTTACCTCCAGACCGCGCCCCACGCCTACGAGCGCTCCCGCATCGATCTCCTGCGCGTCGAGAACGACCACGCCCTCTTCACCCGCGGCCCGGCGAAGGACGCACGCGTCGTCCACGTCGGTGCCGCCGAGCTGTTCGGCGTCGAGTTCGGAGTCGGCAAATGATGCGTGCCCTCGTCGCGGCGTGCCTCCACCAGCGCGCCATCGTCCTCTGCCTCGCCCTCGTGCTCGTCGTCCTCGGCGTCCAGCGCGTGCGCAACATCCCCGTCGACGTCTTCCCCGAGTTCGCGCCACCTCGCGTCGAGGTGCAGACCGAGGCGCCAGGCCTCTCCAGCCAGGAGGTCGAGGCCCTCGTCACCGACCCCATCGAGCGCGCCCTCCAGGGCGTCCCCTTCGTCGAGGCCCTCCGCTCCAAGTCCGTCGCTGGCCTCTCGTCCGTCGTCCTCCTGTTCGCGCAGGACGCCGACGTGCTCCAGGTGCGCCAGCTCGTCCAGGAGCGGCTCGCCAGGACGGCGCCGCAGCTCCCCGCCGTGGCGCTCGCCCCCGTCATGATGGCCCCGGTCTCCTCGACCAGCCGCATCATGAAGATCGGCCTCACCTCGCCGACCAAGGACCAGGTGGACCTTACGGACCTCGCCCGCTGGGTGGTCCGTCCCCGCCTCCTCTCCATCCCGGGCGTCGCCAACGTCGCCATCTGGGGCGAGCGCCCCCGCCAGCTCCAGGTCGTCGTCGACCCCGCCACCTTGCGCACCGCCGGCGTGCGCCTCGATGACGTCCTCCAGGTCGCGCGCGCCACCGTCGTCCCGGCGAGCGGCGGCTTCATCGACACCCCTCAGCAGCGCCTCGGCGTCGCCGTCCATCCCGCCGCCGTGACCCCCGAGCAGCTCGGCGCCGCCGCCATCCCGCGCCAGCGCCTCTCCACCATCCCGCTCGACGAGATCGCCGAGGTCCGCGAGGGCTTCCCGCCGCCCATCGGCGACGCCGTGGTGAACGACCAGCCGGGCCTCCTGCTCATCGTGGAGAAGCAGCCCTGGGGCAACACCCTCGAGGTCACCCGCAACGTCGAAGCCGCCCTCGAAGCCCTCCGCCCCGGCCTGCCGGACGTGGAGATCGACCCCGCCATCTTCCGACCAGCGAGCTTCGTCGAGCGCGCCCTCGGCAACCTCGGCGAGGCCCTGCTCCTCGGCTGCATCCTGGTCATCCTCGTCCTCGGCGCCTTCCTCTACGACCTCCGCACCGCCTTCATCAGCGTCGTCGCCATCCCCGCCTCCCTGCTCGCCGCGGCGGTGATCATGAACGCCCTGCTGGGCACCATCGACACCATGACCCTCGCCGGCCTCGCCGTCGCGCTCGGCGAGGTCGTCGACGACGCCATCATCGACGTGGAGAACGTCCTCCGGCGCCTGGCCCTCGAGAAGAAATCCCCCAACCCCAGACCTGCCCTCGTCGTCGTCCTCGAAGCCTCCCTCGAAGTCCGCAGCGCCGTCGTCCACGCCACCGCCATCGTCATCCTCGTCTTCCTCCCCGTCTTCTTCCTCGACGGCCTCGCCGGCGCCTTCTTCCGCCCCCTGGCAGGCGCCTACGTCCTCGCGATCCTCGCCTCCCTCGTCGTCGCCCTCACCGTCACCCCTGCCCTCTGCTTGCTCCTGCTTCCCCAGGCGATCGGCAAGCACCGCACCTCCCCGGTGGCCCTCGCCCTCCAGACCGCCTTGATGCCCGTCATCACCCGCGTCGTGCGACACCCCCGCGCCGCGCTCGGAGCGACCTTCGTCGCCCTCCTCGGCGCGGGCACCGCCGTCCCCTTGCTCGGCGAGTCCTTCTTGCCCGATTTCCGCGAGAACGACTTCCTGATGCACTGGGTCGCCAAGCCCGGCACCTCCCTCGACGAGCTGCGCCGCACCTCCATCCGCGCCAGCAAGGAGCTTCGCTCCATCGACGGCATACGCCACTTCGGCGCCCACCTCGGCCGCGCCGAGGCCGCCGACGAGGTCGTCGGCGCCAACTTCGCGGAGCTGTGGATCAGCGTCGACCCCGCCGTCGACCTCGACACCACCACCGCCGCCGTCCAGCGCGTCGTCGACGGCTACCCTGGCCTCCAGCGCGACGTGCAGACCTACCTCCACGAGCGCATGAAGGAGGTCCTGAGCGGCGGCAGCGGCTCCATCGTCGTCCGCATCCAGGGCCAGGAGCTCGACCTCCTCCGCGAAGAGGCCGCCGCCGTCGCCCAGGTGCTGAAGGCCGTCGAGGGCACCACCAACGTCAAGATCGAGCCCCAGGTGCTCGTCCCCCAGATCGACGTCCACCTCCGCCCCGACGCCCTGGCGCGCGCCGGCCTGAGCGCGCTCGACGTGCAGACCCTGCTGCGCACCGTCCTCCAGGGCACCCGCGTCGGCGAGGTGACCGTCTCCGGCATGCTCCGCGAGGTCGTCGTCGTCGGCGAGCCCCGCTTGCGCACCGACGTCGCCGCCCTCCAGGCCCTGGTCCTCGTCGCCCCGTCAGGCGCCGAGACGCGGCTCGGCGACGTCGCCGAGATCACCCTCGGCAACGCCCCCAACGTCGTGCAGCACGAAGGAGGCCGACGCCGCATCGACGTCTCTTGCGACGCTGCCGGCCACGACCTCGGCGACGTCGCCCGGAAGGTACAGACCGCCGTCGAAGGCGTCACCATGGCCCCTGGCCACCACGCCGAGATCCTCGGCGAGTACGAGGCCCGCAACGCTGCCCAGAGCCGCCTCGCCCTCCTCTCGGGCGTGGCCTTGCTCGGCATCCTCCTCGTGCTGCACCTCGAGTTCCAGACCCTCCGCCTCACCCTGATGGTCTTCTCCACACTCCCGCTCGCCCTCGTCGGCGGCGTCGTCGCGGTGCTGACGACCGGCGGCGTCATCTCCCTCGGCTCTCTGGTCGGGTTCGTCACCGTCCTCGGGATCGCCGCCCGCAACGGCGTCATGCTGGTCAGCCATTTCCTCCATCTCGAGCGCGAAGAGGGCATGCCCTTCGGCGTCCCCCTGATCCTCCGCGGCGTCCGCGAGCGCCTCACCCCCATCGCCATGACCGCGCTCGCCACCGGCCTCGCCCTCGTCCCCCTCGTCGCCGGCGGCGCTCAGCCAGGCCAGGAGCTGGAGCACCCCATGGCCGTGGTCATCCTCGGAGGCCTGGTCAGCTCCACCCTCCTGAACCTCTTCGCCGTCCCCTGCGCCTACCTGCTCCTCGCGCGGTCCCCTCCCCCGCGAACGCCAGGCTGACGGCGACGACCTCGTGCGATCGCGCGGCCGGTCAGCCCTCGAGCCCCAGCCGCACGAGCGTCGGTGACAGCCGCTCTCGGTACGTCTGCTGGCAGAGCAGCGCGAGCCGCACCTCACCCAGAAGCCCCAGCGTCGCCCGCTCCGACTCTGGCCAGCGCGAGAGCACGCGCTCCGACTCCGGCACCCGCGAAAGCACCTTCTCCGCCCGCTCCAGGTGCGCCCGCACCAGCCTCCCCGCGAACGCCCGCCACGCGGCCCGCTTCCCTTCTGGAAGCCCTCGCAGCTTCCGCTCCAGAAGCTCTGGCCCGAACGCCTCGTGCTCCGCCTCGTCGCCGACGATCGCCTGCAGCACCACCTTCGTCACCGGATGCGACGCGCGCTCTTCCAGGTCCCGCAGGTAGCCGACCGAGAACGTCTCGGCGATCAGGAACAGCGAGATCGCGCTCGCCATCACCCGCTCCTCCACGGGCACCTCGTGCAGATCATCGAGCGGGGCCGCCACCTCCCTGGGCTCCGGCACCCGCCCCCCGAGCGCCGCGCACATCCGCCCGCACAGCTCCGCGTGCGAGATCTCCTCGTCGATGGTCTCCGCGACCTGACGGGTGACCGAAAGCGGCTCGCCCGCCGCGAGCGCCTCGATCAGAAACCGCCCCACGATCTGGATCGACTGGTACTCGGTGCGCACGCGATCGGCCCACACGAGCCGCGCCTGCTCGACCAGCACGGGCGGCAATTCGCCGAGATCGAGCGACGAGAAATCCACGGAGAGGACAGAGGACATGGGATCCTTGGGCTCGTACGAGAGGTATGACATCGACGCCGCGGCAACCAGCGCTTCAGGTCCTGCCGCCCTCCAGCACCGTTCGCGCGACCGCCAGAGACCAGCAAGCACGAGACCAGCGAGACCGCATCCCCTCCCTCGACCCATCGAGACGCGGACCAGGCGCGAGCGTGCCTGGAGATACCTTTCCGCTCGCGCCAGCATCGAGTCCACTCGCGCCAGCATCGAGCCGAGGTCGCGCGAGTTGCGCAAGACTGGCGCGACACGTCCCACCAGCAGCCAGCTCACCGTGAATCCCCTCCGGAGCGAGAAGGTCATCCCTGGCATGCCCCCTGCTAACTGGCCCACCATGAATCATCGAACGAACTTGCCTATCTTCGCAGCACTCACGGCCTTGCTCCTCGCCCTCCCCGCTTGCAGTGACGGAGGCGATGGCGGCGACGGCGGAGGTGGAAACGGTGGCGCGGGAGGAGGCACCGGCGGCGATGGCGGCGGCGACACCGCGGTCACCTGCGAGGCCCGCGCTTCCCTCGTCAACACCTGCATCACCCCCAATCCTCCCCCCGCCGACCTGAGAGACCCCGAGCCCCTCGCCAGGACCGCCACGGTGAACGCCGTGCGTATCCCTGCCGCGAGCGAGCCCTGCGAAGCCGAGGAGCTGCACGGCTACCGCATCAACGACGGCCGCCCCGAAGTCATGCTCGACCTCACCGATACCGACGACAACGACTTCACCATCGGCATCGGCGTCCCCGGCTTCACCGCGACCTCCGTGGCGGTGGGCGACATCCTGGAGGTCGACTACCAGGTCGAGAAGGTCGCCTTCAGCAGCCCGCGCGCACGCCTCCGCATCGAGCGCGATGGCGCGCTCGTCGTCGTCGCCAGCATGGACCTGGATCCTGGATTCACCCTCGGCGACAGCGGCGCACCGACCTGCGAGAAAGAGTACAGCGCCCACTGCGGCTGGAACGAGTTCGACGCCACCGTCACGGTCCAGGACACCCCGGCCGTCACCCTTCCGAACGGCGAGACCGCGGACATCGGCGGCCTGACCATCACCAACGATCGCACCTACGAGATCACCGACACCAGCGGCGTGTGCGACGCCGGGAAGGGTGTCCACTTCATCGTCGGTGCCGTGCCCTCACCCCCCCAGGATTGAGCGTCACCGCGACCCCACCTCGCTGAACCCACCCCTTGCTCCCCCGACCTGGGCGCGGAGCCGCTCGGCCTCCTCGCGACGCCGAAGCAGGTCACCCGCGCCAAGATGGCTCGTCCCCCCGATGGGACCCACGGAGCGCGCCGCTACCCATGCGGCATGCTCCATGCTTTCAATTCCTCCATGCGCCATAGAACGAGCTTGCCAGTCCTCTCGGGTCTCCTGACCTTGCTCCTCGCCTTCCCCGCCTGCAGCAGCAGCAGCGACGACGGAGACGGGGGCGGAGGCAACGGAGGCAACGGAGGCAACGGAGGCAGCGGAGGCAGCGGTGCCAGCACCTCCTCGGGTGGAGGCACGAACAATGCGGGTGGTGGCGGAGAAGGCGGTGGGGACGGTGGAAGCGGTCCCGTGGCGGAGTGCCAGCTGCGCCCCTACCGCGTCAGCGCTTGCGTCCTCCCCAGCCCGCTACCTCCCAACCTCAACAACCCCCAGCCCTTCTCCGCGACCGCCACGGTGACGGCAGTCCGCGTGCCTTCTGCCAACGAGCCCTGCGAGGCCGAGGAGCTGTACTGGTACCGCGTCAACCACGGCCGTTCCGAGGTGATGCTCGACCTCACCGACACCGACGGCAACGACTTCACCGTCGGCGTCGCGGTCCCGGGCTTCACCGCGGCCGACGTCGCGGTGGGGGACGTCCTGGAGATCGACTTCCAATCCGATAGCGTCCCCTTCGGCGGACGCCAGAGCAGCCTCCGCATCGAGCGCGACGGCGCCCTGCTCGTCGCTGCGGCAGAGAACCGGGATCTCGGCTTCGGCATCAGCGACGACGACGCACCGACCTGCGTACGCGAGGGCGATCTCTGTACCTACAGAGAGTTCGACGCGACCGTCGAGGTCCCAGGCGAGCCCGCCGTCTCCATCCCGAGCGGTGAGACGACCGAGATCGGGGACCTGACGATCACCAACGACCGCTACTTCAAGAACTACGACAGCAGCGGTGGCTGCAACTTCGGCCTCTCGATCGAGTACGTCATCGGCGCCGTCCCCACCTCGTCGCCCTGAGCCATACGGTGGGGGCACGCGCCTCCGCCGCCTCGCCGACTCCGGCATCCTCGTCAATTTCCAGCCTCTCGTCGGCGTCTCTCGTCACCAGCGCGCCCCTTCATGGCCTGATGCCGCCGTCGGAGCGCGCACGCCCCTGGATGCCAGCATCCCGCGCCATCACTTCTCGTTCCCTCACGACACGTTCGCCGTTACCCTCCGCCGCGTGATGGACCTCGGAAGGGGACGCAGAGGCGAGGCTCACGCACCACCTCGCTCTTTCCCTTCTTTGCCAGGGGGAGACCGGTGAGATGAAGGACGTTTTCACGATCAGCTCGAGCGTGCTGCCGCTCAGCACCCGCGTCATGGGCTTCCGTGGCACCGAGGCGCTGTCGACCCCGTACCAGCTCGACATCCTGCTCATGACCACGCACGACGCGGGCAGCGAGCTGGACCTCGCGGACGCGATCGGCGCGAAGGCGACGCTCACCCTCGATCACGAGGACGGACGGCCCCCGTTCACCTTCTGCGGCGTCTTCTCGGCGATGGAACTCGTGCAAGAGGTCGGCGGGCGCGCCGTCTTCCGCGCGACGCTCGTCCCCCAGCTCTGGCAGCTCGGCCTCACCTACCACAGCCGCATCTTCACCAAGCTGAGCATCCCCGACATCATCCGCGCCATCTTCGATGACAACGGCCTCAGCGGGAGCGACTACGAGCTGCGCCTGATCGGCCAGTATCCCCCCGAGGAGCACGTCTGCCAGTACCGCGAGAGCGACCTCGATTTCGTCTCCCGGTGGATGGAGCGCGAGGGGATGTACTACTTCTTCGAACACGGCGAGGACGGCGAGAAGCTCGTCATCACCGACCACAAATCCTTCCACGCCCCGCTCGCGCAGAAGCCCATCCGCTTCCATCCCCAGAGCGGCGCCGACGTCACCGCGGGCGAGTCGTTCCGCGCCTTCACCTGCCGGCACACCTCGCTCCCCGCCAGCGTGCGCCTCCGGGACTACGACTACGGCAAGCCGGCGCTCGAGGTCGCGGGCACCGCCGCCGTCTCACCGACGGGCTTCGGCGACGTCAGCGTCTACGGCATGCGCTTCTTCACCCCCGCCGACGGCAAGCGCCTGGCGACCTTGCGCGCCGAGGAGCTGCTCGCCCGGCAGACCATCGCCCAGGGCATGGGCGCCGCCTGGTATCTCCGCTCGGGCTACACCTTCGAGCTCGAAGACCACCCCCGCCCCAGCCTGAACCGGCACTACCTCGCCACCTCCCTGGAGCACTTCGGCAACCAGACCCACGGCTCCCCCGAGCTGAAGGAATTGCTCGGTCACGATGTGGAAGACGTCTACCGCGTCGCCGTCGCCGCCGTCGCCACGGACGTCCAGTTCCGGGCCGAGCGCCGCACCGTCTGGCCTCGCATCGACGGCTTCGAGAACGCCATCGTCGACGGCCCCACGAACAGCGAGTACGCGCAGATCGACGAGCACGGGCGCTACGCCCTCAAGCTCCAGTTCGACGAGAGCGCCAACGACCGCGGCAAGGCCACCACCTGGGTGCGCATGCTCCAGCCCCACGGCGGTTCCGTCGAGGGCTGGCACTTCCCCCTCCGGAACGGCACCGAGGTCGTCTGCATCTTCCTCGGCGGCGATCCCGATCGCCCCGTCATCGCCGGCGTCGCGCCGAACGCCACCACCCCGAGCCCGGTCACCTCGGGCAACAACACCCAGAACGTCATCCAGACCGGCGGCAGCAACCGCATCCAGATGGAGGACCGGGCCGGCTCCCAGCAGATCATCACCACCACGCCGACCCAGAACACCCAGCTCAGCATGGGCGCGCCGCACAAGGGCCACAACGTCGCCCTCATGACCGACGGCAGCAGCTTCCACCACTCGGGCCAGCACCTCAACGTCGAGGTCGGCGACTACAAGACCGAGGTCGTCCAGGGCGCGGTCACCGAGGTCTACAACGACACCGTCACCGAGGTGTTCCAGGGCCCCTACGGGACGACGGTCACCCTCGACGTCACCGAGACCTACCTCGCCAACAAGACCGAGTCGGTCCCGAGCGGCCACGTCGAGGAGTTCTACCAGTCGCAGACCACGACCGTCACCAACCTGCGCAAATCCGAGTACGGCACGCAGGACACCCATGTGAAGGGCACCGTCGACGAGGTCTACGACGGCACGCACACCACCACCGTCACCGCGGGCGGACGTACGGAGACCGTCACCGGCCTCTACTCGGTCACCGCGAACGACGGCATGGAGGTCACCGTGAGCGGCGGCCTCACCAACCACACGCTCAATGATGGCCTCGAGGTCAACGTCACCGGCAACGCCGTGCAGACCGCGGACGACACCTGGACGGTGCGTGGCTCGAACGCGACGCGCATCGAGGGCACGAAGGCGGTGGTGATCACCGGCTCGGACACGGTGACCATCGGCGAGAAGGCGATCACCGTGAACGGCTCGGAGGTCATCAGCCTCAACAGCGCGAAGATCGAGATCCTGGGAGGCGACATCACCATCTCGGGTGGCGCGGTGACCATCACCGGCAGCGCAGCGACCAAGGTCGAAGGAGCCCCCGTCGACATCACCGCGCAAGGCAACGTCACCGTCACCGGCGGCCTGGTGAAGCTGAACTGCTGATGCCACGGGTTCCACCGCCTTTCCGAGCGCCATCGCGCGTGAAGGGCGACCCGGAGCCTACCGACCGACACGAGCACGAAGCACCGCGATGACCGAACCGAACGATCCTACGTCCCCGCCCGGCGCAGCCGACCCCGCCACATCGCCCGAGCTGGTCTCGCCCGACGACGCTCGTGCTGACGCCCCCAGCGACGCGCCCAGCAGCACCCTCCAGCTCGCCGGTGGGCACGCCCTGGAGGTCCGGCGCGGCCCTGGCAACGACACCCTGCAGCTCCTCCAGCCCGACGGCCAGGCCTCCATCTCCATCCACGTCACGCCGCAGGGCATCACCCTCAGCGTCCAGGGCGCGGCCTTGACCCTCCACGCGACCGGCGCCCTCGCCATCGACGCCGAGACGCTCGCCCTCCGCGGCCGGAGCGGCGTGGCCATCGAGAGCGGCGGCGACGCCCACATCGACCTCGAAGGCGACCTCCACGCCCGGGCGCGGCAGCAGCACCTCACCGCCACCCTGGGCAACGTCAACATCAAGGCCAACGACGACGTGAAGCTCGATGGCGAGCGGATCAAGCTGAACTCCTGAGCCGCGCATGGATTTCGTCAACCACACGAAGTTCCCCGCCAGCGTCTTTCGCATGGCCTTCGGCGAGGACAAGGTGGCTGCCTCGCTGCTCACCCGGGTGACCTACGGCCTCGACGGCACCAAGTTCATCCCCAGCGCCGAGCAGCCCTGGATCGTGTCCTCCGCCCCCTGGCGCGGCCCCCAGGGCCCCATGGACAGCGATCTCGTCTTCATCAAGGGCGGCGTCGACCTCTTCGTCTTCGGCCACGCCTACGCCCTGCGCGGCAAGCCGACCCCGCAGATGGACGTCGAGGTCGCCGTCGACGACTGGAAGAGCACGGTGAAGGTCTTCGGCGAGCGCGTCTGGTGGAAACCCATGGGCACCCTCGTGCCCACGAACCCCATCCCCTTCACCATCATGCCCCTCCAGCCCGCCTACGCCTTCGGCGGCAAGGACACCTGGGACGAGCGCGAGATCGCCTGGCCCGACAACCCCGAGGGCAAGGGCTTCTACCTGGAGGCCGCGAGCGCCGTCGACCGACCGCTCCCCAACCTGGAGAACCCTGACGAGCGCATCCAGCGCTGGGACGACCGCCCCGAGCCCGCCGGAACGACCCCGATTGCCATCACCACGAGCATGCGCATGAAGCGCGGCGCCTCGTTCGACGAGCGAGGCCAGGTCACCGAACTCCGCCCGGTGCTCTACAACGCTGCCTACCCACGCCTGGTCGCGCCCCGCCTGAAGCCTGGCCAGACCGTGCGCCTCACCGGCGTGCACCCCTCGGGCCCCTTGAGCTTCCAGCTCCCCGACGCGCGCCTCTTCGCGCGCGTCCGCTTCGGCGACGACGTCCGCGAGGTCCCGCTGGCCATCGACCAGATCGGCTTCGAACTCGAAGCGAAGCGCGCCTTCATCGCCTACCGCTACCCGTTCCGTTACACGATCCACGCCCTGCAACGCAGAGCCTGCGAACTCTTCGAGAGGCCCTGAGCCACTCCCCGGGAGGACCACGATGGATTGCTGCTTGCTGGTCAACTACCATGCGATGTTGGGCGTGGACTTCCACGACAGCTTCCCCATGTTCGTCTCGCCCCCCATTCCACGGGGCCCTCACATGGTGGGAGCGCTGCTGAAGTGGGGCCCCTGGTTCGGCGGCAACAACAGCGAGAAGGTCGACTGCATCGGTGGCGATCCGATGGGCCAGGGGACGGACATCGGCATGCTGATCCCCCACATCCCCCTGGTGCCGAACGTCTACTTCTGGCTGTACACCCTGGCCAGCAGCTCCCAGTCCCACTTCGGCGTCTCCAGCGTCCGGACCGACGCGGGCCCCGTCGCCGTTGCGGTCCTCGTCATCGTCAATTTCAATCTGGACTGCGAGGGACCGCTCACCTGCCCACCCTTGCCCACGGGCCTGGTCCTCGCTCCGAACACCGTCCTCGCCGGCATGACCCTCGGCGACTTCCTGGCCTCGCTCGTGACCATGATCCTGACCGCGGCCATCCAGTACGTGATCAACCTGATCTTCGGCAAGCTCCCCATCTTCAGCTGGATCGGCAAGATCTTCGCGCGCCTGGGCAAGGGCCTGTTCAACCTGATCGGCAACCTGGCGATCCGCATCCTGCCTCCCCGGGTCATGCTCCCGACCGTGCTCACCGGCGCGATCCTCGGCACGAAGGTGAAGCAGGTCGCCGCATCGAACCCTGCCGTGGGCGCCATCGCCACCAACGTGCGCGATCTGCTGTTCGGCTGGGGCGTCGGTTCCCCCATGGGCTACGCCTACACCAACCCCTCCGACTCCTCCCAGCAGTGGAACATCTACGGCCAGATCACCGGCTCCACGGGAAGAGACCCTGCCTGGGTGGGACGCCAGGTCTACGAAGCCCCCGACGTCGACGAGTACCCCTGACGACGACTGCGGACGCCCCCTCCATGCACCCCGAGCCCGGCTAGCCAGGCGATGCCATGACCACGATCACCTCCCCGTCGCCGACCACGCTCCAGATCTCCGCCACCGACCCTGAAGGTCGCTGGATCCTCTCGGTCCTCACCAAGCGCACGTACACCATCGAGCCCAGCGGCCGGTGCGTGCTCGCCGACGAGCAGCTCCCCCTCCAGGGCGACATCGAGACCCACGCCGACGACACCAACCTGCTCGCGCACGACACCGACCTCTACCCCATCAAGCCCCTCACCGACGTCGTCGTCCTCGGCCGCGCCCACGCCGCGCGACCGCAGACCCAGCTCGACGTCCGCGTCCGCGTCGGTCGCGCCCTCAAGACCATCCTCGTCGTCGGCGACCGCCGCTGCACCCTCTCCCCCACCGGCCAGCTCGTCTTCTCCGACCCCCTCCCCTTCGAGACCATGCCCCTGCGCTTCGACCGCGCCTACGGCGGCCGGGATCGCGGCGCCGAAGCCCTCCATGGCAACCCGTTCACCCTCCTCGCCCCGTACGTGAACGGCGGCTTCAGCACCGACAACCAGAGCCCCTACCTCTACCCCAAGAACCCGTGCGGCCGTGGCTACCTCATCGAAGCCACCCCGGCCGCCGTCGAGCTGGTCGAGCTACCCAACCTCGAAGACCCCCTCGACCGCCTCTCCCCCGACCGCCTCCTCGTCGGCAACGACGCCCACTGGCCCTGGATGCCCATGCCCCAGGCCCTCGGCTGGGTCAGTCTCGGCTGGTTCCCTCGCTTCGCCTTCAGCGGCATCCGCCAGGACTTCGAACCGCGCCCCGAGCCCATCCCCGAGATCGCACGCGGCCTCGTCCCCGCCACCCTCCTCGACCCGGGCTCCCAGCAAGAGAAGGCCAGCCACCGCTTCGCCAACGGCGCCCCCCTCGGACTCCAGCTCCCCTTCCTGAAGGCCGACGAGGAGATCGAGCTCCATCACCTCCACCCCCAGCACGCCACCTGGAAGATCAAGCTCCCGAACGAGCGCCCCCGCATCGCGACCGACGGCCGCAAAGGCAAGTTCAACGAGACCACCCCCGTGATCCACACGGTGCTCATCGAGCCGGAGCTGTCACGCCTCAGCGTCGTCTGGCGCGGCGCTGCCCCGGCACTCCGCCCCTACATGGAAGACGAACTCGGTTCCATGCCCCTGCGCGTCGTCTGGTGACCGGAAGCGACCTCCCTCCGCCACCACCTCGATGGCCTCCTTCACGCCCTCGCCTTCTTCACACGCCGGCCTCCTTCAGGCGCTGCCCTTCGACGTCGCTCGCTTCAGGTACGGCTCACTTCAGGCACGGCTCGCTCTCGCCGCTGCTCCTTCTCCCCTTCACTCGCCTCCAGCGTCGTTCGCCTTCGGCTTCAGCGGAATCACCCGGATCGGCTGCGGCGCGTAGCACAGCAGCTCGGGCTTCTCCCCCTTCATGGTCGCTGCCGCGTGCGCGATCAGCGCCTCTCCCTGCGCCTTGCTGCTCACCTGGATGCCTAGCCGCCGCGCGCCTCCTGCTTGAAACTCCACCAGGCTGAGCGACGCCGCCCCGGCGAAGCGCGACAGCGCCTGTCTCGACTCGGCGAAGGAGAAAAACTCCGGGTCATGGTGCATCGCGACGTGCAGCGGAACGAACAGGGTTCGACATCCCTCCCGGTACGCGACGCTCTCCCCCTTGCGAAACGCGTGAACCTCGCCGCCCATGGCCCCCCAGATCCTCCCCTTGTCCATGGCCAGCGCGTCGAAGGCCGTGGGCCAGGCGAGCTGCGCGACGGGTGACCACCCGTTCTCGCTGGTACGAAGGATCGTCCGACCATCGCTCACGTGGAGCTTCCCCTCCTGCGAGACGAACGCTTTCTGGACCGGCTTCTCGGGCAGAGGCAGCGCCGAGAACGTCCCATCCAGGTAGTGCAGGATCGGACGCTCCGGCCCGGAGAACAGCCACAGCTCGTCACCGCGCCCCCTCAGGATCTCGAGCCGCCTCTCGAACCGACCCACCAGAGGACCGAGGTCGACGATCCGGGACGTACCCGGCTCGTCCCAGACCTCGGCCACCGGCCCCTTCTGATGACAGAGGTTTCCGAACGCGATCAGCGTCCCCTGCTGTGTCGCTCCGAACGCGATCGGCACGACCGCGGCCGAAAGGTGCCGGGCCCCGAGCGCCTCGCTCATGTCGCAGCCTGCCTCCTCGGGGCTCCTGGATCGGAGGCGCACCTCCGGCCCGCGCACCGTCTCGAACCGGGCCGTCATCTGCGGCGACACGTCCCAGGCGACCAGCAGGGTCGACGACCCGCGCCGCGCGACCCCCACGATCTGACCGAGGCCTCCCATCGAGCCGACGCGGAGCGACCTCCCCCCTTCCGTCACCGGTGACAGCGTGGGAACCGGGACGCGGCTCCGGAAGGAGGTATGGACGACATCGACGGCGTCCGGCCACGCACCGTGGACCGAGACGATGGTGCGCCCTTCGATGTCTGCACCCACCTCGCGTGGCATGCCGAGCCAGGCGATCTCCTCGCCCACGATCCTCCCCACGCGCAGGCCCTGCGTGACCAGAACGGCGCCATCGAAGGGGAACACGGACTCCGGATGGCTCCCCCCGGGGGCGAACTTCTCCAGGTCGAACGTGGGCACGGCGCGCTCTGCCTCACCGCCCCCCGGAGCGCCTGGACGCATGCCTGCCCCCTGTACCGCCGCCGCGTGCGCGTCCCCCTCCGCGCCCGACGCTGCGCTCGCCCTGACCAGCGGCGCGCCCGACGTCTCGTCCGTCACCAAGGGTGTCGTGCGGCACGCGCTCACCAGCGCAGCCATCCCCAGCCAGGCAGCCACCCCCAGACGGCCGGCGCCCCCCCTCGAACGCGCCAGCGCAGCGCGCACCTCGCTGGAACGCTCCTCCGTGGTGAGCCCGTCGCCAGCTCCCCCGCCCTCGCCGCTTCCCCTCGGTGAACGCATCAGTGCCCCTTCCGGTCCGGATAGCGCTCCGAGAGCGCACTCCGCTGCGCAGGCGATCCTATCACCAGCAGCACGTCCCCTGGGTTCAGCACCGTCTTCGGTGCCGGATTGGCCTCGATTTCCTCTCCCCGCTGGATCGCGATCACGTTCAGCCCCGTCTGCGCCCCGATGTCGCTCTGCGCCAGGCTCTGCCCCAGCAGCGCCCGCGGCACCGGCAGCGCGTGCAGATCGATCCCCTCCCCGAGCAGCACCAGCTCCCGCCCTTGCAGCACCGAGAACATCATCTCCTTGCCCAGCGACGCGTAGCTCAGCACGAAGTCCGCCCCGGCCCGCAGGATCGCCTCGTGGTTCCGCTCGTGCGTGATCCGACTGACCAGCCGCACGTCCGGCCGCAGACGCCGCACGTAGATGCTCAGGTACACGTTCATCGCGTCGTCGTTCGTCGTCACGATCACCGCGCTCGCCTCCACGAGCCCGGCCCGCTCCAGCACCGTGCGGTCTGCCGCTTCCCCCACCACCACCGCGTGCGCCACCCCCTCGCACCGCGACGCTGCCGCCGACTCGTGCTCCACCAGATGCACCGTCGCCCCCCGCTCCACCAGCGCCCGTGCCGCTGCCCGACCCACCGTCCCCCCGCCGATGATCAGCACCGTCGTCGGGCTCGGCTCCCCGACCGGCACCTCCGCTTGCAGCGCCTCGAACTGCGCCTCGCTCCCCACCAGCACCGGCACCGACGCCGCCGTCAGCGGCTCGTCCCCCCGCGCCGGCACGAGCCGCCCCCGCTCCCACACCCCCACCACGTTCACCCCCGTCCGCTGCCTGAGCCCCAGCTCCCGCAACGTCCGCCCCACGAGCGGCGTCCCCAGCGCGGGCAGCTCCGCCATCTGCACGTCACGGAACCGACCGATCACGTGCAGCTCCCCCGAGCGCAGGCTGATCCGGCTCGCGAGCTGCTGCCCCAGCCGCTGCTTCAGCGGCATCGCGTGCGTCGCCCCGGCGAGCAGCAGCAGATCCTGCGACTCCATCTGCTCCACCGTCGCCAGGATCGGCACCTCCGCCGACACCTCCCGCACCGTCAGCGTCACGTTCGTGTTCTGCGCGTCCCCCAGGTTCGCCACCACCGCCCGCGCGTCCGCCGCGTGCACCGCCTCGTACGTCGCCTTCGCGTCCAGCTCCCCCGTCACCACCCGCACCCCGTCCGACATCATCTGCACGGCCACCACCGGATCGGGCACCACCACCACGTACGGCACCCCCACCTCCCCCAGCTTCCGCGACAGCCCCTGCGTCACCGCGTCCCACGCACAGAACACCACGTGCCCCTTCGCCCCCTCCGGCAGCGCCCGCGGCGCCCGCAGCTTGAGCTGCGCCTCCAGCCACGGCGCATACAGGAACCGGATGAACGCGAACGGCAGCAAGATCAGCAGGAAGACGTTCCCCGACAGCAGCACCACCGTGCTGAACAGCCGCCCCAGGTCCGACTTGAAGGTGATGTCGCCGAACCCCAGCGTCGTCATCGTCGTCAGCGTCCAGTAGAGCCCCGTGAACCACGAGTGCTCCTGCCCCTCCATCTCCATCAGCGCGTGGAAGAGCACCGTGAACACCAGCACCAGCACCCCCACCACGGCGAGGAGCTGCCCGAGCGCCAACAGGTTTCGCTTGGTCTGGGACTGACGAAGGAAGAACGCGAGCTGTATTCCGAGGTATCTCATGATCCTGCCGGCCCGTGCGGCGCGCTGGAGCATCCCATGCAGAGCCCCTCCCTGGCCAACCCGCTCGCCCCCCACGCGCGCCCCACCGCCTCGCGCGCTCGTCGGACGCGCCTCTTGCAGGATCAGGCAATCCTCTTGCGCAATCCGGCAACCGGGCTCTCCCCCCGGCAATTACCTTCCACGCAGGCACCGACGAGGCGAGCCCCATGACCCCCGAACGCGCCCAGCCTGGCCCCACAGCGGGCATCCACGACGAGATCCTCCACCGGGCCTCGCGCCTCACGGCCACCGACGGCTTCACCACCACCGCCATCCCGTTCCTGTCGCTCATCCGCTCGTCCCGCACGACGACCACCAGCCACGGCATCCTCGATCCCTCCCTCTGCCTCGTCGTGCAGGGAGAGAAGCGGCTCCACATCGCCACACGCACCTTCGACTACGGCCCCGGCAGCTACGTCGTCTCCGTGATGGACTTCCCGACCTCCGGGCAGATCACCCGCGCCTCGAGACCCGCCCCCTACATCGGCCTCCGCATCACCCTCACGCCCAAAGAACTCGCTGCCATCATCGTCGAGGCCAGGCTGCAACTCCTCGACGAGACGCTGGTACCGGGCCCCTCCGTGTTCATCGGCGACGCCGACGCGGCCCTGCAGCGCAGCGTGCTCCGCCTCCTCCAGCTCCTCGACGACCCGCAGGACACCGACTTCCTCGCTGCCAGCGCCAAGCGGGAGGTCCTCTACCGCCTCCTCCGCGGCCCCCTCGGCCCGACCCTCGTCCGCTGCATCCTCCAGAAGGACCTGCGCATCGAGCGCGCCATCGCCTGGCTCAAGGACCACTTCGACGAGCCACTGCGCATCGAGGCCCTCGCCCGCGCGAGCCACATGAGCGTCTCCAGCCTCCAGCACAAGTTCAAGGCCGCCACCACCATGGGCCCCTTGCAGTTCCAGAAGCAGCTCCGCCTGCACGAAGCGCGGCGCCTGCTCCTGATGGGCGGCGTCGACGCCGGCGGCGCGGCCTACCGCGTCGGGTACGAGAGCCCCTCGCAGTTCAGCCGCGAGTACCGACGCCTGTTCGGCTCCCCGCCCCTCCAGGACGTCAAGCGCCAGCGAAGCCGCCCCGATCCCGAGAAGTTCCACGCCACACGCGAAGAAAGGACAGAGCCATGAAGCGAATTCATCAGATCTACGTGAATGGCAGGTTCGTCGATCCTCACGGCACCGAGACGATGCAGCTCGTCAACCCCTCCACCAGGGAGGTCCTCGGCGTCGTCACCCTGGGCGACGAGCACGACACCCGCGACGCCATCGCCGCCGCCAAGACCGCCTACGCCACCTACGACCGCTCGACCCTGGAAGAGCGCGCCACCTACCTGAAGCGCCTGCACGACGCCGTGCGCGCCCGCTCCCGCGATCTCGTCGAGGTGATGATCGAGGAGTTCGGCGGCACCCGCTTCTTCTGCGAGGACATCATCCGCCGCGCCATCGACGCCTTCCCCCACGCCACCGAGGTGATGCAGTCGTTCCAGTTCGTCCGCCCCGCGGGCAAAGCGACGGTGCACATGGATCCCCTCGGCGTCGTCGGCATCATCACGCCCTGGAACGCCAGCGCCGCCTTCGTGTGCAGCAAGCTCGCCATGGCCCTCGCCGCGGGCAGCACCGCCGTCATCAAGCCGAGTGAGCTGAGCGCCTGCCAGACCCAGATCCTGACCGAGTGCTTCCACGCCGCCGAGCTGCCCCCGGGCCTGTTCAACATCGTGAACGGCCGCGGCGACGTCGTCGGCACCGAACTCACCCGCCACCCCGACATCGGCAAGATCTCCTTCACCGGCTCCACCGCCGTCGGCAAGACCATCGCCCGCGGCGCCGCCGAGACCATGAAGCGCGTCACCCTGGAACTCGGTGGCAAGTCCCCGAACGTGCTCCTCGACGACGCCGACTTCGCGCAGGCCATCCCCCTCGCCGTGATGAGCGCCTTCATGAACAGCGGCCAGGCCTGCCTCGCCGGCACCCGCCTCCTCGTCCCCGAGGGCCGCCTCGACGAGGCCAAGCGCCTCCTCGTCCAGGCCGTCTCCGCCGTCCGCGTCGGCCCCCCTGGCGACGCCGCGACCCAGATCGGCCCCCTGGTCACCCAGAAGCAGTACGAGCGCGTGCAGGGCTACATCCGCCTCGGCATCGAGGAGGGCGCCGAGCTGCTCATCGGCGGCGAGGGCCCGCCCCCTGGCCTCGAAGCCGGCTACTTCCCCCGACCCACCGTGTTCACCGGCGTCACGAACGACATGCGCATCGCCCGCGAAGAGATCTTCGGCCCGGTCCTCTCCGTGCTGACCTTCAAGGACGACGAGGACGCCATCCGCATCGCCAACGACACCGACTACGGCCTCCAGGCCTACGTCAGCGGTGGTGACCCCGAGCGCGCCCACCGCGTCGCCCAGCGCCTCGTCGCCGGCCGCGTCTTCATCAACGGCCTCTTCGACGAGCCGCACGCGCCCTTCGGCGGCTTCAAGCAGTCCGGCCTGGGGCGCGAGTTCGGCACCTACGGCCTGGAGGCCTACCTGGAGCCGAAGGCCGTGATGGCCCCCGGCTGAGAGCGACGACGCACGACGCGGTCACCCCTGACGCAAACGGAGGGCGAAAGGGGTCGAGGCGGCTCAGGGAGCCACCGGTACGCTCAGCCACCCGCCGATCAACGGCAGGGTGAAATCGGCCGAGACCCACCTCGGCGAGAGACCCGCAAAGGCGTCGTGCTCCGACATGTAAACGGGGACGCGAAACCGATAGCGGCCGCCGGGGAAGGTGAGCGGCTTGTAGCAGGGACAACCGCTCGGTCGCTCGGAGGCGTGGTAGTGAATCCCACCCCAGAAGAGCAACCTCGGCCTTCCTGGCGTGATTTCACTCACGCTGCCGATGCACCTCTGGCACGAGCCACAGACATCGACGGGCTCGAAGGCGCAGTCCACCCTGCACCCCTCGTGAACCTCGAGGGGCTTGGTGTAGCCATCGGCGCACGAGGTGATCTCGTACCGGCCGAGGCAATCCATGAACATGTACACAGGCGTGTCGGAGGCGTTCTCCAGCCGGATCTCGATCCCGCGCTTCGGGTCCTGCTCCTCGGGCAGCCTGCATTCCGGCGGCATCTCGTCGACCGGGATTTCCCCGCCCCCACTGCTGGCTCCGCCACTTTCCGTTCCTGCACTGCCGTCCGGCATCTCCTCGGCGTCCGCGCAGGCCGCGCCACTCAGCGCCGCACATAACACGGCGACGATCGACAGCAGCGTGACGGAAAGTGTGGGCTCGTCTCGTCGTGAATGCATGGACATCCCTCCCGGAAGGCTGAGTTCCAGGCGAGCTTATCCCGGACGACGAGATTATTTCACCCCTCCAGCACCGCAGCAGAGCTGAGACCTTTCGGGACGCGGGGTGAGGGTGCCAGCCCCGTCAGGGCGCGAGCGGCACGAGGATCACCGCGGCGGTCATGCGCAGCTCGAAATCGACCGAGACCCAGCGGGGCGAGACGTTCGCCTCGGCGTCGGCTGCCGAGGCATGGACGGGGACGCGGAGGCGATAGCGTGCAGAAGGGGCGGCGATCGTGTTGTGGCAGGAGCAGCCCGTGGCGTCGTTGCCGAAGGTGAAGTGCTTGCCGCTCCATGCCACCCGCACTTCCTTGTGGGGCGCGATCATCTCCGCGCTCTGCGAGCACGGAGCGCACGCGCGACACCCCTGGGGGGAACCGCTCGCGCACTCCTGAGTGCAGGTGGCGTGCACGAACAGAGGCTTGGTGTAGCCGTCGGCGCACGCCGAGATCTCGTACTGGAGTTCGCAGCTCTTCGACAGGTACACGGGCGTATCCCCGGCGTTGTCGAAGCTGAACGTCACGCCGGAGCCGTAGGGTCCCTCCGCCTCGATCCTGCAAGCAGGCGGGACCTCGCCGCCTTGCCCTCCGGCCCCTCCGGCCCCTCCAGCACCACCGCTGCCACCCACGACGCCGCCGGTCTCCACGGCGGCCCCGCAGGCCGTCACCGCGAAGAGCGTGGTCGACAGAGCCAGGGACGACAGGGGCCCAGACGAGAAGATCACCGTGGATCGCCGCCTTGAATGCATGGAGGTTCCCTTTCCTGAGCAAGCTTGCGAAGCCCTCGAGAGCCTGGCGCAGGCGTCACGGCGCGAGCGGCACGGGGACCACGACGTTTCTCGTGCCCAGCTCGAAATCGACCGAGACCCAGCGGGGCGAGACGTTCGCCTCGGCATCTTCCGCCGACGCAAAGACGGGGATGCGCAGGCGGTAGCGCGCTGCGGGAGCCGTGAACGTGTCGTGGCAGGAACAACCTGCAGAGCTGGTGCCGAACCGGAAGTGCTTCCCACTCCAGCCCACGGGCACGGTCTCCTGAGGTTGGACCACCTCCGCGCTCTGCAAGCACGGAGCACACGCGATGCAGCCCTGAGAGGGGGCGTTGGTGCACTCCAGACTGCACGAAGCATGCACGGCGAGCGGCTCGCTGTACCCGTCGGCGCACGCCGAGATCTCGTAGCGGAGGTTGCAGTCCTCCCACAGGTAGACGGGCGAGTCCCCACCATTCTCGAAGTTGAACGTCACCCCGTAGGTGAGGCCGGGCTCCGCCTCGACCCGGCACTCGGGCGGAATCTCCTCCCCTGGGCCGCCAGCTCCCCCTCCTTCCCCGTCGCCGTCCCCGGGATTCACGGACGAACCGCACCCTGCCGCCGCGAGGAGCGAGATGGGCAGGGCAGCAAGTGCAAGGGATGCGAGAAAGAGCGGATTGCGACGTCGCGGTGAATGCATGGGGGTTTCCTCGTCAAGCAAGTTCAAGAACGACAGGAAGCCTATCGCGTCTCAGCACCTGCGTCTTCACCCACGCCCCCCCGGTCGAGACGAGACCGACGACCCCACCGCGACGAGCTCCAGGTGTCAGCGATGAATCGCGGGTGGCGGCCCCCAGCGGCGCCCCCGTGGGCGTGGCTACGAGGATGCAGCCTCGGCCTTTCGTCCCCAGACCTGGAAGAACAGGTGCGAGATGACGAGCACGTCTTCGCGCGCCAGGTGGGCCACGACCGTCGCGAGCAGCGCGTCCAGCTCCTTTGCCTCGATCCTGCCCCCCTCGATCAGCGCAGGGCGCACGTTCTCGATGAAGCGAACGAAGATGTCGCGACGTGAGTGACCCGGGGGATACACGTGCACGAGCGGCCGGACCTGGATGTCGGTCAGCCCCGCCTCGCGGAACATGCGGTGGGTGCGGCGACCCAGGAATGGGTCGATGCCGCCATCACGCGAGTTCTCCTGGTAAACGTCGAGGAGCCGGTCCCACGCTTCGCACGGCGGGTCACAGCGATGCGACGAGTAGTCGGCTTCATGGCTGGCGACCATCCCGCCCGGACGCGCCAGCGCGACCATCTCACGGACGATCTCCTCGGGTCGCGGCACATTGACCAGCACGAGACGCGCGTGGACGAGATCGAACGAGCCATGCGGCAGCCCCGTCGCTCGGGCGTCCCCCTCGACCAGCGTGACGTTGTGCAGGCCGCGTTCGGCCATGAAGGCGCGCGCCAGCGCGACCGTGTCGCCACTGCGTTCGAGCCCCACCACCGTGCCCGCTGAGCCCACACGGGCAGAGAGATCCTCCAGCACGCCGCTCGGGCCACACCCCAGGTCGATCACGCGAGCCCCCGCAGGAATGTCGAGCTGATCGAAGAGCCAGCTCGCCTCCGCCGAGAGCTCCTGCGTCTGTCGCCTCAGACGCTGCTCCTCCGTGGCGCTGTGACCGAGCAAGTACGCGGTTTCCTTCATCATCCTTCCTTGGTCCATCCGTGGACCGTCTGGCAACGAGGATCGTGCGTGGCCACGACGTCGAAGAACGAGGGGAAACTTCGCGGTTCGTGGTCGTGGATTGATGCGACCACAGCCAGTGCACGCCCATCTGCGCTCCTGCTGCTGCCTCCGAACGAGCCTGGGCACGGGTTCGCACTCTGGCCATTCCGCTCTGTCATTGATTACGCTTTCTTTTGCCCATGAAGATCTCGATGTCGCTCAGAGCATTCTCCACATAATCAGCCGTCCTCGGGTCTTTGCTCAACTCTTCGAGGCGTGGAAGAACCCTTGCGAGGTCCAGCGTGCGATGAATTCGAGCCAGATGGCCAAAGCAGACCGCCGACATGGCTCGCACCGCCCACTCCGGGTGGCGTGAGCACTGGAAGCACTTCTCCTGCACCCATCTCCAGTCCTCACCACTCAACGTGATGGCGACGAGCGTCTCCTCGATCTGCTCCACCGAGCCATGCTGAAGCAGCTCTTCGGCTCGCTCCCGCTCCACGGGCTCTGGATTGACATACTTCATGTGAGACTCGGTTCTCCTCGATGTCTCTCGACGAACCTCGGGTTCGAGACACGGCATTGCACTTCAGTACCCGATCCCTCTGGCAGCTTCCTTCAAGCTCCTCTCCAGCAACGCTCGATCCTCGCTGGATAGCGTGAGGCGCTTGAAGCCGATCCATCCAGGGATATCCCTGAGAGCATTGCGCCAGACATCTTGAAAGTAGACAGGATCGAGTTCCCATCGCTCAGGTGGGATGCCTCTGTGGATGTAGCCACGGACGATCCAAAGATCGATGAGCAGCTTGTACCCTTCTTTGCCGATGTGAACATGTGCCTCGTCCAACCACACGAGGCATGATCTCATGATGTCGAACGACGGCGTGCACGTCGGATCAGCGACGAGCTGTTCGAGAATCTGCCGATCACCTTCGCTGAAGCGCATCTCCATTTCATCACTCCGAGATGGGGAAACCGCACACACCAGCGCGCCCCTTCAGCCTCCAGCCCGCGCTCCCGAGGCGCCTCCCTCCCATCATCGCTCCCACCCAGCCCCCCCGCTCGTGAATCGCTCGAGAATCGCGCAGCAGGGCGTGACGGGCAGGGTGACTTCCCGGCCCCCCGCAGACCATCCGCGCGCGCAGCAACGTTGCACGCACCACCGCGGAACTTACGGCGACCGTGCAGCAACGCTGCCGGCACCACCGCGGCAGCTTCCTCCAGGGTCCCCTCGACGACCTTGGGCGGCTCGGGTGGTTTCGGCTCGCGGGGAGGACCGAAGACCCAGATGGTGCAGCCTTGCGAGCAGCCACCTTCCGTTGCAGGTGGCTGCTCCTGAAACCGACTCGGATCGACCAGCGACAGCGGGCTGTTGAGCACGTACGAGTAGCCGTTCCAGCTCTGCCCGAAGCAAGGCCGCGGCACGAGCGGATCTGGCGTGAGGAACCGTCCGAGCTTCGGGTCGTAGATGCGCCCCTTCATGTTCACGAGGCCGAGGTCGAGGTCGGCCACATGCCCGGTGAAGCCCAAGGAGGACAGCTCGTGGGGTGATGGCGGCTGGCCCGAGCCCCAGTCGGGATGGCGCGGCGCGCCGAAGGCGTCGTAGCTGCGGCGCTCGGCGACGCTGCCGGTCACGTCGTCCGTTGTCACCACGTATCGTCGAACCGACGATCTGGGGTCTCTACGTCCAGGTAAGCCTGAAATACGCGACGGCTGTGCGATCTTCACCGTCCAGTGCGCAGGCGCACCGGAGACTGCTCGAATGGGCGCAGGGGTGTGCCGGATGCCGCCAACGTCGCGGCTCCGTTGGTATAGCGAAGCGATCGGTACTCCGCGGTCGCACCACTCTGCTCATTTACACCCACCATGCCGGCCTCGGTGTTTTTCTTGATGTCAGCCGCGATTTTGCGCCAGCGGGCTGTCGATTGAGACGTTTTGAGATGGCTCTCGGTCAGACCGAAAGGTCCCAGGCGGCCAATGTCGAGCACCAGTACTCCCTCGTTCTTGTCGAGCAACTGCGTGTTGCTCGACGCCGAGCAATCGATGGGTCGCTCAGCAAAGACCAACCGCCGACCCCCCTCACACTGCACGCCTTCGTCTGCGGCTTCTCGTGCGATCGGCAGCACAGCAAACGGATGATATTCGATCGCTGCTGCATGCAGCCCTTCGCTTTCCATCCACCTTCTTACGAAGTCGTTGTTCTCATCAGGCATTGCGTAGAACTGAATAGAAATCGATGACATCGGATCCTATCGATCATATGGGACGAAGTCCGTGGGCAGCCCGCCTGGGCCGTTCAGATCGTCAAGCGCCTCGATCTCACGTCTGACGGGAGTTCCATCCGTTCTTGTTCGTCCCACATTGCGCCCACGTAGCGCACCGTCGGGCGTCTCGTAGAGAATGTCTGGTCGACGCCCTGACTTATGGCCTCCCGGAGTCAAGATCAACCGTTCCTTTTCGCGGCCTCCCCCCGCCACCACTTTGTTGCCAGTAGCCTCAAGGGCGTCCGCTTCCGCACGAATCCTGGCGTTATGCGGCGCGGCGGAGTCGATTTTGGGGCCGCGTTTCGCTCCGCCCGCCACCCTCCCCGTCCTGCCCGCCGCTTTCGCCGTCGACCCGACGGTGGCCGTGACGGCGCCCCCGACGCCAACAGCCGTCGCCAGGATCGACATCCCGATCGAGCCCGCCTTGAACAAGCTGGCGCCCGCGGACTCCCAATCCTCGGCGGCGGCGGCTTCGTAAGCCTCCACGCCGGCTTCGACCATCTGGCTGGCGGGATTGACGGCATCGAGGGCGCCAGGGATCCCACTCTCTTTATAGCCATTCCAGGCGGCGGTGAGGGTGGTGTAGGCGACGTAGACGCGGCTGGTACCACCCAGGATGCCGAGCTTGGCGGACTCCAGCAGCATCCTGGTCATCCCGAGGCGGACGCCATCCATGATGCGCCTAGCGATGGCGTCGCCACGGGCTAGCGTCTGCAGTGTGGCTGGGAGCTGCGGACTCCACCCGCTACGGACCCCGGAGGTCCCGACGTCGACCGGCGCCTGCGTCGAACCGGCGCCCGCGGCTTCCTCCAGGTTGCCCTCGACGACCTTGGGCGGCGCGGGTGGCTTCGGCTCGCGCGGGGGACCGAATACCCAGACGGTGCAGCCCTGCGAGCAGCCGTCCTCTGTCGCAGGTGGCTGTTCTTGGAACCCGCTCGGATCGACCAGCGACAGCGGGCTGTTGAGCACGTACGAATAGCTATTCCAGCTCTGCCCGAAGAGGGGCCGCGGCACGAGTGGATCTGGCGTGAGGAACCGTCCGAGCTTCGGGTCGTAGATCCTCCCCTTCATGTTCACGAGGCCGAGGTCGAGGTCGGCCTCGTGCCCGGTGAAGCCAAGCGAGGACAGCTCGTGGGGTGACGGTGGCTGACCCGAGCCCCAGTCGGGATGGCGCGGCGCCCCGAAGGCATCGTAGCTGCGCTGCTCGGCGACGCTCCCGGTCACGCCATCGGTGAGCACATCGATCGACCCGAGGTGGTCGACATGGACATGCAGCGTGCGGGTGCCTTGCGCGATCGAGCGTCGCACCAGCGTGACGACGCGCTCGTCGTTGCGCACGTGGTAGCGATGCTCGACGGCTCCCGTGACGACATCGGTCACGCGCTCGTACAGCTCGCCGAAGGAGACGATCTCCTGCGTCGCCGTGGTCTTGCGCACCCGCTGCTGGAGGCCGTCGTACGCGAAGTCGACGGTGTCGCCGCTGGTGAGCGTGATCCGCTTCGGCAGATCGAATGCGGAGTACGCGATCGTCGCGCCCGGTCGTGACGTCTGGTTGCCGACGGCGTCGTAGCCGTAGAAAGCGCTACCAGCTCGGACGACAGCGTGGGGCTGCGCGGGGTCGTACTCGTAGGCACCGACGCCGGGCTTCTGGAGCAGGTTACCGTCGGGTCCGTAGGTGAACGGTCGCTCGCAGAGGGCAGCATTGATCAGCCCGAACTGCGCGCACGTCAGCCGGTCCAGCAGGTCGTAACGAAAGCGCTCGACGTTGGCGTGGAGGCCATCGGAGCGCTCGACGAGCTTGCGGCGATCGTTCCAGAGGTACGAGAGCTCCTGGACATGCCCCCCCGCCGCCTGCGTCTCGATCCGACTCACCCGCTCCCGTGCCGCGTCGAACGTGCGGAGCGTGGTGGCGGTCCCCCCACCGAAGCGCTCCCCCGTGATGCGATTCCCCGCATCGATCGCGGTGGCTCGCCAGAACTCCGCCCCCGACCCCGCATCCTTCAGCGCCCGCAGCCGCCCGTGAGGATCGTACTCCCGCTCGACGGCGAAGCTGCCGATCCCCGGCGCGCTCGGGTACTCGATCCGCTTGAGCCGGCCGCTCAGATCATAAGACAGCCGGCTGGTGAAGCTTTCCCCTCCGATCTCCAGCGTCGTCGTCATTGGTCGCCCGAGGTGGTCAAAGCCGTAGCGCAGCCGATGCCCATCGGGGCTGACCACCAGCGCGAGCTGACCCACTCCATGCTGCGCGTCATCCCAACGGAACTCGGTGACGCCGTCTTCGTCGACCTGCCTGAAAATCCGACCCAGCGTGTCGTAGCGGGTCGTGACCGCGCGTCCTGCCGCGTCGAGCGATGAGATCTTCTGCCCATAACCATCGTAGTGCGCAGTAGAGACTCCCCGGTCCGGGCTCACCTGCCGTCGCACGCGGCCAAATGCATCCCGCTCGGTCAGCGTCACGGCACCAGCGGGTGTGGTCACCTCGCGCAGCCCCCCGAAGGGACCGTAGGTGTACCGGGTGACGCCACCTTCGGGATCACCCACTGCCGTGGGCCTCCCGAGCGGATCGGTGGCGATGCGGGTGACCGCTTGCCCAGGCGCGGTGATGACCTCGTCCCGCCCGATGTACTCGTGCGTCGTCTCCGCCCCCCATGGCGTGACGTGCCGGAGCACTCGGCCCATCCCGTCGTACTGCCACCTCTCTCGCACCTGCACCGAGCCTGGTGGCGCGGGCTCCGCGATCGGCAGCGAGCGCCAGGCGAGGTGCTCGCCCCGCGCATCGAAGGCGACCTCCTGCATCATCCGCGGCGCTTGCTCTTCCCCCACGTCGAGCGCTTGCCACCACCAGCGCACTTCACGCCCGAGACCATCGAACTGCGCGGTCTCGTCCTGGCCTCCCACCGAGGAGGTACGGACCTTCAGGTTCCAGGCGTTACCAGCCGCTCCTCCGTCCTTCATCCAGGTGCGCCGGATGATCGTGGGCATGCGTCCGGGGAGGCTCTCCAGCGTCACCCGCCCGAAGCCATCGTAGGCCCAGCGGCTCACCAGGCCGTTGGGATCCACCGACGCCCGCAGCACGCCCAGCGCTGGGTCGTAGCGTGTGTAGCTCTGGTGGCCCTCCAGGTTACGGTGCGCATAGGGCGTCAACCCCAGCGCGTCGTAGCTGGTGCACGTCGCCCGTACCTGTCCTGTGCCGTCACGCGACCGGGTGCTGTGGATGTTGCCCAGCGCGTCGCGGGAGAACCAGACATCCAGCTGCATCTCGGGGTCGAAGGGCTCTCCTCCGACGCGCTCCAGGCGGACATGGCCGCGCCCGTCATAGCTCCGGTGCATCACCCGGCACTGCGTCTCACCGCCCGCTTTGCTGCACGTCGTCTCTCGCGTCTGCTCGCCGAGACGCCAGGACAGCGGGTCGTTGTCGAAGCTGCGCGTCACCGAGAGTTCGAGGTCGACGCCGTCGATCTGCGTCTGCTCGGCGAGGATGTTCCCGTAGAGATCGAAGTCGCTGACGGTGCGGAGCGTGTCGCTCATCCGCGAGGCGAGATCTCCTTCCAGAGCGCCCACGGCTTCTTCGAGCGTCTTTCCACTCCCCGGCGAGAACGTGCCTTGATGACGGCTCTTGCCCTCCAGGAGCGAGAGCGTGAAGTACGTCCCCGTCTGCGTAGGGATTACCACCGGATAGCTGCGGGTAGTCAGCAGCTCGACCGACACTGGCTCTGCGCTGTGCGCGTCCAGCGGCAAGCTCGGGCTCCAGCGCCACGAGCGCTGCACCTGCCCTCGGAAGGGAAAGGCCTGGAACGCCCCATCGAACGTGACGTTGTCGTAGACCTCCGCCGTGCCCGCGCCGGTGTCGAGGTCACGCACGATCCTCGTCCCGAACCCCAGAAATCCTCGGCCCAGGCGATGGTGGCGCCCGTTGCGGTAGACCACCTGGAACGTGCGCGGCCGATCCGCGCCATTGTTGAGCACATAGCCGCTCACCACCCGCCGATGGCCGACCACGCACCGCACCGGATAGCGGCACTGGTCCTCATCGCTGTGCTCCAGGGTTCGGTAAGTCCGCTGCTCGGGTGACGGGATTCCCGTCGTGTCCTCGAAGCCCGCCGTCGTCCGCGCGCGATCGATCAGGTGGTCGTACCGGATCTGCACGTTGGGCAGGTACTCGGCGTCCTCCGGGTCATGCGCGTTCATGCCGTCGGTCACGGCCGCGAGCAGGTCCTCCTGACCGAGCACGCTCTCGAACACATGGACCTGGTTGTTGAACGCATAGAGCAGATCCTGCGCCCCATCCCCGTTCACATCGGTGACCCGTGGTGTGAGCGGATGGTCGGGCGTGGGCAGCTCGTCCTGCTGGAGCACGATCCCCATCGGTAGCCCGGGATGGACGATCTCGAATGTCCCCGGTCCGACCTCCCCCGTCGCTTGAAGCACCTTCCACGCGGGCAGCGATTCCGAGCCTCCGTCGCCCATGGCCAGCAGCAGGTCTTGCCGCCCATCGGCGTTGTGATCGAGCACCGACGCGAAGCGAACGAACCTCGCGGCCCCGAGCGTTGGCGTCGCCAGACTTGGCACCGGCGCCGCGAAGCTCGTGCCGGTATTCATCGACGTGTACAGCTGCTCATCGTCCCGGCTGCTCTGCACCGCATCGGGCAGCCCATCGCCATTGACGTCGAGGAAGAACACCCGGTCCCCCGGTGGCGTCAGCCGCAGCCCCGTCAGCGTGTGCGTCCACGATCCATCGAACAGCTCGTACGAGAAGGCGACGTACTGCGACCCCGCCCGCACCTGGCTGCCGACGAGGACCAGCTCCTGCATCAGCAGGTCCACCCGCCCGTCGGCGTCGACGTCGACGGCGTGCAGCTCGGCGTGGCACGGGTACGGCGTCAGCGCATGCACCCGATCTCCATGCGGCGCGAAGCCCTCCGCCGCTGCCGTCCAGCGGTGCAAGTACCAGAGCTGTTCGTGCGCGCTCCTGTGGCACTGGAGCAGGTCCACCATCCCATCGCCGTCGACATCCACCAGGTGCGCCGACGCATCCGCGCTGCGCAATCCCGCCGGCGTCATGCCCATCGTGAACGGTCGAGGGATGCCCGTATCCCGCCGCGTGAACGTCCCATCCCCGTCCGACAGCAACACCTCCCACGTCAGCGCCTGCCCGTACACATCGTGCAGGAACAGGTCCATCCGGCCATCGTGGTCGTAGTCCAGCGGCGTCCCCAGCTCCGGCTGGTACGGCGGCTCTGCGTCGATGAAGTGCGGCTGCTCCTGCCCCGTGACGGCTGCCTCGAAGAACGCCGGCGTCAGCTCCTGGCTCCGGTTGAGCGCCACCGACCAGCGGGTGATCGGCTGCTCCGCGCCGGCCTCCACCACCATGTCGGACGTCACCACGTCATCGAGGCCATCGCCGCTGACGTCCATCGTCATCAGCGTCCCACGCTCCGACAGCGGCATCCCCACGGGCGTCTGCTGCTGCCTGTACCCAGCCGCTCCGGCCGTGTGCCAGGTGAACCGCGTCGGCGGCTTGCACGTCCCGTCCCCTGCGCACTCCCGGACCGCCTCCAGCCGCAAGCGACCCGTCGCCGGCCCATGCCCATACGCCAAGCGCAGCTCCCTCGCGAGCACCTGCCCCGGCCCGAACATCTGGATCGAGCGCAAGCTCAGCGAGCGGCGCAGCTCCATCCCGCGGGCATAGAGCACGCGCACGTCCGCCGACTCCAGCGGCCCATACGTGAACTCCACCGTGCGCGACGCCGGCACGCTCGGGTGCCCGGTGTACGTGATCCGCTGCGGCGCGTGCTCGACCGTGTAGCCCTTCGGGTGGAGATCATTCCGGTAGACCACCTCCATCGTGTTGCCATCCCGGTCGCTGAGCCGCGTCAGCAGCCACGACCGCACCACCTCCTGCGCGAGCACCCGGCCCGACGATTCTCCACCGTATTCGTAGATCAGCCCCGCTTTACTATGCGCCCGCAGCCGCTTCGGCCCACGCTCCGCTGGCCAGCCTTCGCTCTCGGCAAAGTCGGCCTCGACCCGCGTGAAGCTGTCCGGGAACGTGCGGTACTCCCGCGCCACGCGCCCTGGCTGCGGGTCCACGGGGACGAGCCGTTGCCCATCGAGGCACAAGGCGTCGTCCTCGGCATCCCGGACCGACGCAATGTGACCATCCTGCGCCACATTCCTCGGACATCGCTCGACCGACGGGAGGCCCTGCAAGTGGAAGCCGATCCCGAGCAGTCCTTCCCCCTGCGCACTGTCGTAGGTGATCGCCAGCGAAGGCTCGATGCCCGCGCGTCCAGGCAGCGTGGGAACCGGGATCGTGTACGTCGCCTCGCCCGTGCTCGTGACCGAGAAGCTCCCTGGGAGGGTCCCCGCCGCGGTGGTGGTCCCCTGCGCGAGGTCAGGCGGGAAGGGAGTGGGACCCTCGTCGGGGCCGAGGCACAGGAGCGGATGGATGGGCGGAATCGGCGAGGCCTCCCAGAGAGCCTGGGGGGTGCTGGTCCAGACCAGGGGGGAGCCAGCGTCGCTGCACGCGCCGACGAGGAGCACGGCGATGAGGAGGAGCAACGCTGGAGGGAGGGGACGGCGTCGTTGCGAGGGGAAAGAACAACCCGATACGGAGGGCAAGGCGTGCTGAGTGCGTGAGGCCGGTGTCGGCATGGGCGCGCGATCTCCTGGCAGGCCGATGAAGCCCGGTAAGACGTGCCTCGCAACCTACTCGATCGACGTGTCCCGCCTCGTCACGATGCGGCTCCCTCGATACGGAGATCCAAGAGTCACTTGGCTATCGCTGCGCGACAGATTTCATTCCGAGGCGGGAATGCAATGGATGAAGGTTTCCATGTGACATGCAATCGCTTCGGAGCTCGACAAGCAGCGTGGACCCGGCGAGGTAAGGGTCGCGCCCGAAGCGGAACGAGCCCCACAACCGTGCCCATGACCCCGCAGACCATCCGCGTGTGCGCAGCAACGTTGCGCGCACCACAGCGGAACTTCCGGCGACCGGACAGCAACGTTGCGCGCACCACAGCGGAACTTCCGGCGACCGGGCGGCAACGTTGCGCGCACCACCGCGGAACTCCCGGCGACCGGGCAGCAACGCTGCGCGCACCACCGCGGAACTCCCGGCGACCGAGCAGCAACGCTTCCGACACCACCGCGGAACTCCCGGCGACCGGGCAGCAACGCTGCGCGCACCACCGCGGAACTCCCGCGAGGGCATCGGAAACGTTGCGCGCCGCTCGCGGACACCTCGCGGGGGGTCAGGACAGGGGATGGTCTGGCAGGAATTCCAGCGTCACCGTTCGAGCGCGCCGCTTGCTCGACCCCCGCGCGCCGGCATCCTTCGGCTTCGGTGGCCCAGGCGCCCCCCCGTAGCACCTCGTCAACGGCCGAAATCACGCCTGTGATGCGCGACCGCCCCACGAACTGGCCCTCCACCACGAGAACAGCGCGAAGGTGGTCAGGCTGGAAGAATCTCCCTTGACACGGCTCAGTCCGCTCCGTTCAGATTGAAGCCGCCCCCACCCTTCTGGTCGGGGCGCTGGAGTCACGAGGCACGGCCCACCCTCTGTGGGCGTCATGTTCGGCAAGGAGAGATCTCCCCATGTCACTTCCCGATCGAAAGACGAGGATCGACCGGGGCGAGCTGAAGAGCTTGCACACGCAGGCAATGATCCGGAAATTCACGCACATCGCTCCGCTCAATGGCTTAGCCGATAACCTCGACGCGGCGACGACGAACCTGATGGGGCGTCAGGTCGTCTACAGCGACAAGGTCAAGACGATGGTCATGCTGCGGGTGGAGGTCAAATACACCGACCTCATCGCCGATCAAGCCGTGCGCATGGGGCTCCGGGCGGCGGAGCTGGCCGATGGCAAGCCGGGTGGGCGCATCGCGAAGACGCTGTTCCCTGATGGGACGACGCCGATCATCAAGCCGGTGGGCGGCACGCAAGTGAAAGAGATGCGCGCGCTGGAGGGGCGCTACAAGGAGGTCGAGGCGATCTTCCCCGCGGCCGTCGACGAGCGGCACAAGGTCAACGTGCTGCGGACGCGCTACGAGTCGGCATTGCAAGGGCGGCTGACGGGGCTGGAAGAGAGCGCGCAGGCGCGCGCGGCGCGCAACCTGGCCAAAGAGGAGTTCCTCGACGTGTACTCCGAGGTCGCGAACCGGATCCGCGCGGCATTCCCGCGCGACAAGAAGACGCAGGCGCTGTTCTTCCTGCGCGACAGGACGGCCGCGTCGGTCGAGGAAGGCGACGACGACGACGACGACATCGACGACGGCGAAGACGGCGCTTCGAGCGAGGAGTAGCCAGCCGCCGACGACGCTGGCGTAGCGCGCGGGGTCCTCGCATCGCCAGCGTTCCTCACCCCCAGGCGTCCACCACGGCGCGCACCGGGCAGCAGCCAGGAGCCGCGAGGAGAGCTCGCACCATCGGCTCTCAGTGCATCTTGCCGCTCTCATCCTCATGGCATGCGCACCAGCTCGCTTCGCCAGGCAGCAGCGGGTGAGCCGAGTTGTCGCCGCGGGACGATGCCAGTAGCCTCCTGCATGCGCGCGGCGCGCTCGCGGCATCGTGTGCGTACCGGGCGCCAGCAACGTCGAGCTTCCTTCGATCACGGCTCGGGAAAGGTCCACCATGCGCATCTTCTTTCGATCGCTTCCGCTCGTCCTCGTCCTCGGCCTGGGGCCGCTGGCTGCCTGCGGAGGCTCGGACACCGACGGCAGTGGGGGCAGCGGCGCGTCGACCAGCTCGCAATCGTCCAGCGGCGGGGCTGGCGGTACGGGAGGCGACGGGGGGAGCGCCGGCACGGGCGGTGACGGTGGCAGCGGGGGGAACGGCGGCGATGGCGGCAGTGGTGGCGGCAGCGCAGAGGTGCCGCCCGAGCTGACGTTCACCGACCCGCCCGTCGACAACCTGGCGGATGGGGTGAAGTTCGCCGAGGCGGTCCCGTATGGCGACGATCCGCGGCAGGTGATGGACGTGTTCCTGCCCGAGTCCAGCGCGCCGACGGGCGCGATCTTCTTCTTCCACGGGGGCGGCTTCGTGGGCGGGAGCCGCACGTCGGCCTACTCGGGGAACGCGAGCGCGCTGCGGCGCGTGACGAGTGAGGGGGTGGCGTTCATCACGGTGGATTACCGGCTGCTCCAGGCGGCCGGCGTGGAGACGGAGGGGGTGATCAAGAGCCTGCGGGATGCGCAGCGGTCGCTGCAGTTCGTGCGGCGCTGGGCGGGCGTGTTCAACGTCGACCCGGCCCGGGTCGCGGTGTACGGCAGCTCGGCGGGCGCCGGGACCAGCTTGTGGCTCGCGTACCACGACGACATGGCCGTCGCGGGGGGCGCGGATCGGATCGCGCAGGAGAGCAGCCGCCCGCGCGCCGCCGCGGCCCTGGCGACGCAGTCGACGTACGACGTCATGCGCTGGGCGCCGGACGTCTTCGCCAGCACGTACCCCTATGTGTCCAACGAACTTCTGCTCGGGCAGGCGGCGCTCCGGCAGATGGTGGTCCAGTTCTACGGTCTCGACGGCGCGCTGGTCGACAACGCGAACGCCCTCCGGGCCGCACTCGAGACGCCCGAGCTGGTCGCCTACCGCGCCGATGTCGACATGCTCGACCTGCTGTCCGCCGACGATCCGGGCACGTTCGTGAACAACACGGGCGCCAACAACGCGCCGGTCGACCCGGGCTTCGATCTCTTGCACCACCCGCTCCACGCCCGGACGCTCCTGGAGCGCGCCGGCGCAGTGGGCGCCGACTTCGACGCCGACATCCCTGCATTCAACGTGGATTCGCCGACCACCGCCATGGACTTCCTGCTGGACCAGGTCGCGCAATGAGCAGAAGGGGCGTCACGCATTCTGCGCGCTGACGCCCGCCCTGGCAGAAGCAGGGCGAGACCGCATCGAAGAGGGCGCCACCCATGACGGGTCGTGGCGCCTTTTCATCGAAGAGGGCGCCACCCATGACGGGTCGTGGCGCTTTTTCATTTCGACACTCGAGCCAGTCCAACCATCGCACCGCCTCGTCAGACCGCGGCTGACGAGGGTCCACGTGAACGGCATGTGTCGAAGTAGTGGTTCTCGCCTTCATCGTCGTGCTCGCTCATCAACATGAGGCCAGCGTCCGAGAGGACGGCCTTGTACTCCTCGGCCCCCAGGGAGAGCGATTGACGGCCCGTCAGCACGTCGGTCCAGGCGCACTTCTGCGCCGGGGAGGTGAACAGAAACCTGCCGCCGGCATTCAATGCCAACCCGACCTTGTGAAGGGTGGCGCGTTGCACGTCGGCGGGCAGCAGGAACATCAAGCCCACCGCGATCACGCCGTCGAATGTTCGCTCGAAAAAACGGGAGTGCTCGATGGCTTCGCAGGCGAGAGGCGCATGAGGGAACCGACGACGAAATGCCGCAGCCAGCGTCGGCGAGCCATCGATTCCATGAACTGCGAATCCTTCGTCGATCAGTGCCTCCGCAATGGGCACGCCGGCTCCGCAGCCGAGGTCGAGGATTGCCCCACCTCGGGGGAGCGTTCGAGCCCACGTTCGGACCGTGGCGACACCGATGCTCGATGACGCTCGCCGCCGTACGAACTCCGGGGCGACGGCCTCGTAGCCGCTGGATGGGTCGCCGATGCCCGGTTCCTTCCTCGCTGTGCTCACGGTGTTCTTTCCGCGGGCCAACGTGGCGGAAGGGTTGCGCAAGGGCAAGGCGCAGGGCGTGAGGGCCGAGGCGCGCGGCTAGGGCGTGAGCGGGATGGCGATCGGACCATCGAGCGTGGGGAGTTCGAAGTCGACCGAGACCCAGCGGGGGGAGACGTCTTCCTCGGCGTCGGCCGCCGTGGCGTAGACGGGGACGCGGAGGCGGTAGCGGGCCGCAGGAGCGGTCGAGGTGTCGACGCAAAAACACCCGGCGGCGTTGGTATCGGTGCGATGGAGCTGGCCTTTCCACACCCGCGTGAGCTGGCCTCGAGGCGGGAGTTCCTCGGCCGCCATCAAGCAGGGAATGCAGGAAATGCAGTCCTGCGAAGGCTCGGCGGAGCAGGCGATGGCGCACGGGGGGTGCACGGGGAGGCGCTGGGTGTAGCCGTCGGCGCAACCGAGGATGTCGTAGCGGAGGTGGCACTCTTCCCGCAGGTAGAGCGGGGTGTCGCCAGGGTTCGTCAGCGTGAAGGTGACGCCGAGGGTGGGGTCGCCGCCCGTGTCGCCGAGGCATTCGGGCGGGAGCTGGCCACCTTGGCCGCCGCTGCCGCCGACGCCGGTGGTGCTGGGGCCGTTGCCGCCGCTGCCCGTGAGTCCGCCGCCCTGGCCATCGACGTCCACGGAGCCGTCGCAGGCCGTGGCGAGCAGGAGGAGTGTCACCACGCCGGAGACCGCTTGTCGCAAGCTCTTCATGTCCATCCTCCTGCCCGAGCGCACATCACGCCTCCGGGAGGCTACCGCGCCCAGCAGGGGTGCCGTGTGATTTCCGGGTCGGCAGAACGGGCGTGGGCGCAGGTCAGGGGGTCGCTCGAGGGGTGAGCGAGAGGGTGATCGAGCCGCCAACCTGGGGCAGCTCGAAGTCGCCCGAGACCCAGCGGGGAGCGACGTCCTGCTCGGCGTCGGCCGCGGTGGCATAGACGGGGACGCGGAGGAGGTAGCGGGCGGCGGGCGCCTGGAGGGTGTTGTGGCAGGTGCAGTTCTCGGCGTCGGCGCCGAAGGTGAAATACGTTCCCTTCCACGTCACGGCGTGCTCCGTCTGGGGGCCGATCTCGGCCGCGGTCGGCGCACAGGGTTCGCACTGGGTGCAGCCGGGATAGGGGTCGGCGGAACACTCCGCGCTGCACGAGGCGAACAGGGACAGCGTCCGGGGCTCGCCGTCGGGGCACGCGTCGATGCGGAGGAGGCCGCGCTCGCAGTCGTTCCGGAGGTAGACGGGGGTGTCGCCGCCGTTCTCCAGATGGAAGATGACGCCGAGGGTGGTGTCGGCGCCCGAGTTGCTCCGGCACGCGAGCGGGATCTGTCCGTCATCGCCGCCTGCGCCGCCTGCGCCGCCTGCGCCTCCGCTGCCTCCAGGCCCCGCGGTGGTGGGCGACTCGCCGCCGGTGGGCTCGACGTTCACGTCACCGCCGCACGCCGCGATGACAAGGCTGCACGCCGCGAGGGCGAGGAGAAGGGTCGCTGCGATGGGTGTCGCTCGCTGGCGGGTGCTCATGTCCGTTCACCTTCCAAGGCCGCTCGCTCGAAGGATACCTGCCGGAGGTCGTTGCGACCATCGTCCGGGTGGCGACTTCGATCGTCGGGGCGTCGGGGTGCACGACGCGGAGGGCGCAGTCATCAGGGCTCCCTCAGCGCTTCGCTCGCCGTGCGGCCCCTCAGCGCTTCGCTCGCTGCGCGGCCACCCAGGCGCGGGCGTCGCGCTCGCGGTCGACGCAGACCGGCTTCGGTTTGCCCAGGGCGCGACCACGCAGGAGCCAGCCGGCCATCGTCGCGAGCTTGGCCACGAGCTGTTGCTCGAAGGTGCCGCCGAAGAGGGTGAGGCCGGCGTACTGCGGGGGGAGCTGGCGCATGCCGCTCAGACGCCGAGCGCCGGGGGTGATGCGTCCGATGGTGGCCAGGTCGATGAGCAGGTAGGCGCGCTCCCGGGTGATGGCGAAGGCTTCAAAGGCGTCGAGGATGAGGGCAACGTCGCGCTCGTCGAGGTCGCCACCGAAGCGCACGGTGCAGGTGTCGGGGTCTTCGAGCTCGACGTGGTGCGCGCCGAGCTGGAGGGTCCTCGCCGGTCGAGCCGTCGACGGGGGCGCGTCGCCCGGATCGAGGCCGCGCGGCTCCCTCCTGCCCATCGTCATGGGCGACCAGCGCGCTGGGGCTCGACATCCATGGGCTCAGAAAAGCACGGCGCGCCATGTCATGCGCAAGAAGGTGCGGAGGCCGTGGGGGGGACAACGGGGATGGGTCTTCGGCTCGCCGGGTCGCCAGGAGCATGGCAGGTCGCAAACGCGAAGGGTGGAAGCGCGAGAGCGAGCACGACGCTTCGAGGCGAGCGACGTGCTTCCAGGCGAGCGACGTGCTTCCAGGCGAGCGACGTGTTGCCAGGTGAGCGACGTGTTGCCAGGCGAGCGACGTGTTGCCAGGTGAGCGACGTGCTTCCAGGCGAGCGACGCACGGGTCAGGGGGCGAGGATCTTGGCGCTGCGGGCAGGGACGGCGACGTCGATGGTGCCGTTGGCCTGGACGGTGACGCTGGCACCACCGAGAGCGTCGTGGAGGACGGTGCCCGGGGTGAAGCCGAGGGTCCCCTGGACGGGAGCGCTCAGGGTCTCGCCGCCGGCAGCGCTGGTGAGGGCGACGATGGCGGCCTGGCCAGGGGCCATGCGGCGGCCGAAGATGAGGGTGTCCTCCGTGGCGGCGAGGGAGACGTAGTCACCGCGGCGGAGGGGGAGGAGGTTCTTGCGGGCGGTGCCGAGCTTGCGGACGAAGGCGAGGGTCTCGGCTTCGCGGGCGTCGAGCTGGTCGTCGGTGCGCCACATGAGGCGGTTGTTGGGGTCGGCGCCGCCCCACTGGCCGTACTCGTCGCCGTAGTAGAGCAGCGGGGCGCCCGGGAGGTTCAGCACCCAGGCGAGGCCGATGCGGGTGCGCCAGTAGGGCTCGTCGTCGGTGGGGGCCTCGGCGGTGTTGCTCCACTGGTTGCCAGGGATGCCGCGCTCTCCCTCGGCACGGTAGCTGGCGTAGGTAGTGAAGCGTGGCGTGTCGTGGCTGCCGATGTACGGGGTCATGATCGCGTCAGGGCCCCATCGGTCGAGGACTTGTTCCGTCCAGTATTCGGCGTGGAGCATGCCGCGCTGTCCCCACGCGAAGGTCTGGTAGGCGACGCCGTGGTAGAGGACGAAGTCGAACTGGCCATCGAGGCCGTGGGGGCCGACGTACTTCGCGATGGTGTCGTAGTTCTGGTCGTTGCAGGGGTCGGCGCAGTCGTTCCAGCCCATGGCGGTCTCGCCCATGAGGAAGTAGCGGGTGCCGCCGGGCTCGAACTTCTCGCGGACGGCGGCGGCGAGGTTCCGGGTGGAGACCTCTTCGACGTGCTTCACGGCGTCGACGCGGAGGCCGTCGAGATCGAACTCGTCGAGCCACCAGAGGGCGTCGTCGATGAAGGCGGCGGCGGACTCGGAGTTCGAGAAGTTGATGTCGGGCATGTAGTCGGCGAAGCGGCACTCGAGGGCCTTCTCCGTCCAGTCACAGCCGTCGGTGCCGCAGATGCAGCCCTCGCGGAACCACTCGGGGTGCGAGGTCACGTACTCGTGCTCGGCGTGGACGTGGTTGATGACGTAGTCCTGGAGGATGCGGATGCCGTGCGCGTGGGCGGTGCGGACGAGGTCGTGGAGGGCCTGGGCACCGCCGAGGCGGGGGTCGACTTCGCGGGCGCTGATGGGCCAGTAGCCGTGGTAGCCGGTGACGTAGTGCACGCCGTCGGCGGCCATGAAGGCGCCGTCGGGGTTGGTCTGGAAGGGGGTGAGCCAGATGGCGCGGATGCCCAGCGCGTCGAGCTTTCCTTCGGCGATGGAGCGGGTGAGGCCGATGAGGTCGCCGCCCATCCAGTCGCCGCGTGGATCGGCGAGGGGGGTGACGGGGGCGTTGTTGCTGGTGTCGCCGTCGCGGTAGCGGTCGGTGAGGACCATGTAGACGAGGGCGTCCTTCCAGGAGAACGCCTCTTCCTCGATCCAGAAGACGAGAAGCAGGGGCTCGCCCTGGCAGCCAGTGCGGGTGCGGGGGTGGAGGACGACGCGGTACTTGCCGTCGTCGAGGCCAGCGATCTGGATGGCGACGTTGCCGCTCTCGTCGATGGTGATCTCGGAGGCGTCGAGGGCGCGGGCTTCGCCGTCGTGCTCCAGGGTGGCCTCGAAGCCTTCGGGCGAGGGGCCGGCGCCTTCGCTGCCGTCGACGTAGGCGAGCTTCGCGGTGTACGTGCCCTGTCCCGGCGCCGTGCGCGCGGGCGTGCTGGTGTCGACGGCCAGGGTGGGGGCGCGGCAGTCGCGCACCTGGACGGCGGAGTTCTCGATGCCATCGACGTACTTGCGCCGTCCCTGGGCCGGGTCGAGCTCCCAGTGGGTCTGCCCACCCTTGTCGTAGATGACCTTGTAGGCGTGTAGTCCGGGTGGCAGTTCGAGGTCGGCCGTGTAGGTGCCGCTGCCGGTGACGGTGAGCGGGGTCGCCGTCTCCAGCTCCCAGCCGTTCCACTCGCCCGCGATGCGCGGGTTGGTGGCGCCGAGCGGGAGCCTGGTTTCGACGTGGATCTTGCACTCGGACGACCCGCCACACGCGCTCGCGCCGCCCTGCCCGCCATCCCCTCCGGTCCCCGGTGTTCCGGTGGAGGTCGTGGTCGGACCCGCGCCGCTCCCGCCCCCGCCATCGTCGTCGCCACAGGAGGCGGCGACCCCCGTGAGAAAAAGGGGAAGGAGGAACAGCGCGGTGAAAGGGCGACGCATGGGTGCGGAAGGCTAGCCCACGCGACAGGGTCATGTCAGCCTCGCGCCATGCGAGCGCCCCTCTGGGGAGGGCAGGAGGACGCTCCGCTTCAGGAGAATGGCATGAAGGTTTATGGCGTGATCGGGCTTTTGCTTGGGGCGATGTCGCTGTTCGTGGGCTGCAGCTCCGACGACGATGGGGGTGCGGGAGGCAACACGGGAGAGGGCGGCAGCGGCGGCGAGGGCGGCGGCACCGTGGAGTGCTCGCCGGATCCGGACACGAGCGTGACGGATGTGAGCGGGACCTGGGCTCTCCTCCAGGTGGGCTCCATGCAGGTGCAGGCGCAGGGCTTCGCGGAGCCGTTCACCAACCGGATCGTCGATCTGCTGCTCGTCGTGCAGACCCAGAGCGGCGACAAGGTGACGATGAACGCGCAGTACTGCGATCACTTCACCGAGGACCCGGACTCGGTGGTGAAGGCGACGATCCCCGAGGCGTACCGGAACTCGCTGATGCCGGTGGTCCGGGTCGGGACGTTCGTGGACGGGCGCTTCGAGATGCCGGAGCTGGTCGAGGTGGTCGGCGCGGGCCTGAGCAGCTCGTCCGAGGCCCTCCCGACCACGCCGGACGATCCGCGGGTGCTCGATCAGGACGCGGACCAGAAGCCCGGTGTGACGATCCTGCTGAGCGGCTTCGTGGACGGCGAGGTCCACGTGGTGGAGCGGAAGAAGACGACGCTCGCGGGTGTCGCGCTGGCCGCGGATCAGATCGAGGGGACGACGGCGTTCTCGTCGGAGCAGAGCGTGGTGGACGCCATCCCGCAGAGCCTGATGGCCCAGGTGTCGTCGTCGGAGCAGTCGTCGGATCCCGAGGTCTGCAACAGCTACTTCAAGATGGTGCGCGTCGAGGCCTCGACGGACTGTGCCACCTTGCGCGCGCAGCGCGACACGCTGTTCGACTGATCCTCCCACCCGCGCCGCCGCGCTCCGCGGCGGCGCCACGCTCTCACCGACACGCCGCACTCACGCCTCACGCGCACACCTCATGCGCACGCACGAGCGCCGTAGCTCACGAGCGCCGTGGCTCAGGAGCGCCGTAGCTCACGAGCGCCGTAGCTCACGAGCGCGCAAAGGCGTCCCCCCCTGCCCTCACTGCGGGAGCCGCAGCGCGAAGCCCGCGCCAGCGAACCAGCCGCTGCTCGAAAACCCGGGGTAGCCAGGGTTGTTCGTCTGCAAGCCGGCCGCTCCTTCGAGCGGAGCGCCCGTCTGCCGATGAACGGCGTTGTCCGGAAGCTCGTCGATGACGGGATACCGGGCGTCGTCGCGCTTCTGCACGTCACGCGAGAGCATGAGCTGGCCCTGGAGGAAGGCGGCGAGGCCGAAGTCGGCGCCGAGCAGGTTCACGGGGGTCTCGAGCGAGAGGGTGGTGCCGACGCGCGCGTTGTCGACGTAGTTCGTGCGGCCCGTCTGGTCGGGGACGGGGGTGGGGGTGTACGCGAGGTCGGCCGAGACGCGGCGCCTTCCGAGGACCATGGCGCCGCCCACGCCCACGGAGAGGGTGCTGGACCAGGGGTCGAGGGGACGCTCGCTCTGGCGGTCGCGGTACTGGGCCCACTGGGTGATGACGGCGCGCACGCCGAGCTCCCAGCCGGGTGGCAAGGGGCGGGCGGTGGGGCGCTCGGGGTGCGCTCCGGTGGGGCCGGTGGCGTAGCGAGGGCGCTCGGGATCGTCGGGGCGGCCTTCGCGCGGGGGCTCGCGCTTCAGGGCCATGGGGGGGCCGAGTACGGCGACGCCGAAGCCGATGCGCGTGGGCTCGTAGCCGAGCGTGGTCTGGTAGGTCTGGCGGATGTACGGCTCGCCTTCGGGGTAGGTGTAGTTCCAGAAGCGGATGCGGTTCTCGCCTTCGGTGGTCGACGACGAGGGCAAGTGCAGCGTGGAGGTGAGGCGGAGCCACGGTTTCGGCTTCGCCTCGATGGCGAAGTGGGGCGCGAAGGTGCTCTCGACCTTGATGTCGGGGCTGATGTAGACCTGGCTCTGATCGCTTGCGTCCGGCATGTGGACGGAGGTCTTCGCGACGGTCCCGATGGTGACGTCGGCGCCGACGCCGATGGAGAGCCACGAGGTGATGCGGCTGGCGAGGGCGACGGCGAAGGTGGTGTTCACCATGCGGTCGCCGAGCAGCTCGAACTGGAGCTGGTTGCCGAAGTACTGGGCGCGCTCGTCGACGAAGAAGTTCCTCTGCTCCTGGAAGCTGCGGATGGGGAGCAAGGCGTAGAAGCCGAGGACGAGGTACTGCTTGTAGAGGCGGCGAACGACGCCGATGGAGGCGTAGGCGAGGGCGTCGCGGTCCTGGGTGCCAGCACGCTGGTTGAGCAGGTTCGACGTGGGCATGGGGCGGAAGTCGAGCCGCCGGGTGGTGCCGTCGGGGTTCCGGAGCTGGGCGTCGTAGATGGAGTTCGGGACGTCGCTGCCCGGGGGGCGGTCGCCGAGGGTGATGTCGCCGCGGGTGATGAGCAGGAAGAAGCCCGCCTCGGTGGTGGGCGGGGCATCCGGGAGGAGCGCGGGGTTGAAGAAGGCTGCCTCGGGGCCGCGCGCGAGGACGCGGGAGGTGAGGGCGTTGGCGCTGGTGGGTGCGCCGATCGTCTCGAGAGGTCCCGCAGCGACGGCCTGGGAGGCGACGGTGGTGGCGGTGAGAGCGACGGCGAGCGCAGAGGTGATGCTTCGGATCATGAGACCTGGGCGTCGCGGTGGGTCGCGGCGCGGTGCCGGGTCCGGGTCGCGAGCGCGCAGTCTGCGCCCGCAATCCCGGAAGCTGATGGCGGGGTGGTGAGCATGTCCCCGGGAGGGTTGAAAAAGCAAGTTCCCGGGGAGTTTCGCGGACTTCCTGGGCTGAGGACGGCGCGCTGCGTCAGCATCAGAACAGGACGCCGACCCCGACAGAGAGACCGCGCTCACCGAGGGGAATGCCCTCGGCGCTGACGTTGAAACCGCCCGGGAGGAGCACGGAGGTGCCCAGGGCAAGCTGGTAGTGGTAGCGGTCGGTGCCCATCCTGTCCCGATCCTGGAAGCGCCAGAAGATGGGTCCGCCGAAGGCGCGCGCGGCAAGGTAAGGGCTGAGCGTGTCGTACAGGGTCCATCCGACGACGGCGCCGACGCGGACGTCGAAGGCGAGGTAACGCTCGGTGGTGGTGACGCCGAGGGCCTGGGTGCGCGCGCCCGAGGCGCCGAGGGTCGCCGTGAGGAGGACGAACGGCCGGAGGCCTTCGCCACGGACGACGCGGTACGAGCCGCCTGCGGTGGCCAGCCAGCCGGGGGTGAAGTCGTGGTGCACGCCCTCGACGAGGAGGCGCCCTCCGTGGCTGACACCGCCGCCGAACTGCAAGGTGAGGTCCTGGGAGGCACGCAGCTCGACGATGCCGGCAGCAGCGCGGCGTTCGATGGAACCGACGAGCTCGCCGAAGAGAATCTGCGAGCCGAAGGCGGCGTAGCTCAGCCGTGCGCCGAAGCGTCGGGTGGTCCACGGCGCAGGTTCACCGGGCGCCGCGTCGTGCTCGTCGCCGTAACAGATCCCCGCCGGACCGGCAGGGGGCGAGAAGCCTCAGGCGATGGCGTCGCGCGGCGCGAGCCAGGCCGAGGTGCCGCACGCGGCGGCGATCGAGAGGACGAACACGGGCCGAAGCATGGCGGCAATGTACCGGAACGAGGTGGTGGTGGGTATGCTCCCGCCGCCCATGCAGCGCCCTCCCGCCTCCTCGCCGGACCGGCTCGCACCTCCGTCCTCCTCGGCGTCGACCCCCGAGCCGACGGGGGACGAGGTCGTCGCGATGTCGGTCATCGTCCCCTGCTTCAACGAGGCGCTGAACCTGCGAGAGCTCACGGCGCGGATGCTGCGGGTGTTCGAGGTGGGTGGGCTGCGCGGGGAGTTGCTCCTCGTGGACGACGGGTCGAAGGACGATACGGCGGCGGTCATCCAGGCGCTGTCGGTGGAGCACCCCGGGGTCGTGGTGGGGTGTCTTCACCCGCAGAACCAGGGGATCGCGGCGGCCTGGCGCACGGGGGCGGTGGCGGCGCGCGGGGAGCTGTGCGCCATCATCGACGCCGATCTGCAGTACCAGCCCGAGGATCTGCTGCGGCTCCGCCGCGCGCTGTACGATCACAGCGTCGACGTGGTGCAGGGCTGGCGGAGCGCGGTGGGGCGCCAGCGCGATCAGCGCTACCACCTGAGCCGCGGCCTGAACCACCTGCTGAACGGCGTGTTCGGCATGGACCTGCACGACAACAAGAGCGGGTTCGTGGTCTGCGCGCGCGAGGTGCTGCTGGATCTGCTGACGTTCGAGGGGCGCTACTTCTACTGGCAGTCCTTCATCATGGTGGCGGCCCACGCGAAGGGGTACTCGTACCGCGAGATCGAGACGATCTTCGAGGAGCGTCGGCAAGGGAAGTCGTTCCTGGAAGGGGCCGCGCTGAAGACGTCGGCGCGCTCGCTGGTCGACGTGGCGCGCGCCGCCTGGGAGTACCGGGTGAAGCCGCCGCCGCCGGACGTGGCGCGGCAGTTCCTGCAGCGGCACCCGGTGGAGGACCGGACGCCACCGAAATCGGCGACCGAACGGCGACGCTTCGACGCTTACCTCGCGGTGTTCAACCAGACGCACTGGATGATCACGCGCGACGTGGAGCACTACTACGAGACGCTGCTGAAGACGCAGTGGCTGGGCCACCGCGAGACACGCGCGCTGCAGGACGAGAAGCTGCGGAGGATGATCCGGCATGCGTACCGAAACGTGCCTTACTACCGCAGCAGGATGCAGGCGCTCGGGCTGCGGCCGGAGGACATCCGGGGGCAGGACGATCTGTACAAGCTGCCGTTGCTCTCGAAGAGCGAGGTGCGGCAGCACCTGTACTTCGACATTCTCTCGGAGAACCACGACAAGTCGCAGGTGCTGCGCATCGCGACCAGCGGCTCCACGGGCGAGCCGTTCGTCTGCTACGCGGACCGGGCGCAGCTCGAGTTCCGCTGGGCGGCGACGCTTCGCGCGCAGGAGTGGACGGGCTACCAGTTCGGTGACCCGACGGTTCGCCTGTGGCACCAGACGCTGGGCATGAGCCGGAGCCAGGTCCTGCGCGAGCGGGCGGACGCGATGCTCTCGAACCGGACCTTCATCCCCATCTTCGAGCTGTCCGACGACAACCTGGACGCGATGGTGCGGGTTCTGGAAGAGGCAGCGCCGGTGCTGCTGGACGGCTACGCCGAGGCGCTGGACTTCCTGGGGCGCTACGTGAAGGAGCGGCGGCCGCTGTCGGTGAAGCCGCGGGCCATCATGTCCAGTGCGCAGACGCTTCCGCTCGCGAGCCGGAGGCTGATCGAGCAGGCGTTCGGCTGCGAGGTGTTCGACAAGTACGGGGCGCGCGAGTTCTCGGGGATCGCGTACGAGTGCGAGGCGCACGAGGGGCACCACGTGGTGGCGGAGGGGTACATCGTGGAGGTGCTGAAGGGCGGGCAGCCAGCAGCGCCAGGGGAGATCGGGGAGGTGGTGATCACCGACCTCAACAACACGTGCATGCCGTTCATTCGCTACCGGATCGGCGACCTCGCAGAGGCGATGGATCCCACGGCGCTCTGCCGCTGCGGGCGCGGGGCGCCTCGGGTCGGTGCCATCGAAGGGCGGGTGCAATCGATCATCCGGGGGACCGATGGTCACTACCTGCCCGGCACGTTCTTCGCTCACTACCTGAAGGAGCTGGACCACGCGATCAAGGCGTTCCAGGTGATCCAGGAGGTGCCGGGCGCGATCACCTTCCGGGTCGTGAAGGGCGGTCGGTTCTCGCGAGAGGTGCTCGAGGAGGTGCTGGCCACGTTCCGGCGTCACCTGGGCGAGCGGATGCGGATCGAGGTGGAGTTCGTCGACGAGGTGGCGATGGTGCGCACCGGAAAGCGCGTCGCGAGCGTGTCCCGCCTGGGCATCGACTTCCAGCGGGAGGAGCCGACGATGGTGAGGCCTTCGCTTTGAGCGCTGGCGGGACGACCCCGAGCCCGACGGCGGAGCCTGTGTCCGCCTCGTCCACGCCGGCGGCGTCGCGGGTGGTGATCATCAGCCGGCCAGGGCTGAGCTACGCCGAGGGCGCGCCGTTCGACCCGCCACACCCGGTGTACGAGGCCGTGGAGGCGATGTTCCGGGAGCTGGGCCTCGATCGGGGGCGGGTCGGCACGCCGGACTGGAACCCGCTCGGCGATCTGATCGCGCCCGGGGACCGGGTGGTCGTGAAGCCGAATTTGGTCTCGCAGCGGAACCTGCACGAGCGCATCACGGGACAGAAGCTCGCGGCGTCGAGCACGCACGGGTCGCTGCTCCGGCCCGTGCTCGACTACGCGCTGCGCGCCGCTGGGCCGCGCGGGCAGGTGCGGGTGATCGATGCCCCCGTGGAAGGGTGCGTGGTCGAGGAGGTGGCGGGTCCGCTCGGGATCTGGGCCGTCATCGACCACCTGCGCGCGCGCGGACACGACGTGGCCTTCACGGATCTGCGCACGTTCCGGGTGGTGCCCTGGCTCCCGCTCGACGACGTGCGCCGGGCGGGTCGCTCGTTCAACCTGGGCCTCTTGATGAGGCGCGCGCTGTCGGGAGACCCGCGCGGCTATCGGGTGGTCGATCTCGGTGAGCGGAGCTTCTTCGCCAGGGCCGACGCGCCACCAGGCTCGCGGCTCCGCTTCCACCGTAGCCACTACGAGACCCCCGTACCGCACCACACGAGAGGTCGACACGAGTACAGCGCCCCGGGGACGGTGCTCGACGCCGACGTGGTGATCAACCTCCCCAAGATGAAGACGCACAAGAAGACGGGCGTCACGCTCTCGCTGAAGAGCGCCATCGGGCTGACGAACGAGAAGTACTGGTTGCCCCACTTCACGGAAGGTGATCCGTCGATCGGGGGAGACGAGCTGGAGCAGCCGCGCTCCCCGAGAGAAGTCCTCGAGGACAAGCTGAGCCGCCTGCCGCTACCCGGTGGGTGGTCGCTGATCGCGCGGGCTCCCCGCCTCGACGCCCGCCCCAAGATCATCGACGGGAGCTGGGAAGGGAACCGCACCCTCTGGCGGACCATCCTCGATCTGAACCGCATCCTGCTGTTCGCCGACCGCGCGGGAAAGCTCCGTGACGCACCGCAGCGGCGCTACCTGTCTATCGTCGATGGGGTCGTCGCCGGTGAAGGAGAAGGTCCGCTCGGCGCAACGCCGGTCGAGGCGGGTCTGCTCGTGGGCGGCACCCATCCTGCACTCGTCGACGCCGTGGCGACGAGGTGCATGGGCCTCGATCCGCTGACGATCGTGCAAGTACGGGAGGCCCTCGACGCCGGGCTCGCCCCCGGGGGTCTCGCCGAGCTGGAAGAGATCGTCGACGGACCGCTGGGGACACGCAAGTTCAGGCCTCCCCGGAGCTGGCCGTCGCTGCTGGCCGCCCCGACGATGGGCTGACGCGTCACGCCACGCCCACGTGCGTCCAGAATCCCCGGAGGCGACGTTCCGCCCTCGGTATGCATCAGCACCAACGGCGTGCAGGCGCGCCACCGGCATGCACCAGCACCACCGGAGTCGTGTGCCGACGCTGTCCTCAGCGGGTCCGTCGAGACGCCCAGACGCGCCAGGATCAGGCCTGGCCACGCGCCTTTGATGCTGCGATCCGCTTCCTGCCCAGGTACGCTCGCCAGCAAGCTCCTACTCTCATCTTCAAGACGTCACGAGGTACCATGCGGAAGGCATACTTCTGGGCTCTTCTGAGCCTGATCGGGGCGCTGGCCCTGGCCGCCGTCAACTGCGGCGCGAGCGGGGGGTCCAATCAGGGGGGAGGTGCATCCGGCAACGTCGGCGGCGCAGCCGGCGCTGGTGGGACTGGTGAAGGCGGCGACTGTTTGTTCGGGTGCGAGACCACCGCGTCGGGGCAGCAGACGCAGCAGCTGATCCTCTCGCCGACGACGGCCACACTGAACGTGGAGAACGGGACCATCCCGACCCAGGCGTTCACCGTCACGATGAACGGCAGCGACGTGAGCAACCAGGTCAGCTGGTCGTTCACGCGGCCCGACATCGGCGGGTTCGGCGGCACGACGACGTTCACTCCCTCCGGAGCGGCGGCCGGCGTCGGCACGCTGACGGTGCGGCTGAACTCCTCGGAGGCGACGGCGCAGATCACGGTCTACGTCAAGAAGACGGTGGACGGGATCGGGCTCACGCCGCAGGAGGTCCTGGACTTCAACAACCCTCAAGGCGGCGCAGACCCGTCGATGAGCCTCGTGTACCCGTACAACGAGACGGTCTTCCCGCTCGACGTGCTGGCGCCCGAGATCCAGTGGAACGGCGCCGCGAACAACGACGTCTACCAGCTGAAGATCACCGAGCAGTACTACGAGTACACCACCTACTTCACGACGACGCTGCCGGCGCGGCACCTGATCGATGAAGCAGACTGGAAGAGCATCCAGGAGTCGGGCACTGGTCCTCAGACCGATCCGTTGAAGGTGTCGCTCACCCGGCGCACCGGCGGCACGGTGTACCAGCCCGCCGAGCAGACCTGGCGCGTGGCGCGCGGGCGCCTCAAGGGCAGCGTGTACTACTGGGAGCTCCCCGGTGTGTGCCAGAACGGGGCCTCCAACGGCCGCATCCTGCGCATCAAGGCGAGCTCGCCGAGCGTGGACACGTTCTTCAACCCCGGCGTCTGCTGGGGCTGCCACACCGTCAGCCGTGACGGGACGCGCATGGCCGCGGAGTTCAACGATGGCGGCGGGCCGCTCTACACGCTCGACCTGACGGCGGATCCGGTGGCGTACGCCGAGATTCGTCCCGGGACGCCCGGCGGCAACTTCATCTTCAGCGCCTACAACAATGACGGGAGCAAGCTGCTCGCGAGCGAGAACAACTCGCGCACGCTGCGCGTCATCGACACGATGAGCGGCGCGACGCTCAACCCGAACGCGATGGGCTCGGGCTGCGGTGAGCCGGCCTGGTCGCCCGATGGGCAGAAGGTCGCGGCGGTCTGCAACATGAACAACGGCGGGTGGACGTTCGACTCGGGTGCCGGCGATCTGATGGTCGGCAACGTCGGAGCGGACGGGTTCTCCGTCGACAACATCAACATGGTCGTTCCGCGCGCTGGTGGGACGGGACGCCCCGCTTATCCGAGCTTCTCGCCCGGGAGCGAGTGGATCGCCTTCGGTCGCCCCACCTCGGGCTCGCGCTCCACGGGAGCGGGCATGCTGCACATGGTGCGCCCCGATGGGCAGGAGCTGAAGACGCTGACCACCGCGAGCAGCGACAACAAGAGCTTCAACCCGGTGTTCGCGCCACTGCGCGCGGGCGGTTACTACTGGCTGGTGTTCATCTCGCGCCGTGACTACGGCAACCGGCTGGTGAGCGCCAACCGGCAGCAGCTCTGGATCACCGCCATCAGCGATCCGCCCACCGCGGCAGATCCGTCGAACCCGCCGTTCTTCCTCCGCGGCCAGGAGCTGTGCGCGCTGAGCGAGAACGCCTACTACGCGCTCGATCCCTGCAAGCCGGACGGCGAGAGCTGCCAGGACGGCTCGGACTGCTGCAACGGTCAGTGCGTCGACAACCCCGGCGGCGACGGGAAGATCTGCGGCGAGCCCGAGCCCGGGACCTGCGCCGAGCTGGGCAACAGCTGCGAGACGGCAGCCGATTGCTGCGACACCCTGGCGAAGTGCATCGACAACTTCTGCCAGCTCCAGATCCAGTGACGAAGCGCGGCGCCTGACGAGCACCGTCGGGCGCCGCGACGGCCTCTGCCAGCCTCCGATCCAGCTCCAGAGACGAAACGCGGCGCCGACGAGAGCCGCCGGGCGCCGCGACCTTCTCGACCTGCGCTACCGGGTGAGGTCCACGCTCGACATGAGGCGCTGCCTCGTCAGAGACCCTCCCCTTTCCCGCTGATGTCGCCCTCTGCTGCGGGGATCCCCTCCCCTGTGGTCGCGGCCTCTTCGCGGCGGCGCACGGGCTTCGCCGGGATGCCGACCACCGTCGTGTGCGGCGGGACGTCGTGCACCACGACCGCGTTGGCGCCGATTCGGGCGCCGTCTCCGATCTTCACCGACCCCACGATCTTGGCCCCGGCGCCGATGAACACATCGTCTCCGATGATCGGGCTCTGACGTCGCTCGGCGCCGATGGTGACCTGGTGCTCGATCTTGATGTTGCGCCCGCCCTTGACCGAACCGTTGATGACCACGCCGTCCGCGTGGATGAGCACGAATCCTGGTCCGAAGTCGGCGCCTCGACCGATGACGGCGCCGCCGACCACGCTGTTCAGTTTGTTGAACACCATGGTGAGCGGCGCGATGCCGCGTTCGTTCGAGGCCTGCATCAGGCGGTACAGGATCATCGCGGCGGTGCCGTCGGTGAGCACCGTCTTCATCATCGAGGGAAGATCGTCGCGCTCGTAGCACCAGCGGGACTTCTCGCGGAGGTCGTTGGCGATCGTGCGAAGGGTCTTGAGCATCGGGGCCTCGCGATCAGGGGCGCCAGGGGGCGCTCGAGCGCAATCCCGGGGCCACGAGAGAGTGGATGCACGAGTCTACACCAGCGTTTCCCGCATCACGGTCACGGGTTGCGCTCCTGGTGGGTGCGGTGGCGCGCAGCGGTGATACCGTCCCGGGCCATGGCAGAGGAGACACCGGATCTGCGCGGCATTCCCAAGGCGGAGGCGTACCAGGCGCTGCTGGCCTCGGTGAACGCCACGCTCGAAGGGATCGACGATCCCATCGCGGCCATGGCCACGATGGCCGCGCTCCTCCACCACGGCTTCGGGCACCTCTGGACGGGTTTTTACCGGCTGGCAAGCCCGGGGCTGCTGCGCGTCGGGCCTTACCAGGGGACGCTGGGTTGTCTGGAGATCCGGGTGGGCAAGGGGGTGTGCGGCGCGGCGGCGTCGGAGCGGCGGACGGTGATCGTGGCCGACGTGCATGCCTTCCCGGGGCACATCACCTGCGACGCGCGATCCCGCTCGGAGATCGTGGTCCCGGTCTTCGGGCCGGACGGTGACCTGCTCGCCGTGCTCGACATCGACGCGGACCAGCCTGCGGCGTTCGATGAAGAGGACCGGGCGGGGCTGGAGCGGCTGGTGGCCTGGTTTGCGGAGCGGCGCCACGAGGCGAGCGCTCAGCGGTAAGGGCTCCGCCCACCGAGCGTGCAGTAGATGCGCTCGTAGTCGAGCGTGACGAGGATGGCGCGGCCTGCTTCGAAGCACACGAAGACGCCGGGCCAGGAAGACAGCCAGATTTCTTCGAGCGACGTGGGCTGCAGGTGGAGGCCGGGCAGCCAGGGCTCTCGCTCGATCCGGATGCAGGCGGTGGACGGGCTGCCGGAGGTGAGCCAGGCGATGGCCCCCTGGGGCGGCGCGCCGCCTCGCACCACGTCGGCGCGAAGGAAGCGGTGGTGATCGATGGCGCGGCGCCGGGTCAGCGCAGCGACGAGCTCCTCGTAGCGGAGCGGATCGACGAACGACTCGAGAAACCGACGGTGGAACGTGCGCGTCTCCTCCTGCCCCAGCGGCGCGAAGATGGCGCCGAGCTTGCGTAGCTGGCCCAGGCGCTGCTGCTGAAGGGAGAGGGCGCTCATGTGCGCCTCGGCAGGTGTCCATGGGACGGTGGCCCACGGTGGAAGCCCTCGCCGCGCCGCGTCGTCGCCTCGCCAGCCCCCCCGCGCGCCGCTCGAGTCGACTCGAAACGAACGACGGTGGCCTCACTGCGCGGCTCGGTCCTCTCGGGCGTGCGGGCCATGCGAAAGGAGCAGGATGGCGCATGCTCCCCCTTCTGACCACCAGGGTCGAGCGCCACGAGCGGGATGGGTTCGAACGAGCCGTCCCGTCGAGCAAGATCCAGCGACAAACAGGCATTTTGCGTGAGGACGAGGGCGCTTCGATATGTTCTCGGCATGCCCGATGGCGCGACTGGGGTTGTAGGCGCGCCCCCTTCTCCTGATACGTTGTGTTCGCCGCCGGATGCGCGCGCCGTGGCGCCCCACCCGGCAGAGGACCGGACATGCACGACCCGAAGATCGGCCGCGCTTCGCTGCGCATCGAGAACCTGGCTGCGGCCCTGGAGCAGGGCGTCGACAACGAAGCGGCGGTGCTGGAGGTGCTCATCGCCGCCCAGGCGAAGAGCAACCCGCAGCCCGAGCTGTGGGACAAGCTGCACTCGGCGACGGCGCGCGACGATCGCTTCGCCGAGCTGGCCGCCGCTTACGAGCGGATCACCACCGACAGGCGCTTCATGGCGCATCCGCCGATCGTCCAGGCCGAGGCGCTGGTGCGGGCTGGCGCGTTCTTCACGACCATCCTCGGCGACCCGGCGGGCGCGCGTGGCTACCTCGAGCGGGCGGTGGCCCTCGCGCCGGCACGCATCGACGCCTTCATCCGGCTGGAGCTTTTGCTCCAGGACAGCAACGACGCGGTGGCCCTCGCGGATCTCTACGCGCAAGCAGCGCCGCACCGCGCGGAGCTGGCCGAGCAGGTGGAGATCCTGAACAAGGCCTGGGGACTCCTCGACGCGCTCCCGGACGAGGACGAGCGGGTGATCAAGGTGCTCCAGCTGCTCCATAAAGTGGAGCCCGCCAACGCCCCCGCGCGTCGGGCGCTGGAGGATCGGCTCGCGCGGGTGGGGCGCGTCTCCGAGGTGGCGCGCTTGCTGGAGCAGGCGCTCACCACGGAGCCGCCGCTGCCCGACGCGGACGTGATGTCGATCCGCTCCCGGCTGGTCGGGATGTACACCGGGGATGCCAAGGAGCTGGAGCGCGCGCTGCCCCACGTGGAAGAGGTGCTCACCCGCGATCCGGTGAACGCTGCGGCACTGGCCACGGCGGAGGCGCTGCTGGGTCGCAAGCCGGTCGCACCTCGCGCAGCGGCAGCCCTGGAGACAGCCTACGAGCGGGTCGGGCGGACGCAGGACGCGATGAAGATGCTCGCGATCCAGATCGAGTCGCAGCGCGGCCCGAAGCGGATCGAGGCACAGAAACGGCTCGCCGAGCTGCTCTTCCATCGTGCTGGGGATCTTCAGGGCGCCTACGCACTGTGCGAGCAGATCCTGACGGTGGATCCTGCCGACGATCAGGTGCGCGAGCGCTACCTGTCGCTCGCGGTGAGCCTCGATCGGCGGCTGGACGCGGCGAAGCTGTTCACGCGTGCCGCCGCGACGGCGCGCGACAAGGCGGCGCGCGCGCGGATCGGTGTGGAGCTGGGAGAGCTGCTCCTGGAGCTTGGCGACACGCGCAAGGCGCGGTCTTCGTTCCAGCAGGCACTGGAGCTGGCCTCGGACGACGGCGCCTCGCTGCGCGCCGCGCGAGCCCTGGCACAGCTCTACGAGAAGGAGCGCGACACGCGTGGGCTCGCCGCGATGCTCGGGCGGCTCGCGGATCTGACGCCGGACGTGGAGGAGCGAGAGGTCGCGGCGGAGAGGCTGGCGCGCCTCTGCGAGGAGGATCTGAAGGATCCGGCGGGTGCGATCGGAGCGTACCGGCGCCTCTTCGGAACGAAGCGCGAGGCGGCGGCGCTGGACGCGCTGGTGCGGTACTACGAGGAGGGGGCGTCGCCAGCGGATCTGGCCGAGGTGCTGGAGCGACGCGCCGACCTCACGCAGGATCAGGACGCTGCGAAGGAGCAGCTCAGGCGCGCGGCAGAGCTGCGAACCGAGCAGCTCAGCGATCGGCCAGCGGCGATCGGCACGTGGCGGCGAATGATCGAGGCGTTCGGTCCAGCGCGGGACGTCCACGCGCGGCTGATCCCACTGCTCGAACAGGAGCGGCGCTGGGACGAGCTGGCGAAGGTGCTGGAGTCCGAGGCGGCGCTGTCGGGTGGTGGGGAGCGGGCCACGCTGCTCGCCCGGCTCGGCGCGATCCGGGCCACCCGCTTGCACGATGGGATGGGCGCGCTTCAGGCGTACGGCCAGGCGCTCGCCATCGAGCCGACGGAGAAGACGAGCCGGTTCGCGGTGGAGCGCATGCTCGGCAACCCCGAGCCAGGCAACACGCGGGCGAGCCAGGCGCCGCCGCCGCCCGATGGCCAGCGCCTCGCTGCCTGCGGCGTGCTGGAGCCCATCGCGCGCGCCGAGGGCGCGACCTCGCTGCTGGTGCGCGTCCTGGAGGTGAAGGCCGATCTCGCCGAGGCGCCCGCGGCGATGGCCGCGGACCCCGAGGGAAGTGCGACGGCAGAGCGTTCGACCTGGGGAGAGGGCGACGAGCCGCAGAGCAGGAGCGCGCCGCCGAGCGTGCACGAAGCGATCACGAAGCCGCCGCCTCCGGTGGTCTTCGAGTGGGACGGCGCGACGGGCCCTCGTGGCACCGTGCGTCCACCGCGACCGACCGCGCCGCCACGCGATCTGGCGAAGCTCGCCTCCGAGGCCAGCGAGCCGGAGACGCGGCGCACACCGCTCAGCCCGGAGACCCTCGCGCTGCGCCTCGGCGCGCTGGAGGAGGCGATGGGGCTCGCCGAGCGCGGGCTCGAGGACGCGAAGAAGGCCATCGATCTGGCAGCGCGCGGGTTGACGATCGCCGCCACGATGATGCCGGATCGGGTCGCCTTCTGGACGGGGGAGGTGGAGCGGCTGACGGCCTCTGCAAAGCAGGCGCCCACGCGCGCCTCCGTGCTCTCGGAGGCCCTCGGTCAGCGGCCCGTGGACAGCCCGGCGCTGCTCCACCTGGCCCAGCGTGCGGGCGAGGCGCTCGCCGCGAACGGTGATATGGCCGGCGCGCTCGCCATGTACCGCCGCGCGCTCGCACACGAGGCCTCGTCGCCGGAGCTGCTGGGTCGCGTCGACGAGCTGCTGCGCGAGCAGGGCAGCCCCGAGGAGCGGATCGCCCTCTACAGCGATGCGCTCTCGCAGCCCTGCTCCCCGGAGCGGCGGCGCTCGCTGCTGCACTCCATCGGCGCGATACAGCGCCGGGACCTGAACGATCTCGGCGCCGCAGCGGCGACGTACCGCGCGGCACTGCAAGAAGATCCCGACGACGAGGGCGCCAGCGAGGCGCTCATGGACACCCTGGCCGAGGCCGGTGCCTGGGACGCGCTCTACAACGAGCTCGCGAACCGGCTCTCCCGGGTGCAGGACGACGACGAGGTCCGCGTCCAGCACGAGCTGCGGATGGCCGAGGTGGCGGGGCGCGCCGGGCGGGTGGACGTGGCAACGGCGCGCTATCGGACCATGCTCGGGCGAGGGGCGCCGGTGGGCGCCGCGGCGCTCGTCACCATCGAGGAGGTCGCGCGCGCACAGGGCGACGACGCGCTGCTGCGGCAGGTGCTGGAGCGCCGGGTCGCGCTCGCCGTGGAGCCCGCTGCGGAGGTGCTGGCGCTGGAGCAGCTCGGCACGTATCTGGCCGAGGCGCCGAGCGGTGAGCCGCGTGATGCGGCCGGCGCGGCAGAGGCGAGGCGACGGGCGGCGGTGCTCGCAGAAGGGCCTGTCTCGGACACGAACAAAGCGCTCGCGCTCTACGAGCAGGTGCTGGAAGCGCTCCCCAGTGATCGACACGCAGCCGCGCGGCTCCTGTCGCTCTACCGCGAGCGGGGCGCGTGGGAGCGCGTGCCCGCCGTGTGCGAAGTGCTGCTCGATACGACGGATAGCCCCACGGAGGCGCTCGTCGAGCTGGCGTTGCTCGAGGAGGCGTCGGTCCGCGCAGGCGTCATCGATCGGCTGCTCGCCGGTGCCGAGCGAGTGATCGCGCGCTTCGCCGATCTCACGCCCGAGCAGCGGCGGAGCCTGGACGCCACCGTGGCGCGAGGGCTCGGCGCGGATCCAGCGCGCCACGACGAGGCCGCGGCGGCCCACAAGCGCCTGGTGACGACGGCTCCCGAGGGGGATCGCAGCGCGCTCGACGCCTTCGCCGCCTTCCTCGCCGCAAGTCCCGGCACAGCGGCCCGCCACGCGGACCAGCGGTGGCTCTTCTCCACCCTCGTCGAGCGTGCGCCCGAAGCCGAGCGGGTGAATGCGCTCGCGGACTGGGCCTCGTGGGAAGAGACGGTCATGGAGGATCGGGCCGCCGCTGCCGCGCTCTTCGAGCGCGTGCTCGCGCTCGACCCCGAGCACGACGGCGCGCTGGCCTCGCAGGCGAGGCTCCTCCTGGAGCTGGGTCACGTCGAGCAGGCCGTGGAGCTCCTGGAGGCGCGCCGTGATCGCGCCAGCGGGGAGGCGCGGGTCGCGCTGGAGCTGGAGCTGGCGGTGCTGCTGTTCGACAAGGTCGATCGGCCGAACGAGGCCCTCGATGTGGTCGCGCCGTCGCTGCTCAGCGGCGCGCCGCAGCCAGCCGCCCTGGATCTGGCCATCCGGGCGCTCGGCCACCCCGAGGCCGGCACGCGCGCCGCGGAGCTTCTGGAGCAAGCCGAGGTCGCGGCGGGTGACACGGCGGCGCGGATCGCTTTGCTGGAGACGATGCTGGCGCGGGGCCCCGGCGATACGGCGGCGCGCCTCCGCTGGTACGAGCGGCTGCTCGATCTGCACGGCGACGATCCGGAGCAAGCGCTTGGCGTCGCGCTGCGCGCAGCGGGGACGCTACCAGGAGAGGTGAGCCTCTGGGAGCGCGCCGAGCAGCTCGGCCGCAAGACGCAGCAACCCGAGCGCGTCATCGACGCCTACGCCGCCGCGCTGGATGCGGCGACCTCCCTCTCCTCCGACGAGATCGAGGAGCTCGGTCGGCGCGGCGTCGAGTACCACGAGGAGTGGTTCGAGGCCCCCGACACCACCATGCGCCTGCTGCGGCGGCTGGTGGAGCTGCTCCCGGGCTCGGTATGGGCCTTCGAGCGGCTGAAGCTCGCGTACAACGCGGCCGAGCGGTGGGACGATCTGTTCGGGCTCTACGACACCATGCTGGCCCGCACCGAGGACCAGGCGGAGCGCCAGTTCCTCCTGGAGGACGCGGCCACCGTCGCGCGCGATCTCGCCGGCGATGCCGAGCGCACCATGCGGTACCTCGAAGCGCTGCTGGAGCTGTCCGACGATGCGCGCACCCGCAGCTCGCTGGAGCGTCTCTACGAGCGCCACGGGCGGCACCGCCCGCTGATCCGGCTGCTCTCGGCGGACCTGCCGCGCCTCCCGGCCGATGCGGCGCAGCGGCTGCGCGAGCGGATCGCGCTCCTGTGGCTCGAAGGCGTCGGCGAGGCCGAGGCGGCGCTTCCCGGCGTCGAGCAGATGCTGGAGCGCGAGCCCGCGTCGAATGAGGCGTTCTCCCTCCTGGAGCGGATCCTCGACGCCACGTCCGAGCCGCCCGAGACCGATGAGCGCCGCGACGCGAGACGCCGCACCGCGGAGCTGCTCACCGGCCGCTACCGTGAGCAAGCTCGTCCCGCCGAACTCACCCGGGTACTGGAGATCCAGGCCGACGGCGCGACCCCCGACACACGACGCGGGTTGCTCGCGGAGATCGTGAAGCTGCGGCGCGACGTGCTCGGCGACGAGCCCGGCGCGCTCGAGCGCCTCGCGGAGCTGGTCGAGCTGACCCCGGCCGACGAGGCACCCCGGGAGGAACTCTCCGCCCTGTGCGAGCGGCTCGACCGTCACGATCGCCACGCCGAGGTGCTCGCCGCGGCCGCGGGCCACGCCGCGGAGCCCGCGCTGGCCATTGCGCTCCTCGATCAGGCGGCGACCCTGCGCAAAGACCGCCTCGATGACGCCGACGGTGCGATCGCGCTGCTCCGGCGGCTGTTCGCCCTCGCCGAGCAGCACGAGCGCGCCTCCGAGGGGCTCACCGCGCTGCGAGAGCTGGACCGATTGCTCGACGCCTCCGATCGGGTGGTCGAGCGCTGCGAGGTGCTCGATCTCCTCGCTGCCCGTGAGGAGGCGCCCGAGGCGCGGCGCCAGGCGCTCGGCGAGCTGGCGCGCCTTTCGTGGACGGTGCTCCAGGACGACGAGCGCGCCATCGCGGCCTACCGCGCGCGGCTCTCCACCGACGACACCGATCGAGAGGCCCTCGACGGCCTCGCGGCCATCCTGGAGAAGGCAGGTCGCAACCGCGAACTCGCCGCCATCCTGGAGCAGCGCGCCGCGGCGCACGGCAAGAGCGACGAGGCGCGTCGTGATCTCGGCCGGGTGGCGCGGCTGTTCGAGCGAGAGCTGGGCGAGCCCGAGCAGGCCATCGCGGTCTGGCTGCGCATTCGCTCCGAGCTGGGACCCGACGTGGAGAGCGGCGAGGCCCTCTCTGCACTGTACGCCAGCGCTGGCCGGTGGCCCGAGCTGGTGGAGCTGCTCGGCGTCGAGTACGACACCGCCTGCGAGACCAGGAACCTCACGCGCGCTGCCGCCCTCTCGTACACGCTGGGCAACGCGCACCGTGACCACACCCTCGCCTGGGTCGACGCCGTGACGGCGTACTGCCGCGCGTGGGAGGCAGGGCGCTCGGGGAACGACGACGCAGCGGAGTACGGGAGGCTCGCGCGCGACGGCCTGTGGTCGCTGCTCCAGCGCATCGATCCCGAAAGCGAAGCGCACCGTCCCGAACTCGTCGCCACCACCGAGGCCCTGCTCGACATCGCGCACGCCGAGGACGACTGGCGTGCCCGCGTCTCCTTGCTGGAGCCGCGCCTCGCCGCCGCCCCTTCCGATGAGCGGCGGGTGGCCGTCCTGCGCGAATCCGCAGCCTTCCTCGAAGGCCGCGGCAGCGACGTTGCCGGCGCCTTCGATCTGATCTGGCGCGCGTTCCTCCTCGATCCGGCGCACGAGAGCCCCTCCGAACTGATCCGCCTCGCCGACGCTGCGGGTCGCTGGTCCACCATCGCCGAGACGCTCTCTGCCCTGGAGGAGCGCGCCGACGTCCCCGCGCCGACGCTGCGGGATCTCTGGCACCGCGTGGCCACCTGGCAGCGCGAAGAGCGCAAGGATGTGGAGGCCGCGGAGCGCGCCTTCGAGCAGGCACTCACCCACGAGCCAGGCAACAGCGCCATCCTCCAGGAGCTGGTCGAGCTGCAGCGACGCACACCCTCCGCGGCGCTGGTCGGCACCTTGCTCCGCCTCGCCGACGCGACGGGCGGTGACCTCGAGCTCCACCGCGAGGCCGTCGAGGTCGCGCGCGACGTGGTGAACGATCCGGCCCGGGCCCTCGTGATCGCCGGGCGGCTGCTCGACCTCGCCGCCGAGCGGTGGGCCGACGGCGAGCCCCCCTACGACGCCGAGACCCCGACGCACCCGGCGCACGCTGCGCTCTGGGCCATCGATGCCCTCCTCACGCTCTTGCAGGCCGCCGGCGCGCGCGCCGAGGTCGTCAGCCTCGGCCGACGGGGCGCGGCGATGCCGTTCCCCCGTGACGTCCAGCGGCGTCTCCTCCGCACCGCCGCGGACGCAGCGGAGCTGGACGAGGCGATCACCCTCCACAGCACCCTCTTCGACGAGGACCCGAGCGACCAGCCCGGCGGCGAGCGCCTCGCCACGTTGCTCGCCGAGGCGAGCCGCCGCGAGGACCTCATCCGCCACCGCGAGCGCCAGATCGAGGTGTGCCCCGATCGCGATCGGCGCGTCGCGCTGCGCTTCGACGCGGCCGGCCTGCTCGCCGACGGGAGCGCGACCGAGGAGGTGCCGAGGGCCATCCAGGCGCTGCGCAAGAACCTCGACGAACTCCCCGGCCACGTCCCCTCCGCGGAGAAGCTCGCCACGCTGCTCGCCGCGCGCGGCGAGCACGCCGAACTCACCCAGCTCTACGAAGACCAGGCCGCCCTCCGCGAGGCCAGCTCGGATCCCAGCGCCGCCACGCTCTGGCTCCAGGCCGCCCTCCTCTCCGAGCGCGAGCTCCACGATCCCTCGCGCGCCATCGCCTGCCATCGCCGCGCCGCCGATCTCGGCTCCACCGAGGCGCTCGACGCTCTGGCCCGCCTCCTCCTCGCCCGCGGCGAGCCCGCCGCCGCAGCCGACGCGCTCGAACGCCTCTGCGCCGTGACGCCCGTCGAGCGGCTCCACATCGAGACCATCCGCCTCTCCGATGCCTACGTCGCTGCAGGCCGCGCGGATCGCGCCCGCAGGGCGATCGAGCGCACCCTCGGCCTCAAGGAGATCGTCCCGAGCACCTCGCCTCGCTCCATCCCGCCGGGCGTCGGCTTCGTCCCCGACGCCGAGCAGCAGCCCCTCCGCGAGCGGCTCCGCGTGCTCTACCGCGAAGCCGGCGAGTGGACCGCGCTCGCCGAGCTGATCGCCGAGGACGCGACCCGCATCACCGAGCCTGTCGCTCGCCTCGCCCTCCTCCGCGACGCCGCCGATCTGCACCTCGGCCGCGGCGAGTCTCCTGCCGCCGCGATCCCCTTGCTCGAGGAGGCCATCACCCTCGCGCCCGAAGATCTCGGCCTCCGCCTCTCGCGGGGCAGAGCCCTCGCCGCCGCGGATCGCCCCGACGACGCCTCGGCCGCCCTGCGCGCCATCCTCGACGAGTTCGGCAACCGGAGGCCCAAGGAGCGCGCGCTCGTCCACTTCGAGCTCTCCCGGGTCATCCTCGCCGGCGGCGATCAGAAGGCCGCCATGACCGAGCTCGACCTCGCCCTGCGCATCGATCCGGCGCACCCTGGCGCGCTCCTCGCGGCCGCCGCCCTCGCCTTCGAGGCAGGCCAGCTCGAACGCGCCAGCCGCTCGTACCGCGCCCTCTTGCTCGTCGCCCGCCGCCCTCGCCCCGGGACCGAGCTGCCCATCAGCCGCGCCGAACTCCTCGTCGCCCTCGCCGACATCGCGAGCCGCCAGGGCGAGCCCGATCGCGAGATCGAGCAGATGGAGAGCGCCTTCGAGGCCGCGCGCGAGAGCGAACTCGAACACGAGCGCCTCCTCGTCGCCCTCCGCACCCGCGCGCGCCACGACCTGCTCGCCCGCGCCATCGAAGCCCGCCTCGAAGCCCAGCCCCCCGAGGCCGAGCGCCTCATGCTCACCGAGGAGCTGGCGGCCCTCTGCGAAGGTCCGCTCGAACGCCCCGAGGCGGCCCTCGACGCGCGACTCCGCGCGCTCGCCCTGAGCCCAGCTTCGGCCCTCGCCCACAAGGCGGCGCATGACGCCGCACAGCGCCTCGGCCAGGCGGAGCGCTACCGCGACACCTTGCAGCAGCTCGTCGCCGAGCAGCCTGGTTCCGCCGACCTGCTCCTGCATCTCGGCCGCACGCTCGCTCTCGCTGGCGACGACGCCGCCGCTGCCGACGCGTACCGCCGCGCCGAGACGGCCTTGCCCAGCGACGATCCTCGCCTCGACGAGATCTGGAGCGCTGCCGAGGCCCTCGCCGAGAAGCTCGGAGACCGGGAGGCGCAGGCCCGCCTCCTCGACCGACGCCTCCGCGCCTCCGACGCCGCGCGGATCGACGACGTCCCCCCCGAGGTCCGCGCCGAGCCGCGCTACCGCCTCGCCCAGCTCTGGGCCGACGCCCCCGAGAACGCCGAGCGCGTCACCGAACTGCTCGAACAGGCCGTGGCCCTCCACCCCGAGCCCGATCGCGCCGAGGCGGCGCTCCGCGACGTCCTCCGCCACGATCCTCGGCAGGAGCGCGCCGCCCGCCTCCTCGAGCGCATCGCCCGCGCCGCCGAGCGTCCCCGCGTCCTCGTCGACGCCCTCGTCCTCCTCGCGCGGCTCGACGAGCCCCAGCGCGCCATCGCCCAGCTCGAAGAAGCCGTCGGCCTCGCGCGCAGCCTGGGCGACGCGCCCCTCGCCGAGTCGATCCTCCAGACCATGGTCGAAGAGCGCGCCCCGGGTCCCGACGGCGCCGCCGCTGCAGCCTGGGCCCTCTCCGCGCTCGCCGATCTCCACGAGGAGCAAGGCAAGCTCGCCGCCGCAGCCGAGCTCCGCGAGCGAGCCGCCCGCGCCTCCTCGCCCGAGGACGAGCGCGTGCTCCTGCTCCGCGTCGCCGCCCTCGCCGCAGGCGCCCTCGACGACCTGCCCCGCGCCGCCCGCATCTACGAAGAGCTGCGCACCCGCGAGCCCGCCGAACGCGCCATCTGGGAGCCCCTCGCCGACGTCTACCGCAGGAGCGGCGACGCCCCGCGTCTCTCTGCCCTGCTCGACGCCACCGCGCCGCTCGTCGACACCACCGCCGAGCGCTCCCTCCTCCGGCTGGAGCGCGCGCGCTTGCTCGCCACCGGCAGCCAGGACGAGGCCATCGCCCTGCTCCACGAGATCCTCGACGAGGATCCTTCCAGCATCGAGGCGGCCATCCTCCTCGCGTCCTTGCTGGAGTCGACGGGCCGCGTCGACGACCTGCGTGATCTCTACGCCCGGCAGATCGACGCCGCCAAGGACCGCGGCGACATCCCCGCCATCCTCTCCCTCTCCCTCCGCCTCGGTCAGCTCACCGAGCAGAGCGGCGACGAGCCCGGCGCGCTCGACGTCTACACCGCGGCCGCCGACTGGGATCCCCGGCATCCCGAACTCCTCCGCTCCATCGTCCGCCTCACCCGCCACAACGACGACCCCATCGCCCTCGCCGACGCGCTCGAGAAGCTCCTCCGCGTCGAGCGTGGCGACGAGGCCGTGGCCACCGCGCTCCAGCTCTCTGGCTTGCGCGCCGGCCAGGGCGACGACCGCGGCGCCGAAGAGGCGCTGGAGCTCGGCTTCGCCGCATCCCCCGACAACGACCGCCTGCGCGAAGAACTCGCCGAGCGTTACACCGCCCGCGAAGCCTGGCACAAGCTCGCCGAGCTGTACGTCCGCGAGGCCCGCGAGGGCGATCCCGACGCGCAGGTCAGCGACGACGCCCGCGTCGAGAGCCTCTGCCGCGCCGCCGACATCCTGCGCCAGCGCGCCGGTGACGCCTCCGCCGCCGCCGACGTCCTCGCCCGCGCCCTCGCCATCGCCCCCGGGGACCGTGACGTGCTCCTCGCCTTCATCGACGCCGCAGGCGCGATCGGGCAGCACGCACGCGCCGCCGAGTCCGTCACCCGGGCCCTCGAAATCACCCCCGACGACGCGTGGCTGCACCACGCCCGCGCCGATCTCCACGACGCGCAGGGTGACGGCGACCGCGCCCTCGTCGACCGCGAGCGCGCCGCTGCTCTCGACCCACGCGCCCACACCGCCGCCCTCGTCGCACAGCTCGAGCGCAACCTCATCCGCGCCGAGGCCGACGCCGCCCCCGCGGCCGACGCCATCCTCGACGTCTGGGGGGAGCCCTCCCCGGAGACGAACGTCCCCTCCCCGGCCGCCGAGCGCGCCCGCAGCCTTCGCTTGCGCCTCAGCGAGGTCTTCTCCCGTAACGGCGAGATCGATCGCGCCCGCGATCACCTCACCGAGCTGCTCCGCAAGGACGGCAAGGACCGCGACGCGCTGCGCACCCTCGCCACCCTCGAGCAGAACGCCGAGCACTGGGACGCGGCCGGCGCGGTCTACCGGCGCCTCATCGCCCTGGAGGAAGGCGACACCCTCGTGTCCACCGCCCTCCACCTCGCCGAGGCCTGCGAGAAGGCAGATCGCCCCGCCGACGCCCGCGACGGGCTGGAGCGCGCCTTGCGCGTCGCCCCCGGTCACACCGAGGTCCGCGATCGCCTCCGCCGCCTCTATGAGCAGACCGGCGCGCGCCACGACCTCGCCGTGCTCACCTTCGAAGACGCCCGCGCCACCGAGGACGAGGCCATGCGCCACGCCCTGCTGCTCCGTGCCGGCAAGCTCTTCACCGAAGACGACGCCGTCTCTCAGGCGATCGCCGTCCTCGAAGAGGCCCGCGCCCTGAGGCCCGACGATCAAGAGGCCGCGCTCCTCCTCGTCGACGCCATCGTCAGCGCCGGCCGCCTCGAAGAGGCCCGCGCGCAGCTCGGCGACCTCCTCGCCGCGCACAAGAACCGTCGCTCCAGGCAGCTCGGCGCCGTCTACCAGCGCCTCTCCCGCCTGGAGCTGCTCGAAGGCAAGCCCCAGGACGCCATCGCCGCCCTGTCGCGCGCCTTCGAGAACGACCCGCAGAACGCTCCTCTCGCCATGGAGCTGGGCAGCCTCGCCATGAACCGCGGCGAGCAGGACCTGGCCACGCGCGCCTACCGCACCGTGACCATGTTGAAGCCGGTCACCGACAAGCCCGGCACCGAACCCAACCCGGACGCCCCCACCCAGACCATGCGCGCGGTGGCCTACTACCAGCTCGCCGTGCTTGCCCTCGCCGTCGGCGACCGTCGCAAAGGGCGCATGATGGTCGACAAGGCGCTCGAAGCCGACGGCACCCTGGAACCCGCCCGTGTCCTCCTGGAAGAGCTGAAGGCCGGCTGAGAAGAGCTGAAGGCCGGCTGAGCCGGAGGACGGCACGCGATGCCCGCGCGCGGCGACGCCTGCGCGCTATCCTCATCGCGTGTACGCCGGCCACCTCGACCTCACCCAGCGCCTCGTCTGGACCGTGGACGACGCCCTGTCCCCCGCCGACTGCCGCTCCTACATCCAGCGCATGCGCAGAGACCAGGCCGAGATCGCCCCCATCGTGGGCCATCACGGACCCGAGGTCGATCTCGAGGTGCGCAACAACACCCGCGTGATGTGGGACGACGAGGCCGAGGCGAACGCCCTTCTGGCCCGTGTCGCCCGCGAGGTCCCCGAGCAGCTCTCCGGGCTGACGCTCCACGGGGGAAACCCACGCCTGCGCCTGTACCGCTACGGCCCCGGCGAGCGCCACGGCGCCCACTGGGACACCGTGGTGGAGCTGCCCGGCGGCGTGCGCAGCCTGCTGACCCTGGTCTTCTACCTGAACGACGAGTTCGAGGGCGGTGAGACGGACTTCCCGGAGCTGTCACAGCGGGTGAAGCCCCGCGCTGGGCGGGCCTTGCTGTTCCAGCACCGCATCCTGCACGAGGCCAGCGAGGTCACCACGGGCGAGAAGTTCGTGCTGCGCACCGACATCCTTTACCGGTGAGCCCATCCCTCGTTTCCTGGTGAGCCCCACCTCCACCCGCCCCCGGGCCCCTCGTCCACCGGCGGACTTCCGGGGTCGGTCGGGGATGACGGTGTGGATCTCGGCCTCGGTTTTGTAGAGGCGCTTCAGGTTCGCCAGCGCGATGCCAGTAGTGCGAGCCACGGCGGTCCGGACACGCTCCAGCACCTCGACGGTGGCAGTAGCCTCCAGGAAAGAGGACGGAGCAGGCCGGGTCGTAGGCAGGGCGACCGACGATGTTCCAGTTCTCGTCGGAGATCCTCCCGAGGGGGTCGTCGGCCACATCGTTCTGCGCATGCAGGGGTGGCGACGAGAGGAGTAAGGAGAGCGCGCGCCGTGCCACCAGAAGCACGGAGCATCTCCGGACGCCCCGAGGTGAGCGCACCGCGAGTCCGTGCTCATGTCTCCGGATCGTGACGCCGACGTCTTGACGGCGTGCGCGTCGAGGTCCATGCCGGTTCATTCCTCACGTCTCCAACCGTTCCTTTGCACCTGCAACCATCTGACGAATCGAGCCTGTTTCAGGCGCGTCAAGGGACATTTTTTGCGGCTCCCAGGGCCTCTCACGGGAAGTTCGCAACGCCTCTGGGCGTTGTCGCATCGCACGCGCGACTCTTCGGCACACGACCATGCGACAGGCCCCCTCCCTCTCCTCACCATGTCCGTTCGTGACCCCAAAGGAGGCGCCACACGCCAGACGTCGTGCGACCGTCATCGCGTCGAAGTACTGCAAACCCCTTGGTTTTTCGGGGTTACGGGCGCGTCTCCGACCTGCTGCGCGACGTCCTCTTCGGGGCCCCTCGCGACCGTCCGAAGACGTGTCGGGTGACCTCCCGTCGGGCTGCGCCTGCGTCCATGACCGCATCGTCGCCACCTCACTCACTCGAAAATCGCCGTTTCCCCCCGCGGTTTTCGCTTTTTTTGCCGCGGGCCGCGTGGCACGTTCGGATCAGTCGCGGGCGGCGGGGTGCTGCACGCGGCCCTGATCAAGGACAGGAGACAATCATGGCTACCAAGAAGAGTGCCGGTGGCGGCGCCAAGAAGGCGCTGAGCAAGAGTGGTCTGATCACGGCGATCGCCGAGCAGCACGGCGAGGAGCTGACCCGCAAGCAGGTCAAGAACGTGATCGAGTCGCTGATCGACATCGGGCACCGCGAGCTGAAGAAGGCTGGCATCTTCACGCTTCCCGGCTTCGCCAAGTTCCGCGTCGTGAAGCGTCCCGCCACCAAGGCGCGCCAGGGCGTGAACCCCTTCACCAAGCAGCCGATGACGTTCCCGGCGAAGCCCGCGAGCAAGTCGGTGCGTGCACGTCCCATCAAGGCGATCAAAGACGCGCTGCTCTGAGTAGAGCTCTGGCGCAGGGCGTTCCGCAGGCGATGCGGGCAGCGCCGGGCGTTCCAGATTGAAAGCGGCCACGGCGACGTGGCCGTTTTCATTCCATCAGCATGAGGGGTGAGGCGTCGCCAGCATCAGGGGCGGGTCGCCGGAGAGGCGCCGCGCCCGGCTGGGTCACTTCTTGCGGCTGTAGACCTGGGCGCCGACGGGGCCTCCGCCTTGCCGCGCTTTCACCGTCACCTTGACGGAGCCGGGGATGGGCCAGGGCCACGAGTAGCAGCTCTGCTTTGCCCCGATCGCGCCGCTCGGGCCGGTGTCGGGATCGACGGCGAGCAAGGGCTTGATGTTGAGGGCCGCGAGCGCTGGGGCACCGCCACCGGCGAGGTCGAGTTCGAGCTGGACGTCGACCTCGGTGACGGGGGGAAGTGCCTGGGCGAGCACGGTGTAACAGTTCCCGGGCTGGAGCACGAAGGTGTTGCCGGAGATGGTCTCGCCCTCGGTGACGACGCCGCAGATGGGGCTGCCTTCGGCCTGCATCTTGGGGGCCTCGGAGGTGGCGCGGCCCTGGAACATGGTGGTCATCGACAGCGACTGCACGGCGTCGCACGGCGTCGGCGCGGCCGGGCCCGTCGGGGTCGGGGTCGCCGTCTCGGTGACGGTAGAGGTCGCGACGGCCAGAGGCGGCTGGGTGGCCGTCATGCCCGGCTGGGGCACCTGATCCTCGGCCGCGAACTCTTGCTGTGAGCCACCGCATCCGATCGTGCTCAACGCGGCGGTCGCGATCAGCAGGGCTCCCACGCACTTCACGTTCATCGACGCCTCCTCGCGCGCAGCAGGGCTGCACTTTCGAAGCCCCGGGTGAGGTGGTCCGTGACGCCAGGAGGGCGCCCGACGAACCGGCTGCGCTGGCGCGCTCATACACCCGACCAGTCTCGAGAGCTACCGCAGTCGGCGTCGTTTCCGGGCTCGAAGCGCCCCCCTCGCAGAGAGGCGCTGGATGGATCGGGCGCGTCACACGTCCAATCGACGAGCACCGGTTCTCCACCCTCCGCTTGCGCGCCGCGCGATGTGGTGGGATGAGGGCCGGCCCATCCAAAGCCTCGAGGAGGTCGTCTTGTCGCTGCGCGGAACTGGCATCCCCTCTGTCGTTCTCGGTTTTTCCACTCTGCTGCTCGCTGGCTGTCCGAACGAGCAACGTCAGACGGCACAGCAGCCCTATGGCGCGCAGCCCGGGTACTACGATCCTCAGCAGGGCGGCTATCCGCAGCAGCCCGGCTACGGGCAGCCCTACCCTCAGCAGCCGGGCTACGGGCAACCGGCGCCTCAGCAGCCGTACCCCCAGCAGCCGTACCCTCAGCAGCCGTACCCTCAGCAACCCTACCCGCAGCAGCCGGCGCCGCAGCAGCCGACGCCACAGCAACCGGCGCCTCAGCAGCCCGCCCCTCAGCAGCCGGCACCGGGCGGGTTCCCGTGGCCGTTCCCGCTGCCCGGGCAGCCCGCGGGGGAGCAGCCGACGCAGCCAGGGCAGCCAGCGCCCTCGGGGGGTGGCTCGGCGCAGCCGATCGATCCGAATCTGGCGTCGGCGGCAATGATCCCACTGCGCTCCTACGCGGCCAACGAGGCGCCCGGGATGACCGCGGAGGGCGCGCCCTTCGCGGGGCAGTTTCAGGCAGGCCAGACGCTGGAGCAGCAGGTCCAGCTCGTGCCGGGGAAGTGCTACACGATCCTGGGCGTCGGCGCCGGGGTCACCGAGCTGAACATCCAGCTCATCGCCCTCACGCCGGTGCCGGGCATGTCGCCCGTGCTGGCGCAGGACAACACGACGGGGGCGAACGCCTCCGTCGCAGGGCGAGGGAGCTGCTACCGGTGGCCCCTGCCGGTCGGGATCAACGCGAAGATCGTGATGACGGCGGCCGCGGGTTCCGGGCTCGCGGCAGGGCAGCTCTACTCGAAGTGAGGCGATGACCCGAGGTCGGTCGAGGCGCCACGACGACGCCTCGGCCGCAGGTCATCTCAGAGGAGGATGCCGGGGGGCGGGAAGGCCTTGCAGACCTCGGCGACCTCGCCGGCGATGCGGGCGATGCGCGCTTCGTCGGTGGGGTTCTGGGCGACCTCGTCCATCCAGCCGGCGAGCTGCTCCATCTGAGCGACGCCCATGCCGCACGAGGTGGCGGAGGGGGTGCCCAGGCGGATGCCCGACGGGTCGAAGGGCTTGCGCGGGTCGAAGGGGATGGAGTTGTAGTTGGCGACGATGCCAGCCCGCTCCAGCGCCTGGGCGTAGGGCTTTCCGCCGATGTTCTTCGGCGTCATGTCCACGAGCAGGAGGTGGTTGTCGGTGCCGCCGGTGATGAGGCGGAAGCCGCGGGCGGCGAGAGCCTCGGCGAGGGCCTTGGCGTTCTCGACGACCTGGCTGGCGTAGGTCTTGAACGACGGGTCGGACGCCTCGCGGGCGGCGACGGCGATCGCGGCGGTGGTGTTGTTGTGCGGGCCACCCTGGAGGCCCGGGAAGACGGCGCGATCGAGGGCGGAAGCGTGCTCCTTCTTGCTGAGGATCATCGCGCCGCGCGGGCCGCGCAGGGTCTTGTGGGTGGTGGAGGTGACGACGTCCGCGATGCCCACCGGCGAGGGGTGCGCGCCGCCAGCGACGAGGCCGGCGATGTGGGCGATGTCCGCCGCGAGGATCGCCCCCACCTCGTCCGCGATGGAGCGGAAGGCGGCGAAGTCGATCTGCCGAGGGTACGCGGTGGTGCCGCACCAGATGAGCTTGGGGCGGTGCTCGAGGGCGAGGGACCGCACCTGGTCCATGTCGATGCGGTGGTCGGACTCGCGCACGCCGTAGGGAACGCTCTTGAAGAACTTCCCGGTGATGCTGACGTTCCAGCCATGGGTGAGGTGGCCTCCCGCGGGCAGGCCGAGGCCCATGATGGTCTCGCCGGGCTTCACGAAGGCGAGGTAGACGGCGAGGTTCGCGGGGCTGCCCGAGTAGGGCTGCACGTTGACGTGCTCGGCACCGAAGAGGGTGGCGATGCGGGTGCGCGCCAGCTCCTCGACGGCGTCGATGTTGACCTGGCCCTCGTAGTACCGCTTGTGCGGGTAGCCCTCGGAGTACTTGTTCGAGAGCACCGAGCCCGTCGCCTGGAGCACCGCGCGCGAGACGTAGTTCTCGCTGGCGATGAGGCGCAGGGTGCGGGACTCGTACTCCTCTTCCTTGCGGATGAGGGCGGCGATCTCCGGGTCCACCTCGGCGAGGGGGCGGAGCCCGGGGTTCTTCGCCTGAGGGGTGCTCACAGCTCGAACTCTCCGCGGTTGATGATGTCGGCCACGCGCCAGAGGAAGGAGTTCGCGAGCACGCCGTCGACGATGCGGTGGTCGTAGGAGAGGGCCAGGAACATCACCGGGTGGATGGCAATGGAGTCCTCGCCGTCACGGGTGACCACGACGGGGCGCTTCTTGATCTCGCCCATGCGCAGGATGCCCACGTTCGGCTGCGAGATGATCGCGCCGCCGAAGAGGTTGCCCTTGAGGCCGGGGTTGGAGACGGTGAACGTGGTGCCCGAGAGGTCGTCCGCGGTGGTCTTGCCGATGCGGGCGCGGCCAGCGAGATCGTCGATGCCGCGGGCGATGCCGAGCAGGGACAGCTCGTCGGCGTGCTTGATGCTCGGGACGATGAGGCCGCCTGGGGTGTCGACCGCGACGCCGAGGTTGATGTCGCGGAGGCGAACATAGGCGTTGTCGAGCACGCGGGCGTTGAGGTCGGGGTGCTCGCGAAGCGACTTCACCGCGGCGGCGCACACGAACGCGAGGTACGTGAGCCCGACGCCGGCCTTCTTGAACTTGTCCTTGTGCTGGTCGCGCAGCTTCGCGGTGGCGTGGAGGTCGACCTCGGCGACGGTCACCACGTGCGGGGCCGTGACCTTGGAGAAGACCATGTGGTCGGCCGTGATGCGGCGGCGTCGGTTGAAGGGGATGACCTCGTCGCCCGCCTTCTGGTTGAACGGCGGCACCTTGTAGGCGCCGTAGCCGACCGACGGTATCGGGGGCACGAAGCCACCGCCCGCCTGGATGAGCTGCGACAGCTCGGCGGCCTGCGAGGTGGGCTGCGGAGGCGGCGGCGCGGTGGTCGCACGCATCACGTCGTCGCGGGTGATCCGGCCGTAGTCACCGGTCCCCTGGACCTGACGGAGATCCACGCCAGCCTCGCGCGCGAGCTTCTTCGTCGACGGGCTGCTGAGCACGGGACGATCGTCGGAGCCGCTCGCCTGCGAGGACTCTTCCGGCGATGTGGATTTCTGGTCCTCGTCCTTCGACGTGGCCTTCTGCCCCTCGTCCTTCTTGCCTTCGTCCTTCGACGCGGCCTTCGCTTCGCCCTGCGACGCGGAGTCGCCGGCCGACTGCTCCGCCGTCTCGTCGATCCGACACAGCAGACCGCCTTTCGCGACCAGCGTGCCCTCGGCCACAGCGATGCTGGTCACGCGCCCCGCTTGCGGCGCAGGGATCTCGGTGTCCGCCTTGTCGGTCGCGACCTCGAGCAGGGGCTGCTCGCGCTTCACGAAGTCGCCCTCGCGCACCAGCCACTTCGACACGGTCCCCTCGGCAACGCTCTCGCCGAGCTGGGGCATCACGACGTCGATCATCGCTCCTCCAGTGCTCCTCTCGCACATACCCCGGCTCGGGGCAGTCGGTGGCCGTATACGCCGCCCGCTCATCGGGGGCAACGCGCTCGGACCTCGTTTCTCGTTCGACGCTGGTCCTGGTGCGATAACGGGAGAAGGCAAGGTGCGCGCCTCTCCGGCCGCACGTGGGGCGAAACGCCTCTGTCGCGCCGACGAGCGGGAGATCTTCGCGCGCCTGCGGTGTACAAGACGGCCGTGCTCACCGTCGACAGGAGCGCTTCCGCGGAGCCGTCATCGACCCAGGACCCCGCAGACGCCGACCATCCCGCCGCCACGTCCTCATCCATCCCAGGAGGGGGTGACACGGGTGGCGCTCCCGAGGTCTCCGGCGCAGCCGGCGTACCCAGCAGCTCGCAGGGTCCCGTGGTGCCGTTCAGCAAGGTGGTGATGGGGGCCGCGCTCTCGCTGAGCGTCGTGTGCCTGCTCCTCGTGCTCACGTTCGGGTACGGGCGCGATCAGGGCATCTACGCCATGGTCGCGCGGATCACCCTCGACGGCGGGATGCCGTACCGGGATGCGTTCGACTTCAAGCCCCCGGGCATCTTTCTGCTCTTCATGGGCGCGCGGGCCCTCTTCGGCGCGGCGCAGTGGGGCATCCGTGTGGTCGAGGTGGCAGGGCTCGTCGCGATGTCGCTGTGCATGGTGCGGCTGGCCGAGCGCTGGTGGGGAGATCGGCGGATTGGCGTGATGGCCGCCGCGCTGACCTTGCTGGTCCACGCGCAGCTCGATTTCTGGCACACCGCCCAGCCGGAGTCGTTCGGGGGGATGCTCACGGTATTCGCGCTGCTGCTCGTCACCCCTGGCGCCGACGACGGGGATCGAGCGCGGGTGTCGACGTTCCGGCTGATCGGTGCGGGCGTGCTGTTCGGGTTCGCGGGGTTGCTCAAGCCGCCGCTGGCGGGTGGAGGCGCGGTGCTCGCGGTGGCGCTCGGGTGGCCTTCGTTGATGGAGCTACCGCGCGCGCTCCGGGCTCGACGTGTGGGCGCCGCGGTGGTCGGTGCGGTCCGCCCTGGCGCCTTCATCGCGCTCGGGGGCGTGCTCCCGATCGCGGCGTGTGTGGCGTGGTTCGCGGCGCAAGGGGCGCTCGAGGATCTCCACCGGGTCCTGTTCGTCTTCACGCCTCATTACACGGCGCTCGGCTGGAAAGGACAGTCGGCGCTGGTGCTCGGCTGGTACGGCGTCTCGCAGTGGTTGACGAACTACTCCGGGCCCATGGCGTTGGGCCTCGGGTGCCTGGTGGCGCTGCACCCGGAGCGGCGCGAGCGCGCCGGCGTGGCGCTGCTGGGCGGGATCATCGCCATGCACCTCGCTGGCGTGGTGATGCAGGCGAAATTCTTCCCGTACCACTTCGGCGCGACGTGGCCGCTGACGGGCATGCTGGCGGGACTCGGACTCTGGAAGGCGTGGACCCGCGCGGCGCGGTGGGGGTGGCCGGCAGCGGCGGGGCTCGCCTCGGTGCTCGTGCTGTTCGGCTTCGCGCGGTCGGCGACCAAGGACGTGGCCGAAGGGGCTCTGGTGCGCGCTGCGCGACGGGCGGCGCTGTTCGCGGCCGGTGCGCGGGACCAAGCAGCGCTGGATGCGCTCGCCTCGGTGGCCGACGTGAACGCGCACGCGAACCGCACGGCCGCCTCGTTCTTGAGCGAGAACGTGGCGCCGGAGCGGTCGGTGTTCGTATGGGGCTTCGAGCCGGTGATCTACGATCTCGCCGACCGAGAGAGCGCGTCCCGCTACCTCTACAACGTGCCTCAGCGGGCGATGTGGGGACGCGAGCCCGCGCGAGAAGCGCTGATGGCCGAGCTTTCGGCGCGCCCTCCCGCCGCGATCGTGGTGGAGCGGCACGACGTGTTCCCCATGGTCACCGGCGAGGTGCTGGACTCGCGTGACGCGCTGCGTGGGTTCCCGCCGCTCGCGGAGCTGCTCGACGAGCGCTACCGCCTCGCTGCAACGTTCGAGGATCTCGACGTCTACCTGGAAGACGAGGCGCTCTAGCGATCGAGCCAGGGTCCCGCTCGCGGCAGTCGCATCGCATCGCTCGCGGCAGTCGCATCGCTCGCGGCGTCACCGCGCATCGTGCCGGAGGTGCGCCCCTTCTGTCCCATGGACTCGCCGCAACGGAGGAGCGGCTGACGCTTCACTGGAGCGGGTCCATCGAACACGAGGGGCGCACCGCCGGTACGCTGCTCTCGGCCGCACACCGGTCGCTGGCGGGGCCGTTTCCCGGCCGCCGTTCTTCAACCAACGTGCCACGAAGCGTTGTTCCCGTGGTGCTCTTTGCGTGGTGGTCGATCTCGACGTCGGACCATCGGAGCGAGCCATTCTTGCTCGCCGGGCGGAGCTCGATGACCCGTCGGCGAGCAATCGATGCTCACTGCTCAGAAGATCGGCACGCTCTACCGACCTGGGGAGAGCATGTGACGCGCCACCGCGACGAGACCGACATCCTGGCTCGTTTGCAGATGACGCGCCACGGCGAACGCTTCGGGAGATTTCGCAGCTTCCAGGCCTCGCAGCGCCCCGATGCGCACATGACGCGGTGACGCGTCGCTCCGAGCGATGGCGGCGAGCGCCTTGATCACCTCCGGAGGCGGCTGAAGTCGGCCTGCTGCGGAGAGGGCGCGCTTGCGCACATGAAGGGGTGCCGACGGATCCATCCCGATCGCCAGGAGCTGCACCGGGTCGTCGCCCCCCGCGTCGCGCAGCTGCTCGTACGGGTTCGAGGGAGCCTTGCCTTTCGTGCACCAGGTGCCCGAAAGCACCATGGCTGCGCCCGAGGGGAGCCCCGTCGCCCAGGCGCGGCTCGGTGCGGGACGCGGCACCCGGCGGGCTCGCGGGCGGCCCGTGAAGTCGACGACGGCCATGGGCTGGAGCGGGGCGCCGGCGTTCTGCAGGGAGACGTCGAGGGGGGGCTCGGGCAGGTCGCCAGGCCCTGCGATGCCACGGTACAGCGAGCTGCCCTGGATCACCCGATCCTGCATCGGGGAGCGGACCTTCACGGTGCTCCCGTACGGAAACATGATGTTGTCGGCGTCCGGGCAGTTCAGCCCGTGCGTGTTGACGTCGGTGCAGTAGGGCGTGTCGCTCAGCGGGTCCTGACCTGGCGGGGAGATCTCGCTCGTGTGGAAGAGGCCTGCCAGGTGCCCGCCTTCGTGCTCGAGGATGATCTCGTCGAAGAGGTCTCCGTAGACTTCCATCGCGACGCCGCTGGTGTGCGTCCCGTGGATCACCCCCTGGCCCGGGATGCCCGACGCGATCCCGGCGGCGCCGTCGAGCTCACCGGCGAGGTCGACGACGGCGAGCACGTTGAGGGCAGGGCGACGCTCGGCCATCGCCGTCACCTCCAGGGCGCGGAGCAGGTTGACGGAGCTGTTGATCACCGACCAGTGCGCGGGAAGCTCGTAGAAGGTCACCCTCCCCAGCTCGAGGCCTGCGTAGTCGTTGTAGGCCTCCTGGAGCCTGTACATCATGTAGTCCGGCGTCGTGGCGCCCTCGGCGATGAAGACGTTGACGTCGAGCACACCGCCGTGGAACTGGGCGTCCACCGTCTGCCGGATCCACACCGAGGCGTTCCCTGCGAAGCTGGGGCCAGAGGAGCTCCCGAAACTCGCGGACCAGCGACCGGGTGTCACCGAGGGCATCACCGAAGGCGCGTCGTTCTGAGGGATGCCGGCGACGGTGGTCCCGTACCAGGAGTACAGCCACTCGGTCGGCGCGAGCCGGAAGTCGGCGATGAGCGGCGCACCGGTCGGCGTGCTCAGGGTGCGGATGCCGATCTCGGCGAAGCTGGTCGGCCCGGCCTGGGCGTGCGCGATCAGCGTGAACCCCAGTGTCCCCATGGGGATGTCGAACTCCACGGTCGGCGCGTTCGGGGAGACGGGTCCCAGCGGCACCTCGTCGAGCGTGGGCGTCCCCCAGGGCCCCTCCCCTCCACCCCCGCCCACACTCGTGGTGGTCGTCGTGGTCGTGGTCGTGGTCGTCGTGGTCGTCGTGGTCGTCGTCGGTGCCCCGCCGGTCCCCTGCGCGCCCGAGCCTCCTTCACCATCGAGCGGATCCACGACGACGATGCCGCCGCAGCCTGGCCCGCCGAGGGCCGAGAGGACCAGCAAGCTCCCTGCTACGCCCAGGAGCGTCCAGGGAAACCGCTGAGAAGAAGGCCGAAGGGATCGCGGCATCGTCGAGCTCCGTGGCGGAAGGATGCGAGGAGGGAGCGAGAAGGATCGCCGAGGGCGACCCCTGAAGGAAAGTGGCTACTGAACGAGCTCGGCCCCCTGGAACTCCATGGGGAAGGTGATCACGCTGGTCGTCGCACCCCGGGGTGAGGGGAACTTGAGCTGCTTGAAGGCGTCGGCCACGCAGGTGTCGACCTTCTTGTTCTTCGCGGTCGACCTCACGACATCGGCGACGGTCACCTTGCCGGAAGGCCCGAGCGTGGCACGCACCGTCACGGTCGCGATGAAGTCCCGCGATTTGCCCGCGCCGATCAGGTAGCAGGCGTCGAACAGCTCCGGGCGCTCCGTGACCACCCGCCGGATCTCGTCCTGGGTCAGCGTGCCTCCGCCGATTTTGTCGCCCCCCACCACGGCAGCCGCCCGCTGGCCTCCGTCTGCATTGTCCCCAGGTTTGGTGGCTGCTGGCGCAGGCACGTCGTTCCGGACCTCGGTGGGAGGAGGCTGACCCGGCACGGCTTCATCGGCGGCCGCTCCTCCTTTGGACGCCACGGAAGACTTCGGGTCGGATGTCCCAGGGGACTCTGGCGCGGGAGACGACGAGCTGGGTGGCGCGCCGGCACAGCCGACCGAAAGCAGGACGAGGGCAGACAGCCAGAGGCCTCGAAAGCTCATGGCTTTAGAAGAGCCGGAAAGCGACGCGGCGTCCACCGCTCAGGGCAGACGGAGTACCTCGATGGACGGTCCGCCGCCTTCCCGATGCGGCGCTCCCTTTCCCCGGAACGAGGCCCAGAACGCCTCCGTGCCCGGCCGCTTCCGGATGGGGACCGGGTCGGTGTACAGGAAGCCGGCGCGCCAGCGCTCGGGCGCGATCCAGAGCGGCAAGCCCACCTCGCGCTCGACTGGATCCGGCATGGTGGCCGAGAGCCACGCGCGCGCCACCACCCGCGACCGCACCGCCAGGCTCACGCCGGACTCCAGGGGACCGCCCGCCTGCACCACGACGGTCAGCAACGCGCGGGCACCTGCCTGGAACGTCGCGCCGAGGATCTCGGTCCCGTCACTGAACCGCGCGCCGTCCGAGGACAAGGATGCGCGGATCTCGGCCAGCCGCGCGGACGCGCCAGCCGTGTCGCCCGACGCGAGCGCCGCGTTGTGCGCGATTCTCCGTTGCTCCAGGGTCACTGGTTCGTCGAGAGGAGGCGCCGTCGGGAGATCGAAGTGGGTGCGCAGCTCCCACGTCAGAAAGGGATCCGGCGCGATGGAGCGCACGGGCTCGGTGGCGGCCTCGAGGGCCCAGACGAGCGCCGAGGGCTCGGTCTCCCGGAACGACAGCGCGACGATGCCGCTCTCTTCTGGCCCGCCCGGGGACAGCATCGCCAGGAGCTCCGGCGTCGCGACGAGCCAGTAAGGCCCCACGGCGACCACGCGAAAACGCTTCACCAGATCGGCCTGCACGGCGTCGGACAGGTAGCGCACGTCGGCCACGTAAACGCCACGAGGAGCGCCAGAGGGGACAGGGCGCTCCACACCCACCATGCGACCTCCCAGCGCCCAGGTCTGGGCCCACGTCGCCTTCATCCCCGCGTGCAGATCCACGCGCGCGTCCCCCGGGATGCGCTCCGACAGCCACCGCAGCAGCGCGATCTTGTCGCCGTCGGAGTCGATCAAGAGCCCCTTCTCGTTGAAGCGGCCCCCGGTCTCGCGCGCATAGCGAAGCGCGGGGATGCCATCGCGCAGGATCACCCCCAGCAGAAGCAGCGCGACCGAGAGAGAGATCGTCCACGCGCGCTGTCCACCGACGGGAGAAGCCGTTCCATGCGTGACGTGCGCGCCCATGTCCACGAGCGCCGCCATGGCCAGCGCGAGGTAGGCGGCGCCATGATGCGGCCAGAAGATGTGGATGTCGGCCCCCTGCCGGAACACCACGTACTGCACCGCCGCCATCACGAAATACAGCAAGGGGATCGCGTCGGCTTCACGGCGCCGCAAGGTCAGCCGGCCGAGGCAGGCGAGGACGCCGAGCGCGCCGAGCCCGAGGCCGACGGGTGTGAACATCAGCTCCAGCCAGTAGCGCCGCGACGCCAGCACCGCCCCGAGAGGCGCCTCGTTGCCCGACGAGCGCATGGCGTAGCTCTGGAGCAGATCCACGAGCTTTCCGGCGCGCTGAAACAGCACCAGGTAGAGTCCCAGCGTCAGCACCGCCGCGGCCGCGGTGAGCACCCACCACTGCGCGAACCTGCGCGGATGGACGGGCCCGAACACCGAGACGGGGGCGAGGAAGCCCCGGAGCGCACCGAAGGCGAGCAGCCCGCCGGTGAGCACGAAGGCCGGCCAGTCGGCGTGCATGCCCAGCGTCAGGCCGAGCACGCTCACCGCGATCCACCGCTTCCGCCAGGTCTGCAGAAGGCGCACGTACCCCCAGACGCCGAGCAGGGTCCACGCCATCACGGGCACTTCGAGGGCGTTGAAGTTGGCGAACGAGAGCGCGATCGGCAGGACGACGAAGGTCGCTGCCGCTGCCGCCCCCGCCGCCGGTCGGTACAGGCTGCGGCCGAGGGCGTAGAGCAAGGGAGGCGTGGCCACGCTCAGCAGCACGGCCGGCAGCCTGCACACCACATCGTGACGGCCGAGGACCTTCATGAACGCGGCCGTCGTCCAGAAGATCCCCCACGGATGGTGGCAGTAGTACATCGCGGGGGTCGGCCGCGTGGTCGTGTACTCCCAGACTGGCCCCGGGATCCTCCACCGCAGCATGTTCTCCGCGATGATCCCCATGCTCGCGCTCGACGCGAAGTGCCCAGCGAGCGGGGGGCCGAGGAGCTCCCAGCTGGCCACCAGGGCGAACCACAGCGTCGCGATCAGGAGAACCAGCCGGGCGATCTGCGTCTCGCGTGCCGTCGCGAGGGGTAGCCCATCCAGACCTCTGGGCAGCGAGGACGACCGAGGGAGCAGCACCGCGCGCAGCCTATCGCCTCACCCAGGTGATGATAAGTTCCGGCCGCTTTGGTCACCCTCGTCCGACGCCTCGCGCTCGCTGCGCGCCGCTCGCCTCTGGAGGCCGGGCTTGCGCTCGCCGTCGTGGGTGCCTGCGCCTACGTGATCGTCGCGCCGCTCGCCGCGTGTCGCTACCCCCCCATCACCGATCTCCCGTTCCACGGCGCGCAGACCTCCGCGCTGCACCACTACGCCGACCCGACGTTTCATCTGCGCGAGCAGTTCCGCCTCCAGCCGCTCGCCGTCCCGTACCTCTCGATGTACGTCATCGGCGCGGCCCTCATGTGGGTCTTGCCTCCGGTCGCCGCCACCAAGATCGCCGCCGCGGTGATGCTCGCCCTCCTCCCGGCGGGCATGGCGGTGCTGTTCTGGGGGATGAAGCGCAGTCCGCTGCTCGGGGTGCTGGGGCTCGGCATCGCCTGGTGCACCCTCGCGCACTGGGGGTTCTTCAACTTCGTCGGCGCGCTCGGCCTCTTCTGCATGGCGGCCGGCATCACGCTGCGCCTCGTGGATCGCCCGACCCGAGGGCGACGGGTGGCGCTGGCGCTCACCCTCGTCGCGCTGTTCTTCACCCACATCTTCCGCTTCCCCTTCGCGATCTGCGCGGTCATCGGTGCCGCGATCCTGGCCTATCCGGCGACCCGGCGGTTCCGCCCCATCCTCCTGCCGCTCGTCCCTGCCCTCCTCCTCTTCGTCGCCTGGCTCTTCGCGCGCACCGACACCCTGCGCTCCAGCCCGGGCCCGCTCACCTTCCACCTGGAGCGGCTCCGCGAGATCCCCGGCTTGCTCTTCTCCGGGTTCGACGATCCCGCCGAGAAGCAGGCCGCGTCTCGTGCGGGGCGCATGCTCCTCGCAGCGCTCGGGGCCACCGTCGCCGCGCGGCTGTTCGAGAAGCACGATGCGCCAGCCAGCGCCGACGAGACCCGCGACACGCGGCGCTTCACCCTCGCGGCGGCCGCCGTCCCCGTGGCCTGCGCCCTGGTGTTCCTCGGCCTCTTCCTCGCCCTGCCGATGCAGATGGGGCTCTGGTGGTACGTGTACCCGCGCGAGGCCACCTCGGCCCTGCTGCTCGCGCTCGCGGCGTTCCCGGATCTACCGAAGCGCTCGTGGCTACGCGCTCCGATCGTCCTCGTGCTCGCCGCGGCACCCATCGGCATGGCCACCGTGGTCGTCGACCACTACCGCCGCTTCGACCCCGTCACGGAGGACTTTCACGCCATCACCCGCGAGATCCCGCAGGCGCCGAAGCTCCTCTACCTCGTCTTCGATCATCACGGCTCGGCCCGGAGCACCAGCCCCTTCATCCATCTCCCCGCATGGGTGCAAGCGGAGCGCGGTGGCTGGCTCAGCTTCCACTTCGCGGTGTGGGACTCGTCTCCCCTCGCCTACCGCGATCGCAGCGAGCCTGGCGCCGTGGTCCCTCCACCCGTGCCGCTGCGCTGGGAATGGACGCCGCAGCGCTTCGACGTGCGGCGGCACGGTACCTTCTTCGACTGGTTCCTCGTGCGTCACCACGGGGACCCCGCGCGGCTCTTCCGCCAGGATCCGACGATCGAGTTCGTGAAGCACACCGGAACGTGGTGGCTCTACCGACGCCGCAGCACCGAGCATGTGGACGTCAGCGCGAACGAGTGAGCGGGCTGCCGAGTGAACAAAAACGAACGACCCCGGCGAGGTCGCCAGGGTCGCACATGCATTACACGAAGATCGTCGGCAGACGTCGATCAGTAACGATCGCCACCACCACGGCCACCACGGCCGCCGCCACGGCCACCGCGGCCACCACCGCCGCCGCCGCCGCCGTAGCCGCCACCGCCGCCGCCGCCGTAGCCGCCGCCGCCGTAGCCGCCGCCGCCACCGCCGCCGCCGTAACCACCACCGCCGCCGCCACCACCGCGCGGCGGGCGCTGCTCGGCCTCGTTCACGCGCAGGGGACGTCCCTCGAACATGGCGCCGTTCATCGTGGTGATGGCCTTCTGGGCCTGCTCTTCACTGCCCATCGTCACGAAACCGAAGCCGCGCGACTGGCCGCTCTCCCGATCCGTCACGATGTGCACGTCCGTCACTTCTCCCGCATCGGCGAAAGCGTCACGAAGGGTGGTGGTGGTAGTAGAAAAGGGGAGGTTGCCGACGTAGAGACGAGTACCCATTCCAGATCAGTGCTCCGCAGCCCAGCAAACTGCGCGTGCTCCGCGCCGAGAGTCTCTCCATCCGATGGGGCTGCGTACATCAAACAGAAGGACGTCCGAGTCAGCGCTGATGGTAGCCGGCTCCTGCCCCCAGGCAAGATGAATGAATAGACCGCGTCGTCGCTCGTCTCCCCCCTCTTCGCCCGGCGCAGCCCCCACCGACCTTCTCCCCCTCCCCTCGTTCGCTGGCGACGCCAACGACTCCAGCGTGACGGTAGTTTGCACGTATCCGTCGCCGAGGTAGCGCCCGCGCCTGACGCATCGCGACGGGGCAGACGTTCCAGCTCCGCCTCCACCATTTCACTCCTGACCCGGGGCAGCGGGGTCCTCGCGACGCCCGGCGGCCGCCTGTCGGCAGTGCCCTGGAGGGAACGGGGCAGCGGATCGAGCAGGCCGCGGGCAACGGAACCGTGAAAACCATACGGGCCTGGAATCATCGCCGCGAGCACCGCAATGACCCCTCGAGGTCTGCTCGGACTGAACGCAGCGCCCTGTCGGCTCCTCGCTTCGAGGTCGGGGGCGAGGACCGGGAACGCCCTCGAAGAAATCTCCGGTTCGAGGAATCCATAGAAATCGACACGACGGGCATGGCACGCGCCCGGGTGGCTGCTGCCGCATCACGGTGCCCGATCCTGCTTCCATCGCGGCGGCATCCATCGGTCAGGCTCGTGGTAAGGCGAGCTTGGGTGCTCTGAAGGACCGGCCATGACGATGGACAAACGCGCGGTGGACGAGGTGCTGATCGGGGGCGGCGAGTGCGGCGCGCTGATGCGACAGCTGGACTGGTCGAAGACGGCCATCGGTCCTGTGTCGTCGTGGCCCCAGTCGCTCCGCACGGCGGTGGGGATCCTGCTCGCGTCGAACTACCCGCTCTACATCGCCTGGGGCCCCAGGTACGTGCAGATGTACAACGACGCTTACCGGCCCATCTGCGGCGCGACCAAGCACCCTGCGTCGCTGGGCCAGGAGGCCGCCGTCACCTGGCCCGAGGTGTGGCACATGCTCGGGCCGGGCTTCGACCGGATCCTCGCCACGGGGGAGGCAAACTGGGTCGAGGACCTCATGATGCCGCTCGACAGGAACGGCTACGTCGAGGAGTGCTACTTCACCTACAGCCACTCGCCCATCCGCGACGAACGGGGGGGCATCGGCGGCGTCTTCTCGGCGCTTCACGAGACCACCGACCGGGTCCTCGACGAGCGGCGCTTGCGCACGCTCCGGGCGCTGAGCGCTGCGACCAGTGATCGACCCAGCGCCGAGAACGCGTGCCGCGCTGCCGCCGAGATCCTGGGCTCGAACCTCCACGACGTGCCGTTCGCGCTCCTCTACCTCGTCGAGGCGGGCGGCGAGCGAGCGCGCCTCGTCGCGAGCAGCCAGCTCGATCCCGGCGCGCCAGGAGCGCCGCTCCTCATCGAGCCGAGATCGGCCCACACCACGACCTGGCCCATCGCCGGGCTCCTCTCGGGAGAGGAGACGAGCCGTGAGACGCACTTCCCGGCGATGTGGGGGAAGCTGCCGGGTGGCCCCTGGCCCGAGGGGGCGTCGTCGGCCCTGCTGCTCCCGCTGGCGCAACCCGGCCACACGACCCCCGCGGGTGTGCTCGTCGCAGGCGTGAGCCCGCGCCGGGCCCTCGACGAGAAGTACAAGAGCTTCCTTCAGCTCGCCGCCGCCGGGATCGCCACCGGCATTGCCAACGCCCGCGCCCGAGAGGAAGAGCGCCGCCACCTGGACGCGCTGGCCGAGCTGGACCGCGCGAAGACGGCCTTCTTCAGCAACGTGAGCCACGAGTTCCGCACCCCGCTCACCCTCGTGCTCGGGCCGCTCGAGGACTGCCTCGAAGACGCGCAAGAGCCGCTCGGCACCCGCCAGCAGGCGCGCCTCTCGACGGTGCGGCGCAACGCGCTCCGCTTGCTCAAGCTCGTCAACGCGCTGCTCGACTTCTCGCGCCTCGAAGCGGGCCGCATGCAGGCGGTCCGCGAGGCCACGGATCTCTCGGCGCTCACCACGGATCTGGCCAGCACCTTCCGCTCCACCATGGAGCGCGCGGGCCTGGCCCTCCACGTCGACTGTCCGCCCCTCCCCGAGCCTGCGTGGGTGGACCGGGAGATGTGGGAGAAGATGGTCCTGAACCTCCTCTCCAATGCCTTCAAGTTCACCTTCGAGGGCAGCATCAGCGTGCGCCTCACCGCCGATGAAGAGCGCTTCGTGCTCGCCGTCGAGGACACGGGGACCGGCATCCCGCAGCAGGAGCTCAAGCGCGTCTTCGAGCGCTTCCACCGGGTGCAGGGCGCCCGAGGGCGCAGCCACGAGGGGAGCGGCATCGGCCTCGCGCTCGTCCAGGAGCTCGCCAAGCTCCACGGAGGAAGCATCGAGGTCGAGAGCAGCCTGGGGAAAGGCAGCACCTTCACGCTCACGCTGCCCCGGGGGCGCGTCGTCTCGGCAGGAGAGCCCCTCGATCCCGGGCCCGAGCGCGCTGCCACCACCGAGCGCGCCGTCGCCTCCACGGCCACCGCGTTCCTCAACGACATGACGGCATGGGTGCAGTCCGGCGACGCGGCGACGCCCGAGCAGCCAGCGCAGGTGCCCGTCCAGCCCCCGCCCCCCTCCTTCGGCGCCACCGTCACCCGACTCCCGGCCCGACGAGCGCTCTTGCCTTCGGGCCACGTCCTGCTCGTCGACGACAATGCCGACATGCGCGACTACGTGAAGCGGCTGCTCGAAGGGCGCTACACGGTCGAGACGGCGCAGGACGGAGACACGGCGCTGGAGATCATCAAGCACCGCATCCCCGATCTCGTGCTCTCCGACGTCATGATGCCCGGCAAGGATGGCTTCGCCCTGCTCGCGGCGCTGCGGGTCGATCCGCGCACCACGATGATCCCGGTCATCCTCCTGTCGGCACGCGCGGGCGAAGAGGCGACCGTGGAGGGGCTCCTGGCCGGGGCCAGCGACTACCTGGTCAAACCCTTCTCCGGCCGCGAACTCGTCGCGCGGGTCGAGGGCACCCTGCGCACCGCGCGGGCGCGCCAGGATCTCGACGCGTTCGCTGGTCGCATCGCCCATGACCTGCGCAACTTGCTCTCGCCGCTCCTGATGATGAGCGCCGTGTTCAAGTTCTCGTCCGAAGAGCCCGCGCGCAAGGCGGGAGAGCGCCTCGAGCGCATGACCCGCCGCGCCAACAACCTGCTCGACGGCATGCTCGCCTTCTCGCGCGCCGAGCACACGCTCGATGCGAAGGACAGCTCCTCCATCCCCGCCGTGATCTCCGACGTCGTCGAGGACCTGAGCAGCCTCCGCAACCAGGTGAACGCCGAGATCGATCTCACCGGCGTCGAGAACCTGCGCGTCATCGTTCCCCGCGGCCTCCTCTACGTGGTCGTCATGAACCTCATGTCCAACGCCCTCAAATTCATGCAAGGGCAGCCGCACCGACGCGTCGTCGTCACGGCGCGCACGCGCGGGGAACGCGCAGAGCTCATCGTCGACGACACCGGCCCGGGCATCTCCTCCGACGCGCTGGGCCACATCTTCGAGCCGTTCTACCGCGCCCCTGGCACCAAGGCCTCGGGGCACGGGATCGGCCTCGCCACCGTGCAGCGCATCGTCCAGTCCTGCGGCGGCGACATCGACGTCCAGTCGACCCCGGGCGTCGGCACCCAGTTCCAGATCGGGCTCCCCTTGGATCTGGATGGGACCTCACCCTGACGCGCCCTGGCGCCGATTGACACGCGCCACGCCCCGCGGGACACACCGCGTCAACGCACCGTGTCACCCCTCTCCAAGCTCTTCAACCACGCCCGCCGCTACCGCAAGCACGCCGTCCTCGCCTCCGTCTACTCGGCGCTGAACAAGTTCTTCGACGTCCTGCCGGAGATCCTGATCGGCGTCGCCGTCGACGTCGTCGTCAGCAAGCAGGACTCCTTCCTCGCGAAGATCGGCATCGCCGACACCCAGTCCCAGCTCATCTGGCTCGGCATTCTCACCGTCCTCATCTGGGGCGGCGAGTCGCTCTTCCAGTACCTCTACTCCGTCGCCTGGCGTGACCTCGCGCAGAACCTCCAGCACGACCTCCGCAAGGAGGCCTACGCCCACGTGCAGCGCCTGGAGCTCGGGTGGTTCGAGAACCGCAGCAGCGGCAACCTCCTCTCGATCCTCAACGACGACATCAACCAGATGGAGAGGTTTCTCAACACCGGCGCGAACATGATCCTCCAGATCGTGTGCTCGTCGATCCTCATCTCCATCGTCTTCTTCGTCATCGCGCCGGGGATCGCCGTCATCGCCCTCCTCCCCGTCCCCCTCATCCTGTACGGCACGTTCTGGTTCCAGCGGCGCCTCGCGCCGCGCTACGCCGACGTCCGTGAAGCGGCTGGGCGCATCGGCGGACGCCTGAACAACAACCTCTTCGGCATCGCCACCATCAAGAGCTACACGGCCGAGGACTTCGAGGCCGCCCACGTCGACGAGGCGAGCCGCGCCTACGTCACCACCAACGCCGCGGCGATCCGCCTCTCCAGCGCCATCACCCCCGTCATCCGGATGGCCGTCCTCGCCGGCTTCGTCGTCACCCTCGTCTACGGCGGCTACCTCGCGCTCCACGGCCAGATCGCCGTCGGCAGCTACAGCGTCCTCGTCTACCTCACCCAGCGCTTGCTCTGGCCGTTCACCGGCCTCGCCGAGATCGCCGACCTCTACCAGCGCTCCATGGCCTCCATCGACCGCGTGCTCGGCCTCATCCAGACCCCGCTCGCCATTCCTTACGAAGGGGAGCGCCTCCCGCGCGAGCTGGTGAAGGGCGCGGTGCGCCTCGAACAGGTCGACTTCAGCTACGATGGCGCCCAGCCCGCGCTCACCGGCGTCGATCTCGACATCGCTCCGGGCCAGACCATCGGCTTCGTCGGCAGCACCGGCTCCGGCAAGAGCACCCTCATCAAGCTTCTGCTCCGCTTCTACACCCCGAAGTCGGGTCGCATCCTGCTCGACGGCCACGACATCAGCGCGCTCGACCTCCAGGACCTCCGCCGCGCCGTCGGCTACGTCGCCCAGGAGCCCTTCCTCACCGATGGCACCATCGCCGACAACATCGCCTACGGCGCCCCGTCGGCGAGCCGCGCCGACGTCGAGGCCGCGGCCCGTTCGGCCGAAGCCCACGAGTTCATCGCCCGGCTCCCCCTCGGGTACGACACCCCGGTCGGCGAGCGTGGACAGAAGCTCTCGGGCGGCCAGCGACAGCGCATCGCCCTCGCCCGCGCCATCCTCAAGAGCCCCCCCATCCTCGTCCTCGACGAGGCGACCAGCGCCGTCGACAACGAGACCGAGGCAGCCATCCAGCGCTCGCTCGCGCGCGTCTCCCGGGGCCGCACCACCCTGGTCATCGCCCACCGCCTCTCCACCGTCCGGCAGGCCGACATCATCCACGTCCTCGAGCACGGCCGCATCGTCGAGAGCGGCAAGCACGACGCGCTCCTCGACCGAGGCGGCATCTATGCAGGCCTCTGGCGCCTCCAGACCGGGGAGCTGGACACCGCCGGCGCCACCTGAGCGAGCGCCCGCACGCTGCGAGCAAAGCGCACAGGCACACCGCGCAATCGCTGCACCGCCCACGTCGAAGCCGTCTCCTCGCTGACCGGTCTCGGGCGTCGGGGAAGACCCATGGCGTTGGCGCGGAATGTGCCACACTCGCCCCGTGATCAGCCGAGAGCGCAGCTGGACTGCCAGGGTCATCGCGGAGGAACGCGACCGCATCGTTCGCGAGTGGCTGGCAGTCGTGCGCCATCGCGTCCCTGGCCTGCGCGTCCTCTCTCGACCGCTGCTGCTCGATCACCTCCCGCAGAGCGTCGCTGCCCTCGCCGACTGGCTCGACAGCGACCTCGACGAGCCGGAGTTCGCCCTCATCTCGGAGGAGCACGGCGCCCAGCGCCTCAGCCACGGGGTCCTCCTCCAGGAAATCGCGAGCGAGTACCGCGTCCTGCGCGAGGTCATCCTCACCATCGTCGCCGAGCGTGAGCGCGACGCCGCGACGAGAGACCAGGCGACGCGGGTCCACGAGCTGGCCAGGCTGAACGCGGGCCTCGACTTCGCCGTCACCACCGCGATCGAGAAGTACGCCGACATCCGCGAGGACGCCGTGAAGGCCTTGCAGGAGCGCCTCCAGCTCGCCATCCACGCCGCAGGCGTCGGCACCTGGGATTACGACCCGATCACGCACACCTTCGCGTGGGACACCCAGTGCCGTCGCCTCTTCGGCCTGCCTCCCGGAGAGAACAACATCTCGTACGACGAGTTCCTCGCCCTCATCCACCCCGACGATCGCGCGCAGGTCGCGGCCGGCATCCAGCAGGCACTCGACCCCACCATCGCGGGCACCTACCGCGGCGAATACCGGCTCACCTCCTCGCTCGACGGCGTCAACGACCACTGGCTCCTCTCCGAGGGGCAGACGCTTTTCGATCTGCGCAGGCAGCCCGCGCGCTTCATCGGCACCGTCGTCGACATCACCGCCCCGAAGCGCCTCCTCGACTTCGAACAGAACGCCCGCCAGCGCGCCGACGACGACCACGCCACGCTGCACACCCTCTTCATGCAAGCCCCGGCGGCCATCGCCGTCCTGCGGGGCCCCGACCACCGCTTCGAGCTGGCGAATACCCTCTACCTCCGCCTGGTCAGCCGTCGCGACATCGTCGGCCTACCCCTCCGCGAGGCCCTCCCCGAGATCGTCGAGCAGGGCTTCCTCCAGCTCCTCGACAAGGTCTACACCACGGGCAAATCCCACTACGGTCACGAGGTGCCCGTCCAGCTCCGGCACGCGATGGACAGCGACCGGCTGGAGACGATCTTCCTCAACTTCGCGTACGAGCCCATCCGCGACGACGCAGGTCACGTCACGGGCATCTTCGTCATCGCCTTCGACGTCTCCGAGAGCGTCCACGGGCGGCGCCTGATCGAGGACGCGCGGCACCTCGCCGAGAGCAACGCCGCGCTGGAGGCGAACGCCCGGAAGGAGGCCGAGGCCGCCGCGAGCCGCAGCCAGTTCCTCGTGAACGCCGTCGAGCGCCTCTCTCACCGCCTCGACGTCGACGCCATCCTCCAGGAGATCACCCGCCTCGTCGTCCCCGATCTGGCCGACATGGCGACCACGCGCCTCGTCGCAGCGAGCGGCGAGATGCGCCTCGTGAGCACCGCCCTCCCGGAACCCATCGGCGACGAACTCCAGGAGCGCTTCCCCGTCGTCACCTTGAGCCCCGACTTTGCGCCGACCCTGCGCGGGCCCCTCGCTGCCGCCGAGGTGCAGCTCGTGGACGACGTGGCGCGATGGCTCGATGGCAACGGCCCCTCCGCGGAGCACGCCGCGTACGTCAAATCGCTCGGCGTGAAACAGCTCGCCCTCGTCCCCCTCGTCGCCCACGAGCGGACCGTCGGCCTCCTGTCGGTGGGGCTCACCAGCACCACCCGCACCTTCGACCCCCAGCGCGTCCAGCTCCTCAAGACGCTGGGCCGACACGCCGCCCTCGCCCTGGAAAACGCCAGGATGTACGAGGAGGCCCAGCAGCTGCGCCGCCGCGCCGAGGAAGCCAGCGTCACCAAGGATCAGTTCATCGCCACCGTCTCCCACGAGCTGCGCACCCCCCTCAACGCCATCCTCGGCTGGTCCCAGATCATCAAGGCCAACCCGGACGCCCAGGCCATGCTCACCAAGGGCATCGAGACCATCGAGCGCAACGCCCGCGCCCAGGCCCAGCTCATCGAGGACCTGCTCGACATCTCCCGCATCGTCGTGGGCAAGCTCAAGATCGAGCCCACCAGCGTCTACATCCCCCGCGTCATCGAAGCCGCCCTCGACTCCGCCCGCCCTGCCGCCGAGGCGAAGAAGATCACCCTGGAGACGGACGTCGACGCCGACGTCGGCCACATCATCGCCGACCCCGATCGTTTCCAGCAGGTGGTCTGGAACCTGATCTCGAACTCCGTCAAGTTCACCCCCACCGGCGGCAAGGTGCGCATCGCCGCGCGGCGCCTCGCGTCGCAGTTCGAGCTGAGCGTCTCCGACGACGGCAAGGGCATCACCCCCGACTTCCTCCCGTACGTCTTCGAGAAGTTCCACCAGGTCGAGCAGGGCAACCGCAAGGTCGGCGGCCTCGGCCTCGGCCTCGCCATCGTGCGCAACATCGTCGAGCTGCACGGCGGCACCGTCCGAGCCGAGAGCGAGGGGCTCGGCAAGGGCGCCACGTTCACCGTCCGCATCCCGATCCGCGCCGCTGCCCGCCCGATCACACGCCCCCCGATGGACAGCGAGACCGCCGAGGAGGCCACCTTCACCCTCCCGCCTCACGTCCTCGAAGGCCTCCGCATCCTCGTCGTCGACGACGAGCAAGACGCCCGCGAGCTGCTCGGCGCGATCCTCGGCGACGCCGGCGCCACCGTCCGACTCGCCACGTGCGTCGACGAGGCCATGGTCCTCCTCCAGACCGAGGTCCCGGACGCCCTCGTCAGCGACGTCGGGATGCCGACCAAGGATGGCTACGCCCTCGCCCGCGAGCTGCGCGGCTTGCCCCGCGATCAGGGCGGCCGCATCCCGGCCATCGCCCTCACCGCGCACGCCCGCAGCGAAGACCGCACCCGCGCCCTCACCGCTGGCTTCTCCACCCACATCCCCAAGCCCGTCGACCCGACGGAACTCATCGTCGTCCTCGCCAACGCCCTCGGCCGCGAGGTCCAAGATCCCTCGGGTGGCGCATCATGAGCCCGCGCCTCGCGCCCCGGGCCATCGACTTCGAGCGCCTCTTCCAGGCCTCCCCCAACCCGTACATGCTGCTCGACCGCGACCTGCGGTACGTCGCGGCGAACCCGGCGTACCTGCGCGTCACCGCGAGCCGCCTCGACGAGCTGGTCGGCCGGCACGTCTTCGAGGCGTTCCCCCACGACCCCAGCTCCCCCGACAACGACAGCGTCCGCCAGCTCCGCGCCTCGTTCCAGCGCGTCCTCGAGCGCCGCGTCCCCGACGTGGTCGCGCTCGTCGCCTACCGCGTCCCCACGCACGTGGGCGATCACATCGTCCTCGAAGAGCGCACCTGGAGCGCCACCCACACCCCGCTGCTCGACGACGAAGGTCAGGTCGCCTTCATCCTCCAGCACACCGTCGACATCACCGAGCTCCAGGCCCTGAAGCGCCCGCCCCACACGCCCACGTCCGAGAAGCAAAAGCTCCCTCCGGTCGAGCAGCTCCAGGCCGAAGTCCTCGGGCGAGCCCAGCGCGTCCAGGAGATCAACCTGACCCTCGACACGGAGCGGCGGCACCTCCTCCGCATGTTCGAGCAGGCCCCTGGGTTCATGTGCTTCCTGCGCGGCCCCCAGCACGTCTTCGAGCTGGCGAACAAGGCGTACTACCAGCTCATGGGCCACCGCGAACTCCTCGGAAAGACCGTTCGCCAGGCGCTCCCCGACGTCGAAGGGCAGGGCTTCTTCGAGCTGCTCGACAAGGTCTACACCAGCGGCACCCCCTTCATCGGGCGCGCCATGCGCCTGCTCGTCCAGCGCTCCCCGGGCGGCCCCTTCCAGCCCCGCTTCGTCGACTTCATCTACCAGCCCATCATCGACCCCGACGGCACCGTCACCGGCATCTTCGTCCAGGGCCACGACATCACCGAGCAGAAGCACCTCGAAGCCGAGCGCGATCGCCTCGCCGCCATCGTCGAACAGTCCACCGACTTCATCGGCGTCGGCACCCTCGGCGGCGCGGTCACTTACGTCAACGAAGCGGGCCAGCGCATGGTCGGCCTCCCGCCCGGCCAGGCGAGCCGCTTCCGCCTGCTCGACTATTTCCAGGACGAGGACCGCGCCTTCGTCGAGCAGACCATCCTCCCGACCGTCGTGCGCCATGGCCGCTGGGAGGGCGGCCTCCGCTTCCGCCACTTCGTCACCGGCACGTCCATCCCGACCCACCACACCGTCTTCGCCGTCCGGGATCCCGAGACGCACGACATCCGCTGGATCGCCACCATCACCCGCGACACCACGGCGCAGAAGCAGCAGGAGAGCGAGCGAGACGCCCTGCTCCAGCGCGAGCAGCAAGCCCGCGCCGAGGCCGAAGAAGCCAACCGCCTCAAGGACGACTTCCTCGCCATGGTCAGCCACGAGCTGCGCACCCCCTTGAACGCCATGCTCGGCTGGATCCGCCTGCTCCGCGCCGGCCAGGTCCCCACCGAGCAGCGCGCCCGTGCCCTCGACACCGTCGAACGCAACGGCCGCCTCCAGTCGCAGGTCATCGACGACCTGCTCGACATCAGCCGCATCGCGTCCGGCAAGCTCAAGCTCCAGATGACCACCGTCACCGTCGCCGCCGTCGTCGAGTCGTCCCTCGACACCGTCCGCGCCCCCGCGGACGCCAAGGGCATCGAACTCCACGCCTCCCTCGACCCCGACGCCCGGGTCCTGGGCGACGAGGATCGCCTCTACCAGGTCATCTGGAACCTCCTCTCGAACGCGGTGAAGTTCACCCCTGCCCACGGCCACGTCCACGCCCGCCTCGAGCGCAAGGCGACCGGCGTCGAGCTCTCCGTGATCGACACCGGCAAGGGCATCTCCGACGAGTTCCTCCCGCACATCTTCGAGCGCTTCCGCCAGGCCGAGGGCGGCACCACCCGCTCCTTCGGCGGCCTCGGCCTCGGCCTCGCCATCGTCAAGCAGCTCGTCGACCTCCACGGCGGCACCATCGACGTCTCCAGCGGTGGCGACGGCAAGGGCGCCTGCTTCACCGTCACCTTGCCCTTCGCCCCGCCCTCCAGCGCCGCGCCCTCCAGCAGCGAACCCTCCAGCGCCGCGCCCTCCACCCCGCCCCCCGCTTCGCCCCCTGCCCTTCCC